>NZ_CAKKNA010000010.1 GCF_918741275.1 Bacillus sp. CECT 9360
GGCAACAAAACAGAATTTTCGGCAACAAAAGTGCGAGTACTGGCAACGAAACAGGGAAAAGTGGCAACAAAATCAAAATTCCGGCAACAAAAATTGGAACTGGCAACAAAACAGAATTTTTGGCAACGAAAGTGCGAGTACTGGCAACGAAACAGGGAAAAGTGGCAACAAAATCAATGTTCCGGTAACAAAAATTGGAACCGGCAACAAAAATTGGAACTGGCAACAAAACAGAATTTTTGGCAACGAAAGTCCGAGTACTGGCAACTAAGTCAATATTCCGTCAACGAAAATCTTTAATCCAAAGGACTTTTTTATAAACCGAATGGTTTCCATATCCTGCTGTTTCTAAAATCAACACATAAGGGCAAGGTAAGACCGAGGTGATTAATATGGATAACCCTAAGCTTCGGGATTTAATTCTTATTGAGGAAGAGAATGGTGACGAAAGGGAATATGCTGTAGAGGCATTATTCGATTTAGAAGATGATTCTTTTGCTCTTTTAACTTCTGAAGAGGAGGTGCTGCTGATGCGCATTGAAGAAGAAGATGGCGAGCAGTTTCTTATCGGCCTGGATGATCATGAGGAAGCTGAAAACATCCTTCATGCCTATCAGGTGGCAATCGAGTCGGCACCGGCTGAATAAAACGGCAAGGAAAAATCTTAATACGGGAACAAGTAAAGGTGGCTTATCATGCTTAAAAAACTCGCAGAAAATATCAAAGACCATTCGGTTCCCTTTGAAAATAGGGATGACTTGGACACACTGGTCAATCAAATAGGTGATGCAAAAATAGTGCTTTTGGGGGAAGCATCCCATGGAACCTCTGAGTTTTATGAGGTCCGGGCAGAATTGTCCAAGAAGCTGATACAAGAAAAAGGCTTTTCTATTATTGCGGTTGAAGGAGATTGGCCGGCAAGCCAAAAGCTGAACCGTTATATTAAAGGCTATGATACTGACAGCAATTCAGCTGAAGAAGTCTTGAGATCCTTTAACCGCTGGCCGACCTGGATGTGGGCCAATCAAGAAATAGCCCAGTTTGTGGAGTGGCTGAAAGAACATAATAACACGCAGCCTGACGGACAGAAGACCGGATTTTACGGGATCGATGTGTACAGCCTTTGGGAATCCATGGATGAAGTAATCCGCCATCTGGAAAAAATAAATTCGCCCGACCTTCCTCTGGCTAGAAAAGCTTTTACATGCTTTGAAGCCTTTAACCGGAATCATGAAAAGTACGCAATCGCTTCAGCCGTTTATTCGGAAGGCTGTGTTGAGGAAGTAACCAATCTGTTAAACCGGATTAATCAGAACAGGAACTTGCATCAATACGAAGAGGAGAACGGCCTGGATCTAAAAATCAATGCGCTGGTTACCGCGAATGCAGAAAGGTATTACAGCACCATGATTTTAAATGACGAAAGCTCCTGGAATATCCGTGACCTGCATATGGTAGAAGCATTGAATGAAGTCATGGATTTTCACGGGCCCGAGGCAAAGGTGATTGTCTGGGAGCATAATACCCACGTAGGGGACGCCCGCGCGACAGACATGGCCGATAACGGGCTGATCAATGTCGGCCAGGTGGTCAGAGAGCAAAACAGGCCGGAAGATGTTTATGTAGTAGGCTTTGGTACTCATAGCGGAACGGTAATCGCGGCAGAACAGTGGGGAGTAGAATTCGAAGAAAAAATAGTCCCGAAGGCTCAACTAGACAGTTGGGAAGATGTGTTGCATCGTTCTGGGGCCTACGATAAAATGATCTTCTTTAACGATGAAAACCGGCATTTATTTTCGTCAAGGATCGGCCATCGCGCAATCGGAGTGGTCTATAATCCCGAGTATGAGCATCTTGGCAACTACGTACCTTCAGTGATTTCGGAAAGATATGATGCGTTTATCTTTATCAATGAAAGCCGGGCGCTCAAACCATTAAAGGTTTCAGTGCCGGTAATGTGAAATGCAGGAATCCAGAGGTTCTCCGGATTCCTGCATGATTTTGCGCATATAGATTATTAGTAATTTTAGATTAATTTTGCCAGCTATGAATTCTGATCACTGTTATCCGCTAGTTGCCGGGCTTCACGTTGAATTTTCTGGACATTCTCTTCTGCGGCAAATTCGGTATCCGAATCACCTGCATGGCCACCCATTCCACCTTGATGTTTGGCATTAAATTTCTCTGCCGGCTTTTTTTCATTTTGATTTGTCACTTATCTCACCTCCGCACATTAATATGCCCCGGAAGTGGGCAAACTATCCAATCTTTCTTTATAATATCAACTGCTAGGAGCCAGACTTACTGCGAATACTTAGTAATTTCGGCATTTATTATCCGAACTCAGATTTATTAACCAAACTCAGATTTTATTATCCAAACCCGAGATTTATTATCCAAACTCAGGTTTTATTATCCCGACTCAAGATTTATTATCCAAACCATTAACCAATAAGTCGAGAGCTAAAAATCACAAACTTTGACCTTTTCTCTGAAGTTGCAAGTTACCATTTTCTTACGAAAGAGCAGATAGGTGCCTCGCCACCTATTTAGTTATACCTACAGGAACAGTACCCGACATGGATTCTATGTTCTTTGTCACTTTTTCACTATAGGTAAAATCTCCATAACAGTATGGATAGCGGAAGTTATTTTTGTCTCCTCGGCAATTATAGATAGTCGGTTTCTTGTTTACTTGCATTAAAGAGAATTTCTTCGCTAAATCTTCATTATGTTTGCCGCCGTTTTGGGCCACATAGTCGACATATCCGATCCCCATGTTATAGGCCTGGATAATTGTAGGGAAATCCACTTTTTTTTGATTTCCATAAGCTACAGCTTGCTGAAAATGTTTTACGCCCTGTTTGATGCTTTGTTCTGGATCTTTAATTGTATTTCGCGCCAATCCTGCTGACTCGGAAGCTTGCATCGGATCCAAACCTTTGCCTTTACTTTCCTGGTGCATCAATGCGATAAGAACCGTTGTGTATTGTTCAAGCTGATGTTTTTCTAATTCATCATGGATTAACGGACGATATTTTTTTGCGTCGCGATAAGGATCGTTGCTAATGATTGAAGACGATTCTTCTTTTAAAGGAACCTGCTTCACATATTCAACCATAATAAAAACGAAACAAAGGATAAACAATAAGAAAAAAATCGTTTTATTATTCCTCTTCTTCCGTTTCCGTCTTCTTTTTTTCATTGTGTTCTCTCCCAGACTTAGTTTCTACTATGCCAATTATAAAGTAAATGTATCTTAATGTCTGAAATAGTGATAGATAAAGTGGGAAAAAATGCTTCGTAGCCTTTTTTCTAATGCGTTAAAAGGAGCAGAATACCTCCATAGCTTGGAGGTGTACTATTGAAGAATAAGCTTAGGGATATGTAAGCTATTAAAATATAATGATATAGTTTAATAGTAAACATCTGACAGAGGAGAATTAATATGGACGATAGTTCGATTTATTTTGAAATTTTTATGTTTTGGTATGTGGGAATTATAATTTGGGTATTATTAGGGCTCTCAATTCTATTTTTTATCATTGCTTTAATGAAAAGATCCCGAAAATTAATGGGCTTGAGTGTTGTGTTTATGTTCCCTAATATCCTGTTACTAATATTTCAGGAAATTGAACCAGTACTTATATATTTATTTATAGCGTGGTTTGCTCTACAAATCTTTATGTTCATTTATCTTCGGCTCAACAAAAATACCATGACTAAAAAATAATTATGGATGGAGGTAAAATCATTTGATCTTAGTGAGTTCGTGTTTAGCAGGTCTGGAAGTTAGATATAACGGTACGCATAGCTTAGATAATAGAATTCAAGAATTGCTGGCAGAAAATAGAGCCATCACAGTTTGCCCCGAATTGCTTGGAGGATTTTCAACTCCGAGAGAGCCTGCTGAGATCATCGGCGGTGATGGGGAAGATGTTCTGGATGGGAAAGCAAAAGTGGTCGAGAAATCGGGCAGGGATGTAACCGAGCTATACATAAAGGGCGCGTACCGTACGCTAAAAAAAGCCCAAGAAGTCAATGCAACAATCATTGTGCTTAAAGAATACAGTCCTTCCTGCGGCAGCTCAATGATTTACAATGGTGAATTTAAAGGTAAGAAAAAGGTTGGAAACGGAGTCACAACGGCCTTGCTTAAAAGAAACGGGTTGCGGGTCATATCAGAAGAAAATGTTGGTGACTTTCTTGATGAAATCAAATAAATAATCTCAGGTAACTGCTGGTGTAGTTCTATACCAGGAGCAAATTTATCTATATTTAATAGAAGGGGAGCTAGCCTTTTAATGGATATATTTCTATATATTTTTTCAGTAAAATGGAAAGGGGCTTGGATAGATGTCCAAGCCCCTTGTGTAAGTTCCTAAAGAGGAAGTATTTATATGGTGTTTAAAAATTCTCTCACAGCATCTGCTGTTTTGGCGTTTGCGCTATGCAAGTGGGCAAGCTTTTCGCCATTTTTAAATATCAATAAAGATGGAATGCCCATAACATCTTGCTCTTCAGCAATTTCCGGGAACTCATCCCGATCTATTTTAAACCATTGTTTGTCCTGATGTTCTTCTGTAATTTCATCGATAAACATATTCAAACGTTTGCAGTCCGGGCACCAAGTGGTTGTAAAGATTCCCACTGTAAGTTGATCCTGGGCAATGTCATTGCGGTATTCTTGCTCTGTTTTGACTTGTTTCATGTTTTTCTCCTCAAATCCTTTTTCTATTTTTACTTTTGCTGTAATAAAATACTTTCTATTATTTGATGTACATACTGTTTGGTACAAAATATAGTTTTTGAGACCTCTTAAAAAACTTCCCTATGATAGATTGTATTGTTTCCGAATCACTTCGAAGACATTTTTTAATAATGAGAGGTCTTGCTGACTTTTCATGAGTAATATTCCGCCCTCAATCATAGCAATCATCGCTTGAGCACTTTTTTTAGTATCAATGGTCGAGTCCAGTTGATTTTGCTTGACCATCTCGTCCAAAATCAATTCTACTGCCCCAATCCAACGTTCGAAAAAATGATGGATTTTAATGCGGAAAGTTTCATCATGTTCACTCATTTCAATGGCTAGGTTGCCAATTGGACAACCTGGTTTTTTTTCCATCTCAGCATGAAAGGTAATGGCCCACTCTAGCATCTTGTTTAATTTTATTGCGGGTTCTTCCGCTGTTTGGAGAATGCCATGGATTAACTCTCTATCCCACTCTTGAATAAGATCTTCAACAACGGCTAGCCCAAGATCATGTTTAGAGGAAAAATAATGATAGAATTGTCCTTTTCCAATACTAGCAGCTTGAAGAATATCAGTTATCGATGTTGCCTGATAGCCTTTGGAATGGATAACGTCCCGGGTTATAGATATGATTTCTTGCTTTCTAGACATACTTACACACCTTTATCACCAAGTTTGTACTCTATATTATAGTACAAACTACAATATAAAAGTATATTCATACATCCGGTCTTATTCACCGTAGCTTTGAATCATGTTCGCCATATGGGCATATGCACCGCCGGCAAGCAAGGCAGAAGCAACCAGGATCGCTTCGGAAAGTTCTTCTCTGGAGGCACCGGCTTTTTCCGCGTTTTTAGAATGAACATCAATACAATACGGACATTGGGTTGCATGGGCAACAGCTACCGCGATAATTTCCTTGAATTTCACACTTAATTTTCCGGCTTTCATAGCAGCGGCACTGAAACCAGAATAGGCTTTAAAACCATCTGGAGCCGACTTACTTAAATGACCTAGTTTTTTAAGATTGGATCTGGCATAAAGCGCATCATCCGCTTCCGGATCTAAAGCATTCTGCATATGAGTACTATGAGTAACCGCACCACCTGCTTCGACACCGGATACTACAAATACGGCTTCCACTAATTCTTCAAGAGAAGCACCTTCCGCTTTAGCGCTGCGTGTATGGCTATCAATACAATAAGGACATTCGGTCACATGGGCGGTAGCTACCGCAATGATTTCTTTTTCTTTCTTCGTTAGGGCACCTTCTTTAAAAACTCCACTGTTAAATTCGGAAAAAGCTTGTAGTTGATCAGGAGCAAGATCTTTGATTCGATTAAGGTTTTTTAAGTTTTCTTTTTGATAGAAGCTGTTTGACATAAAAACACCCTTTCGTTTTTCTGATACTATAATTTTTCCATCTAAAGGAAATGTATTCCTCATTTATTTAATCTTAGAAATAAGCGCCATTCTTCCGTTTAAAATTTGCTGAGGGCTTTTTAATTGAAAACTGTTAACTGAAGATGAGTAATCAATTTTCAATTCATCATCAAAGTAGATGAGATTAGACTTTTCCATTAAAACAGGCCGATCGTTCGTTTCAAAGGAGAGATCATCATTTTCATTCGCTGAGGGGACAAACCATAAAGTCGGCACTCCTCCGGAACAACCGCAATCCTTTGTTTCGTATCGAATTTTCAGAACACCTTTTTGGTCTCCGACTTGTTTGTTCAGTTCTTTTTTTGCATGGTCAGTTATGGTGATATTCAATGGTCCCAACTCCTTTTATTGACCCAATTATTAGGTCAATTAATTTCAGTACCTACCGTTCGGTACAGAATGAGTGTAACATATTCATTTTTCATTCGGCAAGCAAAATAACTTATCAAACAAAAAGACGATAAATCGCAATGATTTATCGACCTTAATTATCAGGATTGTTTCGCAATCTTAGAAGGATTGTTAATTTTATACCTAATTTCTTTATTGAACTTCTTATCGACAATCTTCGCGTCAAAGGTAATGGCATTGCCTACTTCAAGTTCGTGTTTTTTCAGGGTATTGCTGTATCCACACCAGGCTTCCCCAACTTCTAACGGGTTATCTCCGATGATTTTAACATTTTCTAAAATCAGGATTTCGTCTTCGCTTTCGTTAAAGTGGTTGTATTTCGTTGCAAACTCTTTTACAACGGCTTCAAATGATACTTTTTCTGATGGCAGTTCAAGCTTAGGTTTTGAAGTTTTTGCTGCTTTTTTGCTTTTAGTTTCCTTCCCTTTGCTTTCTTGAGCGGGCTCGCCAGATTCAGGAAGCTCTCCATTTGTGGAAGATTCGGGTGAATCAAGCACAGATTCTCTGCCAAAGGAGGAACTTTGCATTTCCTTTAAATAAGCAGGGTGAACACAATGAAGTGCTTCGTTGGAAAAGGAGACAACCGCTGTCTCATGATCGCCATTGCTCTCATAGCCTTTAATGGTTACGGTGTATGTAGTGTTATCTCGTTTATACAAAAACTCGTGCTTAGCCGCTTTGGATGAAGCTGACACGAGACCCCAATCTTTGATTTTGAGGATATATTCATCTTCATCGCTGAATCTTAGATAATCATCTTGTGGCGGGATAGTGGTAAACATGCTCGGTTCCTCCTTTTATTTATACATATATTGTACAGGAAATACTGCAAAAGAAAAAAGCCTAGAAATCGTACTGAAACGCTTTTTAAAAGTCAGAGAATTGAGTATTATTTCATTTTTTTGATTTCTGTAATGTTTCTTAACTTGAATGTTATGGTTTTAAAATAAACATGTCATTTTAAAGTGGTAGCATTTGGGGTATAGAAATGAGTTTGGGGGAAATAAAAAATTGAAAAAATTAGTAGTATCCGCAGTAATGGCAGGTACTTTACTTGTCAGCAGCCCGTTAGCCAGCAGTGCAGCCTTAGGTGACCGAACGTTAAAAAGTGGCATGACTCACAGCGAAGTGAAGCAATTGCAAGAAGTATTGAAGAAAAAAGGATATTTCAAAAGCAGTAAAACAACGACTTACTTTGGAACGGTTACGAAAAGTGCAGTTGTTAATTTTCAAAAAAAGAACCGCCTCAAAGCAGATGGAATTGCTGGAGCAAATACATATAAAGCATTAGGGATCAAAAAAGGTGCGGCTCCCGCAGTGAAGAGTTCAAGTTCAAGCTTTGGTAAAAGAACGTTAAAAAGTGGCATGACCCATAGTGACGTAAAGCAGTTGCAAGAAATTCTCAAGAAAAAAGGATATTTAAAGATCAGCAAAACGACGAACTACTTTGGTTCAGCTACCAAAAGTGCAGTCATCAATCTCCAAAAAAAGAACCGCCTAAAAGCAGATGGCGTTGTTGGTCCTAGTACTTTTAAAGCATTAGGCAGCGCGGCAAGTGCGACCAGTAAAGTGGCCGGTGTTTCGTCTACTTCTAAATCAACCAAGATCGTATCAACAGCAAAAAAGTATCAAAGTTCGCCATATAAATGGGGAGGCACTACACCAAAAGGTTTCGATTGCAGCGGATACATCAACTACGTTTTCAAGCAAAGTGCCAATATCAGTTTACCAAGAACGGTATCCGATATTTATAAAAAAGGCGTCAGGGTTTCCAGCCCGCAAGTCGGGGATCTCGTATTCTTTGAAACCTATAAAAAAGGTGCATCTCATGCCGGGATTTATATCGGAAACAGACAATTTATTCACAGCTCCTCTTCAAACGGAGTGACTGTCAGTTCTTTGAACAATAGCTACTGGTCTCCAAGATACCTAGGAGCGAAGAGAATATAAGCGAATAGAGGCTATCCTTTCGAGGGTAGTCTTTTTTTGCTTTCTTCAATTTAGTGTAATTCGGAAGGTGGGGCTGTATATAAAATTAGAAATTGAATGTTATGATAAAAGTGCAGTGAAAAACGGACGTAAATGTCCTTTTAGCTTAAAATAAAAAAATTCAATATACACAGGAGGTAATGCTATGAAACTCCAAGGTAATCATGTTTTTCTTAGAATGTTAGATACCAATAATGCGAGTGCTGTTTTACAATTAGAACTTAAGAACCGGGATTTTTTTCAAAAGTATACAGCCTTACGGGCAGACGAATTTTATACATTGCAGGGCCAGATTGACCGAATAAACAAGAATAAAGAAATGATTGAACGTGACCTACTTTATTCTTTTGGCATTTTCTTAAATGAAGATGAGAAGTTAATCGGCACAATCGCATTGTTAGAGGTCTTAAGAGGGGCTTTGCAAAGCTGTTTTGTCGGCTATTCCCTTGATCAAGAACAGAATGGCAAAGGGTATATGACGGAGGCTGTGGGCTTAATCGTAGATTTTGCATTTAATGAACTGAAGCTGCATCGGATTGAAGCTGGAGTCATGCCGCATAACCTGGGATCAATCAAGGTATTAGAAAAATCCGGATTCCATAAAGAGGGCATCGCCAAAAGCAACGTGAAGATTAACGGAAAGTGGGAAGATCATCAGGTGCTCGCGATAATAAACGATGATGAAACCATTTAAGAAAACTGAATGTTTAAAACCCTATGGTAAAATAAAATAGGTGAAAAAGCTTAATTTTTTATAGAATCAAGGAGGATCAGATGGTTGCATTTGTGTTAGTCGTATTAACTTTATTCGTCATACCAGGCCCGGCTGTCATGCTAACCCTGGCTCAAAGCATCAGCGGTGGGAAAAGAAAAGGGATTTTAACAGGACTTGGGATTGCTGTTGGGGATTTGATTCACACGATGGCTTCTGCACTTGGTCTTTCCGCCATTTTAATGACCTCGGCGTTTGCTTTCGAGATAGTAAAATATTTGGGAGCGGCGTATTTGCTCTACTTGGGGATACGCGCCTTATTGGAAAAATCAAAAAAGCTTTCAGTGCCCACACCAAAGGAGAATACCGATTCCCGCCGTTCCTTTACTCATGCTATCGTCACTGAAATACTCAATCCAAAAACGGCATTGTTCTTTCTTGCCTTCCTTCCTCAATTTACACATCCGGAAGAAGGTTCAATAATCGTCCAATTATTGATTCTTGGACTAACCTTTGTTTTGTTAAGCATTCTGTATACAACATTTATTGCTTTGGTTGCCGGATCTGTAAGCCAATGGCTCTCCCGAAATCAAACGTTTGCCCGCTGGCAGGGAAAGGTTGTCGGGGTTGTATATGTTGGTTTAAGTGTTCACATGGCTTTGCAGAGCCAAAAATAATTTACGTAATGAGAGCAGGGGATTTCCTGCTTTTTTTAATGTTTAAATAAGATGAAACGAACAGGGCAAAATGAACATGGAGGTGAAGCGCATGAGCAAAGAAGAATTTTTGAAAAAAGCGAGAGATATGAATCAGGATGTGGAGTACGAATATAAAAAAGGAACCAAAAATACTGTAATAGTAAATGGTACAGATGATGATAGCTCCGGTGATGATACTTCACTGAACAATCATAATTCTTAAGCCTAGAGCCCAAGTACTTAAAAACAGGGAATCCACATTAGGATTCCTTTTTAGTTGATCATTGCCTGTTTATACAATTCAGTTTTTAAGCGATTTTCTCTGACAGATTAAAGAAAAAAATGTTCTTTTTCCACTAAACTCATTTCCATCAAAAGTCTTAGAAAAAAATCAACCTAACGACGAATGAGTCCTTGTATCTGAATGCCGTATAGTTGCATTAAGAACAAGGAGGCGGTAGGAATGTATGACAATGACTATCTTTTAGCGGAACTAATCAGAATCAAGAAAGAAGAATTGGATAGAGAAATGCGGTTTAAAGAGACATATAAGCTATACAGTGATTGCGACAAGAACGTTTTGACCAGTAAGAAAAATTAACGTTGAGTTGCTTCGGCAGCTCTTTTTGGTGTTGGAATAAAATAGAGGCAGTTGTAGGGAAGGCAATTTTTACCTATGTTAAAATTCTTTACGCTGTTATACTATTCTTTAAAAATACCTTTGTTAAAAAAAGGGGAGGCAAGTAATCTTTTCCTTATGAATTTCAGGCGTATTTTGTTTATTACTAATTAAGGTGGACTGGATATTTATATGATCACTAAAAAAATGTTTGTGCTGTTAACGATTATGCTTTTCGGGTCTCCTCTTTCTTATTTTCTGTATTCCGATCGTTCAGAAATTAGGATCGTTATTACTATAAATCTGGTTCTTTCCTTACTGCTTTTTCTTGTCATACTAAGATCCTATTTCACTGGTACAGGCAATGGTCAATTTATTTTGAATAGAAAGAGCGAAGGATATTATAAAACCCTTTTCGAGAATAATCCTTCTCCATTTTTCCTTGTTGATAAAGATGGTAAAGTCACCGGTACAAATCAGGCAGTATTAAATCTGCTGAATTACAAAACTGCTGATCTGGAATCAAAGGAATTTTGGAAACTATTTGATGATGAGGAAGACCTGTTGCTTATTAAAGATCATTTTGAGGTGGCCAGGGAGGGGAAAGCTAGAACTTTCCTGGGAAAAATCGCCAAAAAAGACGGCAATCCCATTGAAATGCAATTTAAGATGATACCTATTAAAGATACAGGTTTTATAATTATTGGTAATGATGTTACAGAATTAATTAGGTACAAAGAAAGAATTGTAAAAACTCAAATCGAATTAAGAAATACCGTACGACAGCAACAAGGGATGATATTTAAATTCATCAAAAAAGGGGATACATTTATCCATACTTTATGCGATGGCGAATTAGTTAATAAGCTTGGGTTATCTTCAAAGAATATAGTAGGGAAAAGTTTGCATGACTTTTTATCAAGAAAAAACGCTGATGAAAAGCTTTATCATTATAATAAGGCGTGGAGTGGCCAGGTTACATCTTATGAGGGGGAAGCAAACGGAACCAGTTATCTTGCATCTCTAAGTCCGGTATTTAAGGATGGAAAAGTAATCGAGGTTATTGGGTCCTGTATTGATATAAGCGTCAGGAAATCAATGGAGGAAGAGCTTCGCAAAAATGAAAGATTATATCGTACGGTCCTAACGACAATGTCGGATGGGATTTTTCTTATAAATAAATCCAGAATGATTACTAATCTGAATGTGAATGTGGAGCGAATACTTGGAATCCGTTCGGGTGTATTTAATGAATCTACTATGCGGGAACTAGATATCGAGTTCGTAAAAGAAGATGGGACATTAATCGCTTATGCAGATTTACCAGGAATACTGTCGGAAGACAAAGGGGCCCCAGTAAGTGATGCGATTATGGGGTTCAAAGAAGGGGGGCATATTAAAAAATGGATATCTGTTAACGCTACATCCCTGTTTTTACCAAATGAAGAACAAGCTTCCCTTGTTTCCTTTTACGATATTTCTCTGCAAAAGGAACAGGAACTTAAATTACGAGAGGCGAATACGTTCAACCAGATTCTTTTGGATAACATCCGGATTGGGATTCTGGTGGTAGACACAGGTAGTAAAATATTATTAATGAACAAAGCATTAAAAGAAATTATCGGGATTGATCCTGACAAAGATGTGATTGGAATCCAGGCGGAAAAATTCCATTATGCTTTTGCAAATACACAGAATTTTGACGAAATGATAGTGGAAATAGCAACCGAAAGAGTCCCAAAAACAATAAATGTAGAATCAAAAAGCGGTTCTGTTTATCGACTGAACTATGTACCTATTCTGACCGAGAATAAGGGGAAAGCGAGCCTGTGGACATTTGAGGATATAACTAAAATCAGCAAACTACAAGAGTCCGCCTTAAAGGCAAAAGAAGAGGCAATCAGTGCAAACATGGCCAAATCGGATTTCTTATCCAAAATGAGCCATGAACTGCGTACGCCATTGAATGGAATTCTAGGATTTTCTCAATTATTGGAGCTGGAAAAAACAATTGATGAACGCCAGCAAAAGTTCGTGAAGGAGATATTAAAAAGCGGCGAACACCTGCTAAATCTTATCAATGATATATTAGATATTTCACGTATAGAATCCGGGAAAATAAAAATTGAAATAGAAACTGTTAACCTAACAGGTTTACTTTCTGAAAGTGTGGAAATGATAGGACCGCTGGCTGAAAAGAGAAATATAGAAATAATAAACCAGATCGGGAAAGGCAATGACATTTGCGTTAAAGCAGATGCCGTTCGTTTACGGCAGGTGATGTTAAACCTGCTTGATAATGCGATTAAATATAATGAAGAATATGGAATGGTTGAAATTTATCTCGAATTGGATGAGGACGACATTACTGTATTCATTAAGGATACGGGAATAGGCTTTAATGACGAGGAAGCTGCCGATATTTTTAAATTGTTTTACAGAATAAATGGAACAAATGCAGAAGGATCAGGAATCGGGCTATCGTTAACTAAACAGCTTGTTCAAATTATGGGTGGGACTATTGGTGCAACGAGTATAAAAGGAGAAGGAAGCACATTTTGGTTTAGCCTGCCGATTTACAATGATCAGGCATCAGGTCAGGAAAAAGGCGAATATATAATCCAAGATCATGAAGAAAGAAAGGAACTACCCCAACGCAGAATTTTGTATATAGAGGATAATCATTCGAATATCGATTTAGTTAAGGAAATTATCGAAACCCAAATGAATCATTCCTTACTTTATGCTACAACTGGAGCCGAGGGATTGCACAAAGCAAATACCGAAAACATTCACCTTATCCTGCTGGATATGAACCTTCCGGATTTTAGTGGGTATCAGATTTTAGAAGAATTAAACATGCAACAACTCACAAAAAACATTCCTGTTATTGCGTTAAGTGCCAATGCCATATCTAAGGATATAAAGAAAGCCATGGATAGTGGCTTCGATGATTATATTACAAAACCTATAAATATTAACCACTTTTTAACCAACATTAATAAGTATCTATAAGATTACTAAAGAGACCAAGATAAGGTCTCTTTTTTTGTGTTTTTGGAAAAATGTCGCAACATGTTCCCTATAAAGCGCGAAAACCGAAGAAATATGTCTTAAAGGTGTCGAAAAACGTGTGTCATGCCCAAAATGGGTTAGACAATATTATAGGTATAAAGGTATATTTGATTTACAATTTAATCCAGAGGAAGGTGAGAAAAGTCGCATGAAAAATAAGGATAAAGACCTAGTTGATATGAATAAGCTGGAATATGTATATCAACCACTCTGGAATATCACTAATTGGCGGGTATATGGGTATGAGGGGTTGCTCCGAACTCAATTGGATGAGGTTTTTAAACCGGAAGATTTATTCCATCAGGCCAGATTAGAAGGAACTTTATTTGAAATAGAAATATGTTTAATAAAAAACTATATTTCGAATTACCCACTTTTCAGGACGAAACCCGAATTGCTTTTCCTTAATATTTTTCCATCTTCTTTGCTTCATCCGGAATTTGAATGTTTTATCGAGGAGTTGCTAAAAGAGCATCCGTATATAAGCGGAAGAATCGTTTTTGAGATAAATGAAACGATGGAGGAGTATCATACTTGGCAAGTTCCTGAGTTAAAAGAAAAAGTGTCATTATTAAAGGAAAAAGGCTTTTATGTGGCGCTTGATGATGTGGGAAAAGGGGCAGCTTCACTGCAGAATATAGTCGAATACAAACCCAATTATATTAAATTCGATAAGTACTTTTCACAAGAATTAGCGTCAAACAAAGAAAAACAGGCACTGATTTCGTTCTTCACGGATTATTGTGATGAAAATATGATTTTTATTTTGGAAGGTATTGAAAGAGATATTGATTTGGCACAGGCGAAATTATTAAACGTCCCGATCGCCCAAGGATACTTGCTGGGAGAACCGAAACAACTATAAGCCGTGCTCAATTAACATAAAAAATAACTTAGATTCTCTTTAGCTGGTTTTGCGGCTAAAGCATATTGGAGGACTTAAAATGGCAGTTGAATTAAAGCATGAATTATTAGAAGAAAATATTAAATCAATCTTGAAACTTATCGGTGAGGATCCATCAAGGGAAGGTTTATTAGACACGCCCAAACGTGTTGCCAAAATGTATAAAGAAGTTTTTGCAGGAGTAGGTATTAATCCGGAGACGGCCTTAACGACAACTTTCGCAGAGGATTATGATGGCTTGGTTGTTGTAAAAGATATTGAATATTACACTTTTTGCGAACATCACCTTATCCCATTTTTCGGTAAAGCACATATCGGTTATATTCCAAATGGGCGAGTTGTTGGGTTAAGTAAATTTGCCAGATTAGTAGAATTAGCATCTAAAAGGCCCCAAGTGCAAGAAAGGATGACACAGCAAATTGCCGATGCGGTTATGAATGTGCTGAATCCGCAAGGGGTAATCGTCAGCATCGAAGGCCAACACCTTTGCATGTGTGCAAGAGGAGTTAAAAAATCAGGAAGCTCAACGGTCACAACCATCAAAAAAGGTGTATTCCAAGAGAGTGTTCCTTTGGCGGAAGAATTTTACCGGGCTATTTCAAAAGATTAATAGGAGGTGCCAGTCATGCTATACCTATCACGAAAAATGACTTTTTCCGCTGCACATTCCTATCGCGTTGAGGATTGGAGCGAAGAAGAAAATCGAAAAGTCTTTGGACCCTGCAGCAATATAAACGGCCACGGCCATGATTATACCCTGGAAGTCATGGTGAAGGGCAAATTAGATAACACGTCAGGGATTGTTGTAAATATAACGGAAATCGATTCAGTCGTAAAAGCAGTTGTTGCCAATAATTTGGACGGGAAGTTTTTAAATAAAGAAAATCCTTATTTTGAAGAAAAAATCCCTACTACTGAAAATATAGCAACTTATCTATGGGATTCGTTGGATGGCAAAATTGATAACTGCACTTTACATAGAATTCGTTTACGGGAAAATGATTTTCTATATTCAGAAAAGGAGGATGCTTCCATGGTTCGTTTAACAAGAAAGTATCATTTCAGTACAGCACACCGGTTACATAGTGATCAATTGACTGAGAAAGAGAATATTGAAATTTTCGGAAAGTGCAATAACCCTTACGGTCACGGCCATAATTACTATATGGAGGTAACGGTTAGTGGGAATCCGGATCCTGTAACGGGCATGATTGCCGATCTTGGTGATGTGGACCGAATCGTGGATGCGGAAATAATCCGGAAATTCGACCATAAGCATTTAAACCTGGACACGGAAGAATTTAAAGAGTTGAATCCGACTTCGGAAAATGTAGCTGTAGTCATGTGGGATCTGTTAGCAAATAAACTTAATAATCTCTATAAAATCGGACTGTATGAAACAGAAAAAAATTATTTTGAATATTATGGTCCCGATAAGGAGTAGACATATGGAATCGAATGCTAGATTAAAAGGCAAAACAATAGCCATTACAGGTGCAAGCAAGGGCATTGGGAAAGAAACGGCATGGCTGCTAAAGAAGAGTGGAGCAAATCTTGTTCTTGGGAGCCGCAGTTATACAAATAATTTCAGTAATAATATTCTGGAACTGCACTTGGATGTAGAAGACGAACAATCGGTCAAAAAATTCCACGAGCAAGCGGTTGAAACATTTGGAAAGATAGACACTTTAATTAACAGTGCGGGCGTCGGCATATTCGGGAGTGTTCTAGATTCCTCAACGGAAGACTTTGATCAAATGATATCCGTCAATTTGCGAGGAACCTATCTGTTATCCAGATATTTTGGTCAACATATGGTTGAACTGCGCACAGGTCATATCATAAATCTAGTTTCCGTCGCTGGAACAACCGCGCTGCCAGGCTGTGGGGGCTATTCTGCTTCCAAGTTTGGTTTACAAGGCTTAACCAAAGTGATGCAAGCGGAATTACGGCAAAGAGGCGTACAGGTCACTTCGGTTATACCGGGTGCTGTAAGCAGCAGTTTTTGGGAGAATATCGAACCGAAACCTGACCTTTCCGACATGATACCGACTGAAACGGTAGCCAAGCATCTATTCTACTTAATTAATCAGGATACAGGGGCCAATATTGATGAAATCACGATAATGCCGCCTTTAGGCATCCTATAGGAGGAGGAAGAGTTGAGACGACTTATTGATAAAGTTTTAAGAGATCCATCAAAAGAACAGAGTCAACTCATTCCGTCTCTTCCTTCTGACATAACATACACAGATTTAAAGTTTCGAACCAAACGGGGTTTTCTGGCGAGAAAACTCTGTCAATATGTGGATCTTGGTAAAGTTGATAAGGATTTGGTGTTTTATGATTCTTTTTCAAAATCCTCCTTCTCGTATCTAGATCAAGCGAACACAAATGAATTGGTTCTGCACTTAAGTGAACGGATGTTGAAGTGGACAGAAGAAAAACAAGATATTCCAAATCAAATCAAAAGACTGGACGTAAGAGCCGACATTCAAAATAGTATGTTAAAAGCTTATGAAATCTACAAAGATGATCTTTTTTTGAATACGGATACGCCGAAAATTAATGCCAACTCTGAAACAAAAAACTATCATGACAAAGGAAAATGGGAAGTATACCGGGACGTTATAATGGCCGCAAGCCAGGGTAAGTTTTTATTGATTGATGAGAACGAAGCCCAGAGATACAAAGAAGGCATCATTTTATGCGAAGGGACAATCAAGGAACGTTCAGACATACCTGTTTGCCGAAATCTTGCCAAAGAAAGCCTTGAATCAAAGAACTACGGGCCACCGAATCTGATGAGCTGGCTATTAGTCTTATCTGAAGCGATTACAAATACAATTAAACACGCTGAAGAAGGGAAAATGACCATTATCGAAGATGAAACAAGCAATGAAATCCGTTTTATTATTGAAGACAAAGGTCCTGGCTTTCCTCTCGATGATTTGCCTAAAAAAACTCTATTAGCTGGATACTCGACGAAAAAATCAATGGGTCAAGGCTTTACGTTAATGATGAAGATGACGAAACAGATATCATTGTTTTCTTCTTCAACGGGTTCAATCATTATCTTGTCTTTTGAAAGGACCAAGGAGAAGGAGGGGAATTTGTATGCAGTCCAATAATATATTGACCCGCGAAATATCAACGATAGATAAAACCCTATTGATAGCAAAACTGATGGATGGATTTTGGGATAGGTGGCTGGCCCATGGATTGGTCAGAGAAGATCTGACTCAAGTCAGGTCTTCGTTTGTAACTAAAGAAGCCTGGTTGAAATCCTGGAGCGAACTGGCTGCACAAAAAATGGCAGATGCAAACAACCTGAAACTTAGAAACGACAAAAAGGGTGCTGAAATCATTTACAGGATTGCTGGTCTGTATTACCAATTAACTCAGTGGCTTATACCGGAAAACAATGAAGAAAAGCAACAATGGTTACATAGCAGTTTACAGTCATTTAGCGCTGCCGACCAAATCTCTGGTATCGGGACAAGGTATGAAACCATAGAAGTCAATGATAAGACATGCTATGGCAGAATCCGTATCCCATCGGACCCAAAAGGTGTTGTCATTATCATCAACCCTTTGGATTCCGCGAAGGAGGAATTATTCACTTATGAAATGGATTTCGTGGATTCAGGCTTCATTACCGTGAGCTTTGATGGACCAGGTCAAGGACAAACTTTTACTGATGAAGGATTTAAGGCGACAAAAGACGATTGGAAACAATTTGTAGACAATGTGATAAATTACGCTCACTCGTCATTCACAGGCTTACCTATCCATCTATTTGGGACAAGTTCAGGTGCTTCATGGGCCATCTATGGAAGCTGCAATGCTAAAGTCTCCAAAACGGTATCGGTATCTCCTGCCTTTTTAGATGATTCTATTCGATTGCCAGACTATTTTTTGGAAAGAACAAGTTATGTACTGGAAAAAGGAGAAATCGGCCTACTTCCATCCTTTGAGAATCTAACATTTCGAAATCCGGTTTATTTAATACATGGAAAAAAAGATGTGATGGTTCCTGATAGCAAAATATACGGATTATTTGACCAATTACCGGTAGAAAAAACATTAATTGAATATGAAGATGAAGGCCATTGCTGTAATTATAAGCTTCCGGAGATACGTCAGAAAGCAGCTGGCTGGTTTGATAACAAAGGAGAAAACAATGAACTTTGAAGAATTCCGTTTGCACATTTCTGAAACATCCAATATACCTTTAGAAAAAATAGAAAATCAGTCATCATTTCGTGATGATTTAAATATTGACTCATTACAAATGGTCAATTTGATCGTTGAAATATCCGTTAAGTTTGGAATTGAAATAACATCAATTCAAGATAATGAGGATTTTCAGTCAGTGGGAAAATTGTATCAAGCGATTACGAGGGAGGGATTTTGATGAAGAATTTTTATAATTGGGTTTTTGATAAAGAAATAGATATGAACAAAACAATTTTATCGACCCAAACGGTTGAATATACCAATCAAGATATCCTGGATGAAACGGATAGATATATCACTCTATTAACACAATTGGGAGATTTAAAGGGAAAAAAGGTAGCACTAATTATCCCAACGATCCATAGTCTTTTGACGATGGTGTTAGCGATAAGCAAGCTTGGTGGTATACTCATCCCTTTAAGTCCGCTTCTTCGAAGAAATGATTTAGAAAAAGTATTGGATTTTTCAGATCCGCATGTTGTGTTTACGGTTAAGGAATTTAACGGGTTTAACCTAAGCGAAGCTGTTAATAATTGGGGAACTTCCACCGGAAAAGAAACGGTGATTTTTGAATCTGATAAAGGTTCGAAGTGGGAAAAGACCATTCTAACTGGAGAAAAAAGGCAGTTGGAGAATGAAGATATACAAATCATCGGCTGTACTTCCGGAAGTACCGGCACTCCAAAAGGGATTGTTTCTAGTTTAGATACAATGATAGAGGCGATCAAACAGTATAGTTTTATCGGTGAAGTAACGAGCCAAGACAAACTGTTTTTAATAGCTCCCTCTTCCAATCTTTTTGGACTTTGCTGGTTATTATCAAGCCTGCATGCCCAATACCATATGGTAGCTACAGAATCCTTTAGTTTTCCTGAGATTATAGAACTTCTGAAGGAAAAGCCATGCCAAAAATTAATTACCACGCCATCATTATTTAATGCCCTACGCTTGTTTTCAAAAACATCAGATAATAACGTATTAGAACCTTTAACTTTAGTATCTCTTGCAGGGGAGCCAATTACTGCTAGTTTCATTGAATCTGTAGCAGATATGAAAACCAAGATTACGGGATTTTATGGCACCTCAGAAATGGGTTGTATGCTCTATACGGACCATGATATTCGCGATGGATTAAGTTGGTCCCTATTACCGGGTGTGGAATACAAATTCGAGGGACAAACAGAGGATGGATCTGGAGAACTCCTGTTTAGAAATGGCCTCGACTTTTATGGATATTATAAAAGACCTGATCTTACCGAAGAGGTTTACTTGGATGGCTGGTTTTATTCAGGTGATTTAGCTAATTTGAATGAGAATGGGAAATTTGAAATTATCGGCCGAAAAAAGGATATGATCAAAAAAGGCGGTCAACAGGTGATTCCCGGGGAGATTGAGACATTATTGGCAGAACATCCGAATGTTCAAAAAGCGGTCGTGATAGGAGCCCCACACCCTATATTCGGTGAACAAGTCGTTGCGTTTATAGTCGCCGAAATTGAGATGGACGTAAAAGAACTCTATCAATTTTGTGATGATAAGATTGCGAGATATAAAGTTCCTGATCAAATTCATTTCATTGATGAAATACCAACTAGTCAGGGCAAGATTGATAAAGTGTCGCTTCGCCAAATGGCATTAGGCATTAAAAAATAGAATTGTATGAAGGAGGAAGAAAAAGTTGCAGAAACAAAAAACGTTACGGAAAAAATTCTTAACCTGGATATTAATAACATTGTTTTTTATTGCTTTCATATCCGGTGGAATACAATTGTACTTTATGAATCAACAAGTAGACTATGAAATTCGAACTCAATCTTCAATTATTGCTAATAGTATTGAACAAGGAATTCAAGAAACAGATTTAGCATCAAATGCTATTGAACAACAAATAGATTTAAAAATGATTGGTTATGCCAAATCCATAGGTGACCTGCTGCAAAACAAGGAAACAAAAGATATAACGACGCAGGAGCTCGTGGAAATCAAGGAAAAGTTAAATCTATCTGGTTTAACTGTGTTTAAGAGCACGGGTAATGATATAGTTGCTGTCAAAGCCACAGATCCTAAGGAAATCGGTTTTAGTGCCAAAAATTTTGGCGATGTCGTTTACCAGGCATCTGATGCAATGCTTAAAGGAAAAGAACCGAATATGCCAGGGGCATATACGGAAAAAGGTATGTTAGTTCTCCCAATTATGCAATCGGGAATGCATAAGGATAAGCCGGTATTTTTTAAATATGCTTACTACCATGTTGAGGGAACAGATTATATAGTCAATCCATATATTGAAGCCGATGAAGTCTATCAATTCACTCAAAAAGTGGGTCCGGATTCATGGGTGAAAAAAATGGAAGAGGAAAACCACTTTATTAAGGAAATAGCCGTTTTGGATCCAATGGTGTTTAAAAATCCGGAAATGGAAAAACAATTTTGGCCTCCAATGAAAAAAGTGGTTTATGGTGATTATCAATATAAAAGTAAGAAAGACGTCCAATCGCTCAAGAGTATGGCGGAAAAACCTAAAAAAGCCAGCTATGTACAAGAAGTAAAAGGCGAAAAAGTATTGAAAATTTTCTTACCAATAGACAATAAAAAAGTTATTTTCATGGCACTTGATTACAAAGCTATGACAGATCCCCTTTATCGTCATTCCATTGTTTTAATTATCTCGGGGTTAGTTTCCTTAATCGTTCTATTCCTATTAACAGCTCGATTTTTTAATAAGATTTACGAAAATATCCAAAAGATTAGGAACCAAATAAAATCTATGGAAGCTGGGGATTTAACATCCAAAAGTGATGTGAACGACCAAACTGAGTTAGGCAATCTTTCAGAGAGTACAAATCGCATGGCAGATGGCTTAAATACACTGGTAAAGGAAACGCAAGAACAAGCCACTAGAATTCAAAAGTTAGCATTACTCCTTGAAG
Source organism: Bacillus sp. CECT 9360 (assembly GCF_918741275.1). Lineage (GTDB taxonomy): Bacteria > Bacillota > Bacilli > Bacillales > DSM-1321 > Peribacillus. The sequence continues at coordinate 21,780 of NZ_CAKKNA010000010.1, forward strand.
CAGAATCATCTCAATCTGTTGAGAAAATGTATGAACTATCAACAGAAGCGACTATGAAATCAAGAGATCAACTATATGAAATCACGCAGTTCTTAGATAGACTGGCAGATGTTTTAAAAACTAATAATCAAAATGAAGATGACCAAAAATTGATTAACGAAATTGAAGTCATGAGAGATTTAGCTAATGAGCGAACAGTTTCTACGACAAATATTACGATCACGCTTTCAGACTTACTACAATCTTTGCACCTACAATCTAGTGAGCTTTCGAATATATCGAATATTTTGCTTGATTCTATGGGTAAATTCAAACTTTGAGGAGAGGGCTATGTCATTAATTGTAGAAAAGGAAACGCAAGGGTCAACCATTATCTTGAAGGTTACAGGATATTTAGATATATCGACAACGAATGTGATCCAGCCTTACTTAGAAATCAGTGATGAAATCGACACATTAATCTTTGATTTTTCAAATTTAGAATTCATTGATTCTACTGGAATCGGAACCATTATCGAAGCAATTTACCTATCTCAAGAAGGAAAGTTTAACATCCAATTTCATGGCCTTAATGAAGCCACATATGAAATCTTTGAGACAGTTGGACTTTTTAACATATTAGAGGCTGTTCAAGGGGAGGTTAATTGATGTTCTTAAATGGTTTAACGTTTATGCACCAGGAACCAAAGGGGAAAGATCAAGGTGCGGGGGACTCGGAAATTATGGATAAAACCTTAAAGCGCGAGATTAATTTAGCCAAGAATATTCAAACTCAATTACTCAACGGCCCAACACCTAAACTGGATGGAGGGGAAATAAAAGGGACCTCTGTTCCTGCGAGATTAATAGGCGGAGACTATTATGACTTTTATCCTCTAGTGAATGGGAAACTTCGAATTGTGATAGGCGATGTGATGGGTAAGGGCATACCTGCTGCGATGCTAATGATTTTGACACGCGGAGCTTTTCGGAGCGCATCGGAAAGTACAAAAGGCCCGGGAGAAACCCTGACTGCCATGAATAATGCGATTTATAATGATTTGCGGGCTTTGAAATCATTCGTCACTTTATTCTGTGCAGATTGGGATCCTTGTACAAAGACGCTGACTTACTCAAGTGCGGGGCATTGTCCCCCCCTCCATATTAAAGGACGCGAACAAGTGATTCGCGAGCTGCCAAAGGTGACGGGAATAATGGTTGGAGGGCTCAAAAATCAGGTTTATGAAGAGGGCTTTGTTGAATTAGAAGACCAGGACACTGTTTTCTTTTATACGGATGGGATTATCGAAGCCGTTAATACAGAAGGAAAGCAATTTGGATCTAAACGCCTCGAAGAAACTTTAATGAAGAATGTAAATAAAGACGTTGGGGAACTTGAGCAATCTGTGATGAGTTCGTTGCAGGAGTTTGCCGACGGCACTCAGCAAAAAGATGACATTACAATGGTTTTGTTGAAAATACAGAAAGAAAAAAGTGATGTATCGAGTTTTAATTCTCCGGTTATGATTACAGAGGAGTAGATGGATATGGTTCAATCGGTGGTATCAAAAGGGAAAGATATTGAAGAAGCGATCTCCCTTGGGTTAACGATATTGGGAGTGGCTCGCGAGGCGGTTTCCATAGAAGTAATCCAACAAGAAACCAAAGGCTTATTCCGTGCAAAGCCGGCAATCGTTAAGCTTTCAGTTCACAATGAAGCTGGTGACAGACACCCATCTCCAAATCAAGCAGATATTGATCGTATACTCAATGAGGAGGCGCTACAGCCCGCTCTAAAGTTTGAAAAGGAAAACGAAATCAGGACGGCTGCATTAATGAGTGAAACAGACTCAGAAGGGAAAGTCTGGGTAAAAAATGGAGTGATCCTTGGCAAACCTACCGAGTTTAATTATCCCACTATTTCGGTTGGGGAAGGAATCATTCTTTATAAAAATAACGAGGTCGTTAAAGGCACTACTGTTGTTACAATGAATGACATATTTGCAACCCAGGTTCAGGATGAAACAATAGGAACAAAATGGGATGTGAAATTAGACGATGCCAAACTACATGCCATTTTGCACATTGAACCAGGTAAAAAGCTTATCCGAAAAGTGAAAGATTCAGAACCTAAGGAACATCTCGAGATAAAGGCTGAGGAATGTATTGAAATCCAAAATGAACTTGAATACAAAGATATCATTCAAAAGCTTGAATCGTTACACGTCATTCATGGTTTTAACCATAATGAAATGATGGCGGCGATCAATGCAACAGAAGCAGGAGAATTTGTTATTGCAAGCGGGGTAAAAGCCCAAGAGGGTAAAGCTGGCAATCTGGAAGTTATAGTAGATATCAGAAAAAAAGATAATCACCCAAAGAAAAGAGCGGACGGAACGGTTGATTATAGAGAAATCAATCATGTCCCTACAGTGAATCAAGGGCAGGTAATTGCAGTGGTGAAACCGCCCGTCCCTGGCATTCCTGGAATAACAGTAACCAATGAACCACTCCCGGCTAAACAAGTAAATCCCATTATCATCAATCCAGGCAAAGGGATCGCAATCATTGAAGATGGAACAAAAATTGTCGCGACAGAAAAAGGACGACCAAAAATCGAGACAAAGGGTCAACTGGTTAAGGTTTCGATTATACAAAAACTAGTCCATAATGGTGACGTAAATATCACGACAGGAAATATACATTTCAAAGGCGATATTGATGTACTGGGCAATATAGAAGAGAATATGACTGTAGAAGCAGACGGCAATATATGGGTCACAAAAAATATCAATAGGGCAACCGTCACGTCAAAAAGTTCGATTACCATCGAGAATAATGTGATTGGCAGCGTTCTGTCTGCGGGAAAAAACAACTTCGTTATATCAGAATTAATGGACCAGCTGCAAATGATTCATCATGAAATCCACAAGATAATATTGTCGATGGAACAATTATTAGAAGCACCAGCATTTAAATTAACGGATTATGAACGAAAAGGGTTACTGCCGTTAATTAAACTATTATTAGGACAGAAATTCAACAATTTCCCAAAATCAGTTAAGCGATATGTAGAGCTTTGCAATAGTGAAAAACAGCTAATAGAATCCGATTTTCTTGATTTAGGGGAGCAGTTGCGCCTTTGTTTTCTCTCTTCGGTGCCTAATCAGTGGCATAATCTGGAACAAATGAGATATTTGAATGATTTGCTTAAAAAGCAAATGGCTAAAAATCAGATTCCGGATGATGAGGATTGTTCCATTGAATTGAAATATGCAATAAACAGTTCCATACATAGCAGCGGAAATGTAACAATAACGGGACAGGGTTGTTACAATACCAAAATCCACTCAGGAGGCGTACTGAAAATAGACGGCATTTTGCGCGGTGGAGAAGTGTATGGGAAAATGGGTGCATATATAAAAGAGGCTGGATCCGAAGCAGGGATCTCGAGTCATATCATCGTTCCTCATGATCAAAAGATAAAAATAGATTTGTCCCGAGAGGGCACTATTATTCAAATCGGGAATGCTAAACATACATTCAATCAGGATTCGAAAAATATAGAAGCTTTACTGGATAATAACGGTAGAATAATTTTTTAAGGAGAAGAAAATCCATGTTTACATTTGATTTGGAAAAAGCAAGTGAAAATCAAGCGACTATTTATTTTCAAGGCGATTTAGATATCGAAGTAACTGAAATAATGGAAGAGCAAATATTTCCTTCCCTAGTGATCTTGGATAATATCGATATTAACCTTTCAGAAGTTCCTTTTGTCGACTCCACTGGCATCGGACTATTAATCAATTTAATTGACTCATTAAAAAAAGACAAGGAAAATTTGGTAATCACGGTTTCCGAAATTCAGCCGCAAGTAGAAGAGATATTTGAGATTATCCAGCTTTCTGATATTTTAGGGAAGGAATTGTTTGGAAAAAAATAAGCCGATCGTCCTATTGTGTGAGTTAAATAGATAGTTTATAAGTAGTCTATATTACATTTCTCTAATTATCGATGTTTATTTGGGGAGGCGGTTAACCGATGAAGCAACTTAGAATTATTATAGCAGATGACGACGACACATCCAGATCCCTTCTCCGCCATTTCTTAGAAATGGATTCCAATTTACTGATCATAGGCGAGGCATCTACTGGGGATGAATTGGTTCAAAAGGTCATGGACAAAAAGCCTGACTTAGCCCTGGTAGATATCAATATGCCAGGTTTGACTGGATTGGAAGCCGTAAGGACATGCAAGGAGATCCTCCCTTTTCTTTATGTGATTTTCACTACAGGATATGATGAATTTGCCGTGGAGGCCTTCAATTTATCCGCTATTGATTATTTGGTAAAACCAATAGAAAGAAGCAGGCTGTATATAGCACTTGAAAAGGCTAAAAAAGTAATGAATAGTAACATAGATACAGAAAAAACGGTATCGAATGAAGCCGTCAAAAAGTTATCTCTTAAAACAAGCAATTCATACCTCTATTTGCCAATGAAGGATATCTTATTTATTGAAAAAGCAGGCCGTAAAACGATCATCCATACACAGACAGACTGCTACGAAATAAATGAGGCTCTTCAGGTACTTGAGAATAAATTAGATTCTTATTTTTATAAAACACATCGCTCTTTTATCGTAAATTTGAAACACATCATTAAAATTGAGTCGATGGGTGAATCCTACATTGCGTATTTTTCTGATTCTTTGAAGTCAGCCCAAATTTCAAAATTGAAAATAAATGAGGTGCAAAAAATCATCTCAAACGTTCTGGATTAATTGCAGGAATATATACATATAATTGATTGCAAACTGAGGAGATTGTCCGTAAAAGCAGGGGTATAAAGTCAAAGGTACATGCTATGCTTTCGGGCAATGATTCTAAAGAGTCGGTTAATCGCTTGCCAATCAATTGCAAAGCGGTTTACTTATTTTTCACGGTTGGTTACGTTGTTGAGTTGCTTCGGCAGCTCTTTTTCTCTTTTATGAAAAATGGTCTAAAATTTGGAAAAATTGAAACCTTTTTACCTTGAATTCGTTATAATTATATAAAAAAGAAAAGAGTGAGATTAATGAGTGAAAAAGGATGCATGAAGTGTGGCCATACAGAAGCCAAAACAAAAGAAATAGCAACATCAGGTACAGGATTTTCGAAGTTATTGGATGTACAGCATAACCATTTTACTGTTGTTTACTGTACGAATTGCGGGTATTCAGAGCTTTACAACAAGCAATCCTCTAAAGCGGGTAATATTGTAGATTTGTTTTTTGGATGATTTGTGTCGCGGCGCGGTTAGTTAATGGCATTTGGAGTTTCGTTTGAATCGGTGGATGTATCGTTTGAATGACCAGGCTTTTCGTTTGAATGGGCGAATTTTCCGTTTATATCAAGAAAAGTTGAGATTAAACGTCAGTCGATAGACAGAAATGGGTGCGAATTTACTCAATTTTCATGATCCTTTATCATTAGGTTAACAAATATATGCTACCTTTAAATTGTAACGATGAAGGCAACAATATTCTATTGAGATAGGGTGTGTTGGAAAAATGGTTACTAAAGTGAGCATAAGTTTTTTCCTTTTAATGACGCATTTTTACTTGGCTTGAGTTATGTAGTTAAACGGAAATCGGGAACACTATAACAAGGAGTGATTCCATGTTACGTGAACAAATTGAAAAATTTGAGGATGCTTTTCCCGATGGCGTATACACATTCCCATCGGATCCAGACGCACCAAAGGTGAAGATTCGAGCATTAGGAGAATACTGTAAGAAAAAAGGCGTTGAACCAAAAGATTTAAGCGAAGCGGAAATGAAGCAATTTTTAATATATTAATATCTCTATAACAAGACAGTTGGATTAAAATCCTACTGTCTATTTATTTGCCAAAAAGATCAAATGTGTAAAGACGCTATCTGTCAAAGAAGAAACTGATGACCAATTATCAGCCAGTTTGATTAGTTTTGTAGCGAGAAATTCAATTTTGTAGCCAGTTCAATATTTCAGAGCGAAATTTTCATCTTTGTAGCCGATTTTCAGCAGTTTGTAGTCAGTGCGAGGAGTTTTGTAGCCAACCCTTGATTCCAAAAGCAATCCCAATAATTGAACCGTTCAAAAAGTATCAATTTCCAAAATGTTTATGTTATATTCATGTTTGGGAATTCTAAAGATAAAGAGATTTTATTGGAGTTGGTTATGAATGTTGCACCAGTTTTCGCGTAATGAATTGGCGATTGGGAAAGAAGGACTTGAGTTATTAAAAAATACAACGGTGGCGATACTCGGTATTGGCGGTGTGGGCACTTTCGCGGTGGAGGCGCTTGCGCGTTCGGGCGTGGGCCGTCTTGTTTTGGTGGATAAGGATGATGTGGATATCACGAATGTGAATCGGCAGCTTCATGCGTTGTTATCGACTGTCGGCCAGTTTAAAGCCGATTTGATGAAGGAACGGATACAGGATATTAATCCAGAGTGTGAAGTGATTTCGTTAAAAATGTTCTATACAGAAGAAACGTATGAGGAGTTTTTCAGTTACGGCGTCGATTATGTCATTGATGCATCGGATACGATCGTCTATAAAATCCATTTAGCGAAGGAATGCCTGAAGCGGAACATTCCAATTATCTCAAGCATGGGAGCGGCTAATAAAATGGATCCGACCCGGTTCATGATTGATGATATTTCAAAGACGCATACCGACCCGGTTGCGAAGGTCATGCGTAAGAGATTACGTAAGGAAGGGATAACAAAAGGTCTTCCAGTCATATTCTCGGATGAAAGTCCGATCGTAATCAGGGAAGATGTGCGCAAAGAGGTCGGCAACGACGCGGCAAAGATCCGGAAAGCGCAAATGCCGCCTTCCTCTAACGCCTTCGTCCCGTCCGTGGCCGGATTGATAGCTGCAAGCTGGGTGGTTCGCGAGATTTTAAAAGATATCCCGATCATGCGGGTGAGTGACGAAAAATAGAAAGTTACAGCAAAACTCAGGCCATAAACCGGCCTGAGTTTTTATATTAAATCAGCGCTGTAATGATATATTCTACTGTTTGTATGAAAATACAACTTGATATCAACATGAAATGGCATACAGACCATCAGTTGTTGGCTTTCATTTGTAGAAATGGTGATATTACTAAAAATATTATTACAAATCTCATTTTTCTTCTTGTATTATTATTCACTCCAATTTATTATATACTAATAAGTATTTTTTCGGAATAATCTAATTAGTCAATCGGAAGGATGTGTTGTATTTAATAATAGATAAAAAGAGTTATAGCTAAATATTTTTATAATATAGTGAGAGACAAAGGGGGCGCAGGGAATTGATTAAATTAATTGGTATCTTGGTTGTAGCGCTTGGATTTGCTTTTCGATTCAATACGCTGCTCGTTGTTATGGTTGCTGGAATAGTCACGGGACTAGTATCTGGTCTATCTTTTAATGAAATTATATCTTTATTCGGAGAATTCTTTATTGAAAATCGGTATATGTCGCTGCCAATCATTTTGACATTGCCTGTAATAGGCATCTTGGAGCGTTATGGTCTTAAGGAGAGAGCAGAAACATTGATAAAAAAGGCAAAGAACGCGACAACCGGCCGAGTTCTGCTTACATATTTATTTATCCGTGAAGGATCAGCCGCGATTGGACTTAATATTGGCGGTCATCCGCAGACTGTACGGCCGCTGGTCGCTCCGATGGCAGAGGGAGCGGCTGCAGCAAGGTATGGGGAACTTTCTGAAAAGACCAGAAGTGACATAAAAGCCCATGCTGCTGCAGCGGAAAACACTGGATGGTTTTTTGGTGAAGACATTTTCATTGCTACTGGTGCTATTTTGCTTATGAAAGGGTTTTTTGATTCAGTTGGCATGGATGTTGGCGTTTGGGATATGGCGTTATGGGGAATCCCTACCGCATTGGCTGCTTTATTTGTCGGTTGGTTCCGCTTCAATAGACTCGATAAACGGATCGCAAGAGATGCATCCGCCACGGTCGGAACAACTCCCCCACAAGAAACTACTACAAAAGGGGAGATGCTATAATGCAATTAATCACTCTTGAGACACTCTACTACCTTCTTGGCATTATTGTGGCCTTCGTAGCCATCAGGGTAGCACTTGATAAAAACCACCCGAATCGAGTGGGGTCCAGCCTTTTCTGGGGCATATTCGCGATAACATTCTTGTTTGGCAAGCAAATACCGCCCCTATACGTGGGTTACCTGGTGCTGATCATGGTGGGGATTGCTTCTTTTGGAAAAGTTACAAAGTCTAACGAAAAAGAAACAGATTCAAGTGAACGTGAAGGACACGCAGAACGTCTAAGGAATAAAATATTCCTTCCGGCAGTGCTGATTCCGGTTCTAACCATTATCGGAACTCTTACACTTGGAAAAATTAAATTCGGCTCGGTCCGACTGGTGGATCCTGAACAGGTGACATTAATTGCTCTTGGACTTGCAACCATTATCGCCTTTGTAGCAGCGCAGCGTATAACCCGCGCAAAAGCGACAGTCCCGGTTAATGAAGGGAGTCGCCTGCTTCAGGCCGTCGGATGGGCTGTTATACTTCCACAGATGCTTGCGGCACTTGGCGGAATTTTTGCCAAATCAGGTGTAGGAGATGTTGTTTCCGGCATTGTCGGGGATTTTCTGCCGACAAACTATGCATTCGTAGCCGTAGCAGCCTATTGCTTAGGCATGATGCTGTTTACGATAATCATGGGGAACGCTTTTGCCGCGTTTGCGGTAATAACGGGTGGAATCGGTCTTCCGCTGATCGTCGAGATGCACGGTGGAAACCCGGCAATCATGGCAGCGCTTGGTATGTTTGCAGGTTATTGTGGCACGCTGATGACTCCAATGGCAGCGAATTTTAATATCGTTCCCGCGATGCTGCTGGAGCTGAAGGATAAGAATGCTGTCATTAAAGCGCAGCTGCCAATAGCCATTCCGGTGTTTGTCATTAATATGATGTTAATGTATTTCCTTGTTTATCGTTTCTAATATAATCATAGAGGAGAGGTAATAATCGCGAAAATTTTACTAACTGGTTTTGAACCTTTTGGAGGAGAAGAGACCAATCCGGCACTCGAAGCTGTTATGAAGTTGGACGGAAAAGCGGTCGGTGATTACACAATCGTCTCGCGCCGCATCCCAACTGTGTTCGATGAATCGATTGCTGTTCTGCAGGAATGTCTGGAAGAAATAAACCCTGAACTCGTGATCTCTGTGGGCCAGGCAGGCGGACGCCCTGATATTACTGTTGAACGAGTGGCTATCAATGTTAATGATGCGAGAATTGCAGATAACAAACATCAGCAGCCGATCGATACCCCCGTTATGGAAGACGGCCCGGCTGCTTACTGGTCAACCTTGCCAATCAAGGCCATCGTAAAAAATATGCGGGAGAACGGTGTTCCTGCCTCTGTTTCCCAAACAGCCGGCACATTTGTTTGCAACCATATTTTTTACGGGCTTATGCACTTGCTGGAAAAAGGAAGGCATAATGTAAGGGGCGGTTTTATCCATATACCGTTCCTTCCTGAACAGGCAGCGGCACATCCGGGCCAACCTAGTATGTCTCTTGATACAATTGTTAAAGGGATCGAGCTGGCGATTGAAGCGGCATTAAGCCATGAAAAAGATATTGTGGAGGTTGGCGGCGAGACGCATTAAGTTGATAATACAGTTACCAGGACAATCAAAATAATCATAAATAATGTTTTCTACCATACCGTCGCTGACATTCGTAAAAACGTCCAAGCCTTTATGGAGAATATAGATCCCATAACAGTCATAGACAGGCTGTGTGTAAGGATGGAATCAAAGGCCATTTTGGAAATGTTCAACTGATTTAGTAATCTTAACTGTGATAAAGCATTCGAGTCCAATCCCCTGCATCCGTGTTTGAAAAATACGGATGTAGAGGGATTTTTTTATACAAGACTTTATTTAAATAATTTTCATCTGGATTTTTGGACTCCAACTTCTCGCTAAATTCCCCAAAAAATCCTCATTATTCTTAATCTCGCTTATTTCAAAGATAAGTATAATATTTTCACGCGTTAATCTACTAAAACTTCATCCTTTTGTCAAAAAATTTTAATTTTAATATAATATTCTGCAAATAATATATAGACGGTTCGGGGAAAATAAGGTAAACTATTTTTCAGAATATTATTTTTATTTTCAATATTAATTATTCATTTCGGGTCTGCATATCTTCTATAGTAGAAATACAAAGTTTAGGAGAATATGCAAGAAAAAACGAAGAGTAATAGGGGGAAAATTGAATGAAGAAAAGAAAAAAGGGTGGCCTTTTACTATCACTATCATTGAGTGCAACACTGCTTCTGGCTGGTTGCGGTGGTTCTGAGAGCAGTGGTGGATCAGGAGGCGGCGGAGATACGATCAAGATTGGTGCGAACATGGAATTGTCCGGCGGTGTTGCTTCTTATGGACAATCTGGGGTGCAAGGTCTTGAACTAGCTTTTGATGAAATCAATAAAAAAGGCATTGACGGTAAGAAATTGGAATTAGTCAAAGTCGATAATAAGTCTGATGCGGCAGAGGCTACCCAAGGGGCATTGAAGCTTGCTACACAGGACAAGGTTGCGGTTATGGTCGGAGCCGCTACCAGTACAAACACATTGGCTCAGGTGCAAATCGCCACAGATCAGAAGATTCCACTAATTACTCCTACAGGAACTAACCCTGATATTACGGGTAAAGGTGATGCAGTAAATGATTTTGTGTTTAGAACATGCTTTATCGATCCATTCCAAGGAACAGTAGCGGCTAACTTTGCTCAAAGCAAGTTCCAATCGAAAAAAGCAGCGATATTTATTGATACTGCAAGTGACTATTCAAAAGGTTTGGCTAAAGCCTTTGAAGAATCGTATACAAAAGCCGGCGGAAAAATTGTAGCTGAAGAAGCATATGTAGCGAAGGATACAGATTTCCGTGCGACGCTTACACGTATCAAATCGGCTAAGCCGGATTTCATCTTCCTGCCTGGTTATTATGAAGAAGTAGGCTTAATTGTTAAACAAGCCCGCGAAGCTGGTATTGATGTGCCGATCATGGGTGGAGACGGCTGGGATTCTCCGAAGCTTGTTGAAATTGCCGGTGGAGACGCATTGAACAATACGTTTATCACAAACCACTATTCAGCAGCTGATCCTGACGAAAAGATCCAGAAATTCGTAAAAGCATATGAAGCGGAATATAAGGCTACTCCAGACGGTTTTGCTGCTCTTGGTTATGACACAGGGTACATGATTGCTGACGCTATCGAGCGCGCAGGCAGTACAGACCCTGAAAAAATCAAGGAAGCTTTAGCAGAAACAAAGGATCTTGCACTTGTTTCAGGAAGCATTACCTTGAATGATCATCACGATCCGATTAAATCCGCATCGATCCTTAAATATGAAGACGGAAAGCAAAACTTCGATTCTAAAGTTGACCCAGAATAAAAAATATCGGGCTCTAAACATAGCCCTGAATTACAAGGCAGGACAGGTTTACCTGAAAAACAGGGGCCTGTCCCCCTATTTGTTTATACTTCTTAAAAAACCAAGGAGAGACCAATATGGAATTGATACAACAGCTTATTAACGGAATATCTCTCGGCAGTATATATGCCCTGATCGCTCTAGGTTACACCATGGTATACGGCATTGTTAAGCTGATTAATTTTGCACATGGTGATGTATTTATGGTAGGGGCGTTCGTGGGCTTTTATTCTATAACGGTCCTGGATTTGACTTTCTTCCCGGCCTTGCTATTAACGATGGCTTTCACAGCTCTATTCGGTGTCATTATCGAGAGAATTGCGTACAAGCCATTGCGTAACGCGACAAGGATCGCGGCATTGATCACCGCAATCGGGGTTTCTCTACTCATCGAGTATGGCTTTATCTATTTCCGCGGGGCACAGCCTGAAGCGTATCCGTCAGGTGTTCTGCCTTCTGAAAAAATATCCATTTTTGGGGTATCGGTAAACAGCCAATCGATCTTCATTCTTTGTACTTCTGTTGTTCTTATGATTATCCTGCAATTCGTTGTACATAAAACCAAAATCGGTAAAGCGATGCGCGCGGTTTCGTTTGATGCAGAAGCGGCTAAGCTGATGGGCATCAACGTCAATAATACCATTTCTGCTACCTTTGCAATCGGTTCAGCTCTTGCCGGTGCTGCGGGTGTTATCTTCGGTGTATATTACAGCAAAATAGAGCCATTGATGGGAATTATCCCTGGATTAAAAGCGTTTGTTGCTGCCGTTCTTGGCGGAATCGGCATCATTCCCGGAGCAATGGTCGGAGGACTGCTTCTCGGGGTGGTTGAATCGCTTGTCAGCGCTGCTGGATACTCTCTATGGCGCGACGCCGTAGCATTTGTTGTACTTATCTTAATCCTTATCTTCCTTCCGTCAGGCTTGTTTGGAAAAAATAGAAGAGAAAAAGTGTAGGGGAGACAAAGCAATGACTATTCTAAAAAGCACAAAAGGTTTTTGGCTCTCGATTTTATTTTCAGTCATCGTATTTTTCGCTGTACAACTTACGATAAACCTTCAATTGGTGAACGATTTCCTAATAAACACGATTTTGTTTATGGGAATCAATATCATGTTGGCGGTCAGCCTTCATTTAATTATTGGAATCACCGGTCAGTTCTCCATTGGGCATGCCGGGTTCTTGGCGGTAGGTGCCTATGCATCCGCCATTGCCACGATGAAATTGGAATTGCCATTTCCTGTTGCGCTCTTAATCGGGGGTATTGTTGCGGCGATTGCCGGTCTTATCATCGGGATTCCAAGCTTGCGGCTTAAAGGTGACTATTTAGCGATTGCAACACTGGGCTTCGGAGAAATCGTCCGGATTGTATTTCTAAATATTGACTATGTCGGCGGAGCAAGCGGCATGATGGTAAGTCATTTGACTACTTGGCCTTGGGTGTTCGGCTGTACACTAATAACGATCCTGGTTATTAGAAACTTTACAAATTCCACACATGGACGAGCCTGTATTTCCATCCGTGAAGATGAAACAGCTTCAGACGCAATGGGAATCAATACGACTTATTATAAGGTTGTTGCCTTTGCGATCGGCTCTTTCTTTGCCGGGATTGCCGGTTCATTGTTTGCCCATAATTTCTACATTATTCAGCCTTCGAATTTCGGGTTTTTAAAATCGTTTGATATCCTGATCTTTGTTGTGTTAGGTGGTCTTGGCAGCATGTCCGGAGCCGTAATTGCGGCCATACTCCTGACAATCGTCTCGACCTTCCTGCAGGGATATCCGGAAACAAGGATGGTCATTTACAGCATTATCTTAATCGTGATGATGATTTATCGTCCGCAAGGCTTAATGGGTACAAAGGAAATCACATCATTCTTCAAGAAAAAGAAAGACATTGAAGGAGGTCCTAAGGATGGCAACCACCACACCGTTGCTTAAGGTAGACAACGCCGGCATCCAATTTGGAGGCTTAAAAGCTGTACAAGGCGTCAACGTAGAATTGTTTCCCGGGGAGCTTGTAGGACTTATCGGGCCGAATGGTGCCGGTAAAACAACCTTCTTCAATCTGCTTACAGGCGTTTATGTACCAACCGAAGGCAGCATTTCCTTAAACGGGGAAAAGCTGAACAAGAAGCCCCCTTTTAAGATAACAAGAAAAGGAATTAGCCGTACATTCCAGAATATCCGTTTGTTCAGCGAACTATCTGTGATCGATAATGTAAAAGTAGCGTATCATTCCCAGGCAAAGCATTCGATCGCAAGCTCCATTTTACGGATTCCCACTCATTTTTCCGGGGAAAAAGAAATGGATGAAAAGGCCGTGGAATTTTTGAAAATCTTTGGCCTCGACCGATTTAAGGATGAGAAAGCAAAAAATCTTCCATACGGTCAACAGCGTCGCTTGGAAATCGCGCGGGCACTTGCTGCAAATCCGAAGCTCCTGCTTTTGGACGAGCCGGCAGCAGGAATGAATCCTCAAGAAACACAAGAATTGATGAAGCTCATCGGATTCATCAGAGAAAAATTCGACCTGACCGTTCTGCTTATCGAGCATGATATGCCGCTTGTGATGGGTGTTTGCGAACGGATTTATGTGTTGGATCACGGACAGCTGATCGCACAGGGTACGCCGGAAGAAGTCAGAAATAACCCAAAAGTCATCGAGGCGTATCTCGGCGAGGAGGTTTCATAATGTTAAAGGTAGAAGGAATCAATGTATATTACGGGAATATCCAAGCCATCAGAGATGTTTCCCTGGAAATTAATCAAGGCGAAATCGTAACACTGATCGGAGCAAACGGCGCCGGGAAAAGCACATTGTTAAAAACAATCTCCGGTCTATTAAAGCCAAAGCAAGGCCAGATTCTTTATGAAGGCAAATCGATTGGCGGTAAGGCAGCACAGACCATCGTTAAACAGGGAATCTCCCATGTTCCCGAAGGCCGCCGTGTATTTGCGAACATGACGGTTGAAGAAAACCTTCAATTGGGTGCGTACCTAAGGAAGGATAAAGCCGGGATCAAACAGGATCTGAATAAAGTATATGAGCTGTTCCCGAGATTGCTCGAGCGTCTCAAACAGCAGGCAGGGACCCTTTCAGGCGGAGAGCAGCAAATGCTCGCAATGGGCCGGGCATTAATGGCCAAGCCTAAGCTTCTGCTATTGGATGAACCATCAATGGGACTAGCTCCACTGCTTGTGAAAACAATCTTCCGCATCATTGAAGAAATCAACCAGTCAGGTACAACGATTTTGTTGGTTGAGCAAAACGCCAACCTCGCATTATCGATTGCCAACAGAGCATATGTAGTCGAAACTGGCCGCATCGTCCTTTCCGGCGACGCGGAAGAACTTACTTCCAGCGAACAAGTGAAAATGGCTTATTTAGGCGGACATTAAGAACAAAAACGGCATTCTCCTAGGATGGAGGATGCCGCTTCTTTGTGTGCTTTAATCGTAGGAATGTTTGAACAATACACCATATAAATTCAACTTCTTGTTATTTATGATACTGAAAGTGATGAACTTTTCTGTTTAGATTTTAATCAACTTGATGATAGGGAAGAACCGAAAATAGTATCTTTTGTACCGGGAGTTGAATTAGAAAGTCATACATATGAAATAATTGCTAACGACTTTGGTGATTTTTTATTAGATCTAGTTAACCAAGAAATATAAAACCTTGATTGGCTATATGCCTTTCAAGGTTTTTTTATGATTATACAATTTTTATGGAGCTGTGTTTATACTAGAGAAGGTCGTATAATATTACGCTAAAAAGCTAACGAAAATTACAATTGTTGGATACCACCGATTACTATAAATACGTAAAAAATATTTAGAAAAAACAAAAAGTATCAGTTGATACTTTTTGTTTTTTTATTTATAATGAATATAAAGGTATCATTTGATACTAAACTGGCTACTATACGATAAAGAGGGATCCTGCAAATGAATCAGAATCAAGCGGAGCAATTTTTGGCAAAAATGCATGAGCTGGTTCGGAACGGAAAGCGTTACTTCGTGAGAAGAACCAGGCATGGTGTTTCCTACATTCAACAATTGGCAGACTTAGGTCTCACAAGTGTGGATGAGGCATGGGAAATTGTACTGAAACTGAACGGTACACATCGTGTTAGTGGACCAGAATTCGATCGTAATGATCCCGAATGTGGAAAAGTTGTATGGGTATTTAAGATGGAGGTAAATGGTCTCATTACTTATATCAAGTTGAAAGATGAGGAATTAAAGCGTGGGTGTGTTTGTTTATCCTTCCACGAAGACGATCTATAGGAAAAAGGAAGATACTTATCTTCCTTTTTCAAACTATAAATGGAGTGAAAAAAAATGAGCCAATTTCGTTACTGTGAAACATGCGAGTGCGAAAGAGAAATTACTTTTAAAGAAAGACCTTCTACGTATACATTTAGAAAAGAGCCATTTGAAATTATTGAACAATATGCTGAATGTACAGTTTGCCATAATGATGTATATGACGAGGTTACCGCTAATCAAACCTTACAGCAATTAAGTAAGTTATATCAAAGTAAGCATTCTTTTACGGTTGAGGATATTAAAAAAATTCGTAAGTCTACCGGGTTAACACAATCGCAATTTGCAAAAGTTCTTAATATGGGAGAAGCTACGATTAAAAGGTATGAATCGGGAACATCCTTACCGGATGGAACCCAGCTTGGCATTTTAAAGATGTTAAAAAGTAACCCCAGTCTTATTATTAAATTTTTTGAAGAGAATAAAGAAGGGTTGTCAACAGCGGAACAACAGTTGATTGAAGAAAAATTAAAATCTCTCGCTTCAGATAATTTGGAGAAATCATCCTACGAAATTCTCCGTCTGTTATACGCTAAGTATGAAAACAGTATTGAAAATGGTAATACATCATTTTCTCCTGAAAAGCTGTTTAATATGATTTTATATTTTGCCCGCGATGGTGTCTTAAAAACTAAATTAATGAAACTACTCTGGTATGCCGATTTTCTTATGTTTAAAAGGTATAAACACTCAATAAGTGGAACCCCCTATTGGCATAAGGAATTTGGACCTGTACCTGTCGAACATGATACAGTTCTGGGTTGTGTTACGGGGATAAATCTTATAGCAATTGAAGAAGAGGAAGATTCTTCTACTGGCTATTCGAAGATGACTGTTAAATCAAATGTTCCTTTTAACTCAACTATTTTTAATCAAGAAGAGCTTCAAGTACTTCAATTTATTGAAGAATTTTTTATTTCATACGGGTCACGAAGGATAAGTAACTTTTCTCATGATGAGGAAGGGTGGCTACGTACTGAGGAAGAAGAGACCATACGTTTTACTTATGCTGAATTGCTACAATTAAAATAACTATTTCTGGAGGTAATATTATGGCAGGGAAGATCATCGTGTAACCACATTCAGCAGGTAAAAGGTGCTGGAAAATTGGAAGCCCCGTATTCTATGGAATCGGGGTTTTATATTACTTTGATTGATCCTAACAGTCTCTATATGGATAGAACTGCTAGGATCAATCATTCTGTTTCCGCGATTCTCTACGTCTTTTTTTATAGAATTTATCGTATACCTAACGGTGCGTACCGTGGCTAAGAAACTCTTCTACATGATTTTATTTATTTGTTTTTATTTATTTAATACCGCATTAAAAAGGGATTGTCTTATTTATAAAGAATTACTTCCTAGAAATATGAATATTGGAGGTTTTGAAAACATGACTAAGCAATATCTTTTTACAAGGGTGGGATATCACTACATACCAACAACAAATATTGATGAATCGATTGACTGGTATACTCAGAATCTAGGATTAAAGTTGATTAACAAATTTATGGACCGTGGCTCACATATTGCCATTCTTCACTACCCTCACAGGAATGCAATAGCCACGGTTTTAATTGAAACTACTGACTATAAACCTTTAGAAATCATGCGTAACGGGAAGGCTTTTCCTATTGCTGCATTAGCTTGTGACAGTATTGAAAATACGCATAAACAATTGAAGGAAAAAGGGATTTCAGTGGATGATATCACTACCCTCGGAGAGGAAGAAGCAAAATACTTCTATTTTAAGGATAACGAAGGAAATTTGCTCGAGGCGGCTTGGTCGAAGTGGGATTCAAAAGATGAGATAAAACACGATTTTGAAAATTGAATGAAAACCACGATGCTTATACTCGCCAAACGGTGAGTTTTTTTGATGCCAACATTTAAGGTGAAAAATAGTGCTACATACCTATTATTTTTTCTTGCATCAGGTCGATATTTTATGTAATCGGTATGTAAAATCTTCTCAAGTATATACATCGAAAAGGCAAAGCTATGGAAACATAGTTGCGCAAAGCTACAGGGGCTAAAGTGGTTAATCGACTAGGCCAGCCAGCTACCGAAATATAGTTAAAGGGGAAAGAAAATGAGACTTCTAAATAAAATTTTGGTTTCCGCCCTTGGTTTATCCTTGCTATTTTCACAAGGTTTGACCACCGCAGAGGCTAAAAGCCATGACAAAAAATCGAAAACCGCTGATAAGAATAAAAACGGAATCGATGACAAGTGGGAGAAGAAGTATAAGCTCTCAGGAAAAAATGTAGCCGGACAAGATAACGACAAAGACAGTTTAAGCAACTTGATCGAATACAAGCTGACTTTACATCCAAAAACAGCGGATACAGATAAAGACGGAACATTGGATGGACAAGAAGATCGCGATAAGGATGGAGTCGGCAATCTGGCAGAAATCGAAAATGGCCTGGATCCTTTAAATCCTGATACGGACAAAGATAAAATCAAGGATGGCGAGGAAAAGGACAAAGACGGTGTTCTGGTCTCCAACAAAGTCCAAGATTTAGAAATCAAAATTGTAACAGCCGACAAGAAGAGCATAACAGTCGATTATAAGGTCCAAAAGAAGAAAGCAACACTTAAAGTAAAAGATACAACAGGCACAGTAACAAATGAAACGATTACCGCACTGGTAAAAGAGCTACAAGAACCTAATAGCAAAACTCAAGAAGAAGTGGTTGCAGCACTTCTAGGCTTATTCAAGATCGAAGGCCCATTCGGTATTGAAATGGAAATCGAATATGCAGATGGAAAAGAACTTGAAATTGAAGAAGAGTTAGAAGATAAAGACGAAGACGATGATGAAGACGACGATGATGACCATGATGAAGACGATCATGATGATCACAACGATGATGAGAGAGACGAAGACTAATTCAAAAAAGGGAAGCCAGCATTTTGATGTTGGCTTCCCTTTTTACTATAGATTAGAAGGATTACTTGAAATAGGTAGGCTCACTAAATCCATTAAATAATTGATTTAATAATGAATTCATGACTTTTAAAGCGCATTACACCATAGCTTCCAAATAAAAAAACCTTAGCAAAAAATTAGTTTTTAGAAGAATTTCTTTTTCGCTACAAAACTGGTCAAACCGGCTACAAAATCGAAATACCAGCTACAAAAACGGGAGCTGGCTACAAAATGAAAATTCCCGCTACAAAACCCAAACTTTCGGCTACAAAACTGGTCAAACCGGCTACGAAATCGAAATTCCAGCTACAAAAATGGGAGCTGGCTACAAAACGAAAATTCCCGCTACAAAACCCAAACTTCCGGCTACAAAACTGATCAAACCGGCTACAAAATCGAAATACCAGCTACAAAAACGGGAACTGGCTACAAAATGAAAATTCCGGCTACTTTCTATAATATACAGTTTAAACAGGCTTCACCGGATTCTTCCTCAGCAAGCTCAAATAATAAATCATCGCGATAAACACCGAAATCGCAGAGGTAATATAAATGCTGCTGTATCCGAAATAATGGCCAATCTGCCCAAATGCGATGGCGCCAATCCCCACGCCAAGATCAAAGAATGAAAAGAATGTAGCATTGGCCATGCCTCTTCGGTGCCTAGGTGCCTGCTCAATGGACCATGCTTGCAGCGCCGGTTGTATCGAACCGAATCCTAGCCCATAAAGAATCGCTGCTGTATACAAGATACCGCTGTTTGGCAACCATGCCAAAAGAACCATCGCAACCAGAATCAAGAGTGCTCCCGGAATGAAGACCGCGCGATGCCCCTTTGTATCATAGAGTTTCCCGGCAAATGTCCTTGTCAGCATCAAGGCAAGAGCGTAAAGAAGAAAATACCACTGAATCCCGGGAATGTCTCTTTGTGCCGCGTATAACGGAAGAAAAGTGGCGATGCCCCCAAACGTTACCGTGATAAAAAACAATAAAACGGATGGCTGCAAGGCGCTCTTTTCATAGAAGTCCCACTTGACGGTGACCGTTTCCTGGGCCGCTTTTTCTACTTTCTTATAGCGAACGGTTGAGGATAGAAGCAAGGCAGCCAAGCCTAGCCCGCCACATATTAAGAATAATTCCTTGAAGTTTAAAACCCCGCTCAGCGCAAGGCCGAGCGACGGGCCGAATGCAAGAGCCAGGTTTCCGGATAGACCGTAGTAACCCATTCCTTCGCCCCGCCTATGTGCAGGGATTAAATCGGTAGCAATCGTCCCAGAAGCGGTTGTCGAAAATCCCCAGCCGACCCCCTGGATAATCCGCACAATGAATAAGAGAATAATGCTGGTCGCAAACCCGAAAACTCCTACAGAAACGACAAAAATGCCTAGACCAATTAAATAAACAAAAGCTCGGCCCTTCGTTTCTAGCGCATGTCCGGCATACGGCCTGATCAGTAAGGCGGAAAACATAAAGATACCGACCACAACTCCGATCAACTGATCACTTCCACCGATCTGTTCAACAAACAAGGGAATCGTCGGCAGCGTCATCTGAAAGCCAAGAAAAATAAAAAAGTTAGCCAAAACAATCAGTACAAAATCTCTCGTCCAAATCTTATCTGAGGTATTTGGACCTTCCTTTGCAAATGGTTCACTCATACAGGTCCTCCTACAATTTAAATATCCAAGTATATTCTACAGCAAATTATTTCGGGTGGCTAATTATTAAGGATATAAAAGTAAAATTACCCCTTTTGTAATATATGGATTCGATAAAAGGTTATTCAATATGAAGACCGTTGCAATAGAACGATATCTTTTTCGTAATTTACACTACTACTGTATGTCATCTTCACTAGGGATATAATTCCCGCAGTCGATAAAGTTAAACGAAGGTTCCTCTTGTATGATTCTGTAGGCGAAAGTCAATTTTCATAAATATTTGTCATGCAAGACACGACAGAAGTCTTTTGGTATAATAATCCTTGTTTTACAGTAAGAAATTTGGGAGGAAGCCATGGAAGAAACGATAAGTTTAAAAGAATTGTTTAGCACGCTAAAGAAAAGACTATCGCTCATTATTATCATTACTCTCCTGGCTACCATTGCCAGCGGTATCATCAGTTATTTTTTCTTAACACCGATTTATCAGGCGTCTACACAAATATTGGTGAACCAGTCAAAGAACGAGGAAGCATTATACAACAACAATGAAGTTCAAACGAATGTGCAGCTGATCAATACATATAATGTGATCATAAAAAGCCCTGCAATTCTAGATTTGGTTAAGGAAGAGCTGAATCTGGATATGACAGCCAATCAACTAAATGAAAAGATAACCGTCCAAAGCGAACAGGATTCACAAGTTATGAATCTATCTGTTCAGGATTCGAATCCCGGGCGAGCGGCAGACATCGCAAACAAAACCGCAGACGTGTTCCAAGACGAAATCGTGGAGATCATGAGCGTTGATAATGTGAAGATTCTAACGAAAGCGACAGTGGCGGACGATCAATCTCCGATCAAACCAAATCCGCTGCTTAATATTGCCATCTCATTAGTTGTCGGGTTAATGGCCGGTGTCGGCTTGGCCTTTTTACTGGAATACTTGGATAACACGATTAAGTCAGAACAAGATATTGAGAAGCTATTGGAATTACCGGTGCTTGGCGTGATCACAAAGATTGATACACAAGGAAGTAACGAGAAACGGAGAGGAAGAGGTGAGGCAAGTGGCTCCTAAAAAGAAAGGATCTGATCAGACAAGAAAGCTAATTACCAGGCTGAATCCGAAATCTCCAATCTCCGAACAATACCGGACGGTCCGGACGAACATCCAGTTTTCTTCGGTCGACAAAGACATTCGCACAATTTTAGTCACCTCCCCGGGCCCGTCTGAAGGTAAATCAACGACTGTTGCGAACCTGGCAGTCGTTTTCGCCCAGCAGGGTAAAAAAGTGCTTTTAGTGGATGCGGACTTACGCAAACCGACTGTCCACTACACATTCAATTTAACAAACACATTTGGCTTAACCAATGTCCTAGCGAAACAATACAATCTAATAGATGCAGTTGTACAAACGAACGAAGAAAAATTATTTGTGCTTCCGAGCGGTCCGATTCCACCGAATCCGGCTGAATTGTTAGGCTCGAAGGCGATGGATGATTTAATAGAAAATATTCTTCAAGAATTCGACATCGTTCTGTTTGATTCTCCACCTATTTTAGCTGTAACGGATGCCCAGGTGCTGACAAACCGCTGCGATGGCACGATCCTGGTCGTCTCAAGCGGAAAGACGGAAATCGAGCAGGCAGCAAAGGCCAAAGAGTCATTGTTATCGGCAAACGGGAACATTTTAGGGGCGATTTTGAACAATAAAAAAGTAAAAAAGGACCAATATTACTATTACGGTAATGTAAATTAATGTCGAAGTTGTGTCGATGAAAACTTGTTCCTAGCGTTTAAGAATTATGTTAGATTTAGGAGAAAGATCATCGGAAATCAACTGGAGGTTTTGTAATGATTGACATACATTGCCATATTTTGCCTGATATTGACGACGGACCCCAAACATTGAGGGAAAGTATGGAAATGGCAAAGCTTGCAGTCCAAGAAGGAATTACGTCAATCATTGCAACTCCCCATCATAAAAACGGAAGTTATGAAAATACAAAACGGGTCATCTTACAAAAAGTAGAAGAGCTAAACACCATCCTGCAAATGGGTGCCGTTCCGCTTCAAATCCTGCCCGGCCAGGAGCCGAGAATTTATGGCGAGCTGCTGGAGGATTATAAAGACGGCGAAATTGTAACAGTAAACGCCAATGGAAAACACCTATTCATTGAACTCCCATCCGGACATGTACCACGCTATACGGAACAGCTTCTTTATGACATTCAAATGAACGATTTAACCCCAATCATTGTCCATCCGGAAAGAAACGCGGAACTCATGCAGAATCCGGACATCTTATACGAACTCGTAAAAAAGGGAGCTTTAACCCAGCTAACAGCCTCAAGTGTCGCCGGATACTTCGGCAAGTCGATAAAGAAATTCAGCCTTCAATTAATCGAAGCCAATCTGACACACTTTATCGCATCGGATGCCCATAACGTTTCAAATCGAAGCTTCAAAATCACAGAAGCATTAGATGAAATCGAAAAAAAGTACGGCGTGGATATGGTTTACTTATTTACTGAAAATGCCGAGCTCCTAGTAGAAGGAAAAACCCCCTATAAAGAAAAACCTGAAAAGGTAAAGAGGAAGAAAAAGATATTGGGGTTATTTAATTTTAATAAGTAGGTTTTCAGGTCTACTTCGTCAGGGCAAGCAGCTGACCGGAGAGACTTTCTGACCGTTATACAGGGAGGCACTCGATCATGCTGTGGGATCCCGGACCGGTGCCCTTAGACCCCCGTCGTCGAAGTATGGTGTGAGGAAGGGCTCAATGCCCACTTTTCAATTAATTTATTTAATTATGTTAAATGTCTAATGATAGGGCATGTCAAGACACATGTACTATCATTAGCATTTATTTATGTGTTTTTTTAATAATATGGATTTACGGCTTGATGATAAAAAGAATAGATTCCTTCTTTAGCTATAGAACTTCGTTAGTTTAAATACAAAATATTTCAGGTCTCGATTTGATAAGTAGCCCGGCTTACTAATTTCTTTTCTACTGTGGCTTCTTTCTTTTTACCGAAAATTGTTCGAGATAAAATGGTAAAGGATGTTAGTAGCATGAAAACCTTATATGTGAAAATCGAATTCCCAGAAACAAATATAAAAGTAAATGTAATTACATAAACTACGACAAAATCATAACCTAAAAAATCTCTATATTTATAAAGTTGATATAAAGAAAATATGATCAGCATAACCACTAAACTCATTCCTAATACGCCCGAATAAAGCATTGCAGACAAAACTGGGTTGTGCGGATAATCTTCAACTGCATTTGAAGGGAACTTTTCTGCATATGAAGTAAGATATTCAAAGCCCGAACCCATCAGAGCCTGATAAACAGGGAACTGATTCAATAATTCGAAACTATACCCCCACCTATCAGACCTCGGTAAAAAACTTTCTAGAGCATTATCCGGCTTAATTGTAGCGAAACGATCAATCGTCGTTTTAACTTGAGGGTCCTCAAAAACTTGAGTAAAATCAATTTTATTGCCTGTAAAGTATGCCGATGAGAATATTACAACAAACGTAAATGTAACAAAGTAAGCAATAAAAATATTGTTAACCACATTTCTTTTCTTTATAAAACTAATCATAATTCTAATGCAGCCATAAATCGCCAACAAGCTTATAAAAAAGTAGGATCTTCTTGATCCGGAAAATAATATACTCGTAATTATAGGCAACATAGGTAATAAATAAAGAAATTTTTTCACTTTAGACGTTGCTTGATTAAATAACGCAATACCAAATATCAAGGCGATTAACATAGAAAGAGCAAACATATTATTGTCTGGAATTAACGAAGTGCCAAAAACATAGTTTCCATTGTAGAAGAACTGATCAAGGAAAATACCCTTTGTAAGTAAGTAGTACTTATACAAAGAAAGTAGAGAAAATATCCCCATCATGATCAATACGATGTTTTTAGCAAGATACCAGGATCGTTTATAAGTAGTTGCGTTCATCTGATTTATCAAGATGAATGAGGTTATCAGGAATACCATATTAATTAAATCAGTTTTTATTGCGACGTAATGTAAGTCACCGGTATACAAAATCCCTAATAAATAACCCATGCAACAAAGATAAAACAGAATAGTCCCTAGGTTAATAGTTATCTTGGGTTGAATTCTCCGGAGATTGATTAACAGAGCTCCTATATATAGAAAAGCAACGATGTAAACCATAGCGATACCGTCAAAAAAAGTCATTCCCCAAATTGTAAATACAATTAACAAAGCGACACCTATCTCATTTCTTAAAATAGCCATAGGAGGGATTCATCCTTTTCCTGGAATATTATCCTCCTAACTATACCACAATTGTAAATTTTATCTAGAACAACTTACTGAAAAACAGGGAGTTTAGCTCTCCACAAATTCACTTTCCCATTTCGGGAATACGTCCCGTATATTGTTCTTTGCTCATCTCCAGGATGCGGACCCAACACGTTAAAGAATCCTTTTGCATTCGATGTGTAATCCGTTTCTTTGAAAATCTGATACCAGTGAAATCCATCAGGCGAAGCAAGTAATCTCGAGTAACCTTTTGTGCTAGTTAAATGATTTTGGAATGCCATCAGACCAACGTTTCCTAATTTAGGATCGCTCACCGTCCAACCCTTTACGGCGAAATGACCAATTAAATTATCAGATTCAAATCCAAGCTTTTTAAAGCCAACTATTATGTCTTTTTCGAGTATGTCGGGATTAAATGAATCTGTCGGTCTCCTCCAGTAGGATAGACCCTCCGGCTTTTCATCGCTCCCCATAATGATGCCGTGTGGAAAACACAGGAGGGATGTTGGATGCAACGGAGCCCAACCGTTTGGATAGTTTCCGTTAAATATCTTTTTCCAAGTCGTTCCGTAATCGTAAGAATAATAAATTTGACGATTCGATCCGTCTCCTGTTACTACCAGAATACAATCAGAATAGGGATCAAAGGTGACGTCATGTATGTGGAAGTTTCCTGGGTCGCTCATATCTGATATTGGCATATTAAATATCCGAGACCATATTGCCCCGTTGTCCTTTGAGAAATATACTTCTCTCGGTGGATTTGCAGCATTTGCCGTCCCATACGAACTCATTAGAATGAAGTTCGCGTGCTTAGCATACCCCCAAGTATTTTGTGTGTATCCAGATGCAAATTGGAATGCGACAGTGAA
This sequence comes from Bacillus sp. CECT 9360, assembly GCF_918741275.1. Lineage (GTDB taxonomy): Bacteria > Bacillota > Bacilli > Bacillales > DSM-1321 > Peribacillus. Next base: position 47,418 of record NZ_CAKKNA010000010.1, read on the forward strand.
CGCTGTCTTTGCCTCGTCAGATACTAAAACTTTACCGTTTTTAGACCCGACAATGATCCTCCCTGTGTCCGAAATAATCATTCCATACATAGAAATTGAATCTCCGGCTTCAAGTTGAGGAGTAGCATCTAAAACATTTGTCCAAGTATCACCTTTATCCACTGACTTACGAACAATGTTTGGATACCCAACGCCCCACAATGCCCCATCTTTATCAAGATATCCGTAACACAACATTCCTGCCGTATCACCTTTTGGTAGAATTTCAGCTTGAACTGTTCCCGGCACAGGATATTTCGGCTGTACTGATTTGATTGGTATCGGGGATACATCTGGAACATTACTCCCCGTTAATAAAAGAAGAGATAACAAAAAAGAACCAAAATTGGTCCTTTTTGATATCAACATTATTGTTTAGCTGAACCTTCTATTAAAAACTCCTCAATAGCCTCAGCCCATAATTCATGCCCATTTGCATTCACACTTTCTCGATCTTCAGCTAAAAGGCTTAACATTTCTTCGGAATTTGGATCGGGCCATGCAGTCCAGTGATCGAGATAGGCTAGTTTATTTTCCTTTGCAAAGTTCTTTAAATCTTCCACTTGCTGTGGATAGTAAGTGGCCTGGTAGAGCGGATGAGGCGGTTGTAAGATAAAGGTTGTATCATTCTTGCTTTCCTTTACGTCTTGAATAATTCTCCTAATGTTATCAAATGAGTCTTTAATATTTACTTCACCGTTATCCGCCAAAGTGAACGGCTCAAGGATAATCATATCGGCTTTCTCTTTGATCAATACTTGTTGTTTGTTTTGCTGAACGAATTCCATAGAATTCAGATCAAATTGTTTTACTTTAACAGTTACGGTATCTCCGTATACGTCAGCAAGTTGTTCCTTGACTTCAACCGGCCAGCCATTTTCGTTAGCTGCCATTGCTTTAGAACCAGCAAATAAAATCGTGAACGGTTTCTTTTCTTGAAGTTTCTTCTCATATAACCGTTTACTCTCTTTAGGCCAATTGCTGGCATAAGAAAGGAGCTTTTCTTCTTCCGTTCTATCCTCGGCATTCCGTTTTGCAGCAGATGATGAGTTCACAGAACTTTCTATTTGCTCCTTCCAATGAACATTCCCAAATACCAATGTAATGGCACAAGCAATACCCAAAAGAATAACGATGAATTTTTTCATATGTACCTCCAAAAAATGAAATATGTTACCCTCATATAACGTTGCCAAAACAAGTAATTACTACCATGTTGCTCATTTGACTACCTTTTTATTTAAAAATGGTATTTAATATTATAGAAATATAACAAGACGATTAAGTTTATAACAAGAAACAAAAAATGACAAATAATGACAAACAGATAATGATATAATGTTCTATGTTTCTACACAACGGATGGAGAGGAAACAATGGAAGAAACGATAAGTTTAAAAGAGTTATTCGGAACGCTAAAAAAAAGATTGAGTTTAATTATAATTATCACTCTACTCGCTACTTTGGCCAGCGGAATCATCAGTTATTTTTTCTTAACACCTATCTATCAGGCATCCACACAAATATTGGTCAATCAGTCAAAAAATGAGCAATCGATATACAACAACAATGAAGTACAGACGAATCTCCAGCTGGTTAATACGTACAATGTGATAATTAAAAGCCCGGCGATATTAGATTTGGTAAATAAAGAACTAGACTTAGGAATGACGACTGAGCAGTTAAACGGAAAAATAACGGTACAAAGTGAACAAGATTCTCAAGTTATTAATCTTACTGTTCAGGATACGGATCCACAAAAAGCAGCAGATATCGCGAACGCAACTGCTGATGTGTTCCAAAAAGAAATCGTGAAAATCATGAATGTCGATAATGTGAAGGTCATAGCAAAAGCAACGATGGCTGACAACCAATCACCAGTCAAACCAAATCCGCTTCTTAATATTGCCATCGCATTAGTTGTCGGATTAATGGCGGGCATTGGACTTTCATTCCTACTAGAATATTTGGATAACACAATCAAAACGGAACAGGATATTGAGAAGCAATTAGAATTACCGGTGCTTGGCGTCATAACCAAGATTGATGTACAAGGCAACAACGAGAAACGGAGAGGAAGAGGTGAGGCAAGTGGCTCCTAAAAAGAAATTGTCTGATCACAAAAGAAAGCTAATTACCAGGCTGAATCCGAAATCGCCAATCTCTGAACAATACCGGACGATCCGGACAAACATTCAATTTTCATCGGTTGACAAAGACATACGCGCAATCTTAGTCACCTCTCCGGGACCGTCTGAAGGTAAATCAACGACTGTTGCGAACCTAGCAGTCGTTTACGCCCAGCAGGGAAAAAAAGTGCTTTTAGTGGATGCGGACTTACGCAAACCGACTGTCCACTACACATTTAATTTAACAAACACATTTGGCTTAACCACTGTCCTTGCCAAACAAGCCAATCTAACAGATACAGTTGTACAAACGAACGAAGAAAAATTGTTTGTGCTTCCGAGCGGTCCGATTCCTCCGAATCCGGCTGAATTGTTAGGCTCAAAGGCGATGGATGATTTAATAGAAGATATTCTACAAGAATTCGACATCGTTCTGTTCGATTCTCCACCGGTATTAGCAGTAACGGATGCGCAGATTCTAGCTAACCGCTGTGACGGAACGATTTTGGTTGTTTCTAGCGGAAAGACGGAATTCGAGCAGGCAGCAAAGGCTAAAGAGTCATTATTATCGGTCAATGGAACCATTTTAGGGGCAATTTTGAACAATAAAAAAGTAAAAAAGGACCAATATTACTACTACAACCATGAAGAATGATGTCGAACTTGTGTCGATGAAAACTTGTTCCTAGGTTAAGAGAATTATGTTAGATTTGGTAGAAAGATAATTGGAAATAAACTGGGGGTCATGTGATGATCGACATACATTGCCATATCTTGCCTGATATTGACGACGGAGCTCAAACACTGAAGGAAAGTATGGAAATGGCAAAGCTTGCGGTCCAAGAAGGCATCACGTCAATCATTGCAACACCTCATCATAAAAACGGAAAATACGAAAATACAAAAAGGGTCATCTTACAAAAAGTAGAAGAACTAAATAGTGTTTTGCAAAAAGAATCAATTCCGCTCCAAGTTTTACCGGGTCAGGAGCCTAGAATATATGGGGAACTGTTGGAGGATTACGAGCAAGGGGAGATTCTAACCTTGAATGAAAACGGTCAATATCTCTTCGTTGAACTCCCATCTGGACATGTACCACGCTATACAAATCAGCTTATTTATGACATTCAAATGAATGGATTGACCCCAATCATCGTCCATCCGGAAAGAAATGCGGAACTCATACAGAATCCGGACATCTTATACGAACTCGTAAAAAAGGGAGCTTTAACCCAGCTGACAGCTTCAAGTGTTGCCGGATACTTTGGCAAATCAATAAAAAAGTTCAGCTCGCAATTAATCGAAGCGAACCTGACCCACTTTATCGCATCAGACGCCCATAACGTTTCAAATCGGAGCTTTAAAATAACTGAAGCATTAGATGAAATTGAAAAAAAGTACGGCGTGGATATGGTTTATCTATTTACAGAAAATGCCGAGTTACTAGTCGAAGGAAAAACTCCATATAAAGAAATACCTGAAAAGGTAAAGAGGAAAAAGCTACTAGGATTATTTTAATAAGTAGATTTTAACATCTACTTTCGTCAGGCAAGCACCTGACCGGCGAGGCTTCCTGACCGTTACACAAGGAGGCACTCGATCATGCTGTGGGATACCCGGACAGGTACCCTTAGACGCCCGTCGTCGATAGTATGGTGTGAGGATGGGTTAAATGCCCATTTTTTAATTAATTTATTTAACAATGTTAAATGTCTAATGATAGGACATGTCTTGACACGTGTACTATCATTAGACATTTATTTTATGCTGTTTATTAGCAATCATTCAAGTAAATAGATAGATTCTCTCATTATTGTTATCGACATTAATACAGATTATTTTAGTTGGAAATATATAAATTCGTAAAGGGGACTAAGACTTTGAAAAAGGTACGGAAGGCGATCATTCCGGCAGCAGGATTAGGGACAAGGTTTTTACCCGCCACAAAGGCAATGCCAAAGGAAATGCTACCAATTGTAGATAAGCCAACTATCCAATACATTGTTGAAGAAGCGGTTGCTTCAGGTATTGAAGATATCATTATTGTGACAGGTAAAGGAAAACGTGCAATCGAAGACCATTTTGACATTGCACTGGAGTTAGAACAAAATTTACAAGAAAAAGGGAAATTGGATATATTAGAAAAAGTACGCTATTCTACTAATCTTGCAGATATCCACTATATTCGGCAAAAAGAGCCGAAGGGCTTGGGTCATGCTATCTGGTGTGCCCGTCACTTTATTGGTGATGAGCCGTTTGCGGTTTTATTAGGTGACGATATTGTCCAAAGTGATACCCCCTGTTTAAGACAATTGATAAATCAATATGAAGATACTCTTTCATCTGTAATTGGTGTTCAAACCGTACCTAATGAAGAAACACATCGTTATGGAATTATCGATCCAGCTGCACAGGTGGGCCGTCGATACCAGGTTAATCACTTTGTGGAGAAGCCTGAGAAAGGCACTGCACCATCCAACCTAGCAATCATGGGGCGCTATATACTGACACCTGAAATCTTTAGGTTCCTTGAACGACAGGAAACTGGCGCGGGCGGAGAAATTCAACTTACAGATGCCATTCAAAAACTAAACCAAATTCAGCGGGTATTTGCTTATGATTTTGAAGGAAAGCGGTTTGATGTTGGTGAAAAAATTGGTTTTGTCAAAACTACATTAGAATTTGCATTACAGCATGAGGATTTAAAGGAAGAAATCATTGAATTTATGAAATCAATCATTTCTTCAGAACAAGATCCCGAAAAATAAAAACTTTATAAATTAATTCTCAATGTATCAATGTCTATGCAAATCCATTGTATTGTAAAACATTAAGGGGGAATTCGGTTGACGTACCGAAACCGATTAATAATACTAATATGTTTAGATTCTCTGATTGTTTTATCGGCCATTTATATAAGTTACTTAGTTTTACATCCTTATCTAGATGTTTTTAAAATGTCTACACTGCTAATCAGCTCTATTACTCTGTTGATTAGCCATCATATTTTTGCTTCTATTTACAAGCTCTACAATAAGGCATGGGAATATGCCAGTATTGGAGAGCTGATATCAATTATTAAAGCTGTAACCCTCTCCATTATCGTAACCGCTATTATCCAAGTGATCGTTTTTCAAAATGTGTATGTTAGGGCTTTAGGATTAACATGGATGCTGCATGTAATGTTAATTGGAGGATCTCGTTTTACGTGGAGGATGTTTGCTGATCGATATATAAAACCAAAGGGAGAAAAGAAGAAAACATTAATTATTGGAGCTGGGGCTGCAGGAAATATGGTCGTCAGACAATTGTTAAATAACCATGATTCTGAGCTAAAACCTGTTGCATATATTGATGATGATCCAAAAAAATACAAACTCCATTATTTTGGAATTCCTGTATTAGGAGATTCCACAAAAATTGCTCAAATAGTAGAGAAGTTGCAAATAGAAAATATTGTGATAGCTATCCCTTCATTAAGCAAAAAGGAATTAAACCGAATCTTTGAAGAATGCTCGAAGACGAATGCAAAAACTCAGATTATGCCTATGATTGAAGATATCATGATTGGTAAAGTATCAATCAATCAATTCAGGGATGTCCAAGTCGAGGATTTACTAGGACGGGAACCGGTTGAATTAGATATTGATAGTATTTCGGAATTCATTACTAATAAGACTGTAGTCGTAACGGGAGCCGGTGGTTCAATCGGTTCTGAAATTTGCAGACAAATATGCAGATTCTCGCCAAGTAAAATCGTATTAGTTGGTCATGGAGAAAATAGCATATATCAAATTGACATGGAATTAAGGAACCAATACAAAGATTTAATTAAAATCATTCCTGTGATTGGGGATGTGCAAGATAAATTAAGGATGTTTGATGTTTTTGAGGAACATACACCTGATGTAGTTTATCATGCAGCCGCACATAAACATGTCCCGTTAATGGAATACAACCCAAAAGAAGCTGTAAAAAACAATATTTTTGGCACGAAAAATGTTGCTGAAGCGGCTGATATATTTGGCGTGAAAAACTTTGTGCTAATATCTTCTGATAAAGCAGTTAACCCAACGAATGTTATGGGTGCGACCAAACGTGTAGCTGAAATGATTATTCAGCAACTTGATAAAACAAGTCAAACGAACTTTGTAGCGGTGCGGTTTGGAAACGTACTAGGCAGCCGGGGATCCGTTATCCCTTTGTTTAAAAAACAAATCCAAGCAGGCGGACCGATCACAGTCACCCATCCGGATATGACACGCTACTTCATGACCATTCCGGAAGCATCACGGTTGGTCATTCAATCGGGAGCATTAGCAAGAGGCGGGGAAATCTTCGTACTCGATATGGGAGAGCCAGTTAAAATCGTTGACCTTGCGAGAAACTTGATCACACTGTCAGGCTATTCAATAGAAGAAATCGGCATCAACTTCTCAGGAATCCGTCCAGGAGAGAAAATGTTTGAAGAATTACTCAACAGCAATGAAGTCCACCCTAAACAGGTGTTTCCGAAAATACACATCGGAAAAGCCGCCGTTGTCGAAGGGCCGATCTTCCATGAGTTTATTGCCAGCTTGCATGATAAGGATAACATTACTTTGAAAGAGCAGCTGGTGAAGATTGCTAATACGAAGGATGGGTTGAGAGAGGTTATGAGGGAAGCCATTAGTTTCTGATTTGAAACAGTTAATAATAGAATAAGGTGATTTTCATAAGGGTGTGACCCTTTGATTCAAATTCTTGAACCACAACAAATTAGGAGACGGCGGAGATGTTCGTTTAATTGATGCGATCCAAGAGCTTAACCAAAACTATCGAGTTTTTGCTTATGAATTCGAAGGCAATCGTTTTGATGAAGGAGAGAAAGTGGCTTTTATTAAGACGATAATTGAGGTGCCATTCTAGGATCATCAGATTGAGAAAGAAAAGTAAATAGATTAGCCCCTGACTGTTATTACTAATTTTATTATTTGGACAGGGGCTATTAGTCTATTCTTTTTAAATAGAAGAAATAGGATTTAGGACTTAGTGGGTTAGTAGTTGGTTGGAAAAGAAAAGTGAGATGAATGCCAATTTAGTACTAAGCGACTAAAGAAGCACTTTTAAATGCTAAACACCTAAACTTGAATAAAGCGAGGAAAATTATAATGATTGAAACTAAATTAAGAAATATACCTTTCTCTCCCCCGGATATTACAGATGCGGAGATTGAAGAAGTGATAAAAGCTATGAAGTCTGGCTGGATTACAACAGGACCGAGAACAAAAGAGTTTGAAAAAAGAATAGCTGAATATGTTGGGACCAATAAAGCTGTTTGCTTAAATTCTGCAACAGCGGCTATGGAGCTAACTCTTCGTATTCTAGGAATAGGCCCTGGTGATGAGGTCATTACTTCAGCATATACCTATACTGCATCTGCCTCAATTATAGATCATGTAGGGGCCAAAATTGTACTCGTTGATACGGCTCCTGATTCTTATGAGATGGATTATTCAAAACTTGCTGATGCGATTACTGAGAAGACAAAAGCGGTTATTCCTGTTGATATAGCAGGAAATATGTGTGATTACGATGCCATTTTCGAAATTGTAGAGAGTAAAAAAGAACTGTTTAAGTCTAACAATGAACTTCAACGGATATTTAATAGAGTAATTGTAATGACTGATGCAGCTCATGCTTTTGGCGCTGAAAGAAATGGAAAGAAATGTGGGCAAGTTGCAGATTTTACTTGTTTCTCTTTTCATGCAGTAAAGAATCTGACAACGGCTGAAGGTGGTGCAGTCGTTTGGCGTAGCGACTTTGGATTAGATGATGATTGGCTTTATAAGCAATTCATGTTATACAGCCTTCATGGTCAATCTAAAGATGCGCTGGCTAAAACACAAAAAGGTGCATGGGAATATGACATTGTCTATCCCGCTTACAAGTGCAATATGACTGACATTATGGCAGGGTTTGGTTTAATACAATTAAATAGATACGAAGGTCTTAAGAAAAGACGTAAAGAGATTATAGAGAAGTATGATAGAGCACTTATGCCAATGGGGATTCAAATCCTGAAACATTATGATGACGATTTTGCTTCTTCAGGTCACCTTTATTTAGCGAGGATACCTGATATTGGGGAAACAGAGAGAAATGAATTTATTGTTAAAATGGCTGAAGCTGGAGTTGCATGTAACGTCCATTATAAGCCACTACCTATGTTTACGGCTTATAAGAATTTAGGATTTGATATTAAGGATTATCCTAATGCTTTTGATGTGTATAAAAATGAAATTACACTTCCACTTCATACTTTGTTGAGTGATGATGATGTGGAATATGTGATCGAGAGTTTAAAAAAGGTAATGAATGAAGTCTAACGTGGGGTGACAGAATGTATAAAAATTCTTTTAAAAGAGTATTTGATTTTATACTTGCAATAATAGCCCTGCCATTTTGGTTTATTATTTTAGCAATTATTGGACCAATTATTTATTTTCAAGATAAAGGATCCATTTTTTATAATGCTCCAAGGCTAGGTAAGGATGGGGAAATATATAAAATGTATAAATTCCGTTCTATGAAATTGAATGCACCTGACATAAGAAATGAAGATGGTTCAACATTTAACTCAGAGGATGATCCAAGGTTAACAAAAATTGGGAAGTTTATCCGTAAAACAAGTCTTGATGAAACACCTCAGTTGTTAAATATCATTAAAGGCGACATGAGTATCATTGGTCCTAGACCCGATTTGCCGGAACATAGTGAACTTTACGAGGGTAATGAAGAAAGAAAATTAGAAATTAGACCGGGAGTTACTGGATATAATCAAGCATACTTTAGAAACACGGTGCCTTGGAAAGAAAGAATCCAAAATGATATATACTACATTGACCATGTTTCATTGTGGCTTGATATTAAAATATTTTTTAAAACTGCGATATCAGTGTTGAAGCGTGAAGATGTATTTGTAACTGATAACAAAAAAAACTCATAAAAAAATGGCATAGGTTTGTAGGGGGGAGTTTCGCATGAACGGAAGTAATATAGAACATTCGCTAACCTTTTACGACTTAAAGTGGGACACAGATTTTTTTGGTGTCAAGAGTGCCAAAGCAATCTTGCATAAGCCTCTTACAAAGAATGAATGGGATGAACTAAAAGCTAGATTTAATGAGTATCAGTTTATATCAATCGAGAATCGTAATTCAGAACCTATTAATGCTCAGTTTATTGGAAAGGACACTACGGCATTTTTGGCAGATGTGAATGTACAATTTAGCAAGAAATTAGAATCGACAGAGAAAGAAATCCCTAATAATATTACATTAAACCAAAAATTAAAGAGGGATGAACAAATAATCGACATAGCTAAGTTTGAGTATTCTAAATTCACTGAGGACCTGGAACTTGCTAAAAGAGGCGGAACGGAGCTTTATCAGCAGTGGCTTTCAAACTCTTTCGAAAGACCTGATAAACATTATGTTCTTTATAAAGATGAAAAGGGAAATATTATTGGCTTTCTCTTATATTCTTTTTCAAATCAAGGGTGTGTCATTGAGTTGATTGCTGTTTCAGAGAGCGCAAATAATAAAGGAATTGGTACAAGCTTAGTTAGAGCGCTTGAAAGTGAAGCATATAAAAAAAAATGTACTGAATTTAGAGTTGGTACCCAAATAAGGAATTTGGGTGCAATTAACTTTTATCATAAAGTAGGCTGTAAACTGGTTGGGTGCCATCAAGTATTTCATTTATGGAATTTGTAAACCTATGATTACAGTGGCATAAATCGGAGGAAAGAAATGAAAAAGATTTTAATCGTTTCAACGGTGAGTCGACAGTTTTATTTGTTTGAACAGGGGAATATTGAAGTTTTACAATCATTAGGATTTGAAGTTCATGCTGCAGCAAACTTTAGTGATGCGAGCGAAAGACTGGATTGCTTAAATATTATCAGGCATCACTTTGAGATTCAACGTTCGCCATTTTCAGCGAAAAACATTGACGCGTACAAGCAACTTAAAATACTCATGAAAGAAGAGAAATTCGATGCCATTCACTGTCATTCCCCAATGGGAGGCGTATTAGCTAGACTTGCAGCGATGTCATTAGGGATAACGCCTGTGATTTACACTGCTCATGGATTTCATTTCTATAAGGGAGCACCTTATATAAACTGGGCAGTGTATTATACGGTAGAGAAATTTCTAGCAAGGTATACGGACCATCTCATCACGATCAATAAAGAAGATTTTAATAAAGCCAAAGGGTTTAAAGCAGGGCAAGTTCATTACGTTCCAGGTATTGGTATTGATATAAAAAATTTTAGTGAAACGCAGGTCAGTCGTGAAGAGAAACGTGCTGAATTAGGGATATCAGAAGAAACATTCGTATTACTTTCCATTGGGGAGATGATTAAAAGGAAAAATCATGAGACTGTACTAAGGGCACTTGCGAAATTAGAGGATCATGAATATGTCTATTTGATCTGTGGTAGAGGGGAATTAGAAAGCCACTTAAAGGATTTAACTATCTCCCTTGGGATTCAAGAGAAAGTAAGATTTCTCGGTTTTAGGAATGACATTGAGGAAGTATGTATCGCTTCTGACGTGTTTGTGTTCCCATCTTATCAAGAGGGACTGCCTGTTTCAGTTATGGAGGCCATGTCTGCAGGTCTACCAGTCATTTGTTCTGATATTAGAGGGAATAACGATTTAATCGAGAATGGTGTCGGAGGTTACTTGTTAAATCCAGAAGATACAGATGGATTTGCAGCATCGATTCAAACGCTATTGGAAGACGCTCAAATGCGTGCAGATATGGGCATGAAGAATGTTGATGAAGTGAAGAAGTATGACATAAGGATTGTAAAAGAAAAAATGAGAGAGTTATACAGAGAGTTATAACAATAGAAAAGAGAGACTATGAATGAGAATCATATTTGTACGTTCTAATCCTGTAAATCCCGATTCTAGGGTTGAAAAAGAAGTTAATAGTCTTGTTAAAGCAGGATATACAGTGGAGATTCTAGCATGGGATCGAAGTTCAAAATACCGCATAAATGAATCTTATGTAAAACTAGAATCCGGTGATGTAAAAATCAGTCGTTTCGGTATCCCAGCTTCTTATGGTGGTGGGATACGGAAAAACTTATGGTCATTGATACAATTTCAAATGAGCTTGTTCAGCTGGTTAGTCAAAAACAAAAATCGGTATGACGTGATTCATGCCTGTGATTTTGATACAGCTTTTATAACTAAAAAAGTTGCGAAGCAGTTGAAGAAGAAGTTTGTCTATGACATTTTCGATTATTACGTAGATGCATTTGGCGTACCTAACAAACTTAAAAAGTATATTGTTTATCAAGACCACACCATTATTAATACAGCGGACGCTGTTATTATATGTACTGACAAAAGACGAGAGCAAATTAAAGGGACGAGTCCTAAACGATTAGCAGTCATACACAATACACCAGCGAATCAGGAAGCAGGTTTCCAAAAGCTTGATTTAAATCCTAACAAGACGAAGCTAGTTTATGTAGGGGTTCTTGGAAATGGAAGATTTATAAAGGAAATTGTAGAAATTGTAAAAAGGAATCCTCAATACGAATTTCACATTGGTGGCTTTGGGGAGTATGAAGAATATTTACAGGCAGTAGCAAAGGAATACAGCAATATTTATTTCTACGGAAAGCTGCCATATCACAACACATTAGAATTAGAAAATAGCTGTGATATTATGACGGCCATTTATGACCCGAACGTACCGAATCATTATTATGCAGCACCGAATAAGTTTTACGAAGGTTTAATGTTAGGTAAGCCATTAATTATGGCGAAAAATACAGGTATGGATGATGTTATCGCAAAACATCGTCTTGGTGAAGTGATTGAATACAACATGAAGAGTCTTGAAACAGCTATAGAGAAGTTAATCAAACGGAAATGTGAATGGAATATAATATCGAATGAGTTGAGGAACTTATACAAAGAGAAATATAGTTGGGATGAAATGGAAATAAGGTTAATAAATCTTTACAAAGATTTATAAGAAAGCTTTTTGGACCTTCTTTTGACTTAAACCTTTAACTTAAAGAGAGGAGACCTAATCGGTGAAAATTTTATATGTGGTTTCCAGACCTTTAGAGATTAATACTTCTGCTTCAATAAGAAACCGTGCGACAATCGAAGGATTATTAAGATTGGGACATGATGTAGATCTAATTACGACTGAGTTTGATAAAAACCATACGAACTATGATCAGAGTTTATCAAATAGTAACTTAAATGTATTGTACCTTAAACTCGGAGGCATTCAAGATTTTGCGAAATTAGGGAGAAAATTTAAAGCAATTCAACCATTAAAAAATATAGCTTACAAAGTAATGAAGTACTTTGAAATATATGACAATCTCAAAGGGATGGCAAACTATGCTTCAAAGAATCAAATAGATATATGGGATGGAAAGTATGATTTAATTATTTCCTCCTCAGATCCAAAGTCGTCACATCTTTTTGTTAGCAGAATGTTTGAAAGAGAATTAGTAAGTAATACGCCTTGGATTCAAATTTGGGGAGATCCATTTTTATCGGATATAACAAGAAAAGATAGTAAATTATTAAATTCAAAAATTGAAAAAGAAGAGAAAAAACTCCTTAAATATGCCAATAAGGTAATCTATGTTTCAAAATTAACACTAAATGAACAGAGAAAACTATACCCGGATTATGCAATGAAGATGGATTATGAACCAATCCCTTATGTAAATAAAGAGATATACCCGATTAGTAATAATAACGAGGGATCATTAACATTTTTATATTGTGGTGATTATTCAACAAAAATAAGAGATATAAAACCATTGTATGAGGCTATAAATAATTCTAAACACAAATTAATCATTTGTGGATTAAGCGATATTAAACTTGAGAATACAGATCGCATAAAAGTTTACCCAAGGGTATCTTTCGAAAAAACGAAAGAATTTGAAAAAGATTGTGATGTATTAGTTCACTTAAGTAATATTAAGGGCACACAAATTCCGGGTAAGATATATCAATATTCAGGGACTAACAAGTTAATTTTATTTATACTTGATGGACAAAAAGAGATATTATTAAAGACATTTACCAAATATAACCGATTTGTTTTTACGGATAACAATAATGATGAAATCTATGGAAAAATTGTTCAGATAGAGAATAAAGCGTTTGAAAAGACCAAATTTGTGGTTGAAGATTTTAGTCCAGAGAATATCGCAAATAAAATTATTAACTTAAATTACGAATGATTGTTAAAACTGGAGTGTAGTAAATGGCAAATTTGCTAGTTATTTTTTTTATACAGTTTATTACTAGTTATAGCTATATACAATTTGGTTACACATTATAAACGGAAGAAAATATTAAATGCATTCATATTTTCTCATGTTGCATTTATTATGTACCATATATTTATCCTAATTATTAATCACATTACTGACTATTTAAAGAGCTTCGTCTAAGGAGATTTTTTTGTGCTTATATTATTGTTACTCCTATTTCAATTAGTCCTATTAATACGTAAATGTCAACTAACAAAGAACATAAAAATTATACTATTCTTTGGTGTTATATGGAATATTGCTTGGTTAGCAGTTTTACAAATTGAGCTTTTAAACTCAGGGACTTCAACCTACGGTAGTGATGAGGGTGTTTACTATTCAACCGTATTAATGGCTTTACAAATGGACAATTGGTTTCAGTATTTAAGGGAAGATTTTAATTTTAGTTATGTTCTTTACGAATACTTCATACTAAAAACAAGTTTAACTAATTCAGTTGTATGGATCAGATTATCGAATGTACTTGTCTTAATAAACACTATACTGATGGTTTATATGTTGGGTAAGAAATACCTTAACACAAACGTTAAAACCCTGAATTTTGCAGTCGTGTTTTTGTTGTTTAATGGGATTATTACTTGGACTGCAATTAGGAATTTAAAGGATATACTATTTATTTTCCTTCTTCTACTCTTTGTTAATCTGTTAATGGATATCATTAAAGAGCGAAAGCACATACTTACAAAAGGAATTTCATTATTGTTGATAGGTTACCTAATTCAAGATATTCGTCAGTGGTTTATCTATCTTCTGGGAGTATTGTTAGTCACAGTATTATTAATATATCTAGTTAAGAAGAGAAGGTTCATTTCTGGAACGGTTTTATTAGGCGGAGTACTTGTGTATTTAGCAAATATGTTTAGCAGTGGATTAAATACTTTATTAATCTACACACAGACCTACCTAACCATACAACAAAACGATTTAGGTGGAGATTCAATTACTCAGGGACTTTCAACAAATATATGGTCATTACCTATATCAATGTTCAGGTTTATCCTCGGTCCGGGACCCATTAGAGGATTATTCGGTGGTGATGCATTTGTAACTACTACAAATACAGGTAATGTTCTTATTTTTATTGGAGGTCTAATGTGGTGGGCGGCAATACCAATCTTCTTGATGGCATTAGTTTCTCTAAAAAACATAAAAAACAACACGATTATTTTTGTAATTATGATATTTTATTGGATGACATACTCTTTCGCATACTCGGGATCTGGTGATACAAGATTAAGGGCAGTATTTTACATTCTCGCAGTGCTCTTTGCCATGACTTACTTTCAGCAGAAATTTACCAAGTTTAAATTATTTATATACTTTGGGTTATTAATTCCCATAGTTTTAATTGGGTTATATGTTTCGTACCAGAGTCTCATCTAAATGTAAAATTAGGAAAAATAATAAAATATGTTTATTAAAGAAAGACGGTTAGATTAGTATCAGGTGTTTTTGCAGAGTTACTAATTACTAATAGCCTTGGTGGTATCTTTACTGCTTTGGCTATGAGATCAATTAAGAGCATTTGGTAGTTTTAGTTCAATTTAGATCTCCACGATAAACCTAGATATTACTATTGTTAATAGTTGTTGGCTTGCAACGAATGCAGTAGTTCTACCTGATGTAAAAATGGGGGATTCTACCCTAGTAGTGCAGATGCTGGTGTAACTAAGAACTTTGAAGAAGGTGACTGAATCTGGTGTTCCTGCAAAAAAACTATAGAATTAGATCAGCGCTATCTAAAGCGAGTAATTAAAGGATGTAATTTGATCTATTTTTTTGATTATCGACTGAAGTAGAATAGAGGAAAATGATGATTAAAGAAAAAAAACGGATCTTGGATTCACAGTATTTTAAATATATTTATCAATTAACAATGGGTTCATTTCTTGCTCAAATGATTACTATTATTATCGCACCTATAATGACAAGATTATATACACCAGAACAGATAGGTATATACACGTTAATATTGACTTTAGTAGCAATGTTTGGACCTGTTTTGTGTGGGAAATATGATCACGCTATAGTAACCGCAGAAAATGAAAAAGAAGTAATGCAATTAATAGTTGGAAGTATGTTGTTTTCATTTTTATTTATAGTTTTAATTACCATAGGCTATAAGTTTTATCTAACAATAAATCCAAAAATAACAGAAGAGGTAGGAGGATCTGCCTATTTAATAATTGCTATTTTATTTCTTACCGTATTTGTTAATATTCTAACTGCTTATAACAATAGGCATAAAGAATATAAGACTATATCTTCTGTAATAGTCACTAGATCTCTAGCGCAAAATGTTGGAATAGTGATATTTGGATTACTCAAATTAGGATCAATAGGATTATTATTATCTCAATTATTAGGAATGCTAGTAGGTTTTAAACGGCAAGGGAAGCATTTATATCAAAATAGGATTCAACTAAAGAATATTCATTTACAGGGAATTAAAACATCTTTAATTAAATATAAAAATTTACCTATGTTTTCGATGCCAGCACATTTAATCAATACAGCTTCTTACTCAATTTTAAATTTTTTTATTATCGGACTGTTTGGACTTGGAATTTTTGGATACTATGCTATTTCCTACAGAATATTAGGGTTACCTTTAAATATAATTAGTATGAATGTTTCAAAGGTATTTTTCCAAAAAGCTTCAGAAGAAAATCAGTTGACAGGGAATTATAGTAAATCGTTAAAACAAATAAGCCTTTTCCTTTTATGTCTGTCTATACCTATGGTTATGATATTAATGATATTAGGACCATATATATTTGAGCTGGTTTTTGGAGAGGAATGGAATGTGGCCGGTTTTTTTGTACAAATACTTGCACCGATGTATGGAGTTAGGTTTATTGTGTCAGCACTAACTCCAGCATTGATTATATCAGGTAAACAAAAGGCAGAGTTTTATATGTCTAGTCTATTTATCGTTGGATCGGTTGTCTCTTACATTATTTGCAAAATAATGGGATTGGATATTTATACGTTCCTATCCTGTATAAGTATTACTTATTCAATAATTTATACAATCTTCTATTTATATATATTTAAATTAAGTAATGATAGTACAACTGAACTAAATTTTTAAGAGAAAAGGGTGTTAAACGAATGATTAATATTATTGGATTGGGTTATATAGGTTTACCTACTGCTTTAATTCTAGCGAAAAGCGGAAACAAAGTTGTGGGAACTGACTATAACACAGATTTAGTAGATTCATTAAACAATGGTGAGCTTACATTTGAGGAGAATGGACTTGAAGAACTGTTTTCAGAGGCAAGGTCTAATGGTATTACCTTTACAACAGAATATCAAAAATCCCATACTTATATTCTTGCAGTACCTACGCCATATATAAAAGAGAGCAAAAAGCTAGATCCGAAGTATGTCATTTCAGCAGTAAACAGCGTCCTAGACGTTTGTGAAAAAGGTGCTGTCATTATTATAGAGTCAACCATTTCACCAGGAACAATTGATAAATATATTAGACCAGAAATAGAAAAAAGAGAATATGTCATTGGAGATGACGTACATCTCTTACATGCCCCGGAAAGAATTATTCCTGGGAATATGATTTTTGAGTTAGTGAATAACTCAAGAACAATTGGAGCGGATGATCCTGAAATCGGTGAAAAGGTAAAAGGGTTATATGCGAGCTTCTGCAAGGCTGACATTTTCGTGACAGATATTAGATCAGCAGAGATGACTAAGGTTGTAGAAAACACGTACAGAGATATTAATATTGCATTTGCTAATGAGTTAGCCAAAATATGTCGTACTGATAATATGGATGTATATGAGATTATTAAAATTGCTAATATGCACCCACGCGTAAATATATTACAACCTGGTCCAGGGGTTGGAGGACATTGCATTTCAGTAGATCCATGGTTCTTAGTTGGGGACTATCCAGACCTAACAAATCTAATTTTGGCAGCTAGAAAAATAAATGATTCTATGCCTAGACATGTATTAGGCCGAATAAGAGATATAATGAGAGAGCATGGTATTAAAGATATATCAAAAGTTGGTCTATACGGATTAGCGTATAAAGAAAACGTTGACGATACAAGAGAAAGTCCCACACTCCAACTATTAGAAAGAATGGACGAGCACTTAGCATTTGGAGTTAAAGTATTTGATCCATTCGTAAAGCGTAGAATTGTAGACCATCAATTTATGAACTTTGAAGACTTTTTAAATGAGATAGAGATCATGGTAATTATGGTAGGACATGATCATATAAAAAACAACATGAATCTCATTAAGGACAAGTTTGTTCTTGATACCAAAAATGTCTGTGTGTTTGAAGATTCATATAAATTATAAAGTAAAGTTGGTTGATTTTATGAATAAAAAAGTAATGGTTGTCTTCGGGACTCGACCAGAGGCTATTAAAATGTGCCCCTTAGTTAAGGAACTAAAAACAAGAGATAAATTGGATACGGTAGTTTGTGTTACAGGTCAGCATAGAGAAATGTTAGATCAAGTCTTGGATGCTTTTAAAGTTATTCCTGATTATGATCTTTCAATCATGAAAGCAAAACAGACATTATTTGATGTGACTATAAATATTTTAGAAAAAATGAAAGTTGTGTTGGAGGAAATAAAACCGGATGTGGTTTTAGTACATGGTGATACTTCCACAACTTTTGTTACAACTTTAGCTTGCTTCTACTTACAGATACCAGTTGGTCATGTAGAGGCGGGACTAAGAACGTATAATATTTACTCTCCATACCCAGAAGAATTCAATCGTCAAGCTGTTGGCATTGTAGCGAAGTATAATTTTGCTCCTACTGAAATGTCAAAAGAAAACTTGATTAAAGAGGGTAAAGTCCCATCTACTATATATGTGACTGGCAATACTGCCATTGATGCACTCAAAACAACTGTTAGGGATGATTATTCTCATGAGCAACTTGATTGGGCAGCAGATAGCAGACTTATTATGATAACTGCTCATAGAAGAGAAAATCTTGGCGAACCGATGAGAAATATGTTTAAAGCCATCAAAAAAATTGTGGATGAGTATCCAGATATTAAGGCGATATATCCTATTCATATGAACCCAGTAGTTAGACAAGTAGCTAATGAGATTTTAGGGGACTGTGACAGGATAAGAATTATTGAGCCTTTAGAAGTCTTGGACTTTCATAATTTTCTTTCAAGATCATATTTAATACTGACTGATAGTGGTGGTATCCAAGAAGAAGCTCCAAGCCTCGGAAAGCCGGTATTGGTTATGCGTGATACTACAGAGCGGCCTGAAGGCATATCAGCAGGAACACTAAAATTAGTTGGTACAGATGAAGAAACTATATATAAGACTTTCAAACTATTACTAGAAGATAAAGTTGAGTATGAAAAAATGAGTCATGCAAGCAATCCATACGGCGATGGTTTTGCCAGTAAGAGGATAGCGGATGTGTTGGAGGGTTAGTTCTTAAAATGCATAAATTTCTTTTCGGACAGCCGTTATCCACTGCATGGATTATTCTTTTACCTTTCATACTAACCAGCCCCAGTGTCTAACGAGCTGAGTACAGGAATAATAGTGATTATAGTTAAAAAAGTAGAAGCAGTTGCTCTAATACGGAGTTTAATATAAATAGCTTCAAACGCTTCCAGGTCAAGAATTTATTATCACATCACTATAAAGGAATTGGGTCCATATTGGATAAGGGTGATGACATACAGTCATCGCCCCAACAGTTTGACGGATAAACTTATTTTTAGTGTGTAAGTTAACTTACGGATGCTTTAATGTTTGAAAGTTCAATCAGAGTAAATGTCAGGACGGCGATAGCGTGCCTGGACACTAGTAGAGAAATCTTAAGGTTAGAGCTTGGTGCCAACATAAATTCACATGATGTGCTGCTAATCATTTACCCCGATCCCCTTAGGAATGTATACGACTGAAGTATGTACCGTTTGGCCACTGCGTCGTAAGTAGGTTATTTAAATTTTTGGGCTTACTATAGGAACTAAGCCTCTTGGGTCTTCTCCTTGTATAACAATACTCCCCGCTAACATAAAAAGAAGAATTATTATCTTCTTTTCTACTATCCCACAGGAGTTATAGTTACATAAAATTTTTTAAAACCCTTCTGGATATCTCCTTGTTTGATTCGACAAAATAATCAAAATATGATTACTCTTAGTATTGAATTTTCCTTTTTAACCTTTTTAATCTCATAAATACGGTAATGATAAAAGCATAATATCTGAAAAAAATGTGAACTTCCCCTAAATATATAAGTTATAAAACCGATACAAATTAAGAATCGAGTTTTATTTACTGGTTTAGATTAATAATACAAAGGTTATAAAGATTTAGAAAGAATAATAATGAATGTTTACATTTTTTCCGACAAATGGTAACATTTTTATACATAGTTCTTTATACCCTTATTTACCAGCTTATTCAAGGCTGTAATTGAACAAATATTATAAAGCACATAAATCGTACGAAATGGCAAAGTTATCGAAAGATAATGGCGCAAAGCTAAAGGGGCTAAAGCAATATTTGCAAAGCCAGCCAGCTATCGAATACGATTTCTCCTACGATTTATGTGAGTATCAAGGGAGGACATGCTTTGAACAAAACCTACTATAAATTACGATTTTTATGGCATTATGCAAAGCAGAGGCATAATGAAGTTCTGATTGAGGATTGTTTATCGGAACCTTTAATCGCAAAAATGCGATTAAAAGCCTCATATCATAAAAACGAAGCAATGAAATATAATACAAAACTGGTTTTCTAAAAAGCGGCAAATTGTCTTAGACAAGACATTTTGCCGCTTTTTTTTCTTTTTAAGGGGCAACATTTGATACAATAGGAATGAATTTGGAATTATCTTTTAACTTCAAATGGATGATAAAAGTGTAAAGGGATGAATAACTTTGAAACTTAACAGGATTCATCATATTGCCATTATTAGCTCGGATTATCAAAAATCAAAAAACTTTTATGTCAACATCCTTGGGTTAACTCCGATCCAAGAAGTATATAGGGAAGACAGACAGTCTTATAAGCTTGATCTGGAAGTAAATGGCCAATACCAAATTGAACTCTTCTCTTTCCCTGATCCGCCTGAACGGGCAAGCTATCCAGAAGCGGCAGGGCTGCGCCATCTTTCATTTGAAGTGGATAATATAGAAGAAAGTGTCCGTGAATTGGAGCTGCATAGTCTAAGAGTTGAGCCAATTCGAATCGACCCTTATTCGAAAAAGAAATTTACCTTTTTTACTGATCCGGATGGGCTGCCGATTGAACTATATGAATTATAGGTTTTAACCTTAAATAATAAACTATAATTAGGCTACATACTTAAGTCATAGCTAAGCGTGTACACGCTAAATAAATATAGGGAGGCTTTTTATGTGTCAGCCATTATTTTTGGAACCAATTTATCAAGAACGAATATGGGGCGGAACTGCTTTAAGGGATCAATTCGGTTATCAAATTCCTTCCGAACAAACTGGCGAATGCTGGGCGATTTCCGGACATCCGAATGGGCAGAGTGTAGTCAAAAACGGTCCACATTCCGGTAAAACAATCGGGGAGCTTTGGAAAACAAATCGTGCACTTTTTGGAAACTACCCTTCTGAAGTATTTCCGCTTTTGACAAAAATACTTGATGCAGATGCAGATCTATCTGTCCAGGTACATCCGGATGATAAATATGCCAAGCTTCATGAGAATGGAGAACTTGGAAAAACGGAATGCTGGTACATCATTGATTGTAAGGATAACGCAGAGCTTGTGTATGGGCATACGGCTAGCGCAAAAGAAGAATTCATTCGCCAAGTGGAAGCAGGAAAATGGAATGAACTTCTCCAAAGAGTAAAGATCAAACCAGGTGATTTCTTTTATGTCCCCAGCGGTACGGTTCACGCTATATGTGAAGGAACGCTTGTATTGGAAACCCAGCAAAGCTCAGACACGACTTACAGGGTTTATGATTATGACCGGACAGATCAGGGCGGGAATAAACGGGAGTTACATTTGGAGAAAGCGATTGAAGTGACCACAGTCCCCCATACTGATGCCAAAACAGAATTTGACGTCCAAGAGAAATCGGGTGTGAAGATTACCACTTTTGTGGAAGCGGAATATTTTTCGGTTTATAAATGGGATGTTAACGGAGAAGCCGATTTTAACCAAGACAAGCCGTTCCTGCTTTTCAGTATCCTGAACGGTGAAGGACTATTGAAAGTTGGAGAGGAAAGTTACCCAATACGAAAGGGCGATCACTTTATTATGCCTGCAAACAGCGGAGACTTCGCGATGGAAGGCAAGTTGGAGATTATTGTTTCGCATCCATGATTCACGTACAGAAAAAACGCCTTCAAATTCATGTTTAAGCATGCATTACTACACTTTCTACCATTCTTTTTTTCTTTAGAAAAGTACGTCTATTATAATGATAAAGTGTGAAAAGAGGTGTTTCTATGAAACGCATTGATATTATTTATGAAGAGTTGATTAAGTTGAACAATGAACAGGGACTCAGTGCAACGGAATTAGCGGATTGTTTAAGTTTTGACCGGGCAAACGTGAGCAGTGACTTAAATAAATTATGGAAAGATGGAAAGGTCCATAAATCGGAAGGCAGGCCAGTTCTTTTCACTGCAATATCCTACGCAACAAAAAGTGCAAAGTCGACACTAGATCAACTTATGCAAGAAAATTCTAGTCTAACTGCGGCCATTGAACAGGGAAAGGCAGCTATCATATATCCCCCTATAGGAATGCATTGCTTAATTCTTGGGGAAACGGGTGTTGGCAAGTCCATGTTTGCTGGATTGATTCATAAATATGCGATAGAAAGCAAAAAGAAGAAAGAGGAAGCTCCTTTTATCACTTTTAACTGTGCAGATTATGCTAATAACCCACAGTTGCTGCTTGGTCAATTATTTGGGGTGAAAAAAGGTGCATATACAGGAGCATTGGAACAAAAAGGCTTAATCGAAAAGGCAGACGGGGGTATTCTGTTCCTTGATGAAGTTCACCGTTTACCTGCGGAAGGTCAAGAAATGTTGTTCACTTTTATCGATAAAGGGACTCTTCGTAGATTGGGTGAGACGGATGCTGAACGTACTGCAAAGGTTTTGCTGCTCGCTGCAACTACTGAGGAACCAGACTCATCTTTATTGAAAACGTTTACAAGAAGAATACCTATGGTAATTAAACTTCCACCACTACGAGAGAGAACAATGGAGGAAAGGCATCATTTAATTTGCAACTTTTTCAAGGAAGAAGCACTCCGGATTGGAAAGGAAATATATGTTTCTGCCAATTCAGTCCAGGCGTTTTTGTATTACCATTGTCATAACAATATTGGCCAATTAAAGTCCGATATTCAACTGGCATGTGCCAAAGCATACGCCGATTTAATGACTAACAAAAAAGAAAAGGTCAAAATTAACAGCTCTGACTTACCCGGATACGTTAAAGAAGGACTCTTAACAGAAAATAAAAATAAACAATTCATTGATGTTCAATATGATTATTTTATATTTGATCCGATAAAGGAAGATCTTATTTATGAATTCGAACAGCATACAGATCGTCAAAATATATACGAAAATATTGAGAGGAAATTTTTAGAGTTAAAAGAGCGTGGTTTAAATAATGATGAATTAGAACAGCTTATGAACATTGATATCGATAAGTATTTTTCGCAATATATTGAGGGCGTTAATCAACGAATCAATAAAGAGGATCTTGCGAAGGTAATTGATCCGATTGTTATTGATTTGGCAGAAAAAATCGTTCAATATGTCGATGATCAGCTGGGAAAAGCATTAAACAAGAAACTAATACCCGGTCTTGCGCTCCATATCCAAACTTCTATCAGTAGGATTGAAAATGGGAAAAAGATCATAAATCCCCAATTAAATAAAGTAAGAAAGGCATATAACAAAGAGTTTAACCTTGCATTAGATTGTATAAAAATGATTGAGGAATGCATGGGAATAGACTTGCCGATAGATGAAGCAGCTTTTTTAACGATGTTTTTTGTATTAGATAATGACATGATAGATAAAGAGGAAGAACGAGTAGAAGTTTTAGTGGTCACACATGGAAGCGGTGGGGCTACGTCTATGGCTGATGTAACGAACCAACTTTTGGGTTCAAATCATGCTAAAGCCATTGACATGCCCATTCATCTTGGTCCACAGGAAATTTTTCAGAAGGTGAAGACGTTCGCAAAGAACAGGGTTTCTCAGAAAGGTCTCCTTTTGCTTGTAGATATGGGTTCACTTGTTAAGTTTGGTAACATGCTTGAAAAGGAAATTGGTATACCAGTACGTGTTGTCTCTATGGTCAGTACACTACACGTGATTGAGGCAACCAGAAAGGCGATAATAGGTTACTCGCTTGAAGATTTATTTCAGGATGTTAAAAATCTGACTCCATTTTATACAGAAGAAGTGGAAAATAGCAACATACAGCCTCAAAAATGGGCAATTGTCACAGCTTGCCTTACTGGTGAGGGAAGTGCAGTAGTTATGAAAAAAATGCTTGAGAATTATTTGAATTTTAATGAGCAAGCTTTGGAAATTACCCCTGTCGTGTTCGCAGACGAAAAACAAATGGTGCGTATTCTTACTGATATTAAAAAGAACTCAAAAATCCTGGCTATAGTCAGTAACTTTCCTATTAGAGAGAACGTTCCTCAATTTAATGTGGAAGAAGTCCTCAACTTAAAAGCGGTTAAAATGATGCAGGATATAATCGACATTGAAGAAACATTCCTTAAAATGGGAGAAACCTTACAGCATCATCTTAATCATATTGATGGAAAAAAACTTATCACTGAAATCAGGAGATCCTTAGATCAAATACAGAGAAAAGTGAGTTTTACTATCAATGTTCATGATTTAACAGGAGTAGTCCTTCACACTAGTTGTATGATAGACCGTTTGGTGGCAGGAGATTACTCCGTGAAATTTAAGGAGAAAGAAAAAGTTATTTCTGAAAATAATTTTTTATATCAATCCGTTAAAGAAGCATTGTCTGATTTAGAAAGTAAATACAAGATAGTAATACCGGATGACGAATTATGTTTTATGATGAACTTTTTTGATATCTCTCAACACAATCAAACGACCTATTAAAACACTATGACGGAAATAGTGTTTTTTTTAATATTTTACAACACAGAAATAACACACTAGAGAGGAATCGACACACTATCGTTAAAAAGGTATGAAAACGCTTTGATATAAATGTTGGCACGGTACTTGCATAATAATTTATTGAAACTATTAAAAGGGGGAAAATAGATGAATATTTTGTTGGTTTGTTCAGCAGGAATGTCCACTAGCTTACTTGTTCAAAAGATGGAAAAGTCTGCTTCAGAAAAAGATATAGACGTAAGGATATGGGCAGTGTCCGTTGATGAAGCACGAACGAACCTAGAGGAAGCTGATGTCCTGTTATTAGGTCCGCAGGTTCGTTATAAGCTTTCTCAATTTAAAGTATTGGCTGAGGAAAAAGGTATCCCAATTGATGTTATCAACCCTCTTGATTACGGGGTTCTTAATGGGGAAAAAGTGCTAGAATTTGCGATGAGTCTTAAAAAGTAGATTGGGTAGTTTCTTAGTTTTCCTTTACAGGAAAGAACCTTTTAGGGGGGAAGAAATATGAATCGTTTAACAAGATTTTTAGAAGAAAAGTTTATGCCTGTTGCTGCCAGAGTAGGTGAGCAAAGACACCTTCAAGCTATTAGAGATGGTATTGTTATGACTATACCTCTAGTTATCATTGGTTCTTTATTTTTAATCCTTGCTTATCTGCCAATTCCAGGTTACGAGTTCTTCATGGAGGGATTATTCGGAGGTAATTGGCAAACTAATCTTCTTTATCCTGTCGGTGCCACATTTGATTTACTAGCTATATTTGTAGCTTTTGGAATTGCCTATAGACTTGCAGAGCGGTACAAGATTGATCCGCTTTCAACTTCGGCTATATCCATTGCAGGCTTTCTCCTTGTAACACCATATAAAATTTCTTTTACACCCGAAGGAATGGATCAGGTCTTTGATGTTGCAGGTATCCCTCTTGCACTTACGGGTAGCAAGGGAATGTTTGTTGCTATTATCGTTGCAATCGTCTCTACGGAAATTTATCGGTTATTTGTCAAGAAAAATATTGTTATCAAAATGCCTGATGGTGTTCCGCCGGCAGTGGCAAAATCTTTTGCTTCACTAATTCCTGGCTTTGCCGTCGTGTTAACACTCTGGTTAATCCGATTGCTTCTTCAAGTAACACCTTTTGGAGATATGCATAATATTGTTGGAGAAATTCTTGGTAAACCCCTTTCATTGCTTGGCGGCTCTCTCATAGGCGCAATAATTGCCGTTATTATTGCACAAATGCTTTGGGTATCAGGCATTCATGGTCAAGCACTAGTGTGGGGAATTATGTCTCCGGTTTGGTTATCTCTTGTAGATGAAAATAGGCTGGCCTATTCAGCGGGCAATGAGATTCCAAACGTTGTTAATACTCAATTTATGGATATCTTTTACTCGGTTGGTGGTTCAGGTACAACGTTAGGGTTGGCGCTTTTACTGTTCTTTAGATCCCAAAGCAAGCAGATGAAACAGCTTGGTAAACTTGCAATAGGTCCTGGCTTATTTAATATAAACGAACCAATTATTTTTGGAATGCCGATGATTATGAACCCAATCATGATGATTCCATTTATTCTTGTACCGGTTGTTGTAGTTACCGTTTCATATTTTGCAATGGACTTAGGCATTGTCGCAAAAACAGCCGGAATCATGGTTCCGTGGACAACACCAGCTCCAATTGGTGGTTTCCTTGCTACCGGTGGCAAGATCTCCGGGGCAGCATTGCAGTTATTCAACGTTATTTTATCAGCTGCCCTCTACTATCCTTTCTTTAAGATTTGGGATAACCAAAAGCGAAAAGAAGAAGGAAATTTAGATGTAGTCAATGAGAGTACCGGGAAAAGTAAAACGGCATAATTAATAGTTGTCAGGCTGTTGTTTCCGACAGCCTGATTGCAAATTAAGGAGTGTAGATTAATGAAAAGTCTCTGTATACTTCCGGACAAGTGAACATGAGCTCCTAAATTACTCATGTATACCCATTAGAAGAAATACGCTAAGCTTTACGAATGTAATCTAACCCGGATGCGGTCAAAGTGATCATCAAAACTTGAGACATTCGGAATACAGCAGGGGGTGAAAACGTGATTTCTGAAGAGCAGATTTTTAAATTAATCCTTCATAGTGGAAACGGCAGAAGTTTTGCAATGGAAGCTATTAGTCTTGCTAAAGTAAATGATTTTGAAGGGGCGCGTAACAATCTAAAACTAGCTGGAGACGAACTAACCTCGGCACATCATATACAAACTGAGTTGATACAGGGTGAAGTGCGAGGTGAAAAAGTCGAAATATCACTTTTAATGGTTCACGCACAAGACCATTTGATGAATGCCATGAGTATAAAAGATCTTTCCGAAGAATTTATCGACATGTATGAAAAAATAGGGAAAGTGTTAAGTAAATAATATAACGCTATTAGGTTTACAAACTATAATGTTTCAGGAGGAGAAAACGCTATGGAAAACAAAAAATTAAATGTTATTCCTGATGGTTTTTTATGGGGAGGTGCTGTAACATCATTTCAAACTGAAGGGGCGTGGAATGAGGGAGGAAAAGGCCCTTCTATCGTAGATGCACGCCCAGTGCCGGAAGGTTTTTCAGATTGGACCGTAGCAATTGATTTTTACCATCGTTATAAAGAGGATATCGCTTTGTTTAAAGAGTTGGGATTAAATACTTACCGTACAAGTATTTCCTGGTCAAGAATTTTTCCAGATGGTGAAGGTGCCGCCAACGAAGAAGGACTAAAGTTCTATGATGATCTATTCGATGAATTATTAGCTAACGGTATTCAACCAGTCATTACTCTCTATCATTTCGATGTACCATTAGCATTAGCTGAAAAATATAATGGTTTCGCTTCTAGAAAAGTGGTGGATTTATTCGATAAATATGTAAGAACAGTATTCGAACGATATGGGAAAAAGGTAAAATATTGGCTTACGTTTAATGAGCAAAACTTAGTTTTAACCCATACTGAATTGTGGGGAGTAACCTTACCAGAAATAGATCAAGAGGCTTTGAGATATCAAGTGTGTCATAATGCCTTTATTGCTCATGCTAAAGCTGTTAAGGCGCTTCATGAGTTAGTGCCGGACGGGAAAATGGCGGGTATGGTGACCTATATTACTACATATCCAGCGACTTGCAAACCCGAGGATGTCCTGGCAAATATGAAAGCAAAAGAATTATTGAACGATCTCTATTTTGATGTGTTTTCACATGGTGAATATCCGACATACGTTACTAGCCAGCTACAAAAGAAAGGGATTATGCCAGTTTTTGAAGAAGGTGATGCTGAGTTATTAAAAGAACATACAGTAGACTATTTGAGCATAAGTTACTATCAAAGCCAAACTGTAAAGCATGAACCTGAAGATGGACAATCTATTATTTCGGGGCTAACCCCAAACCAATATTTAGAAGCTAACGAATGGGGATGGACCATCGATCCAATCGGTTTGAGAGTTGCATTAAAAGATATATATGCACGTTATGAAAAGCCTATTTTCATAACGGAAAATGGAATTGGCGTAAGGGAAGAATTAAATGAAAACAATACAGTTGATGATGATTATCGTATTGACTACTTAAAACAACACATTGAACAAATGAAGTTGGCCATGGAAGAAGGAGTGGAAATTTTCGGTTATCTGACATGGGGATCAACAGATATTTTAAGCTCACAAGGTGAAATGAAAAAACGATATGGTTTTGTTTTTGTCAACCGTGACGAAACAGATTTAAAAGATTTGAAACGATATAAGAAGAAGAGTTTTGCATGGTTCCAGAAAGTCATTTCTTCGAATGGTGAAGAATTATAAAAGAGTGTCTGCTTGAATATTAATTTTATCGATGTATGCCCATAAAAGTAAAAACTTTTAATAACCCAAAATAATTAGGGGCTGTCTCTAAAGGTCGTTGAGTAACGATTTTTACGAGCTGCCTCTTTTTTAGCACATAAGAAAGTATAAACTTTCTTATGTGCATAAGGGCAACTACGCCTCTGACTTCGCCTTTTAGGCTTGCCAATCGGCGAGTTTTCTTTATCTTTCTTTAGGATGGTTGAGAAATAATATATAGCTATCGCCCTTGGAAAACATCGGTGTACTTCGACTTTTCACTTGTTATTGAGCCCTAAATATTTTCTTTTTACGTCCATGTCTTATACAATGCTAACTAGAAGATTTTTTAATGAACGATTTTAATTCTAGGTTACGAAAGGAGATTGATTATGAAGAAACTCATGTACCCCTTTATTTCAGGAATAATTGCTGTCGTTTTAACAGCTTGTGGTTCGAATGATGCAGGTGAACAAACCAATGATAAGGATCAAACAAAGTCAGCTCAAACCGAGCAGAAAGATCAAGAGAAACAGATGGAAGAAATGCAGAAGAAGCTAGATAAGCAAAAAGTAGAGGACAAGGAAACTGTTGCTATCGTCAACGATAAGGAGCTTTTGGGCCGTGACTATAATATGGCTTTGTCTTCCTTACAAATGCAGATGCAACAAATGGGACAAGATCCCACTTCCAAAGAAGCAGCAAAGCAAGTGAAAGAACAAGCGATCAATAACTTAGTGGGACAATCCCTGATTCTTCAAGAGGCTGATAAAAAAGGGTATCAAGCATCGGAAGGGGAAGTTGAAAAACAACTAGCCAAAACGAAAGAACAATTTAAAGATGATAAGAAATTTGAAGCCGCTCTGAAACAAGCTGGTTTAGATATGGAAACATTAAAAATCCAAACTGCTGAAAATATTCAATACACGAAGTATGTTGAGAAAGAAATACCTGTAGGGGAAATTACAGATAAAGAAATTCAAGCGTATTATGAGCAATCGGCACAGCAAGAAAGTGCTGGTGGTCAAGAACTTCCAAAGCTTGAAGAGGTCAAACCTCAAATCAAGGAACAACTTGTGCAACAAAAGCAACAAGAAAAGCTCGTTCAACTAGTAGCAGAGCTTAAGAAAAATGCTGAGGTTGACATTAAAATCTAAAGTCTTTAAATTTTGAACGATAACTCGAATAACGGACGCTCTTAGGAAGAGTGCTCGTTATTCGAGTTCTTTTTTTGTTTAGGGAACCCTCCCTCCTCCACAATGTAATGGGGCAGCACTTTCTTTTTTGATTCAGTATTTACTATCTATTTACCACTGTATCCAAGTCGAAAGATAAGCCTCGAATACCCCAATCCTACTTCTTCCCCCGATTGTATCTATAAATTTATTTATGCAAAAAAGCTCAAATGTTATAGCAATAAAACGGACCTATCTCTTAATACCATTTTATCTTGAATACAAGTAAGGTATAATGATTTCATAATATTAAGAAAATGGGAAGTATCTATGTATGGGTGATAACATGACGATTAAACGTTCATTTTATTTTCTTTTATTGCTCTTATTTGCGGTGAATCTTTTCTTCATGCTCTATTACGGGAAAGTAACATTCCAGGTTGAGGAACAGGTGAATTCTACACCACCGCCTGATTACCATTTCGTGTTAATTTCTGAAGAAATCGATAATGAATACTGGCGGCTCATTGAAAAAGGAGCTCGGGATGCAGCGAAGAAGTACAATGTTTATTTGGAATACCTTGGCCCTAAGCAGGCTGAAAACAATGAGCAATTAAAGTTTATGGATCAATCCATTGTTGGGAAAGTGGATGGGATGATTGTTCAAGGGGTTGTGAATCCAGATTTTAAGCAACTTGCGAACAAAGCCTTTGAGCGGGGGATTTCAGTTGTGACGGTGGATTCGGATGTGGCTGATAGTGAGAGGAGAGCATATGTCGGTTCAGACAATTATCAAGCGGGTGTGATGGCGGGCAACGCTTTGATCAATGACACGCAAGGGAAACAATATGTGGGAATTGTCACCGGCAGATTGGACGCTTTGAACCAACAGCTGCGCATTAATGGGTTCAGAGACGCAATCGAACAGGAGAATCGCATTGAACTGGTGGACATCAAAGTTTCTAATATCACCAAGAGCGGGGCACTCCAAGCTGCATACGATCTTTTGAGAGAGCATCCTCATTTAACGGCTTTTTACGGGACAAGTGCTCTCGATGGATCAGGAATTGCACAGGTGGTTAATCAGTTTCAACTAAAACCGAAACCTTATATTATTGGCTTTGATATTTTGCCTCAAACGCTGATGCTTTTAGAAAGCGGTTACATAGATGCGACGATTGCTCAATTTCCTTATGAAATGGGATTTCAGTCAGTAGAGGCACTTATTCGGATAAAAAAAGGTGAAAAGTCAGAAACGCTGCAGTATACACAAACAATGGTTATTCATCGGGATAACATTCAAAAAGCTTCCTTAGAAGGGGGAGTAGAATGAGAACGATCCGAAATAAGCTGCTTGTTTATTTTTTTGTCTTTGTTGTGTTGTTTAATGTCGTGTCTGTCTCAATTTATTTCAGCAGCCGGTCTTTTTTATCGGAGTATGACGCAAGTTTTGAACGCTTTCTGCTCATGAATCAAATTTCGCAAAACGCCAATCAGCTTTATGAAAATACCAATGAATATGTGGTGGAAAAAAATCAAACCGCGATTCAGGATTTTCATCATGTCCGTCATCAATTGGAGGAAAATATCGTAGCGCTGCAAACGAATGAAAATAGTCTGGATCCGGTTCAACTTCAGAAATATATCAATACGATCAAAAACTTTGTGCAAGAATGTGAGATTACGGTTGGATTTGTCATTGGAGATGACATTGATCAATATACGAAACATCTGAGGGAAGCACGAACGACATCTTCCTATTTGCAAGAGACTACACTTGCTCTTATTGATTTAGAGTTGACAGACTATCAATCTTTTTATGCCGGAATGGATCAAAGAAATGATTCGTTTAAATGGTTCACGCTGTTTCTATTTAATACAACCGTACTGCTTGCGGTTTCTTTTGCTTTATGGTTTTCAAGGGGGATTAACCACCCGATTCAAAGTCTTTCTCAAGCGGCCAACGAAATCTCATCCGGCAAGTTTGACGGAAAAGCTTTACAGATTGAATCCAATGATGAATTAAAGCTGCTTGGTGATACGTTTAATACGATGCGTGATAATATCCGCCAGCATATCATTGAAATGGAAGAGAAATCAGAGCTTGATCGCCTGTTTAAAGAGTTGGAATTAAAGCATCTGCAAAATCAGATTAATCCTCACTTTCTATTTAATACGTTGAATACGGTTTCAAGAATGGCGTATCTCGAAAACGCCAGGGATACATCCCGTTTAATAGATTCAGTCTCGACTTTATTACGTTACAGTTTAGGAGATAATAAAAAGTGCGTTCTATTAAGGGAAGAAGTAAGTGTCGTCACGGACTATTTCTATATTCAACAAACCCGGTTTGGAGATCGGATTACCTTTCATAAATATGTAGAGGAAGAGTGTTTGGATATCGAAATCCCAAGCCTTACCCTACAACCATTGGTCGAGAACTCCTTCATCCATGGGGTGGAAGGAAAGGTAGAAGGTGGAGAAATTTCTCTCCACATTTATCAAGAGGGGCCTAACACGATTGTCGAGATTAGGGACAACGGTACAGGGATGCCCCAGGAACAAATCAACTCTTTAACAACATTGTCAAACGACGAGGAGGAACAGCCTCACGTTGGGCATTCTACAGGTCTCGGTTTGAAAAATGTCATTCGGCGTTTGCAGTTGTTTTATCAGTCCGAACATGTCATTGAGATTTGTTCAGAGCCTGGGCAAGGAACATCGATCAAACTGATATTGCCGATAAAGGGGGATTCTTATGAACGTGGTGATCGCTGATGATGAACTACTCGAACGAAAAGCAATGAGAAAATTTCTAGAAGAGAATTTCAGTGAGATTACTGTGGCAGGAGAGGCTTCGAATGGAAGGGAAGCGATCGAATTAGCAGAGCAGCTTCAGCCGGATTTTATGTTAATGGACATTAAAATGCCGGGAGTCAATGGATTAGAAGCGATCCGACACATTCGCCAAAAACAGCTGAATATCAAATTCATTATTGTCTCAGCGTATGACGAATTTGAATTTGCGAAAGAGGCAATGAAAGAAGGCGTAAAAGAATACATCCTGAAGCCGGGGAAAAAAGCGGAAACGATGGAAGCGGTCTTGCGGGTTTGCCAGGAAATCAAAGACGAGCAAGCCACGTCTCACAAACAAATAGAGTCTATGAATCTCGCTCAAGAAAATTTTTTGTTTAAGATTCTCCAATACGATGTGAGTGACGAACTGTTGAGACAGCAAAGGCAGCTTTATCCGGAGATGAAAAGCGGCTTTTTCTTCGTAGCTGAAGTAGCGAGCAGGGAAGATAATCGACTGAAGCAATTGCTCAATCAGCATTCCCCATTTCCACATATTACTGCCCACTACGGAAATCAGCATGTAAGCTTATTTATTTGTTCAAAAGAGCAGCCGAAGCTTGAAGCGCTCGTCCTGGCGAAGATGTTAGTAACAAGTTTCCCGACGAATATTCGAATTGGTATCGGCAATCCTCACACGAGCGCCCGGCAGCTTCCGAAATCATATCTGGAAGCGGTCCAAACTCTCCGTGAGTTGAAACATGATAACCGAATCTTATACAGTCTGCCTTTCGTAAAGAAGGAGATGTTAGTAGAAGAATTTGAAGAATTATTTGTTCATCTATTTCAGGGGAACTTCGCTTCGGCTTGGCCGATTACTGTACAGTTGTTAAATAGGGTGGAACAAACGGAGTTGTATATAAGCATAAGAGAAAGATTGGTTCGGGAAGGTATTCCCATTCAACATCTCTCCTTTCCGGAGATGAAAAACGAATGGAAGGAATTCATCCAAAATCTATGTTTGAAGGTGTTGGAATATTTCCATACCAATAATCCAATTGATAAAGCGAAGAAATATATCGATCTGCATTACCGGCAGCCAATCACCCTGGAACATGTAGCCGAGTATGTGGGCCTTAGCCCTACATACTTTACTAAGCTTTTTAGAGAAACGGAACAGACGACCTTTATCGATTATCTGACTGAGGCCCGATTATCGAAAGCAAGGCAATTATTATATGAAAATAAATATAATTTAAAAGAAATAAGCTATATGATCGGCTACAAAGATCCTAACTATTTCAGCAGGGTGTTTAAAAAGCATTACAAAATCTCTCCGAAACAATTTAAAAAGCAGAAATTTGGCGGCTGACTTATTATTGGCAGAAACTAAAATAGTACAGAAATTCATAAGAAAGTACAGAAAATTTCATCTCTTTTATGCTGAAATAATTTTTATAATTAGTAATGAAAACGCTTTCGATTATATATAAGGGGGACGAAAGTTTGAAAAAAAGCATATGGTTATCTATTTTATTAGTATTTTCCTTAGTTCTTTCTGCCTGTAGCTCATCAAGCAGTACAGGAGACAGTGGGGATAAAAAGGATTCAGAAAAACTCGAAATATTTAGCTGGTGGACAGGGGCCGGTGAAGAAGATGGCTTAAAAGCATTAATTGAGCTTTTTGAAGAGAAATATCCCGATGTTCCGATTGAAAATGCAGCAGTCGCTGGTGGAGCGGGAACCAACGCGAAAGCAGTTCTGGCAAGCCGGATGCAAGGAAATGATCCTCCGGCAACCTTCCAAATCCATGGGGGCGCTGAATTGAATGAAGGCTGGGTAAAAGCCGACAAAATGGAGCCGATTGATGATTTATACGAAAAAGAAGGATTCAACGATAAGTTTCCAAAAGATTTAATCGATATGGTAAGCAAGGACGGAAAGATTTATTCTGTTCCGGTTAATATCCATCGCGGAAACGTTCTTTGGTACAACAAAAAGGTATTCGAAGAAAATGGATTGAAAGCACCGACTACTTTTGATGAGTTCTTTGAAGTGGCTGACAAGTTAAAAGCAAAGGGCGTTACGCCACTTGCGCTCGGTGATAAAGAGCCTTGGACTGCGACTCACCTTTTTGAAACCGTCTTGTTAGGGAAACTGGGGGCTGACGAATATACCAAGCTCTGGAATGGCGAACTTGCACTCGATGATCCGAAGGTAGTCGAGGCGGTAGAAACATTTAAGAAAATGCTTTCTTACATCAACGAAGACCATAGTTCCCGGAACTGGCAGGATGCTTCTCAAATGGTCGCAAAGGGAGAAGCTGCGATGAATGTTATGGGTGACTGGGCAAAAGGGTACTTTGTGAATGATTTGAAGCTGAAAGTAAATGAAGACTTTGGATATATTGCTACACCTGAAACAGAAGGACAATTTATGGTTGTAACGGACACGTTTGGCCTTCCGAAAGGTGTCAAAAATGCGGATGATGTGAAAAAGTTCCTGGCTGTATTAGGGTCAGTAGAAGGCCAGGATGCCTTTAACCCGTTAAAAGGTTCAATTCCTGCCCGCACAGATGCAGACGTTTCTAAATATGACCAGTACGGAAAAGATACGATTGAAGACTTTAAAACAGCAAAATTGGCAGCGAGCTTGGCTCATGGTTCAGCGGCGCCTGAAGGCTATTTAACGAAAGTGAATCAGGCAGTGAACATTTTTGTGACACAGAAAGATGTGAAGGGGTTTGTTGAAACCCTGTCATCAGCTTCTTCTGAACTGAAATAATGATACCGAAAAGAGGTTGAGATTTTTCGCTTCCTCTTTTCTTTTTACATAGGCTCTGTTAAACGATAATGTTGTTTTTGGGAAGGGAATCTGCGAGACTCCTGCGGAAAAACGGGCTGGCAAGACCCCGCAGCGAGGTACGAGTGAGGAGGCTTGCCAGTTCGTCCGCGGAAAGCGAGTAGATTCCATGACCATTTGAAAATCAACAATGGAATTTAACAGAGCCTTTACATAAGTAAAGGAGGCGAGAGGGATGGAACAGCCCATCGTCAAAGAAACCCAAACCGCAGGAACGTCCATTCACATACCCCGGAAAAAGAAAAGAAAATTAACGAAAGATCAGATTCTTGCCATTGCATTTATAACACCTTCTATTCTATTGATAGCGGTCTTTGTCTATGGATTTATCAGCTGGACGGGTTATGTATCACTAAGCAATTGGAACTCGCTTGTTCCGGATTTTTCATTTGCAGGACTGAAAAACTATCTATTCTTATTTAATGACTTTCGTTTTCAGGCTGATTTGCGCAACACTCTTGTCTTTACGGTGTTATTTATCGGGTCAATCATTATCATTGGCCAATTTCTGGCCGTGTTGCTGGATCAAAAACTAAAAGGGGAATCGATCTTCCGGAATATTTTCTTTTTTCCGATGGCATTATCATTCGTCGTAACCGGAGTTGTCTGGCAATGGCTATTGAATCCGTCTACAGGGGTTAATCTCTTTTTGGGTAAAATAGGGCTTGATTCGAAGTGGTATACCGACACGACTATCCTGGCGGGATTTCAATGGGGGAAAATTGAATTCGGCATCCCGGTCGCCATTATCGCTGTAGTGATTGCGGCAGTGTGGCAGATGACAGGGTTCTCGGTCGCCATGTATTTGGCGGGACTTAGGGGCATCCCCGATGAGGTCAGGGAAGCCGCAAGAATCGACGGGGCTACAGAATTTCAAATTTACCGTAAAATTATTCTGCCGTTGATGCGACCCATTACGGTCAGTGTCATCATCATTATGGCTCATATTTCCCTGAAAATCTTTGATCTCATTTACGCAATGACCGGATCGGGAGCAAACTTTGTAACCGATGTTCCCGGTGTTTACATGTTTGAAACGACCTTCCGCGGCAACTATTACGCGAATGGTGCAGCCATCGCCATCATCATGCTTGTCTCGGTAGCGATCTTCATCGTTCCCTACCTGATCTCAAGCCGAAAGGGGGAATCGTAATGGCGATAAGAACCATGAGCAAACCTTTGCTATACCTGCTATTAATTGGGCTGAGCCTTTTATTTCTGATGCCCGTCTATGTCATGATTGTCACCAGTTTAAAACCCTTGGAAGAAGTCACCTTAAGTGAAATGTGGAAGCTTCCGTCGACGCTTGATTTCAGCAGTTATGCCACGGCCTTTTCCAAACTTGCCCCAAACCTGATGAATTCTTTTTATCTCGTAATACCTGCGACGATTATATCGGCCCTTTTAGGATCCTTAAATGGCTATGTGTTATCGAAGTGGAAGTTTAAAGGAGCCAATACCGTTTTTACTTTGATTTTATTTGGGATGTTTATTCCTTACCAAAGCATATTGATTCCCATGATTCAATTCTTAAGGGAAATTGGATTGTACAACACCATTCCTGGACTCGTGTTTGTCCATGTCGTTTATGGCATCCCGATTACGACGCTTATGTTCCGAAACTTCTATGCGAGTATTCCGGATGAAATGATAGAATCGGCGATGATTGACGGTGCCGGGTTTCTTCGAATCTTTCGTTATATCATCATGCCGCTATCGATCACGGGATTTGTCGTGGTCGCGATCTGGCAGTTTACTAACATCTGGAATGAGTTCTTGTTTGCCGTGACGATCACGACTTCGAGCCAGCAGCCAATCATGGTCGCGCTCCAGAATTTATCCGGAAGCCAGATTGTCCAATGGAACGTCCAAATGGCCGGTGCCCTGCTCGCCGCCCTGCCTACCCTGTTAGTCTATATTTTCTTAGGGAAGTATTTTGTACGGGGCTTGCTGGCGGGATCAGTGAAAGGTTGATAGGTATTTAGGATGAAGCTATCCCCAAACATAAGTGCATGGCAGTTCATTGGAGAGAGCCAGGCACTTATGGGACAGCTTGATCTTTAAATAAGCATGTTGAAATGGGGAGGGAGGTGTAGTAAGTTTTCTCTATTAGCTAATCAATCTTATTTGGAGGTGCGCATCAATTGACGAAAAGAACCGTTAGAAAAGGATTCAATGTATTGGTTTGTTCAGCTCTAATGGCAGGAATCTTATCTATTCCGAGTGCCCAAACAGTTTCAGCCAAATCCGAGACCAAGACGCAAACCGATTTCTTTACTTCTTTTGAAAAGGATGATCAGCAGCCAAGCTGGGAAAACACAGTAGAAACCGATGAAAAAGGAAAGAAAATGTCCGCAAATATCGATGGAAACCTTAAGTATGAGGGTATTCAAGGCGATATTACGAATAAGGTACAGCAAGTGACTGCAAGCGCCAACAACCCGCCGAATGAGACGGACCAGAAATTGACGGACCGAGATGTGAATACAAAATGGCTTGCTTTTGAACCGACAGCATGGATCGAACTTAAGCTTTCTGAACCTGAAGCCGTCGTGAAATATGCCTTAACATCAGCTAACGACGCTGATGGGAGAGATCTTAAAGATTGGAAGTTTTCAGGATCCAATGATGGCAAGACTTGGACAACCCTGGATACGAGAACCAATGAAGATTTTAGTAAACGCTTTCAACGAAATCTTTATGAATTTGAGAATAAGGATAAGTACGCCTATTACCGCTTTGATATTACAAAAAACGCGGGTGATTCGATTACGCAGCTCGCCGAAATCGCCATCTCCAACGGTATTGACGTACCGCCGCCGCCTCCAGCAGACATGAAGTCGGAAATGAGTGAAGGTCCATCAAGTTCGTATACTGCTAAGGCAAAAGTAGGGTGGACAGGCACGAAGGCATTCACCTATTTAGGAACTCATTTAACAGATCAAAGAGCCTATTCCTATAATAAAGTATTTGATGTAAATATAAAGGTTACCCGCGATACAGAACTTTCTTATTATATCCATCCGGAATTCACAGATAGTGAACAAAACGATTATTCCAGCACCTATGCCTCCGTTGATCTGGCGTTTGCTGATGGAACGTACCTTCATGATCTTGATGCAATAGATCAGCATAATATCAAACTTAATCCACAGGATCAGGGAAAATCAAAAACGTTGTATGCCAATCAATGGAATTATAAACAGTCTAATATCGGCGATGTAGCTGCCGGCAAGACAATTAAACGCATTCTCGTCGCTTATGACAATCCTAAAGGCCCGACAGCATTTAAAGGGACAGTGGATGATATTAAAATCGAAGGAAACCCAGACCCAGAAAAGAAAAAGTACTCTGAGCTTACGGATTATGTGAATATTCTGCGCGGAACTCAGTCAAACAGTACTTTCTCAAGAGGGAACAATTTCCCTGCTGTAGCCATTCCCCACGGTTTCAACTTCTGGACACCTGCCACAACTGCAGGTTCAACGAGCTGGCTTTACAGCTATAATCAAAATAATAATGCCGACAATCTCCCTCAAATTCAGGCTTTCTCAGCAAGCCATGAGCCAAGCCCGTGGATGGGTGATCGCCAGACGTTCCAAGTGATGCCATCCGTTTCAACCGAGACACGGCCAACTGCAAATAGAACCGCCCGGGCCTTAGCGTTTAAACATTCCAATGAAATCGCAAAGCCTCATTATTACAGTGTGAAATTTGAAAACGGCGTTCGGACGGAAATGACTCCGACCGATCATGCGGCCATGCACCGTTTTACGTTTGATGGTGACGGAGGCTCCAACCTGATTTTTGACAACGTCAATAATAGTGGCGGCCTTACGGTTAATGCCGAAAAAGGAGAGGTTACTGGCTATTCAGATGTGAAAAGCGGCCTTTCTACCGGAGCTTCACGGATGTTCGTTTATGCTACATTCGATCAGCCGATCATAGAAGGCGGAAAACTGACAGGTGAAGGCAGAGATAATGTAACTGGCTATGTCCGGTTTGATACAAAAGCAAATAAGGCAGTCACGATGAAGATTGCCACATCGTTGCTTTCTGTCGAACAAGCCAAGAAAAATCTCGAGCAAGAAATCAAGGCTTCAGACACCTTCGATACGATTAAAGAAAAAGCTCAACAGAAATGGGAAGATAAACTGAAAATCATTGAAGTCGAAGGTGCGAGTGAAGATCAGTTAGTCACTTTATACTCCAATATGTATCGCTTATTTTTATATCCAAACTCAGGATATGAAAATGTAGGAACAACCGAGAATCCAAGCTATAAATATGCAAGCCCGTTTTCTCCCGCAACCGGATCGAACACGCCAACAGAAACGGGAGCTAAAATCGTAG
Organism: Bacillus sp. CECT 9360; assembly: GCF_918741275.1. Lineage (GTDB taxonomy): Bacteria > Bacillota > Bacilli > Bacillales > DSM-1321 > Peribacillus. The sequence continues at coordinate 87,145 of NZ_CAKKNA010000010.1, forward strand.
AAGGGAAAACGTATGTGAACAATGGTTTCTGGGATACGTACCGGACCACGTGGCCGGCCTATTCCCTGTTAACCCCTACGAAAGCCGGGGAAATGATTGATGGATTTGTCCAGCAATACAGGGACGGCGGATGGATCTCAAGATGGTCATCGCCGGGCTATGCGAACTTAATGGTAGGAACGAGCTCTGATGTAGCATTTGCGGATGCCTATCTTAAAGGAGTTAAGAATTTTGATGTAAAAAGCTTTTACCAATCGGCTGTTAAGAACGCGGCTGTTGTTAGCCCGAATGCAGGAACAGGTCGAAAAGGAATGGCAACCTCCGTCTTTGACGGCTATACGAATACGTCAACTGGTGAGGGCATGTCATGGGCTATGGATGGATATATCAATGATTATGCCATCGCCAATCTAGCAAAAGCGATGGACAAACAAGCAGACAAAAACGACACGTATCTTCCTAACTATAAGGCCGATGCAGACTATTATTTAAACCGTGCTCAGAACTATGTGAATATGTATAATCCAGAAGCGAAGTTTTTCATGGGAAGAAAAGCGTCCGGCGAATGGCGTTCAACTGCAGAAGAATTCGATGAGCGTGAATGGGGCGGGGATTATACCGAAACGAATGCCTGGAATATGGCTTTCCATGCTCCTCAGGATGGACAAGGCCTAGCTAATCTTTATGGCGGAAAAGCACAATTGAGCGAGAAGCTGGATGAATTCTTCAGCACTCCTGAAACGGCATTGTTCGCTGGCCATTATGGCGGAGTTATTCATGAAATGAGAGAAGCAAGAGATGTGAGAATGGGGATGTATGGGCACAGTAATCAACCATCTCATCACATTCCGTATATGTACAATTATACAGGTGAGCCATGGAAAACACAGGAGAAAGTTCGTGAAGCGCTAGACCGTCTATACATTGGAAGTGAAATCGGCCAGGGATATGCTGGCGATGAAGACAACGGGGAGATGTCCGCATGGCAAATCTTTAGTGCACTTGGTTTCTATCCACTGAAAATGGGCAGTCCAGAATACGCAATCGGAGCACCACTGTTCAAGAAAGCGACGATTAACTTGGAAAATGGAAAGAAAATCGTAATCAAAGCTCCAAAGAATAGTAACAAAAATAAATATATTCAAAGCTTCAAATTAAACGGTAAAAAACATAACAAAAACTATCTTATGCATGCAGATTTGGCAAACGGCGCTCGACTCGATTTCGAAATGGGCCCTAAGCCTTCCAAGTGGGGAAGCGGGGAAAAAGATGTTCCAGAGTCGATTACACCAGGCTCGACGGATGGATCTTCTTTATCACCAAAACCGCTTAAAGACTTTACAGGTCCTGAGCAAGGAATTGGGACAGATGCGGGAGGAGGAAGTGCAGATCCGTTATTCGACAATACCTCTTCAACGAGAGTGACGTTAAACGGAGAAAAGCCTTCCGTTCAATATCAATTCAAGGCAGGAAAGCATAAAGCCAGTATGTACACCCTGACTTCTGGAGTAAGCCTTACTGGTGAATCTAATTCACAGGCTGCTGATCCAAAAAGCTGGGTCGTAAAAGGTTCGAATGATGGAAAGAACTGGACCATAATAGATGAAAGAAAAAATGAAGTTTTCCCATGGCGTCTATATACGCGGGCCTTTACGATCAATCAGCCTGGTAAATTCGCTTACTATCAGCTGGAGATCACTGAAAACGGCGGCCATTCGAGCACTTCATTGGCGGAAGTAGAATTCCTCGGGAAGGATGTTGCCGGAGACTTTGATAAAATGAAGACAGCGTTGGATGAGTTTGCAAAATCCGGAGATGTGAAAGGCAAAGTAAAAACTCTGCTGGATATAGAATTAAAGCTGGCCAAACAGTTTGAAGAAAAAGGGCAAAATGACAACGCAATCAAGACGTTGAATGTTTTTCTTAAACATGTAAACAGCAAAGGTTCACAGGAATACATCTCAGAAAAAGCTAAAAAGAAATTGACTGCAGATGCAAATGCCTTAATTGTTTCTTTAAGGTAAGGTCCCTAAGGTGAAATGATCTCCTTTAAGTATGCAGTGTATGTGCCCAATCTACTCGTGAGGGTGTTACACTTGTACTTGAAGGGGATTTTTATAAGTACAAATAAAGAAACAGCATAGCGGGCGTCTTTCACCAATAAATAAGATGAAGAGGAGTTTACTTATGAGATTAGCTGCAATTGAAGCGGGAGGTACAAAATTTATTTGCGGACTTGGAAACGAGCATGGTGAGGTAATTGAAAGAATCAGCATTCCAACTACAACTCCGGAAGAAACCATGAGAGATGTGGTTGCCTTTTTTAAAGGGAAGGATTTCGAGGCAATGGGGATTGGCTCATTTGGGCCTGTTGATTTGAACAAGACCAGCCCGACTTACGGTTACATAACAAGCACACCCAAGCCATTTTGGAAGCAGTTTAATTTAGTGGGCGAAATCCGAAAGCACGTAGATGTTCCGATCGGCTTTGATACAGATGTGAATGCGGCGGCCCTTGGCGAGTTGCAATGGGGAGCCGCAAAAGGACTTAACAGCTGTACGTATATGACAGTCGGAACAGGAATTGGGGTTGGTGCCATTGTCGAAGGCCAGCTGCTACACGGCTTGAAGCATCCTGAAATGGGACATATTATCGTTCGCAGAGATCCTGATGATCGTTATGAAGGAAAGTGTCCCTATCATAAAGATTGCCTGGAAGGCATGGCAGCCGGTCCCGCTATTGAAGAACGATGGGGGCAAAAAGCAGATACGCTCTCAACACAAGATTTGGTCTGGGAAATGGAAGCTTATTATATCGCCCAGGCTCTTGTAAACTACATCCTTATTCTATCTCCGGAAAAGTTAATCCTTGGAGGAGGCGTCATGAAGCAGGAACAGCTATTTCCGTTGATTCGCAAACAGGTAACGGCATTATTGAGCGGCTATATTCAAGCTGAAGAAATCCTATCCGATATTGATCGTTATATCGTTGCTCCAGGACTTGGCGATAATGCTGGCTTGAGTGGAGCCTTGGCACTGGCGAAGAGTGAATTAGTCGGTAGTTGAAGCACGGGGAATTGAGACAGGATAATGCTAAGCAGTATGAGAGAATGAATTTTGAATATGGCATCCATCTCTTGAGGGTGCTTTTAGAAGTTCCGGTGATTTAAACGAAAAGAATGAAATTTAAGACGATGCACAGTTACAAAATAGAAGTTAGTCTAATCTGGATTTTACTCCTTTTACTAAACTAGTATTGAACATGATAACCCTGTACATAAGCCTTATAAATCTTGCAAGATTGTATATTTTCCGTGTTCAGCACAATTTTGTTATGCTTACGTAACAAAAGTTGGTTCCAAATCAAATATAAAATGTAAACGCTTTCTTTTATAATTTTCTTAGGAGGGATGATCCTGTGATGTTAGAAGAACGGCCTTCAATCTTATTTAGCCATCTGGTTCGGCTAAAAAAAACAACGATGTTGCAGCTCATGGATCAGACACAGTTATCAAAAAGACAAATCAAATATGATTTGGATAAGATCAACTATTGGCTGAGGGAAAGAGACCTGCCATCCATCCACTACTCTAGGAATCAATACATTCTCATACCGAAGATAGTATCTGAATTTGTTGCCACCGTGCCGCTGCCAGAAGAAGACTTTGTCTTCACTGAAGAGGAGAGAGCCCTGGTTATATATGTATACTTATTTGCCAGAAGTGAACCCATTTCTTCGGTTCATTTTACGTCCCTGTTAAAGGTAAGTAAAAATACAGTGCTCTCTGATATTTCAAAAATGAATCACAAGATGAGCTCCCTCCTAATAAAAATTGAATACAGCAGAAAATCAGGGTACCACATAAAGGGGACAGAGTTTGATAAAAGGGTTCTCCTGATGAACAACCTGTCAAAGCTACTGGAGAAACCATATGGGGAAAAGATTATTCACTATTTACTGCGAAAGTCTGAACGAATGAGTAATCTTGATCAAATTACTCAAACCCTTCAAATGCTTGCAAAGAAGTTCGAACTTGATTTTGTGGAAGACCGTTTGATTCAATTTGCTTACTTTCTTCAATTTTGCTATTTCAGGCATGTAGAAAAAAAACTGGTGTTCATGCATTGTAATGAATTGGATGTTCTAATGCAAGATCCGATTAAAGAAATTGCCACCGAGCTTGCCCAACTACTGAGTCTCGAGCAGACAGAGTCAGAAATTGGTTATCTCATCATCCAGCTCCATGGTGTTTTCTTAGGGAATGCTACTGTTGTAAAGGATGAGAATGACTTCCTTTTGAGTATTTGTGAGCGAATCGTTTCCGAATTTGAATCAAAAGCTTGCGTAACCTTCGAAAAAAAGAACGAGGTAGTTGAAACACTTTATCAGCACATCAAGCCTGCTTATTATCGGATGAAATATCGAATCCCAATCAGCAATCCGCTCTTAGACCAGATCAAAAATGAACATAAGGAGCTTTATATCATTGTAAAGGAGCTGCTTCTTCCGTTTGAAACCCTTTTAAATATAACGATTCCTGATGAAGAAATTGGTTTTATCGCGATCCATTTTGGTGCCCTGCTTGAGAAGCCAAAACAATTGCTGCCAAAAAAGAAAGTAGCAATCATCGTTTGTCCAAGCGGCATCAGTTCCTCCTTAATGGTCAAGCATCAGCTTGAATCACTGTTTTCTGAACTGTTTATCGAAAAAACAATGTCTCTGCAAGAATTCAATAGTAGTAGTTTGAGAGAAATCGATCTTATCTTTTCTACTGTTCCGCTCCAAACCGAACGGAACTTTTATCTAGTGAAACCCATCATGACCCCGGTTGAAAAAAGCAGCCTCGTTAATGAGGTATATCAAGACTTATTTGGTATAGAGCACCAAGGAGTATCCACCAGGGAAATCATTCAATTAATCGAAAATTATGCAACCATTTTTGATAAAAAAGGCTTGAAGGATGCTCTTAATAAATTATCCTTTCAACAAAGAGCAGAAGCAAACAAGGGGGATCTTCCAGTGTTAACCGATCTAATTATGAAGGATACAATCCAATTTGAAAACAGTTTATCGGGTTGGGAGGAAGCGATCGAGGTAGCAGCCAAACCATTGCTAATGAAAGGAGTGATCGAACCTTCTTATATTGATGCCATGATCGATAATGTCAAAACAATGGGTCCCTATATCATCATCGGACCTGAAATTGCGATACCGCACGCTCGTCCTGAAACGGGGGTTAACCGAATTGGAATGAGTTTTCTGAAGTTACAACAACCGGTTCACTTCTTGAATGATGAAAGGTTTCCTGTTTCTTTATTATTTTGTATCGCCGCCATTGATAATAGCAGCCATTTGAAGGCCTTATCCCAACTGACAAAGCTATTAAGCAAAAAAGAAAATGTAGAGAAGTTAAAAAGTTTTAAGAATTCGGATGAGGTCTTTGGACTTATCCACGAGTATTCTGAAGTTTAATAATTTATAAGATTAGAAGTCTAGAATTGGAGGACTTATTATGAAAATTCTTGCCGTATGCGGATCAGGTCTTGGAAGTAGTTTTATGTTAGAGATGAATGTGCAAGACATTTTAAATGAACTGGGTGTCAAGGGAGTAGAAGTGAGCCATTCTGATTTAAGCTCAGCTACACCCGACATGGCAGATTTGTTCATTGCAGCCAAAGATATCGCCGATGGGATGGGACACTTAGGGGAAGTTATCGTCATTGACAGTATTATTGATACGGATGGAATCCGTGAAAAGTTGAAGGTAGCCTTGCAACAAAAGGGATTACTCTAAGAAAAGCTAAAAGGGGGATTAAGCAATGGGGGAAAGATTTCTCAAATTAATGATGGACATACTGAGCCAGCCTGCTGTTCTTATCGCGTTAATATCATTTGTCGGGCTCATCCTTCAGAAAAAACCGGCAAGTGAAATTGTGAAAGGAACAACGAAGTCATTCCTGGGCTTCCTTGTCATCGCCGCTGGTGCAGGTATTCTCGTCGGTGCGCTTGAACCGTTTGGAAAGATGTTTCAGGAAGCCTTTCATGTAAATGGGGTCGTCCCTAATAATGAAGCCATTGTCGCAATGGCCTTAACTAAATATGGTTCCTCAACTGCTCTCATTATGTTTTTTGGAATGCTGGCTAATATTCTCGTGGCCAGGTTCACACCATTTAAATATATCTTCTTGACGGGCCATCATACGTTATATATGGCTTGTATGTTAGCAATCATCTTGGTTGTATCAGGCCTTGAGGGAATATCCCTTGTCATAGTTGGTTCAATCGCACTCGGCTTAATTATGGCTATCTTCCCAGCTATTGCGCAGCCTTTCATGAGAAAAATTATTGGTCATGACAATGTGGGTTTTGGACACTTTTCCACTCTTGGTTATGCGCTATCAGGATACGTTGGAAAAGTGGTTGGAAAAGGTTCGAAGTCAACTGAAGATATTAATTTTCCAAAGGGGCTGGGGTTCCTGCGGGATAGTTCGGTAACAATCGCCCTTACTATGACAATCTTATATGTAATCATTGCCCTATTCGCCGGACCAACTTATGTGGAAGCGGAATTGAGCAATGGAACTCATTATCTAGTATTCTCTGTTATCCAAGCAGTAACATTCGCAGCCGGTGTTTTTGTAATCCTGTCAGGAGTGCGTCTAGTGTTAGCCGAAATAGTACCCGCCTTCAAGGGGATTTCGAACAAATTGGTCCCAAATTCTAAACCAGCGCTCGATTGTCCAGTTGTTTTCCCATATGCACCAAATGCAGTATTGATTGGTTTCTTCTGCAGCTTCCTTGGCGGGCTCGTCGGGATGGCCATACTTGGTGCTGTAGGAGCGATTATCATTTTACCAGGTGTCGTACCTCACTTCTTCACTGGAGCAACAGCAGGTGTGTTCGGGAATGCGACAGGTGGAATTCGCGGAGCCACGATTGGTTCGTTTGCGAACGGTTTGTTAATCACTTTCCTTCCTGTATTCCTAATGCCAGTCCTTGGAGATCTAGGATTTGCTAATACCACTTTCTCCGACAGTGACTTTGCTGCGTCAGGTATCATTCTGGGCAATATCGCCAACTCATTTGGAAGTACAGGGGTGACGATTCTTGTGATCGGAGTGGCATTAGTAGCTGTATTGTTAGGGCTATCAAAAAAATCCAAAAATGATAAGAAACACATCCAAGCATAGTAGCAATTACTGCTTTTCCGAAGGAGGCCAAAATGAGTATTGCAATGGATCATATTGAAAAATTTCGTGATCAGATCCGGCTACTAACATTAAAAGAATTACACCATCTGGGTTTTGGGCATTATGGAGGGAGTTTATCCATCGTTGAAGCCCTGGCAGTTTTATATGGCGAAGTCCTCAATGTGGATCCTAGTAATCCAAAATGGGAAGACCGCGACTATTTTATTTTGTCAAAAGGACATGGCGGGCCGGCTTACTATGCGGCCCTGTCTTTAAAGGGATTTTTTCCTGAAGACATACTTTACACGTTAAACCAGAATGGAACAACGCTGCCATCGCATCCGGATCGCAACTTGACTCCCGGAGTGGATATGACAACCGGTTCCCTAGGGCAAGGGATTTCTGTAGCAGTTGGAGTTGCTCTTTCCCATGAACTTTCAGGTCAGGAAAGCTATACGTACACGATTGTGGGTGACGGTGAATTAAATGAAGGCCAGTGCTGGGAAGCGTTTCAATTTGCAGCTCACCATCGATTAAACAGACTCGTAGTTTTTGTTGATGACAATAAGAAGCAACTGGATGGTCCAACAAAGGAAATTATTGATCCTCTTGATTTGGTAGAAAAGTTTAACGCATTTGGATTTTTTACTAAAAGGGTGGATGGAAGCTCATTAGAGCAAATCTATGAAGCCATTAACCTTGGAAAAGGCCAGTCGTCTAAACCAATCGCTATCATCTTAGACACGATTAAAGGACAGGGAGTTCCTTATCTAGAACAAAAGGCAGACAATCATCATATGCGTCCTACTAAAGAGGATGAAGAAGCAATTCTGGAAGCTATCGACCTCCTGGAAAGAAAAGTGGGAAGGAGTGTGGTTAGATGATTCAATCGGCTTCCGAATTGTATGAAACAGAAACGACTGAAATGCGTCAGGTCTATGCTAATACAATACTTGAATTGGCGCAGGCCAATCCGAATATTATCGCACTCGAAGCGGATTTAATGAGTGCAATCTCAACAAATAAAATTCAAAAGCAAATCCCAAATCAGCTGATTAACTGCGGGATCATGGAAGCAAATATGACAGGCGTGGCAGCCGGGCTTTCTCTCACAGGGAAAACACCGTTTCTTCACACCTTCGCTCAATTTGCGACGAGACGTGCGTTTGATCAATTATTCGTTTCTGGAGCGTATGCCCGGCTGAACCTAAAAATTTTAGGTTCAGATTCCGGTGTCACCGCAGAACATAATGGCGGAACCCATATGGCTTTTGAGGATCTCGGCCTTGTCCGTCTGATCCCAAATGCAACAGTCTATGAAGTCAGTGATTCGACGATGCTGAGATATTTATTAAAAAAGGTCGCCCATGAATACGGGATTCATTATATCAGGACAATCAGAAAGAATGCGATTAAGTTATATAATCAAGAAGAAACTTTCGAGGAAGGAAAAGGAAAGGTTCTGCAAGAAGGCAAGGATGTAACAATCATTGCCTGCGGTATTATGGTGGCAGAATCATTGAAAGCGGCCGAACTTTTGTTGGATCTGGGGATTGAGGCAACGGTTATAGATATGTACTCCATTAAACCAATCGATACGGAACTCATCGTCAAATATGCCCAAAAGACAAAAGCGGTGGTTACTGCGGAAAATCACAATATCATCGGAGGACTCGGCAGTGCAGTTGCAGAGGTATTAAGTGAAAAATGTCCGACATCTTTGAGAAGAGTGGGTGTTAAAGAGCAATTCGGTCGGGTGGGAAAGACAGAATATTTGAAGTCATTCTACAAATTGACAGCAAAAGATATTGCTAGCGCGGTACAGGATATAAAGATGAAAGAATAGTTGAAAGCCCGTAAACCAATTTTTATCAATTGTTTACGGGCTTTCATTCTACTAAGACGTTTCATTTGTCAATTATGAATGTATAAATCAACTTTACCCATCCTATTACAGAAACCCAAAAGGAATACAAAGTGTTACTCCCAAGTTGATTTTCATGATTGCGGATCCAACTGACAGTGAAGGTAATGAACACTTAAAAATTTTACAAATGCTTTCACGGAGGCTTATGGATGAGAGTTACAGAGAAAGATTGTTATCTGTGTCTTCAAAGAAGAAGCATTACAACTATTGAAAGAGATTAAAGTAAGATCTTCTCGAAAAGTTTGATAGTAATAAAGAGTAGGGGTCATACTGCTTGACCCCTGTTTAATTGCGGATTACATGACTATGAAAATATTCAAAATATTATAAAAGATATATTGACTTATACCATCTATATCAAGTAAATTATAGGTGAGACTACATATCCTTTCCAATAAAATGAGGTGATACAGAGTATATCCGCACCTAGAAAGGTAAGAGATTGCTATTTTTTTATCTTCACATTTGAAAGCGCTTACAGAATTGTTTGATTCTATTAAATTATTAGATAAGAGAATGGGAGAGGTTCTGATGGGAGTAAAAAAGTATAAAAAGATTGCGGCCTTTTCAGTGATTGCCAGCTGCATGTTGTTTAGTGCTGCATGTTCAGATGAAAGCTCCTCCTCAACAGATGGAAAAAAGAAGGAGGAAATCAGTATAACGTTCCGTTCTGGTGGGGGCAGTAATCAGGGGTTGACACAATGGCTGGAGGGGGAGGTCATTCCGGAATTTGAAAAAGACCATCCGAATGCTAGTATCAAGCTCGCCCCTCTTAATGTTTCAGAAGGTGACTATTTCGCAAAAATCGCTCTTATGCTCAAATCAAAAAATACCGCACCGGATCTTGTAACCGAGGATACGTTCATGGTGAATTCTGATGCTAGCGCAGGGTATTTGGAATCGTTGGATGAAGAAGTTAAGGACTGGGATGAATGGGATAACTTTACGGAAAATGTGAAGAATGGTGTGATGGCGCAGGACGGAAAGGTTTATGGAGTACCGTACAATACAGATTCGCGTGGAATTTGGTATAACAAAGATATTTTTAAGAAAGCGGGCCTTCCTGTTCCTTTCGAACCAAAGACCTGGGATGACATTTTGCAGGCTGCACGGACCATCAAAGAAAAATCTCCCGGTATCGTCCCGATTTGGATGAATTCAGGAAAAGCCACAGGGGAAGCTACGTCGATGCAAACATTTGAAATGCTGTTATACGGTACAAAAACACCTTTATATGACCATGAAAACAAAAAGTGGATTGTAAAAAGCGATGGTCTGCTCAATACGTTCAAGTTCATTGATACGGTGTATGAAGACAAGCTTGGACCAGAACTATCTCAAGTGCTGAACGGACAAGGCGGTGCTATAGCTTATCAACAATTAATGCCTAAAGGAAAGCTTGCGATGGGGATAGACGGAATCTGGCAAACTGGCACATGGAGAGAAGAAGGTCCTGCGCCATGGCCTGAAGCCTTTGATACGTTAGGATTTGCACCAATGCCCACTGAGAATGGCGATGCTCCTGGTATTGTTACAATGTCCGGAGGATGGGCCTTTTCCATACCGAAGAATTCCGGGAATAAAGATCTAGCTTGGGAATTCATTAAATTCGCTTCCAGCAAAGAAAAGAACCTCTCACTCCTGAAGAAGGACCGCAGTTTAACCCCACGAGACGATGTCGCACAAGAGCCTGAATACCAGGAAATGCCAATGTTCAAAGAAGCTACTGAATTGTTGGAAAATGCCCAGTTCAGACCCGCGGTCGACAAGTATCCGAATGTGTCCACTCAGATTCAATCTCTTGTAGAAGATGTTGCAACAGACAAGATAACTCCAGAGAAGGCAGCAGAACAGTATCAAAAAAATGTAACGAATATTGTTGGAGAAGATAATGTGATTGAAAAATAAGGCTTTCTGCTTCCTTTCTTATCGCTCGCAGAAAGGAAGCAGCTTACTACTTGGGGGTGTGGTATGAATAGTAATCTGGTTGTGTCACCAGCAGTTGAAGTGAAGCAAAAAAGGAGAAAAGATTACCCGCTTCTCCAATCGATTCTCTTTTTGCTGCCAACTTGGATCATCTTGCTTATCTTTTTTGTAGGCCCCATTTTATTAACGTTCTATTTTTCCTTTACCAATCTCACTTTAACGGGAACAGAAGCGCAGAGTCTCGAGTTTACCGGATTTCAAAACTTTACTGCCATGTTTCAGGATCCGAATTTTAGAATCAGCATGGTAAATACGATTGTTTTTTTATTATTTTCAGCTGTCATTGGACAGCAGGTGCTCGGCTTTATTTTGGCTGTGCTGATGAAGGAAAAAAACGCAACATTTAGAAGGATCATTGGCATTATTGTCATTGCCGGCTGGGTTACTCCTGAAATTGTAGTCGCCTTTTGCTGGGTAGCCTTTTTAAGTGATAACGGGACATTAAACATGCTCATGCAGAATATAGGGTTAAAGCCTGTAACCTGGCTGTTCACTTTTCCAATGGTCAGTGTTGTGATCGCAAATATCTGGCATGGGACAGCTTTCTCGATGCTTGTATTTCAGGCGGCATTGGATGATGTGCCTAAAGAGGTGGAAGAAGCTGCCGTAATCGATGGTGCTTCCCGATTACAGGTGTTAGTAAGAATTGTCATTCCCATGGTTAAAGGATCTATCGTTACCAATATGATTCTCGTCACCTTACAAACATTGGGAGTGTTTACCTTAATTTTCGCGATGACAGGCGGAGGACCTGGGTCGGCCACGCAAACTCTTCCGATTTACATGTATAACCAGGCGTTTGTAAACTATCAGCTTGGCTATGGAACTGCCATTTCACTCGTTTTATTATTAATCGGAATTGTTTCAAGTGTCATCTATATCCGATTTATGAAGGTCAAAATTTAAGGGGGTTGGTACAGTGAGTCGCTTCAAACTCCAAAGAATCCTTCCATATGCCATATTAACCGCAATAGGGATTTTATTTTTATTGCCGCTCCTGTGGGTACTGGTTGCCTCAGTCGACCCAAATGCCCAGCAGGCATTAAAAAGCCCGGATTCCTTGACAGCTTCGAACTTTACGTCTATTTTAACGGATCCGGCGATTCTTCGTTCTTTTGCGATCGGTTTGTTTCTCTCGTTCGGGCAGGCTGTTCTTGTTGTTGTAGTCGCGGGGTTGGCAGCGTATCCTCTTTCACGCTATGCTTTGAAATTCAAAAGGCCGTTTATGTACACGATCTTGTTTATGACATCACTGCCAATTACGGCGGTAATGGTTCCTGTCTACCAACTGTTTACTTACATTAATCTGCAGGACTCTCTGATTGGAACTGTGTTGTTTTTAACAGCAGCCGGATTGCCGTACGCTGTTTGGATGATGAAAAACTTTATGGATGCCGTTCCGCTCGAATTAGAAGAATCTGCGTGGATAGACGGCGCGTCCGTCTGGGAAGGATTACGAAAAATTGTTGCGCCGTTGATGATTCCCGGAATTTGTACAGTAGCGATCTTTACGTTCTCAGGAAGCTGGGGCAACTTCTTTGTCCCCTATATTTTGATTCAAACACCTGACAAGTTTCCCGCATCTGTAACGATATTCCAATTCTTTGGAAACTATGGCATGGTGGAGTATGGAAAACTGGCTGCTTTCTCATTGATTTATACAATGCCCGCTGTGGTTCTTTACCTATTTTCACAGCGTTTTATGTCCCAGGGTTTTAGCCTTGGCGGTGCTTCAAAAGGGTGAATTCTATGAGAGAAAAAGGAGTGTTTCGTTGATATGTTTTGGACGATTGAGAAATTAGAAAAACGGATTAAGGAATTGGACGCTTATCGTTATCGGGACGTAAAATCGGTTTTATCCTTCCAGGCGCAGCTAGATGAAGAAGGTATCGTCGCACAGAAAGCACCGTTCGGCGGTACTTGGGAAACGATGAATATTCGAGACAGGTGGGAAGGCCGGGATACGTACATATGGCTAAAAACGGCGGTTCCGATTCCCGATGAGTGGAAAGGTGAAAAAATTGTCGGGGTATTTGATTTTGGAAAGACCGGCGGCGGACATAATTCTGGATTTGAATCGTTGCTCTATGTAAATGGCATGCCGTATCAAGGTGTGGATATGAATCATCAGGAAGTCTTTATAGACGGGAGTTTAGCTGGCAGCACAATCGAGTTATGTTTTCGGCTTTGGTCTGGACTTGAAGGCGGGGGTACGCCGACCATACAGGAGCATCAATTGAAGACGGCTTTTGTTGCTTGTCTTGATGAATCGGCAGACGATCTTTACTATACAGGAAAAGCTGCAATCGAAACGGTAAAATATTTGCAAGAGTCTCAGCCGGAAAGACAAACCTTATTAAAGGCACTAGATAAAGCATTTCTATTAATTGATTGGTCTGTCCCGGGTTCAGCTAGCTTCTATGACAGTGTTTATCAAGCGCAATCTGCATTAAACGAAGAAATCGAAAAGATTCCGAATCATTATCCCGTGACTGTTACTGCTATTGGACACACCCATATTGACGTCGCCTGGCTGTGGCGTTTAAAGCATACAAGGGAAAAAGCAGCACGGTCATTTTCTACCGTTCTTCGTTTAATGGAGCAGTATCCGGATTATGTCTTTTTACAAACCCAGCCTCAACTATATGACTATATCAAAAAGGATTACCCGGATATCTACCAGCAAATCGAGAGAAGAATTCAGGAAGGACGCTGGGAAACAGACGGCGGAATGTGGCTGGAAGCTGATTGCAACTTAACGTCGGGTGAGTCGCTTGTTCGGCAATTATTGCTAGGCACAAAGTTCTTCCGGGAAAATTACGGGAAGGAATGCCAATATCTATGGCTGCCGGATGTATTTGGCTACAGTTGGGCCCTTCCGCAAATTCTAGTGAAATCAGGAATTAAAACATTCATGACTACGAAGATAAGCTGGAGTGAGTATAATAAAATGCCTCATGACACCTTTAAGTGGAGAGGAATTGATGGAACAGAAATTCTAACGCACTTTATCACCACTCCGGAAGATGAGTACTGGTTCTACACATACAACGGCCGCATTACCCCGCGCACGGTAAAGGGCATTTGGGAAGCTTATCGGGACAAAGCCGTCAATCAGGAATTACTCCTCTCCTATGGATATGGAGACGGCGGTGGCGGCGTCAATCGTGAAATGCTGGAAATGCGCAGGCGCTTGGATAAAATGCCGGGTTTGCCGGCTGTCAAAACAGGAAGAGCGGATGAGTTTTTTGAGCGTCTTCATGAAACGGTAGATAACACAGATCAATATGTTCATACATGGGATGGAGAACTATATTTAGAATATCACCGGGGAACATACACGAGCCAGGCCTACAATAAACGGATGAACCGGAAAATGGAACTCCTCCTTCGCGAAACAGAATGGCTCCATACCTTAAATAGTGTATTGATAGGTTCATGGACTTCCTATCCGAAACAAGAACTTGAGGATAGCTGGAAAATTGTCCTGCGCAATCAATTCCACGATATTATTCCGGGCTCCTCGATTCGGGAGGTATATGAAGACAGTAAGCTGGAGTATGAAGAGGCACACAAGTTAGGAGCAAATGCATGGAAGAATGCATCCGAGTCTTTGACAGAACAGAAACAGGAGAGCATTACCATCTTTAATTCCTCTTCATGGGAACGAGACGATTTAGTCAAAGTTAACACAGTTTCCAAACAGGGAATCGTTTGGAAGGACGAAACAGGTAAAGTGCTTGATTCTCAGCTCACTTCGGATGGAGAATGGCTGGTCGATGTGGAACAAGTTCCTTCTCTGGGCAAGAGTTCGATTCGTTCTGAACTTGGTGAAAAAGAGGGACGATCCGTGTTTACTGTTTCCGAAAATAACATATCCACCCCTTATTACGAGATAGACTGGAATGAAAATGGGCAGTTAACCAAAATCTACGACCGCAAACACAAACGCAATGTGTTAGCTCCAAACGCTGTCGGGAATGTGCTCCAGATATTTGAAGACAAACCAATGCGATATGACGCATGGGATATCGATATTTACTATCAGGATAAAATGAAAGAGATTTCAAATTTAATAGAAAGTAAAGTTATTGAAGAAGGGCCAATCCGCAGCGTGATTCAGTTTGTATGGGCATACGGCAGTTCAACGATCACACAGAAGATGTCACTTTATGCGAAAAATCCTCGTGTTGATTTTGAAACAACTGTTAATTGGTGTGAGCGGGAACAATTGCTAAAAGTAGCATTCCCTGTGGATATTCGGGCAACAGAAGCCACATATGATATTCAATATGGAAATGTGAAGCGTCCGACCCATTGGAACACGAGCTGGGATTATGCCCGTTTTGAAACCGTCGGACATCAGTGGGCCGATTTGTCCGAAACAGGATATGGAATCAGCTTACTGAATGATTGCAAATATGGCCACGATATAAAAGATAACGTGATGAGGCTGACTCTACTAAAGTCGGCTATCTATCCAGATGTTGAAGCTGATCAAGGAGAGCATCAGTTTACCTATTCGCTGCTGCCGCATAATGGAAGCTGGTATGAAGGCGGAACGGTTCAGCAAGCATGGGCGCTAAACAATCCGTTGACTTACACGGAAGGCTATTCTGAAAGAGTTTCGCTGTTTTCCGTCAGTGCACAGAATGTAATCGTAGATGCGGTGAAAAAGAGAGAAGACAGCGATGAAGTGATTATCCGCATGCATGAGTTCACCGGTGCAAGAGGCAAGGTAGAGGTAACCAGTGAATTGAATATCCTTTCATGGCAAGAATGTGATTTAATGGAAAGAAGCATAGAAGAAAAAGAAGAAAATCAATCATTTGAGTTTGACATCAAACCCTATGAGATTAAAACATTCATTGTTCAAGTGAAAAAATAAGGTATGCCATGAACAGAGAGATTTCCTCCTCCATGGTAAACAGGCAGAAAATTGGGGGTGGACACCATCTTAGCGCTATATGAACAAGTTTATCAATCATTGAAGAAAGATATCATAGATGGAAAATACAAGACGGGTGATCGGATTCCATCTGAAAAAGAGCTATCTGACGCTTTTCAGGTCAGCCGCATTACAAGCAAGAGAGCATTGGAAGAGCTTGTCGAAGATGGAATTGTATACCGGACTCAGGGAAAAGGGACATTCGTTTCCGAGAACCTGGATACGAAGATTGGATTCGTCTCAAAGCGCACCCGCAAACCCTTATTCGGGCTAATCATTACGAACTTTCACGATAGCTATAGTTCAAAACTCATTTCGAGTATTGAAACGGCTTCGGATGAACAGTGCCTGATAATTTTAAAGCAGACTTTCGGTTTACCTGATAAGGAGGAGAAAGTGATCAAAGAGCTACTCGACTTCGGTGTAGATGGTCTGCTTATTTATCCGGCACAGGCCGAACACTATAGCTCGGAAATCCTTAAAATGGTTGTAGACCAATTCCCGATGGTCTTAATCGACCGATCATTTAAAGGTGTTCGGGCTACTGCCATCTCCTCTGATAATGTGCAGGCTGCCAAAATTGGAGTCGATTATCTGTTTGAATTAGGCCATGACCAAATTGGTGTCCTTTCACCAAGAACGATCGAGACGACAACCATTGAAGACCGTTTTGACGGAATTGTCGAAGCTTATGCTGAACGGAATGCAATGGTAAATCGGGAATTATGGTGTACAGAAATCAAGAGTACCCTTCCCCTGCCAGAAGCAACCAGCGAACAAGACATCGAGCTCATTAAAAAATACCTAAAGAAAAATCCGCATGTCACCGCTTTATTTGCACTAGAATACCAAATCGCCGAACTGGCAAAAAGAGCTGCACAACAGATCGGCCTTCGAGTGCCTGAGGATATCTCTATTCTCTGTTTTGACGAACCGGAACATCGCTTAAGCAGCTGGACGTTTACCCATCTGCAACAAAAGGAGAAAGAAATCGGACAATTGGCGGTTTCCAAGTTATTAGAGATGGTCAATGGTGAAAAAGAGATTGAAAAAGTATATTTGCCTGCAGATTTAATAGTGGGGAATTCTACATGCCATGTAAAAAAAATCTCAGCTCTGAAAAATGCGGAATAAGAAAGTAGAACCAATCTTTTTGTACATGGAGTTATTTCAGCTTCATAGAACAAAAGATGGGAGTCTTTTTTACTTTGGCTCTGTTAAACGATAATGTTGTTTTTGGGAAGGGAATCTGCGAGACTCCAGCGGAAAAACGGGCTGGCAAGACCCCGCAGCGAGGTACGAGTGAGGAGGCTTGCCAGTTCGTCCGCGGAAAGCGAGTAGATTCCATGACCATTTGAAAATCAACAATGGAATTTAACAGAGCCTTTACTTTAGAAAAGGTGAAATCGTTCAGTATGTAATTGATATTTGGGGTCATTCTGCTTGACCCTTTTTTAATTGTGGATTACAAAGTGGAGAGCAATAATCATGTACTGTTTGGATAAGCGAGAATTAAGTGGGAGTTAATAAAGTAAGGACACTCTCTTGTTTATGGCATGGTTTTACTTTCGATTAGTGTTTAAAATCGTTAAATAGAAACTTTTCCCTCGCTCATTCACCTAATTTTGTCCTTCATAAACTGAGAGTGCGGTCTATCTCGAGAAATTCGGTCATAAAACTGTTTCCGATCATAAATTGAAGAATTCGGTCGTAAATCTCACCATTTTATCTTGAATATAAGTAAGGATTTACTAAAGCATTATCGACATTTTTAGTTCAATAGTAACGGTTTGATTAAATAATTAAAAAATGGTTGACTGAAAGCGCTTTAACATATAATATGAAATCAAATATATCCAACATATAACCAAAACATAACAAATAAATACACAGAAGGAGATGGAAAAAGAAAGATTGGTGAACTAAAAGGAAATGCCAAAATATAATTTCATCATTTTTATACACCGTGAGGAAGTAACAATCAATGGTGAAAGTCTTCATAATCGTTTCAGATGAAAATAGATTTATTACTTAAGTGAATGATAGGAGGAAGACAGATGACTGAAGTGATAACCAAAGTAAGAAAACTTAAAAACTACATAAATGGTGAATGGGTTGAAAGTAACACAACGAAATATGAAGAGGTCTACAACCCGGCAACTAAAGAAGTCATTGCCCTGGTACCACATTCAACTAAAGAAGATATAGAATACGCGGTAAAAGCCGCAAAAAAGGCATTTGACATGTGGAAGAACGTCCCTGTTCCAAAGCGGGCCAGAGTTTTGTTTAATTTTCACCAATTATTACAAGAAAATATAGAAGAATTGGCGAATTTAATTACAATCGAAAATGGCAAGGCTCTTTCCGAAGCAAGAGGAGAAGTTCTTCGCGGTATTGAAAATGTCGAATTTGCTGCAGGGGCACCGACCTTAATGATGGGAGATTCACTTTCTACCATTGCAACAGATGTGGAAGCCGCTAATTACCGCTATCCGATTGGAGTTGTTGGAGGAATCGCACCATTCAACTTTCCAATGATGGTACCGTGCTGGATGTTCCCCATGGCCGTTGCGCTAGGCAATTCATTTATTTTGAAACCATCGGAACGAACACCATTATTAACTGAAAAATTTGCAGAGCTATTTACAAAAGCAGGACTTCCGAAGGGGGTATTTAACGTCGTTCACGGTGCTCATGACGTTGTTAACGGCATTTTGGATGACCCGGAAGTGAAAGCTATTTCCTTTGTCGGCTCCAAACCTGTTGGAGAATATGTCTATAAAAAAGCCAGCGAGAATTTAAAGCGTGTCCAAGTGTTGGGCGGTGCTAAAAACCATGTTGTTGTTTTAAATGATGCTGATTTAGAAGATGCAACGACTAACATTATCGGGGCAGCATTCGGCTCAGCTGGTGAACGTTGTATGGCAGCCTCTGTCATAACAGTGGAAGAAGGAATTGCCGATGAGTTTTTAGCTAAAATGGTTGAGAAAGCGAAAGACATTAAAATGGGGAATGGTTTGGATGATGGCATTTTCCTTGGTCCTGTTATCAGAGAAGAGAATCAAAAACGCACCCTAAATTATATCGAAAAAGGTATTGAAGAGGGAGCGAAACTGGTACTTGATGGCCGTGAACGTGTGCTGAATGAAGGATTTTTTGTTGGTCCATCTATATTCGAGGGTGTTACAGCGGATATGACGATCTGGAAAGATGAAATTTTTGCACCAGTATTGTCGATTGTTCGAGTGAAAAACCTGAAAGAAGCTGTTGAAATTGCCAATCGTTCAGAATTTGCCAATGGTGCATGTATCTTTTCATCAAATGCTTCATCGATCCGATACTTCCGTGAAAATATTGACGCAGGAATGCTGGGAGTTAATCTAGGGGTACCAGCTCCAATGGCCTTCTTCCCATTCTCCGGATGGAAGTCGTCCTTCTTTGGTACTTTACATGCGAATGGAAAAGATAGCGTGGACTTCTATACTCGTAAAAAGGTAGTAACAGCGCGCTATAAAGCACCATCATTTGAATAAACCAAACTACATCACATTTCTTAGAATAATAGATTAAACGGGAACAGAGAGAGTTTACTTTTGCACAAGTATTGCATAAGGAGGCTCTCTTCTGTTCAAATCCAATCCCCAACCAGGTTCGAATATAAATAAGAAAAAAGAGGTGATCGCATGAATAAATTGCTTCGAAAACCAAAAAGAGGGGAACTTTCACCAGGAGTTACCGTTGTTCATGATGTAACGGAAGAAAATTCACCTTTGGAATATGTTGCATTTAAAATTGTGGATCTGACGCCAGGAGCCCACTATTCGGAAACACTTGCCAATAAAGAATGTTGCATTGTGGCATTAACCGGAAAAATTAATGTGACGGATGATGAACAATCATTCGAAGACATTGGTACCCGCGAGAGCGTGTTTGATAAGAAACCTACAGATAGTGTGTACGTCTCAAATAATCGCAGCTTTGAAGTAGAGGCTGTCACTCAAGCTCGTGTGGCATTATGCTATTCACCTTCCGAAAAACAAATGCCAACCAAGCTAATTAAAGCTTCCGATAACAGCGTGGAAAATCGAGGAATCCTCTATAATAAACGACTAGTACACAATATTCTGCCTGACTCAGACCCATCTGCAAATAGTTTATTAGTTGTGGAAGTATTCACAGAAAGTGGAAACTGGTCAAGCTATCCTCCACATAAGCACGATCAAGATCGATTACCTGATGAATCCTTTTTAGAAGAAACCTATTATCACGAAATGAACCCGCCGCAAGGATTTGTGTTCCAGCGTGTGTATACAGATGATCGATCACTTGATGAAACGATGACAGTAGAGAACGGTGACGTCGTTATTGTACCAGCAGGATATCATCCAGTCGGTGTGCCGGATGGATACACTTCCTATTATTTAAATGTAATGGCAGGTCCAAAACGGATTTGGAAATTCCACAATGATCCGGATCATGAATGGATTCTAAAACGTTAACAATATTCTTAAGGAGCTGTTTCTGATATGCAATTTCAGTTTAATAAGGAAAGAGAGTTCGACATTATTGCAATTGGCCGTGCTTGCATCGATTTAAATGCAACCGAGTATAACCGTCCAATGGAAGAAACGATGACGTTTACAAAATATGTAGGCGGTTCACCGGCTAATATTGCTATCGGTGCCTCAAAATTAGGGCTGAAGGCCGGATTTATCGGTAAAGTTTCCGATGACCAGCATGGCAGGTTTATCGAAAGCTATATGCGCGGTGTCGGAATCGATACATCCAATATGATAGTCGATCAAGAAGGGCATAAAACGGGGTTAGCCTTTACGGAGATTAAGAGTCCGGAAGAATGCAGTATTTTAATGTACCGGCAAGATGTTGCAGACCTTTATTTGGAGCCGAACGAGGTAGAGGAAGATTACATAAAGAGATCAAAGGTATTGCTTGTTTCAGGTACTGCGCTGGCAAAAAGCCCGTCTCGTGAAGCAATATTAAAAGCTATTACTCTAGCAAAGAGAAACGATGTAAAAGTCATTTTTGAATTGGATTATCGTCCATACACATGGAAATCAACTGAAGAGACAGCAGTCTATTATTCTTTGGTTGCCGAACGCTCCGATGTGGTAATCGGAACGCGAGATGAATTTGATGTAATGGAAAATACCCAGGAAGGCCATAACGAAAACACCATTCACTATCTATTTAAGCATTCCCCTACCTTAATCGTCATTAAACATGGAGTAGAAGGATCCTATGCCTATGCAAAATCCGGGGAAACATTCAGAGGCCACGCATACAGAACTCAGGTTTTAAAAACCTTTGGCGCAGGCGATTCTTATGTTTCTGCTTTCCTGTATGCTCTGAGTTCCGGGAAAGACATTGAAACCGCTTTAAAATATGGCAGTGCTTCTGCTTCGATTGTGGTAAGCAAACATAGTTCTTCTGAGGCTATGCCCACAGTAAAGGAAATTGACGAATTAATTGCAAATGCTAAAACCATTTCGGTTTGACCAGAGGTGAATGAAGATGAAAACGGTTCGATTAACTACCGCCCAGGCTTTAATCAAATTTTTAAATCAGCAATATGTTCATATCGATGGGGAGGAATTTCCGTTCGTTGAAGGTATTTTTAATATCTTTGGACACGGGAATGTACTGGGGTTTGGCGAGGCGCTTGAACAGGACTCTGGCCATTTGAAAGTAATCCAGGGAAAGAACGAACAAGGAATGGCCCACGCAGCCATAGCATTTTCGAAGCAACTGCTTCGCAAGAAGATATATGCTGTAACCACCTCAGCCGGACCAGGTTCTGCAAACTTGGTTACTGCTGCAGCAACAGCATTGGCAAACAATATTCCAATCTTGCTGCTGCCGGCTGATACATATGCTACACGTCAGCCTGATCCGGTTTTACAGCAGTTAGAACACGAGCACAGTCTTGCAATTACAACAAATGATGCCTTACAGCCTGTTTCAAGGTATTGGGATCGGATTACTCGCCCAGAGCAATTGATGTCAAGTCTAATTCGTGCATTTGAAGTCATGACTGATCCTGCTAAATCAGGTCCGGCTACCATATGTATCTCTCAAGATGTTGAGGGAGAAGCATTCGATTATGATTTAAAATCCTTCGAAAAACGTGTTCACTACGTTGATCGAACCCCCCCATCTAAGCGGGAATTAACAGGTGCAGCTGAAATAATTAGAGCAAGTAAAAAGCCAGTGATTGTAGTTGGAGGCGGAGCCAAATATTCCGAAGCTCGTGAAGTATTAATGGAGTTTTCGGAAAAATATAATGTTCCGTTAGTAGAAACGCAAGCTGGTAAATCCACAGTTGAGTCCTCTTTTCATAATAATTTAGGGGGCTTGGGAATAACAGGAACCATGGCTGCAAACAAAGCTGCGCGTCAAGCTGACTTAATTATTGGTGTAGGCACTAGGTTCACAGACTTCGCTACTTCATCTAAAACGCTATTTAACTTTGACACAACCAAATTCTTAAATATCAATGTTAGCCGATTACAGGCTTATAAAC
The DNA here is from genome assembly GCF_918741275.1 of Bacillus sp. CECT 9360. Classification (GTDB taxonomy): domain Bacteria; phylum Bacillota; class Bacilli; order Bacillales; family DSM-1321; genus Peribacillus. Next base: position 109,738 of record NZ_CAKKNA010000010.1, read on the forward strand.
TCGATGCCTTCCCGGTAGTAGCTGATGCCAGAACAACTATTGAAGCATTAACACCTTTGTTAGAGGGATACGAGAGCGGATTTGGTTCGACTATTACCGAACTCAGAGATGAATGGTATGCCGAGCGTGATCGCTTAAGTAAAGTAACCTTTAATAGAAATCATTTTACACCTGAAATTAAAAATCATTTCTCACAAGAGACATTAAACGAATATGCCGATGCTCTAAACACAGAATTGGCGCAAACGACGGCACTGCTTGCGATTAATGACACAATTAACCCTGACAGCATTATTATATGTGCGGCCGGTTCGCTACCAGGAGACTTGCAGCGCTTGTGGCATGTTGAAGTGCCAAACACCTATCATGTCGAATACGGTTATTCATGTATGGGGTATGAAGTGTCAGGAACATTGGGCTTGAAGTTGGCCGACCCTGCGAAAGAAGTATACTCAATAGTTGGGGATGGCAGTTTTCTGATGCTCCATTCGGAATTTATTACTTCCATTCAAACCAATAGGAAGATTAATGTCCTATTATTTGATAATTCTGGTTTTGGGTGCATAAACAATCTGCAAATGGATTTTGGAAATGGCAGTTACTATTGTGAATTCAGAACTGAGGATAACCAAATTTTAAATATTGATTATGCAAAGGTAGCAGAAGGGTATGGCGCAAAATCATATCGTGCCAATACTGTTGAAGAGCTAAAAGCAGCTTTGGAAGATGCCCAAGAAACAGGATAAATCGACATTGATTGAAATGAAAGTGCTGCCAAAAACAATGACGGATGGCTATGAGGGCAGCTGGTGGAACTTGGGAGTACCGGAAGTATCAGGACAGGAAGGCGTTAATAATGCCTACGAGCTGAAACAACAAAAACTGAGAACTGCAAAGCAATATTAATACAGGAGGTGGACAAAGTGAAACACCAGCAAATTTTATGGGGAATAGCCCCTATCGGCTGGCGAAATGATGATTTACCAGAAATCGGAGCCGAAAATACTTTATCTCACTTATTGAGTGACATTGTGGTAGCTGGCTTCCAAGGAACGGAAGTGGGAGGGTTCTTCCCTGAACCAAAGGTCTTGAACAAGGAGCTTAAACTAAGAAACCTTAGAATTGCAGGGCAATGGTTCAGCAGCTTTATTATTCGGGATGGAATCGATGCTGCTGCAAAAGCCTTCCATAAGCATTGCCAGTATTTAAAAGAAGTAAATGCAGATGTGGCGGTTGTTTCCGAACAGACCTACAGCATCCAAGCAACAACTAAAAATGTTTTTTTAGAAAAGCCTTACTTTCCTGATGAAGAGTGGGTAACACTTTGCCATGGCCTCAATGAGCTTGGGAAGATTGCCGAAGAGTATGACTTGAAATTGGTCTATCACCATCATATGGGAACTGGTGTCCAAACTATGGAAGAAATTGATCGGCTGATGGAGAATACCGATCCAAAACATGTTCACCTTCTTTATGATACAGGGCATATCTTGGTGTCGGATGGTGATTATCTGAATCTGTTAACGAAACACATCGACAGAATCAAGCATGTCCATTTCAAAGATGTCCGAAAGGAAGTTACGGAGCAATGTAAGAAGGAAGGAAAGTCATTCCTGCAATCATTCTTAACTGGCATGTTTACGGTACCAGGTGATGGCTGCATCGATTTTACCAAAGTGTACCAGACTTTACTTGAGCACCATTATAAGGGATGGATTGTCGTGGAAGCGGAACAAGATCCATCGATTGCTCACCCATTAGAATATGCTCTTATCGCCCGCACATATATTGATGAAAAATTGCTGCTTGTTTCTGTGTAGGAGCTACATATATGAAAAAACAAGAACCAGGGACTAAAAAATGGAGGGGCATTGTTATGACATTAAATTTTGGTGTAATCGGAACTGGCGCGATTGGACGCGAGCATATTAGAAGGATTACTAATACGTTATCAGGCGGAAAAATTGTCGCTGTAACAGATGTGAATCAAGAGGCAGCCAAACAAACGGTTGAACTGTTTGGGATCGATGCTGTCATTTATCCAGATGATAAATCGCTGATTGCCGCAGAGAATGTTGATGCCATTCTTATAGCAAGCTGGGGCCCCGCCCATGAACAAAGTGCGTTGGCTGCAATTGAAGCAGGTAAATATGTCTTCTGTGAAAAACCTTTAGCGACGACGGCAGAAGGATGCATGCGCATTGTCGAGGCAGAAATGAAGCATGGCAAACGCCTTGTTCAAGTTGGCTTTATGCGCCGGTATGACAGCGGGTATGTACAGTTAAAAGAAGCGATTGATAATCATTTCATTGGTGAACCGCTGATGATCCATGCTGCACACCGCAATCCTACAGTCGAAACGCGATATACAACAGATATGGCGGTTGTCGATACGTTGATTCACGAAATTGATGTATTGCATTGGTTAGTAAACGATGAATATAAATCTGTACAAGTGCATTTCCCTAAGAAATCAAATCATGCATTGGAGCATTTACGTGATCCGCAAGTGTTTATTATTGAGACGAAGGGCGGTATCGTAATCGATGTTGAAGTGTTTGTAAACTGCCGGTATGGTTATGATATTCAATGCGAAGTAGTTGGCGAAGAGGGGATTGTGAAATTGCCGGAACCTCAAAGTATCAGCTTTCGTAAAAACGCTAATTTAGGGACCAGTATTTTAACAGATTGGAAAGATCGCTTTATCGATGCTTATGATAAAGAATTACAAGACTTTATGGATTCTATCAAAAAAACGGGCCAGCCTGATGGACCTTCTTCCTGGGATGGCTATATTGCTGCTGTAACCGCAGATGCTTGTGTGAAAGCACAGCAAACCGGAAAACAGGAGCCTGTTGCATTAAGCAAAAAACCGGACTTTTATAAAAAGACAATCGCGGAAACCGTATAAATTTTATAGTAATAATTGAAATAAACCAGCTAACCTGAGGATGGAGGAGTAAAAATGAAACTAGCCCTGGATCCATATATGTATCGGCACCTTCCGATTCCAAAAATGGTCGATAAAGTGGCTGAATTGGGTTATGAATATATTGAATTATCACCTCGGGAGGATTTCTTTCCGTTTTATAAATATCCTCGAGTAGATAAAGCTAGAATAAGAGAATTCAAAAATGCCTTGCGTGATACAGGTGTCAACCTTTCATCTTTGTTACCGATGCAGCATTGGGCTGGTCCGGAAGAAGAAGATCGAGAAGCGGCAGTGAGAAACTGGAAACGGTGCATGGAAGTGGCTGTTGAAATGGGCGTTGATGTGTTGAATACAGAATTTACCGGCCATAATGACAAGCCTTATAAATGTGAACAGATGTTTATGCGTTCGATGGAAGAACTTCTGCCAATTATCGAGAGCGAGGGAATTGACCTTCATATTCAAGCCCATCCATTTGATTTTATTGAACGGAACAATGAAGCGGTAGACATTATCCGCGGCCTGGATAAAGACTTTATTGGTTATTTTTATGCTGTGCCTCATACGTATTATTATGATGATGGCATAGGTGATATCTCTGCCATGCTGGATTATGCTGGGCCGCTGTTAAAGCATATTAATATTGCCGATACTTATAACCATAGAGCATCATCATGTCTTCGATATGTGGTGAACCCGCCGGGTGCCCCTTGTACGGTACACCAACACATGGATATTGGTAAAGGTGATATTCCTTGGGACGTGCTTTGGGCCAAAATACGTGAAATCAAATTCGATGGTATCGTTACAGTTGCCGTGTTCGGGGAAGAAGATCGAGCAGATGAATCAAGTCTTTATATGCTGCGGGAAATTAAAAAAGGGCTTGGTTTATTATAGCAGAATATTTCTATAGCTATAAAAAATAAACTAGTGGAGTGCTAACTATGAAACTTTGTTTTAACCAAGCGACTACATTGGAAAACTCAAATCTTGCAAGGGATTTAGAGTATTGCGAAAAACATGGCTATGATTATATCGAAATTCGTACAATCGACAAATTGCCAGAGTATTTGCAGGGACATTCTCTTGCTACTTTAGTTGACTATTTTCAAACACATCATATTAAACCGTTAGCCTTTAATGCCCTCGTTTTCTTCAATAATCGTGATCAAGCGGGGTACGATGCCATTATCGATGAATTCAAAGAGATGATGGAAACCGGCAAACAATTAGGCGTTCAGTATGTAGTCGCCGTTCCGCTCGTAACCGAAGAGAAAATCTTAAAAGAAGATATTAAGAAAAGCTGCGTGGATGTATTAACAGAGCTTTCCAGTATTGCTGAACCATATGGCATTAAAATTGCGGTTGAATTTGTTGGTCATCCTCAATGTACCGTTAATACATTTAGTCAGGCTTATGACATTATCGAAATGGTTAATCGTGAGAATGTGGGATTGGTACTCGACTGTTTCCACTTCCATGCCATGGGTTCAAGTCTGGAGGACTTGAAAAAGGCCGATGGATCCAAAATCTTCATTTTGCATATTGATGACACGGAAGATTTCCCGATTGGCTTTTTGACCGATGATGACCGGGTTTGGCCAGGATTGGGTGCGATTGATTTAGATGGTATTTTATCGACATTAAAAGAAATTGGCTATTCGGATGTAGTTTCTGTTGAACTATTCCGGCCGGAATATTATCAATTAAAAGCGGAAAAAGCGATTAAGACGGCAAAAGATACAACCTTGCAAGTGGTTACAAAATACTATGATTTCGAATAATGATTGAAGGAAATTTTTACAAAGGGGGTGCTTAGAAAAATGAGTGCAACATCTACTAAACCATCAGCTTTAGTTCCGATGCGATATATGCTTTTTAAGGCAAAGGGCAAAGGCTATGCTGTGGGCCAATTTAACATTAATGGCCTGCATTGGATTGAAGCGACCTTACAAGCGGCCGAGGAAGAACGATCACCGGTCATATTAGCAGCCTCCGATCGACTTGTTGATTATTTGGGAGGATTCCGTGTCATTACTGCAATGGTGAAAGAAGTAATGGGAGAAATGGGGATCACTATACCTGTGGCCTTACATTTGGATCATGGCAGTAGTATTGAAAGATGTAAACAAGCGATCGATGCCGGGTTTACTTCTGTTATGATTGATGGTTCCCACTTTGCGATTAAGGATAATATTGCCATGACGAAACAAGTGGTTGATTATGCACAACCTAGGGAAGTATCTGTGGAAGCGGAAGTTGGAACCGTCGGCGGTATGGAAGATGGGCTTGTTGGTGGAATAAAGTATGCAGATCCTCATGAATGCTTACGGATAGTAAAAGAAGCAAAAATAGATGCTTTAGCAGCGGCCCTCGGTTCCGTTCATGGTCCATATCAGGGGGAACCTAAGCTTGGCTTTGATGAAATGAAACAAATTTCGAGCATGACAGGCATACCTTTGGTGCTGCATGGCGGTTCAGGAATCCCGGATTATCAAATAGAGAAAGCGATTGCCCTTGGCCATGCCAAAATTAATGTGAATACAGAATGTATCCAAGCGTGGACAAATGCAGTTCGTCAAGTGCTTGCAACTGACAGCAGGGTCTATGATCCGCGGACAATTCTCACACCAGGTAGGGAAGCAATCGTTGCAACCGTAAAAGACAAAATAAAGCTATTTAAGTCGAGTCATAAGGCGTAAAAAGGGGAATGTCCTATATAACGCGGATAGGGATTCCTTCCTCCTTTTTACAGGGAGAGAATAATTAGATTGTCGTTATTTTGAAAAGACTAAGGAATAATTTTTTGAACTATTTCCTTTTGATAACCTATTCAATATGTTAACTTAGAAATGTTTATTGTAATAATAAAGGAAGCAGGGCTGCAATGATTAAGACTAAACGCATCAAACAAATTCAAGATTATATATTTGAACATCAAACTGTATCTTTGGATGAACTTGTTAACATTTTTGATGTATCTAAAAACACGATTAGACGCGACGTTCAAGAGCTGGTTGAACTGGGAGAAATTAAGAAGGTTTATGGCGGAGTGGCTGTGAACGATACAGCCCATGCAGCACTAGAATCATTCAATGATAGAAAAACACGCAATCAAAGATCAAAAGAACAAATAGCTAAATTAGCGGCAAGTTTTATAGAAGATGAAGATGTTATTTTTATTGATTCGGGGACAACAACCTTAGAATTAATTGAATATATAAAGGCGTTACATTTGACGATTATTACAAATAATCTTAACTTCATCATCAATTCTCTTCCCTATGAGAATTTGAATGTCATTTCTATTGGCGGCGTACTTGACCGCAAAACGAATTCCTTTGTCAGCATAAAAAAATATGATTTATTAAAATCGTACAATATTAACAAGGCATTCATGGCTTCAACGGGCATCACGCTTGCCAATGGCGTTACGAATGCATCACCTCTTGAAAGTGAAATAAAACAAACAGTGGTTGAAAGAAGTTCAAAAGTTTTTTTATTGGTGGACCATGATAAATTTGATCAGTATGGTTTAATGACCTACTGTAGTTTAGACGAGATTGATTATCTGATAACAGATAAACTGCCGGATGAAGAATATCAAGAATATACGAAAAAGAAAGGAATTCAGCTTGCCATTGCAGAAGAATAAAATAATCCTGTTCAGGAACATCTTTTGTTTTGGCCTAATTTTACTAAGAGTTGGTGGCATAGAAATGCCGTTAGCTCTTTTTTAAAACTTTGTTTAATAAATTGTTTGAATATAAAAAAAATTCTTGACTGAAAGCGCTTTTAAAATTATCATAAGATTATCAAGTTATAATCAAAACTTAACAAATTTGGTTGAAAAGGTTAACTGAATATTTTTATTTTTTGTATTGAAAGCGCTTTAAATAATTTTGTATTTGAAGTTAACCAAAATATAACCAAGAAATACTCTAGCGTTAGATGAGTGGTTTTGTTTACTGATCCAGGAGGTGAGATACATACTGAGTACCATTTTTCAATATTGAAAACATTAATTCTTTGTGTCAACAGGCTGTTTACATATGAGAGATCATCTAAAAGGGGGATAATTGAAGATGAATAAGAAATTAATCAGCTTTTTAATGCTTTTTGTTTTGCTCGCGGGTATACTTGCTGGCTGTGGTTCAGATAGTTCTTCCGGAGGAAAAGATACCATTGTGATTGGGGCAGCAATGCCGGTATTTGATGATAAATGGCTATCTTACTTGTACGACGGGATTAAAGAATATGACAAGGAGCATGATGATGTAGAAGTTAATATGGTGGACGCCAAGAATGACTCCGGGAAACAGATTTCACAGGTCGAGACATTTATTTCTCAAGGTGTAGATGCCGTCATTATCAACCCGGTTGACACTGATGCTGTTTTACCAATGGTAGATTTAGCCAATGAGGCTGAAATTCCAGTAATTGTTGTTAATAGAATGCCAGATAAAAAGACTATGAAGAAAATCTATGCCTTTGTGGGTTCTGAATCCCTTGAGGCTGGTACCATTCAAATGGAAAAAGTGGCTGAATTGATTGGAGGCAAAGGAAATATCGGCATCATGAACGGAACATTGGGACAAGAGGCCGTCGTGAAAAGAACGGAGGGCAATAAAGAAGTAGTCAAGAAGAACCCTGACATTAAAATCGTCCGCGAAGCTACAGCTGATTGGCAAAGATCACAAGGTATCACATTAATGGAAAACTGGATTCAATCCGGTGAACAATTTGATGCGATTGTAGCAAATAATGATGAAATGGCAATCGGAGCAATTATGGCTTTAGAAGAATCTGGTAAGCGCGGAGATATTATTGTTGCGGGAATTGATGGTACCCTTGATGCTTTACAATACGTTAAGGAAGGGAAATTAGATGTTTCTGCCTTCCAGGATGCATATGGTCAAGGTAAAGGATCAATCGAAACAGCCATCAAAGCAGTCAAAGGTGAGAAAGTAGAAGAGAAATTTATTAATATCCCGTTCGAATTAATCACAAAGGATAACGTTGACGAGTACATCAAAAAGTGGGAGAAGTAATCAGTTAGTTGAAACGCTGACCAGTCGCACACGAATGATTGATTTCTTGAGTGGACAATGTGAAAAGTTGTACGTTTTAATCTATAGGTGAAGGTCGTTCAGGGTCGAACTCTGGGCGACCACTTAGGTTGCAATTATGATATAGGTGGTGACAATGGTGGCTGAATATATTTTAGAACTTGAGCACATAACCAAGGAATTCCCTGGAGTAAAAGCTTTAGATGATATTCAATTAAAAGTGAAAAAAGGGACAGTCCATGGCTTAATGGGGGAAAATGGTGCAGGGAAATCGACCTTAATGAAAATTATCTTTGGCATCTATACCCCTAACAAAGGAACTTTGAAATATAAAGGAAAAGAATTGAAAATTTCCGGACCAAAAGAAGCAGTGGAAAACGGTATTTCCATGATCCATCAGGAATTAAGCCCAGTCCCATATATGACAGTTGCGGAGAATATTTTTTTAGGCAGGGAATTCTCTTATGGAAAGTCCGGCTGGATCAACAATAAGAAAATGATTGAGGAATCAAGAAGATTATTTGAATCCTTGAATATGAAAATTGATCCGACCAAAAAGATGAAGGATTTGAGCATTGCAAACATGCAAATGGTAGAGATCGCTACGGCAGTGTCTTATAATGCGGATTTAATCATAATGGATGAGCCAACTTCGGCCATAACGGAAAAAGAAGTAGAACAATTATTTGGTATTATCCGTTCCTTGAAAGCAAAGGGAGTTTCGATTATCTACATATCACATAAAATGGATGAGATTTTTAAGATTTGTGATGAGTTAACTGTATTCCGAGACGGTAAGTATATCGGCACAAACAGTGCAGAAGAAATCGACCAGGACACGTTAATTCATATGATGGTTGGCAGAGAAATCAAACAAGTTTTTCATAAAGAAAAGGCTGAAATTAAAGAGTTGGCCTTATCTGTCCAAAACCTATCCTGCAAGGGTAAATTTCATAATATTAGTTTTGAATTGAGAAAAGGGGAAATTCTTGGGATTGCAGGGTTAATGGGGGCAGGGCGTACTGAGGTTATTGAAAGTATTTTTGGTGTTAATCCTTGTGATTCCGGTGATATTTATATACATGGTAAAAAAGTGAAGATTAAATCACCACAGGATGCAATAAAGCACAAGATGGCTTTATTAACAGAGGATCGGAAACTAACTGGAGCATTCCTGCCTATTTCCATTAAGGAAAATATGATTATCTCCAATATCAATAAATTTTTAAAGTTTGGCTTGATAAATCGGAAGTTAGTAAATAAAAAATGTAATGAACAGATCCAGCTTTTAAATATTAAAACACCACATCTTAATCAGCTTATTATGAATTTGAGTGGGGGTAATCAACAGAAGGTGCTGCTAGCCAGATGGCTTCTGAATGATCCTGACATTCTTATCTTGGATGAGCCAACCAGAGGTGTAGATGTAGGGGCGAAGTCGGAAATTCATAAGATTATGTCAAAGTTAGCCCAACAGGGGAAAGCGATTATCATGATTTCTTCTGAAATGCCAGAAGTATTAGGAATGAGTGACCGAATCATTGTTATGCATGAAGGGTACACAAAAGGTGAACTTGTCAGGGGAGAAGCCAATCAGGAAAAAATCCTGGAACTAGCCTATAGTTAATTCTTTTATTAGAAAATACAAGGGAGGTTCTTCATTTGAGTAATCCAGTTAGCAGTCCAGTTTCTGTGATGAAAGAAAATAGAAATAAAAACCTTTGGAAAGAAAAGATTGCTCCTTTCATGAGCAAATTTGGAATCCTATTTATTTTGCTTGCTATGATTATAGTAATGTCCTTTATGTCAGATACCTTTCTTAGAACTCAGAATATCCTGAATATCGTCCGTCAAATTTCCTTTATTGGGATTGTGGCGATGGGTGTTACCATTGTTATTATTACAACGGGAATTGACTTATCATCTGGTTCTGTTATCGCCTTAACATCTGTTATGGTAGCAAGTTTTGCCCATCCAGGTGACTCGTTGATTGGTGCATTAGCGCTTGGTGCCGGAATCGGTATTGCCTGCGGTGCGATAAATGGAATTATCACGGCGAAGGGGAAAATTCCCGCGTTTATAGCTACCCTTGGAATGATGACGGCAGCAAGAGGTTTAGCCTTGCTGTACAGTGATGGAAGGCCAATTCCAGATTTATCAGAATCGTTTATGTTTTTGGGAAAAGGTGTAGTTGCGGGTATCCCGGTTCCAATTATTATCTTTATTTTAATAGGTATTATCTCACACATTTTGTTAAGTAAAACGAAGTTTGGTAAATATACCTATGCTATAGGTGGTAATGAACACGCTGCAAAAATTGCAGGGATAAATGTTGATCGTTATTTAATTTTGATATATATGTATGCGGGCTTACTGTCAGCGATTGCGGGGATGATGCTAACCGCAAGGATTAGTGTCGGGCAGCCAAGCATGGGTGTTTCTTTTGAGTTAGATGCCATTGCAGCCGCAGTTATCGGGGGGACAAGTCTTACTGGTGGGGTTGGTACTATTCCTGGAACGATCATTGGGGCATTGATCATAGGTGTTTTAAATAACAGTCTTGATTTATTAGGGGTATCTTCCTATTGGCAACAAATCCTGAAGGGTGCGATTATTGTAACTGCAGTGTTAATTGATTCTCGCAAAAATAAAAAGTCTTAAGGCTTAAAATGAATAGTAGATTGTAACAGCAGAAAATTTCGATGAATCCTTCAAAAAAATAAGTATTAAAAAAGCCTTCGGAATTAGTGATTCCGAAGGCTTTATAATGAGTTTCATTCGAGGAACACTCCGTAGGTTCTCATGACATTGGGAGTTGTTACGTTCGTTGGAATCTATAATGACTTTCTATGGCCATCTTTAGTTACGAGCTCCAACGAAATGAGAACTGTCACACGGGAGTTGCCTCATTGATCCAGGGAGTTAACTTCGTGAATCCGGGAAAAACGTTGATTGGCATTTTGCCCGCTATTATCGTGTTCTTATATGTCAATAAATATATTGTAAAAGGTGTAACGAACATAGGAATTAAATAATGATAAAAGGATTAGAAGCCTGTTGATATACCGACAAGAATATCCAAGACCGCAGTTCAGGATGGTGCCTGTCACTTTGCTCCGTAACTGATTAAGTTGGTAAAGATTCGATATCCTCCCGGTACTTGGCCTTGGATTTGGCGGTAGAAGACCAGGTTTGTGTATAGATAGGTCCCTTTGCCGTAGGTTGCCATTAGGATACCTCCATTGAAAGGTTGCTCGTTCGGGTCTCCCATGCTTACGAATGTTTCGAAGCGTGGATCCCACTCCATCGGATAGTAAAGGCCTCTTTCTTGAACCCAGTGATCCCAGTCTTTATCCGTGATTTTATTAGGATAGTTAAATAGAGGAGATTCCGGTTTTAGTATGGTTACTTTGGCGTTTTCGTCGGTTACTCTCCAGCGGATCGATGGGTCTCCAATTTTTAATTTATATGGAGCGGTAGTTGCCGGGTCCCATTTGTCGCTTGGTTTATGGTACTGAACGACTAAATGTCCGCCGTCTTCAACGTATTTCTGCAAACGTATATTATTTTTCAGCAAGTCATCCCGTGATAAGTAGGCGCGAATTCCTGTTACAATGGTATCGTACTGGCTTAAATCACCAGTTGTTAGGTCTGTTTCTGTCAGTTTTGTTATGTCAAAGCCTGTATTTGACAAAGCATCTGCAACTTTATCAAATCCACTGTCGATATATCCGACTTTTAATTTGTCCGGTTTCAGAAGCTCAAACGCCGCTACGTTCAGCTCTGCTGGATATTGGTAATAAAAAGTACCGATATGACCATAGGAAATTTCCTGAATGGTTGATTCCAAAGTTTTCTCATTTACCATCGCTGTAGCCCCTATCTTGAAATTTCCAGCTTGAATATTTTTAGGTGGCTTCAGTTTGAAGGTTACTGACTTTTCCTCCGATTTCTTTCCAAAATCGAGGGCCGCTTTCTGTGGAACGCTTTCCCATCCTTTTGGGGTGTTTAGCGACACAGTAGATTGAGTTTTGCCTTCATGATAGTTTTTAACTTTAACGGTAACAGGAATTTCTTCTTGAACGTCTGCTGTATTCACAACGATATCTTCAGGAGATAAAGTGATGCCGACTTCTGGAAGAACCGCAACTGTTCCTTCTAATTCCTGGGTGTGCTCGGTTATTGTTCCATTCGATTTATAACTCACCTGTGCCTCTATAACAGGATCCTTATATGCGTGGTATATAACGGCACTTTTCGGGACTTCGACTTGATAAGTCATTTGTGTCGTTTCTCCTGGAGTAAGGGACCTTGATTTATCTTTGGTTTTGATTTTCCAGTCCTTTGGAGCTGCTAAAGAAACATCTACATTTTTTAGCTTTTGTTTACCTGTGTTTTCCAGTACAACCTGGACAGTTGTTTTTTGTCCTTTTGTAAGAACGGTGGATGCAGCTTTTGCGGTTACCTTCAATTTGGAGGACACAAAGCTTACTGATTGTAATTGTTGTCGCTTTAATGAAAGTTTATGAAGTAAATCCGCTTCAAGTTGAGGTTTCAATTTAGCTTTTTTTGTTTTATTTATTAGTTTTTGGACGTCTTTCAAGGCATTTTGGGTTTGATCAAATACTTGCTTGCTGTTTGGATAAGATGCAATAATCGAGTCTAAATCTCGTTGAAGTTCCGTTAATTGGGTTTTAAAAGATTTTTCATTGTCTGGAAGAGTATTGGCCCATTCTGTGAAATTATATGGAATACCTGCGAATAGGTCCTTGCTGCCTTTTGTGTCTACAGCACTATCAAGTAATTCAAGGTGGGTTTGTCTTGGGGCGGCAGGTATGTCTGAACCCATTCCCTGGCTTTTATGCATATAGCGGGAATGCTCGCCTAATTGCGGATACGTTAATTTGTAAACCGGGTCGTACATCCCGATTTCGATTGAAGTCGTTGCCGTTTCTTTGGATGCTGCAGGCAAATACAGCTTTTTAACTTGCCAGGTTGTCAGCCCTTCTTTCAATTGATTCGGGTAGATATTTGGATCGGCAGCGTCTTTATAAGCCCGTTCACTTAGGATTTCCATCGCTCGATGGTGTCCATGCTGGGTATGGTCATTTCTAAAAGATGGCATGACAATATCAGGCTGATACGTACGGATAAATCTGATCAGTCGTTCATAAGTAAGGTCTTCTCCCCATTTGGCCAGTGTTTCTTCAGGGGTTTTCGAAAACCCGAAGTCGTAAATAGGATCTGATGTCGTTTTGCTAAGATGGTAAGCTTTTACACCGGTAATCTTAGACGCTTCTATCATTTCCCTTGACCGAATGATTCCAAGTCCATTATCCAATTCATTTCCAATTTCATTTTGACCGCCTTCTCCCCGGTTTGCAATCAGGCTTGAAGTTGTGACCCCAAGACCTCTCGATAAATAGGCCAGGAAATCACTTCTCTCATCATCAGGATGAGCTCCTGTATTTAAGAAGGTGACGGTTGTTTCCAGAGGTTTCAAAGCATTCCACAGATCTACATCATGTTGCTGTGATTCTGCAGCCGTTCCGTTGATCGGGACCAAAGACACAACTAAGAGAAAGGACAGTATTGAAACTAAAAATCTTTTCAAATTTGTAACCCCTTTCATAATTGGATAACTACTTATTGATAGTACAAACTCCTTTCCTCTTGAGTATTCAGTAGGTTAGTTAATCTACCTAACTAACTAACTGTAGATTAAAAACCATACTTTATGAATAGCATATATATATATAAATGTAAATATATATTTGGAATAGTCTAAATATTTTAAAAAATGTATTGTAAGCATTTTCTATTTACGCTATATTTACGTTAGTTAGTTAATTAGTAAGTCTTACTAACTAAAATAGTTAAGGCCGTGATATGTATGAGTTTTAAAGGAACACCTATGTATATGAAATCAATTAACAAAAAAAGGGTTTTGCAATGCATTCAAGAGAATGCCCCCATTTCAAGAGCAGAGATTGCCGAAAAAAATAAAATAAGCAAGCCGACTGTCTCTTTATTAGTCGACGAACTCATTCAAGAAAATTGGGTTTTTGAAAAAGGGAATGGAGAAGCTTCGTCACAAGGAGGAAGGAGGCCGATTCAGCTTTATTTCAATGATCGGGCAGCCTATATTATCGGCACAGATATTGGCGGGACTAAAGTAAATACAATCGTCAGTGATTTACAAGGAAATATAATCGCATCAAGCAGTTTTACAACAGGTACATACCTGGAAGACGGATTGTTAAAACAAATCTCATCTGAAGTGGAACGTTTACTACAGCAGTACAACATAGCCCATACGGATGTATTGGGGATGGGGGCTGGCGTACCCGGAATAACGGAAACGACAACAGGTATAGTGGTTGAGGCACCTGCGTTAAACTGGGTTCAATATGATTTTATTAGTGAAGCCAAGAAGTTTTTTCCATTCCCTGTTTATGTTGACAATGATGTGAATGTGGCCGCACTCGGAGAACAGTGGCTGGGCAGCGCAAAAAATAGAAAGAATGTGATATTTATCGCCGTTGGCACAGGTATTGGAAGCGGTATTATCATTAATAATCAGTTGTATCGCGGATCTTCTAGTGCTGCAGGGGAGATCGGGTACACGGTAACAGATAAAACGGATTTAAAACATGACTTTAAACCGACCTTTTCTCGCTATGGTTATTTAGAAAGTGTAGCTGGCGGCAAATCAATAGGGGACAGATTCACAACATATATTAGAAATGAGCCTGATCACCCTCTATTTGAACAGGTTAAAATAAATGGACTGACAGGTGAGATAGCATTTGAATGGGCGAAAAAAGGCGACACAATCGCTCTCGAAGTGATTGAAGAAGCAATTGAGCATTTGGCATATGGGGTGATCAATGTTGCTAGTTTGCTAAATCCTGAGGTTATTATTTTAGGAGGTGGTGTTTTAAAATCGGCTGAGCTCATTTTACCTGATTTACGTAATATCGTGAATCAATATCTTCCAAGTTCAGTGGAAATTCATACATCACAGTTGGGTGATCATGCAGGAGTCTTAGGAGCTGTTTCACTGTTTTTACGGGAGCATGCAAGTATTTTAAATTATCATGACGAGGGGGATTATTCATGAAATCAAAGAAAAAGGTCTCAATTGGTATGGCGTTTACGTTATCAGTAACTTTGTTGCTTTCAGCTTGCAATTCAGAAGAAAGTTCAAGTTCAAGTTCAAGTTCAAGTAAAACGAAAGAAAACGAAGATAAAATGGAAGAAAAAATTGTCGTGTATTCACCTCATGGAAAAGACATTTTGTCTAAGTTCGAACAACAATTCGAGCAAAAATACGACATCGATGTCGAGTGGTTAGATATGGGGTCACAAGAGGTTCTTGACCGTGTCCGCTCTGAGAAAAATAATCCACAGGCTGATGTTTGGTGGGGGGCACCGTCCACCAGTTTCGACCAGGCAAAAGATGAGGGCCTTTTAAAGCCGTATAAACCAAAATATGCCGATACGCTTGAGGAAGGCTTCTATGAAGCGGACTGGCATTGGAGCGGTACAAGTCAGACACCAGAAGTTATCATGTATAACAGTAAAGAACTATCAAAGGAAGAAGCGCCAAAGGATTGGGATGACCTCCTCGATCCAAAATGGAAGGATGAGATCATCATTCGTTACCCTTTGGCATCCGGTACCATGAGAACGATTTTCTCAGCGATGATTTACCGCGATTTTAAGGATTCCAATGATCCGGCCAAAGGATATGATTGGCTTGAGAAATTAGATGCAAATACAAAAGAATACTCAGCGAATCCCGAGATGATGTACAGCAAAGTCGCTAAAGGTGAAGGGGCCCTATCCGTTTGGGCGATGCCGGACGTTGTTATGTTGAAGGAAAATAAAAATTATCCATTTGAGTTTATTATCCCTGAAAGCGGAACGCCGGTATTGACAGAAGGGATTGCTGTAGTGAAAGATGCCCCGCATCCTAAAGCTGCAGAAGCATTCTATGAATTTGTCAACACACCAGAGGCTGCGAAAATTTTAGCTGAGGAATTTTACCGTATCCCAACCAGGACCGATATTAAGGATTTGCCGAAATGGATTACTGATACAGAGATCAAGCCCATGGACATCGATTGGAAGGTATTCCAGAAAGAAAGCGATGCGTGGATGAAGCATTGGGACGAAAACATAAAGAGTGGAGATAAAGAAATTAAGGAATAGGAAGTGTGGTCGGTATGGCGTCTATTAAACTTGAAAATGTCCAAAAAGCCTTTGGGAAAGTAATTGCGGTCGATCATTTAGACTTAGAAATTAATGATGGAGAGTTTTTTACCTTTCTGGGTCCAAGTGGATGCGGCAAGACGACTACACTCCGCATGGTCGCCGGGTTTTACTATCCGACCAAGGGTGTCGTCCGGTTTGGCGAGAGAGATATGACGCGTGT
Organism: Bacillus sp. CECT 9360; assembly: GCF_918741275.1. Classification (GTDB taxonomy): domain Bacteria; phylum Bacillota; class Bacilli; order Bacillales; family DSM-1321; genus Peribacillus. The sequence goes on from NZ_CAKKNA010000010.1 coordinate 126,179, forward strand.
ACCTCCGGAAAAAAGAAATACGGGCATGGTTTTCCAAAACTATGCCCTTTTTCCTCATATGACGGTTTTTGAAAATGTGGCCTTTGGTTTGAAGGTTAGAAAAATTCCGGCTAATGAAGTGAAATCGCGTGTACAGGATGTACTGCAAAAAGTAAGGCTTGAAACATATTCAGACCGTCAAGTGAGCCAATTAAGCGGAGGTCAACAGCAACGTGTGGCACTTGCCAGGGCATTGGTAATCGAACCTGAAATATTGCTATTGGATGAGCCGTTAAGTAATTTGGATGCCAAGTTACGGGATGAAATGAGAAGTGAGATATTGCGATTGCAAAAAGAATATAAGATTACCACTATTTATGTTACTCATGATCAAGCGGAAGCCTTATCGATGAGTGATAGAATCGCAGTTTTTAATTTTGGCGTATGTCACCAGGTGGGAACTCCAACGGAAATTTATAATGCACCGTCCAATGATTTTGTCGCCAGTTTTATCGGCGAAATCAATCTGTTGCCCGTTAAAGTTGATAAAATCGATCAAGACAAAGTGCATGTATCTCTGTTAAATGAATCTAAGAAATTTGTTGTACATAATCAGCCATTTAATTTTGTTCCTGAAGGTAAGAAAGAAGGTCTATCCCTTTCAATTAGGCCGGAAGCGATAAAAGTCTTGGACAAACATGTTGAGGCTGCAAATGTATTTAAAGGAAAGATTACGGAAGTCGAGTTTTTCGGCTCTGTAATAAATCTAAATGTTAATGTAGGCGAGCTGCAGATACAAGTGAATCTGTTAAATGATAATAGGTCCAACAGCTTTAAAAAAGGAGCAGATGTATATGTACAGCTGCCGCCAGACCACATTCGTATTATTCCCATGGTAAGGGATGATGTCTCATGATGAAAAATCGCGATACTAGATTGACTTTATTGCTATTAATTCCTGTTATTTTAGTATTGATTGCTTATGTTCTTTATCCTTCTTTACGAACGTTATTTGAAAGCTTGCAAAAAGATGGCAGTATTACCTTTGGCAATTATGATGACTTTTTTAGCCAGGAGTCGAAGACGAATTTAGAAGCATTATGGAATTCGGTTTATATTTCGGCTTTAAGCGTGGTCGTCAGTGCTCTGATTGGCATTCCCCTTGCATTTGTATTCAATCGGTATGACTTTCCGGGGAGAAGTTTATTTTCCACCGCGGCTATCATGCCCATCGTGCTTCCATCTTTGGTCGGTGTAATGGCATTTATGTTTTTGTATGGAGAGACCGGGTTGATCCCAAATGCAATCAAGGATCTGTTCGGTTTGGATAAAGTACCCTTTAAAATAGGGGGGATATCAGGGATCTTAATTGTCCATGCGTACACGATGTATGTGTATTTCTATATGACTGTATCGTCGTCCATCAATAAAATCGATCCTTCTTTGGAGGAAGCTGCTTATAATTTGGGAGCCAGTAAATTTGCGGTTTTTTGGAAAGTGACGTTTCCGTTGCTGACACCGGCGATTGTTGCTGCTTCTCTATTGGTGTTCATGATTTCCATGGCATCCTTCAGTGCACCGTTTTTATTAGCCGGCGGATTTCGGGTATTAAGCTTACAAATTTATTTTTCCAAGATTAATGGCGATATGGAAGTCGCTGCCACTCAATCGGTTATCCTTTCCATTGTATCGATTGTCTTTCTATTGTTTATGCGTTGGTATCAAAATCGCAAAGATTACAGGATGGCGTCCAAAGGGATTGGCGCCCACCGAAGTGAAGTGAAAAATCCTTTCGTAAAGTGGACCATGGTCATCATTGGAATGGTTGGAGTGATCATCTTGCTCCTGCCGCATTTCACCATCCTCCTGCTTTCATTGGTACCGGATGGAACATGGACTTGGCAAACGTATCCTTCCGTCTTTAACTTTGAAAATTATCGGTTATTATTCCAGGATCCTAATATTCTGAAGCCGTTAAAAAACAGCTTACTGTTGTCTGTCATTGCAACAGCCGCAAATTTAGTTTTTGGTGTCTTAACCTCTTATCTATTGGTAAAACGTAAATTTGTCGGTAAAAATTTTGTGGATATTCTGGTGATGATTCCTTGGGCGCTGCCCGCTACAGTTATCGGGATGAATCTAGTGTTTGCTTTTAATGAACCAAGCATTTTTACGTTTGGAAATATTCTGGTCGGAACGTTTTGGATCTTGCCTCTGGCCTATTTTATCCGCCACATCCCTTTGGTTGTTAGATCGACGAATGCTGTGTTAGAACAGTTGGATGATTCCATCGAGGAAGCGTCAAGAAGCTTAGGGGCTAAATGGTTTTATACCTTTAGGAAGGTCATTCTACCAATCATCATGCCGGGAGTATTATCCGGAACATTACTGGCCTTTGTGGAATCTGTTGGGGAATTCCCGACATCCGTCTTATTATATACGATATCCAACCGACCAATCTCCATTGAAATAATGAATCAACTCCGAATGTTTAATATGGGGCAGGCAGCGGCATATGGAATGATCCAGATTGCGTTAATTGCCATTGTTCTCTTTATTTCCAATAAATTCTTCGGAGTGAAAGCTGAACAATCACTGTCATAAAAAAGGAGATGAATAGTATGAACAATCTTAAAGAATTTCTCAAAAGAGAAGGCACGGCTTTTCCAGGAAAAACCTATGTCGAAGAATTATTAATGCCTGTTTTTAATGATCAGAGAGATTATTTATTCCATGTCATGTTCGACATTCACCGCGCACATGTCATTATGCTGGCGGAACAGGGCATTATTGATTTAGATGAAGCGAAGGTCATGTTAGAAGGAATCAACAAAGTCGCAAAATCCAATATTACCTTGTTGACCTATCACCCCCAATTTGAGGACCTGTTTTTCATGATGGAGGCGAAGATAGGTGAAGAAATTGGTGACGAATTAGCTGGTAAGATCCACATCGGGCGCAGCAGGAACGATATGGGTGTGGCCATGTATCGGTTGGTTTTAAGAGAGCATCTTCTGAATACTTTTGAGAGTGCGTATCAATTAAGTGAAGCGCTTTTGGACCAATCTGCGCTGCATTCGGAAACCTATATGACGGGCTATACTCATACACAGCCTGCTCAGCCAACTACTCTAGGCCATTATCTATTAGCGATTTATGACGTTATGCAAAGAGACATCAAACGTCTCTGGTCCGCTTATCATATAGTAAATCAATCTCCGCTGGGGGCAGCTGCTTTGACAACGACCGGTTTTCCGATTAGCCGAGAACGTACCTGTGAGTTGCTAGGCTTTGACGGGATAATTGAAAATTCCTATGATTCAATTGGAGGAGCGGATTATCTGCTCGAGACTTCCACAGCCATCATGACATTTATGGTCAATACAGGTAGATGGATACAGGACTTTTTACAGCAGGTAACTAGGGAATTTGGTTCTTTTCTCGTGGCAGATCCTTATGTACAAGTGAGCAGCATCATGCCGCAAAAAAGGAATCCTGTATCGATCGAACACTCCCGTTCTATAGCAAGCAGTGCTTACGGAGATGCACTGGCTGCGATTAATATGATTCATAATACCCCGTTTGGTGACATCGTGGATACGGAAGACGATCTTCAGCCTCATTTATATCGTGCATATAATAATGCTAACCGGGTATTAAAATTAATGTACGCTGTCATCAGCACATTAAAAGTAAACTCTGAACATATGAAAGAAATGGCCAAAAAATCTAGTATTACAATTACCGAATTGGCGGATACCTTATCCAGGGATTATCAGATATCATTTAAAAAAGCTCATTCAATCGCCAGCTACATCTCGAAGCGAACGATTAAAGAACAAAAAGAATTGTATGAATGGCATATAAACGATATTAATGAAATGATTCACGAATTCGTCAATGTGTCTTTGGCAGAAGATGAATGGAAAAAAATTATCTCGCCAGAGTATTTTGTTAAAATTAGAAGTATACAAGGTGGACCAAATCCAGATGAAGTTATGAGAATGATATCAGTCCGAAAGAAGAACCTGCATGACCAAGTTAAGGGCTACGAAGCGACAGTAGGGATTTTAAAGACAAAAAAAGCGAGTTTGGTTGAATTTTGTTTCGACGACAACAAATAGGTCTTGATTTAAGAAAAGAACTTAGAATTGGCATAAATGTAAGCCAAAGCTTCAGCTAGAAATATAATTGCAGGCAAAACTGTTAAAGTTATAAATATTAGTAAGAAAAGTTGCTCTTCTGGTTATTTGAACTGTGACCTATAAAGACATTTTACAATTTTTTAACTACTAGTTTTTTTGAATAGACTAAAAATAAGCGATTCATTAGGACAGCGGATGAAACAGAAGCAAGGACCAGCAAAAGTAAAGGTTCCCGCTTCTGTTTTTTATTTGCATAAGCTACACGTTAGCTAAAAAAGTAGTTAATCCAATATCGCCTCTTTATTAGGTTCCTTCAGAAATTCAAAAAGTGTTTTAATCTGTGACTCTATATTTCTACCCGTAGAAAGGTTTGGCAAATTGTATTTAGAGAAAAAATTAATGTCTTTTGTTTCGATTCCGGTACTTGCATGCCCACCGACTATCTCACATTGAATAAACAATTTATAATAGTGGTATGGTTGTGGCGGATGGGGATGTTTATTCATATCCAAAAGAGTGAGCAATTTTACAGGAACTGCATCGTAGCCTGATTCTTCTTTTAATTCTTTTACGATATTTTCAGCAGGGGAGTAACCTATATCGCAAAACCCTCCAGGCAAAGACCATCTATTATCAATTTTTTCTCGAACCATTAAGATTTTATCATCTTTAAACACTACTCCGCGTACATCAACTTTAGGTGTTTGATAACCTGTTTCATTAGTAAATAAATCTTTGATTTTTTGCATTTCTAATCCGGTGTAGTCTTCGATAATCTCCGCACTTATACTTCGTAATTCTTCATAACGTTCAATATCGTAAACATCTTTTGAAAAGGTCAATCCTGCTTGAGACAATGCTTGCATCCTCTTTGCCCATTCCAACCATTTATGACTCATAAGAGATACCTATTTTTATAGAATGAATGAATGCAGTAACTGGATTGATAATAAACACTCCTTTTCATCTTTCTTCCAATTTTATCAAAAACTTAATGTTACAGGAGATAGATAACTATTTTTCTTTCGTCTAAGACGATGGATTCTGTCCTTGGAACTAAACCTGAGGTGGAATCGTCTATTTATAAAACGGGAGGTGCAGGAATTGAAAAAAAGGTTGGCTGGATTATTAGTTTGTATGCTGCTAATTCTTATGGGCTGTTCGGATGATGCAATGACTGGCGGAAAACCACCTAAAGGAATGATTGTCATCGGGAAGGAAACATATGAGACCGTATTGGGAGCTTATTGTTGGAAGGGGATGTGTACTGACACTGCTGGTGCGGTTGATCTATTAAAAGGCAAAGCCCCTATAGAAGTGAAACCGAATCAGGAAGTGCGATTCGTAATCGATTACGAGCCTAAGCCAAACGAAATTCATCTCATGCAGACGAATGAGGGGAAGGAAAAGGAGGTAGCGGTGAAAGAAAATCGTTTCGTTGTTCCAAAAGAGAAAGGCATCTATTACTATGGCTATGGTGCATGGTGGATGGACGAGGAGGAAGAACAGCTATCACATGGCGATGCTCTCTATGCCTTTGTTCTGGAAGTGAAATAACTACAGGAGCCCCTAGGTTTGGATGCAAAAGATAAGCAGTTAACAACAGGACTAAATATACTTTACATATTTCGATTAAAAAGACTGTCATATATTGTTTGAATCTGTAGTATCCCATATATATAAATGAAAAGAGGAGGTGAACAGAAATCGAGAATACAATCTTACAGGCACTGAAAGACATGGAAGAACGAATTAGTGGCAGTTTCGAGAAAATTGAGGAAAGATTGGAAGACATTCAAAAGCCTGAAGTTATGTCACTTTTAAAAACAGTACTGAAAAAGCAGGAAGAAATTGAACTTGAAACAGGATATTTTGCCGAAAGAGTAGAGGAACTTGGCAGGAAAGTGTATAAGATTGAGAGGAAGTTAGAAGAGCGTATATAAAACTTATCTGTTCTCCTAAATTCTTCTAAGAAAATACCTCATCCAATATCCTCATACGAAACCCCATATACACTTTAATGAAAAATCACAGGATAAATAAATACAATGATTTAACCGCGGGTGTGCTGAATCTTCATATACACATCCGCGGTTATTTCTTTAGTTTGAAGAGAAGATCCCCGATCCATAAAAGCGAGTAATTTCCCTATTATTCTCATTGTTAAGGCCTTGTTTACGAATCTTTATAACATAAAATAACCTATCCCAGTTTACCTATGTTGAGTCTTTATTAAAGTGATTTAAAAGTTACGTAAATATGCCATTTTCTTTACTTCAGTCCTTTAATATTAGAACGTAATACAATTTTGAAAGGGGAATTTTAAATGGGAACGAATGAAGGAAGACTGGGAATCACTCAAAAAGTCAAGGTTTGGGGCGCTGCATTCGCAATCGGATTGTCTCTAATCGCAGGAACATCAGCATCAGCAGAACCGAACGAACACAAAAGTAAGAAACCAGCGTTTGAATTCGGGCTTATCCCCGATATACAATATTGCGATTGTGATGCCTCCGGTACACGTTTTTACCGTGACTCGGTAAGCAAACTAAAGGATGCCGCCGCTATTCTCAATCAACATAAGCTGAGTTTCACTGTGCAGACGGGTGATATTATTGACAGGAACCTTGAGAGTTTCGATACGATTCTTCCCATTTATAATCAAGTTGAAGGGCCTAAATATCATGTTCTTGGCAATCATGACTTCCCTGTAACAACGGACAAAGTTGTAGATATCCTGGACATGCCAAACCAATACTATGATTTCGCCAAAAAGGGCTGGCGTTTTATTGTTCTTGATACCAATGACTTGAGCCTGTATGCAAATGCGCCAGGTTCAGCAAAGTATCAACAAGCTGAAGAGATGTATAATCAGCTGAAAACGAGTGGAACAAAAAATGCCCAGGTTTGGAATGGGGGCGTAGGTTCCGATCAAATGAATTGGCTGCATAACGTACTCCAGAAATCAGCTAACAAAGAAGAAAAAGTTGTGGTAATCGGGCATATGCCAATCTACCCTGCCAACGAGCACAATGCCTGGAATGACGCTGCACTAATGAAAGAACTTGAATCTGCAGGAAATGTAGTGGCTTACTTTAACGGACATAACCATGCAGGCAACTATGCTGAGAAAAACGGGATCAAATATGTAAATTTCCAGGGGATGGTTGAAACAGCCGATTCCACTGCGTTTTCTGTTATCCGTGCATATAAGGATCGTTTGGAGATCGATGGTTATGGCCGTGAGCCGGACCGGGTCCTGAAGGTGAATCCCATGGAAGAGCGGGATGGAAAACATGAAGTTACTCAGAGCCAAGACAAAAATCACGGACAGCGCGACAACGATTAACAAATGAGAAGCCCGACTCCCTTTCGTGCCAGTGAAGGGAGTCGGGCTTTGTATTTTTTTGCCTGAATTGCATCTGGAAGCAGGCAGGATGAGATTTCCATTTTTTATCCATCATCCTCCCTCCTGACATTGGGCAAAAAGAAATGGAAGTCGAAGGAAGTATGGAACCTGTTCCGGCGGCGGTTTAAGATTTACAGGGCAGATCAATCTGACAGTCATGCCGAGCTTGTCTGTTCCAGGTGGTGGTTTCTCATCTGCAGGCTTGCCAATCGCATCCAGTTCATTGGAAGAGCCTTTGATGAAGCTGTTCTGCGGCCTTTGAACAGGAAGCCCGGCTTCCGGTATTGAACTGGGATATGAATCTAGCTTAGGCTACCTATCAGGCCATTCTTAGAAAAACATAGTTGCCTTCCTGCTTTTTTTGTAATCCAAAATATTATACTGAAGTTTTCAAGAAACCACACTATACATATGATAGCACCCATACAAAATACTAAAAGCACTGACCATTTTCGTAAGGCTGGAGTGCAATGTGAGATTTTTCCGGCCAAGAATGAAGGGCAGGGCAATGATTGTGCTGAACAGCTGCATGCCTATGACCGTTCCTGCACCGAATAATAAAATGTAGAGTGATGCCTGGGCGGCTGTGTCGACGGAGGCCATCGTAGTAACAACCATGGCGCCGCTTCCAGCCAGGCCGTGGATGATGCCTATGATGGTTGCTTTGTGGTAGATGCGGTTCTTATGTACATGCGAATGATTGTGATCTTTATTGTAGGTAAATATAGACATCGCACCTAATAGAACAAGCATGATGCCGACGAAGAACTCAAAAGAGCTCTGCAGAATCCCCGGAATGTTTGTTTTCAAGAGGATGACCACGATTCCGATTACAAACAAGGTTAAAGTATGACCAATTCCCCAAAATACTCCCGTTAGAGAAGAACGGAACAACTTTTTGTTTTCACCCGCCATCGTAGATACCGCGGCTACGTGGTCCGGCTCCAATGCATGCGTCACCCCCAATAGCAAGCCAAACAGTAAGACAGAAAGCAATGATAATTCCAAAAGAAACTCTCCCCTCTAAATGTTTTGAAAAAAAGATTGAAAATTTATTTTATTTATACAATAATAAATATAACATAAAATGTTAGAAAACCTAACATGTTTTTTAAATTTGTCTTTAAAGGCGGGGGAGAATGAAATTAACGAGCCGTGAACAGGAGAAATTGATGATTGTGGTTGCAGCCGATTTGGCCCGACGGAGGAAGGAACGCGGTTTGACATTGAATTATCCGGAAACGATCGCGTTGATTACTTATGAATTGATGGAGATGGCCCGTGACGGGAAAACCGTCGCTCAAATTATGAAGGATGGGCAAAGAATCTTATCGCGAGAAGACGTCATGGAGGGAGTGCCTGAAATGATTCAGGATATTCAGGTCGAAGCAACGTTTCCGGACGGGACGAAACTGGTGACTGTCCATACCCCTATTCAATAAGGAGGAAAAGAATGATTCCAGGTGAGTATCTTCTACGCAAAGAAAAGATTTCGTGTAATGAAGGGAAAGAAATTACGGTCTGTATGGTCGTGAACCAGGGCGATCGTCCAATCCAGGTAGGCTCCCATTTTCATTTCTACGAAGTGAATGAAGCGTTGGTTTTGGAACGGACCCAAGCTTATGGAACGCGGCTGAACATTCCGGCTGGCACTTCTGTCCGGTTTGAACCAGGGGATCCGAAAGAGGTTCAATTGATCCCTTTTGGCGGAGAAAGAAAAGTCTATGGATTTAACAATAAAGTGGATGGAGGGCTGTAATATGGGATTGGAAATGTCGAGAAGGCAATATAGTTCCATGTTTGGGCCGACAACCGGCGATCGTGTCCGTTTGGCGGACACGGACCTATTTATCGAGATTGAGAAGGACTATACAACCTATGGGGATGAAGTGAAGTTTGGCGGAGGGAAGGTCATTAGGGATGGGATGGGCCAGCACCCGCTTGCCACCCGGGCTGACAGTGTGGATACCGTTATTACAAATGCGATCATTATCGATTTCACAGGCATATATAAAGCAGATGTCGGGTTGAAGGATGGTTACATATCCGCGATTGGTAAAGCGGGGAATCCGCTGTTGATGGATGACGTTGATATAGTGATTGGTGCTTCCACAGAAGTGATTGCCGGGGAAGGCAAGATTCTTACAGCAGGCGGGATTGATGCGCATATCCATTTTATCTGTCCGCAGCAAATTGAAACGGCGCTCACTTCCGGGGTGACGACAATGATCGGCGGGGGTACAGGTCCGGCGACCGGGACGAATGCGACTACCTGTACGCCTGGAGAGTTCCATATTCACCGGATGCTGGAGGCGGCGGAGGCCTTTCCGATGAACATTGGGTTTCTAGGGAAAGGAAATGCTTCACATACTGCACCGTTGGCCGAACAAATCGAGGCTGGAGCCATCGGCTTAAAGCTTCATGAAGATTGGGGCAGCACGCCATCCGCGATTCATCATAGCTTGCTGGTGGCAGATGAATACGATGTCCAAATTGCCATTCATACAGATACATTGAATGAAAGTGGGTTTGTGGAAGATACATTAAAGGCGATCGATGGCCGCTTGATCCATACGTATCATACAGAAGGAGCGGGAGGCGGCCATGCGCCGGACATTATTAAAGTGGCAAGCTATGACTATATTTTGCCTTCCTCCACGAATCCTACAAGGCCATTCACGAAAAATACGATCGATGAGCATTTGGATATGTTGATGGTTTGTCACCATTTGGATCCTTCCATTCCGGAAGACCTGGCGTTTGCCGATTCACGGATTCGGAAGGAAACGATTGCCGCAGAAGATATTCTTCATGATTTGGGTGTTTTCAGCATGATAAGTTCTGATTCACAAGCGATGGGGCGGGTCGGGGAAGTAATCACGAGAACCTGGCAGACGGCTCATAAAATGAAACTGCAGCAAGCCCGACTGCCGGAGGAATATAACGATGGGGACAACTTCCGCGTAAAGCGCTATGTCGCCAAATATACGATCAATCCGGCAATTGCCCATGGAATTTCCGATTATGTCGGCTCAATCGAAAAAGGCAAACTTGCCGACCTGGTGCTGTGGGATCCTGCCTTTTTCGGGATCAAGCCAGAGCTAATCTTAAAAGGCGGCATGATCGCCTATAGTGTAATGGGTGACCCGAATGCCTCCATCCCGACGCCTCAGCCTGTTTTATTCCGGCCGATGTTCGGTTCTTACGGGAAATCGGTTGGTTCGACCAGCATGACATTCCTGTCAAAAGCGGCGATTGAAAAGGGAGTTCCTGATAAGCTGGGGCTGGAGAAGATCATCAAGCCTGTCCATAGCATCCGCAATCTGACGAAAAAGGATATGAAATGGAATGACGGAACGCCCAATATTGAAGTGGATCCGCAAACGTATGATGTAAAGGTAAACGGGGAAATCATCACCTGCGAGCCGGTGGAAATCTTGCCGATGGCTCAGCGATATCATCTTTTTTAAGGAGGATTTTCGATGATAATTGAACGTGTAGTTGCGAATGCAAACGAGGTATCGGTTGACCATCTTCATAAGGAAAAAGTGTATTTAGCTAGCGGCGATTTATTAAAAAGGGTTCAACGGGTCAAAACCGACCATGGAAGAGAACTGGGCATCCGGTTAACTACAGAACGGGAGCTTCATCGCGGGGATATTCTTTATATGGATGATAAAAACGCGATTGTCGTCGATGTACTATCGAATGATGTCCTGGTGATCCGGCCGGAAAGTCTTGAAGTGATGGGTGTGATCGCGCATCAAATCGGAAACAGGCACACCCCTGCTCAATTTGACGGTGATGAAATGATTGTTGAGTATGATTATTTAATAGAAGAGATGCTAACCCGCCAACAGGTTGCTTTTTCGCGAGAGGAGCGCACGTTAAACGAGGCATTCCGTCCGATAGGCCATTCGCATGACTAACGCTGCCTTAACCTTGATGCAAATTTGCGATTCCAATTTTCCGACCGGTTCATTTTCGCATTCCTATGGTCTGGAAACCTACATCCAGGAAGGGAAAGTGACCAATGCTGAAACATTCGCGGGCTGGCTGCATGCCTATTTAGAAGGCTCACTATGCTACAATGACGGATTATCTGCTGCGCTGTTATACGATGGCCACAATATCCATGAATTAGACCGGCTGTTATACGTGTCATCCCTGTCCCGGGAAACCAGGGAAGGGGCAAAAAGGGTAGGCGGGCGGATGGTGGAGTTGTTAATGGCGCTGGAAGCCGTACCGGCACTTTCCGACTATCGCCGGCAGATCAAGAAAAAAGAGGCCTTCGGTCATCCGGCATTGGCATTTGGCCTATTTTGCAACGAGATGGGAATTGGTAAGGGAGAATGCGTGACCGCATACCTATATACGGCCATCTCTTCTATCATCCAAAACGCCGTCAGAGGGATTCCTTTAGGGCAGACTGATGGCCAGCGTTTATTATTTTCTTTTCAACAAAATATAAAAGACGTTGTCGCCAAAATCGATACCCTTACAATCGATGACTTTGGTATATCGCCGCCGGGTATAGAGCTTGCGGCTATGTTGCACGAGGACTTGCATGTCCGCTTGTTTATGTCTTAATCGGAAAAATAAATAGAAACGGGGAGATGGCATGACACTAAGAATTGGAATCGGCGGACCGGTTGGAGCGGGAAAAACGATGCTTGTAGAACGGTTGACCCGGGCGCTGGACGACGAGTATAATCTGGCGGTTATCACGAATGATATCTATACAAAAGAAGACGCGCTTTTTTTAGTGAAAAACAGCGTGCTTTCCGAAGACCGGATTATCGGCGTGGAAACGGGAGGTTGTCCCCATACGGCGATTCGCGAGGATGCGAGCATGAATTTTGTGGCGATTGACGAATTGCTTGAACGTCATGAAGGATTGGATATCATTTTCGTGGAAAGCGGCGGCGATAATTTGGCGGCAACCTTCAGCCCGGAACTCGTCGATTTCTCAATTTACATCATTGACGTGGCCCAAGGGGAGAAAATTCCGCGCAAAGGTGGACAGGGCATGATCAAGTCCGACCTGTTTGTCATAAACAAAATCGATTTGGCACCTTATGTTGGGGCAAGTTTAGAAGTGATGGAGAGGGATACATTATCCACGCGCGGCAACAAACCGTTCTTTTTTACCAATTTAAAAGAAGATCTCGGGTTGGAGGGGGTTATCAATTGGATTAAAGAGGAATGTCTATTGGTAGGGCTGGAGAATGGATGAGTGGACCGGTTATGCGGAGCTCGAGACAATAAGGCAGCATGGCCGCACCATTCTATCAAGCAAATACCACTATGGATCCTTTAAAATCACCCATCCGTTATATTTGGATAATGAAACGGAAGCCACCCTTTATTGGCTAAGTGTGGGCGGCGGGTATGTAAACGGCGACACATACCGAATGATCCTTCGTGCCGGAGAGGGCAGTGCGGTTACGCTCAGGACTCAAGGAGCGACCAAAATATACCGGACCATTGATCAACCTCCCATCCAGGAAAATCAGTTTGAATTAGAAAGTGATGCTAGTCTGTTCTTTATGCCTGAACCTACGATTCTATACAGGGATGCCAGGTTTCATCAATTCACAGAAATCTACATGAAGAAGCGGGCGACCCTTTTCCTTACGGATATATTGACGCCTGGCTGGTCTCCGGATGGTGCATTATTTTCCTATCAAGACTACCGATCTGTTGTGAAGGTGTTTTATGAAGGAGAACTGGTGGTGCTTGATCGATTGCTGCTTGAACCAGCTAAGCATATAAACGAGACCGGCTATCTGGAATCCTACTCGCATTTTGGTTCTGCTATTGTCATAAGTGACTTGTTCACCGTTGAAGGAACGGAATCTATTAAGCAGCTTGTTCAAGGTTTTGAAGGAGTTCGTCTCGGATTGTCGGCCTTGCCATGCGTAAACGGGTTTTGTTTACGTATCTTCGCGCATAATACAGGGGTAGTGGAAGAAATTATGACATGCATTCAGCGGATTTTAAAAGAAAACATGAATAGCTTGGAATAAATTACCAGCACTGGATGAATAATATCCGGTGCTTTTTATGTTTAAGGCGAAACATTAAGGCGGTCATACCATGGAATGTTAGCGTTACCACAATTTTTTTTAAAAATTTAACCGAAATTTTATTGAAATTTTCTGAAAAAACAAATACAATAACTAATATTAGTTATGTTATATAACATAACATTAAAATGTTTTGAAAACTTACATAGAGGAGGTTGATCCAAAAAAACAAAAAGGAGTATCTTACAGCCATAAGATACTCCCTTTAAATCAGGCATACATATCGTGTGATTGCCTGATTTTAATTATACACATTTGTATAAGTAAAATCGATGGAGAGAAGGTATGTCAATGAAACGAAGCAAAGTCGTAAAAGCTAGTTTAACGTTTTTATTAATTCTTATATTCGCAATAGGATCCGGTTGTGCCGCAAGCAATCTGGTCAGCAAAGATAAACAGACTGAAGCATCGGAAAAGAAGGGTTCTTCCGATGAAGTAGAGGTAGGCGTCCTGCATTCCTTAAGCGGGACGATGGCCATCAGTGAGGTTTCCTTACGCGATGCGGAGTTAATGGCGATAGAAGAGATAAATGCCGCCGGAGGAGTTTTAGGGAAGAAGATAAAGCCGATCGTGGAAGACGGGGCTTCCGATTGGCCGACATTTGCCGAAAAAGCAAAGAAGTTATTGCAAAAGGATGAAGTTGCGACGATTTTTGGAGGATGGACATCCGCAAGCCGTAAATCGATGCTGCCGGTAGTAGAACAGAATAATGGTTTACTCTGGTATCCGGTCCAATATGAGGGCATGGAGCAGTCGCCGAATATTTTTTATACAGGGGCGACAACCAACCAGCAAATTGTCCCTTCTGTCACTTGGTTATTAGAGAATAAAGGAAAGAAATTCTTCCTGATTGGTTCTGACTATGTGTTCCCGCGAACCGCCAATAAAATCATCAAAGCCCAGCTTAAAGCCGAGGGCGGGGAGCTATTAGGGGAAGAATATACGCCGATGGGACACACGGATTATAGTACGTTGATCAGCAAAATCAAAAAAGAAAAACCGGAGGTCGTATACAATACGTTGAATGGAGACAGTAACGTCGCGTTCTTCAAGCAATTAAAAGATGCAGGCCTTACATCCAAAGATGTCACGGTCCTGAGCGTCAGTGTAGCGGAGGAAGAGATCCGCGGGATTGGCGTCGATGTCCTGGAAGGGCATTTAGCAGCCTGGAATTACTTCCAGACCACGGATACTCCGGAAAACAAAACATTTGTCGAGAAATACAAAGCGAAGTATGGGGATGACCGCGTTACTGGCGATCCGATCGAAGCTGCTTATTTTGCGGTATATCTATGGGCTGAAGCGGTGGAGAAAGCTGGGTCCTTTGATGTCGAGAAAGTAAAATCGGCCGCAGATGGAATTGAGTTCAAGGCGCCCGGCGGCACAGTGAAAATCGACGGCGAAACCCAGCACACCTATAAAACCGTCCGGATCGGGGCAGTTCAAAAAGACGGACAGTTCAAGGAATTGTGGAATTCCGGGGAGCCGGTAAAACCGGATCCATATCTAAAAAGCTATGAATGGGCAAAAGGATTGCAATAAAGGTACAAAGAAGGGGTTCTGGTCAGCGAACCCCTTCATAAAGAGAGAGTATAACTTTCATAACTTTATAAAATGTCTAACTGCGCGGGATTTAATATCAGAACAGAGGTATTATTTTGAAAATCCGAGATTTATTATCCAAATTCAGAATTTATTATCCAAACTTAGGATTTATTATCCAAACTCACGGTTTATTATCCAAATACCGGAAATGCGTTTGTGATTTGACTTAGACGGTTTTAGTTTAAAGTTCCTTATTTACAGAGGCGGCTGCACTTTTCTTATTTGAAAATTCTTTACAAATGGAGGTGGATCTGAATGGAGAATATCATTACCCAGCTGTTCAATGGGATTAGCTTAGGTTCGATTATGTTATTAATCGCCATCGGACTTGCGATCACATTCGGATTGATGAATGTCATCAATATGGCACATGGAGAATTGATTATGGTTGGGGCGTATACGACCTATGTCATCCAAAATATTTTCTCGACTTATTTCCCTTCCTTTTTTTCGTACTACTACTTTATTGCGATCCCTGTTGCTTTTTTAGCTGCCGGGATGATTGGTTTTTTGATTGAGAAGTTTTTGATTCAATACCTGTATCACCGCCCGTTAGACAGTCTGCTAGCGACATGGGGTGTAAGTTTGATCCTTCAGCAGACAGCAAGGACGATTTTCGGGGCGCCGAACGTCGCGGTTGAAGCTCCCGGATGGCTGAATGGCGGGGTAGAGATCGCAGGAGCGATATTGCCTTATAAGCGATTATTCATTTTAGCCATTGTTATTTTAAGTGTCATCCTCTTATATCTGTACCTGGAGAAATCGGCTTCAGGCCGGAAAATAAGGGCGGTTACCTTAAATCGTCCAATGGCATCCTGCCTTGGGGTCTCCGTTCGAAAAGTCGATGCGCTTGCGTTTACCATCGGTTCAGGGTTGGCAGGCATTGCGGGCTGTGCCTTAACAGCGATTGGCTCGATTGGGCCTTCCATCGGGACCTATTATATTGTGGATGCCTTTATGGTCGTGATCTTCGGGGGAATCGGCAAGATTATCGGTACCGTTTTTGGAGCTTTTGGCGTTGGGCTCGTTTCGACATTTGTCGAATATACCTCAAGCGCCACCACTGCTAAGGTCATGGTCTTTTTAATGATTATCATATTCTTGCAATGGCGTCCGTCAGGCCTTGTCTATGTCAAAACACGTTCGCTTGATTGAGGAGGAGAGTCGTGAAAAAAATTACTTATTCGAATTGGGTGATCTTCCTTGCCTTATTTTTGGCACCCTTTTATTTAACGGAATTTCGCCTTTCCTTATTAGGAAAGTTTTTAGCCTTCGCGATCATCGCGATAGGGATCTCGCTTATATGGGGACAAACGGGGATCCTAAGCCTCGGCCATGGGGTATACTTTGGAATCGGTGCTTACTGTATGGCGATGCACTTGAAACTCGAAGCGGCGGGCGGTGCTCTGCCTGATTTTATGAGCTGGAGCGGGGTTTCTTCCCTGCCTTGGTTTTGGGAACCTTTCAAAAGTTTTGGATTTTCCTTGGGCGCTGCGATCCTTTTGCCGGCACTCCTGTCCTTTGTCCTTGGATATTTAACATTTAAAAATCGGATCAAAGGGGTCTATTTTTCACTTATTTCTCAGGCTATAGTGGTTATTTTTGTCACGTTATTCATCGGCAACCAGCAATGGACAGGCGGAACAAATGGGCTGACGAACTTTCAGATGGTGCTCGGTTTTTCCCTGACAGATCCGGTCACCCAAATTGTTTTATATTTTATCACCGCTGCTGTTCTGCTAATTGTATTCTTGCTTTCTAAATTTCTGACCGAAACAAAAGCAGGGAAACTCTTGGTTGCGATCCGGGATAGTGAGAACAGGACCCGTTTTTTAGGCTATAATTCCACCTTTTATCAGGTGATGGTATATGCGCTTTCTGCGGCGTTTGCCGGGATAGCGGGGGTGTTGTTTGTCCTTCAGGTCGGTTTAATTTCTCCGGAAATGATGGGGATCATCCCTTCGATTGAGATGGTGCTTTGGGTTGCGATAGGCGGACGGACATCCCTTATCGGGGCGATAATCGGTGCGATTGTGACAAATAGCGCCAAAACGTATTTCAGTGAAAACTACCCGGATTATTGGTTATTTTTATTAGGCATGATGTTTATCAGCATTGTCTTGTTTATGCCGAACGGGATCGTCGGACTCTACCACTCCCTCAGAAAAAAATGGACGCGGACCAAAAAAGTGGAGGAGGTAAAAAATGAAGCCGATACTGTCATGCAGTGATGTCAGAGTAACCTTTCATGGGTTTCATGCCCTTCAAGGAGTCACATTGGACATCGAACCGAATGAAATTCATTTCTTAATTGGACCGAATGGAGCGGGCAAGACCACTTTGCTCGATACGATATGCGGAAAGACGAAGCCGTCTAGTGGTGACATCATGTTTGGGGAACAAATCGCACTTACAAAGAAAAAAGAGTATGAGATAGCGAGACTCGGTGTGAAACGAAAATTCCAGACGCCATCGGTTTTTCTGCAGTTAACCGTCCAGGAAAACCTCGAACTGGCCGTGCTTTCTTCTGAAAAAACCTCCGCACTTTTCAGGAGGAAACTGAAAAAGAAAGCAGAAGAAAAAGTACTCGAGATCCTTTCATTTACAGATTTATATGAATTTCGGGGGATGCAGGCGGGTTCGCTATCACATGGTCAAAAGCAGTGGCTGGAAATTGGGATGCAGCTTGTTACCGACCCGCAGCTTTTGCTGCTGGATGAACCCATCGCAGGCATGAGCGGCTATGAGCGCGAGCGAACCGGAAAACTGATTCATGATATCGCAAAAAAATGCGCGGTCGTTACAGTGGAACACGATATGGATTTCGTTAAACAATTTTCACAAACCGTTACCGTGATGAGTGAAGGGAAGGTTTTATGTAAAGGTACAATGGAAGAAATTCAGCAGAATAAGCAAGTAGCCGAAATTTACCTGGGAAGGAGGGAATGAAGCTATGCTGTCAGTGGAAAAAGTAGCGGTTGGCTATCAGGACAGCCGGGTCCTGTATAATATGTCCCTTCAGGTGGAAAAAGGCAGGCTTGTCGGCATTCTTGGCAGAAATGGGGTAGGCAAAACAACCTTGTTAAAAGCGATCGTCGGTTTACTTAAGGTGCAGGAAGGTTCCATCATGATAAATGATGACGAGATTACCGCCAAGGAACCTGAAAAAAGGGTGAAGAAGGGTATTGGATATATCCCGCAAGGACGCGAAATCTTCCCTACTTTAACGGTCGAAGAAAATTTGCTGCTAGGATTGGAAGCGCGGAAATCCAAGACCAAGACTGTACCTGCAGAAGTACTCGAATTATTCCCGGTTTTACCGGATATGCTTCATCGAAAAGGAGGCGATTTAAGCGGCGGACAGCAGCAGCAGCTGGCCTTTGCCCGCGCGCTTGTCGGAGAACCCTCTATTCTTCTGCTGGATGAACCGACGGAAGGGATTCAGCCATCGATTGTATCCCGCATTCAAGAAGTGATATTAACTTTGGCGAGAGAGAACAATATTGGTATCATGATGGTGGATCATAATATCGATTTTCTCTTGGATAATGCCGATTATATTTACGTCATTGATAGAGGGACGGTCATGCTTGAAGGAAAACCGCAAGCTCTTGATAAGTATTTATTACAAGGGTATTTGACCGTTTAACAAGCTTAATAGATTTAGTTTGCTGGTCACGGATTTCTCCGTGGCCAGTTTTTTAATTTTAAGCATATGTGAATTTATAGTGCCCATAACAGACTATTTTATATACTGTCTAATAGTCCGTTTTATAAGATAACAAAACTCCCCATCACCTTAATGGGGAGTTATCCCTTTATGCAATTCCGGACTTCATGAGCATTCCATCCAAAGAACGCTCCATGTTTTTTTCCATCCACTTAGCTATATCAAGGAGTTGATTCAAATCTGTTCCCGTTTCAATTCCCATTCCATGAAACATATTCACCATATCTTCTGTGCATACATTGCCGACCGCCTTTGGAGCGAATGGACATCCTCCTAATCCTGCTATCGAAGAATCAAACCGATTAACCCCAGCCTGATAACCGGCTAGCGTGTTTGCCAACCCTAGTCCCCTCGTGTTATGAAAATGAAGTCCTAAAGACAAATCAGAGCCAAAAGCATCTTTAAATGCTTTAATGACATTTTGGACTTGAAACGGATTGGCCATTCCGGTCGTATCAGCTAGGGTGATTTTCTTACAGCCTGCTGCTAGAAACTTTTCAGCAACTTCCAATACTTGAGATAAAGGCACATTACCTTCAAATGGGCAACCAAATGCAGTTCCTAGAACGCCTGCTGCCTCTTTATCAGCTTCGACACCTTCTTGAATGACCTTCGATAATTCTTCTACAGCCTGCCCTACAGTTCTTTTCGCATTCCTCAAATTAAATTGATCACTTGTAGCTGTTACCACATGCAAGAAGTCAACGTTTGTCTGCAAGGCCCGCTCCAGACCCGATCGGCTTAAGACGAGTCCAGCATATGTAACATTATCTCTTTTCGGAAGTAGGCGCAAGACTTCCTCAGCATCTGCCATTTGTGGAACGACTTTTGGGTTAACGAATGAAACGGCTTCGATATTGCGCATTCCAGCATCGATCAGGCGGGTGATTAATTCTACTTTTGTTTCAGTGGAAATGATTTTACTTTCATTTTGCAATCCATCACGGGGGCCTACTTCACAAATTTCGATCATGAATCTTCCTCCTTTAATAGATGACTATTTTTTATTTTTTCAAGATGCCTTAGCACGTGATCGCGTCCTTGATAAATGTGTTCATGCATCGCAATTCGCGCACGCTCGGGTTCTTTATTTTTAATAGCTTGGAGAATAATCTTATGAACCTCAAGAGATTGTTTCAGTTGGAAGTGGTTATACCAGTAAAAAGACCGAAACACGACTGGAACAACGACAACCTTTGAGATATGAAAATAGATATGTGAGTTCTTAGAGGCAGCGACAATCGCGTTATGAAATTCCTGATTCACATCGACAATTTCCTTAATGCTGTCCATATCCGCTTCAATATACTGAGTAATTGCCTTTTCGTATAAGGAATTGGCTTTTTCCATTCTCTTTAAATCTTCGCTTGTGCGATAAATGGCTGCCTGGCTTGCGCCATAGCCCTCCAGCAAGGTTCTTAAATCGTATATCTGCCGGATATCTTCTTTAGTAAAATGTCTAACGCTGACTCCACGCTTTAAGGGTACAACCAATCCTTCCGCTTCCAACTGTTTAATTGCTTCTCTAACAGGTGTCCTGCTTAAGTTCAATTCCTTTGCCAGTGACTCTTCAGCTAGCCTCATTCCCGGCTCATATTTTCCTTGAATAATTGCATCTTTTATAAATTCGTATGCATACATCAATTAACACCTCACGTGTCTATTGTATACAATGCGAAAAAATATTTCAATAATATTCTGATAATTAGTAATGAAAGCGGTTTATTCAATGTTTTTTGAATAAAAATATGTATTTTTAAAAATACAGTTGACTTATTGTATACAAAAGATTAAATTTGTATACAAGATTAAGAAAATTTTGATTTATAAGTTTTCTGCCTGCATATATAAACTATTAGCACGGACAGGAGTGATCAGATTGACAGAAAATCGTTTGCCTTTGGAAAATTTACGTGTTATTGAACTTGGAACCCTATTAGCTGGCCCCTTTTCGGGAAGGTTGCTTGCCGATTTTGGTGCTGAGGTCATTAAAGTAGAACCGCCCGGTAAGGAAGACCCGATGAGAAACTGGGGAAAGTCAAAAGATGGTGTGGGGCTCTGGTGGCCGATTCAATCAAGGAATAAAAAATCAATCACGCTTAATTTACGGGAAGAAGCAGGTCAAGCCATTTTACGGGAACTAGTGAAAGACACCGATATCATTATCGAAAACTTCCGCCCTGGAACAATGGAAAAGTGGAATTTATCCTACGAGAAGTTAGCTGAGATCAATCCGCGAATTATTATGGTCAGAACTTCCGGCTTTGGGCAAACAGGACCCTATAAACATCGTGCAGGATTCGGAAGTGTAGGAGAAGCAATGGGTGGTTTGCGGTATGTGACAGGATTTCCAGATCGGCCGCCTTCAAGAATTGGGATATCAATCGGTGATACCCTTGCTGCCTTATTTGCCACGATTGGCTGTCTGGTGGCAGTACACGAGAGAGAACAGTCCGGAAAAGGCCAGGTTGTTGACACCGCATTGTACGAATCGGTATTTTCAATCATGGAAAGCATCATTCCGGATTACTTGCTGGCAGGTTATGTGAGGGAGCGAATGGGCAATATTCTTCCTGGAGTAGCTCCTTCCAATATTTATTTTACAAAAGATAAAACATACATCGTGATAGGTGCAAATGCAGACAATGTGTTTCGCAGGCTTTCTGAAGCGATGGATCAGCCGGAACTGGCGGATGACCCCAGGTTTGCAACGCACAATGGCAGAGGTGAAAATATGAAGCTATTGGATTCCATGATTGAGGAGTGGACAAAAACACTGCCTGCAAAAGAGGCACTCCAGATTCTTGAGGAAAAAGGAGTACCATCCGGACTCATTTATTCCGCAAAAGAAATCCTGGAGGATCCTCACTATAAAGAAAGAGAAATGATCATAAATGTTGAGCATCCGGAATTAGGGGACTTTTCAATGCCAGGAGTCGTTCCGAAGCTAAGCAGAACCCCGGGTCAAGTGAAGCACGCAGGCGCTGAAGTAGTTGGAAAACATAATGACGAAGTATACGGAAAAATACTTGGTTACAGTAAAGAAACAATGGAAGAATTAAAGAATGCTAATGTCATATAAAAAGGGGTGACATAATGGGAAAAACCTTATATGAAAAGATTTGGGAAAATCATCTTGTTCATGAAGAGGAAAATCAGCCGACGCTCCTGTTCATTGATTTGCATCTTACGCATGAAGTTACTTCACCACAGGCTTTCGAAGGGTTAAGGATGAAAGGTCGGAAGGTGAGAAGACCGGATTTAACACTTGCAACAATGGACCATAGCATTCCAACAAGGAATCGAGACCTGCCGTTTACAGATGAAATTGCTAAAAAACAAGTGAACGCACTGGTTGAAAACTGCCGAGAATTCGGGATAAAGCTATTTGATTTGAAAAGTCGAAATCAAGGGATTGTTCATGTTATAGCACCAGAACTCGGAATTACTCAGCCTGGTCAGACAATTGTATGCGGTGACAGCCATACTTCCACTCATGGAGCCTTTGGTGCTCTTGCGTTTGGAATTGGAACCAGTGAAGTGGAACATGTACTCGCAACGCAAACTTTGAAGCAATATAAGTCGAAAACACTGTCGATTAATATCAATGGAGAGCTTCCAACCGGAACGACTTCCAAAGATTTAATTCTAGCTCTCATTGGAAAGTTCGGGCATGACTTTGCGACTGGCTATGTAATTGAATACCGTGGTGAAGCGGTTCGGAAACTGTCGATGGAAGAACGGATGACGATTTGTAATATGTCGATAGAAATGGGTGGAAGAGCAGGCTTAATCGAGCCGGATGAAACAACATTCCAATACCTGAAAGACAAAGAATGTGCCCCCAAAGGACGTGAATGGGAAGCAGCTTTAACAGAGTGGAAAAAGCTTTATTCCGATTCGGATGCGGTTTTCGATTTAACAGTCGAGTTTGACTCATCCGAGGTAATTCCACAAGTGACATGGGGAACAATTCCTAGTCAGGTAACTGGTATAACAGGAAAAGTTCCTTCCATTGCTGAACTTCCGGATAGTCAAAAAAGAGCAGCGGAAAAAGCTCTGAATTATATAGGGTTGGCTGAAAATACGCCAATAACAGAAATAACCATAAATAAGGTCTTTATCGGTTCCTGTACAAATAGCCGTATTGAGGATCTGCGAAAAGCAGCAAAAATAGTTAATGGTTATAAGATTGCTGGCAATGTTACGGCTTTAGTAGTTCCTGGTTCCCAGTTAGTTAAAATACAAGCTGAAAATGAAGGGCTGAATCAGATTTTTACTGATGCTGGGTTTGAGTGGCGGGAAGCAGGCTGCAGCATGTGTCTTGGGATGAATGAAGATATTGTCCTGCCTGATGAACGCTGTGCTTCAACCTCCAACCGTAATTTCGAAGGCAGGCAGGGGCGGAATGCAAGAACGCATTTGGTTAGTCCGGAAATGGCCGCCGCCGCAGCAATCAAAGGCCATTTTGTCGACGTCAGAACATGGCCATCAAAAACGGCGGAGGAGGTAAATCTATGACACAAACATTTACGAATTTTACGGACATCGTTGCTCCGTTGGATGTAGTTAATGTTGACACAGATGCGATTATTCCAAAGCAATTTTTAAAACGAATTGAAAGAACCGGCTTCGGGCAATTTCTTTTCTATGACTGGCGTTTTGAGGATGGAAAAGAGAAGGCATCTTTTATATTAAATCAAGCAGAATACCGAAATGCAGGGATACTATTAGGACGTAAGAATTTTGGTTGCGGTTCTTCAAGAGAGCATGCTCCATGGGCAATCGCTGATTTTGGCATAAAGGTGATCATTGCCCCAACATTCGCTGATATTTTTTATAACAATTGCTTTAAAAACGGAATACTGCCCATCGAACTTAGTGAAGAAGAAGTAGAACAGTTATTTCAAAATACAGCGAAATTAAAAGGTTACCAGTTATCGATAGATTTAGAGAATCAAACTGTGACAGACAATCAAAGGTTTGTAAGTCACTTTAGAGTTGCCCCTTACCGAAAAGAACTGTTGTTAAAAGGGCTGGACGAGATTGGTTCTTCGCTAAAATTTGAAGATGAGATTGCCACCTTTGAAAAGCAGCATAAGATTTTTTACAAGCTCGATTCTGAGGCTTCTGTACAAAACTCTTAGAATATTAAAAAGAAAAATGAAAGCGGTAACACTAAATTAATAAGGAGGGTTATTGATGAACTGGAAAAAAACGATGACGTTAGGAAAGTTTGCTGTTTTGATGATGATGATGGTTTTTGTTGTTTCAGGCTGTGGGGGGCAACAATCGGCTGGTGGATCTTCTTCAAGTAAAGGTAGCGGAGGAGATAAAATGGATGAAATTGATATTTCAGTTACCCATTATCCGACTGGCCTATATGCGGTTCCTTACGATGTAGGAATGGAGAAGGGTTTCTTTGAAGAAGAAGGGATAAAAATTAATAAGATTGTTGGTAGCGGCGGTGGTGGAACGACGGTAAGGAATGTATTGTCAGGTGATCTTCCGTTTGGTGATGTGTCAACATCTGCTGTTCTTCAGTCGTATCTGGCTGGTGCGCCATTGAAAATTGTCGGTGGAGGAGTGCAAAGTGTTAGTGACCTTGTCTATGTAACACGCAAGGATGCTGATATTGAAAAAGTCGAGGATATGGTGGGGAAGACATGGGCGTTCACGAATCCTGGCTCTGTAACGGAAACGACATCGCAGTTAATTTTTGATTCAGCAGGTGTTGATCCTAAGTCTTTAGAGTTGGTGGCATCGGGTGGAGTTAGTGAAGGATTAACCATGTTGCAGGCGAAAGAAGTCGATGCAACATTAATGATGGAACCGGCCTATTCGGTCCAGAAGGATGATTGGAAGACTTTATTCCGTGTTTCGGATCATGTCCCTAATTACCAGCAGAGCGTTATCATCACTAGTCCGCAGTTAATCAAGGAAAATCCAGATTTGGTCAAACGTTTCTTGAAGGCATATCAAAAATCAGTGGAATGGACATATGCTAATCCGGAAGAAGCCGGGAAGATTTTTGCCAAATCTGCTGAAATCGATGAGGTCGCATCAGTAGCCGCAATCAAGGATCTTGCTGATAAGAAGCACTGGAGCAGCAAAATCGAAGCTGATTCGATTAATAATGTCGTCAAGGGTATGCAGATGGCCAATACTTTAAAGAAGGATCAGGAAATTCTCTGGGATGAAGTTCTTGACATGGACTTTCTTCCAGAAGATCAAAGGCTGGATCCTAAAGATCTGAAAAAGAATTAATAATTTTGGTTTTGAAGCGATGCCGGTGATGAATTTATATCGACCGGCCGCTTCCATTCATTACTATCTTTTAGCAAAGGAGCGGACATTAATGGCTGTACCACTAATGAGAGTTGAAAATCTAACAAAGGTGTATTCGAGCGACGCTAAAGAAGTGGTTGCTCTTCAGGATATTGATTTCACTGTGCAAAAGGGCGAATTTATTTCGGTCGTGGGACCAAGTGGTTGTGGTAAAACCACATTATTGGAGATTTTATCA
The DNA here is from genome assembly GCF_918741275.1 of Bacillus sp. CECT 9360. Classification (GTDB taxonomy): domain Bacteria; phylum Bacillota; class Bacilli; order Bacillales; family DSM-1321; genus Peribacillus. The sequence goes on from NZ_CAKKNA010000010.1 coordinate 151,662, forward strand.
GGACTGCGAACCCCAACTTCAGGTTCAGTAAAAATCCAAGGTGAAGCCGTAACGGGTCCGCAAAAATCAATTGGGATTGTCTTTCAGGAAGAGTCTACTTTTCCATGGCGAACCGTTCAAGAGAATGTTGAATTTGGGCTGCAAATGCAAGGCAAACCTAAGTCAGAGTATCGCAAAAAAGCGAGGGAGATGATTGAACTCGTTGGCTTAAAAGGCTTCGAAAATTCTTATCCGTATGAACTGTCGGGAGGAATGAGGCAAAGGGTCGCGATTGCTCGGACGCTTGTGACACAGCCGGAAATTGTTGTTATGGATGAGCCATTTGGAGCATTAGATGAACAGACGAGATTGATTCTGGGAGGAGAACTTCTGAAGATCGTTGAACAGACGAAAGCAACAGTTGTACTCGTTACTCACAGTATTCAAGAGGCAGCCCTGCTATCAGATAAAATTGTCGTCCTTTCAGCGAGACCCGGCAAGGTTAAACATCTCATTCAAAGCAACTTGCCAAAGCCTCGTGATGCTACAGCCCTTACAACTCCAGAGTTTGCAGAAATCACTCAAAAGCTATGGTCCAGCCTTGAAGAAGAGTCATTAACAAAGAAATCTGTATACGAAAATAGTAAGGTGGTAGGGCAATGAGGCTGCACCGTGTTGTCCAAATTGCCATTGTTGCCACTTTATTAGTTTTATATGAAGTTGCTACACGTATGTATTGGCTTGATCCATTCACGTTTATCCCTTTTTCAACGATGTTTATGAATATGATTGGCAATCTGGGAGATTCGGAATACTTAACCAATCATTTTGGAATTACCGTGATGGAAATTCTGGTTAGCTTCATTGGTGCTATGATCTTTGGCGTAATCATTGGAGTCTTCCTTTGGCGGTCGGATTTAGCGCACCATGTACTTCAGCCATATTTGCTGTTATTTTATGCGATTCCTTTCTTCGCGTTATATCCAATATTTATTAGTATTTTGGGGATTGGGCCATTACCTGTTATCTTGATTGGTTTGCTGTTTGCCATGCCAGCCGTGATTAGCAATACCGCGATTGGTTTCCGTGAAATTCGAAAGGTGCTTGAAAAAGTTGGTCGAGCGAATAATCTCTCATTTCGCCAAATGCTGGTTCATATTTATTTTCCGGCGGCTTGGCCATATATTTTCACCGGCGTCAAACTGGCAGCGGCGTATTCCATCATTGGAGTAATTGCAACAGAATTTATTCTGTCTTCTCGAGGGCTTGGTTACACGATTTCCTATGCATATAATAATTTTGATATGAACGGAATGTATGGTTCAGTTCTTCTGGTTATCGTAATTGCCTTATTAGTCAATGTAGTTCTTGGTTTTATTGAGACAAGAGTTTATAGAAGAAACATGTAATCGTTAAAAAATGGAAGAGAGGAGTACTTCATGAATTCAATTGCTTTAGATCAAAAGTGGTATAAGCTCGGGAGATATATGGTTCCAGTCGCGGTTATCCTGCTTTGGCAAATCATTTACCAAATTATCGGGGCACCGGCGATGGCTTCTCCCTGGCAAAGCATTTCGGATTTGGGAGCAAACACGAATAACTGGCTCGGGGATATAGGCAACACTTTGGTAACGTTAGTAATCTCGTTCTTAATTGCATCTTTATTAGGAACCGTCCTTGGCTTTGTTATTGGATTAAGTTCATTTTGGACAAAAACATTGTCTCCACTTTTATTAGGGCTATACTCGATTCCAAAAGTGACTTTGTATCCCATTTTTCTATTAATCTTTGGTTTAACGATTACAGGAAGAATGGCATTTTCCGTCTTTCACGGAATTTTTCCGATGATGATTATCTGTATGGAAGCAACAAGAACGGTTCCTGAAATATATCTGAAATTGGCAAAGTCCTACAAGATGAGCTTTATGCAAAAAGCGCGACAAATTCTTATCCCGGCAATCATGCCTCAATTGGTGGTTGGATTACGGATGTGTTTCAGTCTTTGTTTTCTTGGATTAATTCTGGCAGAGATGTTTGCCTCCTATGAAGGACTTGGACACCGGTTAGTACATTATATGTCACTCAATGAGCCGGCATCGATTCTTGCGTTAATCATCATTATCATTTTTATTGCGTTTTTCTTTACGTTCATCTTTCTGCTCTGGCAGGAAAAGAACGAACTGAAGATAGGGAAAAGTAAAATGAACGTGTCATAAATCATTGAGTGATAGTTTGGATAGGAAGTACTGGACCAAGAAACATTGGAGGAGATAAGATGGCTGACAATTATCGAGTCGGATTAATCGTCCCAAGCTCAAATACGACGATGGAAACGGAAATTCCAGCGATGCTTCACAGCAGGCAGCAGTTAGAGGCGAACGAATCATTTACCTTTCACTCAGCGAGAATGCGAATGAAGCATGTGAACCCCGAAGAATTAAAGAAAATGGACACTGACAGTGAGCGCTGTGCTGTAGAGCTCTCGGACGCAAGGTGTGATGTGCTGGCATACGCTTGTCTAATAGCAATAATGTGCCAAGGTCCCGGGTATCATCAAATCTCAGAAGAAAAATTAAGTGTGGCCACGAAGGAAAATGGCGGAGCAGCCCCGATTGTCAGCAGCGCCGGTGCCCTGATTGAGGGAATTCAGGCGCTCGGGGCGAGAAAGGTTTCTATTATTACACCCTATATGAAGCCTTTAACGAACATGGCTATAGAGTATTTAGAATCGGCAGGGATCGAAGTGATAGATTCTATTAGTCTTGAAGTAGCTGATAATCTTGAGGTTGGCAGATTGGACCCAGTTAACCTGGTTCAGCATGCAGAGCGTTTAAATATTAAAGGTGCTGATGCTGTTGTTTTATCTGCTTGTGTTCAGATGCCATCTCTTCCCGCTATTCAGACGGTTGAAGACCGGCTGGTGGTTCCGGTTTTATCCGCTGCAACTTCTACAGTGTATAAAATTCTTAAAGAATTGAACATAAGCACAAAAGTGCCGAATGCGGGGCGATTGTTGTCCGGATCATTCTGATTAATCCTGACACTTGAGAAAGTAATTCAAGAAAAAACAATAGAGTACTTTCATTAGCGGGTAATCTTTTTTATAAAAGATCATCCGCTTTTATGTATTACCTATTATCTTTATTTATTCAACTTTCGTAGAGTGAAATCGCAAATAAATCATTACCGGAATTATCAAGATGCGAAAGTTAAGGTATAATTATTATTTAATGAATCTTTTACATTAACTCGGGGTGAATAGAATGGAATTTCTCAGCGTGCTTCTTCCCATATTCGGGATCTTTGTTTTAGGCTTTATCGGCCAAAAGAAATTCCATTTTGATACAAAAGGAATCTCAACGATGGCTTTGTATTTAATGTCTCCTGTTTTGGTGTTTCGGACCTTTTATACGACGGAGTTTAAGCTTGAGTTTGTTTACATGGTTGTATACACATTCGGTTTATGTACCGCACTTATCCTTGTTGTCTATCTTATCTCTTTTCTTAAAAAATACTCGATGTCGGAAACGTGTGGCATGATCCTGGCTTCTTCTTTTATGAATAACGGGAATTATGGGACTCCGGTCGTGTTTCTGTTGTTTGGGGCAGTTGGCCTGGATTATGCGATTGTTTTAATGGTTGTTCAACAGTTGCTCATGTGTACGGTAGGAGTATATTATGCGGCGAAGGGAAGTCCGGAAGGGAATGGAGTTCGGTCTGCAATTAATGCGGTAAAACGGATGCCGATAGTGTATGGGGCGATGGCCGGGTTTGTTTTTCAATATATTCATATCCCATTAAGTGCTCCGGTCCTGTCGGCTGTTGATTTAGTCGCCGATGCAACCATCCCGACGATCATGCTTACACTAGGTATGCAGCTTGCAAACATTTCTATTAAGCAAATCGAAAAGAGTAAAATATCAATCTCTCTCATTCTAAAATTGGCGATTTCTCCTGTTATTGCCTACTTCATTACTCTGTTTCTGCCTGTTGATGAGATGGTCAAGCAGATCATGATTGTGATGGCGGCGATGCCGACTGCGGCGAATACCACGATGTATGCTCTCCAATTCAATACGGAACCGGACTTCGTATCAAGTGCCACCTTCATAAGCACGACATTAAGTTTAGCGACGTTGCCGATTGTATTTTTCATAGTCTTATAAAAAAAATGGACTGTCCAGATTAGTCCATTTTTTTGTGCGATCTTTGCTGAATACTAGTGACAGCTGATACTGACAAGTCAAAAGTGATCATGTTACATAACTTTAAAACTTTTCCCATATAAATGTACAAACACGGATGGGGAGAGTGCTGCTTCTTGAGAGCCAGACGCAATCGGAAAATCATACTTATGTTAATCGGTATTGCCTTAGCCATCATGCTTACCATCAGTTTGTTTTTTCTTTTGAAAAATGAACCTGAAGAAGTGGTGGAGGAGTTTTATACGTATGAAGCGGCCGGAGAGTTCGGGAAATCATGGGAGCTTTTCCATTCGGAAATGGATGATAAATTCCCAGATAAAGGCGATTATATCGAGAACCGCGGCCATGTGTTCATGCAGCATATGGAGGTGGACACGTTTACGTTTGAAGTAGGGGACGCAAATAAACATAAGCATTGGCAAATGAGGAGCGGGGCGCCGACATTGAGGGAAGTCTATGAAATTCCCGTGACGCAAACCTTTGATAGCCGTTTTGGCAAGTTTGTCCTTCAACAAAACTGCTTCGTGGTCAAAGAGGAGGACGAGTGGAAGATCCTATGGGATTATAATTATTAAAGAAATGGGGTATGTTCGGGCTTTGCATGGTCATACCCCATTCTATACTTTCATCTAGGCGCTCCTCTTAACTTGGGAAAGGGTACTGATTGCTTCTAAAATAAACATTTTATCCTGTTGTGTTAGCATTCTCCAGCTTCCAGCTTTTATCTTCATCATGATCTCTCCTTAAAATGTTTTTTAAGAATATAATCCATGTAGTAGATTTCTAGATTGACTGTAAATTATTTCTTAATCTATTTATACCTCTTTTTTGTGTAAATCAAACAAAAAAGCGTTTTACAAGTTCCGTACGGGGTATGAGGGATTTTGGAAGTTTCATGGACATGCTGTAAAACGGTGGGGTTTTATGACCGGTATTGGAATTTTAACATAATAAAAAGCTGCTCAGCACCGAGGCTGAACAGCTTATTTCACTTTATTTCCAGTTGGGTTTTCAGTTCTTTTTGTACCCTTTGTTTTTCTTCGTCACTAACAATTCCATAGTAGATTCCATTTATTGTTGTGCCGGATGACTCAATCGCCATTTGATCCACTTTCTTTGCAGCCGCCCGGTAATTCTGCTGGATATCTACCATCTCACCAAAAGTCAGATTCGTTTTGACGTTTACGCTTAAGGCCTCAAAAATATCATCATAATTGGTCAGGGTTGAAACACTGGCACCTTCTTTAAGCACCGCCTGGATGATTTGGCGCTGTCTCAATTGACGTCCAAAATCGCCTCGATCATCTTGTTTTCTCATTCTGGAATACTTCAGAGCCTCTTCGCCGTTCAGCTTGATTTCTCCTTTTGCGAAATGCACACCTTCTTCTGTGAAATCAAGGTCGTTGTTAACGGTCACCCCGCCGACAGCATCCACAATATCCTTAAAGCCTTCCATATTGATTTGCATATAATAATCAATGGGAATGTCTAAGAAATTCTCGACTGAGTCCATCGCCATTTTCACACCACCGAATGCGTAGGCATGATTAATTTTATCCGTTGTACCGTGACCAACAATCTCGGTCCGCGTATCACGCGGGATGCTAAGCATCTTCACTGAGTTTGTTTCAGGGTTCACAGCGAGGACGATCATCGTATCGGAACGGCCCCTGTCCCCTTCCCTTTCATCGACCCCAAGCATCAATACGGTAAACGGTTCTTTATTGTTAAAAGCTATATTAGATTTCTCCCGATCAACTGGTGTATGCATCGTTTCAACGGCATTACTCAAAGAATTGTAAACAGAATATACATAAGCACCGCCGGCTAAAAGCAGCAGCAAGAAAATAATCCCGACAATCTTCGGCCATTTTTTCTTTTTCTTACTTCTACGTGTTCTTTCAGATGGCATAATGAATGCCCCTTCCTAATCTGTAAAATACTGTAACAGAATAATTATATACAAGTTTCTATAAAAATAATAGATTTTTATAGAGAATGATAGGGGGAAATGTTTCCTGCCAGGGGGCTTATTAAGTCCGGGGTTGATTTAAGCGAAAAAATCGGGGATTTAAGCGAAAGTGGTCCCATTTAAACGAAAACACAAGTGATTTCAAATGAAAACACCGTTCATTTGAACGAACGTGTTTATCCATGTACTAGGCCACTTATTTGAGGTGGAAAATTCAGTGAATAATAAAGTTGGAAAAATTTGTTGACATCATTTTTGTTTGAGTGTACTATTTAACTAGTTCACTGGTATTTCTAAAAAATGACAGAAGGAGGCGTGGTTTAATGACTGCCTTCATAGGATTGTTGAAGAAGGATTGGATTTTGGGCAGGAAAAATCTGGCGTTTGCTGGCATTCTCCAACTGCTTGTGGTTTTTATAGCTTACTTGTTTTCCGAGTATTTTAATGAACCTTGGTTGCTGCTCATTAGTGGGATTTTAATTATCATTTTTCATATTGCTAATTACTCATTGCAATTGCTTTTATTTTTGAACATGGAAGGCAAGACCCAGCTTTGGCTTTATAATCCAAACAGTTCATGGGTGTTATTGGGGGCAAAGCTAACGATCTCTCTCATCTTTAATACCGTCTCGGTTTTCATTGCTTGCTGTATTGCATATATTGACCTTCACTTTTTACCGGAGCTTTTCGATTATTCCGCGATCAAAAATAGACCGGGCATTGGCGATCTGCTGCTTATGGGTGCAAGTGTTACGGTTGTCGGGATATTTCTGGGCGTTTTTGTTATGTTTCTATGGGTGATTTATCACTCGTTAAAACAAGTACGTTTCATCAAAAGTTTCCGCGGCTTTACCGTATTTTTGCTGGCAGTCGTATTAGGTGCAGCCTGGGACTTGGTTATAAGTACAACGTTCATGACTAAGCTAGGGGAAATTGCAGTACTAAAATTCGGTATTGTTAGTGCCTTTGAACTTTCAGCTACAAACGGAATGGAATTTAAGGCGGTACATAATGAAGTATCCCTTTTGATGGCATGTTTGCAAATCTTAGTTATAGGTGTACTTTTCTGGCTTTCCGCATGGTTGCTCGATCGAAAGGTTGAGGTATGACATGACAGAAGAATTTCATGCTTCGAAACCGATTTACTTGCAGGTAGCTGACCGGATTTATTATGCGATTGTGCGCGGCGAGATCAAGAGCGGTGATAAGCTGTCATCTGTCCGGGAAATGGCCGTGCAGATGGGAGTGAACCCAAATACGATCCAGAGGACCTACGCTGAAATGGAACGCGATGGGATTGTGGAGACTAAAAGAGGGCAGGGGACATTCGTGAGACAGGAAGAAACCATTGAAGCCACCTTGCGCAACAGGATAAAGACAGACATTATTGGAACCTTTGTAGCGAACATGCAGGAGATTGGCTTGTCAAAAAAGGAAATGTTAGACGGCGTGCAGCAATTTTTTTTAGAAAAGAGTGATGAAACATGACCGTACAGCTCAAGGAGGTCAGCAAAACATACAGCGGGCAATTCGCAGTAGACAATGTCTCGCTTTCATTGGAAAAAGGAAAAATATACGGACTATTGGGCTCGAATGGCAGCGGTAAATCGACGACTTTAAAAATGATCGCCGGTCTCGTCAAGCCAGATGCAGGCCAGATCCTTGTCGAGGGCACTCCGGTAAATCGGCGGATTGCTGAGAAGGTCGCCTACCTGACTGAGTTGGATTTCTATTATCATCCTTTTTCTGTCCAACAAACGATTGATTTTAACGCCTCCCAATTCCCAGATTTTGATAGACAGAAGGCCGATAAGATGCTACAGTTTATGGGGATAAATCCCAAATCTCTGATTGGTTCCTTATCAAAGGGTAACCGGGGGAGGGTGAAGCTCGTGTTGGCACTTTCTCGCAGAGCTCCCGTCATTTTGCTAGATGAACCTTTCTCGGGACTCGATCAAATGGTAAGGGAGTCTATCGTAAGGGGTCTGCTATCATTCATAGATTTCGAAACTCAGACTGTCCTCATAACAACTCATGAAATCGACGAAATCGAAACGCTTCTGGATGAAGTGATTGTTATAAAAAACGGAAAATTCATTGCTCACGAAAAAGTGGAACAAGTCAGGGAAGAACAAGGCAAATCCGTTGTCTCCTGGATGAAGGATTTTTTTAATGAAGAAAAGGAGAGTGTTTGAGTTGGAAACAGTTGTTTCATTGTCAAACGTAACGAAAAAAATCAAAAACAAAACGATTATTGATGGCATCAGCTTTGATGTTTACGCAGGGGAAATCTTTGGATTCCTGGGGCCGAACGGGGCCGGTAAAACAACAACGATCCGTATGCTTGTCGGGTTAATGAAGATCACTTCCGGCGATATCCATATCAATGGACAAAGCGTGAAGACGAATTTCGAAGGTGCGGTACAGCATGTTGGCGCGATCGTCGAGAACCCGGAAATGTATAAGTTCATGTCCGGCTATGACAATCTAAAACATTATGCACGGATGACCGGTGGCGTTTCGAAGGAAAGAATCGCTGAGGTCGTCGAGTTAGTGGGATTGACGCAGAGAATTAAGGAGAAAGTAAAAACGTATTCGCTCGGTATGCGTCAGCGTCTCGGGCTTGCGCAGGCACTGCTTCACCGTCCGAAGGTTCTAATTCTGGATGAACCTACAAATGGACTGGATCCAGCGGGAATTCGCGAGATCCGTGATTATTTGAAGAAGCTCGCCCGTGAAGAGAATATGGCGGTAATCGTCTCAAGTCACCTGCTTTCTGAAATGGAAATGATGTGCGATCGAATCGGCATCATCCAAAACGGAAAAATGATCGACGTCCAGAACGTGAGGGAAATCATGAAGGAAGAAAAGCAATCATACTTGATTAACGCAATTCCGCTTCAAAAAGCCTTTGACGTTCTGAAGGGTTCCTTTGCAGAGGCGGACTTAGTGATTACAAAACAAAACATCCAACTGAATGGCTCGAAGGCTGACATTCCGAAAATGGTTGCCCAACTGGTAGAAAACGAGATTGATATTTATGAAGTTTCCCAGGTTAATAAATCACTCGAAGATAAATTCCTCGAGATCACCGGTGATAAAGGAGGCGTCGCATAATGGGATTGATCATTAATGAATGGGTAAAGATTTTCAAAAGAAAAGCCACCTATATTATGTTTGCGATCATAGCATTGGGAGTATTGGCGTCTTCGATCATTATTTTTACTTCCAATACCGATCAGCCTGACAACAGTAACTGGAAGACTGAGCTCCAAGATGAAAACAATGCTTTGAAAGCGGATGTAGAAGCAGTGCCTGGCGATCAAAACAAAGGATATATCGAGAGACAAATCGCTCAAAATGAATATCGCATCGAACATGATATGGCTCCGACTCAGGACTATTCGGTTTGGGCGTATATGACGGATATGCTTCCGATGGTAGATCTTGTTGCACTCTTCGCGATTATTATCGCTGCCGGCATGGTTGCCAGCGAATTTAGCTGGGGGACGATTAAGTTATTATTAATCAGGCCCATCAGCAGAGTGAAAATCCTCTTGAGCAAATATGTAGTCGTGTTGCTCTTTTCATTGCTAATGCTTTCCGTGTTATTTGTATTAAGCTTTATTTCAGGCGCGATTTTCTTTGGAATGGGAGATCCTACTCCTTATCTGGCTTACGTAGATGGCGAAATCGTCGAAAAAGGCCATGTTGTTCACTTAATCGTCAGTTATTTATTAGAGTCCGTTGGTCTTCTGATGTTTTCGACGATGGCATTCATGATATCTGCTGCCTTCCGAAACAGCTCACTAGCGATTGGGATATCCATCTTCCTATTATTAATGGGAGGAACGGTAACATCCCTGCTTGCCATAAAGTTCGATTGGGCCAAATATCTTTTATTTGCCAATATCGACCTAAACCAATACTTTGAAACCGTTCCAGTGGTAGAAGGGATGACGCTTGCGTTTTCATTGGTTACGCTGCTCGTGTACTTCATCATCTTCCATGCCATCTCGTTCCTGGCATTTGTGAAGAGAGATATAACAGCATAATATACACCCATGCTCCCTATTCGATTATTTCGGATAGGGAGTTTTGTTGAATATACGAATTTCGCGTAGAATCTGCCCGGTTTTTGTATATGAGATTATCTGGACAACCCCCCCACTACGCTATTACGATAGTATTTAAATAGAGAAAAAATGGGGGATTTGTTTATGCCACTGTATAGCATGCGGGAAATATGGACGCCATTGAAATTTTTGGGGATCAAGATATTCAAAAGCCACGATTACGGCAATTATTTTTTTAAGATGTGGAATAACCGGCTTCGGAGGATTAAGTGGTTGTAGGTGTTATTTCAGAAAGGCTCCGTTCTTAATATAGGCACATCACCAGTTCATTTTGGTATGGGCCTTTTTTATTTCCTGAAGGTGTCTTACACTAATTTTTAGTAAGATAGAACGGAGGCTCTGTTGGGGAAAAACGAAAATCCCATTAAAAAACGAGATTGGGGAACCCCTAGAATCTGCCGCACCGTAACGCTTCACTGAATCATTTATAAAAAAGAGAATGGCGATACACGAATAGCATTGTTTGGTGAAGAAGTGTTTGAAGAAGGAGGGGTTTGATGAAAAAATATAGAGCATTGCCGCTGGTTTTGATAGTAGTTACTCTATTATCTGCTTGTGGAAAACCTGAACCCACAGCAACCATCAGTATTGGGGAATACGAAAAGTTAGAGTTTGGGTGGAGCTATGATGAAGTAAAGGACATGGTGGGGGGAAAAGAATTAAACAAATACAAAGGTAAGAAGGGTACCGAATATGAATTTAAGGGTGGAGAATATTCTGTCATCCTGCTTTTTAATAATAAGAGCGGTAGACTTGTATGCAAGGGAAATGGGCAAGATATGGAATGCGAAGAATAATAGACTTGTTTCTATTATAATAATATGCGCGTCTTTTGGATGACCAGGGATTTCTAATTGGATATAAATATTTACAGAAAAGCTGAGAGCCTATTTCTTAGACTCTGAGCCATTTTTATTTTCGAATGAATATTTTTATTTCCGGTTAATATATATAATAAAAAATTTCCATAGTTTCGATTGTTTCCTTTTCGAGAATGTATTTAATAAAATGGAGGTGAGGAGGTTGATAAATATGGGTGAAATTCTTAATAAAGTAAAACTCAGTGAAACAGAGGAACGTTCGATTCCTACCGATCGCGCAAAGAAATATGTGAAAATTCGAAAGCTTGAAGAAGAAATTGCGAGAGAAAAGTCAGTGCTGGAAGAACTATCAGCAGAAGAAATTGCAGCGATTGAAGATATCTTTAAGAAGGATATTGTCGATGAAGTTCCCCAATATCTGTCTGTCAAAGAAGTATCAATGCTTACGGGTTTGACACCACAAATTGTGAGACGGCACTGTGCAAATAGGAAGTACGCTGCCTATCAACCAGGCGGAGGAAACGGAACTTGGCATATTGAATCGTCACGATTTAGAACCTATCCTAATTGGTTGGATTTCATACAAAAAAGAAATGAATTGTTCTCGAATTCTCAACAGGTTGCCAAACTAGCTGTTCAGCTTTGGGACGAAGACGAGTCTGAAAAATCCGAGGAATAGGGATGGAAAACAATGAATTAACTCAAGTTACAAGAATATATTTTACAGATACCAATCTCTAAGTGAGGTAAAAACAGACTATCTTCAAACTTCCGATGCACGCATTTTAGTATCTGCCTATTTGAATGATGCCATTTTGGTAACAGCCAATATCAAAGATTTTTATTTATATCCTCTATTATTCTCCTCAGAAGAAGAAACCTTATATGATGTCCTAAATGAGACATATGTTCAAATTCCAACACAAGCAAGAGAAATGATTTTACAAGATGCTGATTTTCAAGCTCTTTTACATGAATTACGGGCCTTAAAACAATGATCCATTCATTATTAAAGGAGTGAGGATTTTTGCCTGTTTTATATCCTGACTATGTTGAAACGCCAACTGAGTGCATCATAGAAAGTGTAAACGACCAGATTTCTTCAAGAAAACTTTTAAGTGCCAAATTAAAAAATAACTACAATAATAAATTTCTCTACATCATGATGAATCCAAGTAAGGCTAATCACCATAACTCTGATAAAACTATTAATAAATGTGCAAGTATGACTTATAACGATTTATCACATTTAAAAGTTGGCCAGTTTAGCATTGTCAATGTTTATCCGTTCTATGAATCTAAATCGGCTGGGCTAAATGATGTTTTATTTAAAGTGAAAGGGATATCTGAAAGTGTTTATTTCAAAGAATTGTTTGCTAATTTATATGGGATTAAACAGGCAATTGAAGGATCGGACCATGTATTAATGGCGACAGGCGGCATCCCAAAATCAATTGCTGACCAAAAGGAATACCAATTCATCCTCGACACTATCGTTAGCTATGTGGAAAGCTCAAAAGGAGTCGCTTTTTTAGGGACAAGTAAGAATTATAAAGGTAGGTATGTCTTACAAAAGAAATATGCTTACCATATCTGCCCAAAGGGGAATCCCAATACCATAGATAAAATTAAGCTCCATCAAGTACAGAACGGCCAATTCGTTGATATCCCGTCTGAAAAGGAAATAACCTTGACTATATAATAAAAATGAAAAAATAGAAGGCTCAGAGCCTATTTCTTAGACTCTGAGCTTTCTATTTTTTCATACACACTCGCCAAAGCCTGTTCAAATTTCCCGGTCTTTTTTGGTGCATAATATTTCTTGTTCTTTATTTTGTTTGGAAGGTACTGTTGCTTCACCCAGCCGTTTTCATAGTCATGCGGGTAGAGATAATCGAGGCCGCGGCCAAGGTCTTTGGCGCCTTTATAATGGGCATCCTTTAAGTGATCGGGCACATCGCCACTGTTGCCGCTACGAATGTCGGCGAGAGCCGCGTCAATGGCTTGAATGGCCGAGTTGGATTTTGGCGATAAGCAAAGTTCAACGACAGAGTTTGCGAGCGGAATCCTTGCTTCAGGGAAGCCGAGACGCTCTGCCGCTTCCACTGCTGCAAGTGCCCGCGGCCCGGCCTGTGGGTTCGCGAGGCTGATATCTTCATAAGCAATCACGACTAATCTGCGGGCGATGCTGACAAGATCTCCGGCCTCTATCAATCTGCCAAGATAGTGGAGCGCCGCATTTACGTCGCTGCCGCGGATCGATTTTTGGAAAGCGGAAAGGACGTCATAATGAGCGTCGCCGTCTTTGTCGTGGGAAAAGCTCTTTTTTTGCATGCATTCTTCGGCTGATTTCAAATCTACTACTATATAGCCTTCCTTATCCGGCTCTGTCGAAATGACGGCCAGCTCCAAAGCGTTCAAGGCACTTCTGACATCTCCGTTAGCCGCCGATGCGAAATGCTGCATCGCTTCATCGGATACCTTTGTTTTATATTTGCCGAGACCACGCTCTTCGTCATGAAGGGCTCTTTCCACTGCCTTAGCCATATCTTCCGGTTCCAGTGGCTTCAGTTCAAATATCTGCGTCCGACTCCTAATGGCGGGGTTAATCGCATGATACGGGTTGCTTGTCGTCGCACCGATTAACGTGATCATTCCGTTCTCAAGATATGGCAGCAAAAAATCCTGTTTTGCCTTATCAAGACGGTGGACTTCATCGAGAAGCAGGATGACCTTGCCAGACATTTTTGCTTCCTGGGCGACAATTTCCAAATCTTTTTTATTATTGGTAACAGCGTTCAGCGTTCGAAACGCAAATTGCGTGCTGCCGGCAATCGCACTTGCGATCGAAGTTTTTCCAATTCCGGGCGGGCCGTATAAAATCATGGAAGAGAGCTGCTTGGCTTTTACCATTCTGTATATAATTTTCCCTTCGCCTACCAGATGCTCCTGGCCGATGATTTCCTCAATGGAACGCGGCCGCATCCGGAAAGCTAGCGGTTTAATCGTCATGAAACATCTCTCCAAAGGTTTGATAATCTATCTTAAATTAAGGTACGAGCACATGAGTTAGCAATCGCTCGTAAATTTGAATAGTCGCTCGTAAATTCAGATAATCGCTCGCAAATTTGAATAGCCGCTCGTAAATTCGGATAATCGCTCGTAAATTTGAATAGCCGCTCGTAAATTCAGATAATCGCTCGCAAATTTGAATAGCCGCTCGTAAATTCGGATAATCGCTCGCAAATTTGAATAGTCGCTCGTAAATTCGGATAATCGCTCGTAAATTTGAATAGCCGCTCGTAAATTCAGATAATCGCTCGCAAATTTGAATAGCCGCTCGTAAATTCAGATAATCGAGCACAAATCCAGATAATCGAGCACAAATCCAAATAATCGAGCACAAATCCAGATAATCGAGCACAAATCCAAATAATCGAGCACAAATCCAAATAATCGAGCACAAATCCAAATAATCGAGCACAAATCCAAATAATCGAGCACAAATTCAGATAATCGAGCACAAATCCGGATAATCGAGCACAAATCCAAATAATCGAGCACAAATTCAGATAATCGAGCACAAATCCGGATAATCGAGCACAAATCCAAATAATAGAGCACAAATCCAAATAATCGAGCACAAATCCAGATAATCGAGCACAAATCCAAATAATCGAGCACAAATCCAATTTCTCAAGCAGAAACTGATTTTTCACCAGTCGTCCAAGCCCGCAACTTCAATATCTAACGGACCGTAACTCACAAACGCACCGTAAAAGGCTTCATGTTATAATAAAAGTATACCATTTTTCCCAAAAAAGCGAGGATTCGACAGCAAAGACAGCTTGAAGATGCCGAATATGCATTCCCAGGCATTGTATGCTATAATTTCAAAAGCCTAATGGTGACAATCTTATTTTTTCAGCCTAGAGATGAATGAAAGGTAACATATAGATTTTTCCAGGAATAAAGCAGGAAATTTGAGGTGTAATAATAATGAAGATTTCGACTAAGGGACGTTATGGGTTGACGATTATGATCGAGCTTGCCAAACATCATGGGGAAGGGCCGACGTCATTAAAGACAATTGCCCAGGCGCATGATTTATCCGAGCATTACTTGGAGCAGTTGATCGCGCCGTTACGTAATGCTGGACTCGTGAAGAGTATTCGCGGGGCGTACGGTGGATATGTGCTGGCGAAGGATGCTGAGAGCATTACATCGGGGGATATTATCCGCGTACTTGAAGGTCCGATTTCGCCGGTTGAAGGGATTGAGGATGAAGAGCCTGTCAAGCGCCAGTTATGGATCAGAATCCGTGATGCTGTTAAGGAAGTTCTCGACAATACGACGTTAGAGGATCTCGCCAATTACAAAGATACCGGCGACCAAGACTCTTATATGTTTTATATTTAGTGAGTTACCTTACATGGAGGCGAAATAGTGGAACGTATATATTTGGATCATGCCGCGACATCGCCCATGCATCCGCAGGTCATTGAAAAAATGATGGATGTGATGCAGCAGAATTTCGGCAACCCATCCAGCATTCACTCATTTGGGCGCGAAGCCCGACATATTCTCGATGAATCCAGGGAAACGATTGCCAAAAGCATTAACGCCATACGCAATGAAATCATTTTTACGAGCGGCGGAACGGAAGCTGATAACACGGCGCTTATCGGGATAGCTAACGCGTATCAGGAGAGAGGCAAGCACATCATCACTACCCTGGTCGAACATCATGCCATTCTTCACACCGCAAAATTTCTTGAGAAATCTGGATTTGAAGTAACCTATTTGCCGGTAGATGAGCAAGGGCTTATTTCTCTTGATGACTTAAAGGCTGCGCTTAGGGATGATACCATCCTTGTTTCCGTCATATTCGGCAATAATGAAGTCGGTACAATCCAACCGATTGGGGAAATTAGCAGCATCCTCTCTGGCCACCAGGCTTTTTTCCATACGGATGCCGTACAGGTTTACGGCTTGGTCCCGATTGATGTCAAAGATCTCGGAATTGATCTTTTATCAGTCTCAGCACATAAAATAAACGGGCCAAAAGGAATTGGCTTTTTGTATATAAAAGAAGGAATCAAGCATCAGCCGCATCTTCATGGCGGGGAGCAGGAGCGCAAACGCAGGGCGGGCACGGAAAGCGTCCCGGCGATTGCCGGATTTGCCGAAGCGGTAAAAATCGCGCAGAACGCAATGGATGAAAAATCGGAACAGTTCCGCGGCTTCAAGCGTCTTCTCCTTTCCATTTTTGAAGAAGGAAACATCGCATTTGAAGTGAATGGAGCGATAGAATCTTCGCTTCCTCACGTGATGAACGTTAGTTTTCCGGGGACGAATGTGGAGGCAATGCTTGTGAATTTAGATTTAGCGGGGATTTCTGTTTCAAGCGGTTCCGCATGCACAGCTGGGTCGATTGATCCGTCGCATGTGCTTGTGGCGATGTTTGGCAAGGATTCCGAACGGACGAAAAATTCAATCCGGTTCAGCTTTGGATTGCATAATACTGAGCAGGAAATAAGACATGCAGGCGAAGAAACGGTTAAAATCGTAAACAGACTTGTAAAATAATTAAATGGAGGGGTTAGCCATGAATAAAGCACCAAAAGACACCCGCGTTGTTGTCGGCATGTCGGGTGGAGTAGATTCTTCCGTTGCAGCCCTTCTGCTGAAGAACCAGGGCTATGATGTCGTGGGGATCTTCATGAAAAACTGGGACGATACTAATGAATTCGGTGTTTGTACCGCAACGGAAGATTACAATGATGTAATCGCAGTATGCAATCAAATCGGCATTCCATACTATGCTGTTAACTTTGAAAAGCAATATTGGGACAAGGTGTTTACCTACTTTTTGGACGAATACAAAGCAGGCAGAACGCCTAATCCGGATGTAATGTGTAATAAGGAAATTAAGTTTAAGGCCTTCCTTGAGCATGCGGTCAGCCTTGGTGCCGATTATTTGGCGACCGGGCACTATGCGCAAGTGGAATATCGGGACGGCGATTACAAGATGCTTCGCGGAATCGATGAAAATAAAGACCAAACGTATTTCCTGAATCAGCTCACGCAAGACCAGTTGAAGATGGTTATGTTTCCACTTGGCGGAATTGATAAAAAAGTGGTTCGTGAAATTGCTAAGGAAGCTGGACTTGCTACGGCTACAAAAAAGGACTCTACTGGTATTTGTTTTATCGGTGAAAGAAATTTCAAAGAGTTCTTGAGCAATTACCTGCCTGCACAGCCTGGGAACATGGAAACGTTGGACGGCGAGGTAATGGGCAAGCATGATGGCTTAATGTACCACACGATCGGCCAGCGTCACGGCCTCGGTATCGGCGGCAGCGGTGATCCATGGTTTGTCGTCGGCAAAGATTTGAAGAAAAATATTCTCTATGTCGGACAAAGCTTTGATAATGAAAAGCTATATTCAAGTTCAATCAGTGCCGTGAACGTTAGCTGGGTTGCAGGTCATGCGCCGGGAACTGAGTTTACGTGTACGGCGAAGTTCCGTTACCGTCAGGCTGATAATAAAGTTACGGTTAAAGTAAAAGAAGGCGGAACGGCTGAAGTGATTTTTGACGAACCGATCCGCGCGGTCACACCGGGCCAGGCTGTTGTATTTTATGACGGCGAAGTATGCCTCGGCGGCGGTACGATTGATGAAGTGTTCAAAGACAGCAAACAACTTACTTATGTAGGTTAACATTAAGTCCTCAGCTATAATGGCTGAGGATTTTTTAATCATTATGGTATACTTTTTAGTAGAAAAATTGGAGCGTGAACGACGATGGATAAAAACCAACAGGGTATTCAATATATGCAGGAAGGTAAATACGAGGAAGCGGTTAAAGTATTCACTGAGGCAATCGAGGAAAATCCCGGCGAACCAGTAGCATACATCAATTTTGGCAATGTATTGACTGCAATTGGCGAGCTGGACCGAGCGATTATTTTTTACAAAAAAGCCATTGAGCTGGATGAAAAAGCGGCTGCCGCCTATTATTCGCTGGGAAATCTTTATTTTGATGCTGAAAAGTTAATTGAGGCCAAGGATATGTTCGAAAAAGCGGTCCGCTTTGGTCTTGAAAATAGTGATGCGTACTTCATGCTTGGCATGAGTCTGTTGCAGTTGGACCAGGCGAAGCTTGCGATGCCTTATTTGCAGAGAAGCGTTGAATTGAATCCGGACGACATTGATGCCAGATTCCAGTATGCGCTTTGCCTTGCCCAAGCTGAATTGTACGATGAATTGATCAACCAGCTAATGATTGTCGTGGAGAAGGATCCGGGTCATTCGGATGCTTACTATAACCTTGGTGTCGCCTATGCGGGGCATCATGAGGATCCGCAAGCGGCGTTAACGTTTTTCGAGAAAGCTTTGGAGGCTCAACCGGACCATATGCTTGCTGCAAATGGGAAGAGTTTGATGGAGAGTATGCTAGCGGAGGGAAATTAATCGATTACTGATTGGGAGGAGGAAGCAGCTTGAGCCAACAGGATTCCATGGACTTGTTTTCGGAAGAGAAATCTTTTATGAAGGGCCGGCATTTGGTCACGATTTTTCATAATGAGGAAAATTTGTACTCGGTCGTGCGTATTCGCGTCGATGAGACCAATATCAAATATGACGAAAAGGAAGCTGTTGTCACAGGCTACTTCCCTCGCATCCATGAAGATGAGACGTATTTTTTTTACGGGCAGCTGAAGGATCATCCCCGTTTCGGGCTGCAATTCCATGTCGACCACTTCCGTAAGGATATGCCGCAGTCGAAGGACGGGATCGTTGCTTATCTTTCGAGTGAACTTTTTAAGGGAATCGGTAAGAAAACGGCGGAGGGCATTGTGGCAGCGCTTGGTGAGAATGCGATTTCGAAGATTCTTGAGCAGCCTTCACTTTTGGATAGCATCCCGAAGCTTTCACCGGAAAAGGCAAAGAGCTTGTACGACACGCTGATTGAACATCAGGGTCTTGAACAGGCGATGATTGCGCTCAACCAATACGGCTTTGGGCCTCAGCTGTCGATGAAGATTTATCAGGTTTACAAACAGGATACGATTACGATGATCCAGACGAATCCATATAAATTGGTCGAGGACATTGAAGGGGTCGGATTTGGCCGCGCCGACGAGCTCGGGTATCAGCTCGGCATAAGCGGAAGCCATCCGGAACGCATCAAGGCCGCATGTCTGTATACATTGGAATCGCAATGCCTTCAAGAGGGGAATGTTTTTCTTGAGGCCGCTCAGCTTTTGGATAGTGTAAAAAAACTGCTTGAAGAGAATAAGCGCGACAGCATTGAATTTAGCGAGGTTTCCGAGGAAGTCATCAAGCTTGGCGAAGAAGGAAAAATCATCGTTGAAGAAAAAAGAATGTACCTGCCTTCGCTTTATTTTTCTGAAAAAGGGATCGTCACCAATATCAATCGGATTCTCTCCCAAACAGAGTACGAAGATCAATTTCCTGAATCGGAGTTTTTGCTGGCCTTAGGCGAGCTGGAAGAGCGGCTTGATGTCGAATACGCCCCTGCCCAAAAGGAAGCGATACAGACCGCCCTCGGGTCGCCGATGCTGATCCTGACCGGAGGACCGGGCACCGGGAAAACGACGGTCATTAAGGGGATCGTAGAGTTATACAGTGAGTTGCATGGCGTGTCGATGGATATTAACGACTATAAAAATGAGGATGATCCGTTCCCGTTTATTTTAGCAGCACCTACCGGGCGTGCGGCGAAGCGGATGACTGAATCGACGGGATTGCCCGCGGTCACGATTCACCGGCTGCTTGGCTGGAATGGAAGCGGAGGATTCTCGCATGATGAGGACAATCCGATCAACGGCCGAATCGTCATCATTGATGAGGTTTCGATGGTGGATACGTGGCTGGCGCACCAATTGTTCAAGGCACTTCCTGAACATGTTCAGGTTATTTTGGTCGGGGATGAGGATCAGCTTCCATCGGTCGGTCCGGGACAGGTGTTAAAGGATTTGCTTGCTTCCGGAAGTATACCTTCTGTTGCCCTTGAGCAAATTTATCGGCAGGCGAAAGGTTCGTCGATTATCGAATTGGCGCACGAAATCAAACGGGGCACTCTGCCGCAAGACATTGGAAAACAACAGGCAGATCGTTCTCTTATTAAGTGTAATACGGCTCAAATTGCCGAGGTTATTGAAAAGGTTGTCTTGAATGCCCGCACTAAAGGGTTTACCGCCAGGGATATCCAGGTGCTGGCACCGATGTACAAAGGGCCGGCGGGCATTGATAATTTGAATAGAATGCTGCAAGAAGTATTCAACAGCAACAGCGATAATAAAAAACGGGAAATCAAATTTGGTGATCTTGCGTATCGGACTGGCGATAAAGTCCTCCAATTGGTTAATCAGCCGGAAAGCGGCGTATTCAATGGCGATATTGGGGAAATTGTCTCGATTTTATTCGCGAAGGAAAATACCGATAATGTCGACAAACTGATCATTTCGTTTGAGGGGATCGAAGTCACATACACAAGGCAGGATCTGTCGCAGATCACACATGCGTATTGCACGTCCATCCATAAAGCCCAGGGAAGCGAGTTTCCGATCGTCATCCTCCCGATTGTTAAGAGCTATTACCGAATGCTGCGCAGAAATTTGATTTATACGGCGATAACGCGTAGTAAGGAATTTTTAATTTTATGCGGTGAGGAAGATGCGCTCCGGCTCGGGGTGGAGAGGAATAATGAGCAGATACGAAAGACGACGCTTTTGGAAAAGCTGAAAGAGACACCTATTGATGCGGATGCAACGCCTATGGAGATCCCTAAAGAGGATTATGTAGGGAAGGTGCTAAATACTGACCCGATGATTGGGATGGAAAATATAACGCCTTATGATTTTATGGAACAAAAATAAATCCCCTGCAATAATTATAGATGCAGGGGATTTTGCATTTTATTTAAATTGTTGGGATTGGACTGCACTCTGTACTTGACTAACTGCTGTTTGAGCCGATGAGATTTCATTGGCGCCATAGTTGGATCTGAAGAAGACTTTTCAGTAAAGTCTGGGTAAGAGTCACATTCGCTTTCGCCTGAGTTAACTGGTTTATATCGATTTGTTGTGCCATGAGTATCACTCACTCCTTTTAAAAATGTGAATGACATCTTTTGCTTGACCAAGTCTGGACCTCTTATAATGGAAAAATCTACGGTTTGCTTTGGGAAACCTTTCCCCTTATGAATGCCAATTAAATAACTGATACTAAAAATGTTGGGAAAGGCGGGAAGTCTCCTTTGCGAACATTTTCTTTGTTAAAAGGATTGCGGGTGTATACCCGGCATGGCGAAACAATCGGGCATGTTACGGATATTTGTATTTCCGATTCCGGAAAGGTCGCTGGAATCATCGTTCATCGAAAGGCATTTTTAAAAAGAACGGTTTATCTTTCATTGAGTGATGTGGCTTCGTTCGGTTCGGCGGGAATCGTCCTGTCCACAGATGAACTCTCTACAAAGTCGCCGGCTGGGTCTCATTTATTCAATACAGATGCAATCGTTGGAAAAATGCTTCTGACCGAGTCCGGCGAAGAGCTGGGCCTGCTGCATGATGTATATTTCCTGGAAAAAATGGGCACGATTGTAGCATATGAAACGACGGATGGATTTTTCTCTGAAATAACGGAGGGCAAGCGAGTGGTGGAATCAAATAGGCCGCCGGAGCTTGGAAACGATACCATCGTGATTTCTGTTTATGATCAGTGAGGTGCCTTGTAATGGAAATAATATGTCCGAATTGCAGCAGTAAGGATATTGGAAAAATCGGCGTAAATCAATTTTACTGCTGGAACTGTTTTATTGAATTGTCACTTTCGGACGGAGTGATTCATACGCATCAGGTCGAAGAGGATGGAAGTTTAAGCTCCTTGGATGATTTGTTCGACGAAAGCGACCGCCGCTTTACTATGTGAAAACTATGAGAACGAAACTCTGTCATTTTGGCAGGGTTTTTTTGTATTAGGTTTTGTAGAGCGGGCCTCTGGTTTTGTAGCGAAAAAGACTGCTTATGTAGCGAGTTTTTTGATTAGGTAGCTGGAATCCGAGGTTTTGTAGCTGGAATCATTGGTTTCCAATTTAGTAGCGAACTCCACATTTTTGCATGAAATCTCCGCCACCCACGAACAATAAAAGTGGAGGCGATTCAATGGATATCCGTGTGAAATGGTTTTATCGACTGGGATTTTTGCTGTTGTTATTTATCGTCCTTTACATATTCATGAAATTACAGCCGATCTGGCTACCAATCGTCCAAATCCTTTTTACCGTTTTGCTCCCTTTTATTATTGCGGCCTTTATTAGCTATCTACTGCATCCTGTCGTTGAAATCCTTCATGAAAAAGGGTTGCATCGCGGCTTGTCGATTGTGACCATTTATCTGCTTTTCTTTGGCGGGATTGGTTACGGTATTTATAAAGGGATACCGGCAATCGTCTCGCAGATCCGGGAGCTTTCGGAAAGCGCTCCGGCTGTTGCTGAGCAGTACCGTTACTGGATCACGGACTTTGAAAAAAGAACCTCCAACTGGCCATTCGGGGTTCATGAAAGGCTGGAAGATGGGATTACCATGATGGAAAACCGTCTTGAACAGCTTATGACGGTCATTATGGAATACTTGATGAAAACTTTTGATTTTATTATCTTGATTGCTTTAATTCCATTTTTGGCGTTTTACATTTTAAAAGATTTTGATTCCATTAAGAAGATGGTCTGGTATTTGACGCCTAAGCGATGGCGCAAGCAGGGCATTGCGTTTTTGAATGATATTGACGCGTCGCTTGGCAGTTATATCCGGGGACAGATTCTAGTCTGTGCGGTGATCGGTACGATTTCCGCGCTGCTGTTTTGGATGGTCGGAATGGACTATCCTTTAGTGTTAGGCCTCATCATTGGTATCACTAATGTGATTCCCTATTTCGGGCCAATCATTGGAGCCGTGCCCGCGGTGATTATTGCCGCTTCGATTTCCGTGAAGATGGTCCTTATCATAGTGGGCATTGTGTTCTTGCTGCAGTTTTTGGAGGGGAATATCCTGTCGCCGTTAATCGTTGGCAAAAGCCTGCATATGCATCCATTGTTCATCATTCTTGCGCTATTGGCCGGCGGAGAGGTCGGCGGCATTATGGGGTTGATCCTCGCGGTACCGGTCCTTGCGGTGATTAAGGTATGCATCCTCCATGCCCGGAATCATTTTACGAGGAAGAAAGAAGCGGTTGTGCGGTGATTAGGGAATTTGGACAATTGAGAGGAAATTCGGATAATCGAGACGACTCACAAATTTGTAAATTCGGATTTTCGCTCGTAAATTTCGATCATCGCTCGCAAATTCGGATAAGCGCTCGTAAATTCAGATAAACGAGCACAAATCCAAATAATCGAGCAGAAATTCGGATTAACGAGCACAAATTAAATTAATCGCTCACAAATCCAAATAATCGAGCAGAAATTCGGATTAACGAGCACAAATTAAATTAATCGCTCGCAAATCCAAATAATCGAGCAGAAATTCGGATTAACGAGCACAAATTAAATTAATCGCTCGCAAATCCAAATAATCGAGCACAAATCAAACTGCCAAGCACATATACTTGGATCGGGCATGTAATCCGAGGCCCATAATACAGTGCACTACCGCTTTTCCTCAAAACATTGACAAACAAATCACTTGTGAATATAATCCATTACATAAGAATAATTGAAATCGTTGAAGGATCAAGTATGCTGAAGACCGTCTGAGTGTCTCCGCACGGAAGAGAGGAATTTCCCTGGCTGAAAGAAATTCCAGATGAGGAACAGCAGAAAGCTAATCCGGAGTGTAGCTAATACCTATCGTTAGCCGCGTTAAGGCTGAATGAAGGTGATGAGTGCTCTTTGTGCATTCATAATCAGGGTGGTACCGCGAGTTAACTCTCGTCCCTGTCAGGGGATGAGGGTTTTACATAAGGCTACGTCTCTGTCTTTGCCTTAAAAGGCTCGTCAATCGACGAGTTTTCTTTATGTCCAAAAAACGTAATCAACCGAAGGAGGAAATAGATATGAAAAAGTTAACCGGCGCCCAAATCCGCCAAATGTTTTTAGATTTCTTTCAGGAAAAAGGGCATAATATTGAACCGAGTGCACCGTTAGTGCCGCACGATGATCCATCGTTACTATGGATTAATTCAGGGGTGGCGACTTTAAAGAAATATTTTGACGGTCGCGTCATCCCGGAAAATCCGCGGATTACGAATGCTCAGAAGTCGATCCGCACGAATGATATTGAAAATGTCGGAAAAACCGCCCGCCATCATACTTTCTTTGAAATGCTCGGCAACTTTTCAATCGGCGAATACTTTAAAGAAGAAGCGATTACATGGGCGTGGGAATTTTTGACCGATGAAAAATGGATCGGTTTTGAAAAAGAAAAGCTTTCCGTAACGATTCATCCAGAAGATGACGAGGCGTTTGAGCTATGGAATAAGAAAATCGGAATTCCCACGGAGCGCATTATTCGACTCAAAGAAAACTTTTGGGATATCGGTGAAGGACCAAGCGGACCGAATACGGAAATATTTTACGATCGCGGACCGTCCTACGGCGATGACCCTAAAGATCCGGAACTGTTTCCGGGTGGGGAAAACGAACGCTACTTAGAGGTTTGGAACCTTGTGTTCTCTCAATTTAATCATAATCCGGACGGTTCTTATACCCCACTTCCGAAGAAGAATATTGATACGGGAATGGGCCTTGAGCGGATGGCTTCTATCGTGCAGGAGGTTCCGACTAATTTTGATACCGATTTATTTATGCCAATCATTCATGCTACAGAAGGAATTTCCGGTGTAAAATACCGCACGGATGATGAAAAAGATGTGGCTTTCAAAGTGATTGCCGACCACATCCGTACCGTAGCGTTTGCTGTTGGTGATGGCGCCCTTCCTTCCAATGAAGGTCGTGGCTATGTGTTGCGCCGTCTGTTGCGCCGCGCTGTTCGTTATGCAAAGCAAATTAATATCAACCGTCCGTTCATGTTTGAGCTGGTGCCGGTTGTCGGCGAAATCATGCATGATTTTTATCCCGAAGTCCAAAATAAAGCAGAATTCATTGCGAAAGTTATCAAAAATGAAGAAGAGCGCTTCCATGAAACACTGCATGACGGACTTGCAATTCTTTCGGATGTGATGAAGAAAGAAAAACAAAAAGGCAGCAGCGTCATCCAGGGTGCGGACGTATTCCGTTTGTATGATACGTATGGTTTCCCAGTTGAGCTTACCGAAGAATATGCCGAAGAAGAAAACATGACGATCGACCATGCAGGCTTTGAAAACGAAATGGATTCACAACGCGTGCGCGCCCGTTCAGCAAGACAAGATGTGGATTCCATGCAAATCCAGGGCGGCGTTCTCGGAGACATTAAAGTAGAAAGTAAATTTACCGGTTATGATCAGTTAGAAGCGGAAAGCCATGTAGCCGCGATCGTAATAAATGGAGAACAAGTTGATGAAGCGCGCGACGGTGATGAAGTACAAGTGATTCTTAGCGAAACACCGTTTTACGCAGAAAGCGGCGGACAGATTGCCGATAAAGGAGCAATCGTCAGCGAAGATGTGAAAGCGGTCGTTTTGGATGTGCAAAAGGCGCCGAATGGACAAAACCTGCATCGCGTTGTGATCGAATCAGGGACGCTGAAACAGGGTGCTTCGGTTATTTCGGAAGTGGATGTAGAAAATCGCAGTTATATCATTAAAAACCATACGGCAACACATTTACTGCATCAAGCGTTAAAGGATGTACTTGGCGGACATGTCAATCAAGCCGGGTCCCTTGTTGAACCGGATCGCCTCCGCTTTGACTTTTCACATTTCGGACAAGTTACGCCGGAAGAATTGGATAGGATTGAACAAATCGTCAATGAAAAGATTTGGCAAAGCTTGGACGTGAATATCGATTACAAAAATATCGATGAAGCGAAAGCGATGGGCGCAATGGCTTTGTTCGGCGAAAAGTACGGTAATATCGTGCGGGTTGTCCAGGTTGGAGACTACAGCCTTGAGCTTTGCGGCGGATGCCATGTGCCGAATACGGCTGTCATCGGGCTTTTCAAAATTGTCTCTGAAGGCGGTATTGGGGCTGGAACACGACGTATTGAAGCAGTTACAGGGTCAGCGGCGTATCAAGCAATGAGCGAGCAGATTTCTATTTTGAAGGAAGCGGCTTCGAAAGTGAAAGCCAATCCGAAAGATCTGCCTGCGAGAATTGATGGCGTGCTTGCTGAAATGAAGGAGCTTCAAAAAGAAAACGAGAGCCTTTCCGCAAAACTCGGCAACATTGAAGCATCTAATCTTGTTTCGAAAGTCAGAGAGGTTAATGGAGTTAATGTATTAACCGCAAAAGTACAGGGTGTCGATATGAACAACTTGCGGACGATGGCGGATGATTTGAAACAGAAGCTCGACTCTGTCATCATAGTGTTAGGTTCTGCACAGGGCGACAAAGTCAACCTGATTGCTGGCGTAACAAAAGATTATATCGACAAAGGATTCCATGCCGGTAAATTAATCAAAGAAGTCGCAACACGCTGTGGCGGCGGCGGCGGCGGGCGTCCTGATATGGCCCAGGCCGGTGGAAAGGATCCCGAAAAATTGGATTCCGCGTTGAATTTTGTGGAAGAATGGGTCAAATCGATTTCATAATCAACAGAAAGTGTTGTACAATAAAGGAAATCTTAGTAATTAACGGGTGTTAATTACTGCTAACGCGAATTGAGGTGCAGAAAATTGAGTTCCTTTGATAAGACGATGAAATTTAATTTCCCTGAAGAACCGTTTGAAAAAGATGTACAAGAGGTGCTTCTTCAAGTGTATGAGGCTCTCCAGGAAAAAGGATATAACCCGATCAACCAAATTGTCGGTTATTTGCTCTCCGGTGATCCAGCGTATATCCCCCGTCATCAGGATGCCAGAAATGTTATCCGTAAGCTTGAGCGGGATGAAATTATTGAGGAATTAGTCAAATCATATTTAAAGCACCAACGCGAGGAGCGTTAATGCGGACAATGGGCTTGGACCTTGGTTCAAAAACGATTGGAGTGGCGGTAAGCGACGCCTTTGGATGGACGGCACAGGGTTTGGAAACAATTAAAATTAACGAAGAACAAAAGGATTTTGGCTTGAAACGTCTTAAGGAAATCATCAGTGAACATGAGGTATCCAAGATTGTCCTCGGCTTTCCGAAAAATATGAATGGAACGATCGGACCAAGAGCTGAAGCAAGCGAGGCTTTCGCCAAGGTTCTGGAAGAAAAATTCCGGTTGCCTGTTCAACTTTGGGATGAACGACTGACCACAATGGCCGCTGAGCGTGTTTTGCTGGAAGCAGACATGAGCCGAAGCAAGCGCAAAAAGGTCATTGATAAGATGGCCGCTGTCATGATTTTACAAGGATATTTAGATAGCCAATCAAAACTCTAATGAGGTGACAAAATGGAACATGGAGAAAACAAGAATATTACTATTGTAGATGATAACGGAAACGAACAGCTTTGCGAGGTATTGTTCACATTCGATTCAGACGAATTCAAGAAATCATATGTGCTCTACTACCCAATCTCATCAGATGATGACGAAGAAGAAATTGAAATTCATGCATCTTCCTTCACTCCAGACGAAAAGAATCAAGATGGCGAACTGCAGCCGATTGAAACAGAAGAAGAATGGGATATGATCGAAGAAATGCTCAACACATTCCTTGAAGAAGAGGAAGAGGAATAACCCCCGGCTTGCCGGGGTTTTTTTCTGAGTTAAAACAATGAACATTCGAGTTGGGTAAGGACAACTGAACAAGTTGGGATTCCGGCAATGAAAAAGGGCCCGGCAACAAAACGGAAATTTCAGCAACAAAAAAGGGGCCAGGCAACAAAAACAAAATTTCGGCAACGAAAATTGGGCCCGGCAACAAAAACAAAATTTGCGCAACAAAACAGAAATTTCGGCAACGAAAATTGGGCCTGGCAACAAAAACAGAATTTCGGCAACAAAAATTGGGCCCGGCAACAAAAACAGAATTTCGGCAACAAAAACAAAATTTTGGCAACAAAACCATTCAAACCGGCAACAAACCTGGTCAAACTGGCAACAAAATCGGAATTTCGGCAACGAAAATTGGGCCCGGCAACAAAAACAAAATTTGCGCAACAAAACCATTCAAACCGGCAACAAACCTGGTCAAACTGGCAACAAAATCGGAATTTCGGCAACAAAAATTGGGCCCGGCAACAAAAACAAAATTTTGGCAACAAAACCATTCAAACCGGCAACAAACCTAGTCAAACTGGCAACAAAAACAGAATTTCGGCAACAAAAATTGGGCCCGGCAACAAAAACAAAATTTGCGCAACAAAACCATTCAAACCGGCAACAAACCTGGTCAAACTGGCAACAAAAATAAAATTTCGGCAACGAAAATTAGTCCCAGCACAAACCAAAATCAACCCCGCCAACAAAACAACAATCCCCGATAAAATTCCCGAACCCCACACCCAAATCTACAGTCCAAGGTCATAACATCGATCCACCTTTTTCCCTGCCTATTGACAAAACCTGAGGCAATTTGTCATAAATAATAGAAGGAACTTTGTTGAATTAGAAATTATTTTGTGAAAATCATTGGATGTTTTAGTATAATAAGCGAAGTTGATAGTTTTGTTATTTTGCAAGAGATATGCAGTTCATCCATCAACTGGATGAAGGGGGAATGAACATGGACGAGAAAGATACAAATGAGGAACCGAAAATGGATCAAAAAGATAATATGAATAAACAATCGAAGTTGGACGCTATCAGGGGTGCTTTGCTTGAGAGGCAGGGAGAAGCAAAAGTGGTAAGAAAGGTTATCCTTATTACGTCTTTGTCGATTCTTCTGTTGGTTATCGTTATTGGATTGGGCGGGTATTTTTATGTGAATTCGGCGCTTAAACCGGTTGATCCTGATGATAAGACAGCTAAAACCGTTGAGATTCCAATCGGTTCATCCACGGGCGACATTTCTTCGATTCTTGAGGAAAATGGGATTATTAAGAATGCCAGGGTTTTTAAATATTATATTAAGTTCAGAAATGAAGCCGGGTTTCAGGCTGGTGAATATAAACTGGCTCCTTCGATGACCTTAAATGAAATAGTCGACAGCATTAAAAAAGGGAAGCTCATGCAGGAAGCAACCTTGAAAATCACGATTCCTGAAGGAAAGCAGCTTGTCCAGATAGCGAATATCATCGGGGAGAAAACAAAACAAAACCCGGATGATGTGTTTGATCAATTAAACGACAAAGCTTTCATAAAAAAAATGCAGGACCAATATCCCGAATTGCTGACGGATGAAATCTACCATAAAGATATTTTATATCCTTTGGAAGGGTATTTATATCCGGCAACGTATGATTTTTATGAAGAAGAACCGAAATTGGAAACGATTGTTTCGGATATGCTCAAGACCACCGAAGCCGCTTTGGCCGGATATCAGAATGCCATGGATCAAAAGAAATATTCACCGCACAGACTGCTTACTATCGCTTCTCTAATTGAAGAAGAGGCGACTAAAGAAGTGGATCGCGGTCAGATTGCATCGGTCTTTTTTAATCGTTTGGAAGTCGACATGCCGCTGCAAACGGATCCGACCGTTTTGTATGCGAAAGGCGAGCATAAAGCGAGGGTCCTTTATAAGGATTTGGAAGTGGTTTCTCCTTACAATACGTACAAAATTAAAGGGCTGCCGCCGGGGCCGATCGCCAATGCAGGTAAGGTATCGATTGATGCAACCTTAAATCCGGCAAACACCAATTTCTTGTATTTCCTGGCGACTCCAGAAGGAAAAGTACTCTATTCGGTGTCGCTTGATGAGCACAACCAGAAAAAAGCGGAACATATAACAGGTAACAATTAACCTAGGAACCTGTTCACTTTCCTCGTATGAGTATGGTAAAATAGTCAACGTGTAATTTTTGCTCGGCACCTGCCGAGCTTTTTCCGCAGAAAGGAAAGTTATAAACTTTCCTTGTCTGCATATGTCTAATCTCCGCCTTAGGGCTCGTCAATCGACGAGTTTTCTTTATGGGCAGAAAATCATCGTTTTATGTCCTCCGGGAGGAAAATAATATGAATGAAAAAATTGAAAGTTATTTAGGTTCGCTGATCACTCCTAGAAAGGGTTTATTTGCGGAAATGGAACTGTATGCAAATGATTTTAATGTGCCGATTATGGAGCCGGAAGGAATCGAGGCGCTTTTGCAAATCATCAGGCTGAGCCGTCCGAAAGCAATCTTGGAAGTTGGTACGGCCATTGGTTATTCTGCTTTGCGAATGGCCGAAGCCGCACCGGACGCTAAAATCGTTACTCTTGAAAGAGATGAAGAGCGAATTGTGAAGGCAAAAGAATATATAAAAAAAGCAGGCAAGCAGGAACAAGTCCTCTTACTTGAAGGAGATGCGCTGGAACTGACGGGGCTTGTCAAAGAACATGGACCGTTCGATGCGATCTTTATCGATGCCGCCAAAGGGCAATATCGCCGATTCTTTGAACTTTATGAATCTGTTCTGCAGAGTGATGGTATAATCGTTACCGATAACGTCTTGTTCAAAGGTTTAGTAGCCGAAGAAGAGGAATCGATTGAACCGAAACGGATCCGCAGTTTAGTCAGAAAAATAAAAGAGTATAATGAATGGATAATGAACCATCCCCGCTATCATACGGTCATTCTATCGATCGGTGATGGTGTTGCCATCAGCAAACATAGAGGTGAAAAAAGCATATGAAAAAACCAGAACTGCTTGTGACACCGATAAACATTGCGGATA
The DNA here is from genome assembly GCF_918741275.1 of Bacillus sp. CECT 9360. Classification (GTDB taxonomy): domain Bacteria; phylum Bacillota; class Bacilli; order Bacillales; family DSM-1321; genus Peribacillus. The sequence continues at coordinate 182,650 of NZ_CAKKNA010000010.1, forward strand.
TTCCGCCATTAATCGACGCAGGCGCGGATTCGTTTGTAATCGGTGAGCAGAGGTACGGGCTTCGACTTGCCGGTGAGTTTCCTAGAGCAGATGTGAAAAAAGCGATCGAACTCGCACACGGTGCCAAAAAACGAGTATATGTCGCGATGAACGCGATTTTTCATAATGAAAAAGTGGATGGGCTGGAAGACTATGTTGCTTTTCTTCAAGAAACGGGCGTGGATGCAATCATTTTCGGCGATCCGGCTGTATTGATGGCCGTACGCGCTGCTGCCCCTGACATGCCGCTGCACTGGAATACGGAAACAACGGTGACGAACTGGTATACGGCAAACTATTGGGGACGCCGCGGTTCCGTAAGGGCTGTGGCCGCAAGAGAGCTCAGCATGGATGAGCTGATCGAAATGAAGGAAAACGCTGAGGTAGAGATTGAGGTGCAGGTGCAGGGGATGACTTGCATGTTCCAATCAAAACGCTCGTTGCTCGGCAATTATTTTGAATATCAAGGCAAAGCGCTTGAAATTGATAACAAACATATGTTGCTGCATGACAATGAACGGAACAATAAGTATCCTATTTTTGAAGACGAGAACGGAACGCACATCATGAGCCCGAACGATATGTGCATCATCGACGAGCTTCAGGAAATGGTCGAAGCCGGCATTGATTCTTTTAAAATTGACGGGATTTTAAAAACAGCTGAATATATCGTCGCTGTTACGAAACTATACCGCAAGGCGATTGATCTTTGCGTAGAAGATCCGGATCAGTATGAGGAAACAAAGGACGAGTTTCTAGAAAAGGTTGAGAAGATTCAACCGGAAGACCGTAAATTGGATACAGGATTTTTCTTTAAAGAAACCGTATATTGATTTGAAACAAATGGATAGGAGGGATAGCCTTGGAAGCGGAAATCTCGAAATTCGTCGATGGAAAACGAGTGATTGTAAAGAAGCCGGAGTTATTGGCTCCTGCCGGTAATCTTGAAAAGTTGAAAATCGCCGTACATTATGGTGCGGATGCGGTTTATATCGGCGGTCAGGAATTCGGCCTCCGGTCCAATGCCGGCAACTTCACGCTTGAGGAAATGAAGGAAGGCGTTGATTTTGCCAAGGGGTACGGAGCGAAAATCTATGTAACAACCAATATCTATGCCCACAACGAAAATATGGACGGGCTTGAAGAATATTTAATTGGCCTTCAGGAAGCTGGAATAGCGGGTATTATTGTCGCTGACCCGTTGATCATCGAAACGTGCCGTCGTGTCGCTCCTAAAGTGGAAGTGCATTTAAGCACACAGCAGTCGCTTTCCAACTGGAAGGCTGTGCAATATTGGAAAGAGGAGGGGTTGGACCGCGTCGTTCTCGCTCGCGAGACAGGAGCGGAAGAGATTCGTGAAATAAAGGAAAAGGTCGATATTGAAATTGAGACCTTCGTCCATGGGGCAATGTGCATTGCCTATTCCGGACGCTGTACCCTGTCCAATCATATGACGGCGCGTGATTCAAACCGCGGCGGATGCTGCCAGTCATGCCGCTGGGATTATGATCTGTATGAGCTTGGCCAGAACGGTGAAAAAGCATTATTCTCCGAAAGTGATGATGCTTTTGCGATGAGTCCTAAAGATTTGAAGCTGATTGAGTCGATTCCGAGAATGATTGAGCTAGGGATTGACAGTCTGAAGATTGAAGGAAGAATGAAGTCGATTCACTACGTGGCTACGGTCGTGAGCGTGTACCGTAAAGTCATAGATGCTTATTGCGCCGATCCTGCAGGCTTCCAGATCAAGCAGGAATGGCTGGATGAGCTTGAAAAATGTGCGAACCGGGAAGCGGCATCGGCGTTCTTTGAAGGAACTCCCGGGTATAAGCAGCAAATGTTTGGGAACCATAGCAAACAAACTAAATATGACTTTGCCGGCTTAATTCTTCATTATGATGACAAAACAGGTATGGTTACTATGCAGCAGCGCAACTTCTTTAAGCCTGGGGATGAGGTTGAATTTTTCGGTCCGGAAATTAACAACTTCACTCAAACCATTGATACACTTTGGGATGAGAAAGGCAATGAATTGGAAGCTGCGCGCCATCCGCTGCAAATTATCCGCTTTAAATCAGACAAGCCTGTATTTGCAAACAACATGATGCGGAAGGAGAACTAACATGGATAAGAAGCCTGTTGTCATCGGTGTAGCCGGCGGTTCCGGTTCCGGAAAAACGAGCGTAACAAGATCCATCATCCGAAGTTTTAAAGGGCATTCCATCCTGATGCTGGAACAGGATTATTATTATAAAGACCAAAGCGAGCTGCCTTTTGAAGAACGCTTAAAGACAAACTATGACCATCCGCTTGCTTTCGACAATGATTTGCTAATTGAGCATGTGAATGCATTGTTAAAATATAAACCGATCAACAAACCGGTTTATAACTATTCTCTCCACACCCGTTCCGATGAAATTATTCATGTCGAGCCTAAAGAGGTCATCATCCTCGAAGGAATTCTTGTCCTTGAGGATGAACGCCTTCGCGATTTAATGGACATGAAGTTATTCGTCGATACGGATGCCGACATCCGGATCATCAGAAGGCTGTCCCGGGATATTAAAGACCGTGGCCGTTCGATGGATTCAGTCATTGATCAGTATGTAAATGTCGTCCGTCCGATGCATAACCAATTCATTGAGCCGACCAAGCGTTATGCGGATATCATCATACCCGAAGGCGGCCAAAACCATGTCGCCATCGATTTGATGGTCACAAAAATAAAAACAATCCTTGAACAAAAGTCATTTTTGTAATAACATGACATAAATAAAGGATAGGACTTAAATTTTTGGCTATTTGTTCGGAAGGGCTGGACAAAACAGATAAAAGGTCATACTCTATCTAAAGACAGATGTTTCCCTTATAATGGGAGGACTTACATAAGATGCGCGCCCTTTTTAAGGCGCGCACTTATATATCTAAAAGCTTCGGCCATAGTCATTTATGTCCCGAAGTAAGCGAATACACTACATAAACTGAGAAGCAGGAGGTCTCCTGTAGAGACTAGAAGGAGTGAAGGGTTTTGGCTATGGAAAAAGAATTTCCGATGACAAAAGAGGGAAAAGCAAAACTTGAACTAGAACTTGAACAATTAAAAACGGTAAAAAGAAAAGAAGTCGTAGAAAGAATCAAAGTCGCCCGCAGTTTCGGGGATTTATCCGAGAACTCCGAATACGATTCCGCAAAAGAAGAGCAGGCATTTGTTGAAGGGCGTATCACAACGCTTGAAAACATGATCCGCAACGCAAAAATTATTGAAGAAGACCATTTGGATACAGATACAGTGTCACTCGGAAAATCCGTAACATTTGTTGAGCTTCCAAACGGTGATGAAGAAACCTATACAATCGTCGGCAGCGCCGAGGCCGACCCATTCGAGGGCAAAATCTCTAACGATTCTCCCATTGCCAGGAGCCTCATCGGTAAAAAGGTAGGCGACGCCGTAGTGGTCCAAACCCCGGGCGGAGAAATGAACGTCAAGATCGTTACAATCAGAAAAAAATAATACAGCAAAACAGCGGTACCAGGAATGGTGCCGCTGTTTTTTTTATTTGAGTCGCCGCTCTTAGATTTAAGGAAATCGCTTTTGAAAATCTATATAATAACTCATTACTCTTTAGGAGTACTTGATCTAAATTATAAAGTTTATCCCGCTTTAACGGGCAGTAAGCCCCCACCACATGGAAAAACAAGGATAAGTGGGGGAACAACTGCCCGTAAAAGTCCGATTGGTTCAACTAACCATCGGTGGGGGATGAACCGATGGAAGTTTCACTTTATTGACACATATATCATTAAATGATATATATTATTTAATGATATATCACTTAACGATATAAGAAAAGGGGGATATGATGCCTAGAAACGATACGATAGAGATGGGGGAACTTACGGACACTTCATACTATATTCTTTTATCTTTAGTGGAACCAAAACATGGATATTTAATTATGAACTCAATAGAATCTATGACCAATAACCGGTTATCAATCGGTCCAGCATCCATGTATACCACAATCAGAAAGCTACTATCAGCTGAATTAATTGAACTTTTTGATGATGGGGATGAAAAAAGAAAAACGTATGTTTCAACAGTGAAAGGAATTAAGCTTCTAAAAAAAGAGATCCAACGTCGGCGAGAAATGGTGGCACATGCTGAAGAAGTATTTAAACAAAAGGGGATGGATACAAATGCTTAAAACAAAGTATATCATGAGTGATGGATTAGCGTTTTCTGAAGAAAAGGATATGCAACGTCTTAGCAGATATGCAAAAAAAGGATGGATCTTAGAAGGTTTCGCTGGGCTGGGATTTAAATTAAGAAAAGAGGAGCCCAAATATCTAGACTATTCACTTGATTATTTAAAGGAAGCAGACGAAGAGTACTTTCAGTATTTCGAAGCAGCTGGTTGGTCCCATGTTTGTTCATCTGGAAATGAAATTCATGTGTTTTGTGCACCTATAGGTACAAAGCCGATTTATTCCGATAAAGAAACCATTATCGAAAAGTACCAGCGACAAAAGAAGCAAATGGGCAAGTACGCTTTGCCATTCCTTATTTCATGGGTTGTGTTCTTTGTGTTATCTGTTCTTAGCCAAAATAGCATCTTATCTGAAACAATAGGTAATGTGAGCGAGTTTTTCGGTTTAATCGCTTTTATTATTCTTATCTTTCCTGGATTACCGTACATCGCATATCATTTCAGATTGAAAAAGCTTCGCAAGAGCATGGGACACCGATCATAAAAATGGACGAATCCTCTCTGACACAAAAATCATAAAATCTCGTTTTAAATCCCCGTACACCGTCAAGACTGTGTATGAGGTGTTCATATGATTCGCAGAAGAATGAAAGGAATGGCTATTTTTCTAATCGTGTTGATGCTTGTGTTGATTGCCAGGCTTGTGCAGGTTCAGCTTGTAAGTACGGAATCTTACTCTAAACATCATATTAACTTAATGGAAGCGAGCGTCAACCAAAGGTCGCAGGTGCTGAAACTAGACGACGGAAGAGGTGTGTTTTACGACCGTCATGGGACACCGCTTGCTCATGAAGAAATCCCGACACTAATCCTCTTTCCGTTTCTCAAAAACATGACTTGGCCTTCAGATAAAGTGGCCGGTATTATCAAAATCCCTGAGCAGCAATTACTCGATGCCATAAAAGAAGCGAAAGAACCATTCGCATTGGGTGAAACAAAACCAATAAACCTCACACCCGCACAAAGTTCAGCTATCAATGAATTGAAAATACCGGGTGTTTTCGCGGTGCGGGAAAAATTTTACGATAAAAATATGCTGGCGGCTCAGTTAATTGGAACAACGACTAAATCCGAGCCTGTTAAAAAGAAGCTCCATCCTGAACGGAAACTATCACCTGAAATAAGGGTCGGCAGCTATGGTCTGCAGAAGACTTTCGACGACTTTCTCTTGTCTGAGGGCGAATCGAAGCTTGTTTTTCATGTGGATGGATTCGGGGGGCCGTTGTTTGGAGTCGATGTTAAGTATATCGAGCCGGCCAATCCAATGTATCCTGTCCAAGTGGTTACGACGCTAGATAAAAGGATGCAGGAAGCAGCGGAGCGGTTGGTTGATGCACATAAGATTGAAAAAGGCGGTCTGGTTTTGATTGACATTGAAACGAATGAAGTCCGGGCGCTTGTTTCCAGACCAAGGGTAAATAAAGAAGACCCAAATCATCTCGGGAATAAAAATATGATGTTGATGCGGGAAACACCGGGATCTGTTTTTAAAGTAATTGTCGCAGCTGCGGCTATTGATTCAGAAATGGCCGAAAGCTCAAGGATGTTTAACTGTAACTTAAGAATAGATGGCAGTCCGGACACGGAGTATGAACATGGTCTGCTTACTTTCGATCAAAGCTTTTCCCGAAGCTGCAATCGCACATTCGCTGAATTGGCCCAGGAGATGTCAGTCAAAAACCCTGACATTCTTGAACAGTACGCCGGCAAATTAGGAATAAAAGATACCTCAGGCTGGACCGGTCCGGTCTATCATATCGATCCGTTCAATCAGTTTGATGCGGAGGAAAGCGGAGTCATCTGGCATCATGACGATTTAAAGAAAGATAAAAAGATGATTGCAAAAACAGCGATTGGCCAGCAGGATGTACAGGTTACCCCGCTCGCCATCGCCAATATGATGGCGACCATCGCACGCGGTGGGGAAAAAGAGATGGTCAAGTCGGTAAGCAAGGTTGAGTTCAATAACGGCACGACCGTATATGAATTCCTAGAAAAAAATCTCGCTGGGGACATGATTTCTCCCTATACAGCCATGAAACTGCAACGACTTCTAAGAGGTGTCGTGACGGATCCAGAAGGGACTGGAGTTTTTTTGAAAGATTTGCCGTATGAGATAGCAGGAAAATCAGGCACAGCCCAAACAGATATTGAAAAGAAAGAACTAAATAAATGGTTCGCAGGATATTTTCCATTCAAGTCGCCTAAATATGCGATGGTCGCTGTCAGTTTTGATACAAACAATAGTACACCAGGAATGACGAGAGTATTTGCGGATATGGTAAAGGAGATACATAAATTGGACAACCCTGACAGTCCTTATGAGTCTAAGGAATGAGTTTTCTTTATCGGCGCATAGGAGGGATATCGCTTCTATCTGGGGATTTAAAATGTTAGAATGGAGGCTGAAATAGTTATTGTTGGGAGGAACATATCCATGGATAAGGATCAGAATTCCTTAGATTCAGCCTCACGTTTAAACAAGAAAGATAAACAGAGAAAAGCCAATAAAGTTTTTAATATCTTAATTGTTGCCGTTTCATTATTGATTGTCGTAGTTGCTGCTACGATTATTTTAGGCGATAGCGGGGAGCCCCGGACAGAGACGGCATCCTCAGAAAATGAGTCAAGCAAGCATAAAGACGAGAAATCTTCTAATGACAATGAGGGCACCTCGGAAGATGCTTCTGCCGAAGAAGAGAATCAAGACGCGGAACCTGCGACTGATGCTGAAGCTGAGGAAGAAACCGAAGCCGAGGAAGACACCGATAGCGGGGAACCAAAAGTGGGCGAGCCGGTTGGCACAACCCAAACAGGAAAGAAGCAATCTACTTCTTTTGAGAAAGGGTCTGCCGATTGGAATGAAATGACGACAGCGATGGCCGCAGGAACAGGAATCGACCCAAACAATATGACGATTTGGTGGCTTGGAAATGGCGGTTCACCGACCACAGCCAAGGGGACTGTTTCAGCAAAAGATGGCTCACAAAAATATCAGGTTCAACTTGAATGGGTCGACGGCCAGGGCTGGAGTCCTGTTAAAGTCGAGGAAACGAATTAAGTTTATTGCAACGAGAAAAGCGCAAGCGCCGTATCGGGCGTTTGCGCTTTTTAAAAATAGGTTCGTTTAAATAAACTGTGTTTTCGTTTAAATCACCATGATTTTCATTTAAGTCATAAAGATTATCGTTTAAATGAAAAATTTCGCCTCTTTATTTCACCTTAAAGTGCACCATAGCACTATAAAATCTTCGTCCATCTTCAGAAACATGCATTTGATGTGAGATATTGTGGACTTCTAGCAGGATTGCTTGGTTCACTTCAATTTGTGCCTGGATTTTTTCCTCCAGAGCTTTGATCGATTCTGCTTCGAAACATTCTATTTTATCCCGGATTAAATCAAGTTGAAAATTCATGCGGCTGGCTCTCCTCTTATTGTTAGCTTATTATATTCATTATACCTTTTAACATCAGAAAAAGTGGACAGAATAGATGGAGAATCACTGGCCTATGGCGTATTATTTAAAACTGGTGGTAAAATAGTGTTTGCAGATACAGTCTGAGAAATTTATAGGAAGAGGTCGAATAATGAAACTTGCGATAATCGGAGCAATGGAAGAGGAAGTAACGATATTAAGGGATAAAATTGAAAACCTGGAGCAGGTAACAATTGCCGGTTGTGAATTTAACACCGGACTTTTAAATGGAATTGATGTCATCCTTTTGAAATCGGGAATCGGAAAAGTAAACGCTGCGATGTCGACGGCTATTTTGTTGGAAAAGTTTAAACCGGATGCGGTTATTAATACGGGTTCAGCCGGAGGGTACCTGCCATCATTGAATATCGGGGATGTAGTGATCTCGACAGAAGTGCGTCATCATGATGTGGATGTCACAGTATTTGGCTATGAGTACGGTCAGGTGCCGCAAATGCCCCCAGCATTTTTGCCGGACGAGAAGCTGCTTAAAGTGGCGGAGGAAGCTGCCCATGAGATTGAAGATATTCAAGTAGTAAAAGGCCTGATTGTTACTGGTGATTCCTTCATGAACGATCTAGACAGAGTTGATTTTGTCCGAGGGAAATTCAAGAAATTGCATGCTGTTGAGATGGAAGCGGCCGCCATCGCCCAGGTGTCCTATCAATTCAAGGTGCCTTTTGTGATTATCCGTTCCCTTTCCGATATTGCCGGAAAGGAATCGAACATCTCGTTTGATCAGTTCTTGGAAACAGCGGCATTAAATTCCTCACAACTAATACTGAAAATGGTTGAACGGATGAAATAATCTAACCAGCCTGCATCCTACTATCATTTTATTTCCCAAGATTTACAGCCGTTTCAGCCTGGGTTTCTATGATAAAATGATAATCGTTGATTACAAGTTTAAGAGAAGGTGCAGGTGTTTTTTTTATGAAGAAAATGCATGAAAAAATGGTCGATTTTAAACGTTTTGCTATTACATTTCTATGTGTCGGCGTTTTCTTCTATTTCGGCAGCATCATCCCTTCCGAAGGAAAAACAATGTTTGACACATACGGTATGATGGGAGCAACAACCGTATTTCTGGTTGCCTCAATCATTTTCTTTACGCTATCATCAAAATATAAAAAGATTCTTGCTGAAAACAATGAATCTTGATAACTATAAGCAGAGAGCCTGATACCGAAACCTGGTATTTTAGGCTCTTTTTTTTCTTAAGTTTAATTGAAAAACCTAATTAGGGAAATTTGTATAAAAAATTAGGCCAATTAAGGGTTTACAAAGATTTGGTACTTGGATATACTTACCAGTGTAAGATAAAATCTGCAAAAGGAGGTCGAGGAAAATGGCAAAGGCAAAGGCAACTTATTCACCAGCTTGTGCAAAGAATCCAACTTCATATTGTTATACACACAATTTCGACCTGAACGGTGCAGATTTCATTTAAGCGAAGAATGTAATGTTAAATGATAATCCAGACTATACCGGCCGCAGGGAGATATGTGTTTCCTGCGGCCTTTCTATGCCCATTTTTTCCGCAGGAGTCCATTCTCTTCTGCGGCTTTTTGCGTTCATTAGTCTGTTTTATTTAAGGAGGTGATTCTTATGACACTGAATATGCTGTTTTTTACAATTACCATTAAAAAGCGAAATGTCACGGCTGAAGAATACTTACATCAAGAAAGTATTAAAAAGTTGCGTGACGAATACATCGATAAGACGATCTATTACCGAAATTTCTAATTTGAAAAAAAATAACTGAGAAGGTGGAGATGAATATGAACGCGATGAAAATAATTAAGGAAACAAAAGGTTGCTTATGGGATCAGAAGGATACCGGCTAACGAATCGCCGTTTCACAATTTCGTCATTGTATCGATGAAAAATGTTCAAACAATCCTCCGTTTGGAACAGCATAAACATGTTAGACTTAGCAAAGCATGCTAAAAAGGAGTGTTTTGATGTTCCCGGTCGTACTCGTACTGATCGTTACTACTATCATTAGTGTTGTGATTGCTACGGAAGTGATGTTGGAAGCGGAATGATATTTTTACATCATTTTAAATAACAGGAGAAAGCTTATGTCCTCATGAAGGGGCATAAGCTTTTTTGATGTTATATTGTGAAAATCGTTGACTACGTTTGGTGAAATAAACTAAGCTGCTACATAATTTATTGCAATAGAGGAGTTCTTAAGAAGATGTCGAAATAAATACTAAAAGTTGCTATTAGAGAGGTGAAAATATTGGCTGAACCAGCGAAAATTTTTATAAGCTCTGCAGCTGATGAACGTTTAAGTCGATTAAGAGAAGGTATACATACTGAATTACAAACCATGGAACATAACCCGCAAATGTATGAGAAAGATTTTGGACCTTGGCCGCCTCAAGAGTTAGTGCAAAATTGCTTAGACCATGTGTTGAGATGTGATATCTTTTTGTTGTTTGTGGCTCAGAAGGCAGGAAGCTATAACGATGAATATAACGCAACAGTTACACATTGCGAATTTCAAAAAGCACATCATAATAATAAATATATTATCGTCTTTGTCGAAGATTATATTTATAACTTGTTCTGGAATGACTTGCGCTTTACTATTGGTGAAATGGTTGAAGATTATAAAAAAGTTCACGGTAATCTTGATTCATATCGAGATATTGCTGAAGCAGCATGGAACATACATCCTGAGACATCCAAGAGTATAGATTCTTATGTTTGGGCATTCCTTTACGATATTTATCAGAAAGGATATTACTTTGAGCAAATGTCCATGGCTGTTGATGGAATAAAGACAATTAAGAAATACTTTAGTGATCTATTTCGACAAGGAAGTCAGTATCTTGCATTACAAAACGATATTGATGAACAGATTAAAGAAGGTCCTACTTATCGCAAACATGCAGAATTCGCTTCAAAAATGATTGAGTATTTGCAAAATGGGGAATTAAAAGATCCAAGAATGTTTCTAGAATATTTACAACGTTTTTTGAAAAAGGGAACTGTCTATAATAAGCCTGGCACCGTATTCGAAAAAACGCTTGGTGAATATGAATCATGCTCAGGGAGCACACTTTACAAGAAGGATGATAGACAACTTCGATTGATTGCTGCATCCGGAATGGCCAGTGGGGATAATGAGTTTTATAATTTAGATGATCCATATTCATTTGTCGTACAGGCCTTTAATAGTTCAAATCCAGAATTATTCTTTGGTGAAGAAAAGCGACAATTTTATCTTGCTTTAAAATCTGGAAATTATGTGATCTGTTTTCATTATCCTGTTGATTCGTTTTGGACAGAAGAGAACGTACAACTATTTAAAGTCGATATTATGCGTGATATAATGGAGACAGAACCAGCACTTTTTCGTGATTTCGCCATACGATTACTAGGAGGGATAAAGCAATGAGCACAAAGGTACTACGTTTTGAAGATGATAAAATTATCCATGTTGCCTCCGGTTCTATAAATACTGATAAGAAGTACATTGAAGCAAAAGCAAGACGATTTGATGAAACCAACCGTCGCTTACAACAAGCTTTTGATAAGAACAAAAATCGTAAAAACTATGGCTCCTAAACGTTTAAAACGGAAAGGGTTGCATCTTGTAAGGATAAATGCATAAATTATAGAAAGTCCTCGATAAGGGGGCTTTTTTCAATGCAGGGAAAGGTTTATGAAGGCATATGTCATTGAGTTAAAAAGCTTAGGGGAATGGAATATCAAGGGTGGAAACATGCAGTTAAGTCTTGAATTAAAGGAATTCTGGACAAGAACTCGAATCACAAGTAGATAGTCTTATCATCTAGAAACAGTTATACATTATAGAAGACAAATCATATATTAAGTTAATTTTAGAATTTCAATCAACAAAATTGTAAAACGAAATTTCACAATTTTGTGTGTAAAGCTAAAGGGGTGGAGAATGTTGCTGACCATTCAACAGAAGCTTAAGATATTTGATTCCTTTAATGTTCTAAAAAAGAAAATTAGAAAAGATCATATTAGAATTGATTATGCCTATACAAATACTAGGAAACAGCAAAAAAATGTAATATGTCAATTTAATATAAATACTGGAAATGGATATGTCTGCGGTAGGTATTTAAAGGATAATCACGAGTATAATTTAGATTCACGAGGTTGGATTAATATAAAAATGTTCAGCGAATCCGAATTGGATTACGTTATTGAAAAGTCAATTCAATCATTAAGTTAAATATTTAAAGTTCCTTTAATATGAAGGATAGAATTCATCCGCGATAAACCTTATGATTCAAACATTAGTTTTGAAGAATGTAAAATAATTGTCTTCTCATCCTTCTCCCACTAGCTTCATTAATAATTTTTCAAACTTAGTCGGGCTCATAATTTCGTGTGTAATGAATTCACCATCATAATATAGGCCAAACGTTGTCCAAATAGTCGGCGCGTTCTGTGCTTCTTCTTTCGTTGTTAACCTGTGTGCCTGAAAGGAAACACCTCTGCTTACCGCCACTTCTCGTAAGTCTTCCAAAACACCTACTGCAAATGGACATTGAGCCGTATAGTAAATGGCCACACCTTTTTCGATAACTGGAGCTTTAAGTTGGTTTTTAAACGCAGGTATGGCAGCTTGGTCATTCCACTTTAGTACGGCTAATTGAAAATAGGGCGCTGCTTCGTCTACTAACTCAAAGTCCATATGTTCAAAAAAATGGCTTTCACTTAAAAACGGTTGCTTTTTCTTTCCTACAATATGTACAATCCCATCCATCCCTCGTTCCATTGCGTCTGTTTTGCAATGATCCAGCAATTGTTTGGCGTATCCATTATTCTTATATTTTCCGGACACCCAGAGGCAATTAATATACATATAATTGGGTGCGGAAATCGGAATCCAAGCCATCTCGGCAGGTAAATATTCAATAAAAACCTTGGCACGTTCATTTAAACGATAAAATACTAATCCTTCATCCATGCGGTCAGTCAACCATTTCTTTTTCTCGACTACTGCCTGCTCATACTGTTTAGCACCCAACGCACAGCATATATGTTCAGTAGCAATATTGTCTTTTGTCACTTGAATGTAGCTCAATTGCTCCTCCCCCTTTTGAAAAAGTGTTCTCTGTTTATCCTAACATAAAATCCCAATTCAGTTTTTTATTCATAGGGAATTTCTCTTGGTACAGACACAGACGTGCCTCCGCCCGCATAGTTATTAACATAGGCAAACGTCCAAGGGCAAAATAGCGGAGGTGGGTACATGCCAGGTCTTTTAACAGCAATTGGCTATTTGGCAAAGGAGTTCTACTTATTAGTATCATATGTAAAGAATAATGCGTTTCCCCAACCATTATCCGCAAAAGAAGAACGGAAATACTTACAGCTGATGGCGCAGGGAGACAGCGATGCGAGGAATATGCTGATCGAACACAACCTGCGGCTCGTCGCACATATTGTGAAGAAGTTTGAAAATACAGGTGAAGACACAGAGGATTTAATTTCGATCGGCACAATAGGATTGATTAAAGCCATAGAAAGCTACTCAGAAGGCAAAGGAACGAAGCTGGCCACATATGCCGCCCGCTGTATTGAAAATGAAATCCTCATGCATTTACGGGCCACGAAGAAGACAAAAAAAGATGTCTCGCTCCATGATCCGATCGGTCAGGATAAGGAAGGCAACGAAATCTCGCTCATTGATGTGCTTAAATCCGAATCAGAGGATGTCGTGGATACAATCCAGTTGAACATGGAAATTGAAAAAGTGAAGGAGTTTATCGATATCCTCGATGACAGGGAAAAAGAAGTCATCGTCGGACGGTTCGGCCTTGATTTAAAAAAGGAGAAGACTCAGAGGGAAATCGCGAAGGAGCTTGGCATTTCGCGCAGCTATGTCTCCAGGATTGAAAAACGGGCATTGATGAAAATGTTCCATGAATTTTACCGGGCGGAAAAAGAGAAAAGAAGAGGGTAAAGTATAGTGCATGCAGCTTTCGGTTGAACGTTTGCTTTTCGACTCATCGAGCAGAAATTAATTTTGATGAGTCCACCATTCTGGAAATAGCCGGACCTTCAACCTAAAAATACATTCTTATCGAAAGAACTGCCCTCCGCACACAAAACGGAGGGCAGTTCTTTTAATTTTGCTCCATCGCTCATAAATTTTGATAATCGCTCGCCAATCTGAATAAGCGCTCGCAAATTTTGATAATCGCTCGCAAATCTGAATAAGCGCTCGCAAATCCAAATAATTGCTCGCAAATTTTGATAATCGCTCACAAATCTGAATAAGCGCTCGCAAATCCAAATAATCGCTCACAAATCAATTTCGATGAGGCCGCCATCCCCAAAAATTGCGGAATCCTTTCCACTCTCATCAAAAAAACGCCCTCCGCACATGAACTATGACCCGAATAATGGACACTTAAAAAAGTCTCTTATTCGGGTTTTTTGTATGCATATGACAGAAACCCGATTATAATCATTTCAGAGATCATATCGGGGGAAACAAAATGAGTAAACTTA
>NZ_CAKKNA010000011.1 GCF_918741275.1 Bacillus sp. CECT 9360
CAAGCTAGTAAGATCCCTGAAAGATGATCAGGTAGATAGGTCTGAGGTGGAAGCGTGGTGACACGTGGAGCTGACAGATACTAATCGATCGAGGACTTAACCAATTTGTTTTGAAGTGACGTAAAAACCCTTACTGTTATCTAGTTTTGAAGGAACAAGGTTCCTTTATATGTTTGGTGACGATGGCGAAGAGGTCACACCCGTTCCCATTCCGAACACGGAAGTTAAGCTCTTCAGCGCCGATGGTAGTTGGGGGATCTCCCCCTGTGAGAGTAGGACGTCGCCAAGCAAGCAGAAGATCAGTCGAATAGGCTGGTCTTTTTTTGTGTTTTAAAACCGAAGGTTAGTAAGAAGTTCAAAGTATGATGGGAGTTAAGTAAAGAAAGTCAGGCCCTGGATGGGGAGGAGCAAGGAGGTCGAGGAAACGAGTGAGTGAGGACCGGAATGTACTATGTACATGAGGACCGGAGCGAAGGAAGCTTGACGAAGAGATCCGCGGCTCATCGCCATCCAGGAGTCCGAACACGGAAGTTAAGCTCGAGCGCCGATGGTAATTGGGGGATCTCCCCCTGTGAGAGTAGGACGTCGCCAAGCAAGCAGAAGACCAGCCAATTGGCTGGTCTTTTTTGCGCTTCCGAAGTTTCGCTTAAATCAACTGGGTTTTTGCATAAATCAGCTATACTTTCGCTTAAATGGACGATAGTTTCGCTTAAATCCCCCTGAGTTTCGTTTGAATCACAAAATGATGCAAAAAAAGCATTCTTGTACTTACAATAGAAGACCTCATTCAGACAACTGTCCCCTTAAATTTAGCTCACCACCCCTATTTTCCTGGAATATCATATACTTCACCTTTCTGCACTTGCTTGCCCTTCTTCAAAAGCATAAAGCCACTTACCGCATAAAGAAGGGAGGCAATGTAAAAAATACTGCCTATAGTGAGGAAGTCGATTAAGTAACCAGTTAGAATGATGGCAATGGCAGCGCCTGCGGATGTCCATACATGATATTTTCCTATCTCGATACCGGCGGTTTCTTTTGATACATTCCTTGCAAGAGAGGTTTTTTCCGAATTTCTTTGTACGGCTCCTAAAAGGCCCATAATGATCTGAAGGACATATACATGCCATACTTCCGTCATGAGGGGGAGAAACAAGAGAATGACAGCCATGGACCAAGAGTAGGTGGCAAACAAGACGCTGTCTCCAAGCCGGTCTGCCAGTCTTCCGATGACGGGATAAGCTAATGCCGAAGTCAGGGCAAAGAGACCGTAAGCCCAGCCGAATTGGGAGTAGCTGTTCCCGACATTGTTAAGCAACAACACATAAAACGGAAATATCATGCTGCCGGCAATGGAGATGATGCTCTGATAATAGAGAAATCGTTGATAATTCATTTTTTATACTCCTCATAAAAAAGACTTTGAAATCGTTCTTCGGGATCGTATTTGCGTTTCAATTGAAAGAATTCATCTGAACGCGGGTAAGCTTGCTTGAATTGCTGTTTGGTAGGATACGAATAATACGGTAAATAGTAACTACCGTTATGTTCAAGCGTTAAATTTAGCATGTCGTTGATCACTTGTTTGGTTTTTTTTATATCCTCCGCTGAGGTTCCTTGGTTGATTAGTAAAACAAGTGCGAACATATTATCCTTTGAAAAGGACATGACGGAATGATCGTTTTTTTCTACGTAGCGCACTGTAATATTAAGTAGATTGAAATCATCCTCCTTTTCCAATATTGTTCTCAAACCGTCAATGTAGTCTGCAAATTCGTTTACAGGCACAAAATATTCCTGTAAGACTTCTGTTTTTTCAGCATGATCATACTCCATAAACAGACTGTCTGACCGCATCACGTTATTACGTGTTTCAAAATCGCCGTCTATGTTTTTTGCAAATGACTTTTGCGTATTCCAAAATACATTTTTCCCCCAGTCGCTGTGCCGGGATAACCCTAAAAAGAATTTTGGAAGGGCGATGATGTTTTCTTCTTTCAATTTATTGAAATCCTTTAGTTTCTTTTGATCGGATGCAATTATATAATCCGTTATATACATTTCCTTCAGCAAGCTGTCTGGAGCTACAGAGATTCGGGACATATGCATTCTTACCTGGTTATCATTCTTTACTTCCTTTTCAAAGTAGGAAGCATAATCTTTGTAATTGATTGTTTTTGTTCTAATCTTATATAACTCGTCATCTGTTAGTTGCAGCGTTACATCTAAGATGATGCCGAACAAACCGTACCCTCCAATAACGAGCGGGAATAACTCGGAGTTTTCGGTTCTGCTGACGTTTATAATCTGGCCATTAGCATTCATGAGGCGAAATGATTTTACTGTATCAATTAACGCATCGTTACGAATATCGCGGCCATGGACATTTACACTAAGTGAACCTCCGACGGTGAATATATTTTGCGATTGCATGACCTTAACCGCTAAGCCATGAGGGTTGATATGTCGTTGAATGTCATCCCAGGTTGCCCCGCTTTGAACGGTGATTGTTTTTTCTTCAAGATCAAGATCGAGTATTTTATTATAATTCTTCATATCGATCATGATGGCGTTCGGGTAGTAGGTATGGCCTCCCTGGCTATGCTGCATGCCGGCAATTGAAATCTTGTCATTCTTTTCGATGAGTTGTCGGAAATCTCTTTTCTCGGTTGCGTGCTCGATGCTTTTTACTTTAACCGGCAACAGCCTTCCTTTATCTTCAACTTCAGGATGAGATACATTCGTTTGATAAAGGTGCAAAGAACTTCCAAATACAGCGCAATATATAGCCAAAAGGAGGAGGAGATCCCAGGCAAACTTTTTTTTCATTTTAAAATCCCTTCCCGTCAGATTCCTTTATGTTTCCATAATATTCATGAATATAGTGTAATTTTACACTTTTATTGAATTAATTCAATAAGATTTTAAATAAAGCACGCTTGAATTTTCCAGTCAATTATCTTAATCTAGTGTGAGGTTGTGTGAATAGGGTAAAATAATCGAAAACAGGGCTATAGTAAAGGGGACGTGGTTGGGTGCTTCAAAATAGTACGACAATGGTCTTGATTATTCTTTTAATTAATATTGTCTATGTATCTTTTTTTACGATCCGGATGATTCTAACTCTGAAAGGGCAGAAATATTTAGCCGCGGGAATCAGTATGATCGAAGTGATCATTTATGTCATCGGCCTGGGGCTTGTGCTCGATAACCTCAATGAGATACAGAATTTGATAGCCTATGCGGTTGGGTATGGGATTGGCGTGCTTGTTGGGATGAAAATCGAGGAGAAACTGGCACTCGGATATATTACTGTGAATGTTATAACGGCTGAATACGATAAGGATTTGCCGAGACAATTAAGGGAGAAGGGGTACGGTGTAACGAACTGGCTTGCGCATGGGTTAGAAGGTGATCGGATGGCTCTGCAAATATTGACACCAAGAAAATATGAACTGAGGCTGTATGATACAATAAAACAACTTGACCCGAAGGCGTTTATAATCGCCTATGAACCTAAGACGATTTATGGCGGTTTCTGGGTGAAATCAGTAAAGAAAGGAAAGCTGTTTCGTGAGCCAGAAAAAGAAAGAGATCTTTGAGGTCGCAGAGGGGGAGAGCATCGATGCCTGCCTGGAAAGAATCAAGGCAGCAGGATATATTCCCGTTAAACGAACGGAAAAGCCAATATTTGAAGAAAGAGTAATAGATGGAAAAGTCCAATATGAGCCAATTAAAAGAAAAATTGTGTTTGAAGCAAAATTATTAGAGTAAAACACGAACATTAACGATCTTTAAACTCCTTATCATTCGATTTATAACTTGACAAAATTGATGCTGTCCTAGTAAGATGGGGGTATAAAAGAATTCTCTCATATAATCCTGGGGATATGGCCCGAAAGTTTCTACCCAATAACCGTAAATTATTGGACTATGAGGGAAAGTAGATACTTTATCTGGATTACATATGTCTTTTGTATGTATTAAAAAAGACTACGATTCCGGACAGACTACTTTCTCGATTTTGAGATAGTCTGTCCGGTTTTTTTATTATTAGGATTTCGTGCTTTCGCTTAAATCGATATATTAGATTGAAATAAAATCCCAACTGTTGGAGGAGAAGCCAATGAAACCGCAAGTTGGCGTTATAATGGGAAGTGTTTCTGATTGGGAAACGATGAAGTATGCGTGTGAAACGCTTGAACAGTTGGAGATTCCTTTTGAGAAAAGAGTAGTATCTGCGCATCGGACTCCTGATTTGCTGTTTGAATATGCCGAAAGTGCAAGGGACCGGGGTATTAAGGTCATCATCGCCGGTGCTGGAGGCGCGGCCCACCTTCCTGGTATGACAGCGTCCAAAACGACGCTGCCGGTGATTGGGGTGCCGGTTCAGACAAAGGCGCTGAACGGAATGGATTCGTTATTATCAATCGTTCAAATGCCGGGCGGCGTTCCGGTTGCGACCGTGGCCATCGGGAAAGCCGGATCTATCAACGCGGGGCTTTTGGCGGCACAGATTTTGGGATCGCATGACAGCACAGTCGCGGAAAAGCTCGAAGCCATGCGAAATGAAACGAGAGAAAAGGTGTTGCAAAGCAGTGAGCATCTTAAATAATAAAACCATATTACCTAGAGATACAATTGGAATCATTGGTGGCGGGCAGCTCGGCAGGATGATGGCTCTCTCCGCGAAGTCACTCGGTTTTCATGTCGCAGTATTGGATCCGACAGAGAATTGTCCATGCGGACAGGTCGCCGACTTTGAAATAAATGGCGCTTACGATGATTTGGATTCAATCGAAGAGCTTGCGAGAATCAGTGATGTTATTACATTCGAATTTGAAAATATTAACTTTGAGGCGCTTGAATGGTTAGAGGATCATGCCTATGTGCCACAAGGATCAGAATTACTGAAAATCAGCCAGGACAGGCTGCTTGAGAAAGCGGCTATCTCGATGACCGGGGCCTCTGTTGCGCCTTATTTCGCCGTTAATAATCTCCACGATTTGTACAACGGGATTGAAAAGGTAGGGTATCCGTGTGTTTTAAAGACAGCACGCGGGGGCTATGACGGAAAGGGACAGCTTGTTATCCGGAGCGAAGTAGATATAGCAAAAGCAACGGACGTCCTGATCATGGGAAAGTGTGTACTAGAAGCATGGATCCCATTTGTGAAGGAAATCTCGGTTATCATTACCCGGAAAGTAAATGGTGATAGCAGCTGTTTTCCAGTGGCCGAAAATATTCATTACAACAATATTTTAGATAAAAGCATCGTGCCTGCAAGAATTAGTGGGCAAGCGGAAGCTGAAGCTATAAAGCAAGCAAAGCTACTTGCGGATGAACTCGAATTGGTCGGTACGCTTGCGGTGGAGATGTTCCTGACAGCAGAGGATGCAATCATTATCAACGAACTTGCGCCAAGACCCCATAATTCTGGACATTATACGATGAATGCATGCGAAACTTCGCAGTTCGAACAGCATATTCGTGCGATTTGTAACTGGCCGTTAGGCAATACTAATGTATTGAAGCCGGTGGTTATGGTGAATATTCTTGGACAGCATCTGGATGGCATCACCAGTCATATTGCTAACTTATCAGATTGGAAGCTTCACCTTTATGGAAAAGAAGAGGCAAAACACAATCGGAAAATGGGGCATATCAATATTTTGCGCCCATCAATTGATACGGCACTTTCTGAAATTAACAGCAGCGGATTTTGGAATCTGCAGGCTGAAACGGAGGATATTTCATGATTGAACGTTATACACGCCCGGAAATGGGCACAATTTGGACAGATGAAAACCGGTTTAATGCCTGGCTTGAAGTGGAGATCCTTGCCTGCGAGGCGTGGGCTGAACTTGGTGTCATTCCAAAGGAAGATGTAAATCTTCTTCGCGAGAACGCTTCTTTCAATATTAACCGCATCAATGAAATTGAAGAAGAAACGCGCCATGATGTCGTTGCTTTTACCCGTGCGGTTTCCGAAACATTGGGTGAGGAGCGCAAGTGGGTCCATTACGGATTAACATCAACGGACGTTGTGGATACAGCCCTTTCCTATGTATTAAAGCAAGCGAATGAGATTTTAGCAAAAGACCTCGAGAGATTCGTCGAAATCCTGAAAAACAAAGCTCAAGAGCATAAATATACCGTAATGATGGGACGTACACATGGCGTTCATGCGGAACCAACGACTTTTGGACTGAAGCTGGGCCTCTGGTATGAGGAAATGAAACGAAATGTCGATCGCTTTAATGAAGCCAGGAAAGGTATCGAATTCGGAAAAATTTCCGGAGCGGTCGGAACCTATGCCAATATCGACCCATTTGTGGAGCAATATGTTTGTGAGAAATTGGGACTACAGGCAGCGCCTATATCCACCCAAACATTGCAGCGTGACCGCCATGCGCATTACATGGGCACAATTGCCTTGATCGCGACATCGATTGAAAAGTTCGCAACCGAGGTGCGCGGCCTTCAAAAAAGTGAAACGCGTGAGGTCGAGGAATTTTTCGCAAAAGGCCAAAAAGGCTCGTCGGCGATGCCGCATAAAAGAAACCCGATCGGCTCTGAAAACATGACGGGAATGGCGAGGGTAATCCGCGGTTATATGATGACTGCCTATGAAAACGTGGCTCTATGGCATGAGCGTGATATCTCGCACTCTTCAGCGGAACGAGTAATCCTTCCCGATGCGACCATCGCCTTGAACTATATGCTGAATCGTTTTAGCAACATCGTGAAGAATTTAACGGTATATCCGGAAAACATGAAACGCAATATGGATCGTACGCTTGGCTTAATTTACTCACAACGTGTGCTATTGGCGCTTATCGAAAAAGGCCTAGTGCGCGAGGAAGCGTATGATACCGTGCAGCCTAGAGCAATGGAAGCCTGGGAAACGCAAGTCCATTTCAGGGAACTGCTTGATAAGGATGAAAAAATAACAAGCCTGCTCACAAAAGAAGAGCTCGATGATTGCTTTGATTATAATTACCATTTGAAAAATGTAGATTTGATTTTTGAACGATTAGGTTTGTAAATGCTGGGGCGGAGGATCGCCGAAAAACGGTTACATCCTCTGCTCCAACATCTATTTTTTACAGATTTCCGTTGGATTATCACGTTTGTGCTCGATGATCAGGATTTCTGCTCGATAAATCAAATTTGTGCTCGATAATCAGGATTTCTGCTCGATAAATCAAATTTGTGCTCGATGATCAGGATTTCTGCTCGATAAATCAAATTTGTGCTCGATGATCAGGATTTCTGCTCGATAATTCAAATTTGTGCTCGATAATCAGGATTTCTGCTCGATAATTCTAATTTGTGCTCGATGATCAGGATTTCTGCTCGATAATTCAAATTTGTGCTCGATGATCAGGATTTCTGCACGATAATTCAAATTTGTGCTCGATAATCAGGATTTCTGCACGATAATTCAAATTTGTGCTCGATAATCAGGATTTCTGCTCGATAATTCAAATTTGTGCGCGATAATCAGGATTTCTGCTCGATAAATCAAATTTGTGCCCGATAATCAGGATATCTGCTCGATAATTCAAATTTGTGCTCGATAATCAGGATATCTGCTCGATAATTCAAATTTGTGCGCGATGATCAGGATTTCTGCACGATAATTCAAATTTGTGCTCGATAAACAGGATTTCTGCTCGATAATCTAAATTTGTGCTCGATTAACAAGATTCCTGCTCGATTATGTAATTTCTGTAACTATAAAATTCCTAATATTCCAAATCTGGAGGGCTGACTGATGAAAAAGCTTGATCTGCTATATGAGGGAAAAGCGAAACGAATTTACGCAACGGATGAAAACGGATTGGTGTGGGTGGAGTATAAAGATTCCGCCACAGCCTTTAATGGTGAAAAGAAAGCCGAGATTGCCGGCAAAGGAATCCTGAACAACAAGATTACAAGTTTGCTATTTTCCAAGCTTCATAAAGAAAACATTGCTTCGCACTTCGTTGAGCAGCTTTCCGATAGGGAACAGCTGGTCAAAAAAGTCGACATCATCCCCCTTGAAGTGGTCGTCCGGAATACGGCTGCCGGCAGTCTGTCAAAGAGGCTGGGCATCCCGGAAGGAACTCCTTTTAAAAAACCGATCGTAGAATTCTATTACAAAGATGACGCTCTCGGTGACCCCTTATTAACAGAAGATCATATCGAAGAATTAGCACTCGCAAACAAAGAAGAAGTCGAGATCCTAAAGCACAAAGCGTTGCAAATAAACCATGTTTTAATTCCGTTTTTCAAAGAGCTCGGAATCTCTTTAATCGACTTTAAATTGGAATTCGGTAAAACCGCAGCAGGAGTTATTCTGCTTGCTGATGAAATTTCACCGGATACATGCCGGCTTTGGGATATCGAAACGAATGAACGGTTGGACAAGGATGTATTTCGCCGGGATTTAGGCAATTTAACTGATGCATATGAAAAAATCTTAACGAAGCTGGGGGAAAACCTGCATGTATAAAGTCAAAGTATATATCACATTAAGAGAAAGTGTGTTGGACCCACAGGGAACCGCTGTTCAGCAATCCTTGCAGAGTATGGCATACAACGAAGTGAAGGATGTCAGGATCGGCAAATTTCTTGAACTTTCGCTAGAAAAAAGTGATCGCGATGTTGATCAGCTCGTTCGTGTAATGTGTGAAAAGCTGTTGGCGAATACGGTGATTGAGGACTATCGATATGAAATCGAGGAGGTTGTCGCTCAATGAAATTTGCAGTGATCGTCTTTCCCGGCTCCAATTGTGACAGTGATATGTATCATGCAATCAAGGATGAACTCGGCGCGGAAGCGGAATTTGTCTGGCATACAACAGACAGCCTCGAAGGTTATGATGGGATATTGCTTCCAGGAGGCTTTTCTTATGGAGATTATCTTCGAAGCGGTGCGATTGCCCGTTTTTCAAAGGTGATGTCAGAAGTAATCAAAGCGGCGGAAGCAGGCAAGCCGGTTCTCGGTGTGTGCAACGGATTTCAAATTTTATTGGAAGCAGGACTGCTTCCAGGGGCGATGCGCAGAAATAAAGATTTGAAATTTATGTGCCGCGTAGCGGAGTTGAAGGTTGAAAACAATCAGACGATCTTTACAAATGGATATCAACAAGGAGAAGTTATCTCTATACCAATCGCCCATGGTGAAGGTAATTATTATTGCGATGAGCAAACCCTGGCAGAATTAAAGGAAAATAACCAAATCGTTTTTTCCTATCATGAAATAAATCCGAACGGAAGCCTTAACGACATAGCAGGAATTACAAATAAAAGCGGCAATGTACTCGGTATGATGCCACATCCGGAGCGGGCAGTCGACATGCTTTTAGGAAGTGCAGACGGATTAAAACTGTTTCAATCAATCGTAAAAAGCTGGAGGGAATCACATGTCTTTACTGCTTGAACCAACACCGGAATTGATCAAATCAGAACGCATCTATGCACAAATGGGATTATCTGACGCGGAATTTACGATGGTTGAAGAAACCCTTGGCAGGCTTCCGAATTATACGGAAACCGGACTGTTCTCGGTTATGTGGTCCGAACACTGTTCATATAAGAACTCCAAGCCGGTGCTAAAAAAGTTCCCTGTTACAGGCGAGAGAGTTTTACAGGGGCCCGGGGAAGGAGCAGGAATCGTTGATATTGGCGATAACCAGGCGGTTGTATTTAAGATCGAAAGCCATAACCATCCGTCAGCCATCGAACCATACCAGGGCGCAGCTACAGGAGTTGGCGGCATCATCCGTGATGTGTTTTCGATGGGGGCCCGGCCAATTGCCCTACTAAACTCACTGCGTTTCGGAGAATTGGATAATCCGAGAGTTAAGTATTTGTTTAAAGAAGTAGTAGCCGGTATTGCAGGTTACGGCAACTGTATCGGAATCCCGACTGTTGGCGGAGAAATCCAATTCGACCCTTCCTACGCGGGAAATCCGTTAGTGAACGCGATGTGTGTAGGCTTAATTAATCATGAGAATATTAAAAAAGGACAGGCGCATGGAGTCGGAAACACAGTCATGTATGTAGGTGCTAAAACAGGTCGAGATGGCATTCACGGGGCAACCTTTGCTTCCGAAGAACTAACGGACGCTTCCGAAGAAAAACGGCCGGCAGTCCAAGTTGGGGATCCTTTCATGGAAAAGCTGTTGCTTGAAGCATGTTTAGAATTAATTCAATCGGATGCGCTGGTTGGGATTCAGGATATGGGAGCGGCAGGATTAACAAGTTCAAGCGCTGAAATGGCCAGTAAAGCCGGCTCTGGAATTGAAATGAATCTGGATTTTATCCCACAACGAGAAACCGGAATGACCGCTTATGAAATGATGCTTTCCGAATCTCAGGAGCGCATGCTCATCGTCGTAGAAAAAGGACGTGAGCAGGAAATCGTCGATTTATTTTCCAAATACGGTCTTGAAGCCGTTTCAGTCGGTGTTGTCACCGATGATAAAAACCTGACACTTTTCCATAAAGGTGAATTGGTAGCTAAGGTAGCGGCTGATGCATTGGCGGAAGAGGCGCCAGTGTATTATAAACCTTCCCGGGAGCCGCTTTATTATCAAGAGTTCCAGCAGATGGAGAGCAAATCTTATAAACTGGCTGATTACGGTGAAACCCTTAAGAAATTACTTTCCCAGCCTACGATTTCCAGCAAGGAATGGGTGTATGACCAGTATGATTATATGGTTCAGACAAATACGGTCGTCGTGCCAGGTTCTGACGCGGCTGTTGTGAGAATAAGAGAAACTAATAAAGCACTTGCGATGACAACCGATTGTAACTCCCGTTATTTATACCTCGATCCGGAAGTCGGAGGCAAAATTGCGGTAGCCGAGGCGGCGCGCAATATCGTCTGTTCAGGTGGGGAGCCGTTAGCGATTACGGATTGCTTGAATTTCGGAAACCCGGAGAAGCCGGAGATTTTCTGGCAAATTGAGAAAGCGGCCGACGGGATGAGTGAGGCATGCCGTACGCTAAGCACACCAGTCATTGGCGGAAATGTTTCACTGTACAACGAAAATAACGGTGTAGCCGTATATCCGACACCGGTAGTGGGCATGGTCGGCTTGATCGAAGACATCAACCATGTGACTACGCAGACGTTTAAAAATGCGGGCGATTTGATCTATGTGATTGGAGAAACGAAAATTGAATTCGCGGGCAGCGAGCTTCAAAAAATGATTGAAGGTAGAATTTTCGGCAAAGCTCCATCCATTGACTTAGAAGTTGAGAAAGAGCGCCAGGCTCAAATTTTAGCAGCTATTAAAAACGGCTTGGTCTCTTCAGCCCATGACCTTGCGGAAGGCGGTCTAGCTGTTGCGGTTGCTGAATCATTATTCGGGACAAGTCATCTAGGTGCTAATATTAAAGTAACCGGCGATGTAGCAGTTGCTCTATTTAGCGAAACCCAATCCCGTTTCTTGATCTCGGTTAAATCTGAGCATCGCCAAGCGTTTGAAGGAATAGTCCAAGACGCAGTGAATATTGGAGAAGTGACAAGTAACGGTGTTTTGACAGTGGTGAATGAAGAAAATAATAGATTGGTTGACGCAAATGTCGGTGAATTACACGAAGCCTGGAAAGGAGCGATCCCATGCTTGCTGAAATAAAAGGCCTGAATGAGGAATGCGGTGTATTTGGTGTTTGGGGACATCCGGACGCGGCCCAGATTACGTATTATGGATTGCACAGCCTCCAGCACAGAGGGCAAGAAGGCGCTGGTATGGTGTTAAGTGACGGCGGGAAACTGAGGGGTGTAAAGGGAGAAGGACTGGTTACCGAAGTGTTTCCCGCTGAGAAAATGCAGGATCTTTCTGGTATCGCCGCGATCGGTCACGTGCGCTATGCGACAGCAGGTGGCGGTGGCTATGAAAACGTCCAGCCGTTTCTATTTAACTCTCAAAGCGGCGGGCTTGCCCTTGCCCATAATGGGAATCTCGTCAATGCGAAACAGCTGAAAGGGCAGCTTGAAGCACAGGGCAGTATCTTTCAAACGACATCCGATACCGAAGTATTAGCCCATTTAATTAGAAGGGGCGGTTTTTCGGACATTAAGGAACGAGTTAAAAATGCGTTAGGGATGCTAAAGGGCGCCTATGCGTTCCTGATCATGACCGAAACTGAAATGCTGGTTGCGGTAGATCCACATGGCCTTCGTCCACTTTCGCTCGGAAAAATAGGGGACGCTTATGTCGTGGCTTCCGAAACATGTGCCCTCGATATTGTCGGCGCTGAATTTGTCAGGGATTTTGAACCGGGTGAACTGGTCATCATGAACAAAGATGGCATACATTCGGAACGTTTTGCCACATCAAGCCAGCGTTCAATGTGCACGATGGAATACGTCTATTTTTCCCGTCCGGATAGCAATATTGATGGCATCAATGTTCATACCGCGAGAAAAAATTTAGGGAAGCAGCTGGCGATGGAAACATTGATTGACGCAGACGTCGTTACAGGCGTTCCTGATTCGAGCATTTCTGCGGCAATCGGCTATGCGGAAGCTGCAGGCATTCCTTATGAAATGGGCTTGATTAAGAACCGTTACGTGGGACGAACATTTATCCAGCCGTCGCAGTCTCTTCGAGAGCAAGGCGTGAAAATGAAGCTAGCACCTGTAAGAGGTGTAGTGGAAGGCAAACGCGTCGTTATGGTCGATGACTCGATTGTCCGTGGCACAACAAGCAAACGAATTGTCACAATGCTCAAGGAAGCGGGGGCAAAAGAGGTACATGTCTGCATCAGTTCTCCACCTATTAAAAACCCTTGCTTCTATGGAATTGATACATCTTCTAGGGACGAATTAATTGCTTCCGAAAAATCGGTAGAAGAAATCAGAAAGCTGATTGGCGCCGATTCACTAACCTTCTTAAGTGTGGAAGGCATGGTTAAGGGCATTGGACGGCCCTTCGCTGGGGAGACTCATGGCCAGTGTCTTGCGTGCTTTACCGGTCAATATCCAACAGAGATCTACGAGCAGTCAGTACAAGATTTACAAAAATGCTGATGGGGAGGATTAACAATGGCAAACGCATATAAGCAGGCCGGGGTAGACATTGAGGCTGGCTATGAATCGGTTACCCGGATGAAAAAACATGTTCAGCGCACAATGCGCCCGGAGGTCATGAGCGGTCTCGGTGGTTTTGGCGGCATGTTTGATTTATCAACACTCGGTTTAAAAGAGCCCGTTTTAGTTTCAGGGACCGATGGTGTGGGGACGAAGCTGCTTTTGGCGATCTTGCTTAATAAGCATGATACCATCGGGATTGACTGTGTAGCTATGTGCGTCAATGATATCGTCGTCCAGGGAGCCGAACCGATTTACTTCTTAGACTATATTGCCTGCGGCAAAGCCCTTCCTGAAAAAATCGAAAGCATTGTACAAGGTGTGGCAGACGGCTGTGAACAGGCGGGAGCAGCGCTAATCGGTGGCGAAACAGCTGAAATGCCGGGAATGTATGATGCAAACGAATACGATGTCGCCGGATTTGCCGTTGGTGCGGTTGAAAAATCTAAGCTGGTTACCGGAAAAGACATCTCTCCGGGGGATCTTGTCATTGGCCTTGCATCAAGCGGGATTCACAGCAATGGTTACTCCCTCGTGCGCAAGGTGTTGCTGCAGGATTCTCAAATGGAATTAACAGAACACATGGACGAACTAGGCTGCACGCTAGGTGAAGAATTGCTGAAGCCTACTAAAATATATGTAAAATCGATCTTGTCAGCTTTGGAAACGTATAAGCTAAAAGGGATGGCCCATATAACCGGCGGCGGATTTATCGAAAACCTCCCGCGCATGCTTCCTGAACATACAGGGATTGAAATCGAGCTGGGGAGCTGGAGTATCCCGCCGATTTTTAAGCTGCTCGAAAATAAAGGGAACCTGTCTCATGAAGAAATGTTCAATATTTTTAACATGGGAATCGGCATGGCTGTCGTTGTCAGTCCCGAAGACAAAGACCGTGTTTTAAGCCATTTTGAAGGCTGCGGCGAAAAAGCCAGTGTGATCGGTAAAGTGGTTAATCGTGAAGGAGTGTCTTTTACCCGATGAGAAAAATCGCGATTTTTGCATCAGGGAATGGGAGTAACTTTCAAGCGATATACGAAGCTGTAAAAGCAGGAAGCCTGCAGGCGGACATCAGTCTGGTCGTGAGTGACAAAAAGGATGCCTATGTCCTTGAAAGAGCGAATTCAGCAGGCTTTGAGACATTCAGCTTTACACCAAAAGAGTACAAGAGTAAAGAAGATTTTGAAACAGAAATATTGATGAACCTTCGTGAACTTGGAGTAGAAGTCATTGTTTTAGCGGGATATATGCGTTTGATCGGGCCGACGCTTCTGCGTGAATTTTCGGGCAGGATTGTTAATATCCATCCGTCCCTGCTCCCGGCTTTTCCAGGAAAGGATGCAATCGGACAAGCGTTTGTTGCCAAAGTGAAGGTGACGGGCGTAACGGTTCATTATGTGGACGAAGGGATGGATACCGGGCCGATCATCGCCCAGCAGGAAGTACCGGTGCTCGAAGGAGATACAAGAGAGACACTGCAACAGCGGATCCAGACAGCGGAGCATGAACTATATCCGTCTGTTTTAAAAGGGATATTAGAGAAAAATGAGTACATTCATGTGGAGGGATAAAAGTGGCTAAAAGAGCATTGCTTAGTGTTTCCGACAAAACCGGCATTATTGAATTTGCACAAGGATTAAAAGAAGCCGGTTTTGAAATCATATCTACTGGAGGCACGAAGAAAGCATTAACTGAAAATGGCATAGAGGTGACAGGAATCAGCGATGTAACCGGATTTCCTGAAATTTTGGACGGACGTGTGAAAACATTGCATCCTAATGTCCATGGTGCTCTCTTGGCCCGACACGGAGACCCAGAACACCAAAGACAGCTCGAAAAGCATAATATCACCCCGATTCAGCTGGTCTGCGTCAATCTGTATCCGTTCCAACAGACAATCGCGAAGCCGGACGTTACTCCTGAAGATGCGATTGAAAACATCGATATCGGTGGACCGACGATGCTCCGCTCAAGCGCTAAAAACCATGAATATGTAACAGTCGTTACGGATCCTGCCGATTACGGGGCAGTCCTTACCGAATTGTTTGAACAAGGTGAAGTCCAGCCTGCAACGAGGAGAAAACTGGCTGCAAAAGTATTCCGCCATACGGCCTCATATGATGCTGTCATCTCGGAATACATGACAAAGCTTGC
Organism: Bacillus sp. CECT 9360; assembly: GCF_918741275.1. Taxonomy (GTDB): domain Bacteria; phylum Bacillota; class Bacilli; order Bacillales; family DSM-1321; genus Peribacillus. Next base: position 15,248 of record NZ_CAKKNA010000011.1, read on the forward strand.
TGAAGAAGAGAATCCGGAAAGCCTGACGGTGACATTTGAATTAAAACAAACGCTCCGCTACGGGGAAAACCCGCATCAAAAAGCGTCCTTCTATAAAAAGCCGCTGGGCTCCGCATTCTCGATCGCTCAGGCAGAACAGCTTCATGGTAAAGAGCTTTCCTACAATAATATTAATGATGCAGACGCTGCCATACAAATCGTGAAAGAGTTCAAAGAACCGGCAGCCGTTGCAGTCAAACATATGAACCCATGCGGTGTTGGAACAGGCTCCACTATTACGGAAGCATTCAAAAAAGCGTATGAAGCAGATGAAACCTCCATTTTCGGTGGTATTGTCGCGTTGAATCGGGAAGTCGATGAAGAAACGGCCGAGATGCTGAGCGGGATTTTTCTGGAGATCGTGATTGCCCCGGCTTTTTCAAAAGAAGCCTTTGAAATCCTGACCGCTAAGAAAAACATTCGTCTGCTCACAATTGACTTTAATGGAAACCAAAAGATTGAACGCAAATTAACTTCCATCGAAGGAGGCCTGCTTGTCCAGGATATGGACACATACGGATTAGATCAGGCAAATATCATTGTCCCGACAAAACGCCAGCCGACTGGTCAGGAGTGGGAAGCATTGAAGCTGGGCTGGAATGTTGTCAAGCACGTAAAGTCCAACGCGATTGTTGTCTCTGACGATAAAATGACACTAGGTGTCGGTGCGGGTCAGATGAACCGTGTTGGAGCTGCAAAAATAGCCTTGGAACAGGCGGCTGAGCGGGCAAAGGGCAGTGCATTAGCTTCGGATGCCTTCTTCCCGATGGATGACACAGTGGAGGCAGCAGCAAAAGCAGGCATTACAGCTATCATTCAACCTGGTGGCTCTGTCCGGGATGAAGATTCAATCAAGAAAGCCGATGAATATGGCATTGCCATGGTATTTACAGGCGTACGGCATTTTAAGCATTGATGTCTGAAGTCGTTTCAAGCGGGTATATAGAAAATACTACGCTTTTAATTTGGGATGAGGTGGGTTCATGAATGTGTTAGTCATTGGCCGTGGCGGCAGAGAGCATGCCATCGCCCGAAAGCTGAAAGAAAGCAAGCGAGTAGATAATGTGTACGTGGCACCAGGCAATCCGGGAATGGAAGATGTCGCCGAGCTGGTTTCCATCCAGGAAAACAATCATGAGGGCCTCATTTCCTTCGCAAAGGAAAAGAAGGTTTCTTTAACAGTCATCGGGGCGGAAATCCCTTTGCTGAATGGACTGGCTGATGATTTTAAAAAGGCAGGCTTACGGGTGTTCGGACCTGAACGGCTGGCCGCTGAAATTGAAGGCAGTAAATCATTTGCCAAGGATTTGATGAAAAATTACAACATTCCAACCGCAGCATATGAAACGTTCTCCGACTTTGAACAGGCTAAAGCCTATTTGGAAGAAAAGGGAGTTCCAATCGTGATAAAAGCCGACGGACTTGCGGCCGGAAAAGGTGTTGTCGTCGCCCAGACGATGGAAGATGCACTGGAGGCATTATACGAAATGCTGGTTAATGCTAAATTCGGACAATCGTCAGCTAAAGTGGTCATAGAAGAGTATTTAGACGGCGAAGAGTTTTCATTCATGGCTTTTGTAAATGGTGAAAAAGTATACCCAATGGTCATCGCTCAGGACCATAAACGGGCTTTTGACGGAGATAAAGGTCCGAACACCGGAGGGATGGGCGCTTATTCACCAGTGCCGCAAATTCCTGATAACATTGTCGAAAAAGCTTTGGAAACGGTGCTAAAGCCGGCTGCTTCCGCACTCGTTCAGGAAGGGCGCCACTTCACGGGTGTGTTATATGCAGGATTGATCGCGACGACTGACGGGACCAAAGTCATTGAATTCAACGCCAGATTCGGCGACCCGGAAACACAGGTTGTCCTGCCAAGAATGAATAGCGATTTTGTCGACGTGCTTGAGTCAGTACTAGAAGGAAATGAACTCCAAATCGACTGGGATGATTCTCCGGTGCTTGGAGTGGTCGTAGCGGCGCAAGGTTATCCGGGTGAATATGAAAAAGGCAGTATCATTAAAGGGCTCGAAGATGTAAGTTCTGATACGCATATCTATCACGCGGGGACGGCAAAAAATGACTCGGGTGAATATGTCTCGGGCGGTGGCCGCGTATTGCTGCTGGCCGCAAAAGGCGCCGATCTCCTCGCAGCCCAGGCAAGTGTCTATAAAGAGCTTGAACAGCTCCAAAAGGACGGGCTGTTTTGGCGAAAAGATATTGGCCACAAAGCGATTCAGTACGACTTTTCGTAAGAAATGGGAATGCTAGTTAGTTTGGATAATAAAAGTCCTAGTTTGGATAATAAATCCTGGGTTCGGATAATAAAAGTCCTGGTTGGATAATAAATCCTGGGTTCGGATAAAAAAGTCCCGGTTTGGACAATAAACCCTGTCCCGGATAATAAATAGCTCGGTGAATTTCTAATTACATGCAAAAACGCTTGGGGGGGCCCCTAAGCGTTTTTTTACATGTCATTGCTTTTCATCCCATTTGCCGGAACCTTCGCTGTTTAGGAGACCCTGACTTTTCTTATACAATGCCGTTACCGGACAAAACTTGAGAATCCCCTCGCCAATCTTCATGGCGGCAAGCGCGGCCATGAGTATGTAGGATTCTCGCCATGGCTTCTTGACGAGCTTGGCTGTTGTCCATGCGAGTACCGTAAACCCGAATGTAATCCGGATCAAAGCATTCACAATTCCGATATTTTGCTGGACTTTCAATGAAATGACTCCCTTCATAAAAGATTAAAACTTTACTGTGTTAAAATGTTAAATGTGGTATTATATAAGAAAACTAATTTGACTTTCTTTAATTTACCAATTAATTAAAGCGCTTACAATATAAGGGGAGTATGTTCATGCTGGAACAGCGATATCGATGGAAAAACAAGCATCTGCGTGAGCATGTAGCTGTATTGGACGGCAAAAAAGCGCCGCAGATGCTGCTTAAAGATGCTGTCTATTTAAATCAGGTTTTTAGAAAATGGATGAAAGCGAATATTTGGATTTACGACGACCGGATCGTGTATGTCGGGGAAAAGCTTCCTGATAACCTTGAAGGCTGCGAAATTATTGATTGTAAGAATCAATATCTAGTCCCTGGTTACATAGAACCCCATGCCCATCCGTTTCAAGTTTATAATCCCCTTTCCCTTTCGCAATATGCATCTAATTTTGGAACCACAACGTTGATTAACGATAACCTGGTCCTTTTTTTACAATTAGAAAAAAAGAAAGCGTTTTCCCTTTTGGAGGAGTTTAAGGAGGTCCCTGCCACGATGTACTGGTGGAGCCGGTTTGATGCGCAGACTGAGCTTCAGAACGAAGAAATGATTTTTTCTCATGGAGAGGTAAAAGCATGGCTTGAGCATGATGCTGTTCTACAGGGCGGGGAGCTGACAAGCTGGCCAAGGCTTCTGGCGGGCGATGATATGCTGCTTCACTGGATGCAGGAAACAAAGCGGATGCGGAAGCAAATTGAAGGCCATTTTCCAGGAGCCTCTGAAAAAACATTGGCAAAGATGATGCTGTTTGGAGCAGATGCCGATCATGAGGCGATGACGGGTGAAGAGGTAATGACCCGCTTGATGCAAGGATATACCGTATCACTGCGTCATTCATCCATTCGCCCTGACTTGCCCAAGCTGTTGGATGAAATCCAGGAGCTCGGTTTAGAGCATTTTGATAAATTATTATTCACGACGGACGGCTCGCCGCCATCTTTTTATGAACAAGGCTTACAAGACAACATGATCAGGATGGCGATTGAGAAGGGCATTCCTGTCATTGACGCCTATAATATGGCGACCATTAATATTGCGAAGCATTACAACATTGAATACTTGCACGGCAATATTGCTACAGGCAGGGTCGCGAATATTAATTTCCTTGAAGATAAAGAGAATCCGACCCCTGTTTCTGTGTTGGCTAAAGGACATTGGGTAAAGCGCGATGGAATAGAAAGTCCTGATTTAGCGACAATCAATTGGGATCAATATGGTTTTAGTCCAATGAAGCTGGACTGGGGTATTGAACCGAATGATTTAGAGTTTTCGATGCCATTTGGAATCGAGATGGTCAACGATGTCATTACAAAACCGTATTCCATTACTTCAGATGTGTCATACGAAGAATTGTCCTTTGACCATGATGAATCTTTCTTAATGATGGTTGATGCAAATGGTAAGTGGAGAATCAATACGCTTATTAAAGGATTTGCGAATAAATTGTGCGGATTTGCCAGTTCTTATTCTAACTCCGGTGATATCATCCTGATTGGCAAGCGGAAGAAGGATATGATCACCGCCTTTAATCGAATGAAGGAGATTGGCGGAGGAATCGTCATAACTGAGCATGATAAGGTCATATATGAACTTCCTTTAACATTAAAAGGTATCATGTCCAAAGAACCCATTCCTGAACTGATAGAGAAAGAAAACGAGCTGAAGGCTCTTTTAGCAGAAAGGGGCTATCCTTTCTCTGACCCGGTCTATAGTCTGTTATTCTTTTCATCTACACACCTACCATATATACGCATTACTCAGCAAGGCATGTATGATGTCATGAATAAAACGGTACTCTTTCCCCCGATAATGCGATAAAATATAGAAAAAGATAAATTTCCAAAGTTGGGGAAGCCTTTCAAAAGGCAGGGAGTGTTAGAAATGAAGCTAAAAGTAACCGTTATTTTATTGGCTGTATCTATACTCATTACCGGATGTAAAAGCGAAGAGGATGCTAAGCCAAAAGAGAAAGCAATCGAGATAAGTTCAAAAGTAGAAGAAAAGCAGTTTTCGAATACCTTTCCACTATCTGGAATCGGCACGAATGAAGAGCCGGAGGGAAGGGCGGTCGCCGTAATGATCAATAATCATCCAGACGCTCGCCCACAATCAGGTCTATCCAAGGCGGACATCGTGTATGAAATGCTTGCCGAGGCCGAAGTTACAAGATTCCTAGCCGTTTACCAAAGTGAAAAGCCGGAAAAGGTAGGCCCTGTACGCAGTGCCAGAGACTATTATATTAGATTGGCAAAAGGGCTCGATGCGTTGTTCATTGCCCATGGATACAGCCCTGATGCCAAAGCTCTGCTTGCCGGGGGCTATGTCGACCACTTAAATGGAATCGCATATGATGGCACGTTGTTCAAGAGGGTAGACTTCCGAAAGGCGCCGCACAATTCGTACATCACCTATAAGAATATCGAAAAAGGCGCCGAAGACAATTCATTTGATCTGGACAGCCAGCCAGATCCATTTACTTTTTTAACAGAGAAGCAGTCTAAGGACCTGCAGGGGAATTCGGCTCTGTCTGTGCTGATTTCTTATGGTTCGCCAATCTTTGATGTGACCTTTGAATATGATGAAGAATCGGGCAAATACAAACGCTTTTCAGGCGGCGAACAGACCGTGGAATATGAAAAAGAGACCCCGGTGTTGCTGGATAACATATTCATCATTGAAGCGTCCCATCAGGTTATTGACAATAGTGGACGTCGTGATATTAACTTAGAAAATGGCGGAAAAGGCTATTTGCTTCAAAAAGGGAAAATGAATGAAGTACAATGGCAAAATAAAGACGGCCATATCGTTCCGGTAAAGAACGGGGCAGAAATGGGACTGGTACCGGGAAAAACATGGGTTAATATTATTCCTGATCAACCAGGTTTAATTGAATCTGTATCTGTTGATCCTGAGTAACTAGTTCATTAAAGGGAGTAATGGTATGCAAATTGAAAAATTAAGAGGAAAAGACCTTGATCAGCTGTTTCAAGCTGTTTTATCTCTAAAAGACTTAGATGAGTGCTATCGCTTTTTTGATGATTTATGTACGGTAAATGAAATACAATCACTGGCCCAACGGCTCGAAGTGGCACGGATGCTTGAGGAAGGCAAAACATACCACAAAATCGAAACGGAAACAGGGGCCAGCACGGCAACCATTTCGCGTGTGAAAAGATGCTTGAACTACGGAAATGATGCCTACACAATGGCGCTTGAACGAATTAAAGAAGATTAATTTTATAGAACTCCTAAGGCCGGGGAAGGATATCCCCGGCTTTCGTTTTTTAATATACTCTCTTTTTTTATCATTTTTCTTAATGCTATAATGGTTTAATGGAAGCTAGAATGGAGGATTACGATGTATGATTTTCGCGAGTGGAAGCATGCTTTCAAACTCGATCCTAATAAAGCAATAACGGACGTTGAATTGGAGAGGATTTGCGAATCCGGGACAGATGCGGTCATTGTCGGCGGTTCGGATGGGATCACCCTGGAAAACGTTCTTGATTTAATGGCCAGGGTGCGAAGATTTACAGTTCCTTGTGTGCTTGAAGTTTCTTCGATAGATACAGTCACCCCTGGGTTTGACTTCTATTTTATCCCGACCGTCCTTAATAGTACCGATCCCGATTGGATGATGAATTTGCATCATCAGGCTGTGAAAGAATACGGTGAAATCATGAACTGGGATGAAATGATTGTTGAAGGCTATTGCATCTTAAATCCTGATTGTAAGGCTGCAAAGCTGACAAAAGCGAATGCAGTGCTGGATACGGACGATGTGGCGGCTTACGCATTAATGGCCGAGAAAATGTTCCATCTACCTATTTTTTATCTGGAATACAGCGGGACATATGGCGATCCCCATGTGGTGGAAATGGCCAAACAAAATCTGTCCGAAACGGTTCTTTTCTACGGAGGCGGCATTAAAACGGCAGAACAGGCAAAGGAAATGGCCCAGTTTGCCGATGTAATCATTGTGGGAAATGTTGTATATGACGATTTGCCTATGGCTTTGAAAACCGTTTCAGCAGTAAAATAAATGTTTAAATCACTAAAAAAGTTAATTAATCGTTTGATTATCTATAGTATAATAAAAGGAACAAATGTTCGAATGGGGCGGTGTTTTCATGCAATACTTATCTGATAAATTAGTGAATGGATTAAATGAGCAGCAACAGAAGGCTGTGAAAGCAACGGACGGGCCGCTTTTGATCATGGCCGGGGCGGGGAGCGGAAAAACACGGGTGCTTACCCACCGTATTGCTTATTTAATGGTGGAAAAACAAGTAGCGCCGTGGAATATCCTTGCGATTACGTTCACGAATAAAGCTGCGCGTGAAATGAAAGATAGGATCCGCAATTTAATGGGAGGTGCAGCGGATGAAATCTGGGTTTCAACCTTCCACTCGATGTGCGTTCGGATTTTGCGGCGTGACATTGACAGGATTGGCTTTAACCGGAATTTCTCCATCCTTGACACAACCGATCAACAGTCAGTCATTAAACAGATATTAAAAGATAAGAATATGGATACGAAGAAATTTGATTACCGGGCTATTTTAGGAACCATCAGTTCCGCGAAAAACGAGCTGATGACAGCTGATGACTTTGCCAAAACGGCTGGCGGGTATTTTGAGCAGACAGTAGCGGAGGTTTACTCGGAATATCAGAGGCGTCTCCGTAAAAACCAGGCACTCGATTTCGATGACTTGATCATGATTACCATTCAGTTATTCCAAAGGGTACCTGAAGTTCTGGAATATTATCAGCGCAAATTTCAGTATATCCACGTCGATGAGTATCAGGATACGAACCGGGCCCAGTACATGCTCGTAAAACAGCTGGGTTCCCGTTTCAAAAACCTGTGTGTCGTAGGTGACTCCGATCAGTCCATTTACGGATGGAGAGGGGCCGACATTGCGAATATCCTTTCCTTTGAGAAAGATTATCCGAATGCCACTGTGATTTTCCTTGAACAAAACTATCGTTCCACGAAAAGAATCCTTCAGGCAGCAAACGAAGTGATCGCCAAAAACAGCAACCGGAAGCCTAAAAATCTCTGGACGGAAAATTCTGAAGGCAACAAGATTTTATATTTAAGGGCTGACAATGAACAGGGTGAGGCCCAGTTTGTCGCCGGAAAAATAAACGAAGTAACAAGGGACAGTTCCCGTAAGTTCTCGGATGTTGCCATCCTCTACCGGACGAATGCGCAATCGCGTGTAATGGAGGAAGTTCTGTTAAAATCCAATATTCAATACAGCATTGTCGGTGGCATCAAGTTCTATGATCGGAAGGAAATTAAGGATATTCTTGCGTATCTTCGCCTGATTGCAAATCCGGATGATGATATTTCCCTTCGTCGTGTCATCAACGTGCCCAAACGCGGGGTAGGCGCTACATCTGTTGATAAGATTGGCGACTATGCGATGATGAATGATCTGTCCATGTTCCAAGCGCTTCAGGAAATTGAGCAAATCGGGTTAAGCCCGAAGATAACAAAGACGGTACGAGATTTTCGCGATCTTGTTCACGGCTACACACAAATGCAGGAATATCTATCGGTAACGGAGCTAGTCGAAGAGATTCTCGGGAAAACAGGATACCGTGAAATGCTTGAAGCGGAAAAGTCGATAGAGTCCCAGAGCAGATTAGAAAACATCGACGAGTTTTTATCCGTAACGAAAAGCTTTGAGGAAAAAAATGATGATAAATCATTGGTAGCCTTCTTAACCGATTTGGCACTCGTTGCCGATATCGACCAGCTTGACGAAACAGAGGGCCCTCAGGATACGGTGACATTGATGACCCTACACTCGGCAAAAGGATTGGAATTTCCTATCGTGTTTTTGCTCGGGCTTGAGGAAGGCGTGTTCCCTCACAGCCGATCGCTGATGGATGAAGAAGAAATGGAAGAAGAGCGCCGCCTGGCTTATGTAGGCATTACTCGGGCGGAAACGGAGCTTTATTTAACGAACGCGCAAATGCGCACATTGTATGGACGGACGAATATGAACCCGGTTTCGCGGTTTATTTCCGAGATCCCCGAAGACATTCTTGAAGACTTGCAGCCGAAGACAAAGACGCCTGCTTTCATGTCTTCATCAAGTCATCAAAGAGGCATGCAGCAGCGATCCGCTACATTTGGCCGGGCCGTTTCTCCGCCTACCTCAACAGGAGGGGAAGAGATCGGCTGGAATGTAGGTGACAAAGCCTCCCATAAAAAATGGGGAGTCGGAACAGTTGTCAGCGTGAAGGGTGAAGGAGAAGGGAAAGAACTCGACATCGCGTTTCCAAGTCCAACCGGCATTAAACGGCTGCTTGCTAAATTCGCACCGATTCAAAAGGTGTAGGGGACCCCGGACCCCATCTTAACCTAACATTACTAGGAAAGGAAAAGAACCTATGGACGTTAACACGGCTGAAAAACATGTGAAAGATTTGCAAAATCTCTTAAATCAATACAGCTATGAATATCACGTATTGGACAGACCGTCTGTACCGGATGCTGAATATGATAAACTTTTGAGAGAGCTGATTGAATATGAGGAACAATTTCCTGAGCTGCGTTCCCCTGATTCCCCTACACAGCGTGTCGGCGGAACGATTTTGGAAATGTTTGAAAAAGTCGAACACTCAAGCCCGATGCTTAGTCTCGGCAATGCTTTTAATGAAGCAGACCTGCGAGATTTTGACCGAAAAGTCCGCCAGTCCGCCGGAGAGGGATTTTCCTATGTATGTGAATTGAAGATTGACGGCCTTGCTGTAACACTTTTGTATGAAGACGGCCTATTCGTTCGAGGGGCGACCCGCGGGGACGGAACAGAAGGGGAAGATATTACGGAAAACCTGAAAACGATCAAGTCGATTCCATTAAAAACGAAAGAACCGATTTCGATTGAAGTTCGGGGAGAAGCCTTTATGCCAAGAAAATCGTTCGAGGCGCTCAATAAGGCCAAGGAAGAGCGCGATGAGGAGCCGTTCGCGAATCCGCGGAATGCGGCAGCGGGCTCATTGCGCCAGCTCGATCCCAAACTGGCGGCAAAAAGAAACCTGGACATCTTCTTATATGCAATTGCGGAGATCGGTGAAACAGGTGTAAAATCCCACAGCGAAGGCTTGGATTTATTAGACCGCCTCGGCTTTAAAACAAATAGAGAACGAAAAAAATGCGCGAATATTGAGGAAGTGTTAGCATATGTGGAAGGATGGGTAGAAAAACGCCCAAACCTTCAGTATGATATAGATGGAATCGTCATTAAAGTTGATTCCCTTGAACAGCAACGGGCGCTTGGAACAACGGCTAAAAGTCCGCGTTGGGCGATTGCTTATAAATTTCCAGCCGAAGAGGTTATTACAACGCTCCGCGATATTGAATTAAGTGTAGGCCGTACAGGAGTTGTCACTCCGACCGCTATTCTGGAACCGGTAAGGGTTGCCGGCACGACCGTACAGCGGGCCTCCTTGCACAATGAAGATTTGATCCGGGAAAAGGATATTAAGATCGGTGACCAGGTTGTCGTAAAAAAAGCGGGCGATATCATTCCCGAAGTTGTCAACGTCTTGGCTGACAGGCGGACTGGGCAGGAAGAAGAATTCAAAATGCCTACCCACTGTCCTGAATGCGAAAGCGAGCTCGTCCGACTGGAAGAAGAAGTGGCGCTTCGCTGTATCAACCCGAAATGCCCGGCACAGATTCGCGAAGGATTGATTCATTTTGTGTCAAGGACTGCGATGAACATTGACGGTCTTGGGGAAAAGGTAATCAGCCAATTATTCAGCGAACAGTTAATCAAGGATGTTGCGGATATTTACAAATTAACGTATGAACAACTGATCTCTTTGGAGCGGATGGGCGAGAAATCAGTAAATAACCTGTTACAGGCCATTGAGGCTTCGAAATCCAATTCATTGGAAAGACTGCTATTTGGACTTGGAATCCGTCACGTAGGATCAAAGGCGGCGAAGACGCTTGCCGGGGAGTTCGGTACAATAGAAGCATTAAGAAAAGCAACGCTTGAAGAATTAACAGCGGTAAATGAAATTGGCGAAAAAATGGCCGATTCTGTTGTGACATTTTTTGAAAGCGATGAGGTTCAAGAGCTGATTAAAGAGCTTGAAGCGGCTGGCGTAAACCTTGTTTACAAAGGGGCAAGACCGGTGACGATAGAAAACTCGGATTCGTTCTTTGCCGAAAAGACAGTCGTCTTGACCGGAAAGCTGGAGCAGTTAACCCGGGGTGTTGCACAGGAAAAGCTTGAAGCGCTTGGAGCGAATGTAGCGGGCAGTGTTTCTAAGAAAACCGATTTGCTTGTTGCAGGCACTGATGCGGGATCAAAGCTTGCGAAAGCGCAGAATCTAGGCATAGAAGTATGGGACGAAGAGAGACTGATTCGAGAATTAACGAAATAAGAGGGTGTAAAACCATGAAAAAAATCTCCTTTATCGGACTCGCTGTATTGCTTCTTCTCTCGGGGTGTGCCCCAAGATTTGAGAAGCAGCAGGAAGTAGTCCAGGATGCAGAAATAGATAAATCAAAGGAGACTGCGATCATACCAAAGTACAATATTTCCGATAAATTTTATCGGGCCATCCTTCCGTTTGAGCCGGCAAAAGCAAGGGGACTGGTCGTCTCTAACTTAAATACGCGTTACGACATTGAAGAATTTGAGACAGGCCTGATGCGGGTTGCCCAGAACCAATTCGATCCTGATCAATATCTGTTCCAGGAAGGACAGAATCTGGACAAAAAAACGGTCAACCTCTGGTTGAACCGCAAATTCACAGACGCGCAATTAAAGCAAGAGAATCTGAAGCAGGAGGATAATATCGGGCTTAATCCGTTAGACTCCGGCAAAGGCGATATAGATAAACGCAATAAAGAAAACCCGATCTATTTAGCGCACATCCTCGAGCATGATTATTTAGTAAAGAACAAAGATAACGAGGTGGCTCTTGGCGGCGTCGTGATCGGCCTTGCGCTTAATTCCACAAATTATTATCAAAAAGAGGAATTCGGAGCGACTTTCAGCAATAAGACAGAAAACATTGAAGAAGAAGGAAGAAAAATAGCCCAGGAAGTGCTAAAGAGATTACGGCAGATGGAAGGCTTGGAAGAAGTTCCGATTACCATCGCCCTGTTTAAACAAAATGAAAAATCTTCGGTCGTACCGGGCAATTTCATTTCCTATACGAATATCGATCAGGGAAGCAACCAAATCGGCAAATGGGAAAAAGTGAATGAAAGATATTATATTTTCCCAGCGGATGATAAAACAAAGAATAAATTCCGTACAGATTCGAATGCCTTTGACGGCTTTAAACAGGATGTTGAAAAATACTTTCCAAACTTCAATGGCGTGGTTGGACGAGCTTTTTATGCAGAAGACCAGCTGCAGGATCTTGATATTAACATCCCGATTCAGTTTTATGGTCAATCGGAAACGGTGAGCTTCACACAATATGTTACAGGGCTTGTCATGCAGCATTTCCCGGATTATGTTTCGGTGCAGGTATCGATTACTTCGGTAAATGGTCCGGAAGCGCTGATTGTTCGTAAAGCAGATCAAGAGGAGCCATTCGTTCATATTTATAACTAATTATTGCCCGCTTCGTGCGGGTTTTTGTTTTGAAAAAACAATATAATTGAGTTCGCAATATTTAAAATTATTCTATTATTTATACTAGTTGTAACTCTTGGGTTACATCAAGTAGAATAGTAGTGGAGTGATAAATGAAGCTATAATATTGGAGGGGAATTACTTGGTACAACCATACAAGCATGAACCGTTTACTGACTTCTCTCAGGAAACTAACAAAAATGATTATCTAACGGGTCTAAAGACAGTTAAAACATATTTAGGGCAAGATTATGATTTAGTGATCGGTGGAGAACGGATTTCCACTGACGATAAAATCGTTTCTTTCAACCCTGCCAATAAAGAAGAAATCATTGGACGTGTGTCTAAGGCTGACCGCGAGCTGGCTGAAAAAGCAATGAAAGCAGCCGACGAAGCATTTAACACATGGAAGAAGGTGAAACCGGAAGTACGCGCTGATGTACTATTCAAGGCAGCAGCCATCATCCGCCGCCGCAAGCATGAGTTCTCGGCACTGCTAACAAAAGAAGCAGGCAAGCCTTGGAATGAAGCGGATGCAGATACAGCAGAAGCCATTGACTTCCTAGAGTTCTATGCTCGCCAAATGCTAAAAGTAAAAGACGGAATCCCTGTACAAAGCAGACCGAATGAATATAACCGTTATGATTATATTCCGCTAGGTGTCGGGATTATCATTTCCCCATGGAACTTCCCGTTTGCGATTATGGCTGGTACGACAGTGGCTGCGATTGTAACAGGAAACACCGTTTTATTAAAACCGGCTTCCACTACCCCAGTAGTTGCGGCTAAGTTTGTCGAAGTCATGGAAGAAGCAGGACTTCCAAAAGGAGTTCTTAATTTTGTACCGGGAAGCGGCGCAGAGGTTGGGGACTATTTGGTTGATCACCCGCGCACGCGTTTTGTATCCTTCACAGGTTCTCGTGAGATCGGTACCCGCATTTTTGAACGCGCATCAAAAGTAAATGAAGGCCAAATTTGGCTGAAGCGCGTCATCGCAGAAATGGGCGGCAAAGACACAATGGTTGTCGATAAAGAAGCGGATCTTGAGCTGGCAGCTCAATCCATCGTAAAATCAGCATTCGGGTTCTCTGGACAGAAATGTTCTGCATGTTCACGCGCGGTTATCGTGGAAGACGTGTATGATCAAGTGTTGAACCGTGCCGTAGAGTTAACGAAGGAATTGTCAATCGGAAACCCTGAAGATCCATCTAATTTCATGGGGCCGGTTATCGACCAGAATGCATTTAAGAAAATCATGGAATATATTGAAATTGGAAAAACAGAAGGCAAGCTAGTGGCCGGCGGAGAAGGCGATGACTCAACTGGATTCTTCGTGAAGCCAACGATTATTGCCGATCTTGATCCAAAAGCCCGCTTAATGCAGGAAGAGATCTTCGGCCCTGTTATTGGGTTTACTAAAGCAAAAGACTTCGATCATGCTTTAGAAATTGCCAATAACACGGAATATGGCTTAACCGGTGCGGTTATTACCAGCAACCGCGAGAACATGGAAAAAGCGCGCGAAGACTTCCATGTCGGAAACCTATACTTCAACCGCGGCTGCACAGGCGCGATTGTCGGTTACCAGCCGTTCGGCGGATTCAATATGTCCGGAACCGATTCAAAAGCGGGCGGACCAGACTACCTAGTCCTTCACATGCAAGGCAAAACAACTTCAGAGATGTACTAAGAAATAAATACAGCCTTCCCGCTATATGTGGGGAGGTCTTTTTAATCTAATATGGCTCGGGGAAGTTGATTTAAGCTAAAGTCATTTTCCGACCCTGACCTACAGGGTAACACCCTTAATAAGAAGCAGTCGTTGTCGATAGGTGCATATCACCGTCTATTTATAAGGTCTTCGGCTAATTTAATTGCCGAACCGACTTCTTTCAATATTTCCCGGACAATATTTGCGGTATTTCTAGTTGAAGAATAATTTATCTGCTACTTTCTGTCATATCGACAGAATCAAGTTCACAATTACTAGATCCAAAGCAGCTGGATGTTGCTTTACTGCTGAAAAGTTTGTTATGATTTATTTAATTGCTTTCGGGCAAATCCCGAAATATAGTTACCTACAAATGACGGCTTAGCGAAAGCCGGTTTTTTTACTTTAAGATGTCTAGCTACAGCGCCCAGCCGCTCGGACTTGCACAGGATGTGCTGACCTCGACGCAAGACATAACGACGTGGCAGGTTTTAGTCGAGGTTCCTCTATTGCCAAACCGCTTCAGAAATCAGGGATTTCCTACGCGGTTCGTCTTATGCCTGTCGCACTTGCCCAGGATGGGCTGGCGTCGACGTTTGCGACACGATGTCGCAGTTTTTAGTCGACGATCCCTGCTTGCAGGGCGCTTGCGCTTTTCTTATATATTGGAGGTGGAGAGAGTGTCGCGTATTACAATGGATCAAGTAAAGCATGTGGCTCATTTGGCACGGCTTGGGATTACTGAGGAAGAAGCAGAAAAGTTTACCAAACAGCTCGATCAAATCATTTCATTCGCGGAGCAGCTTAATGAGCTTGATACGGATAATGTGGAGCCGACTTCTCATGTTTTAGACATGAAAAATGTCATGAGAGAAGATGTTGCAAAGCAGGGACTGTCTGTTGAAGAAGTGTTGAAAAATGCTCCGGACAGCAAGGATGGACAAATCCGTGTTCCGTCGATTTTGGATTAAGGAGGGGAAATCATGTCATTGTTTGAACATAAAGTTTCAGAGCTTCATGAGCTTTTACATAAGAAAGAAATCTCAGTAACCGATCTCGTCAGTGAATCATACAAACAGATCGGCCAGGTGGAAGACAAGGTGAAATCCTTTCTAACACTTAATGAGGAAAAAGCCAGAACCCAGGCAAAAGAGCTCGACGACAGGCTCGCAAAAGGGGAAAACAAAAGTATTCTGGCCGGCATGCCGATTGGCGTAAAGGATAACATCGTTACGAAAAATCTTCGGACAACCTCTGGCAGTAAAATTCTCGAAAACTTCGATCCTATTTATGATGCGACCGTTGTTCAAAAGCTGCAGCAAGCAGAAACGGTTACAATCGGTAAATTGAACATGGATGAGTTTGCGATGGGGTCATCGAATGAAAACTCGGCATATCAGGTTACCCGCAATCCGTGGAATCTAGATTACGTTCCGGGGGGCTCTTCAGGCGGTTCCGCAGCATCCGTCGCAGCTGGTGAAGTATTGTTTTCCCTCGGTTCCGATACAGGCGGTTCCATCCGCCAGCCAGCAGCATATTGTGGCGTGGTCGGTTTGAAGCCAACATACGGCCGTGTGTCCCGATTCGGATTGATCGCATTTGCGTCGTCCCTTGACCAAATCGGCCCGATCACGAACACGGTCGAGGACAATGCTTACCTGCTCGAAGCCATTTCTGGTGTGGATCATATGGATTCCACCTCCGCTAATGTGGATGTCCCTAATTTCGTGAATGCCTTAACAGGGGATATTAAAGGACTTAAAATTGCTGTACCTAAAGAATACCTAGGTGAAGGTGTAAGTGAAGAAGCGAAAAACTCGGTTCTTGAAGCGTTAAAGGTGTTAGAGAAGCTTGGCGCAACCTGGGAAGAAGTCTCGCTGCCGCACTCTAAATATGCGCTGGCTACCTACTATCTGCTTTCTTCCTCAGAGGCGTCGGCAAACCTTTCCCGGTTCGATGGCGTCCGTTACGGCTATCGCACCGACAATGCAGCCAATTTGATTGAAATGTACAAGCAAACCCGTGCGGAAGGCTTTGGCGATGAAGTAAAACGCCGGATCATGTTGGGTACCTTCTCGCTAAGCTCCGGATACTATGATGCTTATTATAAAAAAGCGCAAAAAGCCCGTACGTTGATTAAAAAAGACTTTGATGACGTGTTCCAGAAATATGATGTCATTGTCGGACCGACAACGCCAACTCCGGCATTTAAAATCGGTGAGAAAACAAACGACCCATTAACGATGTACGCAAACGATATTCTAACGATTCCGGTGAACCTTGCCGGGGTGCCGGCGATTTCCGTGCCATGCGGCTTCGCAGATGGTCTTCCGCTTGGGTTGCAGATTATCGGCAAGCACTTTGATGAAAGCACAATTTACCGCACGGCTCATGCGTTTGAGCAGGCGACTGAATTTCATAAACAAAGACCACAGCTGTAAGGGGTGAAGAATAATGAGCTATGAAACGGTAATTGGCCTTGAAGTACATGTAGAATTAAAAACAGACTCGAAAATTTTCTCAGCGAGCCCGAACCATTTCGGTGCGGCACCGAATACGAATACGACCGTAGTGGACCTCGGCTATCCGGGCGTGCTGCCGGTATTGAACAAAAAAGCGGTTGATTTCGCGATGAAGGCTGCGATGGCATTGAACTGCGAAATCGCGACCGAAACGAAATTCGACCGGAAAAACTATTTTTATCCGGACAATCCAAAGGCATATCAAATTTCCCAATTCGACAAACCCATTGGGGAGCATGGCTGGATTGAAATAGAAGTAGACGGAAAGAAAAAGAAAATTGGGATTACGCGCATCCATATGGAAGAAGATGCAGGCAAGCTGACACATACAGGGGACGGCTATTCCCTATGTGACTATAACCGTCAAGGAACACCGCTTGTAGAGATTGTTTCCGAGCCTGACATTACATCTCCGGAAGAGGCATATGCTTATTTGGAGAAATTGAAATCAATCATCCAGTATACCGGAGTTTCTGATTGTAAAATGGAAGAAGGCTCCTTAAGATGTGACGCGAATATCTCGCTTCGCCCGGTTGGCCAAAAGGAATTTGGCACGAAGACAGAGTTAAAGAACCTAAACTCTTTCAACTTTGTCCGCAAAGGCCTTGAGTTTGAAGAAATACGTCAGGAAGAAGTATTGAGCTCAGGGGGCGTAATTGAACAGGAAACGCGCCGTTTTGATGAAGCGACAGGGAAAACACTCTTAATGCGTGTTAAAGAAGGATCAGATGATTATCGCTACTTCCCAGAGCCCGACCTTTTGGACCTGTACATTGATGAAGATTGGAAAGCGCGTATTCGTGCGGAAATCCCAGAGCTTCCAGATGAGCGGAAGAAGCGTTATATGGAAGAGCTCGGTCTTTCTTCGTATGATGCAGCTGTTTTAACGGTTACGAAGGAAACGGCTGACTTCTTTGAAGCAACGGTTGCTAAGGGTGCGGATGCAAAACAGGCGTCCAACTGGATCATGGGTGAGCTTTCTGCCTATTTGAATGCGGAAGGAAAAGAACTGCATGATGTGGCCCTTACGCCGGAGTCGCTTGCCGGGATGATCAAGCTGATCGAAAACGGCACGATTTCATCGAAAATTGCCAAGCAAGTCTTTAAGGAATTGATTGAAAACGGCGGAGATGCCGAAGCAATCGTCAAGGAAAAAGGCCTTGTCCAAATATCGGACGAAGGTGCATTAAAGAAAATTGTCGGCGAAGCACTGGATAACAATCCGCAATCTGTTGATGATTTTAAAAATGGAAAACAAAAAGCGATCGGCTTCCTGGTCGGCCAGATTATGAAAGCGACAAAAGGACAGGCGAATCCGCAGCTCGTCAATAAAATTCTTTTAGAGGAAATACAGAAACGATAATCAAAGGGCCGTATCACTTTATGTGGTACGGCTTTTAAATTTCAGCTGAATCTGTGAGATAAAAGGGGGAGAAGAATATGATCAAGCCGGCAGATGAAGAGGATATTTATACTGTTCATCAATTAATGCTAGAGGCCTTTGAAGAATACCGAAATCTTGATGTTCCTTCCAGTGCTCTAAACGAAACGGTATCCTCCATTGTTGATTCGATGAAAAGCAGATCAGAACAAGCCATTCTTTGCCTAGTAGATGATGTTCCCGTTGGTTCTACCAGATTCAGATTGGATAACCATTCCCTTTATTTCTCCCGTGTCTCAGTTCCACCAAAGGAAAGAGGAAAAGGGATTGCGAAGTCCATGCTGGTCTGGCTTGAAACCTACGCGAAGGAAAATAACAAGACGGAAATGGTCTGCAAAGTTCGTATGTCCCTGCCAAGGAACATAAGCCTATATCAATCACTCGGTTATGTAGTAACGAAGGAAGAAATCACAGCTAATCCTGATGGTTTCTCTGTCAAAACGGCAACGATGAAAAAACGGATATAGAGATGGGGAAGATACCCGCTGGTATCTAGAATGGTTAAAAAGATTTTTCTTACGTGTGTACAACGGATATCAATCCGTTTACGTTCCTTATTTAGGGGAATAATAACTATATATACTTTGGGAGGGACTAAAAAATGGCAAAATCAAAAAATAGTTTATTAGGCTTTGCAGTTTTGGGAACGGCAGCGTATTTATTTCGAAATAAGGAATCACGTGACAAGGTGATAAATAAACTACAATCCGTGGTTACACCGGAAACACGCCAAAAAATTATGGACCAGGTTCGAACCTTTACAAGCACTAACAGTTCGGAAGAAAAACAAACACCGCAAAGCAAGGGTGAAGCGGAACCTAACAGCCAGGCACTGACTACAGCTGAAACGATGAATCAGCAGACAGAGAAATTCCTGGACCCGGAGGAAAAGAAGGAAGTTACAGAATTAAACGTAACGAAATGAAAAATGGTATAAAACTAATAGTAGTGAAAAAGGAAAGGAAGCCCAAAAGTTGTTACTTATTGGACTTCCTTTCTTTTTTCTGATTTTCTTCATGGTCATCTTGTATCCGATTGCCCTCCGGATTATCGCCGATTACTTCATAAGAATCTTGGTTATCCGTCTTGTCATGAGCTTTCTCAGTTTTCACTTTCATAATGTAACACTCCCTTGTGAATAACTTAGGGTCTTCGGAATATATAGTGGAATTACTATTTTAATTGCTTGATAAAAATCACATCATAAATCGGATTATATAGTGGAATAATAGATTAATTAAACCATACTATAATCAAATTCTTTTAAAAAAGAACTTGAAAAACATTTTAAATCGAATTACCTTATCTAAGAAAGGAGGACTAAAATATGAAAATAACTATTGAAGAATTACCTGAATCAAGGATTGCTTATTTCCGAAATGTTGGGGAGTATGGTGAAAAGCAAAACAAAGAATTAATGGAGTCTTTTAAAAAGTGGGCAAAATTGAATGGTGTATTTGATAATTCTACAATTTTAGGTATACCGCAAGATAACCCAGAGATTACTCCTAAAGAGGAATGTCGTTATGATGTTTGCGTTGTTATAAATAAAGATTTTAATGTGGCAAAACCAGCTCATGTTGGTGAATTTTCTGGTGGGAAATACGCTGTTTTCTTGCTTGACCATACAAAGGAGGCAGTCAGTGAATTTTGGGGCAATATTTTTTCTGAGATAGAAAGAAATAATCTATCAATAAGAGAACAACCAATTATAGAAAGATATACTTCACAAATGATTGATAATCATTTGTGTGAAATATTAGTTCCTATACAGTAACGAAGCAGGGACATTTCCCACCTTCTGTTTAAAGGATGAACAACATGACAGACCTACTATGTCTTTCAGATCTAACTGCAATTGAACCACCACAAGAAAATGAAACCGATATGATGTTTAAAGTTGAAGCAGTCGAGCCACCTGAACGTTGTCCTGAATGTGGTTTTGACAAGTTGTACAAACACAGTTCAAGAAATCAACTAATTATGGATTTGCCCATTCGTTTAAAGCGAGTGGGCTTACAATTGAACCGTAGACGATACAAGTGTCGTGAATGCGGATCTACCTTCTGGGAACGCCTAATATCCGTAGATGAAAAGCGTAGTATGACCAAAAGGCTTTTAGAGTCCATTCAAGAGCAATCCATGTCTAAGACCTTTGTAGAAGTCGCAGAAAGCGTTGGTGTTGACGAGAAAACTGTTAGGAACGTTTTTAAGGACTATGTGGCACTCAAAGAACGTGAATACCAGTTTGAGACTCCTAAATGGCTTGGGATAGACGAGATACATATTATCCGTAGACCTCGGCTTGTATTGACTAATATTGAACGCAGGACTATTTATGACATCAAGCCTAACCGTAACAAGGAAACAGTCATCCAACGTCTTTCAGAAATCAGTGACAGGACTTATATTGAGTACGTCACAATGGATATGTGGAAGCCCTACAAAGACGCAGTGAACACTATCCTTCCACACGCTAAAGTTGTCGTAGATAAGTTCCATGTAGTTAGAATGGCTAATCAAGCCTTAGATAACGTCAGAAAGTCTTTGAAAGCCCAAATGAGCCAAAAAGAAAGACGTACCCTTATGCGTGAAAGGTTTATCCTTCTAAAGCGTAAACACGATCTAAATGAACGTGAATCATTCCTCTTAGAGACTTGGTTAGGTAATCTTCCTGCTTTGAAAGAAGCCTATGAACTCAAAGAAGAGTTTTACTGGATATGGGATACTCCTGATCCAGATGAAGGTCGACTTCGTTATAGTCAATGGAGACACCGTTGTATGTCCAGTAACTCTAAAGACGCTTATAAAGACCTTGCGAGAGCCGTAGACAACTGGCATGACGAAATATTCAACTACTTTGATAAAAGGCTCACTAACGCTTATACGGAGTCAATTAACAGCATTATTAGGCAGGTAGAGCGATTGGGTAGAGGTTACTCGTTTGATGCCTTACGAGCCAAAATCCTTTTCAATGAGAAGCTCCATAAGAAGCGTAAACCACGATTTAATTCAAGTGCTTTCAACAAAGCTATGTTATACGATACTTTCAATTGGTATGAAGTGACTGATCACGACATTACAGACAACTTTGGTGTCGATTTTTCCACACTTATTAAGAATTTGGAGAAGGGTGATTTATAAGCCCTTTTCCACCATAAAATCCGAATACCCATAACTTATTAGTTATAAGCTCTTATGTACTATATAACCCATAACAAAAGTGTTAAACAATAGTATGCTTCATTAGCCAGCGAGTAACCGATAAGCCGATACAAGCAATTAAAACTAATGTATAATAATGGGATAAACACTAGGGGGGTTCTTAGATGGAAGCTGATAGCATATTTGGTCTTTTTGCAATTATACCTATCTTACTCTATTTAATCATTATTGGTTTTAGCATTTATTTTATTGTAAGGATCATTCGATTCATGAATGAAAAAACAAAATTGGATCAACAAAGAAATGAGAAATTGGACACTCTGATTAAGGCGATTCAAGATAACAAAGATAATGAATAATTAGTTCTGTACATAAAGTTATTCCTTAATCAAAGGGTACACTTTCCCTTATAATTCCTCACATCATTAGAATCGCCAAAACACACATTATGTGTAGGGGGAAACAGTTCCTATGTGTCTAAATAGTCGGGCACATAGTGTTCGAAATTACCCTTCATCTTTTTCTTTTTACCATCTAACGATCATGTGGATCCCATCCAAAACGGAGGTGGTCATTATGCCAAATGGAAATGGTACTCACGGATATGCGAATGTTGAAAATTTTGATTCAAGAAGAGAAGTGAAGGAGCGGCCAAGCAAGGCTGAATTCAAACAGAAAGCGACTTTGAAAAGAAATAACAAATAATCTATAAAGTTTAGTCAATTAGCCCCAACAGGAAATCCTGTTGGGGTTTTTCGCGTTCGCTTGCCCGGTTTACTTGTATGTCTAGTGCTTTCAATATGTATAGTTCTTGATTCACTGAGGGAAAATACATCTGATTCAGCACTATGGAGGTGATTAAATGGAAAATAAAAGCTTGGGGTATCATGAAACAATGGAATTACATGAGATGCTTAATTTTAAAACGACATGTGTAGTCAAATCCAAGATGATGTCGGGGGTCGTATTCGATCAGGATCTTAAGGCATTAATGGAAAAAGACGTTCAACAATCGCTACAAGCACTACAAGATCTGCAAAATCTATATAAAATCCCAAACCCGGTAAACGGAGGTGAACTGCATTGATTAATGATTACTTAGAAGTCGAAAACGCAGAAGGCATGCCCGAGATGGCTGATTCCGCATTAGCATTGGAATTTTTATTAAGTGTAAAAAGCGGTGTTCGGAATGCAGCCTATGCGATCACGGAGTCAAGAACGCCAGAGGTCAGGAACGCGTTCCGCAATCAGATGGAACAGGGGCTTCAGTTGCACGAAGAGGTAAGCAATTTCATGATGGAAAAGGGATGGCTGCATCCTTACAATGTGGAAGACCAATACCAGATCGATATGAAATCAGTAGAAGCAGTGACAATGATCGGGAATTTGAAATTATTCCCTGGCGACACTTCCAGAATGGGTATGATGGCGCAAATCGATTCAGATGAATAATAGGAGGGAGGCTGGATAATGAAAGCAGTAACGTTTCAAGGGATAAAGGATGTACGAGTCAAAGAGGTAAAGGATCCGACAATCGAAAAAAAGGACGATATCATTGTTAAAATAACTCATTCTGCCATTTGCGGTTCCGACCTGCATTTGATTCACGGGATGGTTCCAAACTTCCCTGAAGATTATATTATCGGACACGAACCAATGGGTATCGTAGAAGAAGTAGGCCCTGATGTAACGAAAGTGAAAAAAGGCGACCGCGTTGTTATCCCATTTAATGTGGCTTGTGGGCAGTGCTTCTTTTGCCAAAACCACTTGGAAAGCCAATGCGATAACTCGAATGAGAATGGAGAAATGGGTGCATATTTCGGTTATTCCGATACAATGGGAGGATACCCGGGCGGTCAGGCCGAATTTTTGCGTGTACCTTATGGGAACTTTACTCCCTTCAAAATTCCAGAAAATAGCGAAGTGCCTGATGAAAGCCTAACTCTTCTTGCCGATGCAGCTTCAACGGCTTATTGGTCTGTGGATAATGCCGGAGTAAAGGACGGAGATACCGTTATCGTGTTCGGTTGTGGACCTGTGGGATTGCTTGCCCAGAAGTTTGCCTGGCTGAAAGGGGCAAAAAGGGTAATAGCGGTTGACTATATCGATTATCGCCTGCAGCATGCGAAAAAGCACAATAATGTGGAAACCGTAAACTTTGAACAGCACGAACATACCGGGGAGTATTTGAAAGAGCTAACCAAAGGCGGCGCTGACGTTGTGATAGAAGCTGTCGGCATGGACGGGAAAATGACCCCGATGGAATATGTGGGAACCGGACTAAAGCTGCAAGGCGGTTCACTTAGTCCATTAGTAATGGCTACACAAGCTGTCCGCAAAGGCGGCACGATACAAGTTACCGGTGCTTATGGCGGAAGATATAACGCTTTCCCACTTGGAGATATTTTCCAAAGAAACGTAAACCTTAGGACAGGACAAGCACCGGTTATCCACTATATGCCTTTCCTACATGATTTGTTTAATGAAGGAAAAGTAAATCCTAGTGATATTGTTACACACGTTCTTCCGCTTGCTGAAGCGGAAAAAGGCTATGAATACTTCGATACGAGAACAGATGACTGCATAAAAGTAATCCTAAAGCCGTAAATGGCATAAAAAAATGGAAATCAGATGATTTCCATTTTTTTATGGGCTAGTGTTGGCTTATTTAAGCTCGAATCGCAAGGGGCCAAAGAGAATGCGAGCTTTCTTTTGGCCCCTTGCGATTCGAGCTACCTTTCAGCTGAGCTGAAAGGCGTTTAAAACTAAAGTTTTAAACGAATAAGCCAACAATATTCATAGCCATTATTTTATTGTTGCTGTTGTTGTTGAGGTATGTTTAATGCTATCTGTGCGGTTGTTACGTCGACGTTAATTTGTTCATTCATATTATAAGGATGGTAGAACCCTTTAGCGACCATGTAATCAACAACCTGTTCATGAAAATTAATTGCGTTGTTTAAGTGTTCAGTGAGCACAGCTCTAAGTTCTGGAGTAGCCGTTTCAGTGACAGCGAAAGAATGCATCTTCACACCAGACTTTGCCCCATTTAATAGATCGGTTGCTATCACCTGATCGGTGATGTTGCCCATACCCGTAATGTTTTGAATAAATTCATTCATGAAATGACCTCCTACTTTAACAAATTAACTAATTGTTCCGCTTCTAGTCTTGATTGTTGGACATCCATTGAAAGAAGATTTTTTAGTTCTGAGTCTTGCGCCAGACCCGCCATAGTTGAAGATTTTGCGATGCAATTGCTTTTAAACGTCAAGATTTCATGCGCCTCAAGCTTTTCATGAAGCCCCAATTGATTTATCATTCTAAACCTCCTTACCTAATTTTTTTATTCTGTGATGAAGAATGGAGTGTACCATAACTAGGTTATTCTTCATGTTTATTATGAGCAAAATTAAAGGAGATATTACAAAGGATTTCATAATACACTGTGAACAGATCTAGATAGCTTCTCGAAGAGGGACGGGTGCATAATATTTTTAAAAATTTTACATATTTTTGGTTTTACTTTTGAACTTAATTACAAAGTATATTATTACTGCGACAGTTTGAATGGTTAATCCGATAATTAAAAAAAGATTGGGATACTTGCTACTTCCTATTCTGTTAAAACCTATTATTGAAAATATTAAGCCAAAAAGATTTATGTACCAAGCAGTTTTTATTTTATCCACTTCCTTTTTATTCTATAATAACCTAAAACATAGTGATCTGTTAAATCATGGAATGTTCATCTTTGAAAGTACAGGTGGGATGACTTTTGGCTTTGTTTATATATTGGGGTTTACCTCACTGTTAACCTACTGCGCCTACAATCTTTGCATGGGGATTGAAAAAGAAGTAGTCGGAAATTTCTTTTGACCCAATTTTAGTAATAGTTAGATTTAAATGATCATACATGATGATTTGAAAAGTTGGAAAGTTAGGTGGATGCATACATGATTGAGAAAAGAAATTATTTAATTTGGGGCATTATTTTATTTATTATATCGTTTATTCTGGATTTTCCTTTTCCCAATGCCAGTCCCTATGGGGAAACAATTTTTAAATCAGTTGGTTTGCCAGTATACTCTAATCCTGAATCCCAAGAGGGTATTCTTTTTGTTGGGATAACAAGTTTTATACTATTTTTTGTCAGTTTGTATTTACTAAACAATTCTTTTAAAAAATATAATATAAGAATCGTGTTATCATTATTTGTTTTTGGTATAGCTGGATCTCATTTACTGATTTATACGTATCAAAACACTATTGCGACTGGTATTTACGCGATTGGATACGAAGAGGAATTTAGTCGGTGTGAATTTGAAACTAGTAAGGATGGCAAAAAGTTAAATGGCAAGTGCTACATTCTATTAGCAAACTACAGTTCAAAGGAAGCTCAATTTACATTAAAATTCAAAACCACCGACATTGATGACCCATATGATTTTAATCAATTAATGAATAGAAATGGCCCTTATGAATTGAATCTGTATGGACATGAAAAGAAAATAATTGAAATAGAAACAGCTATAGATGTAACCAAAATCAAGGAACACCCTGAATCGGGCGAAGCTAACGGTATGGGGATTGTTCTTTTCGAGAATGATAGAAAAAGAGAACTTTGAGGCTGAATTTCTGCAGCTTTTAAAGAGATACGAAGGGGAGAGTAACAATTTGAAAAAAAGAGTGAATATATTACTTCTCATAGGAATATTGGGAATTGCTGGATGCGACGCGGAACAAACAAAGCAGAAGATAAGTATGAATAAAGAGGATACTGTCTCACCATATGAACTATCCGATAAAGAATTAGAGTTGATCAATTTAACTTCGACGAATGAAGGTGATTTACTCGTCTATAAGATCGGACTTGCTGACAAGCGCGAATTTGAAACAAAGATCGATTATTATCAAAATGGAAAGCTATCAAACACCTTGATGAAAATGACAAACGAAATAAAGAAGGGAGATTCTCTTATGTCTTTTGGAGTGAGGCGGTTTTCAGGTGATGAAAAAGATCCAACTTGGTACGAGTTTTTTGTAGAGGGTGAGATTGGATCTGCCATTGCTAGGGAACAAAAGGCATCACCTTCCGTTGCTTCCTCCAAAGTTTCCATTAGTGAGAAAAAGAAATTGCCGCACGACAAATATACAGCAATAGGTGCTTATATAGAAGACACAAAAGACGGTGATATAAAAGCTGTGTCACCAGATGATAAGGAAGCCTTAAACATCTTAATTAAGGAAAACGAGAACGTGTATGTCTTTTCATGCAAGGTAAAATAACTATAATCAGATAGGAAAAGAGGTGGAATATGTATAAAGTGATTGCCATTATAGTTTTAATATTTGTTATCATCACATTGGCGAAAATATATTTAAACAGAAAATGGAAACTGATATTCACCACATTTGGGCATGAGAACTATTTTAAAGTCGTTGCAAAGCTAAAAAATGCAGGCGTGAAATACAAAATCAAAACCCCGTTGAATGTAAACGATAGGCAACGGTTTAACGATAATTCACAATACGATATCTATGTAAAAAAAGAAGAAGAGCATCTTGCCCAAAGAGCAATGCATCAATCTGATTAAGACCTGCAGTTATTAGGAATAATGATTAAACTGAAAGTATTTTCCAATATGAAAAATATTAAGTAAAAGCGCCAGGACTACTTGGATTCATAAAGTAGAATTAACTGGCGCTTTGTCTTTTGTATACTTGCCCGTCGTTGTACCTTTTCTTAAAGAAGGAATTAGGATGATTGTTGGAGAATTTTAGGATAGTACTATTCGCACCTTATTCGTAAATGGGTGTTGTTGAAAAAGGAAGGTGTAGGAAATATGACAGAACGGCATTCAGAAATAGATGGGGTCATCACGTATATTCATGAACATATCTATGACCCGCTTCCGCTTTCCCGATTGGCCCGATGTGCAGGCTATAGTCCGTATCATTTCGCGCGTATTTTTAAAGAAAAAATCGGTCTCCCACCCCTCTATTATGTTTCTCTTCCCTCCGTTTGCAAAAGGCAAAAGACTTGTTACTGAGTACGAATCTAAGTGTTCGCGATATCGGATTGGAAATCGGACACCAGAGTCTGGGAACATTCACCCTTCGATTTACCAAGCGGGTAGGCATGACGCCGTCCCATTTTCGGAGCTCGACATTACAAGCAGACAACCACCTCCAATCTTTGCGGAATCTAAAAGATTGGCGTACGCCGCAGCCTATATCAAATCAGCATTTCAGAATTGAAGGGACCGTCCAAGCGGAAATTCCTTTTGAAGGAGTCATTCTAATCGGCTTGTTTGCCAAACCGATTCCCGAAGGACTCCCCCTATACGGAACATTACTTTCTTCCTTGGGGGATTTTTGCTTTACGAACGTCAAACCGGGCACCTATTTTCTGATGGCTACCTCAGTCTCTTGGGGGATGCAGGCCATGGACTTTCTACTTCCGACACAACCTTACGCACTAGATCGAAAGTGCCGATTATAGTCAAACCCTATTCACCAGTCCCCCATCAACTAGTTATACTCCATGTTCCCCGGCTGGATGATCCTCCTATCCTGATTTCCCTGCCCCTATTGATGAATAATTTCCTCAATCGGGTTACTCAACATAGCAATCGATAAGAAACGTATTCATATGCTGCGTGCTAGAATGGAACCACTATAGTAAAGGGGGAGAAAGATATGACTGAACTGGTGTTTAAGCAATTTGAGTTGGCAAGAGGTTGGTGTATTGAAGTGGCAGAATCAGTCCCGGAGGAAATAGTGCATGTACAGCCGGCTGGTTTCAACAATACGATTCAATGGCATATCGGCCATATATTAACGGTTACTGAGTACTTTATGTTAGATATTTCAAAAAAAATGAGCTACCTTCCGGCAAACTATAGCGAATTATTTGTTCCTGGTACCAAACCTGCTGAATGGAAAGGGGATGTACCTACCGCAAATGAGCTTATCACACAACTGAAGGATCAGTTGGTCCGTCTTCAACAAATTCCAGCTGGACACCTAAATGAACTGCTGGAAAAGCCTTTATTTGGATTTGAGACTTATGGGGAATGTGCCGGTTTTGCGTTGTTGCATGAAGCACTCCATATAGGGAAAATGAAAGAGATGAAGCGGGTCATCGAATATAAATTGCCATCCAGCGGAAAGTAAGATTAGAAGTCTCTTTTCCAAATGGTTGACTTTTATATTTATACTAAATATATTTAACGGTATGCTGAGCTTATTAAACAACGACAAATACATTTTACTTTAACAATTTTCTCGCTGTTCAGAAACAGTATTTTGATTAGATTTATTATTTCATTGTTTGGTTAAAAATGAAGAGAATTAAAATTGAAGGAGCTGTATCCAAATGCAAAAAGTACACACATTCCTAATGTTCGAGGGCAAGGCTGAAGAAGCAATGAATTTTTATACCTCTCTATTTGACCAATCTGAAATAACTAGTATTGCCCGTTATGGGGCCAATGAAGCTGGTATAGAGGGAAGCGTGTTTCAGGCTACATTTTCGCTAAAGGGACAAGAGCTTATGTGTATCGACAGCAGCATCAAGCATGAATTTACATTCACTCCTGCCATATCGCTTTATGTAACTTGTGATACAGAGGAAGAAATTGACGCAGCTTTTGAGAAGTTATCCGAAGATGGAGGAGTTCTCATGCCGTTAGCTCCTTATCCATTTAGTGAAAAGTTCGGTTGGGTTGCCGACAAATATGGGGTCACTTGGCAATTGAACCTCGCAAGTAAATAGTAATTACAATCAAGACATTAAATTGCAGTAGGCGGTGACATTATGAACGAATATAAAGTGGTTGTAAAGAATGGAAATGCGACTATCCTGGAGGAATTAATAACAGCTGAGGACGAAAGAGATGTTCTAGGTAATCTTCTTCTAAGAAGCGAATTATTTAATCAAACATTTACGGATATCAGGATATTGAAACGCTGAATTAAAGAGTAAAACCATAGCTGGATTCTGTTATTAGTGAGTATTTAGCTTAGTGATCTTTTGACTACTTTTTATTGTAGCCTCACTTATTTTTTTTCACTTGTTTCTTCTGAAAAAAATAAGGAATAAAGCTAATTCACAAAATTAAATATTACTTCTTCAACTAATGAAAGCTTTACTTCAATATCAAGGTTGCTGCGGCAGCCTTTTTCTTTTGGAACTAACACACAGTTAATTATAAGAATAACTGTATATAAATGGTATAATTTTAATAAGAAGTTTTTAAAAGGGGAGAATGATGTTTAGGGTAATCTTAGAATTAATTCGAATCATCTTATTATTTTTCATTCTTGGCAGTTTAATGGGTGCATTAGCCAAATTCATCTATGCGGGTTTAGGCATAAATGTAGATAATACCAATGGTGGTTGGTTAGCAGGCTTGGCTATTATTATTTTAGTTTTTATATTGTATAGAAATAAGCTTCAATTTTCAGGGTTTTATAAGGGAGAAGGAAGAGAGAAGCTTCCAAAAATAGTTAGTAATTTCTGACTGTTGGTTCAGTCCTCATACGAATGCTAGCTCCCTTATTTAGCTAGTCTACCCAGTAATTTATTAAAACCTTACCAAGTTTCGGACCATTGGCTCTGAATAAAAGGGGTGGTAAAAATGAATTTTATAGACATCTTGGGTGTTTCTATAATAGCCACGCTAATCATTTTTTTGTATAGAAAAATCACTGAGAGAATTAGAGAAGATACTTCAGGTAAAGAAAAATGATTAGTTCCTTTATTTACATTATAGGGTGGTAGATTTAAATGGGCTTAAAAATATTCTTTAGCTGCTTAGCAATTCTAGGCATTTGGGTTATGTGGCATTCAGTAACTGGCAAAAAGGAAGAAGTTGAAGACAGCTTTTTCGGCAATCGTTTCTCTTTCTTTGAAGTTCTTATTGATTTAACAGAGAAAAAAATTCCTCTCATTCTTTTAAGAAGGATTTTTAATTTTATAATAGGATTATTTCTAGCGATAGTAAGTATTATTGGGGTTATTTATTCATAGTGAATGATAGATCGTTGTAGCGGACACTTTATATGAATTAAACAAGGATAGAACACAGGGGGACTCAATTTTTTGGGGAAATGGGCATATTTGTAATATTTTAATAGTCTAATACAACATTTGATCAAATAAATGAATATTCATTTTGAAAGGAAGCAAATAATGAAAACAATAGGACTTATTGGAGGAATGAGCTGGGAGTCTTCGGCTGAATATTACCGGATTATTAACGAAGAAGTAAAAAACAAATTAGGAGGGTTACATTCAGCAAAGTGCCTTTTATATAGCGTTGACTTTGAAGAAATCGAGCGTTATCAATCTGAGGGGGATTGGAAAAAAGCCGGCAAAGTATTGGGCCAGGTTGCATTATCTTTAGAAAAAGGCGGAGCCAATTTCATTGTGATATGCACAAATACAATGCATAAAGTAATAGCTGACATAAAAGAAAAGATCAACATTCCTATTTTACATATTGCGGATGCCACAGCCGATCAAATTAAAAAGCAAGGATTACGTTCAGTAGGTTTGCTTGGTACAAAGTATACAATGGAGCAGGATTTTTACAAATCACGAATCGAATCGAATGGGATAAAGATTATTGTGCCAAATGAAAAGGATAGAGAAATTGTAAATAAAGTGATTTATGAAGAATTATGTTTGGGTAAAGTGGATCAAAAATCAAGAGATTACTATAAGAATGTCATGGAACGCTTAATCCATAACGGAGCCGAAGGAATTATTTTAGGCTGTACAGAAATTGGATTATTAATAAAACCAGAGGATTCTAGAGTTCCGTTGTTTGATACGACTTTCATACACGCGATTGAAGCTGTTAATAGATCTTTGGTAGATTGAATAATTCAATACCGATAAAAGGAAATTTAAACTCAATGATTCAACCGTCTGTATCCCGTACTTAATTTAAAAAGTAACTATCTTTTACTTAAGAAAAGGAGAGAGTCTAATTATGTACGAACTAAAAACAAAAGAAACCGAAAGCAGTGTCATTGAGTTTATTGAAAATGTCGAAAGTCCTAAAAAACGTGAAGATGCATATAAATTATTAGATATCTTTACAGAAACGACCGGTTATAAAGCGAAGATGTGGGGACCGAGTATTATTGGATTTGGCTCATATCATTATAAATATGAATCCGGTCATGAAGGCGATGCGGCAATGGTTGGCTTTTCACCTCGAAAAGCCAAAATCAGTTTGTATTTTGCCACGGGTGACACAAAACGGGAAGAATTGTTACAGGACTTTGGAAAGCACACGACTGGAAAAGCGTGTGTCTATATCAATAAAGTAGCAGACATTGATGTGGATGTTTTAAAAGCATTAATTAACCAATCTGTTGCGTTTTTGAAAGAAATGTATCCGAATAATTAAAATGTCTAAAGAGATTAGTTGAACGAAGATTTTAAAAAGGGCAACTCTGATAGAGTTGTCCTTTGACGTCAGTTTTATTAAAGGAAAATCAAGGCTTTCATTTGGGACTCAGTCGCCTTACTCTTGTTTAAATCCCTACTAACAGATTTAAATGAAAGTGAATGCCGTGGATAAAATGCCAAAGAGATGAGTTTATAAATAATGCTGAAGAAGATGTGTCGGGAAGAAATGGAGGGGTAGGGGCCTTAAAGCTACAATAGTGGAATGCGACATTATAGAATCGCGTTGTGCCTGTTTCAAACTGTTGTACATCGCTTTACCGGCAGCTGAATTGGCAGAATGAATAGTAATGCGGTTAGCAAATAATTTTTCTTTAATCATCATTTGTACAAGCATCAAACCATTCCTAGTTCTATTTAATAAATCGTGGTCCAAAGAGAGATGTTCAATTTTAAAGTTTCGCAATAGCTCTATACACTCGTCAATAGTCTCGACTAACACATAGCCACTAGGCGCTTTCCGACAGTCATCAAGGAAAACGTTAATATTCTCCAATTAATCATACTCCTTCCTTTATGTAGGGAGTAACTAAGAAAAGTCGGTTATGCCCTAGATAATTTGATTTCATATATAAAGTTTAACACAAGTCTCATCAGAATGGCGACTAATCGACAAAAAAGGTAATATATTCTAAAAGGGCTATACCTTTCCTCCTCGCTAGATGGTTCATTAGCTAAGCGTACAATATGTTTGTTTGATAGCCTTCATAATGGGTGGTATGTTAACCATTACGAAACTAATCCTAGTGAAAGAATCCCAGGAGATTTCGCAAAGAAAATAACCTTCATTTCTATCGAAGGATGACAAGAATGACTGTACAAAAACTTAAACAGTGCATAAAAAAGCAGGAATTAAATACTTAGCAGGCAGTGATTAGTGTAAGACGTTTAATTACACTAACTTATTGAAATAGCACAACTTATAAGGAGTATATCTTCTAATATGACAATCCTTAACTTGCTATCAAGGCATTTGAGATATTCTGAGCATAATATTTCTAACTCTTTAATAAAAATTGACTTTTCATAATCTGTTAATGCCATTAATTTCTCCCTACATAAATTCACCTTTAAGCTTTAATTCCTCCCTCATACAGTTTAGACCTAAAATATGAGTTTACCTAATTTAAAAGCCGGATATGTTCAGGAGTGGGATATTTGTCACACTAACGGGATTATCAGCAATAACAGAAACAATTGCAGCAGAAATATGATTGAAAATATGTAACTATTCGTTTTTATGTGGAAATTGATTTGAGCGGTAGAAGAATTACCAATTTTGTGAAGGATAACTTAGATCTCAACATGCCATTAAGTGTTGAATATTGCGAGTAATAGGGGTTAATAAAAATCCACTGCCTTAACCAGGCAGTGGTTTGTGCATTTTCTCTGTTCTTAACTTACTATCTAAGAATTGTTCGAATAGTACCTGTTTTTACTTCCTGTGCGGTTTTCCTATACGCATGCAAGGCTTGCTTCAGGGTGGCATAGGTCTTAATGTTGTTAAAATCAATCCCAAGACTGACCATGGTTTGGGCAATTTCCGGACGAATGCCTGTGATGACAGCTTCCACTCCAAGAAGACGCAAGGAATCAATGACTTGGAAAAGCTGTTGGGCGACCATAGTATCAATGATCGGTACACCTGAAAGGTCCAAAATGAAATAGGAGACATTTAATTTGGTGCTCTGTTTTAACGATTCTTCCAACAAGAATTTTGCACGGTCGGTATCAATCATCCCGATAATGGGGAGAACTGCGACACCATCTTCAAGAGGGACCACGGGCACCGATAGTTCATTGAGAGCCGTCCTGGCCGTTTCCATTAATCGATTGTGGTGATTCACAAAAGCCGCACTAAAGCTCTGGGCGGCCTGGTCAATGATTCGGTGCAGTTTCGTCAGTGACTCACTGTACTCGTCAAACGAGGCCTCTTGTGCACTAGCCTCCTGAGTAATCACACCAGCCATTACTTCACGGTAAATCGGTAATTCATCCAAGGCCACATCAATGGTCATTCCCAAATTGGAACAGTATTCCCCAGTTTGTTCTCCCCAGATAGAAATTTTCTGCAAGGCTACTTCTAGCGGGTCGGTCAATAGCTCCTGGTACATATCAATCAATTTTACTCTCTCATCCATTAACGACTTGGATATGGGTACTTGTTGTTCCGGATGTTTATTGTTCTGAATAGCAGTAATTTTTTCGGCTAGCTCGTATTTTTGTTCCGTTACCTTTTTTGCTACTTCTTCCATATTCCAGCTCATAAAATCACCTTTCAAAATACAATGGCTACTTAGGTTAAATTCATATCAATAATAAACTTCCCTACTTTTCCTGACAACTTGCAAGCCTTATCCAATGTTTGCCGATATTCTGAATGTAGCACAAAATTGCATCATAACTTCACAAACCGTCTTTCCTAATCTATGTGGTTTTTTGGTGGAAACAACACTGTTTTAAAGCTAACGGGACAGGTTAGCAAAAAAGCAAAGATGGTATACAACAGATTTATATTATTAAAAGCACATGAAGGTTAATGAAGGGAAGGGGGATAAATAATGAAAAAGAATAACGTGCGGATTGATAATGTTATGTAAATGGGGTGGAACCTTCTTATATATATAAGGGTTTATATCTAGAGAAGGTAGCTTGCAGCGGTATGGAAGAACTGACCGTGTTGGCCTATTAATAAATGACGAAACCGCATGCCTGTTATCAGGTACGCGGTTTTTTTATGAGAATATTCGGTTTTTCGTCCTTCATCCTGTGCTGGTAATAAGCTTTGGATTCAGCCCGACATAATTGCGAGTTTACAAGCTATTAGGGCTAACCAAGTAATCTTCCAATGCCTGTTGCAGGGTAGCTTTTGTTTCCGCTTTCCTTTCAAACGTTAACCCAAGCCTGGTGATTTTTCGTACAATTTCAGGGCGCAGCCCCGTAATCACGCACTCGCATCCCATCATATTCGTCCCGTCGATGATCTTCATCAGATGATCGATAACTTCTGTCTCCATTTGGGCGATGCCAGAGAGATCCATTACCAAGGTTTCAATTCGCAACTTTCCGATTTCCATCAATACTTTCTCTTCGATTGTGTTCGACCTGTACATGTCCATTTTTCCGATTAAAGGCAGCACGCACACTTTTGGGGTAATGGGAATGATCGGAACGGAAAGATCTTCAACTAAAACCTGCTGTGCATGAATCAACTCATCCTTATAATTAGAATAACTCAGGAAAAAACCATTTAAGAACTGGTCGATTCGATCGTTCACTTGTTTTTCAAGGTTGAAAAAATTCTCATGAGACGCATTTTTTTCTCTCTCTTCCTCAAATTGTTGTAGATGTTTCCACAACGTCCTGCGGATAGATTGGACCCACTCAAGCTTAAAAGATAAGGTCAAACTATGGCTTGCCCATGATACGCCTTCTTCATTAGAGAATTTTCCCAATTCCAATTCATTTCCGGCAAGTACAAACATGACCAGCTTATGGGCGTTGTTTAAGAGGTCAATATTTCCGACTAATAAAATGTCTTCAATCTTATCACGTACATTGACGGCTTCATTTAACAATTCATTTTGAAATTCATTACTATGATGGGAAAAATAATCCACATAATCTTTTTCCAGGGCTAGCCCCATATCTTTCACTCCTGTTCACATTATTAACTGGGAATATTTACTCTTACATTCTATCAATTGTTTCACATCTTGACTATTGATGAAGAGGTTTTTTTCAATGAATTTCTGCCGTATAAGTAAGACGGCGAATTGTAAAAAAAGCTGTCCGATGAGGACAGCCTTTCACGCTTTTGTGGGGTGTTGTTAGTTAGATTGTTCTTTGTTACTGAATAATAGAAGCGCCTGTTAATGATTCAGGTGACATTCCAATCGCTAGCAGGCTGATTTTGGCATAGCCCACATTTCTGAAATCAGTGAACACTTGTTTCACTACTTGGCAATGCATATCATCTTTTACCTTTTGTAATTCCTTTTTATACAAGCGTAAAACAGATCCTTGTACAAAATTAGGGGTATGATTGCCTGGATGCTCGTCTGTAAGTAAACAGCCCATATATTGATACTTGAATTGAAAAGCGCGAGTTAGATTGATTACATCAACAAGCTTTTCAAAAAGGGCAGGATAAGAATTCTGTAACTTATCTAAAGCTTCTTTCGTCTCTTGTAACTCATCTTGGCTTGATAAAGTTATCATGAATGTTTCCTCCTATTGTTTATTCATCCCATGGTTTTTTAACAGTAATATAAGCAGCTAATTCTTTACTTTTCTGTCTTCTGAACTTACGCATCTCCGCTCTTTCTTTGCCAGTATTATAAAGAAATATCTCTTCTTCTGTTTCTGGCACGATGCCTGGTACGTCAACCGGTCGTTTATCCTTACCAAGGGCTACAAAAGTTAAAAATGCAGTAGCGGCGATTCTACGTTCGCCGGTTAATATATCTTCAGCAATTACTTTGCAAAATATTTCCATTGAGGTTGTTCCTGTATAGGTTACAAAGGATTCGACACAGACTGAATCTGTTTGATGGATTGGACATAAGAAATCAATCGAATCCGTGGAAGCAGTTACACATTCTTTCACTCTGGAATGTCTGCGTGCAGATAAAGTCGCGGCGTCATCCAGCTTTTTCATCAACACTCCGCCAAATAGGGTATTATAGTTATTTAAATCAGTTAATAATACTTGAGCAGTATTAATAATCCGGCTTTCTTTAGCTTTTTTTGGTTCCATATGAGGTGGCTCCCTTTCATGTCAAAATCCGAGATGCATGTGCCCCAAAAGGTTATTTGGTGCCTGTAACAAGTGTACGCCCCTATTTTTGGATAGTAAAATGGTTAAATTTTATCTCTAGTATAGATAAAATCTATGTAAATGCTTACATGTATAACCTAAATGCATAGGGAAATTTCGGCATAAAAAAGACGATTCTTTAAAATCAGAACCGTCAGGATATTTGTTTAGGAAAGTCGTTCTTTTGTGAATTGAAGCCATTCTTTTGCAGCATAGGACAAATATTGATCTTTTCCCCATATAAGCGCCAGGTTCCAGCTGATTGAGGGGTTCAATACTCTAACTGGCTTTACATCTTTCGTTAAATGGGAGCAAATACTTTCTGGCAAAAGAGACACCCCTAGTTTCCAGGCAACCATTTCTTCAATAAACGACCACTGTGAACTTTCAGAGATAATATGCGGGTTGAATCCAGCCTGATTACATGAGGCGATAATCCGATCGTATAAAACAAAGTCCTTATTAAACATGATAAAGGATTCATTGGCCAAATCTGCTAAGTTTATTTCCTCATTTTCAGCTAATGGGTGTGATGGAGGAAGGATGAGCAATAAATCTTCTTCCATGAATGAGAAATGCTGAAAGACATCGTTATTGGTAGGGAGGACAACTACCCCAACATCCAGAAGATTGTTAGCCACATCCTCTTCTATTTTCTTTGAACCATCTTCGACCAATTGGAACGTGATACCCGGATGCAATTCATGAAAGGAACCAACGATTTTCAGGAAAATGTGAGCATCGAATATAGGTGGCAGTCCAATGCGAATATGCCCTTTTTCCAGCCCACGCAGGTTGTCCAATTCCGTTTCCAAATTGTTAAATGCTTGATCAATCAGTTTCGCTTGCTCTAAAATGATTCTGCCTGCATCCGTTAGTATCAATTTCTTCCGGGACCGATCAAAAAGAGTAACTCCCAACTCCGTCTCCAAGTTTTTAATCATTTTACTGATCGTTGGTTGGGTGATATACAAATGATCAGCCGCACGGGAAAAACTATTAAACTTTGTCACCTCAATAAAATATTGTAAATGTTTGATATCCATTGTCTTGCACCTGCTTTATGGAGAAATTTAATCTCAAATCTTAAAGAACGGACATTGGTTAAAGCCGTTGAACGAAAGGATTGAAAGAAATGAGATTAGAGCATATAAAAAACCCCCTAGGTATGATATTAAATGTCCGGAGCTTGCCAGCAAAAGGACTAATCAAAAACCAGGAGGCTGTTCACGTAAAAAATAATACAGTCATTGGATCGGCAGTGAGTTACAAAGAGTTCCTGCTAATGTGGCTCAGTGGGCAACCGATGCAAGGTAATACTTTAATTTATTAGACGATGAAAAAATGAAAATTCAAGAATAGAATCCTTAAGAAAATTTCATCATTCGGTTTCGTCCTTGCCATCTTCATCTTTATCTTTATTGAACCATAGTGGTTCTTTGTCATCAACGTCACCATTATAGTTGATTAGGAGTTCTTCTCCTGCTTTTATATCTGTGTATGCATAGAATTCAAATGTATGGTTCTCAAATTTAATATCATAAGTAGCATTAGGCTGATAGGAATGGTTAAAAAGACTGCCATACCCTAACACGACTGCAGAGTGGTTTATTCCATACTCAAACACATAGTCATCAAGTACCGTGTGCTCAATTAACATATGTTCTCTATTAGGATAAGGAATGACTGGTGCGACATGAAAAAGCGTACCTTTTGCTATATCAGTTGTCGCAAATACGCCTCTATTGAATTCCCCATCAGTGAGTGGGGATGTTTTTACTTCGATAATGTTAATCACCTTCGAGTTCTTTTCTTTAATGTTCTTATCTCCATAATCTTGACGGTTTATTATGAAGAAAGCAACTGTTTTAACCAATTAACATAAAAATCCAAAAAAACACACCAAAAATAATTAATTGGCGTGTTTAGAAATTTACTTGTCTCACGCCTAATTCTTTTAAGGCCTGCTGTAAATGAGAATGGGTTTGTATGTCTTTAAAATCCAACCCCATTTTTACGGTTGTTTGAGCGATTACTGGACGTATCCCCGTGATAATTGTTTCTATACCAGTCAGTTTCAGAGCCTTGACAACTTGAAAAATTTTGTCTGCAACCATTGTATCAATCATTGCAACACCAGAAAGATCAAAAATGATTTTGCTTAACTTTAGTCGTTCTCCTTCATTTAATGAAGTGTCCATTATTAATCTAGCTCGATGTGTGTCTATTTCACCTATAATAGGGATAACCGCAATTCCATCGACAATAGGAACAACAGGAACCGATAAGTCTTCGAGTGCAGTATAAGCGATCTTCATTAAGTTGTTGTTGTAGGTCTCGTATGTTTCACCGAAAATACGGAAAAGGTGATCGATTAAAGGGTCGATAATTTTTGAAACGTCCAGCATGGTAATGGCAGCAAATTGCCTTTGCTCCAGTTCTTCAGTAAAGGCATCCCAGATTACATGTCTTAAATTAGAGGTTGCCCTTAATGAATCGCTTAATGATACTTGATACTGAATTGCCGATTCAGCTGTTTTTTTACCCCAGGCCGTAATTTTTAGGGTCACAATATCCAAATCCTCGTACAATGCCTGTCCAAAGTATTTGATTAAATTTGCCCTGAAGTCGACACGTTCAGATAATTTAAAATCAGATTTCTCTACCTCTGGAATACTGATCACATTTTGAGCCAAGATACGATGATTCTGGACGACCTTTTCCCCTATATATCTTAATTCGTCCTTCATAAGAATTTATTCTCCTTATAAAAACTACTTTATATTCAGTATATAGCGGTTCAATATAAAAAAGAAAGTGTAACTTTCTTATTAATAAAAAGTGGCAGTTTAGTTGATTAAGAAAAAATCGTATAATCACAATCTAATCAAAATGATAGAATTGAAACATCTATTTGTATCAATGGGCTTAGGATGTGAAATCTTATATTAAGAGTGGGAATGTCTTGTTTGAACACTAGGCAGACCTTGATCATCTCCTTTTTGTTGATATTTAAACGGATACTAAGGAAATGACTGTTAAAATAAGATGTGGAAAACTTCTCCCACTAAATTGACAATAACGAATCGGATGAAGCAGATAAATTCATTTCCGAATAAAATGATATAAAAGGAGTGTAAAATATGAATCTAAAATATGAAATGATTCCTGATGAAAAAATTGAATACTGTAGAGATCTGTGTAATGAACTTATGGCCTTTCAAAAGTCGAAATCACACATCAAACCGGAATTGTTTGACAACATGAATTTTGATACACGGATGATTCCTTCAATACAAAATGCAATACACAATTATACTGTGATAGTTAGACATGATGATAAAATAGTCGGTTATGTATATTCCAATATCTCTTCTAAAGAAACCTATTCAAATGAATTTGCCACTTTTTTTGACCTTTCTACTGTTCGCGGAAATAACGTAGGTTGTTTATCACAATTTTATATTAAAGAAGATTATCGACAATATGGGATTGGATCTAAACTTTTTGATATGTCCATGAAGTGGTTGACGCAATTTGATGATGTCGAAGATTATTTTATCTATGTCTCAAATGGCAATGATGACGCCTTAGAATTCTATAGACGTAAGGGATTTTCTGTTAGTCATGATATATTGGATGGTTTTATAACCGTTTTACGTCACAAGAATCAGTTTTGATTTTTGAAGATGCAAGCAGATTTTGTGAAAAATAGTGAATGGGAAAGAGATATTTTACAACTTAATAAACTGAATATCTGTAAATTAAAGGTAATTTACATAATAGTATGGAATATTTAATTGATTCATGTAAATAAGGAGGGCTTAAAATGAGTAAATTCGGACTGTATGGAAAGCTTACTGCGATTGAAGGGGAACGTGATACTTTAGTGGAAATTCTTTTAGATGCTGCCCAATCAATGGATGAAATAAACGACTGTGAATTATATGTCGTGAACATCTCTGATAACGACCCTGACTCTGTCTTTGTTTATGAAGTATGGAGTAACGAGAGTGCTCATCAAGCATCCTTATCCCTGGAAGCAACACAAACATTAATCCAGCGTGCGAAGCCAATAATTGCAGGGATGGAGAGAGTTACTACACTGTTCCCAAAAGGAGGAAAGGGCATTTCCACTCAATCATAAAATTGCTAAAAGTTTCTTGGTGATATCCTTCATAAACCGGCTTCCCAAAATAAAGACAGTATTCCGCTTTTTTGAAATTTTCTAATTTTCCCTTGACCTCGTATACTATTAGCGGTAGAGTTATAAAAAAGTGAATATAATTCTTATCCAGAGAGGTGGAGGGACTGGCCCGTTGATACCTCAGCAGCAGACTTTATCGTACTGTGCTAATTCCAGAAGCTCTAGAGCTTGAAGATAAGAAGAGACATGGATTAAGCCGCCAACAACCTCTTCTGTTTCAAGAAGAGGTTTTTATTTTTTGGCCTTACATTTTAAAAATAACGAAAAGGAAGAAGGTATTTTTTATGTCGATTACTTTGACAAAGGCACCATTCAGGGCTGATCATGTAGGAAGTTTATTAAGACCCAAACACTTGCTAGAAGCGAGGTCCAGCTTTAATAACGGAGAGATTAGCGCCGAACAACTAAGAGAGATAGAACTGGCAGAAGTAAAAAGAATCGTTGATAAGCAAGTTGAGGTTGGTCTTAAAGCGGTATCAGATGGTGAATTCAGACGTAACTGGTGGCATACCGACTTCATGGAGAACCTGCTGGGGATAGAAGGATACACTCCGGAAACAGGTTACAAATTCAGCAAGATGGAAACGGATAAGCATGATGTACGTGCTGTAGCGAGAGTAGCATTCAATCCTGAACACCCATTCATTCAACATGCAAAGGAATTGGTTGAAATTGTTGGTGATAGGGCGATTGCCAAAGTAACGATTCCGAGCCCTAACCAGTTCTTCAATGCCGGAGTTATCAACCCGGAAATCTATTCTGATTGGGAAGAGTTTGCTAAGGATATTATTGAAGCATACAGACAAACTATTAAAGCTTTTTATGAGGTAGGAGTACGCTACCTGCAGTTGGACGATGTATATATTGCTGGTCTTTCCGCCCCAGATATCCCTTTTAGTGACGCCAAATACTCACGTGAATATTTAATTGATTTAGCTTTACGTGTCGTCAACGGTGTTCTAGATGATAAGCCTGAGGACCTTTTTGTAACTACCCACCTTTGCAGAGGCAACTATAAGTCTGACTACGCATTTTCCGGAAGCTATGACATTATTGCACCCACCTTGCTAAATAAGGAAAAAGTAGATGGATTTTTCCTTGAGTTCGATGATGAGCGTTCAGGAACATTCGAACCTTTAAAGTATATTCCGAATGGAAGTGATGCACCGCGAGTAGTGCTAGGGTTATTTACTTCTAAGTTTCCTGAGTTAGAAGACAAGGAAGCCATTAAAGATAGGATCAAAGAAGCCTCTCAATACGTACCATTAGAACAGTTGTGCATTAGCCCTCAATGTGGATTCGCTTCTACACATCATGGCAATAACCTGACAGAAGAAGAGCAGTGGAACAAATTAAAGTTAATCGTTGATGTGGCAAAAGAAGTATGGGGTTAATCTAAAAGTTAATTAAAACATAAATGCTGGTGCATAAGTAAGTTATCAGCTGCTGCTCGAAAAGAGGGATGCTTTGCATCCTTTTTTTTCTTGTATGCGCGCCCGGCAGGGGTGAAGTCTAGGCTGCGAGTCCCGAACTGTGAAGGTAGAAGTTACAGATAGCTTAGTGCCAGGATGTCCACGGTGACGTGGAGCAAGCGGCAAACCTCTGGTCTGAGGAACAAGCAATAAATTACACAAAAAAACAAATAGTAATCACTATGGGATAAAAATTGGGAGGTATCTAAATGAAAAAATATCAATTCCCTAAAGGTTTTTTATGGGGAGGGGCAACAGCTGCTAATCAAATTGAAGGCGGATTTGGCGAAGGGAATAAAGGGTTAAATATTGCGGATGTTCTTCCAGGTGGAGAAGAGAGATATAACATATTACTGAATCCAGGTTTTGATTTTGAAATCCATCGAGACGGGTACTACTATCCAAACCATGAAGCGATTGACTTCTATCATCGATATAAAGAAGATATTGCGTTGTTTGCGGAGATGGGGTTTAAGACATTCCGGATGTCGATTGCGTGGACACGAATTTTTCCAAACGGCAATGAGTTGGAGGCAAATGAAGAAGGGTTAGCTTTCTACGAGCGTGTGTTTGATGAATTGCATAAACATGGAATTGAACCAGTCGTAACCATTTCTCACTATGAAATGCCTCTGCATTTGGTTAAAGAGTATGGTGGTTGGAGAAACCGCCAAGTGGTGACTTTTTTTGAACGGTATGTAAAAGCTATTTTCAATCGTTATAAAAATAAAGTAAAGTACTGGATGACCTTTAATGAAATCAATAGCGGCCTGGTCATGCCTATTCAAAGTCTTGGTTTTTCCATTCAAAAAGAAGAGGATAAATACCAGCCAACCTTTCAAGGGTTCCATCATCAATTTGTCGCAAGCGCCATTGCGGTCAAAGCATGCCATGAAATCATTCCTAACTCCAAAATTGGCTGTATGATTCTCTTTGCACCTGTATATTCCTTTGATTCCAATCCAGAAAACGTCATGTATGCCCTTCAGGAAGAACGCCTTTTCAATTACTTTTGTGCAGATGTGCAAGTAAGGGGCGAGTACCCAGCCTTCAGTAAGAGATACTTTAAAGAACATCATATCGAATTAGAAATTCAAGACGGCGATTTAGAATTAATTAAAGAAGGCACTGTTGATTATATAGGATTTAGTTATTACATGTCCCGCACCGAGAAGAAAGTGAAGGCAGAGGGAGAAGCTGCACAAGGGAATATCATTGGCGGCATAAAGAATCCATTTTTAAAAGCAAGTGACTGGGGCTGGGAAATCGACCCGGTAGGATTACGTATTAGCTTAAACAAATTATATGACCGCTACCAGGTACCATTATTTGTTGTAGAAAATGGGTTTGGAGCCTACGACAAAGTAGAAGAGGGCGGCTCCATCAATGATGACTATCGAATTGACTATCTTCGTGAACACATCAAATCTTTGGGTGAAGCGATAGAAGATGGCGTTGAATTAATAGGTTATACAAGCTGGGGGGCCATTGATTTGGTTAGTGCTTCTTCAGGTGAGTTCTCCAAACGTTATGGTTTTATTTATGTTGATAAACACGACGATGGCAGTGGAACATTAGCTCGGAAAAAGAAGAAGTCCTTTTTCTGGTACAAAGACGTCATTGCAACCAACGGGGAAAAATTATAAAGTCGATGTGATCAATTTCAACAGAAAAACATCTGATTCTTATTAAGGGCTACGACGGTAGCTCTTTATTAATTAGAAAAATAAGTTTGTGAATAAGTGTATTTAAACAATTATGAAAGTTTAAATACACGAAAACCTAAAAATAACAATACTTAACTAGACCCATCTTTTGGGGCAGGTTAGTGAAAACAGTTGTCATTTCATTGAAGCCGTAAATTGAAACCTTTTCCAATAATAATCGTACAAATTATTAAAATACTTAAGTTGGAGGGATTATTTTTGAGTGATAATAGTAACAAATGGAATATTGCAGAAATCAAAACAA
Organism: Bacillus sp. CECT 9360; assembly: GCF_918741275.1. GTDB lineage: Bacteria > Bacillota > Bacilli > Bacillales > DSM-1321 > Peribacillus. Next base: position 59,492 of record NZ_CAKKNA010000011.1, read on the forward strand.
GTTATTTTGTTTTTGGGGGATTAGTTATAGGTGGGGTTTTCGGATTAGTTGTATATGTGAAAGATTGGTTATGATTTGGGATGTTTTTTAAAAAATGCCGGTGGTATGATTGTGGCAGAGGGACGCCTGAAGAAGTCGCAGCCGTAAAAGAATCTCATACGGGAGCTTTTTAAAAATGTTGTAGCCGGTATCATAAACACCCTCTATGTTAACATCCATTTATACAACCAAACGTTTTTAACTGGCGGTGTTTATCCCATTTTATAAAAGGAGTTAGAAATAATGAAAACCCAAAAAGATGGCTTGAAGCCATTTATTACCCTTATTTTATCAACAAACATTCCAAAATTGATGTTAACCATTGGTTTAATAGGTAGTATCTTTACAACTCTTGTTGGCCTTTCCATCCCACTATTAACAAGAGAACTTGTAGATGGTTTCTCCGCAGCATCCATAAGCATCCCTATTATTATTGCTATTGCAGTTGTATTTATTTTGCAAGGTGTAATCGATGGGGTATCGACGTACTTGCTAGCTGCAGTCGGTCAACGAATTGTGGCTAGTTTGCGGAAGCAAATGTGGGTAAAGCTCATTCGATTGCCCGTAAGCTACTTTGATAAACAACAAAGCGGAGAGTCAGTAAGTCGCGTCGTAAACGATACAGGAATTGTAAAAGATTTAATTTCACAGCATTTCCCGCAATTTATAACAGGTGTCATTTCAATTATTGGTGCGATTATCATCTTACTCATTATGGACTGGAAAATGACTTTGTTAATGTTAATTACCGTTCCTCTCACAATGGCGATCATGATGCCTCTCGGAGGAAAGATGGCCAAAATATCCCGTGGTTTACAAGATGAAACTGCCACGTTCTCAGGGAATATTCAACAGACAATTAGTGAGATTCGATTAATGAAATCCTCCACTGCAGAAAAATTCGAAGAAGAAAAAGGAATCAATGGTGTGAAAAATCTGCTTTCTTATGGATTAAAGGAAGCAAGGATATTTGCCCTAATCGGTCCAATTATGTACACAATCATTATGATCGTCATTGTTATGATCATTGGTTATGGTGGAATACGTGTGGCAAATGGATCAATGTCAACGGGGTCTCTCGTAGCTTTTCTTCTCTATCTTTTTCAAATTATCTATCCGATTACGTCTTTTGCCTTGTTTTTTACACAATTACAAAAAGCAAAAGGAGCAACAGAAAGGATCATTGATATCATTGAACTTCCGTTAGAGGAAGGGCAAGAAGGATTAGAGGTCAATATTACAAATGAACCTGTTCATGTCCTAAATGTATCCTTTACTTATAGTAAAGATGAACCCGTCATTCAAGACGTGTCCTTTGATGCAATGCCTGGTCAAATGATCGCTTTTGCTGGCCCAAGTGGTGGTGGAAAAACAACGATGTTCGGATTACTTGAAAGGTATTACGAACCAATAGCCGGTGAGATACGAATTGGTAACACACCAATCAACCAGTTATCACTAGATTCATGGCGCAGTCAAATTGGCTATGTATCACAAGAAAGTGCGATGATGGCTGGGACCATTCGTGAAAATTTATGTTATGGATTGAAAAATTGGGAAAGTATATCAGATGAACGTTTGTGGAAAGTCGCTGAAATGGCATACGCTGCTGAATTTATTAAATCGTTCTCACAAGGATTGGACACGGAAGTGGGGGAGCGTGGTGTGAAATTATCAGGTGGTCAAAGACAGCGAATTGCCATCGCTCGCGCTTTTTTAAGAGATCCAAAAATTCTAATGATGGACGAAGCCACAGCAAGCTTAGATAGCCAGTCAGAAAGCGTTGTCCAAGCAGCTCTATCACGATTAATGGAAGGGCGCACAACCTTCGTGATCGCTCACCGATTATCCACCATTGTCGATGCAGATCAAATCATTTTCATCGAAAAAGGAAAGGTAACAGGCATCGGTACCCATCGTGAATTAATACAGTCACATGAATTGTATCGTATATATGCTGAACAGCAGCTAACATAGTGTAGGACAGTATGCATTTAAAGCCGAAAAGAAGGAAAAACCTTGATCTAGTGACATCGATTTTCATTCAAGTCGTATTGATGTCCTATAGGAAGATCAACGCTCGCCGTGTTATTCAGTTGGGCAAACGAATTAATATTTTCCTGTCTGAACGGAGCAATCAACCGCTTGAAAAATTAGAAAATGATTTTGAGATTCCAAAGGATTGATTTGATAATAATCTTCCTTGTTGAACAAACTGGTGCTTATCTTCAATAAGTATAATGACTATATTTCAATCGGGCGCATTTCTTTAATAAGGAATACGTCTTTTCACAATAGGGCCAGATCGTGGAATAAGACTTACTACAATTTTTTTTTAACATATAAAAAGGACAGTAGGAACACTAGCTCAACGATTAGGCATTGCAAAAAACAATTTGATTTAAATGCAATAAAGTCGGGGATAAAATTCTCGACTTATTTTTATATTTCACAAAGGTTTATGGAATTTTATGTTAAAGTTGGATGCGTAGGATAGTATTTGTTTGATAGTAAAGATCTTAAATTAGAGGTGAAACTCTATATAATAAACAAACGTCAAATAGACAAAGGAGGGAATAGCTTGAATTTACAAAGGTTATTTTTTGGTCTTATTACAATTTTTTTAATAATAGTAACAGGTTGCTCAAACGGAATAGAAAGCGAAGAACAACTAATTGAGGTTCAAAAACGTGTTAGAGATCAAAATAATTTTGAAGATTTTAAGAAAGTCACCGATAGGGAACAAGTCCTAAAAGTAAAGGAAATACTTAATGAAACTGATTGGGAAGATGCAAAAGTAAGTATGTCTCGCCCGCCTGACTACCAATTTGTTTTTCAATTCAAAAATCCTGAAATAGAAGCGAAATCAGTATTACACAAAGTTTGGATTAGTCCAAATAAAGATAAATTAGAGATTGTTCAAGGGGACAATCAGTACGCCCAATTAACAAAAGAAAATTCAACGATTTTGTTTGAAATTATTACAGGCGATAAATTAGCTGAATTAAAATAAGTAAAACGAAAAAAAAAGCGGAATTCTGCTCCTTTTTCATGCCATTTTATGTGCTGTTTTAGTTGTTAATTGGGTTCAAAAGAGAGAGCCAATTGGTTCGTTTTTTATAATGTTATTTAATATATTGCATCTTTCAAAGCTTCATACATTACGCCTATTTTCAGTTTCTTTGAAAAAGAGTATGAGCTGCAGTTCCATACTCTCATATTTTCTTCATCAGTATAATATCTTTTTTGTGAAAAACACTTAAAATCAGACCAAACAAGCAGGCGTTAATCATCGCTGATAAAGCACCATAACTCATAAATGGCAGGGATACGCTGATAATCGGTAATAAGCCGAGAGACATTCCGATGCTGACAGTTACCTGTGCAGTGAATATGGCAAGACTGCCGGAAACAAGCATTTTCCCAAATGGGTCTGTCACAGCACGGAATATACGCGAGATTCGCCAGATTATCCATAAAAACAGCAAACCAATGATCAGGGCCCCGGCCCAGCCAATCTTATAAGTAATCGTTACAAAGATGAAATCCGTCATCATTTGATTAAAAAAATCAATCTCCCCGAGGGAACCAAAATGACCAAACCATCCGGCGTTCTCAATTAGCTTTTCCAATTTTAAATACATATACCCAGATGTCTCACTAAATTTTTCAGGAGTGACGAACGCATAAAGTCTTTCTAATTGATAGGCCTGTATATTTTTCAAGGATATAAGCAGAAGGGAAACACATGCAGTAAGCAGGACCGCTGCAGTGATAAGGATTTTCCTTTTATTGAGGCAGCTCTTCCAAACCATGACAGCAACCATCACTGAATAAAGCGCCACCGCCTGCCAGTTGATTGTATTTAGAAACAGAAAAGTAGTACAGACGTATAGACTGGCGGCCAAATAAACATTCATCTTTTTTGATTGCAAAATTCCGGCCCAGCCAAGCAGAAAAAGCGGCAGAACCACAATGGAATCGACCGACAATAAACCGCCAATATTAATTCGCGGACTGCCGTTCACTAATACATTGGAAAATAGGAACTGAACGAGAATCAGACATCCCATCGTAAAGAAAACCCAGCCCCATCTCTGAAATTTTCGATAATCGAAAAAAAGAAGGATACAGGCCAAAGTTACACTTCCTGCTACAGAATATACCTGCTTCAGCACTGAAAATGAATTACCCTCCTTAAATAAGAACGAAAACAAAAACAGGCCCGCAGCTGACATGAACAGAAACATGCCCATTAGCTTCCAATCAATCTTCGGCCTGTGCAGCTTGTCCATCTTCTGGCCAATGACCGAGGGGCTTCCCATATTTCGGACAGCTAGAATCTCTGCTTCATCCTCTGTATATCCTTTTTTGACCAGTTCAGTCTTCGCTTGATGCAAATGGGCTTTTAATTCAGCTTCTACATATTTTTTTGCTTCTTTTGATCGGATATTAGACGTAACTTCATCTAAAAAATGATTACTTCTTCTCAATCGGTTCCTCCTCCTTCTAACGCCGTTCGCAAGCGTTTAAAGGTTGAACTACTTCTAGATTCCGTTTTCTTTAGCCACTTTTCCCCACGTTCATCCAAGGAATAGAGCTTCCTGTCTTCCGTTTCCCAAAAAGACTGGAGCCAGCCTTCCTGCTCAAGTTCGTGAAGGGTACTATACAAGGAGCCTTCGTCATCTTCAAACTTCCGGATCCCTTTCTGGTAAAGACATTCGTTAATTTGATAACCGCTTTTCTCCTTATCCAACGATCTGAAAATGGCAATCATGATCTCTTCCTTGCTTACATCCTGCTTTTTGATAGTAGTATGGATGGAGCTCCTATGATTTTCCGTGAATTTCAAATCAGCAAATGTATGCTTTTTCATAGCCGATTTCAAGCGTGTTAATTTATCTTCCATCGGTGAATTCCTCCAAATAGGTTTTTAACATTCTTTTCGCCTTGCGCATTCGGGTCTTCACCGTTCCAAGTTTGACCCCGGTAATTTCAGAAATCTCCATGAGCTTCATTTCCTGAAAATAATGGAGGTAAATGACCTCGCGATACGGGACAGGTAGCTCCATGACAGCAGTAGCAAGCTTCCTGTCTTCATCGTGTTGAATGACCGATTCTTCCACATTATCGGAAGAAGTCCAGTCCTGCTCCACTTCCACAGGCGAAACTTTTCGGAAGTACCAGCTTTTCCAATAATCCTTACAATGGTTAATAGCAATTCTCCAAAGCCACGTCCTTACATTTGATTGTTGGTTATACGCGGGAAGCGCCTTATAGCATTTGATGAAAATCTCCTGTGTCAAGTCCTCTGCCACAACTGCGTCTTTCACATAGGAATAGACCAATTGCAGAATATCCTGTCCATACAGGTACATAATTTCATCTAGTAAGGCTTCTTCATCTTTCGCTTGAGACCATTTCAACACAAACTCCTCCAAAACCGTTCACCCTTCCTTCCTAAATATATAGACGATAGTACTTATAAGAAGGTTTTCTGTTTTTGAAAATTCTCCGTTAGCGGGGCAGTTTTGTTTAATAAGTATCGTAGTAAAAAGGAACTTCTTTTGTTTAATAGACGTCTAATCATTGGTAGATGAAAAACAGTTTTTCAGGAAGTATTTGAGGTGACGGAAGAAAATGAAATTTAATAATTACTATCTTCTTCTATTTTTATTATTTTTATTTGTAGTTACTGGTTGCTCAAAAGAAGAAAACAAAACAGTAAATTTTGACAGCATTGATGCTGAAGAAGTTTTATCATTGGATCCTGATGCTGATATTTTTCAATACGATGGAGTAATCTACAAGACGAATATTGATTGGGTAGAAGAGTTGTCATTAACTAAAGACATTCAAATTGCTGAAATAAAAACTAGGAATGAGACTAATACAAATTTTAAAAATGAAATGTCCAACAAACTTCCTGTTGGAGCTAAGATTTTTTCAGCCAAAGAAAGAGACGATATTTTATTCGTTGAATTCAATGATGAAATGTTGAAATAACTAGCAATCGTTGAAGGTTAGGCCAACGGCATTAAAAAAATGTGAAGATATACACTTTAACAAACGGGCAGTTTAGTTCAACAAGGACATGCTAAGATAATAACGGGTTTCTAATCAAACCAATAATAATTGGTTCTATTTGATGGAGGTTATTATGCTATATGAAAGATTAAGTGAACATATAAAAGATTACCCTAAATTGAATGAAGTTTGTCAAGCCATGATTCGTGACGAATATTTTATAACAAATATAACCACAACTTCTATGTCTCCTGCACAACAACTTGATTTTACAAGTATAGAGGTTGGAATGGAAAATCACGATGGGAAAGAATTTTACTAATGTTCACTGAGGGAATAGTCGATTCTATGACAGTTGAAAAAGTTCCTACTACAAATGAAAAAATTCATCCGAATATACTATTGAATAAAGAGATTATTCACAATAAGGCCTTTAAAAAAAGAGCATTTGGTGGCTATGATATTGATGAAGTAAACGGTTTTTATAAAAAATTATTAAGGGAATTAACTTTACTCAAGAGAATGGATAGAACTAGGTATTCATTTTATGAATTGTTTTGGATTCAAAGAAAATATTTATTAGGAGGGTGGAAAGCATGTTTCATGCAAAAGACGTATTATCCGATCAATTATTAGCGAATGCTAATGATCCTAGCTGGTACCTTCCATTTTCTGACTCTGTGAAAAACTTGTCAGAGGAAGAAGCGTTTTGGAAGCCTAATGAAGATTGTAATAGTATTGCTGAAATTGTGCAGCACCTGCTTTATTGGAATGTAACATGGCAAACCAGGTATCAAAAATCTCATGTAAATGCTGTGCCTTCCATAGGTGATAATAATAAAAGCTTTATCATTCCAGAAAATAAAAAGTTTAATGACTTAAAAGAACGACTTTTAGAGGTGCTGTTACAATGGCAGAATTTATTAACGGAAGAAAAAGTTGAAAGTGAAGTAAATGGTTTTCCTGCACCTGCGAAGTGGTGGGAAATACTCGGAAATGTGTCAACTCATAACGCATATCACATTGGTCAAATCATTTATATTCGAAAACTCCAGAAGAGCTGGAAAGTGGATGTTGGCGAAGTGTAGTCAAATCAATATTTATTATTAAGTTACAGGGCTAGACTTTTCTTCTCATTCGTTGATTTTGTGGGTATAATATATAATCATATTAGAAGGGATGATGGGTGGCCGATGAAGAACTAATCTTATTTCAAACATTTGAGAATTATTTTTCAAATTAAAAAATAGGATTAGTCTGCCCATTTTCCATATAATTTTTTTAAGCTATTCATTAAATAGCTTATTTTCGTTATGAAAAATGCAACTAATCCTTCCAAATTCATTTGGGAGGATTTTTTTCTCCCTTGAAAAAGAAAGGGTGATACGATGAAAGAAATCGTAAAATTAAATCACATAAACTTAGAGATTATGGACCGTATTATATTTAAAGATATTAACGCAACTATTGGTCGTGGAGAAGTGATTGGTCTAATTGGCCGTAATGGTAGTGGAAAGTCCACGCTATTACAAATTTTACTTGGGACTATAAAGCTATCTGAGGGACAGGTTGAATGGAAGAACCACAAAACCGATGTCTTTTTAGTGGATCAAGAGAAACAAACATACGCATCTGAGCATGTTACACAATCAGAAGCTACCTTGATGGTGAAATGGCATATTCCAGATGTTCCTTATGAGGTGTTAAGTGGCGGAGAAAAGCTCAAAATTCGTCTTGCAAAAGGTTTCGCGTCAGCACGGGACTTACTCTTATTAGATGAACCAACAAACCATCTAGATATAGAAAGTACGCAGCTGTTAGTGAATCAAATAGAAAATTATACGGGTACAATCATTTTCGTTTCACATGACAGATATTTTTTGGATACTGTAGCAACAAAAATTTGGTCGATTGAAAATACGAAATTAATCGAGCAAAAAGGAAACTATACACATTATACAAAGATTCGAGAACAAAGAAGATTAACGCAGGCAAGAGAGTACGAAAAACAACAAAGAAAAATCGAACTCGTAGAAAATCAAATAAACGAACTGACATCGTGGTCGCATAAAGCACATGCACAATCGACGAAGCAAGAAGGAGCTAAAGAATATTACCGCCTAAAAGCGAAACGAATGGATTCTCAAGTCAAATCTAAGCGTAAGCGTCTAGAGAAGGAACTTGAGAAGACGAAGGTTGAACGTGTTAAGGAGGATTATCTTGTTCGATTTTCGTTAGAAGCGAATACGAAGGTCGGCAAAAGATTTTTAGAGGTAAAAAATTTAAAAAAGGTGTTTGGGGAACGAATATTATTTGAACAGACGAATTTTACAATTCAACACGGTGAAAAAGTAGCGCTTATTGGCCCGAATGGCAGTGGGAAAACGACATTTTTAAATATCGTAATGGGCAAGGAGCAGGCTTGCGGGGACATTTGGATCTCCCCATCTGCGAATATTGGTTATTTAACGCAGCAAGTATTTGACTTACCTCTTGAGCAAACGCCTGAACAATTATTTAAACGTGAAACATTTAAAGAACGGGGCAAGGTTCAGAATTTAATGAAGCATTTAGGATTTACAGCAAGCAGGTGGTCTGAGCCAATTGAACAGATGAGTATGGGAGAGCGCGTGAAGTGTAAACTTATGCTATATATACTGGAAGAAAAAGATGTACTAATTTTAGATGAACCGACAAACCATTTAGATTTGCCTTCGAGAGAACAATTGGAAATAACGTTAGCAGAGTATACCGGTACATTGGTTGTTGTTTCACACGATCAATATTTCTTAAGCAAAACGACTTCCGTTCAGTTAATTTTTGAAAATCATCGTATTCAGAAGAAATTAACGCAATCAAATGAAAAGGTTGATTCACTTGCGGAACAGCGCTTAAAGCTCGAAACAGAGCGACAAGAAGTATTAGGAAAATTGAGCTTTTTATCATCAAAAAGCCCAGAGTATATAGAACTCGATCAAAGATTCAATGAGCTTTCAAAAAAGATCAAGAGATTAGAAAATCTATAATTCACTAACGAACGCACGATAGTGGAATAAAATTAAACAAATTTGATATTAGTTTTTATTAATGGTGTATTTACGCTGAACGAATCATTTTAAAGAGTTTAAAAAGGAGGTAGTACGTTTTAGTTAATATCTCCTTTAAGCTTCTTAAAGCAAAATTAAAAGACTTTATTATCGCTATACAATTGCCCGTTTATCGGCTATTTGTATTCCCATTCTGTTAGCTGTTCTTTATTTGTCTTCTACAATCAGGCGCATTTCAATAATAAGGGAATGCGTCTAGTTTCATTGAAGGGCCAGGTTTTGAGTAAATGCAGGAATTATGTAGAGGAAATAGAAGCTCTAAGTTATTTATTTAACGGGAAGTTCCATGAAGAAGGTAAACCAGGAGAAAAGTATTGGGTTATGGTATATGAATGAAATATACGTCAGTTGAATAAGAGGATAAAAGGATATTTACTAAAAAACAAGAATATACTAATTGGTTTTGTAATAAGAGGTTACTTGAAAATAGGAGGTATTAAATATGGAGGCGTTAATTAAGGAGTACGGCTGTGGATACAAAATGTTACGGGAAGCCATTGAAGGTTTGGCTGAGGAGGAGCTTCGTTTCAAGTCTGCACCCGACAAATGGAGTATCCACCAGATTCTAATCCATGTAGCTGACTCCGAACTGGTTTCGACACAGAGATTGAAAAAAGTCCTGTCGGAGGAGGAGCCACTTTTGATGTCGACTGACCAGGACGCATGGGCGAAGGTATTGGGGTATGACCAGTTGGACCGTGAACAATATCTGCTCCTGTTCAAATTGCTTCGTTCCAGCATGTTGCCTATTCTGACCAAGCTGACAGCCGAACAAGCCGAAAGGGTAGGTGTGTATGCAGACGCAGGACGTTTCACTTTTAAACAATTATTGGAATACCGTGTTCAGCATGTACGAGGACACCTCTCCCAGATTGAACGGGTGGGGAATACGTATCGGCAGAGCCATGTATAATGGCGTATATTCATATACTAAACTTATTAAACTCCCTCAGTTAGATAACATTTATCTCTCGAATGCTAAAAGGGAGTTGAAGAAGGATACTAGTTTTAAATGGAGAATATATACAACTTAATTGAGATAAGGAGGGATTTATTATGGAACACCAATTAAAGGAGTTTTATTTCATAAAACCCCCCTACTATAATAGTAGGAGGTAGCAGTTGCCATGAAAAAAATACTAGTGTTACTAGCTGGATTTATGTGTTTGTTATTGCTTCTAGCACCATTTGTAAAAGATCAATTTCAAGAGCAACCAAAAGTTTCGGAAACAAAGGCAGAAAACAAAAAGAAACTTAAACCCGATAACTCTTCATCTCCCGCTCCTCCACTTGTTCCAAAACAAAAAATAACTGCAGCAACTATAGGAGCTGTGGGAGATATTTTAATTCACGATAGGGTGTATAATACTGTCCGCAAGTCGAACGGCTCGTATGACTTTAATCCGATGTTCCGATTTGTGAAGCCCTATCTGGAAAAAACGGATATTATGGTGGCTAATCAGGAAACGATGATCGGCGGGACAGAAATAGGGGTTTCGGGATTTCCATCCTTTAATTCACCGGTTGAGGTGGGAGATGCTCTAAAGGCAAACGGGGTTGATCTCGTGACAATCGCCAACAACCATACACTTGACCGAGGAGAAAAGGCCATTTTGAATGCGCTTAACCACTGGAACAGTATAGGGATGCCTTATACAGGTGCTTATCAATCGTCTGAAGACCAGCAGATTATCCGGATATTAAAAAGAAACGATATTACCTTTTCGTTTCTCAGCTATACGTATGGAACGAATGGGATTTCTGTTCCTGCGGGGAAACCGCATCTTGTGAATTTAATTGATACCACGAGAATCCAGGCGGAAGTTAAAGAAGCAGAGAAAATATCAGATGTCGTTGTGATCAGCCTGCATTTCGGCAAAGAGTATGAACGGTTGCCTAATGATGCACAAAAACTGCTTGCTCAAACGACAGCTAATGCGGGAGCTGATATTATTATTGGCCACCACCCACACGTTTTGCAGCCTGTTTCATGGCTTTCAAAACCAAACGGCGAACGGGCGTTTGTTGCTTATTCGCTTGGGAATTTTTTATCCGGCCAGCTGCGGGATTACACAAACATCGGCGGTATTATGCAAATTGGTGTAAAGAAAATCCAAACCGGGGATGATGTGAAAATCGAACTGCAAAATCCCAAATTCCTGCCAACCTGGGTCAACCGGCCATTTGAGATCATTCCAATGAAAGCCTCGAGTGATCAGGCCGCCAAATACAACGAAATCCAAAAACATATGAATCAATTCATGCCTGAACTGTCATTTGATTTTTAATGAAGGTACAGTCTATATGGACTTGAAAAAACTTATTGTATTATATTTAACATAATGAAAAAGCCATCGGCTATGTAGCAGGTGGACCTCACATTCCTCCTAATAAGGTAAACACTCTCACCATGTTCCACATAAACCGGCTTGAACCGACAGAAGAACACGACTCATTGACGAAGAACCTATTTCGCAAAACATATACGAAAACTGGCATATGAGGTTGTTTCTCTTATACCTAAAGCTGAAGAGTGGTGAAATTCAGATAAAATAGCCCGTATTATGGATTGGATTAACTGGATTAAGAACCAGTATCGACAGTTCGATTTTGCCGCTGCATGGATGGCTAACGGGTGCTGAACTTCAATAATTCAACAAAATGAACTTCCGCATTCAGGCGCATTTCTTTACAGAAAAAGATGTAACGCTTGTTATTAATGAAATTCGGAGAACAGATGTTTCAACAATCATCGATTACAAACAAATTATAGAACCTTCTTTACTGGAAAAATGGAATGATATTTCGCCAATCCTTTATATCAAAGATGACTTAGGCAATGAATATCATGTGGAACCAAACGGTGGTGAAAGCCATGATTTAGAAAACTATAAATGGAGCGATTCAATCGGAGTCATTGATGAAAAAGCAACAAAGCTTTATATCCAACCGACAATTATTTTCAGCTTAGGAGAAGGAAAGGGACATGAAGAACACAAAATGAAGAGGATTAAAATTAATCTCCAATAGAATTTGAAAGTTGCGGACTGTATAAAAGAATATCTTATTCTGAAGCGTAGAAATTAAAAACTAATTTCTACGCTCTTTTATTTTTGGTAAATCAACATTATAAGACGTATTTATGATTAAACTTTTTTATAAATCAACAGTTACGGGTATAGAGAAACAAATTTCCGAGCTCAGATTGAGCAGTCTTGGACTTTACTTTCTTTTGCTGCTTTTAAATCTGCTAACAATATCCATGATAGAAAAAATAATCATAATACCGGCAGTCCCCCAAATAATGCTTTGCCAGGTTACTTTATATTTGGAAGGATCCACGTCAAAGGCACTGAGCATTAACTCAACAAAGGCTTCATTGAAAAGCGCTGAGTTACTGAGCATGAAACAAAGAATGATCGTGAAAGCGATATGGTAGAGTGCGTTCAACCCTACCACAAGCGTGGTCCATGTCCCTTTAACCAGCTTATAAATCGTAAAGCCGACTTCAATAGCAACCATTGCAATTATCGCGGGGGCATATGTCATCAGCACACCCTGATTAAACAGTGGAACAGAAATTCTTAAACTCTCTAATCCAGTTCCTTGCTGCTCATACCATCCCAAAAATCTCGTGGAATTGAATAAAACGCTTGCCCATAGTGCTGTCCAAAATAAACTGAAAAACACTTCTGTTTTTGAGATTTGTTTTTTGGGCAGGGGTTGCGTAACCGATAGTAAATCATCTGGAGTCCATAGCTTACCCCGGAATGTACCTTTGCTTGTTAGATCCCCCATCCTTTCGAGGAAGATGAACACGATCGTTACCCAAAAGAACACTTGGCCTAAAATACTCAATAGTGTAACGATTGATTTCACAAACAGTTGAAGGATAAACGCCCCCGTCGCCATCTCACTATCGTATGTGATAATTCCACTGATCCAGATTGAAAGGAGGCCAATCGCAAGTGCGCAAAAAACGGCTACCTTTAAAACATTAATATAGCTATCATAAACCACAGGTCCTATCACGTACCGTTTCTTGTCCTCATACTTATACGCCAGACCGACAGGATCACCAAGTGTCATCAATACCTTCTTTATATCTTCATCTGAATAATCATCCGGCAGCATATCCTCGATTGTCGACCGCAACTCCATCGCAATGTCCGCCCGATTTTTTTCAGCAAGTCTCCTTGTTACTTCATTAATATAAATCTCAATCAGATTCATCCTTATCTCCCCCTTTTAATAAAGAATTTAGCTGCATCGATGTTTTCGTCCATTCTTCTCTTAATTGCTGATACACTTCTTTCCCAAAATCACTCAATAAATAATATTTTCTCGGTCTGCTTTCCGTCGTGTCCCACTGACTTGTTAACAATTCCTGCTTCTCCAACCGTCGAAGCAAAGGATACAGTGTGCTTTGATCGATGTGGAAGTTGTGTTCTTCTAATAGCTGAACAAGTGAATATCCATATTGAGGTGTCTGCAACTGGCTCAGAACGGCCAATGTTAAGTTTCCCCTGCGTAATTCTGTCGTTAGTGAACTCACTAAATCATTCATCTTTGCACCTCCGATTTTATTATAGTGTATGACATACAGTAATGTAAAGTGAACAATATAGTTAGATTTTTATTATTTATTTTTTAATATACTCATAAAAAAATCTCTTCAGAAAAGAATCATAGACCATAAGAGCAAGAATGAGGACGAAGTGGATGCAGCTTCCTTGATAAAATGGGATACAACAAACAATAGGAGGTAGTTAAATGAACAAGATTCAGGAATTCAATGAGCTTCATTTGGTCAATTAGCAGGTTATGCAGGCGGTTTGTGGAGATAGGAATGGCTCCTTCAGTATGAAAGGTCTTTTAAAAGAGACAAGATTTAAGTAAATGAAAAAATAATAAATTCTGATTTTTTCATTTACTTAAATCTTCATTTTTAAACATTCGCGAGTGAGTCGAAATCCTAAACCCTCATAAAAATGTAAAGTTTTTCTGTCTTTTTATCAGTCATTACTGAATACTATGAGATACGCGCTCAATTGCCCATGAATTAACTTGCTTCGTATACCTTTCCTCTTTCTGATGAGGTTTTTTGAACCCCTTAATGGATAGCTAAAAATATCATTATTATTTTAACTTTGATTTTCGTATCTTTTAGTATTTTAAATCAGTGGGAAAGTTACTTTAAAAGCGGTTCCATTATTTAAGTTGCTTTTGACTGTATAATTTCCCCCCATCTCTCTAATGATTTGAAGCGTAACCATTAAACCAAGTCCCGTTCCTTTTTCTTTTGTTGAATAATAAGGCAGACCAAGGTTTTCAATCTGCTGCGCATTCATTCCTTCCCCGTCATCGGTGATAGTGAGTTCCACCTGCTGGTTACGGATATATATCTTCAGCTCAACATTCCCATTAGGACTTGCTGCTTCAATAGCATTCTTAATAAGATTCACAAACATTTGCTTTAGTCTGCTAGGGATGCCCATAACAATAGCACGGTCACATATATCCAGAGATACATTAACACCGTGTAGTATCGAATAGGACGATAGTGATTTTACTGACTGCATTGCTTCTAAGGAGATATCTACTTGAGAGAGCTGATCAATTTCGTCGCCTTTCCCAAATGCGAGGTAGTCAGAAATGATTTCATTTGCCCGGTCCAATTCGTTTAAGCATAAGTTTAAGAAGCCCTTTTCAGAAGTAGTAATGTTGTTAGAAACCGACAGGAGTTGAATAAAACCTCTTACACTCGTCATTGGATTCCTTATCTCATGAGCAACACTTGCAGCCATCTGTCCTACTACGTGTAATTTCTCGTTTCTTTGGATTTCTTTTAACAGCTCCTGTTTCTCCCTGTGCGATTCCATCAAGTGTATGGCAAGCCATACTGTTATGCCATTTGCAATAATAAAACAAACATAGCAAATCAGTCTGACTATGGAGAGCGGCTCTTTAAGTACAATGGTTCCGATAAATGGGATCGAAGCAGAAGAAACAACAAGGAAAAGTTTAGATAACAGGATTTTCTTTTTGCGTTCCCATTGTTGAAAACTTGTGCGGAACTTGAAAATAACAAAGCTTGATAAAAACATTACAATGAAGGCGGGTATCATTCCACTTCCGCCTAATAGAAAGCGAATGACAAAGTAAAATATTGTAACCCAAATTCCTACAGTAGTCCCCCCGTATATAAATGATAAAAACCATGGAACCATCCTTAAATCCAGGAATATTCCTTCATCTATCTTTATTGCAAAAGCCATTGTTAAGCCCATCGTAATTGCACAAATATATCCCCAGTAGGAATGGTCCTTTTTATTAGTGTATCTGTCATTTGTTATAGCGAGATATAGAATAATAGGGAACAGCACCATTAACATTTGGAGAAGGATATTATTATATTGGATTTCCATTGTTTTACTCCTTTATGAAAATTCTCTTTTTTACAAAAATAACTAATAAAATTCTCTTTTCCTTTCTAATTCATTTCTATCATTAAAAAGGCTCTGTTGTCTCCCGCAGTTCCTTTACTCAACTTAAGGAGTTACCGAAAATCACACTCTATCTCTCTAACTAAAAAGTCAGACAATTATAATATCTCTTATGTATAATATACTAATTAATTGTAGTGATTTGTCGATAAATGTTAAAAATGACAAGTTTAAGATAGTTGAACTGTCAAAGGGAAAGGTATGGAAGTGTTAACGAACGAGAAATTAATGGATGAAATTATAGTCTTAATCGATGAAATTTTACGAGTTAAGTATTTATATCCAGCAGCTGAAAAGTCACTGGCTTTAGAAGGTGTCACCTACATATGACGCCCGATGGTCAGATGGAGTCTCCAAATAGGATTATCATTTTTATTTTCAATTATTTTCCTTTTAGTTGTTGACTAAAAATGTTAAAATTTTGAAAACACATGAAATTTGAGATCCATTAACGCTATTATTCTAAATAAGGGTGATTTAATGAAAAAACATTTGCCGAAATTGACAATGCTTCTTGGATTACTGTTAGTGCTAGTCTTATATGACAATCTTAGCCTAAGAAAAATAAACAAACCTCCTGCACCTGAGGTAACAGTAGGTGGTAAAAAAGTAGAAGCTTATCCAAAGGAATATATAAAAGATGAAGAAGTGACCATTATCAGTTATAAAAAGCCAAAAGAACAAACGTCCACTGTTAATCCGCGTACAAAGATCAACGTAAGTTTTAAAGACAAACCTGAAACCGTTCGGATTACTGAAACTATGCCTGATTTTGTTGAAGAAGTTATCAATCGGGAAGTGAACAATCGAATTGGAAAGAGAACATTTCTAATAAAGGCGATGTGGGAAGACGAGAAAGAAGCAACTTACGAAATTCATGTCAATGTCAAGGAAACGGTAACCTATCAAGAACTGCTTGGTCAATCAGAAGGTGATCTCAACCTTTTGGTAATCAGTCCTGAAGCAGATACAGAAGAATTTAATTACATTGAATTTCCCTTTAACCACAGCAGCAGATATGTCACATTAGAACAAGCAAAGCTAGACTATCCAGAATTAAAGCTAGATAGCAAAACTCTTTATATATTGTTCGATTATCGAAAGGAAGTCTATCGATCTGATAATCTCAAAGAGTTTA
This sequence comes from Bacillus sp. CECT 9360, assembly GCF_918741275.1. Lineage (GTDB taxonomy): Bacteria > Bacillota > Bacilli > Bacillales > DSM-1321 > Peribacillus. The sequence continues at coordinate 76,309 of NZ_CAKKNA010000011.1, forward strand.
CAACCTTTTTGAAATCTTACGAGCAATGAGAAGAGGAGCGAACTGAAATTTCCTCGCAATTGTAGTGTTCGCAGTTGGATACTCCATATTCAAAATAATAAGGACGAGAAGATTTCCAAGTAACAACTACGTACGATGATATTACAATGGGTAAATCTGATAAGGAAAAGGATTAGAATTTAATCAGCAGGATAGGAAAGGGAAGCTAAAAAGCATAACTAATTAGAAGTTTCAGGGGGACTAGCAATGTTATTCGTTGGAATTGCTATATTAATCGTTTTATTTGTGTCTACTACCACGTTAGAGAAAACGTTAAAATCAATTGAAAAACAAAATACACGTGTGATTGAGTTACTTGAGGATATACGAAATGAAAAATAAAGTCTGTTGAACTACCGGGTGCCTGGGTTGAACAAGGAGGTTTGAATAAAGCAGTAGTTGTTTGACACGTAGTATCGAAATTATCCAAGGTATGATTAGGTTTAAAGGTGAGTACACACTTTGTTGACGTATAGTGTCAAAAAGTATACTATATGCTATAATCGACTAATGGAGGCGATTTTGAATGTCACGTATGGAGAATAAAATATTCAATTGTGAAAAAGAATTAACTCTTTCAGTTATTGGCGGTAAATGGAAGATGCTTATTTTATGGCATTTAGGCAAAGAGGGAACTAAGCGGTTTGGTGAACTAAAATCTCTTATGCCAGGGATCACCCAAAGAATGCTAGTGAATCAGCTGCGAGAGCTAGAAGAGGATCTCATTGTCCAACGTGAAGTCTATCCTGTTGTTCCGCCAAAAGTAGAATATTCATTGACTGATCAAGGACGGACCCTGATGCCAATTTTAGATTCTATGTACAAGTGGGGCAAAAACTACGCGGAAAATGTTATAGAGAATCCAATTGAAATGAAGGAGTCCGCGAAGTAGAAACTCGTGGTCTCTATTATTGCACGACTAGGATAATGAAAGAAGGAGAACCAAGGGACGCGGTAAACCAATCGCTGGCCTTGGTTTTTTTATGCCTCCGCATCGGATGGTGGTATAAGCGAGAATGAAAAACTTAATAGAACGTTTGGCATCTCTTTATCAATACATAGTGTGTTGGGATAAAGGATTCCTAATTTCAATGGCTGTTCTTCTTTATAGTATACTTTTTGAAACTATATTACTTTTGTGTGACTATATGTTATTAAAGTGCGTACTTACAAAAAGTGAATATACCTATTATACTTACATGACACCAATAAAGGAGAACCATCGTTTGTACTCTTGAAAGTACTGGTGTAGCCAGTGGGATTGGTAATCAGGCAGTGGTCATGATTCAACTGAATTTTAGTAAACCGATGACTTCATATAGAAGGTAATAGTATCGCAGACACAGACCAACGTTCCGTGTTGGATAGTTTTTTTAAAATATGCAGGATCACAAAAATAATCATTTTTTTGAAATGTGAACTGCTTGATGAAATGGAGGCATTAGGAATGGAGTCAACAACATTTGTCTTGTTTGGAGCAACAGGCGATTTAGCCAAAAGAAAAATTTATCCTGCCCTTTTTAATCTGTTTTTAGATCAAAAGATGCCCGATTCATTTTCAATTATTGGTTTAGGCAGGAGAGAACTATCAGATGATACTTTTCAAAAAAATGTGGAAAATTCATTAAGAACATTTTCTAGACGTTTTATTGAAGATGAAGCTAAATTAAAGGAATTTATCGACAGCTTTCGTTATAGCCAATTAGATGTAACGAATGTGGAGGGATATAAAGACCTGCTTGAATCAATACAGAAGCGCGAAAGCGAGTTAAATATCCCTGAAAATCGATTATTCTATCTGTCCGTTGCACCGGAGTTTTTCGATGTAATCGCCTCGAATATTAAGGAAAGCGGCTTAGGGTCTACGAAGGGATGGAAACGCCTGATTATCGAAAAACCATTTGGGCATGATTTGGTTTCCGCGCAAGATTTAAATCAAAGGCTAAGCAACTCTTTTAAAGAAGATGAAATCTATCGGATCGACCATTATCTTGGAAAACCGATGGTGCAAAACCTCGAGGCTTTAGAATTCGCAAACCCTGTTCTTCAAGCCTTATGGAATAATCAGCATATTGCCAATGTACAAATCACGGCTAGTGAAACGGTGGGAGTAGAAGACAGGGCGGGTTATTATGATCAAGCCGGAGCCATGCGAGATATGTTCCAAAATCATATGCTACAGATGTTGATGATGACGGCCATGCATTTGCCAAAAACGATAAGTGCGACAGCTATCCGGAATGAGAAGAGAAGGGTCATGGAATCACTACGACCTATACAAAAAGAGGATGTAGTTTCGCAAGTGGTCCGAGGCCAATATGAGTCGGGCGAAATCAATCATACTTCAGTTGTAGGATACCGAGATGAACCCGGAGTCCATTCTTCCTCAGCCAACGATACATTTGTTGCAGCCCGCTTATGGATTGATAATGATTTTTGGAGAGGGGTGCCATTCTATATCCGCACGGGAAAGAGAATGAAGGAAAAGTCCACACGTATTGTCATTGAATTTAAAAATCCAGTGAAGGATTTGTATGGATCTGAACAACAAACTGAACCTAATCTTTTAATTGTGAATATCAATCCCACTGAAGGCGTAACGTTGCAATTGAATAGTAAAAACCCGCTGAAAAATGGAAAGATTGAGCCTGTTCCGATTGATTTTTCATCGGGAGCAAAAGACGTACCTGAAGCTTATGAACTCTTGATTTTTGATGCGTTACGTGGGGACTCGACATTCTTTGCTCACTGGAATGAAGTTGAATTATCTTGGAAACTGGTTCAGCCTGTTTTAGAAGCGTTTGAGGAAAACATAGTCCCCTTATTTTCTTATCGTTCAGGTTCGATGGGTCCGGATGCTTCTGATGACCTTTTGAAAGAGGACGGGTTTTATTGGTGGGAATCTGTTGGCTCTAAGTATGAGATTATTTCGAAGGATAAATTAATTAAAACATTAAAAATCGGATAACAACACGAAAGTTCAGGAGGCCAAAACAATGCAAGTTGGATTAATCGGATTAGGAAAAATGGGGTTAAACGTAGGGAAAAATCTAATTGACCACAACTACGAAGTAACCGCGTTTGACTTAGATGAAAATGCTGTAGAAGAAATCAGTAAATATGGTGCTATAGGAACATCCAGTTTAAAGGAACTAACTGAAAGCTTGGAGGGGCCCAGAATTATCTGGATTATGGTTCCGCACGCAGTTGTCGATTCAGTTATTAATGAGATAACTCCTTACTTGAGCAAAGGGGATATTGTAATTGAAGCTGGAAATTCTCACTATAAGGAGTCCATTCGTCGGCACGAGCAGCTAAAGCAAGCTGGGATAAGCTTTATGGATGCTGGCACCTCTGGCGGAATGGAGGGTGCGCGTCATGGAGCTTGTTACATGATCGGTGGAGATCCGGAAGCTTGGACGATTGTTGAGCCCATATTCCGTGACACAGCGGTCGAAAAAGGATATTTATATGCTGGAAAAGCAGGCAGCGGCCATTTCTTAAAGATGGTCCACAATGGAATTGAGTACGGAATGATGGCTGCGATTGGCGAGGGATTTGAAGTATTAGAGAAAAGTGATTTTGATTTTGACTATGAAAAAGTCGCAAGAGTATGGAATAACGGTTCAGTCATTCGCTCATGGCTCATGGACTTAACAGAACGTGCATTTTCTAAAGATGCAAACTTAGATGAAATCAAAGGAACCATGCAATCTTCAGGAGAAGGAAAGTGGACAGTGGAAACGGCTTTGGATCTGCAGGCAGCTACTCCTGTAATCGCCATGTCTCTTTTGATGCGCTACCGTTCTTTAGAGAGCGACACTTTTACCGGTAAAGTTGTAGCTGCCCTTCGGAATGAATTTGGTGGACATGCAGTGGAAAAAAGCAACTAGGCGATAAATGTGTGAATTCGGTATTTGAATCTCATACGGAAAGTGAAAGGGAGTGAAATCATGAATGTAATGGATGCAAAAATAATTAATACTCAATATGGGTTGGAGACCTATTTAGACATTGTAGAAAATATTGACGTAAAAGAACTTCATTATCCTACAGAGATAGATCATTTTTACGAAATAATGTTAGGGGTAGAGTATTTTCTGCTAAGGGAAGAAAAATATTATGACAGTGAAAAGAATTATTTTCGCATTCGTATGAATTCTGATTTTAGTTCTATAACACTAAAAGAAACAAAAACGGAAAGCTTATTTGCTATCAAGAACGAGTTCGAGAGAATTGCTACAAAGGAACTAGTTGGAGAATGGCTGATAAAAACCACAGCTTTCAAACAAGTCATAGATGGACTGATCCTACAAAAGAAAATGGAAAATGTTCAAACAGATGAAGACATTCAAAAAGTATTAGGAACGATAAGGTTCTTGGAAAAATTACTTGAAATCAAAACAGAAGACGTATTAAGTGCTGTTGTAGAGAGGGATAACTGAGTATTCCTAATAGTAACTATCAATGTGACGAATGCTCCTGATAACGATTAGATGGTTCTTTCAGATGTTTTATAAAAAATAATAAGGGAAGTTTAAACCTGAATGTGTTTTTAAGGCTTCCCTAACTTGTTACAGAAAAGGAGATTTTACACCTATGAACCGTTTTACTATTCCAAGAGATGTATATTATGGCGAAGGATCTTTAGAAGTTTTGAAAACCCTTGAAGGGAAAAAAGCAACAATCGTTATTGGGGGTCAATCGATTAAAAAATCCGGTTATCTGGATAAAATCGAATCCTATTTACGCGAGGCCGGCATTGAAACCCAACTAATCGAAGGTGTCGAAAATGATCCTTCGATTACAACTGCTCAAAATGGTGGGAAGAAGATGGAGGAATTTCAACCGGATTGGATTATTTCAGCCGGTGGAGGATCCCCGATTGATGCTGCTAAGTTAATGTGGATCTTTTATGAAAACCCTGAATTGCCGTTTGATAAAATCAAGGCTCCCAATACTTTGCCAACGTTACGGCAAAAAGCCCGCTTTGTTGCGATTTCCACTACAAGCGGAACGGGTACCGATGTATCTCCGTTTACAGTGATTACGGACTATGATAAGGGAGTTAAGTACCCGGTTTTTGGTTACGAAATTACGCCTGACATAGCCATTATTGACCCTGAGCTAACCTATTCGATGCCGGCTGATATTGTAGCTTATACAGGAATGGATGCATTAACACACGGTATTGAAGCCTATGTATCCACGATGCACAGCTCTTTTACCGATCCACTGGCCATGCAGTCAATCAAGCAAGTAGTAAACAACATTGAAAAATCCATATCAGGTGATAAAGAGGCAAGAGCCGAAATGCATTATGCCCAAGCAATTGCAGGTATGGCCTTTGGAAACGGCTTTTTAGGAATTGTTCATAGCTTGTCCCATAAGAGCGGAGCAATCTTTAAAATTCCGCATGGAGTAGCTAATGCACTCTATCTGCCATATGTAATTGATTATAATAAAAAGGCGGACAGTTCAAGGTATGCTGATATTGCAAGGATGCTTGGGTTAAACGGAAGTACAGATAACGAATTGATCGACTCGTTAACCGATCTTATCCGCCGTTTAAACAAATCGCTGAATCTGCCATTAACACTGAAGGAATTTGGTGTTGAAGAAGGAGAATTTGAAAAACATCTGGACAAGATGGCAGCAGGAGCTATTGAGGACGCTTGTACTCCATCGAATCCAAGAGAAGTATCCGTGGAAGATATGAAAAAAATATATGTCGCTGCATTTAAAGGCGAAAAAATAGAATTTTAAAGAAAAGACATCAAAGAGTCTGGTACACATTGTATCAGACTCTTTTTCTTAAAATTGCAAATAAGTAATAAAAAACACTTTGACTATTGGAATCAAAGTGTTCTTGAGAAAATTTACTTTTTATTGACTCTTGTTTCATACACGAGCATAGAGGATTGATCATCATCCGGTACAGCGTATAATTTTATTCCCTGCTTTGTATTTTCAAGATATACCGGATTACGTGTAACCACATGTCCTTTAGGAGAAAACAGAGTAATTGGCAGTTCGTGAACCATATCCATTGTTTTCATATCCAGTAAGGCTAGACCGCCCAATTCATATTTAGAAGTGGCAGCTCCTTGCTGTGGCAATTCAGTAATGCCGCTGCATATCAATTGGTCTTCCCCTGCATTCTCGCAGTCTTGATAATCTACAAAATGGCTAGGGTTAATTGATTTATTGAGCACTTTCCCTTTTTCATTGAATTCATAAAAAGTTCGCGAACCCCAGCTTACAGCCTTTAAATTTCCGTGTTTTCCATCACGCAGAATTCCACCAATATGGTCATTCGTGCGGAACGCTTCTTGAGAATTCATCGTTTCTGGATTTATTTTATAAATAATAGACTTGCTGTTCGGGCGATATTCAGCAACAGAAACCCAGACTGATTTCCCATCAAATGCAATGCCTCCAGGGTGGTACATATCTCCTTCACCAAGCTTTATATCCTTTAAGAGCTTGCCTTGTGTGTTAAAAACAAATAGGTGGCCGATTCCTTTGCCAGGTGAGCGGTCATACCCATCACGGGGCTGATCATACTTTACTGGTTTTTCGATGATTTCTACAGATGACATGTAGTAAAGGTCTCCAATTTTCGTCATTCCTTGCGGATGGAAGGTGTTAAACTGCAAATCAATTTTTTCTTTCTGTTCCCAAACGCTATCGCGAGAAAGTTGTAGGAATTTTTCTGTCAGTTGTTTGCCATCCTTACCGTATTGAAGTGTATCAGGATAGGCGAATGCCGTTGTTAGAGATCCAATAGTTAAAGCAGCTGCAAGTGCAAAAATTACTTTCTTCATTAATAAAACCTCCATGTTGACATATTTCTTACCTAGATTACTATAGAAATATTAAGTGGAAGTAATAGGAGCTCCGCATGTTTGTAAAAAATAGTTTACAAGCAAAAGACACGCGCTTAGCCGATTATATTAGTATGATTTTTTACTGTTTGCATAGCATTAAATACAATAGCAAATCTTCTATCTAAAAATAAAAAAAGAGGATCATAACGAATATATCCAGACTTGCCTTTAAATGTTTATTTGTTGCTGTGTCTTCAAAATGAAAATGATCTACATTTTTAATTCTTTTTGAACGGATCAGGTTAGCGAAGAAAAGGTATAATCTAATTGAAGTGAATAAACGGAGAATCTGAGGTAAAAAGCAGTGTATCAATTCGAACACGAGTTACAAAGGGAAAAAAAGTATATAAGGTGTATGTAATTTTATTTATTGTGTCTGCATTGTTTAATGTCATTTCATTCTTTGTGGATGGTAGTATCCTTCATGGAGTAGTCACTCTCTTATTTTCTACCATTGTCCTTCACTATGGTTTACGAAAGAAACTCTGGGCGGAATTATTCATTAAATTTACGGTTTGGTTACATATCTTAGTGTTGGTTTTAATTCTTACGATAACCATTCTAAAAGTGACAAAGTAAGTGCCTTCTTCAATCAACGGGTGGGTCAGTTAAATAATAGAGTTGCTTCGTTAGCTTGATATCTCATCAAATAAAAATTAGTAAATGGGAGGAATATCTGTGCGTGATCACACTAAAAAGGAGCTGTACTCCTGGATAAAATCAATTGTATTTGCTTTAGTGGTAGCCTTTATTTGCCGCCAGTTCTTATTTTCGCCGATAACGGTTAAGGGAGAATCCATGGAGCCAACATTTGAAAACAATGATAGAATCATCGTCTCGAAGGTTAGCAAGATTGAGCATTTTGATATGATCGTATTTCATTCGCCCATTTCAAAAGACGATTATATCAAACGGGTTATAGGCCTGCCGGGCGATACTATAGAAATGAAGAATGATGTTCTTTATATCAACGGGAAAGCTTTCGAAGAACAATATTTGAATGAAAACAAAGGTGAAATTCCATTAGAGACTACTTTGACTGAGGATTTTAAAGTCACGGTTCCAGAAGGTTCTTTGTTTGTGCTGGGGGATAACCGGCCGAGCAGCATGGACAGCAGAATCATCGGTTCAATTTCTGATGACGCGGTGGTCGGCGAAGTGAAATTTAGATTCTATCCGTTTAAAGAGGTTGGAACACCTGAATAATCGTTGTGAGTTTTTTACTGAAGCTGCACGACTGAATATGTATTGTTAAGGAGCAATGAGATGATGAACTATAAAGTTGTTGAGGAATTGAATGATAAACAATTAGATGATTTAAATAGGTTATTTAAAAACGAGTGGTGGACAACAACGCGACAACCTTCGGAAATCAAAAGAATGGTAGACAATAGTAGCCTAGTAATTGGGTTGATTGATGACGAAACAGAAGAATTAATTGGATTTGCTAGGGTGATTACAGATACTATATATCGAGCGTTTATATTCGATGTTATAGCCAATGAGAATTATAGAAATAACGGGATAGGTACAGCATTGATGGACAGTATTTTGAAACATCCTCTTGTACGAGATATAGATAGGGTGGAATTATATTGTCCCGACAGATTAGTCCCATACTATGAGAGATTCGGCTTTTCAACAAATGTAAATGGTAGTAACTTAATGAGGTATAATAAAGCAAAATAATTCACTCAGGGTGCGTAAGTTGAAGAAGAAATAAGCACTTTTTAGGAGTAACTATATGATAAGTTTACAAGATGTTTTAATGCTTGATTTTGCATACCTTGAAACCTTTACAAAGCGAATTGAAACCACGTGGGGTTCAATATTTTGTAATGAAAGCCAACCAAATTATTATGACGCAAATCACGCACATATAAGTGAAACATGTGATCATCCACAGTTAGTAATAGATGATGTAATCAGCTATTATCAATCCAGAAATATCATACCAAGATTCTATATCTATAACTTAGAAATCCAACAAAATCTAATTTCAGAATTGAAATCAAAGAATTTTAGATATGAAGAATTAATTAGTCCTGTTCAATTATGGAATAACAGAGTGATTGAAATCATTAATAACAACAGAATTGCTATTGAAAAAGTAACAGAAGAAAATTACCAAGAAGCTTTAGACATAGAGAGTAGCATTAAAGAGTTTGGAGGAAAGGAAACGATTGAGAAGGTTTATGAAGAGCAATTCAATCATCACTCTTTCACACATTATCTTCTTCGGTACGATGGAATAGCCTGTTCCACCGCATGTATTTTTGAAGATGGGATACAAGCTCGGATGGAAAGTGTAGCTACATTGAAAGAGTTCAGAGGTAAAGGCTTAATAGGTGAAGTTATTCAGTTTATACAAAGGGAAGTAATGAATCGTGGAATAATTAAACTATGGGTTTTCCCCATTAACGAATCAGTAGAAAAAGTATATCAAAAGTATGGATTTCAAACAGTCGGTAAATTGAAAAATGGACATGCATTTTTAGGTGGGAAAAGTATTAAAGAAATCCGAGGATAAGAGAATGTACCTTCAATTCTCAGATGCTTCTTATAGATCTACCGGGAATTTGTGGATTAAGCACAATAATTGAAATACATACAAGAGATAAATAAGGAGGGGAGTTTAATGGAAAATTCATTGTTAATGAGAACAGAGGCATCTTATGCATTGAATTTTTTAGTATATATCCAAAATATATTCCTTAATCAAAATGATCGTAAAGAAGAGTGCAGATTTCCCTATCTTCCATCTAAAATAGCATTTGTGGAAGATTTTGAATCACGTTTTAAAGAATTATGGGATGACGTCTCTCAAAGAATTTCTCAACATCGTATGAATGATATAAAAGTTTTTAATGATGAAAAAGATTTATTTTATCGAAGCTTGTTCGTGGATAGCGTCGATAGTCCACAGGGATATGGTGAAATTTATCAATCGTTTAAAGTATGGTGGGATAGCTTTGCTGGGCGTTTTTCAGTGGAACGTTCGATTGACGAAAGAGGTCAAAAACTATATTCAGAATTGGCAAATTCACTAATGCTAAAGGGTATTGCACCTCAAAAAGTATTAAATATCAGCTTAATTTATGATGAATGTTCCTTAGGTGATTTGGAGGTATCTTCTTATTTTACTGTCGTTCCTATTAGGTATTTTTTTGTGAAATGCAACGCATTATTAGCCAAATTACAAGAGAATATTCTTACAACTAACGGTGAATCCAGCTAAATGATTGAACCGAAAAAACCACCCATTCCCTCAAGAATAGATGGCTGAATATTATCCATTCGTTATATTTATTCAGGTTGGCAACATAGGTTTCCTTCGCCTTTTTCAAGGACGGACTTTAAGCTGTCGAGAACACCCGACCACGCCATTTGATGCCATTTAAATGCATCTGACCAATTTTCATCGCTCTTAAATCCTGTATGCTCCACAATAACTTTGGTCGTTTCATGATCAACTTCTTCAAAACTAACTTTAACAATCGTTAATTCATTGTCCATGTTCATAATATCAGCAAACTGATCAGGGCCTTTCCAGGTGAATTGCAGCTCTTTTTCATCGACAAGTTTGGTGATTTTACACCCTTTCGTATTCATTCCTGTCGTGTTGCCTGGTTCGAAATACAGTTCAAATGGGCCTCCTTCTTTTGGTTCTACAACCGCTTCAGGGGCAAACCACTCAGAAACTCGGTCTGAAATCGTCCAAGCATACCAAACCAAATCTAGTGGTACTTTCATTGTTTCTGTTTGTGTTAGCACTTTTTCTTTAGAAGTAGTATTCAAAATAATCTCCTCCTAGAAATATTTTACATATAAATGTTATCATTTAAATAGAGATAGTGTAAAGAATATTCAGATTGGTTTATAAAATCACTTTGTGTACCGGTAAAATACGAACGAATCTCCTTTTTTAATAATCTAATTAAATATGTATCTGATAATGAGAGGTAATTACATGGCCACTAACGCTAAACAAATAACACACGATAAATTATTAAATAACAGTAAATTCCTTCGTATATGGCTGGCAAGTTTATTTTCTGGGTTGTCTGTATCGATCTATTTGCTGTTAGAACAATGGTATATTGTAAATCATTTAGATTTAAACAAGTATTTGGGAATCATAATGATGGCAACAACTTTGCCGAGAGTATTGCTGATGGCATTTGGAGGAGTGCTTGCGGATCGAAATAAAAAAACGACGATTGTTTTTTTGTCACTTTTGACGAGGTTCATATTACTTTTACTTATGGCGCTTTTGTTTGAAATAGGATTATTAAAAATTGCTCCCTTATTTATATTTGCCTTATTGTTTGGGGCATTAGATGCTTTCTTTTGGCCGGCCAGAGACTCACTTATGCCATCGCTTATTCATAAAGAACAATTAATACAAGCAAATTCCTTCATACAAACGACTAATCAAATGTCTATGGTTCTTGGACCAGTTCTGGGAGCTCTGCTCATAAAAAACTTTTCATATACGATTGGGTTTATATCTATAGCATTTCTACTCTTAATAGGGGCCGTCTTGATTTTTTCAGTAAAGGAAGCCCCAAATGAATCTTCTCAAAAAAGCAGCTCATTTATACAAGATTTGCTTGAAGGTTTTAAATACGTGTTGGAGTCGAAATTCCTCATTGCTATTATGATTACCTTTATTATGACGAATCTATTTTTTATTGGTCCTCTAATGTTAAGCATTCCTTTATATGCAGATGAAAAATTTGGTGGAGAACCGTTTATTTTAAGTGTGCTCCAAAGTACCTTTGCATTGGGTATGGTAACAGGTGCCTTGCTAATGGGATTCTTAAAAATAAAGGTGAAAAGAGGATCATTAATCATTGGCTTGTTATTTTTAGAAGGAATAGCACTTTTGCTATATAGTCAATTGGTTTACTTTTGGTTATCTGCCATTTTTTTATTTATCATTGGCATGGCCATTTCCAGTGTCAATATTCCAGTAATAAGTCTAGTTCAAGAAACAGTCGTAGAAGATAAATTAGGAAGAATCTTAAGCTTAATGACGATGGTGTCGATGGGCTTAATTCCAATCTCCTATGCTTTAGTCTCAGGGCTGCTCAATTATAACATCGACATAGTCACAATATTAGCCATAGCCAGTTCCTTAATAATTGCTTTAAGTATCATTTTATTTGCGAAGGGTACATCGCTTAAAGAAATAAATTAATAGATATTTTTGTTGAATAATTGGTAGTTTTGAATACGGTTTTATAATAACTTTTATTTTAATAAGGAGCGGGGCCCATAATGGAACCAGTTAAGATAAATTATAATAATTTAGTCTTCAAAGCTGTAAGCAATTCTGAAAACGGGGAAACATCTTCGGAGACAGTTTTTCATTACAAGCAGGAAGGGAACATATTGCACGCTACCTATAAAGGCGGTTCTATTTTGTATGGCAGTTTAGTCGGAACCGTTGATGAAGAAAACAGACTCCATTTTAGATATAACCAGGTGAATAAAAACTATCAAATGCGGAGCGGCTTGTGTACTTCAACACCCGAAGTTTTACCTGATGGTCGCATCCGTTTATATGAGAAGTGGCAATGGACGGTTGATGAAAACAGTAGTGGTGAATCGATAATTGAAGAAGTTTAGGACATCTAATTGAAGCTGCGGATTTGCAGCTTTTTTCATTTCCAGACGAAACTAAACAACCTGAGCTCCAATGTATATTGAACTGAGGCTGCTTAATAATGCTTATTAATTAATGTCTATTTGACAGGAGTCATTCTAGATATTTAAAGGACAAGCACCACTAGGTCTTGGTCTTTTTACAAGCTCACCACTGCAATTTGGAAATGACTTTTGGGTGTCTATTGGTTGGATGGTGCTAATCATAATGATTTCATATATATCTGGAATGAAAGTTTATAGGAGAGTATAAGCAACTATTAATATTTGATTAAATACAATCTCAGTTCATGTTGTTTTCGATTTGAAATAAAGATCACGTTGAAGAGAATATCAATAATTTTTCCGAAAGATGATGAATAATTACAGGGATTTATAAATGCCTCAATGGAATACGGATAACCATCAACTTTAGTTAACTTGCATCACCGGTAAAGCACAGACACATTTTTATATTTTAAAGAAAAGTGTGATAGACAATCTTTAAGAAAGAAGATTATTTTTTTGAAATAAAGAGGCAGGAAAATTGAAGAACAAATGACTAACTTTGTTGTTATTCTATAAGTAGAGCTTATCAATATAATTAATAACTTTGTATTTTTTTTATTGTGCGAATTTACATATAATGGACATGAACAAAGTAATATTTATCTTATATCCAAGGGGGAATATGAATGCCTTTTATTTTTAAAGCAATTGACCATATTCAACTCGCTGCTCCGAAGGGTAGTGAAGATACTGCAAGAAAGTTTTTTAAGGATATTTTAGGTTTCGATGAAGTGGAAAAACCTGAGAAATTAAAGAAACGTGGCGGTGTTTGGTTTGCATTTGAAAATTATCAAATACATATAGGCATTGAAGAACCTTTCTCTCCAGCTAAAAAGGCACATCCTGCATTCGAAGTAGAAAATATAGAGGAATTAAAAAAACATCTGCGAACAAATAATGTTGATGTTATTGATGACGATAACCTTCCCGGAGCTAAAAGATTCTACATTTCGGACCCTTTTGGTAACCGAATGGAATTGTTAGAGTGGATAAAAGAATGATAAAATTTTTTTAGTTTGGAGGCTGTGGTTGCAGCCTTTTTCTTATTATGCTAACTGGCAGTTTGGTTAAAGAATGGAACTGTTATTTTATGTATAATTAAAAAACCCTAGATGGTTACGAGAAAAATTAAAGGTAGGGAGAATATCTTAGTGAAAAAAACAGCAGTATTATTATATCCTCAATTTAGCGAATATGAATTAAGTATAGCTTTGTCCGTTTTAATGCAAGGAAATAAACCAATTGTTACTGTTGGATTCACCAATCAATTAATTAAAGGTGAGTCAGGGTTATCTTGTGTAGCCGATTCATATGTTGATGAAATTAATCCTGACGAGATAGATAGCATCTTATTACCGGGCTGTATGGACATTATGTCCCTAACAGACGAAGTAAGACTTTTTGATTTCATTAAAAAAGTGACTACAAAAGAAACAGTAATTGCGAGCATATCCAGTTCTCCATTTCTTTTAGCAAAAGCAGGTGTTTTAACAGGAAAAAAATATACTGTTGGGATGACTGAGGAAAATAGGGATATGGTGGGTGTGTTTGAAAAAGAGAACTATTCAAATGAAATGGTAGTTCAAGATGGAAACATCATTACTGCAAGGGGACGAGGGTTTATTAGATTTGGTATTTATTTAGGGAAGGCGTTAAACCTTGAATTTGATGAAAGATGGTATCAAGAGTAATTTAAGACTGTTATTCGACAAACGGTTGCTTTCGTATTATAAGGTCAACCAGTAAAGTGTCTACTCTATAGGGTACATTTTATCTTTATAAACAAAAACACGAGCGGAAGTAGTCGCTCGTGATTTTAATTTAAGATGGATAATTAATTTTTCCTTTTTCAACTAATTGTTTTAACCCCTCAAACATATAACCCCAACCTTCTTCGGTTTGGCTATTATATTCATCATGTGCTTTTTCAATGTCTTCCTCAGTCCAACCTTCTTCGTGAGGTACGACAATCACTTGTGTGAAGGTCATTTCGCAGCCATTTTCAAAAGGTTTAATTTCAACGGTAATCCTGTCCTCTGTATCACTAAATTGAGGCATTCTAAATGTTAAAACTAATTTACTTGGTGGGTGAACCTCTATGTACTCACCAACTGCCCTGTAATCTTTACCTTCTCTATGGTCGACGATTTCCCAAGAACCACCTACGCGAGGATCATTTTTTGTCACTTTATTCGTTGTTTCCATTGTAAAAAACCATTTTCTCATCATTTCTGGGTTCAGCCAAGCATCAAATACTCTTTCCGCAGTGACATCAAAACGACGAGTCATAGTAAGAGTTGTTGTTGATGTGTTAACCATTTTTATCATCCTTTACTAAATAATTTAATTATAAAATTGTACGAATAATCTAATGTTCCTCCTTTTTTGCTTTATTTAGCTCACGTTCAAAAACGTCAAACTGCCTGTTCCAAAAACGCTCATAAAAACGAAGCCATTCTGTTGCAGCTGATAACGAGTGGGGATTAAGACGACATATATGTGTTCGCCCTTCCACAGTCTTTTCAAGTAATCCTGCCCGTTCTAAAACTTTGATATGCTTAGAAATAGCTGCTAAAGACATATCAAAAGGTGCCGCCAGTTCTGAAACTGTGCGGTCATTAGAGGCAATAAGACGAACTATTTCTCTTCGAGTTGGGTCAGCCAAGGCTTGGAAAATATTATTTAGGTTATCATTATTTTGTTCAACCATATGGTTAAATATAATAGATAAAACAAAATAATTCAACCATTTGGTTAAATGAATTTTGTACTTTATTATTTTTAACAGATTCGTGTAATGTATAAAATTCATGAAGCATTACTTTGTAATGAGGAATACTTTTTGTGTCTAAATTTAGGGAGATAAAGAGGGTTCTTATGAAATGGTATAATGTAATAGGATAAAAATTTATTGTTATTCGATAAATTATGTATTATATTAAGATTAGTCTAACGATAAACAAGCGAGGTGCTTTTTGATGAAACAAGGAACAACACTTTTTTTAAAGGTAGCCGTTTTTATTATTGGAATAACCATTCTATCCTTGTGTATTTTTTATTTGCCTTGGTCAGCAAATTATACGACAGAAAGATTTCCAGAGTTTTCTCATTTGAAATATCCTGTGTTAATCGGTTTAAATGTTACGACTATTCCATTTTTCTTTGCTCTGTATCAGGCTTTAAAGCTTTTAAACTATATTGAAAATAAAAAAGCTTTCTCGGATTTATCTGTAAAGACATTACATTATATAAAATACTGTGCAATTTCAATCAGTGTATTATATGTATTAGGTGGTATAGTTCTTATTTTAGAAAGTGCTTTGCATCCAGGAATTGCAATTATAGGTTTTATCATTATTTTTTCTTCTGTTGTTATCGCACTTTTTACGACTGTCCTTCAGATGCTATTAAAAAATGCTCTGGATATAAAATCAGAAAGCGATTTAACGGTCTGAGGTGAAAAGATTGGCGATTATAATAAATATTGATGTAATGTTGGCAAAAAGAAAAATGAGTGTAACAGAACTTTCCGAAAGAGTAGGGATAACAATGGCAAACCTTTCTATTTTGAAAAATGGAAAGGCAAAAGCGATTAGATTATCAACTCTAGAAGCCATTTGTAAAGCTTTGGACTGTCAACCTGGCGATATCTTAGAATATAGGAGCAACGAAGAAATCTAGAGAAACTAACTAGAAGTTTATTGGAGTAAATTGTAAGGATACAAAATAAAGTTAAACCTAACTACAAGTAGTAAGGAAAATAAATATGGAAAATGAACAGGTAAAGGTATTTGGATAAAAAAATATTAATTAATGGGATTACTTGTTAAAAAAGATTTTTGAATGCTAACGCCACGATGAAAATAGGAGGGGGATAATGAGTAAAAAATAAAAAATTACATTTGTTTAACCTAATTGCAGGAATAATTATTATTGGTATGATGATACAGGCAATTGTATCTGGTAGTAACAACCTTCCATATGTAGTCATATTATTATATGTTCTATCTTATTTGTTACAAAAGGCGAATTTTAAGGGAATAACCAAGTTTGTTGGTTTGACAATTACAATTTTACTTTTAATTTGGTCATTAATGTTTTTGTTAGATTTTATTTTTCCTTTTGCCCCATAGATAAACCAATACCACAGTATTAATATTCTTCACTTAAGTGCTTTTCATATGATTATCTTATTATGCTAACGGGGCGCTTTGGTTGAACAAGAAAAAGTACATATAGGAGATTACAATGGAAAAGAACGAGATACCGTCTCCAATGGGGAAAGAGTTTTTTGTGCAAGTTAGTGATTTAAAACTATATGCAAAGTTGTATGGCGAAAAGAAAGAAAAACCAACTGTTGTAATGGATGCCGGGTATGGAGACTATTCCAAGGCCTGGAATTCGATAATCCCTAAAATTTCTATGCTAACGGAAGTGCTTGTTTATGATAGAGCGGGATTAGGAAAGAGCGAAAAAAGCTCTAATCCCAGAACGAGCCAAGAAATGGTTAAAGAGTTGAAAGAACTTCTGACGGTAATGAAGATAAAACCTCCATATCTATTAGTAGGTCATTCTTATGGGGGAGTAAACACAAGGATCTATGCTACAGAGTATCCTGACGATGTTGCTGGACTTATCTTGGTTGATTCTACCCCGGAAAATTATAATGAAACGTTTCTCCCAACTATGCCGATAGATTTTCAAGAAGCATATAATAAACAATTTATTTATGAGGGTACCTATGATGAATTTATGGAAAGCTTGCAACAACTAAAACAAACGAGAAGGCCATTAAATGTTCCGTTGATTGTTTTATCAGCTGGGAAAAAAGCTCATTATTCTAAAGAATCTCAGGAATTGTGGAATGACATGCAAAAGGAGATCCTTGATATATCTGCAAAAAGTGAGCTTATCATTGCGGAAAATAGTGCTCATTATATACAGAACGATGAACCCGTTGTAGTGATTAGTGCGATAAAACGAATTTTATCAGATGGTATTTTACGGATAAAGGAAAATCTAATGTAATTATTAAGGAGACTGAGAACGCAGAAAAAAGGACAATTAGAGGTGTTTTAACCTAAATGAGACAATTATAGACCAAAATGACTACACAAATTTTATTGTAAGTGAAGTCAAAGATCATGTAATACGAATAGCTGTAATCAATGGAGAATTCCATTGGCATAAACATGAGGATTGTGATGAATTATTTTATGTATTAGAAGGTGAACTTTTCATAGACTTCGAAAACGATGAAGCAGTTTGATAATACCAGGTGAAATATTTACTATACATGCAAATAGAGTGCTCGAATTCGTTCAAATGAACGGACAGTTAATATGGGCTTTGAAAAGGCAAGTAATGATATAGGGAGAGATTATTTCTGCTGGGTACCATACATAAGTAGGAATGCTGCTACTAAATGGATGGAGATAAAAAAATGCCCGTTGACTTTGATAGCAACGGGAACAAATTAATATTATGCAATAAGGCAGTTCTTTAAGTTAAAGATGTAGGCTTAATTGTCATAGGACCTGGTTGAGACTCAGCGATTATACGCTCGTCATTCGCCACCTTACTAAAACCAAAAACACCAACAAGAATTAATGATAGTAAAATAGTCTTTTTAAACATGGATTTTACCTCCTTAACAGCTTTAAGTTAAGTATATTTAGAGAGTATGTTAATGAAAAGGGGTAAAATTTACATTTTTTAAGACTATTGGATACGTCTTTTTTCGATAAAATTTTACTAGAAAGTAATATAATGCAGCTTCATTATGGAATATTAGACAAATAATCATCGTGGTTTAAAGCAATTTTGAAATAATCCGCCGCTTTTTTATAGGCTCGTAGTTCATAATAGTATTGTGCAAATTCCATGGCTAATTTACTAACTATTATATTTTGCTTTAATTCGATACCTTGTTCGATTATTTTTTGCATTTCTTTCTCGTATCTGAAATAGTCCTCTCTATTATAGTAACTTTTTATCTGCAGGGCTTTTAACTCAATTAAAACAAAATTCAAATTCTTATCTTCAGCAATCTTTATAGCGTCTTGAAGAAAATTATGAGCCAAATCCCATTGTTTTTTTTGTTGATAAATCTCAATCAAACTTTTAAGAGAGTATACCTTTTCGTCTTCTAAATCCAAAGATTCATTGATTTTAATACTTTCATGAAAATGAGCAATGGATTTATCGAATTCTTGTAGCCCCTGGTAAACTCGTCCCAAATTATACTCAATCATAGCGTTTAAATTCGTATCGCTACTTAAGTCAATATTTTCTCTAGCTTCAAGTAAGTGAACTAAAGAATTTTTGTAATCTTTTATTAAGTGACATTGGACACCTCTTGTTATTAGTACTTTTGATAAATGCTCCGTATCACCTAAAAAAAGAAAAATATCATATGCTTTCTTTGAATAATATAGACACAATGTTTTATCTTTTAGAATCCTTTGTTTCACTAAACTTATATTATAAAATAATTTTGCATTTGCGATTGTGTCTCCTTCAATTATTAAGTTTTCAGCCATCGTAAAATACCGATCTGCCTCTGAATAAATTTGAGTAGTGTAGAATAGAATGCCGCAAGAAATATAGTAGTTCATATAGAATTCGCTATATATATTATCATATTCCATTGAAACTGTTTTTTGTGAAACTTGATATACTTGTTCTGCTCGAGCAATATCTTTATTGTCTATATAATACCTGATTAATAAGCCGAAAATTTGGACTAAGATATATGAAGGGTAGGGTTCTTTGGTGCTGATATTTAGGAAATTTAATTCCTCTTCAGCTACATTTTTTGTGGTTTGATATATTTGGATAATATCCTTTATTTTTTTCTCCTTTTCGGAAATATTTTCATTTAATAAATCACTTAATGAGATATCCAAGCGATTAACAATTCTTTCCAGCATTGCTCTTGAAGGTTTTAATTTACCGTTTTCAACCCGACTTAAATAAGCAACGGAACAAATACCTTCTACTAACTTATCTTGTGTCATTCTCTTATGTATCCTAAGCTGTCTAATCTTGTCTCCTATAGTCATGCTTAGTCCCGTCCCTTTTGGAAAATTTATTTAGTACTATTATCATAGCAAAAAAGACATTTCTTCGTAAGAAATGTCTCACAGATCTACCTTTTAGCTATTTATGATTGGATAGCTTTTTTTGGTAATTCAGGAAGACTCTTGAATATAGATGCGATTATTGCGAAGTCTATTCCCAAGGCGACTAAAATCTCACTATATTATTGACTTAAGGCACCTTCTGTTTCAGAGAGGATAGAATGATTAAAAGGAATTTGCACAGCTTTGGTAATACCCAGCACCCACTTCTTAGAGAATAGTTTGAAGGTGATACACTGTATTAGACACGGAAAACATTTTCTAATTCTAACTTCTTAGGAGCTCTTTCCTATAAAAGAGCCGATGCCAGTTGTTTAGCTTAAGCGGAAAGATTTGATTAATTTTTGAAACAGGTGAATATTTTAAAGTATCTGAATTCACATAAATAGCTTTAATCGTTTGTTGTTGCATATCGTATTTTGAACTTGCAAATGAAGCACCCCACCAAACTCTATCCGAATGATGGAGCACTCCACTTGTGTTGGCCCAAGCGATACCAACCTCCATAATTGATTTTTTGCGTAAGGTGTCCTGGTAAATATACTGGGAATGCTCCTTGGTTATCAGGCAAAATGATAAGGGTTCGATAATAAAATACCAACTGCCATGGGACACCAAGTTTACTCAACTATGCACATATCATTTCTCCTACTTAATTTGTTTTAACCACTGTGTAAAAACAATAGAATGTTTTTTGTTAAAATCATCTGCGAGAAAAATCGTAGCATCTTTATCTAAATGGTTAATTACCCGACTCGTTACCTCACCGTGGATGTTTAAATAGAGGTCAACGTTATTCATTAGTTGTAAAGTATCTAACAATGTGTTTTGTAACGAGTTGTATTTAGTAACTTCTTCAATGTTCATTAAGTATCCAATTCCTATATTAGAAAAAATTTTATTTTCTTGTTGTAGCTTTCTTACATGATAATGAACATTATCTTCTCTCCGTATCCTTTTTTGGCAGATATACCTGCTATTGTTTTGTTCAAATCTATAAAATCCTGGCAACTTTATTCCCTCTACTACAAGAGGGTGCAGAATAATTAAGATCGGTTCTATGGTGGGAATTCCTTGAAGTTGCAAAGCCTCATATAAGATTTGACCTAATATATCCTTATGGATTAGTGGAAACTCGAGCTGGTGGTTAGTATTAATATCTTTTTGAATGCTACATGGAATTTCCATCAGAGATTTATTAATCTGAAATAAAGGCTTTGCAGTTTTCATGTGTTGTTTAAAATCCTGAATATTATCTAATGTATTCAAAATCCTCTTCCCTTTCTTTTCCTTTTTTTAAGAATAACCTGGTTATTCTATTAATAACAACAAGTTAAATTATATCGATTTTGTCCTTGTTGAATGTTTGAAAATCAATATGAATTTTACTAAATAGTATGCGAGTTTAAAAAGCTGTATTTGGCAATTAAAAAATGCTGTTTATGGCAGTATGTTTTTTGAATGTGAAAAACCTGAAAATATGCAAGGAATGAATAAAAACTTGCATATTTTCAGGTTATTAGTAATTTAGGATATTCAACAAAAGCACCCGTTAGCTGAATAAAGAATCTTTATTTTTTTATACATTTTTCAACTCATCAGTTTGTTCCTTTGTTAGGGTAGAGTAATTTGAACCACCATTATATAAAACTGCACTACTATCATCTTTATACCAGATATATCGTCGAATTTCCGAAACACCCTCCTTGGGTCTGTCTAGTGAAAAGAAGGTTTCTGGTTCCCGTTTTGATTCATATCCCACACATAAGCGGTGAAGGTATATTCCCTTTACTGCTTCTTCACGTTCGATAACTTCAATGCTCCTTCGAGAGAATCCTCCTATGAATGAATAGGTATCATATAAAATGTTGAATAAATGCTCACCTTCACGCAAAAAATAGAATAAAAAAAAGGAGTAGTGGTCGTATGCAAGAAGAAAATCAAAATTTAGTAGGTTGGCAACCGAAAATTAATATAAGTAGTGCTGCAAAGGCAGTAACTGACGTTGCTGATATAGCAAGGCAAATAGCAGAAAACACCATAAAGGAGGACATTCCTTATTTTTTTGAAAACATATGGGACTGCGTAGAAGGATGCGGTGTCTCTCTTGATAAAATAAGACTTCGCTTAATGCATCGAGCCATCCAATATATAACTTTAGTAACACCAGCACTATGCAATGTGTCATATCAATGGATTTATCCCGAAATCATCCGCCCAAAAGTTCGTGACCGTATTAGACAATATCCTTTCCCAACCATCAGGCAATTGCTAAACCCTAGAGAAGCCGTTTGGGGAAATGCTCAAGGTCAGATTGAACCTCCAAGATATAGCACACCAATAGACCCTAACACCTTTATTTTTGACGATACAAGAGAAGCATGGGTATTTATTCATGGGATGCTTTATAAGGCGGTAGAACGAGATGGTTCTGATTTTACTCATGATGAACGTATTGATGCATTTGATTTCTTCAGGACATTTGAAAGTGAAGCAAGAGTTTTTAACCCTGATCGTTCAATTCCTAATCCTCCAAATGCGGCATTAATAGACATTTATTTAATAAGCTATGACTCAGAAATGTCGGGTGAAGATGAAAGACAATTACAGATGGTCTTAGAGGATTTTGTCTTTAACGGAAACATTTTCCCTACAATAGCAGCTGCATTTTGGACTGAGATGAAAACTCGAGCTGAAGAAACAGCAACTTATATCAGACCATTCCTAGAAGAACTTCAAGGTAGAAACAGGGGACGGGCTATTACACACTCTTTAGGATGCTATGTTCTTGCTCATGCCGCACAACAAATGATGGAAAACGAAAGAATTGCAGCATTCTCTTCATGGTGGTGTATGTCTGCAGCAATGCGTTCAGATGCATTTTCAAACACTGGAGAATACAACCTTGCCCCATTAATTGCTGGTATCTGGGATGGTCTTGGTCACGGAACTTCAGTATGGTATTCATTAGCCGATGTAACATTACAGATTATTTACCCATTTGGAGAATGTGCAACAGCTTTAGGGATGACAGGATTGGGAGTAAATGACGATGGTTATGCTCATGATTTCGATATTACAAAAATTGTGGATGTTTATCATGGTCCAGCAGGAGAATACATGACTAGATTAGGCTCACATATTCGCGGGGCTCTTAACACAGGAAATTAGTTCTGATATGAAAGTCAACACAAATAGAAAAGACCACTAGATGTGTTGGTGGTCTTGCCATTCTGATTTGGTGACCAGGAGGATATTCCAACATGCCGATACACGCTTCATTATTATTATTGTAGATTTAAAAGAAAGTTTGATAATTTGTAAAAAAGTTCGATAATTTATAAAAAAGATTGATAATTTAAAACAAAGTTCGATAAATCCCTGTATTAATATAGGGGTTTTCTTTTGACTGTTTTCAATTAAAGGGCCATTTAATGGAATAACATATCTTAAAGAAAATTGTTATAGGTAAAGAGATTGTGATGATTATCACTTAAACTACGGGGCAGGTTAGTGAAAGAAGACGTTAGGTGAAACATTAACTTTGATATTATTCAAGGTTATACTTATGATGGGGTGCTTTAATAAGAATATTGTATTTTTGAAAGGGATTTTTCAATGACAGCTCATTATTTTATCGCTACATTAAAACCAATTCCTGAATATCACACAAGTGAAAATAATTATCCATTTCTAAATGGTGAAGCGTATAAGGAAAGTTTGCCGTTTACCCTCCCTTATGTTTATGAACTTGGAGGTGAAGATATTGAATTTATTACATTCTTAGATTCATTTATGGAAATAGGGGACGTTGTAGAACTATATATATTTGAGGAAGGACGACTGGGTTATCCCTTATCACATAATTATCCAGAAGAGGCCAGAACAATTAATCTCTTTAAAAAAACTTACAAAGATCAATACGGTGAATATCAATTAGACTCAAAGAAATGGAAAGAAGAGCTTTCCAGACGAACTATTGCATCAAAACGAAGCGTTA
This sequence comes from Bacillus sp. CECT 9360, assembly GCF_918741275.1. GTDB lineage: Bacteria > Bacillota > Bacilli > Bacillales > DSM-1321 > Peribacillus. The sequence continues at coordinate 100,098 of NZ_CAKKNA010000011.1, forward strand.
CCATATTCGTTAAACATTAGTGACCTCACCTGCTGCTCTCAAGGTTGTTATTGAACTAACGGGTGCGTTGATCCAGGAAGGATTAACCGCCTTTTTGTTGAATTTCTTATTGAACAAACGGGCAGTTTAGTTTAAGAAGAAAATGGTAAAACGTGCTATCATTTAATGAGAAGAGAATACTTAATAAGCGGGTGGTATCCGGTGGATTGGATAGAAGTTAAAGATAGTAAAGATATTGAAAATCTTTTGGACAAATTTGGTGGATTCCATGATAGTTGTTTAAAGGAATTACACATGTGGACTGAGAGTTTTGTTGATGAAAATTTATCGATGGGTATGTCAACAGAACTTGATACCAATGTACGAATCCTTTTCCAAAGGCAGTTTCGTGACACTTCTGCAATTGAGTTATTATTTGAAGGTGTAACCCAATTTCACATCGTTCCAAGTCCAATTAATTACGATTCAATCATTGATGATGCAAAACTGATTTTACATAAAGGTTTATTTTATTGGGCTGATGACTATGATTGGGAACCCGAAGACTATACTCTTGGTACTAATAGCTGGATTTCTGCCAAGAGTCTAAAATGGCGTGATGCTAGTTCATGGATGGATGTTAATGGAAAAGCAACATCAATATTTAAAGGAAATTGGTTATAAAGTTGTTCAAACAAAAACAATGAATAAGTGGCGGGGGATGTTAATTTTAAATATTAAAAGTGGGTTTAATGTCATTGATACATATACTGATGAAAAGGGGTTACATAAAATCATCCTTGAAAAAAATTTAATCAACTAACGGGTGCGATAGAAGAAGAACAAATAATCGATCCTAAGCATGAGGCCATATCAGGTTATTCCGTTAAAGGGCGCAATTCCGCAGCATGAATTGTGCTCTTTCTTTATGTTAAGGGCGCTTTAATTGAGGAAGGATCACAGAAATGATCAAACTTTTTTATAAAGAATGATCCAATTAAATATATTAAGAGCGTGTTTTGATCAATCTTTTGTTCAAACACGCTCTTTCTTTTTGTTCATTTATCAAGGTTATTAGTATGAATTTGATCAAACATTATTCAAAAGCAACATATTATGTGTAACTGATATTCACATATCCAATATCTCACTACTTTAGTTAATTTGACTAATTTTCATCAGTTGGAATGATCCCCATTTTTTTGTATTCTTCTACGACCTTCAAAGATTGTTCACGTTCTTTTTTATCAATTCGTTAGAGACAACAATTTCATCCACTATCTTTTTAAATTCCATAGTTTCCATTAGGATTTTCTCCTCTTTGTTCTTTAAGGACAAATATTCTATGCTAAACTCTCTTTTCCTTCTTCAACTATCCTGCCAGTTAGTTGAAAAAGAAAATAGCCACCTATTAACTGGCAGCCGGAACTCGAAGTAAACACCCATCAGCTTAATATCAATTCTTAAAATCAGCTACATTCCAATTCCATTTCGCATTGATGGTGTCCATAAATTCTTGAATTTTTTCTTTTGATAAGTCTTTTTCTCCGTTTAACTTATTCGCATAGGATTTTAATACCCAAGTTTCGTCATAAGGCTTTTCTGGTGCTTTCCATTGGACACCGAACCTATAATCCCTTGCATCTATCGTTACTTCAACTGAAAGTATATTATCTCCGTGTAATATGAAATGTCGCATCTCCATTTCGCCTAACACCTCCATTAACAGTTTAACATATATATCCATTCTCTTATTGAACTAACCTGCTCCGTTAATACATTAAGCACAGCTTAGCAATTATGTATAAATATAAGCATCTATACACTTCCGTTTTGAGTAATGATTCAAAGTGATTAATAAACATACTGCCAAAACATACATCATTTAAATGCCAGAAACAAAAAGCTGCCTCTTTTAGATTTTGACGCCACAGTTAAACACATATATTTATTTGTGGCAAATGGTGTAATCACCCTTGACAAAAGGATTTTCACTACAAATTTGGTCTGGACCTAGATAATTGTTATTTTATCTAGATGAAAGCAGGCGCACCTCTTTAATAAGGAAAGCATTTTCACACTAAAGAATAAATTTTCCCGGAATAAGAATTTATCGATTTTAAGTGTAATGGCTTTCATTTTCTCATTAGCTACTATTTTGCTGCATTATGTTGAATAGATGCTGTTTAAAGAAATGAATTGTCTAGTTCTTACAACTTCTCTTCAAACTTCTCTCGAAACCTTTAAATATTCTCCCAGAAAGATACTTCAAGGGATGTTATTACTTAATCTTTGCGTACAAACGGGCTATAGTATATTGTTCATCTCAGTGTTTTTAATGAGAGTTATATAACTTAGCAAGAATGTATTTGATGTTTCAATATTCAATCCATCACAGTGCATCCAGTTACTGAACCATTTCCCTATGCTAGCGCAAAACATATGAAAGAATATTTGATTACATGTTAAGTTTTATGAAATAACAATTTATTTTATTTATTAGTTCTAGTAGATTTTTCCCGAAATAGAATGAGTATTGCGCAACTAAATATCATCAGATGAAGCAGTTGCAGTCGAAATTATTCAAGGGGGAAAAGTATGGTATTAATTCAAGAAGTATCAACTGCACCAATAAGTGAGGCAAAATTTGGCGATCTTATTATTTCATTCACCGGACAATTTACACTTATATGGAATGATCATGGCACTGGCGGGAGAAATAGTGTTTCTTTCTATCGTCCTGTTTGCAAAGAGGGATTTTTTCCTCTAGGATCAGTTGCAGTCGGCAACTATGATGACATTAACAATAATGTAGCAGTAATATGTGTTAAAGCTGCCCCAGACACGAATGCCTTGGCTCATCCTGTAGATTATAATCAAATATGGAACGATAGTGGCTCAGGGAAAGATGGGGATGGATCATGCTGGAGACCTGTCCCGCCTGATGGATATGTCTCAATGGGAGACGTTTTCATAGATAATCACGATAAACCTTCTTTAAGTGAGGTTGTGTGTGTGAGAAGAGACTTAACATACTCTGGAGCTGTGGGTGACTGGATATATGATGACACTGGCACAGGGGCGCATGGTGATTTTAGTGCATACAAAATTGCTGTTGCAGGCCAGTTGTATGACGATGATACTGGCTTGTTCGCACCGGTTACCTTCATTGGCAATAGCAATCATGATAGACCTCAGACTATTCCTAGCATCTTAAGATTAACCTTGCCCACTACAAAATCAAATGATCCTGTTGCACCTATTCTAAATGGTAAAGCTTCACCTTCAAAGTCCACACTTCCATTACTGGACAGAGAAGTTATCATTCCTATGACCAGTGTAAATGATAATGAGTTTCCAGTAAGCTGGCGACTGCAAAATAGTCCTTTTTATTACATGCAGCGGGAAAATCTTTATAATCTGATAGCTTTTCAAGATAATGAAACCTCTGATAAAGCAACATTGAAATATGAGTATAGGTCAGGAATTGATAAAGAAAATTCGGAATCCTGGAGTCGAAAAACAGGGATTGAAATATCCGCGGAATCAGGAATTTCATTGTTCGGGGCTGAGGGGAAAATTAGTTGTACGGTCAGCGCAGAGCTTGGATTTGAGGGAAGTACCAGTATCCGAGAGTTTACAGAGGAGGCCATCTCCAGTGAAGTTCCCGTTGCTTCAAAAACTGCTGTAGCGATTTGGTCATCATCCTACAATTTGAAGGTTTTGCGTGGAGACAGGAGCCAAGTTGGTCCTCCACTAACATTCAAAACTCCTAGTGTGGCCATCTCGCAATATCCGAATTTGACAGTGACAATGGTCCAACATTCTATTTAACACAAAAGTAAAAAATAGATTTCTTGCAAGTAATTGAGCCCTTTTCCCCGACTATTACAAAAATAATGAAATTCTTTCTGTCTGGGAATCGGATGCATCGCCTAAAGCAAAGAGCTGTCATCGTGACAGCTCTTTGCTTTTTTCAGTAACGATAGTTTAATAAGGATGTCATGTACAGTTGTAGTTTTTTTTATCATTATCCATAAAAACAAAACAAAGGGGATTTAAACATGAAAAATGTCCTTGTTGCAATAATACACAGGTAACTTGAGTTAAATAGGAAAATCCACTTACATACTTATTTATAAAAGCCCGATCTTATTTACCTTAAGTTAATAGAAATTTACATTCCCTTAACGGTAGATCAATAGTTTTTAAGTATAGTTAAATCTGTTGTTCAATAAAACTTACCTTAGGGGGAATTATAAGTGTTTAAAAATAGATTCTCTAAGAAGATTCTGCCCGTAGCAGTTCTTTCAGCAGTTGCTATTGGAAGCTTGTTTGGAACTTATTCTAATGATGATGTACAAGCAAAAGCTGACAGTAATAATAAAAATCCTAAGATTAAGAACGTTATTTTCTTAATCGGTGACGGGATGGGCGTTTCTTATACTTCCGCTCATCGGTATTTGAAGGATAATCCTTCAACACCAGTTGCTGACCGAACAGAATTTGATAAATACCTGGTAGGACAGCAAATGACTTATCCTGAAGATCCAGCACAAAATGTAACAGATTCTGCTTCTGCTGCTACCGCGATGTCTGCTGGTGTAAAAACATACAACGCAGCAATTGCTGTAGATAATGATAAATCTGAAGTGAAAACAGTTTTAGAGGCTGCGAAAGAAAAGGGTAAAGCTACAGGTCTTGTAGCTACATCTGAAATAACGCATGCTACCCCTGCATCATTTGGTTCGCATGATGAAAACCGAAAAAATATGAATGCAATAGCTGATGACTACTATAATGAAATGGTTAAAGGAAAGCATAAGATTGATGTTATGCTCGGTGGCGGCAGTTCAAATTTTGTCCGGCCTGACCGAAATCTTCCTGAAGAATTCAAAAAAGACGGTTTTAGCTATGTTACAAATAAAGAACAGCTTTTCAAGGACAAAAATGACCAGGTGTTAGGTTTGTTTGCTACTGGCGGTCTTCCGAAAATGATTGACCGCACAGAAGAAGTTCCTTCACTCCAAGACATGACAACGTCAGCAATCAATCGGTTAAGTGAGGACAAAGATGGTTTCTTCTTAATGATTGAAGGAAGCCAGATTGACTGGGCAGGCCATGATAATGATATAGTGGGTGCAATGAGTGAGATGGAAGACTTTGAAAAAGCGTACAAAGCAGCCATCGAGTTTGCAAAAAAGGACAAGCATACTCTAGTTGTCGCAACTGCTGACCACTCAACAGGCGGATATTCAATTGGCGCAGACGGTATCTATAACTGGTTTGGCCAGCCAATCAAAGCCGCTAAACGCACACCTGATTTTATGGCTAACGAAATTGCGAATGGTGCGGATGTTGAAAAGACGCTAAAAACTAATATTGATCAAAAACTATTGGCATTAACTGCCCAAGAAATTCAAGCAGTCAAAGATGCTGCTGCTACTAAAAAGGTTACAGATATCGACAATGCAATCGAAAATATCTTTAACAAGCGTTCTCATACAGGCTGGACAACAGGAGGACATACTGGTGAAGACGTGCCGGTTTATGCATTTGGTCCGTATAAAGAGCGTTTTGCAGGACAAGTGGATAACACCGACCATGCAAAAATTATCTTTGATATTTTAGCTAACGGTAACAAATAATTAATATGAAAAACCGATGCTAAGTAAAAGAGTCCCGTTGCTATAAACAGCAACGGGCACTTTTTCTTAAGGGCATAGAAAGGGAGGGGTTACCGTGAAAAAGCTTATCTATCTCTTTATTTTACTCATAGCTCTGACTGGCTGTTCAACAGGAAACAATGCCGATAATAGAGCTGAAGAGAATAAGGAGGTACAAAAAGAACAAACAGAAAAAGTCGACCCAAAAGTCAAAAACGACGTTTATGTACCAAATCCCCAAGTAACTGATGACCGTAATCTTGTGAAAATAGATCAAACAATCTCGGATTCAAAAGGAGAGCTAACTTTAAAGGCTTATAAAAAGGTTGATGAAACGCTCAAAGTTGGCCCTATTGAAATGATTATAAAAAATGTAAAAGTCATGCACTTCGTTCCCGATTACAGCATGATCGATTTTTTTCATGCCTATACCCATGAAGAAGAATTTGATTTTGTTAAAGTTGAAGTCGAGGTTAAAAATACGTCAAACGATTTGATAAAGTATACACCAATTGCTGCTCTTAAGCTGAACAGCGGCGAATACAAAACCTTTGAAGATGATATTTACCTTGAAGAATTGACAGGAGAACTTGAAGCGAACGGTGTGAAAAAAGGAAATATGGGCTTCATTCTAAATAAAGCTCAACAGGTTAGCGGCATTGAATTGTTAACGAGCGACGCTGTCGGTAAAGAGGGCAATATTATAGAAAAAGGACAAAATCTAAAGATCGATTTGTAATCAAACGCTGATTGTTATCGCAAATGCGCGCTAACAAAAATAATCAAAACCTAAGGACCAAGGCGAATGGTCCTTTTTGTTTTGATGTAAATAAAAAGCCGAATGTCAGGCATTTCAAGTATAATGAACTATAGTCAGATTTTGCATATGATATTTCTCCTGGGAGAATCCTATATATAAGTCGGATAATACAAAAAAACGAGGTACATACATGAGTGAAAGAAGTTTTGAGGATTATAATATAAGCGATGAAATACAAAGAGCACTGGCTTTGTTAAAATACGAAACTCCAACAGAGGTTCAGATGGAAGTTATACCAGCAGCAATGGATAATCAAGATCTTGTAGTGAAATCTCAAACAGGCAGTGGCAAGACGGCATCCTTTGGCATACCCATTTGTGAAATGATTGAATGGGAGGAGAAATTGCCGCAGGCGTTAATTCTAACCCCAACCAGGGAGCTTGCTGTTCAAGTTCGAGAAGATATAACGAATATTGGACGGTTTAAACGGATTAAAGCGATGGCCGTTTATGGAAAAGAACCTTTTACGAAGCAAAAAGAAGAATTGAAACAAAAAACTCATGTTGTCGTTGGTACACCTGGACGTGTGAGGGATCATATCGAAAGAGAAACCCTGGTTTTAGATCAAATAAAGTATCTTATTATAGATGAAGCGGATGAAATGCTTAATATGGGTTTTATCGATGAAGTAGAAGCGATTATACAAGAACTCCCTTCAAACAGAGTAACGATGGTATTTTCTGCTACCTTGCCTAAAGATGTGGAAAATCTCTGTCATAAATATATGAACAATCCTCTAAATATCGAGATTGCTTCTACCGGGATCACGACGGATACAATTGAACATGCTTTAATCGAAGTGAAAGAACAAGAGAAGATTTCTCTGCTTAAAGACGTGACGGTCATTGAAAACCCGGATAGCTGCATCATTTTTTGCAGAACCAAGGAACATGTCGATACCGTATATAACGAATTGGAAGAATCCAATTATTCTTGTGAAAGACTCCATGGAGGATTAGAACAGGAAGATCGGTTTGCGGTTATGGATGGTTTCAAAATGGGGAATTTCCGATATCTTGTCGCCACTGATGTAGCTGCGAGAGGAATTGATATTGATAATGTAACACTTATCATTAACTATGACGTTCCCATGGAAAAAGAGAGCTATGTCCATCGAACAGGAAGAACCGGGCGTGCTGGCAATAAAGGAAAAGCGATTACGTTTGCGACACCTCATGAAGGAAAATTTGTGAAAGCCATTGAAAGATACATTGGCTTTGAGATACCTACAAAGGAAGCTCCAAGAGATGAGGAAGTTGCAAGAGAAAGAGCCGCTTTCGAAGAAAAAATCAGCGGCCGCCGAGTCGTGAAAAATAATAAAACGGCCCGAATCAACCAAGATATCATGAAACTCCATTTCAGCGGCGGTAAAAAGAAGAAGCTTCGAGCTGTAGATTTTGTTGGTACTATTGCGAAAATTCCTGGAGTAACAGCAGATGATATTGGAATTATAACCATACAGGATACTTTGTCATATGTAGATATTCTGAATGGAAAAGGCTCGCTCGTCTTACAAGCCATGGAGAATGCAACAATCAAAGGAAAGAAGCTGAAAGTGAGCAAAGCGATTAAGTGAATCTATTTTTGGGACCTAAGCAAACTAAGGATAAGATTAAAGAGGGGAATTATTAGTTTTATTTTTAGTGGGAGGATATATGAAACCAAAAATTAATATCATTACTCTTGCAGTTGATGATTTAGAAAAGTCGATAGCCTTTTATAGGGATGGATTGGGCTTCCCAACACAAGGAATAGCTGAAGGAGAAGACCATGTCCTAATTGAATTGCAAGGCAATTTATCATTAGTGTTCTATCTGCGTACAAAGCTTGATATGGTGGCTAATCAATCGAATACAACCTAGAGGTCTTCGGATTTTATCCTGAGCCATACCGCTAACAACAAAGAAGAAGTAGATTCTATATTAAAAAGTGCTACAGCAGCCGGTGGCATATTATTGCCTAACCAGCCAAAGGAATATGACTGGGGCTATTCCGGACACTTTAAACATCCAGATGGACATATTTGGGAAATAGTCCATTTTAGTTTTAGTGATTGATGCTAAGTACAAAAAGGTTTCCCTGGGAGTATAGGTGGAATAAAACAAGCCGGACTTCCCTATGTTAAGGAAATCCGGCTTTAGTTCTTTTATAGTGGTAAAAATTCAAAATCTAAACTATTCTTATCTTTCCTCTAATTCATTAAGTAACTGAGCAAGACTAGGATCATCAATATAATTTTCTATAGTAATGATTTTTGTATCTTTATGAGTTAATCTCGCTCTTTCTAATAAATCTTTATGAACAACGATTATATCAGAGTCCTGAGGAGCATCTTCTATTCTATAATGTTTTACTTCAATATCATTGATATTTTTCTTTTGTAGTCTTTTTCTGAAGGTTGTTGCACCTAATGCACTACTACCTGCACCGGCATCGCAAGCAAATGAGATTTTACTGATTTTATTAGTATTAGAATGATTACTAGATGAATGTAATATTTGCTTACCTTCGGATTTCATAGATTTTGATCTTTCTATTGAACTCGTAAAATTTTCATCCTCATCCGTTTTTTTATCCAACTTTAATATGATAGCTGTTACGATGAAGGATACGATAGTAGCAACTAGTACTCCTAAAATGATTCCTACAAAATTACCTTTAGGTGTTAACGCTAAATAAGAAAATATGGAACCAGGACTTGGTCCTGCCACGAGGCCTGCATTGAAAAGGTTGAATACGGTAATACCTGACATTCCGCCAGCGATCATTCCTAAGATTGTAAGTGGTTTCATTAATACATATGGGAAATACAACTCATGAATACCGCCAAAGAAATGAATAATGATTGCACCTGGAGCTGTTCGTTTAGCAGTCTTTTTACCGAAAAAGCTAAATGCTAATAATAAACCAAGTCCAGGCCCAGGATTAGACGCTACGGTAAAATATATGGATTTTCCTGCTTCAAGTGTTTCTTGCATACCCAAAGGGTAATAAATTCCTTGATCGATTACGTTATTTAAAAATAACACTTTTGCAGGCTCATTGATAAGAGACAGCAATGGTAAGAAACCAGTAGCTACTAATGCTTTAATAGCAGATGTCACAAAGCCGTTTGCTGATTCAATCACAGGACCTATAAAGAAATAAGATAGAATCATTAATAAGAAACCTAGGATACCAATAGAAAAGTTATTAACGATCATTTCAAATCCCGCAGGAATTTTATTTTCTATGGATTTGTCGAACTTCTTAATAACCCAACCACCTAAAGGACCGATAATCATTGCCCCTAAGAACATTGGAATATCGGAACCGACTATTAACCCGATAGCTCCAATTGCGCCCATTACAGCTCCTCTTTGGCCAGCAATCATCCTGCCTCCAGTGCTAGCTAAAAGCAATGGTAACAAGTATGTTATAGCTGGACCAACGATAGCTGCAAGTTCTTTGTTTGGAATCCAACCAGAAGGTATAAACAAAGCGGTGAGGATACCCCAAGCTATAAAAGCTCCTATATTCGGTAAAACCATATTCGTTAAAAAGCCCCCCACGGCCTGGACCCTGGCACGAGTTGATGGTGTTTTAACTTCAACTACATTTGCTAAATTCGACATATCATTTCCTCCCTTTTTGATTTCTCATATTTTTTTAAATCATAATACCTGTAGGTAGAGAAAAGTTATTCAACCATCTTAATTAAATGAATGATTTCCTCTGCACTGGTTGAATTTTTAAATTTACTCATAATATCTTCATCAATTAGTAAAGAAGACAAATCGGAAATCAAATCTAAATGCCCTGAGCTGTCTTCAGCAGCTAAAACGAAAAGAATATTTACCTCTTTGCCTTCTGGAAACAGTACAGAATTCTTTAACTTTAAAAATGAAATACCAGTTTTTATTACTCCGCCTTCATTTTGTGCATGGGGCATAGCAATTTCTGGGACTATCACTATATATGGACCATTCATATTGACATTATCAATCATATCTTGAATATATTTAGGAGTAATATATCCTTTTTTTAGTAAAGGATCGGCAGCTACTTTTATAGATTCCTCCCACGAAGCCACTTCATCTAAAAAGTTTATATTTTCCTTCAAGTACTCACTTAACATATTAATTCACCTCCAAAATCAAATCGATTTGTCCATTACTATCCTTTAATCGATTAAAATTTTCTTTAATTTTATCTAAAATTTGCATATTTTCGATCTGGGTAAAATGTGAGATTGCTTGTTCAATTCCTTGTTCATTCATATAGTTTTGTAATACGACAGATTCTTCATCATTAGAATTATCAAATAGAAATGCAGCAGCAATGGCTACGGTTAAGTGTTCTACCGAAAGTCCTAATTCAAAAAGTTCTCTAGTTGGTTTAATTAATCGTTCATCATGACCTAGTTTTCGAATGGGGGATCTTCCTACTCGTAAAATGTCATCACTAATATTTTTATTTTTAAAGCGCTTTATTGTCTTTTCAATGAAATCCCTTATGTCTTCAGATGTAATATTGAATTTTTGAATAATATATTGTGAAGCTTCCTTTAATGTTTCCCTTACAAAACGCTCAATTTTAGGGTTCTTAAGTGTACTCTGAATAGTAGACTCTCCTGCTAGAAAGCCAATATAAGCAGTTGTTGCATGTGCCATATTCACCATATATAACTTTCTTTCAATATAAGGTCTTAAATCCTCAACATATAGAGCGTTTTTGATTAAAGGTAAATCCACATTAACCATTTCTGATTGATTGATGATCCACTCGTAAAAAGGTTCTACAAGAGCAATCTCACCTTCATCACTATTTTTTGATAAAGCAAGGCGATCAATGGCTGAATTAGGAAACCCAACAAAAGAGCATATTTCATTCATTTCGCTATTTGAAACCTGTCTTTCAATTTCTTGTTGCAAAGTAGAAGAAGCATTAATAGCATTTTCATTTGCGATAATATCAATCTTTTTTTTATTTTCCTTTATTCTCTTTAAAAGACCTTTACTGATAATATTTGCTATTCTAGATAAATTATTAATTCCAACAGATGTGGTGATTAGATCGGTATTTACAATAGCTTCAATCACTTTTTCTTCTTGTGTAGCGCTATTTAATGCAGAAACTGGAGATATTGTTTCTACTGTATGACTATCATCTAATATTTCGATTAAATAACTATTATTTTTGTTGAAACTATCAACCATTTGCTCATTGATATCAACAAAGCAAACTTCATAACCGGTTTTGTTTAGCAAATAACCTATAAAACCTTTACCGATATTCCCGGCACCAAAGTGAACTGCTTGCATCTTATAACCTCCTTTACTATAAACTCCTTATCTAATACTAATTATTCTACTATAACTTAAAAGAAATCATCATCATTCTATTATTCTAAGTTTGCGTGATATTCCCATAGACTATGCATTTCAATATTTTGCTCGCTAATCAACATTAATGCTAAAGAGTCACCCAGGAGTAATAAACTTTGCTCAAATAAGCTTGTCATGGGTTGTACAGATGAAATTTCTCCAGGTAATTGTAATTTTGTGCTTACAGGAATCTTAATGAAAAGATCCGAATGCTCCCTCATTGAACTTTCACCGTTTGCCCCAATATGGGCAACTGTGGCATTAAATTGTTTAGCCTTTTTTGCAATGATTAACGGAAAAGCAGATTCTCCACTTCCTGAACCTACTATCAATAAGTCATTTTCAGTAATGGCCGGCTCAGTAATTTGTCCAACAATATAGGTCTTAATACCAAGATGTGCTAATCGTTTAGCTATTGCTTGTAATGACAATAAAACTCTTCCAACCCCTACAAAGAATACTTTATCAGCCTTTTGTATCTCTAATAGCAACCTATCTACATCGTTATGATCAATGTTACTTAAAGTAGTAGAAAGCTCATTCGTAATTTGCTTTGCAATATCATCGTAATTAACCATTTTAATTACCCTCCTCATTTAAACCCTGTAAAATACATTCTTCAACAATCTGTTTATTTTCCGCTAGACTCTTATTAGGAATAAATAAGCTTGTACTCCCCGCAACTAACGTATCAGCACCAGCTCTTACCAAACTTGGTATGGTGTCTAAAGATACTCTGCCGTCGACCTCAATACTTGTATCAAAACCTTTTTCTTTTATTAATTGATACAAATCTTCTACTTTTTTTGTTGCATAGGATACTTGTTTTTCATTTTTATCCGTTGCGAAACCTGGGTTAATTAACATTAATAAAATCGTATCGCATTGCGGCAATACATAATCTAATACAGATAATGAAGTTGCTGGATTAAGAGCTACTCCAACTTTAATGCCATTCTTTCTTATTAATTGTATATAGCGATCGATATGTGTACTCGTTTCAATATGGAATGATATTTGTTGAACACCAATATTTATCATCTCTTGTATGAAAAACTCATTATTATTAGCCATAATATGCACATCAAAATTCAGATCTGTAATCTTTCGTAATTGCTTAATGGTATCGATTCCTAATGGCATACTTGGACTAAAATATCCATCAATGATATCAATGTGTAAAGTATCCAATCCTTCTTTTTCAATCTCTCTCACACTTTTTTCTAAATTACATAAATCTGCACACATGATAGAAGGTGCAATTGTAATTTTTTTGTTTTGCATGTTTATGTCACCTCTTTGCGGTTATTTGCTGTTTTTTTATATTATAAAGCGTTTTCATACGAAATGTAAAGCCTGTTTATGCGTTTTTGTATAAAATTTTGCAGGTTTGTCTTTGTGTAGATTTATTTATGATAAACTGAAAGAAAAAAATGAAGGAGTACAAACACAATGCTTAAAGAAGAACGCCAACAAAGAATTTTACAGTTCTTAAATGATGAACATAAAATTATTGCTAGTGATTTAAGTAAGCGCTTATCTGTTTCAGAAGATACAATTCGAAGAGATTTAAAAGAATTGGATAATCAGGGTCTTATAAAAAGAGTCCATAGTGGTGCTTTAAGAATAGGACCTCCTGTAGTAGATTTTTCAACAAGACAGAATATTTTTAATGAAATTAAAATTAATCTAGCAACTAAAGCATTGGATTTTATTAAAGAAGAAATGGTATTACTGATTGATGGAGCAACTACTAATTTACATTTAGTAAATCAACTACCTTTATCCCTAAAAGCTACTATAATAACAAATAGCCCTCCCATTGCCATGGCATTAACTAATCACCAACATATTGAAGTTATTATGATTGGTGGGACTCTATTCAAGCAATCGATGGTTAATTTAGGAATAGATACGGTTGAATCTTTAAATACAATGAGAGCCGACTTATATATAATGGGTATTTATAAAATAGATCCTCATATAGGAATTAGTGTTCCAAGTTTATCAGAAGCTTTAGTAAAACGAAAAATGGCTTCTATTTCTACTGAAATATTAGGAATGGTAACGTCTGATAAATTAGCTACGATTTCTAATCACATTGTATGCCCAACAAATCATTTAACTTATTTAATAACTGAAAATGTCAACTCAGAAATTAAAAGCCTCTATGATAATCAAGGAATAACAGTCATCGATTAACAATTTTAAGTTTCTCCCACTTTATAAGGCAGTTTCTTATTAATACTGCTAATCTTGAAGATATCAAAAAGTGATACCTCTTTTATTACGTAAGAAAAATAAAAGAGGTATTACGGTAATAGTCAATAAAAGAAAAAAGAGTACTAATTAAAGTACCCTAATCCCATATATCCGGTCGTTCAACACCAACGGTTCTTAAGTAAGCTAATAACTGTCCGGTATGTACGGCTTCATGATAAGGAATACGAAGCAAAAAATCGCCTAAAGACCTAATATAACCAGTGTATCCCTTTTCAAACAGGTCAGATCTATCAATCCTAATTTCGCTTAAAGCTGTTTCCTTTAAGGCCGCAATAGAATTCAGGAATTCTTTACGATATGGATTAGCAAATTCGAGTAAGTCCGCAGTGTTATTAAAAAATACGCCCTTAAAAGGAGATTCAAAGTTTTCTATACTGCCACGATGGATAATAATCTGGTGATAAGAATATTCGGCAGCTAAGACGTGATGAATCATCTCTAAACACGATAAGGCTTTCGGATCAGGTTTCCAATTTAAATATTCTTGGGGAATAGACCTCCAGACCTTTACACTTCTTCTTCTAACTTCCTCAAGATTTAATAAAATCAAGTCAATTGAATTCATATGTATCTCTCCTTTCTAATAAAGTATATACGAATGCACGTTCTGTGAAAATGATCATTTAGAAAAACTTGGATAGTTTTCTTTCGACGCTAAGCTTCTCAGTTATTAGGCAAAACGGCTAAATCAAAATCATTCTTTTTCTCTTTTTTTCTAAGGTGAACCATCATTAAGGCACCTAACATCCCAACTATAGAAACCAACATCCACGGAATCCCTCCCCAACCGTCTATATCTAAAAGCAACGGACCGACAAAGCTTCCAATGGATGCCCCGATACCGAACGAAATCTTCGATAACCCAAAATAAGTTCCTGCTGAGCTCCCGCTGCTATATTGAGCCACTTTAATATCAGATGAAGGCAGTACCAACGTTTCTCCAATCGTAAAGATAAGTACACAAAATAGCACCCACCACTTATCAGGAAAGAACCAACAGAAAAACAGACCGGTTGCCATTACGACCATCCCTCTACTTATCAAGAGCAGGGGTTCATACGCATCGAATAAACGTCTAAGGAGAAACATCACGAGTAATCCACATACAGCATTTGATGTGACAACATAGGAAACATCTACTTGCGAATCGGTAATATTAAAGATGGCTAAAGGAAACATAACGGTTAATTGGCTATACATAAACCAGAAAAAAACCATAATGCCATTAAAATATATAAAATTTCTATCCTTTAAGACTTCAGTGAAATTTGATTGTATGGAACTAGTATAAGTGGGCAACTTAAATTGATTGCGATATATAAAAATGAATACACTGATAATAAAATATAGTAAACTCCCGAATAAAAAGGGCAAGGCGGGTTCTACTTGTATTAACAGTCCTCCGACTAAGGGACCAATAATGGCACCGGCATTCAATGCTTGATTGTAATAGGTAAATCCTCTTTTTCGAATCTTCTCATCTTGTTGACTAAAAAGGGCAGCTACTGCCGGTTCATACAATGCTGTCCCTAGCCCGGTTAGAGAAGCGGCTAAAGTAGACCCTATAAAGGAGTCAGTCAAAGAAAAGCATATAAATCCCAGAGCTCGTAACATCATTCCAGCCATCATAGAATACGAGTAACCAATTTTGTCAGCGATAATTCCACAGAAAAAAGGAAGTACCCTGGAGGTTATCATTAAAACGGTTAAAACACTTCCAACTTGAATCGGAGAAAAGTCCAGGTGTTCGGATAAATAAATAGCTAAAAAGGTAAAGACAGCAAATGTTCCAAGATTCATTAGAAATGTGGCAACGAGTAATAATTGAAGAGGCCGATTTAAAGACATTTTATATCCACACCTTTCTTGTAACCATTAAAGTATATAAGTGGTTAACTTTTCTATGATATAATGATATGGTAAAATCATCATGAACGCAACCATTAAAAATGTTAGGTGGTTATCAAATGAGCCATAAACCTGCACCCGGTGATTTAGAGATTATTAGAAATTTACTTAATACCTGGTCCATTCCTAATGAAACAAGAAAAATCACGGATTTTCTAAATACAAAGCAAGACCTTGTACAATTTTTGAAAATGAACAGGATTTCACCAGATATAAAGGTTGATATAGCAGAATTAAAAAAGTTTCGAGGGGATATCCGAACAGCTATCGAGGAACAGAACGGTGAGATTATCCTTCCGTGGCTAGACCTATATCCTGTAAAAGCAGGTTTAGAGATTGAAAATAAAGTTGCAAAAACGTTATATATTCCAGCTACTGATAACCATTTAATCAGTAAATTGCTATGTGTAGTAGTCGATGTAATTTCCTTGAACCACTGGAGTAGATTAAAAGCTTGTCCTGATTGTCGCTACGTATTTTATGACCATTCTAAAAATGGAAGTAAAAAATGGTGTGGGATGTATGCGGAAAGTTCAGAGGGACGAGCATGTGGCACCATTGATAAAGTCAAACGATATAGAGAACGAAATAAAGCAAAAAACTAACCGCGGATTACTTAGAATCATGTTGAAGAACAAAGAGACAAAAATGGGATAAAAAAATCAGTCCTCTCAGGATAAGAAGATGCGAGGAATAAATAGTGACTACTTCATATAGGTAAAGAGCGCTACATTTCTTAGAGTAGGTGAATGAAAACAATGAATCCTCAATTAATAGAATTACCTTCCACTATTAATACTGAAAGACTTTTCTTGAGAATGCCAAAGCCAGGTGATGGAAAAGCAGTAAACGATGCCATCCGGGCTTCAATCAATGAACTCAAACCGTGGCTGCCATTTGTACAAAACACTCCTGCAGTTGAAGATACAGAACAAAACATTAGGGAAGCGTATATTAACTTCTTAAATAGAGAGAGTTTGCGTTTTCTTATTTTTCATAAACAATCACAGGCGTTGATTGGTTCTACCAGTCTCCACAACATAGATTGGAGGATACCTAAATTCGAAATAGGTTACTGGGTCGATACCAGATTTAGTGGAAGCGGCTATATAACAGAAGCCATTAAAGGATTGTCTAGCTTTGCATTTGATGAATTAAAAGCGAGAAGATTGGAAATTCGTTGTGAATCCACTAACCATAAAAGCCGCTTGATACCTGAAAGGATAGGGTATGAACTAGAGGGGATCTTGCGAAATGAAGACTTATCAGCCGACGGTAAACGGCTCACAGACACATGCATCTATTCAAAAGTTCAGTAATGTTTCTTACTCTCAAATCTTTTGATTATTAAGCTCGAAACCAATTACCTAAATGATGTATAATATAAGCTGTTAGAAAATCAGTTTATCTCATATTAATTATTATATAGATCCAAATTTGAAAGAGAGTGAAGCGGGATGGGGCGTAAGTGGAACAATATAAAAGAAAAAAAAGCGTCAAAAGATGCTAATACGAGTCGTATATATGCAAAGTTTGGACGCGAGATTTATGTAGCAGCCAAGCAGGGTGAACCGGATCCGGAATCAAACCAGGCTTTAAGAGTCGTACTCGAGCGGGCAAAAACCTACAATGTACCGAAAACGATCATTGACCGTGCGATTGAAAAAGCGAAAGGCGGTTCAGAAGAAACGTATGACGAACTTCGTTATGAGGGCTTCGGGCCAAGTGGATCCATGGTAATTGTGGATGCACTGACAAATAACGTGAACCGGACTGCATCAGAAGTGCGGGCTGCATTCGGCAAAAACAACGGCAACATGGGCGTAAGCGGATCTGTTGCCTATATGTTTGATGCAACGGCCGTCATTGGCCTTGAAGGCAAAACAGCAGATGAAGTGCTTGAACTATTAATGGAAGCAGATGTGGACGTGCGTGACATTCTAGAAGAAGAGGAAGCCGTTATCGTTTATGCAGAACCTGACCAGTTCCATGCGGTTCAAGAAGCACTCAAGAACGCTGGTGTCGCAGAGTTTACAGTTGCGGAGATTACAATGCTTGCGCAAAATGATGTAACACTTCCAGAGGATGCAAAAGCGCAATTTGAGAAACTGCTTGATGTATTAGAAGATTTAGAAGATGTTCAGCAAGTGTACCACAATGTGGATTTAGGTGAATAAAACACGAAGAGGCTGTTCCAAAAGATCGTTGTTTAACTATCTTTTGAAACAGTCTATTTTTTGTCCTTCATCACCTGGATGAAGGACATTTCTCGAGCTTACTTGCGCCGTTTTGTCCTTCATCACCTGGATGAAGGACATTTCTCGAGCTTACTTGCGCCGTTTTGTCCTTCATCACCTGGATGAAGGACATTTCTCGAGCTTACTTGCACCGTTTTGTCCTTCATCACCCGGATGAAGGACATTTCTCGAGCTTACTTGTCCCGTTTTGTCCTTCATCACCCGGATGAAGGACATTTCTCGAGCTTACTTGTCCCGTTTTGTCCTTCGTCACCCGGATGAAGGACATTTCCTGGGCTTACTTGCGCTGTTTTGTCCTTAATCACCTGGATGAAGAGCATTTACCAAGTTTACTTACACAGTTTTGAGTCATCCTCTTTTTTTATGGGCTAGTAAAGCCACTTTTAATCCTGATTCTGAGCGGCTGCACTTTCATCCATGTACATGACTTCCCAAAGATGTCCGTCTATATCCTGAAAACTCCTTACGTACATAAAGCCATGGTCCATCGGGTCATTGGATTTTATTCCGCCAGCTGCTAGGGCCTTATTGACAATCTCATCAACCTTTTCCCTGCTTTCAGCAGATAATGCCAAAATTACTTCTGTACTTTTGGTTGCATCAGAAATTTCCTTTTTGGTAAAAGTCTTAAAAAAATCTTCAACCAACAACATAGCAAATATATATTATCACTGATTATCATGCATGTTGCATTTTTATCAGTAAATTGGGGGTTGAATTCAAAACCTATTTCAGAAAAAAACTCGATGGATTTATTCAAATCTTTAACCGGTAGATTCACAAAAATTTTCTCTAATTGAATGGCCATAATAGTCACTCAGAAATTAGTTTTTTATCTAAACATAATCTTAATGAACCAGCATGATCCTCCCCTCCTTCCGAGAAAGTTTCGCAGTATCGATATCGTAGCGCGTATATGAAGGTATGGTTTCTTATCGATTGCTATTTTGCAAAAACTGACTGATGAAATGATTCATCTCACTCTATATTCTCCAGTAATTGTCTAACTTCCTTCTGCCGACCTTCGAATAAATTGGGTTTATAAAGAATCGCAACGGGTTAAAAAGACAGTAAAGTACGAAAGGTGGAGGCGAATATGGATAGGAATGTGTATGGAGTATTCAATAGCTCTGAAGAGGTGATGAATGCCGTTCGAGAACTAATGGAAAGAGGATTTGAGGGAAGTGAGTTCACGGTTATTGCCAGGGATGAAAAAGACATTTCGTTCACTAATGATGACCAGTATATAGATGTCAGTGCGATTACAACCCACGCCGAAGAAGAGGATTCCTTCATGGACAAAGTCCTGCGGTACTTTAAGGATGTTGAAGATAATCTTGAGGATAATTTAACGGGTAACGGTTTATCGGAAATGGATGCAAAAAGGTACGCAGACGAAATCGAGGCGGGGAAAATCGTTGTTCTGGTTAATGGGGGCAAAGAGGATGGGTTTGGACGTACCCTAGCTGGAACCGGAGGATGATGACAACAGACCCAGACCGTTCAAATAGCAAAAAGAGCCGGCACTCGGCTCTTTTTGTTTTTCCGTGTTCAAAATTATTTCACCGGTTCAAGTAACGAGGTTGGAAGATACCCTTCTTCTCCGGAATCTAAATTTTTAACCTTAGTCCGGATTACATCTCTTTCAAGTACCTCTACTTCGCTGTCTTTCTTTATGGTCTCAACCTGATTATCTTTTTCTATATTTTCAACACCTTTTAAATCATTCACTTCTATTAGTTGGTACAGTTCATCATAAGCTTCAGGAGTTAAAGCCAAATAGGCATCCTTTTCGACTTTAGCTGTATCTCCTTTTTGAAGGGTGTTCTCTTTTATCTTCTGATCCCCCTCCTTATAAGTATCCTTCATGTTCTGAACGATACCAGGAGTCTCTTCTTTTAGCGTATCAGAAAGCTGCTCTGCACCTTCCTTTACTTGCCCCGCAGCTTCTTCCGCTTTTTGTTCAACCTGCTTAGTAGCCTGTTCGGTTTCTTGAGATATCTCTTCACTGCTGCAGCCTGAAAACAGGAGCAAGCCCAAACTAAGGGGGATAGCTATATATCTGGCAGACAAATTCATATTTTCATCCTCCTTGCCTTTTTATATTTAAGTACCACTTGGGTTTGTAAATAAACTTAGATTACCAAAGAGGGTAGGTCACTCAGTGAGAATCTGGTAATAAAAAGCAGATTCATAAAATATAGGTTCTTCACCAAAGGAAGTGGTTTAAGTTTTTGATTATCCGTTGATTTCCGCTCCAGGCGCTCGCTTTCCGCGGGCAGTCCGGGAGCCTCCTCGGCAAAGGGCACGCCTCCGGGACTTACACAGGATGTGTTGGCGTCGACGTTTGCCACAGGACGTGGCAGATCTTAGTCGACGTTCCGTTAACTGGCCTGCTTTTCCCGCAGGAGTCTCGCACCTTCCTCTCCAATCAACTTTGTTGCAAAATTAACTGAGATATTACGTTAATCAATATTAAACCACCAGTTATGGTGAAGAGCCAAAATATAAATTAATCAGTGTCTCCATATCCTTTCAAGTCTTTTAAATTCTATATTACAAGTACAAAAAAGTTTGGTAGGATAGTAAATGAAATTATAGATAAAAAATAGGGGGAAGAAGTATATGACGAATCCGGCTGGATTTTGGAGAAGATTATTGGCTAATATACTAGATGGACTTATTATTGGAATCTCAGTCTCGGTGATCAGTTATTTAATCACACGGAATTGGGAAGCTGATACTTTTGATAGCGTGGCAAATATGGTGTATGCCTTGATTATTCCGATTATTTGGCATGGATATACAGTCGGAAAGAAAATCATGGGTGTGCGGATTGCGAAAGTGAATGGCGGTAAATTAGGTTTTGGCGCGATGTTAATGCGTACACTCGTTGCAGGTCTTGTTTACGGCCTAACGATTGGTATTGCCCTCATAGTCAGCGCATTTATGGTGGGGCTGCGAAAAGACAAAAGAGCTTTACATGATCTGATGGCAGGAACGTATGTCACCTTTGATAAACCGCAAACTTAATAAGTTCCTCCAAAATGAAAATTGGATGAACGTTCAATGGAATTAAAGATATTCTTAAGAACATAGAAAGGTTAAAAAGGATAAAACAAAGGGGGGAGCTCAATTACAGTGAGCTCCCCTTTTTAGTTTAATGGAGCAGGTTTTAAGGACCATAATAGTGGATAATAAAACAAAACAAAACAAACGCTTATCCATTAACTGTGCTATACTTGTAAAACGTACAAATATTTTGTAAATTCTGAAAGTAATTACATTTAAACTAATGGACTTTTTCTATTTGTGACAAGTGTTTTTCCCTTGTCCAAGAATCTCTTCCGCGGGTTTACGGTAATAAAATAGGTTTTGGGAGGAAAAGCCTTAGGAAATAAACCGCAATTGTATATTCTGAAAATAAATTTGGGACAATGGATGGAAAGACAGCTAATGAAAAACAAACTTCCGGGTTCCATACGGAGAAATAGGCCAGAATGCATTTGGAGTCCTTCCGCAATTTCAAGATCGCGGGCAAATGAGCAGAGTTATTCTTGGAGTAGGAACTTAAGACGTTTTGGTAGCAGGATTAATACCTATGTTGGATATTGAAATTCTTGGTTCAAGCAGCGATCACGCCGTGGGCGATGCCCCAAAAAAACTTAAGCGTAGGAGATGAAGTAACTTTCAACCTTAACTATGGTGCACTTCTTTCCATAATGACTTCCACTTATGTATATAAAAAGTACAGTACCGCCATCTAAGCAATCATTCCCGCCATTAATCTCCCTTTTACCTCTCCATTCATGTTTAAAGCCGAGCGGAGGAGGTTTAATCCTACCTGACCATGCTGACAACAACATTAAAAATAATCTCTATCCGGCATGCCCAATATTTAAATTCAATTCATTCTTCCACAGAAACTTCTATAAATTCAAAGTTCGTTATATGCAAGAATACTTTTATATAAGTATCCACATTCTATCCACATTCAGTACCGGAATCTCCACATGGATTAATAGTAGTTTAGAGGATTCTTCGATGTATCAGATTTAATTAATGAGGGGTTTTGCTTTTCAAAACTTCCTGAATCTTAGACCGACTCGGATAAAAAAAATCACGTAATAGTGAACAATTAAGATATATACCAAGAAAAGATAATGGAAAATAGTAATAATGAAGTTCCAGAATATAAAAAGGGGAAAGTAAATCTGAAAGATAATAGATAGGGGCTTGAATCCTCTCTTTTTCCTTCAATCTCTTCAAGCACTTGCTTCATCGGACTGGTTTTCCAAAAGAAAAGTCTGAAGCTCCTTATTATTCCGCTGAAAAATCCGCCTTGTATCACGAGCATCATGCCACCAAGAAGAGTTAGCATAAGTGAAAAACTGAAAAGGGTATTGATCCATATCAATCTATTAAAAGAATGATTGAAGTAATAGGAGACAAGAGTTGAAAAAAAAAGTGTTCCCAAAATCACATATATATTTATACGAAACATATAATGACAACTCCTAAAGATAATATATCTGAATTATAACATGCGAGTTTATCGAAACCTTACAAAGGATTAGCTAATAGGACTTTACCTGTAAAAAGTATCAACAAGTATGTTTTCAAAGTTTTAATTTTAAGTATATCTAAAAAAGGGGAGATTTTATTGAAGAATCATTTAGTGTTTAAGTTGCTATTGCTAATAACGGTAGTAGGTTTGGTGCTTGCGGGTTGTAATTTTAACTCATCAAAAAAGACAGATTCAGAAAATGGAGAGAATACAAAAACAACTAAAGGAAAGCAAGCATTAAACATGGTGGAAGCATCGGAAATCCCAACTATGGACTCCGCTCATGCTCATGATAATGTTTCATTTACAGTGTTGAGCAATGTTAATGAAGGTCTATTCCGGTTAGGTAAAGAGCATGAGCCGGAACTCGCTATGGCTGAGAATGAGCAAGTTAGTAAAGATGGATTAGTACATACCTATACTATACGCGATGCTAAATGGAGTAATGGTGAGCCTGTAACAGCTACCGATTTTGTTTTTGCTTGGCAACGGGTATTTAATGAAACGGGCCATTATGCAAGTATGTTTGAGACTGCAAATATTCTGAATGCAAGCGAAATATTAAAGGGTGAAAAGCCGGTTAGCGATTTGGGAGTTAAGGCTCTTGATGAGAAAACACTTGAAGTAACATTAGTATCTCCCACTGCTCTTCTTGGGCAATACTTAACATTTCCTACCTTCTTACCTCAAAATCAAAAGTATGTTGAGAGTCAAGGAAAGAAGTATGCTTTGGAAGCTGATGCACTAATATATAATGGGCCCTTTGTTCTCTCGGAATGGAAACACGATGCGAGTTGGAAATATCAGAAAAACCCTGAATATTGGGATGCAGATAGTGTGAAATTAGATGAGGTCAATGTATTTGTGGTAAAAGAAGCCGCAACCCAGTTAAACCTTTATGATACAAAAAAAGTAGATATGATTAATTTAAGTTCAGCTTCTGTAGATCAATATAAAGACAACGAAGACTTTCATGCAATTGCTGACTCGGAAATTTTCTTCCTGCGTTTTAACCATAATCATAAAGCTTTAGGAAATGAAAATATACGTCGTGCGATTGATATGAGCTGGGATAAACAAGCCCATGTTGATCGGATTTTAAACAATGGTTCATTAGCTTTGTATGGATTGGTACCAAAGGATTTCTCCTTTTCTCCAGACGGAAAGGATTTTCGGGATATTAATGGAGATCAGAACCATGGGGAAATCGGGGAAGCACAAGATTATCTCGCTAAGGGATTAAAAGAAATTGGTCAAGACTCAGTGGAAATTACACTCACAGTTTCTGCTGTTGAAGGAAATGATAAAACCGCCGAATATTTAAAAAACCAAATAGAAAAGAATTTACCAGAATTAAAAATTAAGATTAAGCTTGTACCTGTAGAACAAAGATACGAGTTAGAATCGGATCTCGATTATGATATGGTAATCTCTGCCTGGGGACCCGACTATATTGATCCAATGACATATATCGGGATGTGGGTAACGGATGGCTCCGCCAACCGTATGGACTATACTAATTCCGAGTATGATGCTCTTGTAAAAGAAATCAATGTAGAAAAAGATGATGTAAAGCGTTATGAAAAGTTGCTGAAAGCGGAAAAGATGCTATTTGACGATTCGGCAATCGCGCCATTATACCAACGAGGTTTAGCTGTCCTTCAAAAACCTGCTATCAAAGGGTTGGTCCGTCATCCCAGTGGGCCTGATTTCACTTTTAAATGGACTCAAATTGAAGGTGAATAAATAGAAATGAAAAAAAGGGGTATTACTTATTACCTCTTTTTTATCGTCTTCCGACAGAAGACCCCCACTTCAAGGAATGTGAAGGGTGTAGCCCAATGAGTAAGTGGGAGATGAATGTCAGTTGGTGATAGCCAAGTCTTTCCTCATTATGCTATAATAGGAACAAATGTTCCTTTTGGAGGTGAGTGAAATTCATGCTTGTGAACAGGGCCTATAAATTTCGGATCTATCCAAACAAAAGACAAATAGAACTTATCAACAAAACGATAGGCTGTTCAAGGTTCGTGTTCAACTTCTTTCTTGCTAAACAGAAGGACAAAGACGCTTATTGGCATATCTGCGAAGAAATGGTTCAAAACGGCCAGCTTCCAACGAATAACTGGAAGGGTCAATATTTTAATAAAAATGAAACCATAAAATCACTCCCCGAACTTAAAAGGCAATATGATTTTTTGAAGGATGTGGATAGTATTGCCCTGCAAAAATCCGTTGAAAATCTGGCAGATTCCTATGACCGCTACTACAAAAAACAAAACAAACAACCTCGATTCAAGTCTAAAAAAAACCAGGTTCAATCCTACACAACGAAACATACAAACGGGAATATAGCGGTCATTGACAACTACATCAAACTGCCTAAACTTGGACTTGTCCGATTTGCCAAAAGCCGTGAAGTCCAAGGCCGTATCCTACATGCTACAATTAGACGAAATGCTTCTGGTAAATACTTTGTTTCCCTGGGAACAGAAACAGAAGTAGCAGAATTACCGAAAAGTCACTCAGCCATTGGGATTGATGTTGGGTTAACAGATTTTGCTATTCTTTCTGATGGAACGATTTACCCCAATCCGAAATTCTATCGCAAGTTGGAAGAAAAGGTAGCGAAAGCACAGCGGATGATGAATAGGCGAACCATAGGCAGTTCTAACTGGTATAAAGCCAAAAGGAAAGTCGCCCGCATCCATGAAAAAATTGCGAATGCAAGAAAAGATTATTTAGACAAGGTTTCAACTGAAATTGTCAAAAACCACGACATGATTGGAATGGAAGACTTGTCTGTATCGAATATGTTAAAAAATCACAACCTAGCCAAAGCCATCAGCGAAGTATCTTGGTCAACATTCAAAACGATGATTGAATATAAAGCGAAATGGTATGGAAAACAGGTTGTAACAGTAGCGAAAAATTTTCCTTCCAGTCAGCTTTGTTCAGGCTGTGGCTACCGAAATAAAGACGTGAAAAATCTCGGATTGCGTGAGTGGGAGTGCCCCAAGTGTCACACTCATCACCAAAGAGATATTAACGCAGGAAAAAATCTTAAAAATGAAGTGATAAGACTTCTAACC
Source organism: Bacillus sp. CECT 9360 (assembly GCF_918741275.1). Classification (GTDB taxonomy): domain Bacteria; phylum Bacillota; class Bacilli; order Bacillales; family DSM-1321; genus Peribacillus. Next base: position 126,037 of record NZ_CAKKNA010000011.1, read on the forward strand.
GCAGGGACTGCGGGGGTAGCCTACTAAAATAACTGAAGGATACTTCAGAGTTCGTAGGAATCTCCCGCTTCAAATAACCCGTATGGGTGTTAAGCGGTGAGTAGTTCAATTATAAAAACAGCTAGGAGGTGGGGTTTTGAACGGCTATGTTGCTCAACGTCTAGGTTATATGTTCGTAACATTGTTTATTATTGTATCGATTACTTTTTTCTTAATGCAGCATCTCCCCGGGACACCATTTACTAACCCTGAAAAGTTATCTGCAGAGCAGCTTGAACTAATGAATGAAAAATATGGGTTGAATAAACCGGTCGCATTACAGTATGTAAGCTATTTAGGAGGTCTAGTGAAAGGGGATTTAGGAATTTCTTATCAATATGAAGGCCGATCAGTGAATAATATTCTTGGAGAACGCATAGGCCCCTCTGTACTAATAGGATCTCAAGCCCTAATTTTTGGCGTGATGGTAGGGTTGATACTTGGGATTACATCTGCTTTAAATCATAATAGTTTTTTAGATTATGGTTCTGTGACTATTGCTGTGCTGGGAATGTCCATTCCATCCTTTGTTTTTGCTGCCCTCTTACAATATTTTATAGGGGTTAAACTAGGCTGGCTGCCCGCAGCATTATGGGAAAGCTATGAAAATACAATAATGCCCTCCCTGGCATTATCTGTGACAGTCATAGCGACAGTTGCCCGGTTTATCAGAACTGAAATGCTAGAAGTATTGGGACAAGATTATATTGTAACGGCGAGAGCAAAAGGGATTAGTGAAACAGCAGTCGTTTTCAAACATATCATACGTAACGCTACCATTCCTGTTTTAACAATGTTAGGACCATTAGCTGTAGCTATTATGACAGGTACGTTGGTCATTGAAAAAATTTTTACGGTACCCGGACTTGGGGAGCAATTTACAAAGTCTATCCTGGTCAATGACTATAGTGTCATTATGGGGGTTACCTTGATGTACAGTGCGCTATTTATCTGGATCGTTTTCATAGTCGATATATTTTACGGAATAATAGATCCACGCATTAGCATACAAGGGAGGCATGAAAAATGAAGGCTTCAAACCAAAAAGTTACCGAAGATTTATTTGTTCATGCTCCTTTGGAGTCTAATAAAAGTGAAATCCTTGCTGGTACACCGGTTACGTTTAAGAGTGAGGCCTGGAGAAGGTTGAAAAAAAATAGAGGAGCTTTTCTGGGGCTTATAACGATTATTTTGTTTTCGTTTATGGCTTTGGCTGGTCCCTTTTTTAGTGAAAATTCCCATATGGATCAGGACTTAGCTCTATCTAACTTACCTCCAAAAATAGAAGGGTTAGAATGGCTTGGATTCGACGGAAAAGATGTAAACGGAAAAGATCAATATGAAGCTAGAGAAATCACAAGAAACTTTTGGTTCGGAACTGACGAATTTGGACGGGATCTCTGGACCAGAGTATGGAAGGCAACGCAGATATCATTATTTATTGCTATCATTGCAGCTCTTTTGGATTTAATCATTGGTGTAGTGTATGGGGGGATTTCTGCATTTTATGGTGGACGAGTCGATAACGGCATGCAGCGTATTATTGAAGTTTTAATCGGTATTCCAAATCTGGTTGTTATCATCTTATTCATCCTTATTCTTGAGCCGGGAATCACCTCGATTATCTTAGCGATGGTTATTACAGGGTGGGTAGGAATGGCTCGAGTTGTTCGCGGGAAAATATTACAGTTGAAGGGGCAGGAGTATATTCTGGCAGCCAGAACTTTAGGAACCTCCAATGCCAAGATTATTTGGAAGCATTTACTTCCTAATGTTATGGGTTCTATCATCATAACTTTGATGTTCACGATACCAACGGCAATTTTCTTTGAAGCATTTCTAAGTTTTATCGGCCTGGGTTTGCAGCCTCCATTGGCTTCATTAGGCGTATTAATTGAAGATGGCTATAAATCAATGCGTTTCTTTTCCTATAAATTAATATTTCCAGCAATTGTAATCAGCGCTGTGATGATTAGTTTTAATTTATTAGGTGATGGACTGCGTGATGCACTAGATCCCAAAATGAGAAAGTAAGAAAGGAGACAATGATGGAAGATACTGCATTAGAAATAGATAATCTTCATGTTTCCTTTAAGTCTCATGATGATGGGGAAATTAAGGCGGTTCGTGGCGTGAGCTTTGAGTTAAAAAAAGGTGAAACATTAGCCATTGTTGGTGAGTCTGGTTCTGGCAAATCAGTAACAGCAAAAAGTTTAATGAGACTATTGCCTAAACAAAATAGCATGATTAAAGATGGACAGGTGTTTTATGAAGAAAAGGACCTGCTCAAATATAGTGATAAAGAAATGCAAAAAATTCGCGGCTCGGAAATATCAATGGTATTTCAAGATCCGATGACTTCACTTAATCCAACCATGAAGATTGGTAAGCAAATCATGGAAGGGTTAAGAAAACATCAGGGACTCAGAAAAAAAGAAGCATTTAATAGATCTACAGAGCTGCTTAACCTTGTTGGGATACCAAATGCAGTGGAAAGAATGTCTGATTTTCCACACCAGTTTTCGGGGGGGATGAGACAGCGGGTAGTTATTGCAATGGCATTAGCTTGTAATCCGAATGTATTGCTGGCAGATGAACCTACCACTGCCCTCGATGTAACCATACAGGCACAAATTTTAGACTTGATGAAGGATCTGCAAAAAAAGACTGGAACATCAATTATTATTATTACCCATGATCTAGGCGTAGTTGCCAGTATGGCTCAGCGTGTTGCGGTCATGTATGCAGGAGAAATAGTCGAAACAGGTTTGGTGGATGAGATTTTCTATGAACCAAAGCACCCTTATACACGTGGGCTCCTATTATCCATGCCAAAACTGAATGCAAATCGTTCTACTAAGTTAATTCCCATTCCGGGGACACCGCCTGATTTAGGTCAATTACCTGAAGGCTGCCCTTTCGCAGCTCGATGTCCTTATGTTATGAAAGTTTGTCACAACTTTGCTCCTAGCAGGACTCAAGTTTCAGAAACGCACACAGTCGCATGTTGGTTAGAAGATGACCGAGCACCTCGAGTAGAATGGTTAGCGGAGTAGGAGGCCAATAGATGAAAGAAAAAGAGAAGCTCATTGAGATTAAACATTTAAAAAAATATTTCAGTGTTGGAAAAGGTAAAGTATTAAAAGCAGTTGACGATGTATCTTTTGATATTTATAAAGGGGAAACTTTAGGTTTAGTGGGGGAGTCTGGTTGCGGTAAATCGACAACTGGCCGGACTATTATCCAATTATACAATTCTACCTCAGGAAAAGTAGTTTATGATGGGGAAGATCTTCAGTTGATAAAAACAGCGGCAGATATTAAAAGAATGAAGAAAAAAATTCAAATGATATATCAGGATCCATACTCATCTCTTAATCCCAGGATGACTGTATTAGAGATAATATCAGAAGGGATTAACAATCATGAAGTTCATCTTGGCAAAAAGGAAATTAAAGATAAAGTTTATGAATTGCTTGAATCGGTCGGCTTAGATAAAAAGCATGCTAATCGTTATCCGCATGAGTTCAGCGGAGGACAACGGCAACGCATAGGAATTGCCCGAGCTCTTGCTGTAGAACCTGAATTTATAATAGCTGATGAACCTATTGCTGCGTTAGATGTTTCCATACAAGCACAAATTGTAAACCTTATGCAAGATTTACAGCAAAAAAAAGGGTTGACGTATTTATTTATCGCCCATGATTTATCAATGGTTAAGCATATTAGTGATCGTATCGCCGTCATGTATTTAGGAACGATAATAGAATTGGCCGAAAGTGAGAATTTATATGACAATCCTCTGCATCCTTACACTCAGGCTTTGCTATCAGCAATCCCAATTCCTGATCCTAAGCTTGAGAGAGCGCGAGAACGTATTATTTTAAAGGGAGACGTTCCAAGCCCTTTGAATCCTCCAAGCGGCTGCCGCTTTCGCACACGTTGTCCAAGGGCTATGCAGATTTGTTCCGATAGCGTACCAAAGTGGCAGGAAGTTTCCCCGAAGCATTTCGTTGCTTGTCACCTTTATGACTAATAAGGGAAGATTACTTGTACTACTTAGTACGCAAAAAAGGGGATGAATAATCATCCCCCCAATTTACTTATTCTTGCAATATTTTATCGCAAAGTCTTTAATGCGCCACTCCAAGCGTTTACTTGGTCAAGCATCGTGTTCATATTATCAAGATGTAATTCAGCTGGTTTGAACTCGCTGAAGTTTTCAAAATCAGTGAACAATGACAATGTTGGGTGTATACGAACGTCCGCAACTTGTAATTCTCCTAAGATTCCACGTAAATGTTCAGCTGCACGGGCTCCACCTGTTGAACCGTAGCTAACGATACCTGCTGCCTTATTGTTCCATTCATCACGGGCTGAATCCAGTGCATTTTTCAATGCTCCAGTGATGCTGTGATTGTATTCTTGGACGATAAATACGAATCCATCTAAGCTGGCAAGTTTTTCTGACCAAGCTTTCAATCCTGGTTCTTCACCAGTACCTTCTCCTAAGAATGGTAATTTGAAGTCTGCGATATCGACGATTTCATAATTTGCATCTCCACGTTTGTCAGCAATTTCCTTTACCCATTTTCCTACTTGTGGGCTTACCCGTCCTTGACGTGTGCTTCCCAAGATAATTCCAATATTTAATTTTTCCATTTGTTTTTCCTCCTCATTAGTTGATCCACCAAATAATTTGTTTAAAAACCCCATGCTGCACCCCCTTTATTACCTGTATCTTTCTTTATCTTTGTATTCTAAAGTTGCTAAATATTTGCAATTATACTCAACTAAAATATTTTGAATACGAGATACATAATACTGCAATAAATTTCTGTTGTCAAAGGATTGATTTATACGTAGTGTTCTCCTAGTTCTTTTGATCAATACGTTTTTAAAAAAGTGAGTTTTGGGCAAATATGTCGACCGAAAGAACCGAGAATTATCAGCGATGGATCCACAAATATGAACACCACCGAATAGAAACGTTGAGTGAATTGAAAAATAAACTTGAGGAGGATAAGCATAATGACAAAATCAACATTCGTCTATGTGACCTACATTGCCACCACACCGGAGAAACTATGGGAAGCATTGACAAGCAGCGATTTTACCGAAAAATATTTCTTCGGAAGCAAAATTCAATCCGATTGGCAAGAAGGTTCAACCGTCACCTATGAGCGGAATGGGCTAGTCGTCGATCACGGGGAAATACTAAAGTGCGAGCCGCATCGTTTACTTTCTTTTACATGGAAAATAGAAGGTGACGATACACCCCGCGAACTTCCCACAAAGGTTACTTTTGAGCTGAAACAAATGGAAGCTACAGTAAAGCTAACGCTTAAACATGACAATCTGGTGGATGCGGACTATGTTGAAGACAACGATACCTTTAGGGGCTTAAATAATGGATGGCCGGCCATTCTAAGCAACCTAAAGAGCTTGCTCGAAACGGGAAATACCTTGCCGCCCCTAAACATATAACTAATTAATATTTTTGATTGATTAATTAGCAATAGTTACATTTCACTTTTCACTATTTTCCGGAACTTCATTTAATTCCTTAACGGGCCAGCCATAAAGTTTGTTGATCTCATTTGCAACCTGAACTAAAAAATCATCAGATAATAAAGGCTGGGTCTCCTTATACATAATTTGATTCCTCCTTTTGGAAATGCCTGAAATTATTGTTCGCTCATTAAGTAATTTTAAACATTGTACTAATCTATTTTTGTATATACATAGGAAAAACCTAGGAGCCTTAATTTCATATTTCTAAATCGCTGATCTAATGGTACGGGGGAACCGTTATGTCCAAAGGGTGAATCGTTACAAGGTAGGTCTATTAAGATATGACTTGTAGACATTTTTTATTAGCCGTTTTTCATTTCATTATAGGGGCATTATATTCTTATTAATATCTGGTGGTGGGGAAATCATGATTTCTTCTATAAAGAGGTTTTTAATTGGACGACCTTTAAAATCAACGGAGTTAGGGGAACAGAAGCTTAACAAAGCAGGGCTGGCATAATATTCTTCATAACCAATCAAGCTTATTAATACGGGCCTACCTGCTTTATAGAAGAAATGTAATTATCACCACTTCACCTTACCATTTGAAAAAATAAAGATGTAAAAAGAAGGTGGAGGCTTTGCTTAATGCTAAAGTACCACCTTCTTTTTATTAACGAGGTATTCCTAACAATATTAGGTGATATAGCTCGGTGTGCAGGTTTTAATGCTTTTTATTCATGAATCTTTTATACAGAAAATACGCCGCAACAATTAAGACGATTAACAAAATAAATTTCATATTATTACTCCTTTAATTATCTAGATACTATGTCTTTTCCCTAATTTTTCAGGATAGAAACATTCATTATATTATACCAAATGACTTGCTTCGGGATGTGGGCTGCAATATAGGAGAATCCAATCACTTGGTTCCTGAAATTAGAAAATCAATATAGTATGCTGTGTTTCAAGAGAAGTTCTTATTTTCTCATGCTTTCTGTCCTGTGGCTGAAAGTGTGAAAAAATAAGCGCTTTTTTTATATGGAAAAATAAATGGGAAATGATATATCTGAGGAGATGAAAAAATGTATTTCTTGTTAAATATATTGGGCGTATTAGTTGTGATAGGTCTCGTTTACCTTTGTTCACCTAATAAAAGAAAGGTTAAATGGAAATCCATCCTTACCTTGCTAGTTGTTGAATTGGTTATAACCTGGTTCATGTTATCGACTGAAATAGGGACATGGGTCATTAATCAAATTGCATCTTTCTTTACCTGGTTGATCTCATGTGCAAATGAAGGGATTTCTTTTGTCTTCCCTTCTGTGATGGCGAATGAGCAGGTTGATTTCTTTTTCAGTGCCTTAATGCCAATTATTTTCATTATCACGTTTTTTGATATTCTATCGTATTTCGGTTTACTGACTTGGATCATCGATAAAGTAGGCTGGCTCATTTCAAAAGTGTCAGGTTTACCAAAGCTTGAGAGCTTCTTCTCTATCCAGATGATGTTTCTTGGGAATACGGAAGCTCTGGCGGTTCTCCGCGATCAATTGAGAGTCCTAGGAGGTCAGCGTTTGCTGACATTTGGAATCATGAGTATGAGCAGTATCAGCGGCTCGATCATAGGAGCTTACTTATCAATGGTTCCAGCAACCTATGTATTTGTTGCGATTCCCCTAAACTGTTTGAATGCTTTATTGATTGCAAACATGCTAAACCCGGTCGATGTCAGCAAAGAAGAAGATATTGTTTATGTTCCGACTAAAGAGGAACGGAAAGATTTCTTTTCCACGATCTCGAACAGTATGCTAGTTGGAATCAAGATGGTTATCGTCATCATGGCGATGGTCATCGGTTATGTAGCGTTAACAGCCTGCGTAAACGGTATATTAGGTTTCGTGGTGGATGGATTGACGATTCAGAAGATCTTTTCTGTTATCTTTAGCCCGTTCGCTTTCTTACTTGGGTTATCAGGACATGATGCCATGTATGTCGCCCAATTAATGGGAATCAAGCTTGCCACCAATGAATTCGTTGCAATGCTTGATTTAAAAGATCAGATTAGCAGCCTGGCTCCGCATACAGTAGCGGTTGCGGTCACTTTCCTCACCTCTTTTGCCAACTTTAGTACAGTCGGCATGATTTATGGAACATTTAATTCCATCCTCGATGAAGAAAAATCGCACATCATCGGAAGAAATGTATGGAAGCTGTTGCTTAGCGGAATGGCAGTCTCCCTGTTAAGTGCTATGGTTGTCGGATTATTCGTTTGGTAAGCGCTAAATAATATATGAGGAATGAAACACCGCCGTATTCCACTAAAAGATGCGTTAGATAGCAAAAAGGAGCCGGCTTTCGGCTCCTTTGCTTTTCCCTCTTATCCGGCTAATGTAGCGATAATTACTTTTCATTTTCACTATTTTCCGGAACCTCAATGTTTTCCTGAACGGGCCAGCCATAAAGTTTGTTAATTTCATTTGCAACCTGATCTAAAAATTCATCCGATAATAAAGGTAAAGGTAAGGTCTCCTTGAACATAATAATCTGGTCCCTCCTTTTGAGAAATGACTGAAAATATTGTTCGCGAATTTTGTAATTTTAAACATTGTTAACAATCTCTTGTTGTATTTAAAAATAAATATGTGAAAAAGGAGTACTAAGAGATAAGTATGGAGAATTTTGTATTAAAAAAATTTGAAATATTACGATATATTTAATAAGTAGATGATTTACCTACCTTTATTTTGAAGTAAAGGTAGGTTTTTTATCCCATCACAAAATATTTAGATTTATACTGTAACTTATAGAACATCTTTCTCATGATAAATATTTAAAGATCACAGCGTCAGGTACTAATAAAATCCTAAACTGGGCAGGGGATTACAAATGCTTGAAAACCAGACAAGATATTCCCGTTTAGCGAATATCACGAAGATTATTAACACCAAGCTCGAATTAAAGGAAGTTCTGGAACATGTGGTTTTAGCCATTTCCGAGGAAATCGTCCAATGTGACGCCGTGGGCATTTATTTGCCCCAGGGAGATGGAACGTTTCGCGGATATGTGGGGAAACCGGAGGTCATGAACGGTATGACCTTAGACATGCTCGTTGTTGATCCCGAACAAGATAAGCTGGCAAAAGAAGCATTGGTTATTAAAAAAGCCATCTATATTCCTGATACTTCAGAAGATACCAGGCCTGATCCAATGCCTGTCGATGCTTTCGGCATTAAATCATTATTATGTGTACCTATTTTTTATGATGATGATATATATGGAATTGTCTATTTGTTCGATTATGGGGCTCAAATGAATTTATCTGAATCTGAAATTCAGACGGTTGAAGCTTATGTAAACATGGCTGCCGTAGCTATACGAAATTCTAATAGCTTTGTTCGGAAAGAACGCCTGCTTGCCGAAAAGCAATTATTGTTAGATATTAATCGGGAATTGTCATTATGTTCATCCATGCAAAACGCATTAGAACTTTGTTTCGATTATGTACGCAGTGTATTGAAAAACAAAAATGTCGGCGCACACATATTGGATCCGATTGCTGAAAGACAGATAAAACCGCAAAGCTTAAGCCTTGAAAGCGATTGGGCGTTAGACGACTGGAAAAAAACACATCAGGACGGAAATTTTGACCACAGTACGGATGTCCTATACAACGAAGTGATGAGTACGAAGCAGGCCGTATACATACCCAACGTCTACAATGATGATAGGCCTGACCATGATATTTGCCGGCAATTTGGTATCGTAGGGTTGTATGTTATGCCGCTTGTTGCAATGGGAGAGGTGCTTGGTACGATTCCGGTTGCCGTATTTGATGAATCGGCGGAAACATTTACGGACGCGGACCTTCAGCTTGCCCAATCCGTCGTGGACGCGACCGCGCTAGCTCTTTCTAATCTTCTCATCGTTGAAAAACAGGAATTGATTATCCAGGACCGGACCTCGGAACTTATGCAAAAAAACGCAGAATTGGAGACCGCTGTTCAGGAATTCTGGCGTTTGAGCCGGGAAAACGCACTGATACTCAATTCAGCAGGTGACGGCATTTTCGGTGTAGACCTTACCGGTAATTTCACTTTTTGCAATCCTGCAGCCGTAAATATGCTTGGCTATAAGGATAAAGAGGAGTTAATTGGAGAGCCATTCAGCAGAATTTATCAGCGTACGCGCGGCCGTGATGAAACTGAATTCGTCGCCTTATCTAATTCATACACGACGGATGAACATTTTTTCAAAAAAGATGGCAGCCAATTTGCCGTTGAATTTGCTTCTTCTTCGATACTCGAAGGGGACAAAATAGTCGGGTATGTCGTTACGTTCAAAGATATTACACATAGAAAGCAAATGGAAGATAAAATAAGATACCATGCATATTATGATAGTTTAACAAATCTTCCTAATAGAGTGCTGTTTATGGATCGATTAAATCAAGGCTTAGCGTATGCCGAGAGCCACCAAGAGAAGCTGGCGGTCATGTTTCTCGATCTAGATCGTTTCAAAAAAATTAACGATACCTTTGGCCATAGTTATGGAGATATATTGCTTAAAAAAGTGGCGGACCGCCTTAACAATCTTCTTCCTAATGGGTGTACCGTTTCCCGGCAAGGCGGCGATGAATTTACAATGATTCTACCAAGCGTTAAAAGTGAAGATGAAGTAAGAGGATTATCTGACATGATCCTAAAGTCTTTCTCTGAGCCTATCAGTTTGGATGGAAACGATGTATTTGTAAATGCCAGCATGGGCATTAGTCTATATCCTTGTCACGGAGACAGCTCCGAGGAGTTAATTAAGTACGCTGACACGGCGATGTATAAAGCAAAAGAGCTATCAGGACCTAATTATCAATTTTATAAGGAAAGCATGAGCATTCGAAGTCTTGAAAGCGTGAAATTAGAAAATGATTTGCACAAAGCCTTGGCGAACCAAGAGTTTGTTATCCACTATCAACCCCAGATTGACTATAGAACGAATGAAATAGTCGGTGTAGAGGCTCTGATCCGCTGGAACCACCCGACCTTAGGAATGATACCCCCTGCTGAGTTCATCCCGATCGCAGAAGAAATCGGACTAATTGTGCCAATTGGGGAATGGGTCCTTAGAACAGCTTGTGAACAAACAAAGAAATGGCATAGTTTAGGATATCCTTTTGTCAGGGTCTCTGTTAATTTAGCAGCCCAGCAATTTGTAAAAACGGAATTGACAATGGTAATCAAAAATATATTAGCAGAGACGAAGTTGCCTGCTGAGTATTTGGAGCTTGAGTTAACCGAAAATGCGATCATCCAAAACACCGATGCTACCTTAAGCATCATGCGGGAAATAAAGAATCTTGGAGTAAAGATCGCGATTGACGACTTTGGAACAGGCTATTCATCATTAGGTTATCTAAAGAATTTCCCGATAGATACGCTAAAAATCGATCAGACATTCGTAAAGGAAATCATTCAAGACACTCATAATGCTGCGATTACGAATACGATTATAACGCTGGCCCATAATTTGCAGCTGGATGTCATCGCTGAAGGGGTAGAGACGAAGGAACAAATTGAGTTTCTCATCGAAAACAACTGCCATTTTATGCAGGGCTATTACTTTAGTAGGCCTGTCGAGGCAGAGGAATTGGCAAATAAGTTCTTTGTGAAAAAAGGTATGTAGTATATTTCCATTTTTAATAGAAAGAGGGTGTCTACTTTGACACTCTCTATTTATTTTTCGAAAGGTCAGAACATTAGTTCTATTATCCTATTGTTTACGGAACATTTGTTCGTATATAATTCATTAAAAGGAGGTGATAGATTCAGAATTTTCCCAATTGTTAAACCTTTAGTAGTTTGATAGGTTTAGAGCAACAGATTTTCAGCGCACATCATGAAAAAAACTTTAGGAGGAACAGATTATGAAAAAGAAGCTTTTGGTTAGTGCAGTTTTATCACTTGGGTTGTTAGCCACGAATGTCGCTGATTCAAATGCATTAGCCTCCACGCAGAACGTCTTAAGCGTTACAGAGTATAATGAAAAATTGGATTCTCTGGAGTATAAATCCGGTAAGCTAACAGGCCCGTCAAACAGTAAAAAAACAGAAATCATATTTAATTATCTGAATCAGCATAAAGAATCCTATAAACTGGGAAAGAAAGATGCGAAAGAGCAATTTGCCATCACAAAACAAGAGACCGATCAAAAAGGCAATACGATCCTTAAAATGCAGCAAATCTTTGAAGGGATTCCGGTGTGGGGGTCAACCCAGGCAGTCGTCATCTCCGAGGATGGTGTTCTAAACGTCATTTCCGGTTCCGTAGTAGATGAGTTAGATCATAAGCTTACGGGGAAGTCCAAACAAGGAATCAAGAATAAAGAAGCCATTAAGATTGCAGAAAAAGATTTAGGTGTTACACCTGTATATGAAAGAGTGCCAACTGCCGAGCTAGTGGTGTTCACGGATAAGGAAGCGGCAGAATATGCCTATAAAGTGAATCTGAATTTCCTAGAGCCTTCACCAGGAAACTATTATTATTTCATTTCAGCAGAAACAGGACAAGTCCTTAATAAGTATAATGGCATGCATGAAGTGTCTGGCACAAATGCAGTGGGGACCGGAACAGGGTTGACCAACAATACGGTTTCTCTTAACACAACCCTTTCAAGCGGCCGTTATTATTTACAGGATAATACACGAGGCAAAGGGGTCTTCACCTATAATGCCAATAATGCCCAAAGGCTTCCTGGCCCATTATGGGCTGACAGTGATAATGTTTTTAAAGCGGTCTATGATGCCCCGGCGGTCGATGCACATTATTATGCAGGCAAAACCTATGATTTCTATAAATCTTCCTATAACCGGAATTCATATGATAACCTCGGAGGCGCTTTAAAGTCGACGGTGCATTATGGGAACAAGTATAACAATGCGTTCTGGAATGGGATTCAAATGGTATACGGAGATGGGGACGGCACGACATTCAGGCCTTTATCCGGGGGACTTGATGTCGTAGCGCATGAACTGACACATGCCGTTACGGATACGGAATCAGGACTGATTTACCAGAATGAATCAGGGGCATTGAATGAAGCGATATCCGATATTTTCGGAACGGTTGTCGAATTCAATGGACAAGCCCAGAAAGCTGATTATGACATCGGAGAAGATATCTATACTCCTGCGATTGCCGGCGATGCTCTCCGCTCTATGTCAGACCCGGCGAAATACGGCGATCCTGACCATTATTCAAAACGATACACCGGTACGGATGATAATGGCGGTGTCCATATCAATAGTGGCATTATCAACAAAGCAGCCTATTTAATCGGTTCGGGCGGCACGCATTATGGCATAAGCGTTCAAGGCGTTGGCGTTCAAAAGCTAGGAGCCATTTTTTATCGTGCCAACACCGTATACCTGACAGCGTCCACATCCTTCTCGCAAGCCCGCGCTGGCATTGTACAGTCTGCGGCCGATCTGTACGGAGCAGGAAGCCCGGAAGTGACAACTGTAAGCAAAGCATTTGATGCGGTAGGAGTAAAATAATAGTTATACACTCGCGCAAAAGCCAGACTTTAACAGTCTGGCTTTTTTTCTGCTGCTGTTATTTAAGAGGATTCCTTTTTAAGTCTGCGGTCTCTATACATCTATGAGTGTAAGCTAGGCAGATTGATGCTAAATGTCGTTGCAGTCTCATTCGAATCACATTGTATAGAGCCGGCGTTTTTTTCAATGATTTTCTTACAAACAAACAGTCCGATTCCTGTGCCGAGTTCTTTTGTGGTAAAAAAGGGTTCGAATATCGTTTTTATATGCTCAGGTGCAATCATCGGACCATTATTGGAAATTCGAACGACTAAGTGTCCTGCCTCAACATTGCAAGAAACTTTCAAATACCTGGGTTTGGCAGAATCTTTTAACGCATCAATGGAATTAACGAATAGATTGAGGAGCACTTGTTTGATCTCATCTTTATTGGCGGTGACGATTAAACTAGGCTGAATGTCCGTCACAACCTGTACATCGTTATCAACGATGCTGGGATAGGTTAATTGCTGTATGTCATTAAATAGCTGAATGATGGAAATCTCCTCGATAATTATATTTAGATCGTTAAACTCTGCTTTAGATGTATGCAAAAATTGCGTGATTCTAAAGTTAAGCTGCTGTAGTTCATTTTCTATAATATCCAAGTATTTCACATTGGGATGTTCTTTTCTAAGCAATTTATTAAACCCTATGACAGAAGTGAGCGGGTTTCTAAATTCATGAACAAAACTGGATGACATTTGTCCAAGTATGGCTAACTTATCCTTGTGGTTTTCACTGATATATAAAGTTTTCTCCTCTAATTCTTGATCTTTTAAATTCGTATATTCAGTAACGGTGTCAAAACAGAATTGATCAAAGTACTTATTGATGTTGTTAATGAATGTATATAAATACTTCAGGGGTATTTCCGATTGCATCGCATATTTGATAATAATACTTCGTCCTAAATTAATATTGTACACAAAATTGCCAATATTGATATTCGCCTCCAACCGTTCAGCTGCAACTTTATGAGCCAAGTCGGTAAGGGTGGACTGGGATTCAAGCCCGCTAATGGCAGTCCTAAGCACAGAGTACATCAGAAAGCCATTTTCTTTCATCTGCTCGTTGCTGAAGTCCATTTCATCTGTTTTGAAGGAATCGTGCCATTCTTGAAAAATCCCAGGTTTATGATCGTCCAGGAATTGGACTAGCCTAATATTATATGGTTCTTGTGTGATTGATGTGCCCATGTTTACACTTCCCCTTATACAATAATCATTTACTTATTCGATAAATCATTCCAATTTCCTCCAAGTTTCAGTTCCATCCATAGAATAAAAACAGACAATTTTCCACATTTTTTATAATTTTTGTACCAAAAAAAGGAATTTAAAGAAAATTGTCCAATTAATAATTATATATAAAAAAGGGGGCTTTACAATGAAAAGAGTTGTAATCACAGGCATGGGGGCTATTTCCCCTGTGGGCAATACAGCCGAAGAAATGTGGAATTCAGTTGTAAAAGGAAAATCTGGAATTGGTTTATTAACAAGATTCGACAGTACTGATTTTTCTGCCAAAACGGCGGCGGAAGTGAAAGGTTTTCATCTATCTGACTATATGGAAGTGAACGAAAGGCATCGAATGGATCGGTTTACACAATATGCGGTAGCTTCATCGCTAATGGCGGTTCGTGATGCAGGGATGCTGATTGGAGAGAATATTACGGCAGAACGGATTGGGGTGTCGTTTGGTACTGCAATCGGAGGAATTGAAAGTTTCGAAGAGAGCTATAGGAGCCTCCAGGAAGGCGGTTACCAAAATTTATATCCATTTGCTACAACCACGGTGATATCGAATATGGCGGCGAGCCAGGTGTCGATTGCTTTAGGGGCGAAAGGCGTAAATATGTGCACCGTTTTATCCTGTGCATCCGGATCGAATGCGATTGGGGATGCCTTCAGAGTGATCCAGAGGGGTGAGGCGGATGCTATGGTAGCTGGAGGATCAGAAGCTTCTCTTACTCCCCTCGGAATTGGGGCATTTTGTGCGATGGGCGCCATTTCGCAAAATCCCAATCCTGAATCAGCCTGCAGACCATTTAACAAGAATAGGGATGGGCTTGTAATGGGTGAAGGAGCGGGTGCCATATTGTTGGAATCATTAGATTCGGCTATCGAAAGAAATGCCCCTATTTACGGAGAAATTGTTGGATATGCAACCGTTGCGGATGCGTATCATATCACGAGCCCCGCTCCCGGAGGACAAGGTGCAGCAAGGGCAATGGAACTTGCTTTGGCTGACTCAGGACTGGGTAAAAAGGACATCCATTACATAAACGCCCATGGTACAAGCACTATTTACAATGATAAATCGGAAACCCAGGCAATCAAGACATTTTTACAAGAGGATGCCTATAACACCCCTATCAGTTCCACAAAATCGATGACCGGACATATGATGGGAGCAGCGGGTGCTGTGGAAGCCATTCTTACATTGATGGCAATCAAAACAGGTGTGGTTCCTCCAACCATCAATTTAGACACTCCGGACCCTGAATGTGATCTGGATTATGTACCGAATGTAGCAAGGGAAGTCCACATAAAAGCTGCTCTAAGCAATGCGATGGGGTTCGGCGGGCATAATACTGCCCTTATCTTTAAGGCTGTATAATTTAGCAAGGTAAAATTTTGCAAAATCATTTGCACTTTGAGCAAAGATACCTATAAAAAACAGGGGCAGATTCATGCCCCTATTGCACATAATGATTTGTTTACCCAAAGAGAATTAACGTCCCTTTTTGTTGGAAATCTAAGAAATGGTAAAATATAAGAGGAAATTCTCTTCTGGACCATGTATCCCATAGGCCAGCAAAGGCAAACGGTTTATTTTCGTTTAAGTGGAATATATCATTAGGATTTAATTAAATGTAAGTGGATTTTTCTTTATACAACTGCCAGGTGCTTTCGTTGAACAGGCCCAAGAGGATTCGATTGAGAAAACCAATACTGCGCTTGAATTAGCAAATGCTTTTAAGATGATGCCTGAAAAAAGGGGATATTAACCCGTAAATAAAACGTGCGTTGATCCAAAAGGATTCATGTGCTTTTTTATTTAGGTATATATGGATAAAACCTTTTCAAAGGGATTTACCTTTAAAGTCTAACAATTATCCAAAAAACAAAGGCTGACAGCAATTTGCCAGCCTTTGTCCTTTTTCAATCATTATTTTACAGTGGCATGCTTCTTGTTGCTGGTTTGTTTCGTTTTTAACCCAAATCCTTTTTTAAACAGTGGGTGTGTTTTATCGTGGCTGTTGACTTGTTCGATATTTCTCGGCCATGTGAAGGATAGCTTGCCTGTAAATGGATAATCGCCAAACAGTACGTCTGCAATGCCTGCACCTTCACTGCCAGGAAGCCAGGAGGCGACCAGTGCGTCCATATCCTTTAACTGCTCGGTCAGAATCATTGGGCGGCCGGACTGAAGAAGGACAACCATTGGCACACCAGTTGCTTTTACTTTGTTCATTAGATCGATATCTTCTTGAAGCAAGCCTAAATCATCGCGGTCACCGAACATTTCAGCATAAGGCGGTTCACCGATTACGACAATGGCTACATCGTGTCCCTGAGCGCCTGAACCATCTTCACTAAAGTCCACCTTCGTATTTTTTCCGGCTGCCTGTTGAATCCCTTCAAGGATCGAAGTACCCGGTATCAAATTCTTTTCAGGCTGACCCATCCATTGGGAGGAGCCTCCCTGCCAGCTGATGGTCCATCCGCCAGCCTGGTAGCCCATATTATCGGCCTTCTTGCCGGCAACGAAAATTTTAGAATTATTCTTCTTAAGCGGCAAAATGTTATGTTCATTCTTTAATAGAACCTGTGATTTTCTAACCGCTTCGCGCGCGATGGCCCGATGTTCAGCCTGGCCGATTCCCTCGGCGACTAAATCACGGTCAGCGTAAGGTGTTTCAAACAGGCCGTTCTCGAATTTAACCCGCAGGATTCTTGTTACGGCATCGTCAATACGGCTCTGGGACACTTCGCCTGAAGCCACAAGCTCTTTTGTGGTAGAGATGAAGTTTTTCCAGTCATGCGGAATCATGAACAGGTCGATACCCGCGTTTACACTTCGTTTAATCGATTGTCTAAAATCATTTGGGGCAATCTGCTGCGGGCCATTATAATCAGAAATGACGAAGCCTGTAAAGCCCAGCTCTCCTTTTAATACTTCTGTAATCATGTGATGATCGCCATGTGTTTTCACGCCATTAATGCTTGAATAGGTGACCATCACCGTTCTGGCTCCTGCCTTAATCGCTTCCTTGTATGGTTTAATATGCTTCCTGATTTCTTCATCCGTATATTCCGTTACATTTCCCTGGTCATCTCCGCCTTCGGTCAACCCATCTCCGACAAAGTGTTTAATCGAAGAGGCTACATGCTCACCCTTTAAGAAGTCGCGGTCCTTCACATTACCCTGAAGGCCTTCGACCAGTGCCGAACCAAGCTTTCCGGTGTCCCGTGGATCTTCGCTATAGCCTTCATAGGTGCGGCCCCAGCGGATATTCTGAGGAGCTGCCAAAACCGGAGCAAATACATACGAAATTCCTGTAGCACGGACTTCCTTGGCTGTCGCCTGTCCGATCCGCTTCATCAAGCGTGTATCATTTGCAGCGCCTAAGCCAATGTTATGAGGAAAAACAGTGGCGCCGTATACATTGTTATGACCGTGAACGGCATCTACGCCATAAATAATCGGAATACCCAAGCGGGTGGACATGGCACCTCTCTGGAAATCATCGACCATATTCGCCCAGTCAGCCGGGGAATTTCCTGTAGTCGGCAGCGATCCGCCGCCGCTTAAGACAGACCCAATTCCATACTGTTTCATATCGGCTGCAGTAACCGCATTCCGTTCAGGCTGCACCATCTGCCCGATTTTTTCTTCCAGTGTCATTCGCGAAAGCAGGTCGTCTACTCTTTTTTCAACAGATAGTCTATGATTCTTGTAGGGAAGGACTTTCCCTTTGTCCTGGGCATTTACATGATTGGACTGGCCGCCTATCGTGGACCCTACTAGGGCCAGCAGGGTCAAACCAGTAAGAATGGAGTGCTTCAAACGTTTCTTCGCCAACCTGATCTCCTCCTATGCTTTACGTTCCTGCCTTATTACGCTCTACCTCCTTTATGTATTTGGTAGCGCTTACATCGAGAGTATACTATATTTCATCTTCAAGAATCTATTGCTACCCCCTCTAAAACCTATTTTTGGTAAATAGGGACTATCCGTGAATCTGTCATATAGGTATGAGGAATTACAAAGTGACTTTCTTTATTCCTATAAGTCATTTGACAAAAGGCAACGAGGCAAGGATGGCCTTAACGTTGGTTTTGCCTGCGAATCCTGCATAAATCGTTAATGAACTTATGAATACGGTGCAAGAATTAAGGTCGGAAATACCGGTTGAAAGAGGATTCCATTAAACCCGTTAATAACGGGTTTGTTCCACCATTAAGAAACGGAGCATCCAGCAAACAGGCTCCTGTGTTATAAATACTCAGGAGCCTGTTTGCCATTCGTCCAGCCTGAACAAAACCTCATTCCGGCTGCTTATTTTGGCCAGTATCAATCACAAAAGTATTTCCCTGTGAGGATTCGATCGTCTGAATGAGCCTGAGCCTTGCCAATTCGGGATTGTTTTCTATTAATTTTGCCGCGTTTGCGAGACTTCTTAAAGTCGCTGTTTCGCCTCTTGCTTTTTCCAGTGAGGCAAGAGCTTCTTTTTTTACTTTGATCACTTCTGCAAATGCCTTCTTTAAGTCAGCCGATAACATAATGTCTTTTAAATCAACAGAGCGAATCGAAAGTCCGGACAAAGAAACATCATTGATCAATAATTCTTTAACTTTCTCGTTAATACTCTGGCGCTTATTTAAGATTTCATCCATTTCCATGGAGGAAATGGCTTCCCTAAGCTTAAACTGGATGGTCGTATATAAATATTCATCGTAATCTTTGTATTCAGAAAGAAGGGTCTGCGGATCCGTAACCTTATAGGTAACCGCTAAACTGATTTTCACTCCCACATGGTCTGCGCTTAACAATTCCTGTCCGTTTATTTGTAAAACGGCAGGCCGCATATCAAAAACTTCCAAACGAGTGCTGCTAGTCAAATAGGTGTACCTTCCCGGCCCCACAACATCCTTGAATGTTCCATTGTGAAACCTGACACCTTTTTCAAATGCAAAGATTGTAACCGATCTGATGAATTTCGTAACAATCGACCAAATTCCCGCTATTGATATAAACACAATGGCAATCCAAAAAATCACTTCAAACATCTTCTCACCTCTTGGAATAAACATGATTGGATCCACCCACAGTAATGAAATGGACAATGGAGGCCTTAACCTGCAGAATTGGCCAAAACATATGGCTGCTGTGAGTGAACCCAAATTGGGAGTCGAACCCGCAGATTCTGGCACCCCGAAGGAAATACCAGTCGCCAAAGAGAAACGCCGATTGGCTACATCGTTTAAAGATTTTAAACAACGGCTTGACGAATCTCTAATCATCATTGTATCAAGCAGGAAATGGAAAGTATATAATATTTCACACTGTCCGTACATAAAAAAACGCTTGGAAATCCAAGCGTTTTGCATCTTTTTTTACCCCTTCGACCCTGAAGAAAGGTTCGCTCCTTCAATAAAGTAGCGCTGGAAGATAAAGAATAAAATCAGAGTCGGTAGCATGACGGTAAAGGACATCGCCACCAGGTAATGCCATTGGACTTGTACGTTTCCTTTGAACGTCTGCAGGCCGAGCTGCAATTATATAAACTCTCATCATCCAAGTAGAGAAGCGGTCCTAATAAATCATTCCAGGCTGCGTTGAAGGCAAACAGCGCCACGATAATAAGCGCCGGTTTCGTGAGCGGAAGCATGATGTGCCACCAAATTTTAAAGTGGCTCGCTCCGTCCATGATTGCGGCTTCACTGAATTCATCGGGGATCGTCAGCATGAACTGGCGCAGCAGGAAGATGTAGAAGGCACTGCCAAGGAAAGCCGGTGCGATCAGCGGCAGGTAGGTGTTTACCCAGCCAAGCTTTGAAAAGATAATATACTGCGGCACCAATGTAACGAAAGCAGGAATCAGCATCGTTGCTAGTAAAATGACAAACAATGTATTTCTGCCTCTAAACTTAATCTTGGCAAATCCGTAAGCCACAAACGAATTAACAAAAACATGGCCGATGGTGGAAATCACGGAGATCAATAGCGTATTGAGCCCCCAGCGGGAAAACGCGCCGGTCTTCCAAGCTTCGATATAGTTTGATAACCGGAATGACTCCGGGATAAGGGAAGGCGGATGCTGTGCGATCTCGGCAGGTGTTTTTAAGGAAGTCGAAATCATCCACCAGAGCGGTATCAGCAGCGCGATACTGCCCAGAATCAGGATCGTGAGCACGAGTGCATTTTTCGTTTTTCTTTTAAATTTCATCGTTTGATAGAATTTCATTTCATGGTTCACTTCTTGTCACCCCCATCATAATGCACCCATTTGTTGCTGAATTTTAAATGGAAGACTGTCAGGATCATGATTAAGATGAACAGGAACCAGGCCATCGCTGAAGCATACCCCATATTGAAAATCTTGAACGCGTTGTTCCACATATGCAGGTTATAGTCGAAAAGGGGGTAAATCCAAATGGAAAAGTATTCAATTAATTTGATTAATAGGCGGTTGTAGAGGTAAGATAGAAAGGTGGAAAAGAGTGTTGAGCTACTTGAGGCTCATATCAAATGGGGAAAGGACCTTCGGGTGAATTCCGCTTCATTTAAAGAAAAATGTCGAAAAGTATTTATATTTAATATTAGGATGATGGGAAATGAAAAGAGCAAGATTGATTTACAATCCGACTTCCGGCCGGGAAGCGATCAAGAAACATCTGCCGGAAGTGTTGGCAAAGCTTGAACAAGCTGGTTATGAGGCATCATGCCACGCGACAACCGGGGAAGGCGACGCAACGGATGCGGCGCGCATTGCAATTGAACGCGGCTACGATGTCGTCATCGCAGCGGGCGGGGACGGAACCATTTATGAGGTCGTTAATGGACTGGCCGATGCCGAGAAGCGTCCGAAGCTAGGTATCATCCCGGTAGGCACGACCAATGATTTCGCGCGCGCAATCCATATGCCAAGGTCCGTTGAAGCGGCCGTCGATATTATTGCGGCGGGACATACAATGCCGATTGACATTGGGAAAATGAATGAACGATACTTCGTTAATATAGCGGGCGGGGGACGCCTCACTGAATTAACCTATGAAGTGCCAAGCAAGTTGAAGACGATGCTAGGGCAGCTGGCATATTATTTAAAAGGGATTGAAATGCTCCCGTCCATCCGGGCAACCGAAGTCAGTATCGAGTATGACGGCAAAATATTCGAAGGCGAAATCATGCTATTCCTCGTCGGAAATACCAACTCTGTCGGCGGCTTTGAAAAATTGGCGCCTGACGCTTCCTTGAACGACGGCATGTTTACCCTGCTTATTTTAAAGAAGACAAACCTGGCGGACTTTATTCGCATTGCTACGCTGGCTAGCCGCGGCGAGCATATAAACGACCGCGACGTCATTTATGTGAAGGCGAATCGGATCAAAGTGACGGCAAAAGATAAAATGCAGCTAAATCTGGACGGAGAATTCGGCGGTTTGGCCCCGGCTGAATTCGTCAATCAATATCGCCATTTTGATGTATTCGTTCCGGCAGGTGAACTGCCTGATGATCCGGCGAATCAGTAATCATGAAAGACCACCTTTGCGTGGTCTTTTTTTATAACATAATTAAGAAGGAGAGGGGATGGCAAGGTGATAATACGAAGAGCAACTCCAGATGATGCCGTGGAAGCGGCTTATTTAATACGGGAGGCGATCAAGGATATCGCCGAGGCGCTGACAGGAGAGAAGGATGAGGGTAGAATAATGGAAGTTTTACGGCAGTATTTCCAACAAGACGTCAACAGGTTGAGCTACAGAAATTGCATCGTATCCATGGAGGAAGATGAAATGAGCGGAATTATTGTCGTCTATCATGGAAGCGAAGCAGATGAACTAGACCTGCCCATTAATGAACGGTTGAGGGAAATTTCAGGGGATCCGGCTATTAAAGCCGAGAAGGAAGCGGAGCCTGAAGACTATTATATCGATACAATAAGTGTAAAAGCGGCTTTTCAGGGAAAAGGTATCGGGACGAAATTAATAGAAGCAGCCGAACAGCAAGCAGAAAAGAAAGGGCATGCTCGGATTTCCTTGATTGTAGAAAAGGATAATCCAAATGCAAGGCACCTGTATGAAAGGCTTGGATATCACTCAGAAAGGATGATGACAATCAATCATCACAGCTATGATTATATGGTGAAAATACTATAAAAAGGAGGAGAAGAGATTGCTTGAAGGCTGGGTGCACAATGAAGATGTCAAAATTCATTATCTAGATAATACAGGATCTTCCGACGACAACACGCCGCTTGTCATCATTCCGGGAATGGCTGAAATCGACGAGGATTATGAAGATATCCTGCAGGCCTTGCTGCCGCGAAGGGTTCTCGTGATTACGATGCGAGGAAGAGGGAAAAGCGACACCCCTGAAAAAGGCTACACGCTCGAGGATCACGTGTCCGATATTGAAAGTGTGATCAACCATATTGAAATCGATGACTTTGTCCTCTTCGGCTATGCCCGCGGCGTATCCTACGCACTTGGCTATGCCGTCAGCCATCCTGACCGGATGAAAGGACTTATCATTGGAGATTATCCGCCGATCCAAGCCAACCTGGAAGAAGGCTGGGCGGAATTCTTTGCAGAAATCCCATACAGAAAAAGGCCGGTCCTGGACAGGGTCAGCATGGCTACATTGAAGGAAATTGAAAAGGACTCCAGAGACATCCATTTCCTCGAGCCATTAAAAAATGTAAACTGCCCGGTTCTCGTGCTTCGGGGAACACAGCAAGGAGCCGGCCTGACCGAAGACGGAGCAAAGGAGTATCTGCTGGCGGTGCCGGACGCGAATATACGAGAGTTTAATGAAGAAGGCGAGGATATCTTTCATCCGAGCACGGGAGAATTCGTGCAGAGGATTGAGGAGTTTTTTGAGGAAATTGATCGTTAGCTGAATAGGTTGATGCCTGAAAGAACAAAAGGACTGAGTTAAACATCAGTCCTTTTGACTTGCATATTATATTGGCGTATTATTTTCCGCCCAGTCGGTAAACGAACCAGAGCCGCTACAGCCATTGCATTCGTACACATTCGCATAGTAAAACTCATTCGGAGCATACGCATTAAACCCCTTGCCGCGGCAGTCCGGGCACAGCCCCTTTTCCTCCATATTCGAAACATGCTTATCAAATCTGGAAGCGTTCCAGGCAGATATCGCACTAAATAGTCCCATTCTACTCACCTCACCTATTTTTCCTTATTTTGCTTAGAAATAGGATTTATATACCAAGAAAACTCGAGTTTTAGGGAAAAAAATATTCATTACTATTTAATATGAAAAACGAACTCATTTTGTGACTAAGCCCGGCATGGAATTTTACCAATTTTGTCCCATCGATCGGATATATGTTAAAATACTGTCAGTCTCTAAAGGGATTCTAATAGAAAAGGAAGTAGACCATGAAAAAAACAGCACCCATTGCAAAAAATGATTATATAGATGTAATATTCGAGGACTTGACCCACGACGGAGCAGGCGTGGCGAAGGTGGACGGATACCCCATCTTCGTCCCAAACGCCCTTCCTGGCGAAAAGGCACAAATCAAAGTGATTAAAACGAACAAAGGCTATGGATTTGGCCGACTGGTAGAGATCTATGAAAGAAGCGAGCACCGAATTGATGTGCCAGATTCTGAGGCACATAAATACGGCGGCACCCAGCTGCAGCATTTAAGCTACGAAGGACAGCTGCAGTTTAAAGAAAAGCAGGTCCGTGAAGTGCTTACCCGGATTGGAAAGCTGGAGAACGTCAAGGTCCATCCGATATTGGGCATGGAAGAACCTTGGCATTACCGAAACAAGGCGCAGGTACCCGTCGGTGAGAAGGACGGCAAACTGATTGCCGGGTTCTTTAAACCGCGCAGCCACGAAATCGTCGATACGAATGAAAGCTTAATCCAGCATCCGGCTGTGAATGAAGCGATTCAGGCTGTGAAGGAGATTTGCAGTGAGCTTGGGATCCAGGCGTATGATGAGGTAAATCATAAAGGGGTTCTTCGGCATATTATGGGCCGGTATGGGAAGACAACTGGGGAGTTGATGGTTGTGATTATCACCAGGACATCCGAGCTTCCGCAGAAAAATAAGATTGTTGAAGAAATTGTCGCCCGTCTGCCGCATGTGAAATCGATTGTCCATAATGTGAACTCGAAGCGGACGAATGTGATTCTTGGTGAGAAGACAAAGGTACTTTGGGGCAATGAAGTGATTTATGACTATATAGGGGACGTGAAATTCGCGATCTCGGCGTTGTCGTTCTACCAGGTGAACCCTGACCAGACGAAGGTGCTTTATGATAAGGCCTTGGAGTATGCAGGATTGACCGGGGAAGAGTCGGTGATTGATGCTTATTGCGGGATCGGGACGATTTCTCTTTTTCTTGCGCAGAGAGCGAAGAAGGTGTTCGGAGTTGAGATCGTGCCGGAAGCGATTGAGGATGCGAGGCGGAATGCGGAGTTGAATGGGATAGAGAATGCGGAGTTTGCTGTCGGGGCAGCGGAGGATGTCATTACGGAGTGGTATGAGAATGGTAACAAGGCTGATGTATTGGTTGTCGATCCTCCGCGCAAGGGCTGTGATGAGGCGTTACTGAACACCATAATTGAGATGAAGCTGGGAAAAGTTGTGTATGTGTCCTGTAATCCGGCTACGCTGGCGCGGGATTTGCAGATACTTGAGGATGGTGGGTATCGGACGGTTGAGGTGCAGCCGGTGGATATGTTTCCGCAGACTACACATGTGGAGTGCATTTCACAGTTAGTTTTAAAAAAAGACTGAGGGGGGCTTAAAGCCCCTCAATCTGTGCAAATTTGTAGTAAATCTTAATATCTTTAGTCTCATTTACCTCGATTTTTTCAACAAAACTGAATAGCATCTCACTAGTTAACGTTTTGAATTTGAAAAAATCTTTCAGTTGATCCAAGATAGCAGAGATTTTAATGACTGCCTGTTTCTCAGCTGTTGACTTTTTAATCTCTGCTTTTTCTAATTCTAATCGTTGAAACTTATCCTGTACCATACGATAATTCTTAAATAATATTTATATAAAAATTATATTATTGTCGGACTTTTAGGAATAATATGGGAAGCTTGCTAATGATCTGGTAAAATTATTATATTATATTGTTATTTTATGTGATTAAAGGAGGAGAGCTGTGTATAAGAAAGTTATAGATGGTATTGGATTTTACTTTGCTCTTTCATTTATAATTTTATCATTTTTTGCGCATACTTTTTTTAATGATGAATTTACTTGGAGAGGAATGTTAAATACAGATGGGTTGACCCTTTTAGGTTTATTAGGTGCTTTTCTATCAATGATAGTTTTAAAAATTCCATTATTGAGAAGGTTAATAGTTAGTGTACTGTTAAAAACTAATTTTTTACAATTGGATTATCACATAACCGTTAACTTTAAAGCTGCCGCCAATGAGAATGTTGAGGATTTATTTTTAAATTTTCAAGAAGCTATTAGGAGTTTTCAGAAGTTTTCAAGTAACGATTTTTCAATGAATTTTAGTAATCACAATAAAGTGAAAATCTTTCATCGAGCTATAGCTGGAAATGTAGAAATTTATAAAAGTAGTAATGACGATGAGGATGAAGACTGTGAGGATCTAACTAATTGGATTATCCAAATAGATGGAGTATCACCTTACAGAGTGCTAGAAAGAAATATAAATTTTTTATGTAACAGTTACTTAGAATTATTATCGAGACGAAATGTTCATTCCAATAAAATCAGTATAACGGTTTCCAGGCGCAATTCTGAGTATAGCTTGAATAATATGGGAGTACTCTTAAGTGCAAGGAAATATAATGTAAATCAGGCATTTGTAGAGATTACGTCTAATGAGACGACGGTTATAACAATAGATACTAATAAAGGAGTTGCAATGACATCTAGGAACAAAGGGGACTTTTTAAACTCCATAGAAGCTTTAAAAAGCGTATTGATCAGCTAAAGGGGGATAACTTAATGCCACGAATTTTAACAATAAATAAAGTAATAGACTTCCCGAATGATATAGAGGAGACTGTGATTGGAAAAGAACAAGTAGAGATAGAAGGGAAAACTGACACCGCTGAAACACGAATATATAAAGGCACTGATGATAAGAAAAATATCCAGGGTTATCAGCGGTTTAAATTAAAACATAGTCAGAAATATAAAATACAAGGAAAACTATGGAACAAAGAATTTAACCATATAATGAGGTTGTTTACTCTCGATGTGTATAAAAGTGAAAGTATTGGCTACGTTTATTCTATCGGTAGTAATAAAGCTGACATAGCTCATATTGCCTTTAAAAGATTACGGACCGGTACCGGAGTAAAGTGTGAGCCTTATGAAGTAGATTTATTAGAGGCCGTTGAGAAAATAATTAAATTTGCTCCAGATATAAAGATAAAATCTGGATGGTTTAGTAATTTAGGGTTACCAAATTTAAATAACGTGCTCTTACAAGGGGATGAGGTAAATCTTGGCCCTGAGTGGACAAGGTTTAAAAAAACATCGGGTGCTAAATTATCTAATATAGAGTTGATAATAGATGATAGTGATTTTGATAACGGTTGGGTAAAAGTTTCTTTGAGTAAGAGAGGTGTTCTATTTAGCCAGACCAATATTCCCCATAAGAAAATGCTCCAAATTGCTGATAAAATTATTGTTATTTTATCAAAAAAGTTGGTTGTAGTTTAATCCTTATTTTTGTCTTGCATAAGGTTATACACCTCTTGGTCATTTTTGAATGTAGCTTACCTTAAACTTTAATCAAGGTAAGCTTTTTTTAATAACCTTTTAAAAGTGTGGATATAGCCGCTTCTTGTAAATTACATCTGTTAAATGCACTCAACACATGTGGAGTGTATGGCGAAAGTTGAATTGAAATAATTGTGAGGTAAATTTTCTGATTAATCCACCTTCAAAAAGATATTTTATTTGGATGGTATCCTAACAGATTGTCGACCAGTAATAGGGGAGGTCACACAAAACGTAATCCATGATAACCGAACCTGTCTGGCATTTTCAGCTCATTTTATGTTAGTTAAAGGAAATCAAATTTAAGTAGCGAATCCCTTATGATGGGGGGGGGGATGTGAGATGGTTTTTCAGTTTTTAAAGGATGGCCAATTATTCAGAGCAGAAGCAGTGAATAAACTTCCGGGGTACGACGAACAATTTCATCTTCCAGAAAAAGGCTCAAATGTTTTTCTGGACGGCACATTATATACGATCGAAAAGAGTAATTTTCATAGGGTCAAACAAAAATTCGGCATCGCAACTATTGTTCAAATTCATTTGAAGTGATGTATTTTCACTCGGTAAAATCCGTTTACTAGGTAAGGAATACACTTATATAAACCCTTTGCCTGAGTTATACTGCACTCAGACTACTATTAAGGGTTAACTCAATTTTATGGATTATTAAATGGGCGTAAAACAGAGAGATACTTTGATTTTATCGCTAGAAAAAAAGCAGAAGCTTGAAAATATACAGGAATAATCGAAGGGGAGGTAAGTATGGATAATTTGAACATTAGGTAAAGAAGGCTTGTAGACTATTACATTAAATTAGGTAATACAGCTGAAGTTAATCAAGGGCCAGTTATTAAGCTGTATGAAACTCAACTGAAGTAACTGCAGGTAGGCTGCTAAGAATTCCTAAGGATTCCTAAGAATTGTTAAGAATTGTTAAGGTGGTGAACTACAACTAGGGGTGACTCGGGCTAATTCTTAGTCCTTCATGGCTATCATAATGTGAACAGCTCTTTATTATTTATTAATAAACTAATCTAGTGGGTGTTTTATTAATTTAATAAGTTTGTGAAGTAATGTACTTATGATTTGGAAAAAGTTTAATAAACAGTTCTAATGCAAGGTGCGTGTTTGTCATGTTTCTTCATATTCATATACACACAAAAGAACGTAAAACATAAGGTCTTAAAGGCGCTCGTCGTGCACCTCAGTTCTCAAAGTGTTAATTATCAACGCTCTAAAGGCTCTCAACCGATTTGGTTGGGGGTCTTTTTTATGCACTTTCTATTATATGTTAAAGCGGAGATTGGAAATGAACACCGTTAGAAAAATCACACCTATTTGCTCAAAATGTAATAGCAGAACACATATGGTACCGTTCCTGAAGTGCCAAATAGCTATGAATATCAATTAAGAGTTAGAACCCCTAGAATAAGAAATATAATAATATTTCAAATTATCGTTTGACAAAACGTATTTTGAAGTGATTTAATAAGGAATATAAAAATATTTCAAAAAATGCTATCTGAAATTTGGGAGGCAATTTATTTGGAGAAAAGAAAAATAAAAGAATTCGTAACTTTTGTTCCAGGTATAAATCCAACCAGGGCGCAAAAGCAGTTTGGAAAACAAGAGATAAATTATTATGACCAGGCGTCTTTTGAAGTTGATTATAATCATGAGGACGTAGTTGTTGAAGATAAGGCAAAACCTTTATTTCAAAATAACCTATCATTAAATGAAGGTGATGTTGTTATCAGTAACTCATTGCAGCTAGCAACAAGTGTCGGTAAAAATAATGTTGGTAAAGTGTTGTCTCTTAACTTCACAAAAATAGAGTTTGATAGCGGACAACTTGATAAGCGATATTTTATCTTCTTGTTTAATGCTTACAAAGATGTGAGGCGGCAAAAAGAAAGGGAGTTACAGGGGATTGGCCCGGTTCTTAGAATTCCACTACGTGCTCTTGGGGAAATTATCGTTCCTGTTGTTCCGCTCGAGGAACAGAAGAAAATAGGCGCTATTTACGCAGAAACATTGAATCTGCAAAGTAAGTTAAACAAATACGCAGAATTGATTGAGCAGTTTACGAGCTCGATAATAGAAGAAACCTTAAAGGGGAAATAATCAAATGAAAAGTCAATCGGAATTAGCATTTGAAAATGAAGTCATCGATTATTTGACCAAAATCGGTGGAGTAAAACAATGGGAATACAAAAAAGAAATCAAATCAACCGAACAACTCTGGGATAACTTTAAAATGATCCTAGAACAAAACAATCGTGCTCGTTTAGATGAACCATTGTCTGTCACTGAATTTAACCAGGTGAAGAAAATCATCACTAATATTGAAACACCTTACCAGGCTGGACAATTTTTGTATGGTGTTAACGGTGTTTCTGAAATTGAAGTTGACCTTGACAATGGTAGGCATGTGTTTTTGACAGTATTTGACCAAGCCCAAGTTGGGGGTGGAAACACTGTTTATCAAGTGGTAAATCAAATTAAACGGCCAAAAGTTATTGATGGTAAGCCTAACCGTCGATTTGATGTGACATTACTTATTAATGGTTTGCCGATTATTCAAATCGAATTAAAGAAAGCACTTCACAGCGCTACAGAATCTTTAAACCAGATGGAACAGTATATTGCTGAAAAACAATACAGCGATATCTTTTCAACCTTGCAGATTCTAATTGCGATGACGCAGTTTGATATTCGTTATATGGCAAATACGCCACTCAAAAAATTTAACCGAGCTTTTGTATTCAACTGGCAAAACGAAAATGATGCTCGCCCTATTCGTTCATGGAAGACGTTTGCGGATAAAGTGTTGTCCATTCCAATGGCTCATGAATTGGCAACACGCTACATGGTACTTGATGGTACAAAAAACAAAGAAAGTATCAAAGTCATGCGTCCTTATCAAGTCTATGCCACAAAGCGTGTGCTTGATAAAGTTAGAAAGTTTAACTTCAAATATGACGATGGTAAATTGGGATACATTTGGCACACGACAGGCTCAGGTAAAACAATCACAAGTTTTAAGACAGCGTGGCTTGCAAGCCGTCTATCTAATGTAGATAAAGTTGTCTTCTTGGTTGACCGAATCGCGCTTACCAACCAAACAGCTGATGCCTATAAAGCCTATGATCCTGTTGCGGGTTTTGAGGGGAAAACTGGTGTGGTGGGTGACACAGCCAATATCTCAGACCTTAATCGCAAACTAACGAAGAAAAGCGATAAGAACATCATTGTGACAAGTATCCAAAAGATGTCGCGTTATGTAGCGCGGGACAGCTTCAAGCCGCTTAATGAAAATATTCTTTTTATCGTGGATGAAGCCCACCGTTCAACTGGTGACGGTACTGAAAATGAAGGTATGCTCGAAACAATCCGAAAAGCGATTCCTAATTCTGCTTGGGTTGGTTATACCGGTACACCAAAATTTCCTGAAACACGAGAAATCTTTGGTGAACTACTACATGCATATACCATCAAAGAAGCTATTGCGGATAAAAATGTCTTAGGGTTTAACGTTGAATTCAAGGAAACGATCGAGGCTCCCGAAGATCCCACCGAAGATGATATCGATGAAAATGTTCGTGGTAGTGTTTACGACGTTAGTCCAGAACATGTGAACTTAGTAGTTAAAGACATCTTCGATAACTGGAAGAAACGTTCAAATGACCGTAAGTATAATGCCTTGTTTACAGTCCACGTTGGTGGTAATAAAGCAAGTACACCAAGAGCGATGGAATACTTCGATAAGTTTGCGGAAGAGAATGCGAATCGTCCAGCAGATAAACGACTAAAAATTGCGGTGAGTTTCTCGGCAGATACATCCAATAGTATTCATCAACTGAAAACGAACGAAAACTTGCACAGAGCCATCAAAGTGTATAACGCAATGTTTGGCACAGCTTTCGATATGACGACAGTTAAAGCCTATACAGAAGACTTAGCACGACGTTTAAACAAAACAGCTGATGATGGTAACTATTTAGATTTGGTAATCGTTGTGGATCAACTTTTGACTGGTTTTGATGCGCCTGAGATGAATACGCTCTATATTGATCGAACGCTTAAGGGTGGGAACTTGATTCAGGCATACTCACGTACTAACCGAATGCATAACCTTGTCGATAAGCCTTGGGGAAATGTCGTGAACTATCGTTGGCCGGAGCAAAACGAGTATGAAATGAATAAGGCTTTTGCTATCTATTCAAATCGTGCATCTGCTGAAGAACAGCTTTCACTTGAAGATTTGAAAGAAGGCAACGAAGAGTCTGGTATCATTTCTAAACCATTTAGCAAGGTCCAAGCTGAGATGCAAGAAGTCATCAAGAAACTTTCAACGCTCACAGACGATTTTGTACAATTACCACCAAGTGAAAAAGCACAGGATGAAGTCTTTGAGAATTTGAAAGAGTATAATCGCTTGTTGAGTCAGTTGAAACAATATACCGAAGATGATGACAAAAATCCTATTTCCGCCTATGATAATCCTGAAGAGTTCTATGAACGGCTAGGTATTACTGAAGAGCAGGAAGTAATTTTAACAACTGTAATCGCCGGTGAGTTGAAGGAAAGACGTGCAAAGCGAGAAGACATTGATATTTCGCAAGTCAATCTCTCTATGGTTCATATTCACGATGTTACCATCAACTATGATTATTTGATTGATTTGATTGCCCGGATGGCTGACGAGGTTCACGCGAACGATATGTCAAAAGCGGAAAGCACACGTGATGAAATCCATCTTGAAATTGCCAAGTCTGACAATGAAAAAGAAAAATCTAAGATGCGGAACTTTGTATCTAAGATTTTCTCGAAAGAGTTTGAGTTTGATAATTATCCAGCACCTCGAAGTGTTGAAAAAATGAACCAAGCTATGGATAGAACACAAAAAGATACTAATATCCAACTTGTAACGAACTTCATCCGTACTTGGGGACTTGATAACAGCACAAAGCCTAAGGAACTTGAAAACTTGATTAAGAAACACCGATTAGGTCAAGAGGATATGGATAAACAAGGTGAGTTAACCGCAATCATGAATGACGCAAGATCTGATTATAAAGAAATTGCAGCTGAAAAGATTGCAGAATTAACCTGGGTACGATATCGCATTGAATTCCGTAAGGCATTTTACGAAATGGCTGACGAAATTAAGAAGGGAGAATAGTCAAGTGATAAAATTAAGCAGACTACAAAAAGGAGAACAGAAATGAGTGATAAAATAACAAAATCACCTCAAATCAGATTCGCAGGATTTATTGATGCTTGGGAACATTGTAGGTTGGGGGACGTTACTGAAAGAGTTACCAGAAAGAATAAAGATTTAGAATCAACATTGCCATTAACTATTTCGGCTCAATATGGGTTAGTAGACCAAGAAACATTTTTCAAAAAAGTGGTAGCAAGTAAAGATATTAGTGGATACTATTTATTGATGAATGGTGAGTTTGCATACAATAAAAGCTATTCTAAAGATTACCCATGGGGTGCAGTGAAACGTTTGGATTTATATGATAATGGTGTTTTATCAACACTTTATATTACATTTAAACCTATGAAGGTTGATTCTGATTTTTTAGTTTGTTATTACGATACGCATAATTGGCATAAAGAAATTGCAATGAGAGCTGCTGAAGGTGCACGCAACCATGGTTTACTAAATATTACCGCAGCTGATTTTTTTGATACTGAACTTTTTTTACCAAAAACCAACGACGAACAACAAAAAGTCGGTTCATTTTTCAAACAACTTGATGAAACTATCACCCTTCATCAGCGTAAGTTGGAACTGCTGAGGGATACGAAAAAGAGTCTACTTCAAAAAATGTTTCCGAAGGATGGAGCCAATGTTCCTGAAATTCGATTTGCAGGATTTAATGATGCTTGGGAAAAGCGGAAGATAGGAGAAATTTTCAAAGTTACACGTGGTCAAGTGCTTGCAGCAACTGAAACAAGCGAAAATAAAACGGACGAAATGCCATATCCGGTTTACTCATCACAAACCAAAAATAACGGGTTAATGGGCTATTACAAAGACTATTTATTCGATACAGCAATTACATGGACAACTGACGGAGCAAATGCAGGAACGGTAAATTACCGTGACGGAAAGTTTTATAGCACAAACGTTAATGGTGTTTTACTTTCTGATGAGGGATATGCCAATAAAGCAGTTGCTGAAGCATTAAATTGTGTGGCCTGGAAATATGTATCAAGAGTTGGAAATCCTAAACTGATGAACAACATTATGAGTGATATTATGATTTCATTACCATTAGCTATTGAAGAACAAAATATGATTTCAGAGTTCTTCGAGAGTATTGACCACCTCATCACCCTTCATCAGCGTGAGTTAAATTCGCTTGATAATTTAAAAAAGTCACTGCTTCAACACATGTTTGTATAAGAAAAGGAGATTACACAGATGAGTAATGCAAAAGATATTACATCCAAGCTATGGGGGATGGCTAACAAACTGCGAGGGACAATGGATGCAAGTGAGTACAAGAACTATATTTTACCATTTATGTTCTATCGCTATTTATCGGAAAATCAAGATGAATACTTAAAAGTCAATGATTTGGAAGAGTTCTACGAAGTGACAGATGACACTGAAAAAGAAGATTACCTTGAAGAAATCAGTAAAGGTATCGGATATGCGATTGACCCAGCCTACACCTGGGACAAAATCGTATCAAAAATTGAAAATCACAAAATCAAAGCTAGTGATTTCCAAGATATGTTTGACTCGTTCAATACAAATGCCAAACGTAACGCAGTCGCAGAAGCGGACTTTGCTAATGTATTTTCAGATGTTAACCTTGGGGACACACGTCTAGGTTCAAGTACAAACGAACGTGCAAAGGCCTTGAATGATATCGTTTTGATGATTAACGAGTTTACTTTCAAAGACGATTCAGCCCGTGACATCTTGGGTGACGTTTACGAGTATTTGATTGGGCAATTTGCGGCCAATGCTGGTAAAAAAGGTGGAGAATTCTATACACCTCATGAAGTTAGTAAAATTTTAGCAAAAATTGTTACGCTTGATGCAGCTGGTACTGGCCATCAATTCCGTGTATATGACCCTACAATGGGATCAGGTTCACTTCTTTTGACAGTTCAAAGAGAATTGCCAAATGGTAATGAAGAAGGAAGCGTTGAGTTTTACGGTCAAGAGTTGAATACTACAACTTATAACTTGGCTCGCATGAACTTGATGATGCATGGGGTAAATTATCGCAATATGGAGTTGAAGCGCGCAGACACACTTGATGCTGACTGGCCATTTGCGGAAAAAGATGGCACACAAATTCCTTTGAAGTTCGACGCGGTCGTATCCAACCCCCCATATTCTCAGAATTGGGATACAAAAAACGTTGACCGAGAAAAAGATACACGTTTCAAGGGTTATGGTGTAGCTCCTGCATCTAAGGCAGATTATGCCTTTATTCTTCATGGACTGTACCATTTAGATAAAGCTGGAACAATGGCTATCGTGTTACCGCATGGGGTACTCTTCCGCGGTGCGTCTGAAGGTAAAATCCGTAAAAATATCATCGACAACAATCTGTTAGATACTGTTATTGGATTGCCAGCTAACTTGTTCTATGGCACAAGCATCCCAACATGTGTGCTGGTGTTCAAAGGTCGTGAAGCTCGGAAAAGTAAAGATATTTTGTTTATCGATGCTTCAAATGAGTTTGTAAAAGGAAAGAACCAAAACAAAATCTCTCCTGAAAACATTGACAAAATTATTGAAACTTACAGTAATCGTAAAGACGTTGAGAAATATGCTCATGTGGCATCTTTGGATGAGATCAAAGAAAATGATTACAATTTGAACATACCACGTTATGTCGACACGTTTGAAGAAGGAGAAGTTATTCCACTTTCACAAGTGGCTCAAGAGTTGACAGAAGTAAAAGCAGATATCGCGATTTCATATGACAAATTGTTTGAGCTTTTGAACGAGTTGAACGGGACAACCGATGAAGCCAAAAACGAACTTAGTAAATTTATCAGTCTTTTAGGTAAATAATAGTGTTAGAAAAGAGCTAAGGAGGATTTAAACCTTGGCTCTTTTCACAAACGCTTGGAATAGTTGAAAAAAATGATTACTTAGTTACTATATAAAATTGAGTATGATAAAGATTCTGTTGAGGATCAGTTTTCGGAGATATTCGGAAATCTAGGAGAATAGTGTACTAGACTTATTTTTATCAGAAGAGCAAGGAGACTTGCCTATGGGGAAATTACATTCATTCAGAGACGTTATTCAGGAACTGTATTATAACGAAATTTTTGATGAGTTATCAGAGTTTATAGAAGAAAATCCTTCTCATCATGAATCAAGATCATACCTTGTTGAGGAACCAGATGAGGCGAGCTTTAGAAGACTTTGAAGTGAAGTGGATTAATATAACTAGCTCACAGGATCATTGCATTTATTTTGATGTAATTGTTTTTTGCTGAAATTCAAATTGCTGAAACAGTAAAAGGCAATAGGGAAACTGACGGGTTAATTCAATGGTTCAGAATTTCTTGTGCAGCAATATTAGAGGACGGCCTTCAGGACTTTGGTGTAACAGATGTGTCTATCTACATGAAACAAAGAGAGAATAAGGAGAATCGCCTTTCAGAATACTTGGTTCCTGTCATTAGCAAGGACCAACTAGATCAAGTAGCAGAAGGATTTCTTGAAAAGTATTATCCGGAAGCTCTCGAAAAGCCTATGAAGGTCCCAGCTCGTAAAATAGCTGAAAGAATGGGTCTTGGCATTCGAGAAATACACATCACAAAAACGGGTTCTGTTTTTGGGCAGATATATTTTCGAATGCTAAAACTCGATATTATGACATCGATTCTGGGGTCTAAAAGTCAGTAAAGGTAAAAAGAGGAACAATGCTTATTGATCCCGATGTGTTTTTTATGCGCAACATTGGATCTATGAATAATACGATAATCCATGAGTGTGTTCACTGGGAATTGCACAAAGAATTCTTTGAACTCGAGAAACTCTATAATCGAGAAGCAAAGGCAACAGTTGTAGAGTAATAGAAAGTGCTAAGCCGGAAAAGAATAGAACTCCGTTGGATTGGATTGGATGGAATGGCTGGCTAACGCTTTAGCTCCAAGAATACTGATGCCAGAAAAGCAAACAAGGGTAAAGATAGAAGAGTTAATTGCAAAAAACAAACGATTACATTCAGGAGAAAATTCTTATGAGATTTTTGAATCAGTAGTCCTTGAATTATCTGAGTTTTTTGAAGTGTCTAAGGTGGCAGCAAAGATTAGAATGATTGATCTCGGTTATAGAGAGGCGGTTGGCGTTTACACTTATGTAGATGATCGCTATGTGGCAAGCCATGCTTTTGATAAAAAAGCTCTTAAAAACAATCAAACGTTCACTATTAGTATTCAGGATGCATTGTTTGAATATGCGACGAATTCTAACCTTAGTAGTCTATTAGATTCGGGGAAATATCTATATGTTGATTCTCATTTTTGTATAAACGATCCGAAATACATATACCGAAATGATTACGGATATGCAAATCTAACAGATTACGCAAGACGACATATAGATGAATGCTGTTTGATTTTCGATGTGAAAGCAAGTCCAAATAAATATGGCGTCAACTACTACAAAGAGAAATGAAAATAAGGGCTAAATCAAAGGGGAATATTGGAGACCCATCCAAATATCATAACAGATACCCTTTAACCGGAATGCCTTATTGCGAGAAGTGTGGTGCCACTTTAAAACGAATAATTCGCCAAAAAGAAATTCTGCAGTAGGTAAATAATTCTTACTATAAGAATCAAGCTGTTCCCAGTCAAAACTAAGCCAACGTTTTACAATGGATATGTATGTGTCAATTTCAATATTTTCAGATAGTAATCCATCGAGTTTATCATTAATAAGGAACATTTTCTCCTCAGTATCTAAGGCGGATTTCTTAATACTATGTATCTCGTTATTAATTTCTTTTACTAGACTCAATATCTTTGTAACATTTGAATCAATATTTTCAACTTTTACACCTAAATCAGTCAGTTTCTTATACATACTATTACATACGTTCATTACTTGTTCTAATTTTGCATATACATTTGTCAACTTCATATCTTGCTACAGCTTCTTTCACAAGAAAGGTATTAGTCTCTTTATAAAATCTTTCTTTAACATTAGCAAATTGCGCAGTATCCCCTAAATAATCTAGATAGAACCACTGAAGGATGTTAATTAACATTGGCATACAAACGTGATAGTAATCGTCTTTACCATCGATTTTATGTGCTGCATAATTTCTGTAAATTCTTATAGTATTCATCATCATGTAAATATCAGTTCGAAGATAACCTTTATTGAAACATTCATCTAGTATTTTTTTAGGAGAAATTCTATTCAAAGATAAAGGGTCTTGCAAATGCTCTTCTTTGGTTAACATAAAAATACTTATTAATTCTATTATTTGTCCAGCAGACAATGCAAATATAGGTTCTTCCTTTGTTTTGGTAATAGAAGCAGTTCGCTCGATACAAACATCTATTTGTTCAAGCAATTTCATAGATTCCATTAGTTTTATCTCCCATCTCATAAAAATGATTAATCAACACACAGGGTACATATCTAAAAAGGCAATTCCGCCTCAAAGTGATCATCAAAAATAGATGACAAATGGTCATATTCAGGTAAATAATTTAAGGATGTGAATGTATATTCTCCATTGTTAGCTCTTCCTTTTACTCGTGACATACTTATAAATAATGCATATTGAACAGCTTCAAGTGGTGGATTTCCCATAATGATTTGCTCCCCATTATAATTGGTAGTCGGAGAGTCTAAAATTAGTAATACGTTGGGTGTTTGCCATCCTTTGAAACTATGGTAAGAGGAAACTTTTAAACGACCTGTTCCCCCCTGGAACTTCCACTTTTCTACTCTTCGGCGTTCTCTGTCTTGTTGTCTATTTAAATCATAAACATGAGAAGTCTCGGCACCGAGATTATTAACGTACTTTACTATTTCAGCGCCGGTATTTTCATTGGTTGTTAAAATAGTGATATCCTCTAGTTGGTTAGAACCGTATAAATGTCGAAGATGTTGCTCAATTTGTTGTAACTTTTCTAGACGGGTATGAGGGCGATAATTATGCCAAAATGTTTTTTGAAAGAAACTTTCTTGTTCTTGTTTAGCTAATAAAATATCTTCACCGTCGAGTTGTAATTTCTGTCTTACTAAAGCAATTTTTTGAACTATCTTATTTGGCAATCTGTGTGTATATTTTAAGTGACCCGGCTTTCCTCTAAAACCTATATCCTTTATTTGTTCACTGTCCTCTATCCATACACCATGACCATATAAATTTTGTGCTTTGTCATATACAATAAATAACTCACCTCTATCGGTGAAAAAGTTCTTTAAAAAACGTATCCAATCAGCCTTGAAGTCTTGTCCCTCATCAATTAGGATATAGTCAAATTTAAGATGGGGTTTTATGGCGTGTGATTGAAAGTAATCATTTGCAGTTTTCATAAGAGTGATTTCATAACCCTCATTTTCATTCTCGTCATCAAAATTAACCTCTAATTGGTGTTCTGTTAAAAGCAATTTAAGAAAGTCATGGAAATGACTAATAGTAATGTGCGATTTTAGCTTTTTTCGTTCCCCTTGATATTTTCCTGGACCGAATTGTTGACTACAAAGATCTCTTAAATAGTGTCTTAAAGTAATATTAAAACTCAAAACTAAGACTTGTTTGTCTATTTTCGCTGCTTGAGTGGCCTTTTCAGCAATTATTATTGATTTTCCTGAACCAGCGACTCCGCTCCATCTACGAATAGAACCAGGACTTAAACTTGCTAACTTTTTTTGGTCACTTGTTAAAGTAAAAGGTTGCCGGCGTTCATAGTTATAATCAGCATGTTGGAGTTGAAGGTTTAACTCAGAAACTAAATTTTCAAGTAAACCATTCTGTGAAAAGCTTGAATAGTTTCTTGATAACGCATAAGTATGATCATTGTGATTTAAAGGATTCTCAGTGTCTCCTATATAATCCATATCTATTTTGGTCCATACTTTTGTGTGGCTATGAAACGCATTACAATAATTCATAGCTGCCTGTTTAGTTGCATTGTGAAAATAAACAATCGTTTCAATACATGAAAAATAACGAGAAAACCTTTCAGATAGATTGACACTCGAAAGCAGCTGATAATGTAAAATGTTTTTTTTATAATATTCCACTTGATTTATAGGATTGCTTTTATAATAATTTCCATCGGTACCACGAATATAGCCATTTCTACTGTATACCTCGGAGTTTAAATTCCAATCCTTAGCTTCTATAATCAAAATACCTTTTTGGGGATGAGTTAATACAAAATCTGGTTTCATAGAATTAATATGGGGCTGTTCAAATACTGTCCAGCCTTCAAATCTCGGACTTGTTCTGAGCATCTCTAATAAATATTTTTCTCCCTCTGTTCTAGGATCATTTGGATTAAAATTTTCAATTATTGTTGCAGGCATTAATAACACCTCACAGAAATATGTAGTACTTTTATCATATTACAAAAAACTTAAACATTGGGAAAAAACTAGTAATTTATTGGAAACTTATAATACATAAAATTATAATGGAGTTGATGGAGTCGAATAAATAAATAAAATTGGTTACTATCGTACAAGGTTTTGAAGTTAAATAAATTTATTCAGCATTTCTTATTAACTATATGCAAAGCGAAGTGATTTAAATGCTTACCATTGAAGAATACGTTGCAAGGAGAAAAAGAGAAGATAAGATAGATGAATTTAATATAGATGAACGAAATGAAAACATGAGACTGTGCGTTAATTAAGTCTTTGAATACTTTAATAATTACTTAAATATTACTGAGGCTGAAGAAAAAACCGCACTAAAAGACGAGAAATTAACTAAATATCAACAGCAACTGAAGGAATATGATCCAGAAATAATTGACTGGTTAACAGGTATTTATTCTGAGTATGGTAAGCAGATAAACAAGAACATTGGAAATATTTTAAAGGAAGATGAGTTCTTTTTTCTATACAGCTCTGATAAAGAATTTAGATCGTTATCCTATGACTGTTATTCGAAGTTGATTAAAAAGCATCCTTATATAAAGGATCAAACAGAGATGTTGTTTTTATTTATTAAGGATTATCATAGGGTAATGAGTCAGAGGGGAATGCAAAGTGAGAGTGTTTTTATTTCAGCTGAAATAAATGAATGGATACAAAAAACGTGGACAAAGTACCAGGTTAATCTGCATGAATTTTCCTTCCAGTGGGTGAATTACTTCTGGGACAATGACAATTTATGGCCAGCTTCTCATAGGAAAAAGAGTACTACTAATTATAGGAAATATGATAATGATTTTAAGCAAAAAAGCAATTTGTTTAATTTAGATTCTCTTTATAGGAAAATGCCGAAAAAGTCATATACAAAAGGAAGAAAACAGGAATTTGAGATACTGATGATGTATTACTGGCTCCATGAATTAAATGGTGATGAGGACTATTGGCAGCAGTATCTTGAGAAGACATTGCCTTACTTGCAATCGAAATAACTAGGAAATTTTAACTTTGTTATACTGTTTCAAAAAAGTGCAAGGAGTTAAAAGGAAGGTAACTGTATAATGACTG
This sequence comes from Bacillus sp. CECT 9360, assembly GCF_918741275.1. Lineage (GTDB taxonomy): Bacteria > Bacillota > Bacilli > Bacillales > DSM-1321 > Peribacillus. The sequence continues at coordinate 166,872 of NZ_CAKKNA010000011.1, forward strand.
GGTTTTATCATCTGTTCAGTGCTTGTTTAAATAAAACGTACAATAATTTTGAAGATGGGGGAATAGCACATGAGATTTACAGTAAGTGAAAAAGATTTACTTTTAACAATAGTAGAGGTGTTAAAAGTTGATAGTCATAATACTTTAGCTAATGTTTTATCTATTTCGAAATTGGTATTCGATCCTCAATGGGAATTTACTAGAGTAGTTTCTGACCAAAGGAAACTATTTGTTAAGTTAAGGGTTCCATTAAACTTCAGAAAAATGATAAATGAAAATAAGGACTTACTATCAGAAATATGTATGGATATCTATATTAATGATGACAGTTACGCCTGTTATGGAATCAGTAGTATAGGTGTGCTGCCGATTCAAACAGAAGAGATTCAAGTGGATAATCATAAAGTGATGCTTGAAAAAGATTCAGTTTATATGAGTTTTATGAAGTTTTTAGCTGACAACACAATTATAGATGAATTGCAAAAAAAATATTTGTATGAAGCATGTGCTTCTGGAAGTGCAAATAATATATTATCAGCATCAGTAATGCTTGGTTGTTCTGCTGAGATATTATTAAAGCAATTATGTGAAGGTTATATGATTTATCTAAATAACAATGGTACGCATACAGAGCAGTCAACTTTTCAACAAAAAGTTTTAAATGCTAAGACTGCTTATATAAGATTGGCTGAATTTTTGAAACGTGCAGAAGCTAACCCTACTGTTTTTAAACAATTAGGCTTTGAAAATATTAATTTGAATTTTAATTTCTTAGATATTATTAGACAAACAAGAAATGATAGTGGACACCCAACAGGGAAAAATATCTCGAAAGAAGAATTTGAATTAATGCTAGGTAATTATCAAGGATTTTTGCTTAAGACAATTAATGCTATTAAACAGTTACCATTAATATAAATATAGATAACGTTTTAACTTACAGCAGCTTGAATGTTGAAATTAAAAGATACTCAGTAAATATTTCAATAGCAGTAAGAAGAGAACCATATTCAAAAATTTTTCATGGTGGGGGATTATCAAATGGCAAATGAAATTGACTTAAAAACAATCAAGGATATATTGGAATATAAATTTTACGTTCCAAGGTATCAAAGAGGCTACAGATGGAATAAGCAACAAGTGACGGATTTACTTGAAGATATTTGGGAGTTTTCACAAAAAAACGAATTGAAAAAGGATGAATTTTACTGTTTGCAACCTATTGTTGTTAAGAATACAGTTGTATTAGGGGAAGATAAATGGGAAGTTATTGATGGTCAACAGAGGTTAACAACCATTTATATTATATTGACTTATATTAAAAATAATATCTTACCTAAAGCGGCAACAACTTTTTCACTAGAGTATGAAACGAGAACAGACAGTGGTCAATTTCTAAAAAACATTGATGAAGCCGAGAAGTACAATAACATAGATTATTATCATATGTACAATGCGTTACATAACGCAACTAAATGGTTTGAGAGCAAAGGAGATGAGACTTCTACAGCAATAGAAATTTACAATAAACTCTTAAATCAAACTAAATTTATTTGGTATCAAGTTAATGAAGATATTGATCCTATAGATATTTTTACACGTATTAATTTAGGAAAAATACCACTGACAAATTCAGAATTAATAAAAGCTCTTTTCTTAAAGAAAGAAAACTTTGGTTCGGAATCCGAAAAAGAAAGAATTCATATGAAGCAGTTAGAGATTGCAAATGAATGGGATCAAATAGAGTATTCTCTTCAAAAGGAAGATTTTTGGTATTTTTTATATAATGGTTCATATAAATATGAAACTCGTATAGAATTTATCCTTAATCTAATGTCGCGTGAAGTTAATAATCAGTTTGATGTACCTATTGAAGAAAGTAATAATGAATACTTTTCTTTTTTAGTCTTTAATAAATTATTCAAAGAAGAAGAACAACGTATTAAAAATGGGAATCTATCCTATCATAATTCTCCAATCGATAACCTATGGTTAAGAATAAAGAAATATTTTATGACGTTTGAAGAATGGTTTAATAATAGACAATTTTATCATCTTGTTGGATACCTTGTGTCTGTGGATGTAAAGATTGAAGAGTTGAAAAGAGAAACAGAAACTATGACAAAATTAGAGCAGCTTGGTTATTTTCATGAAAAAATAAGAAGTAGTATTTTTTCTAGAAAAGATTTAGAAGATTGGGATTATAATTTGGATCGAAAAAAAATTAAAAACGTGTTGTTATTATTTAACGTTATTTCATTACTCTCAAATAAAAATTCAAATATTCGTTTCCCTTTTGATAGTTACAAAATAGAGGATTGGGATATTGAACATATTCATGCTGTAAACTCTGAAATGCCAAATGATAAAAAACATAGAGTGGATTGGTTAAAAGCTGCTCAAGATGAAATTGATAACAAGGTACTTGCAAATAAAATTAAACAACTTATAGAAGATGATTTAGTTTCTGATGAGAATGCTTTTGTAGAGCTTTATAATGAAATTTTAGTAACTTATGGGGATAATGAAGATATAAATGATATTTCAAATTTAACATTATTAGATGCCGCAACAAATCGTTCATATAAAAATGCGATTTTTCCAGTTAAGAGAAAAATTATTTTAGAAAATGATAGGAGAGGTACATTTATCCCTATATGCACTAAAAATGTTTTTCTGAAGTATTATAGTGAAGATATTAGACAAATGACCTTCTGGGGTAATAATGATAGAAAGAGGTATTTTAATAATATTACTGAAACTTTGAAAGATTTCTTACCGTTTAGGGGGTTAAACAATGAGTGAGGAAAGTAGTAGATATACATTCTGGCAGTTAATTGAAAATTATATAGTTGAAATACCTATTATTCAAAGGGATTATGCTCAGGGTAGAGAAAGTGAAGAAGAAATTCGTAATACTTTTCTAGATAAACTCTATGTGGTATTGGTTAATGATGAAAATTTAGATTTAGATTTTGTTTATGGTAGTTTAAAAGAAATTAAAAAAGAAAAAAAATTCATCCCTTTAGATGGGCAGCAACGTTTAACTACTCTTTTTCTACTGCATTGGTACCTAGCTGTAAAAGAAAGGCATATCGATAAAGCACGAAATAACTTAATAAATTTTACATATGAAACAAGGTCAAGTTCAAGAGAATTCTGTAATGCACTTGTGAGAGATGATAGTGTTTTTAAGGATATGGATTTCAATAACGAAAAGAATATAAGTAACAAAATTAAGAATGCATATTGGTTTTTCATGTCTTGGGAAAAAGACCCTACAATTAAAGCAATGCTTGTAATGTTAGATGCAATTCATGAAAAATTTAAAGTCAGTAATGATTTATTTGGGAAACTGCTCCTGGGGAATAATGCGCCAATTTCTTTTCAATTTATAGAGCTAGAAAACTTTGGATTAGAGGATAGTTTATATATAAAAATGAATGCAAGAGGGAAATCGCTTACTAAATTCGAGAATTTCAAAGCTAAACTTCAACAACTACTACAATTAAAAGAAGATGAAGGAACAATTCCAAAAGGTATTACTAATGAATTTTCTTTTAACATGGATGGCAAATGGGCTGATTTATTCTGGTATTACAGAGATTCCGTAACCAATACTTATGACAAAAAAATAATGGATTTTATTAGAGCACTCATAATAAATAATTATGCATTGAAAAATGAAATTATAGATTTAGAAGATAGATTAGACGATTTAATAGACGTGAAAAAAGATATATCATTTTCTAAGTATCTAGAATGGGGTTGTTTTGATGATAGAATAATTTTGGAAATAATCACCATGCTTAATACCCTGGAAAACAAAGGTAGTGGTATTAAGCAGTACATACAAAATAAATCTACTTTTGATGAAGATGCTTTATTTGAAAGAGTAATTAATAATTATAGTATGGAAAAATTAACATATCATGATCGTGTAATGTTGTATTCAATAACTCAATATTTTGTTCATAATCATCAAGATATTATTAATGATGAATTTACAGAATGGGTTAGAGTTGTTAGAAATTTATCCGCAAATACCATTGATAATAATTCTGGGGAGTTTTCAAGATCAATTCAATCAATTAAAAAACTAGTCACTTATAGTAGAGGTATCTTAGGCTATTTTGTTGACCCTGACAACACTGTCAGTAGGTTTTTAGGAGAACAAGTTGAGGAAGAACGAATTAAAGCAATATTGATATTGAAAAATGATAGATGGAGAAACATTATAACAGAAGCTGAAAACCATGGATATTTTAAAGGGCAAATAAGTTTCTTACTTAACTTTGCAGGTATACAAAGTGCATACAATCAAAATAAAGATTTGGATTGGTCATCCGAAATTGATGAGAATTTCTATAATAAATTTTATTATTACTATAATAAAGCAAAGATTATTTTTTCTAATGATGGACTTTCAGTAAACAACGATTTATGGCGGAGAGCACTTCTATGTAAAGGGGATTATTTACTTCGTAAAAGTAGAAACCTCAGTTTTGTTGTAGATAGTGATAGAGATGTTAGTTGGAAAAGGTTACTAAGGGATAAGGATAAGAGAAGATTTGTAAAAGAGCTTTTTGATGAAATTGATATAAATAACATAGAAAAATCTTTGCTACAGATAATAGAAATATCTACAGTATCAGATTGGAGAAAGTATTTTATTAGGTATCCGAAAATACTTCAAGCATGCGGTCAAAAAAGGTTTATAAGAAAAGAAAATGAAAATAATATTTTGTTGTTAAACTCTTCAACAACAGGAGGATATTGTAAAGAATACTACACATTTGCATTATATCAAGAATTAACAAAGGATAATATTCTTCCACCGTATGTTGAAACAAGGGGAGTAGATTACTACAAATATATTGAATTAATAAACAATGATGCAAATATAGAGATAACATATAATTTGGTTGATAATAAATGGTGTTATTTAGTGGAAGGAAATGGAATCGAAAATGATTTTGATACACAAGAAGATGTTATTAACTATCTAAAAGCTCAACAATATATAAGTTAGCTGCGTTATCGAATATATAGATAATATTTAATTGTTGAGGAAAATTTTTAACGCCCCTTTCAGTAGGGGGTACACCTTTACGCAAAATCAATATATACGCGTTTCAGTATCACCATTCTATCAAAACACACTGCGAAGCGGTTGCAGAAATAGTTTTAAATGAAACATTATAGATTAAACCTTTCGTATTCATGGGTTTCAGACGTAATACAGGATTTGTTCAAAACCCATGTAACAAATCTGATTCTAGGGGACTGTTGAGTTCTAATTGATTTGAAAAATCTGTGTAACGAAGTGATTATTGTTTTCTACAACTACTTAAATTATGTATCGCTAGAAAAGCCGGACATCTGCACAGCTTACTCAATCAGGTTACAGTAAGAATCAAATGACCGGAAAATATATAAGCGGGGAGCTTAGGCTCTCCGTTTTTCTGTGTGCAAACCTTTCAATTTAAGCCGATATAATACTTGCTAACACATCTGAGAGGGGAACATACATAATGGGAAATCTTAAAGCAGCTTTGGCAATAATCATTATTATTATGGTCATAAATGGATGCAATGCTCTGTTTTCTAATGATAAAGCACAACCAGACGAAGAACAGCCAGAAGAAAAGGTAACAATAGAAGATAACACTGTAAACAGGCCAATTGTTCCGGTTACAATCGAAGATCCAGACTGTGCAGGGGAAGCTTATCAAGTGGATTATGGTGAAGATGATGGGGGTATAGAAAAATATTGTATACCCAAAAACACCGTTTCATCTGATGAGTTTATGGACCGCTATAATACAGTATCTCAGGAATTTGGATCAGTAAAGTTTGACGATTATATTAGTGGTGATGATTTATACGACTCAGCAACAGATGTATATGATGATGTAGCTGTAACCTTGAATCGTGTGGAAGGTCCTAAAGATGCTGTGAAAAGGGCCTTTGTCTTTGCTGAAGATAACTATGAATCAGACTGGGCACAACAGGTTGAAAGTGTTATGGCCACTACTATCGCTTCATTCGATCCAACGTTAACTCACGGAGAAGTAACAGCTATTACGGATAAACTTTTTTCCAAAGGCCTCGTTCCACTTACAATTGTGGAACATGAATATAAAGGGAAAAAATACTACTTTTCTATCGATGATATGAAAGCAGTAGACTTAAGTATTATTTTTTATGATGATTAACAAGAAGGTAAATGCTATTTAAATCATGTTTGAGATCATAAGAGCGAGGTCACGAGATTCTGTATTTATTTATACGGGACATAGCCCCAGCTTTCTTTTACTTAAGAAGGACATATTTTTCTTGCAAGATGGAAGGAACCAAATACAAGAGACGAAACTGGCACAAAACCCAGAAAAAGCACAAAATAAGACTATATAAGCCGATTATCACGGGTCGGGTTAAGCGACGGTAACAAAAACATCAAAAATGTGATTTGTTTTCGCAGACTTCGCATGTGGAGTGTGTGGCGAAGATTATCTTAAATCTGTGACCACGTAAAATAAACACTACCTGTTAAAAAAACTCTGTACCATCTGCAACGACCTGTGAAAATAAATCGGGGTAACGAAGGAATAGCGGGAAATTGAACGGAAAATGAAAGAGAGATTTTTTTACTGCACATAGCAGGAACGAAAAGGGAAAAAGTGTGTCCTTAAATAAAAAAGTTGTGTCAAGATCGAAGGAAAATCAGGATAGATGCCTGGTAGTCCTTCGGTCTTTTTTGTGTTAGATAAGGATTGAAAAACAAGAAGAAAAGCTTGAATGATCTTCAATTATTTGAAGAACAGGTGAAAATGATGAAATTAGATTACTATACGAAGAAATTAACGACAGAGTCATTCCTAAAATTATTACTTTTTGCGCAATTGGAAGAAATCGAAAGTCTCCATGCGCTGGGCGATTGTCTTTTCGATGACCAACTGCAAAAAGGCATTGACCTGGATTCTATCAGTATTTCGCAGCTCTCACGCCGTTTAAATGGCATGAATCCAGATCTATTTCAAAGGCTTTTCCTTGATCTAGTCGCACAAATTCATACCAAAACGCACGATACAAAACTTGTAATGCCGTTAAAAATCATCGATTCAAGTACATTACCACTTAATTTGACCAATCATAAATGGGCAAAGTTCCGTAAAACAAAAGCCGGTGTGAAGTTACATTTGCGCCTTGTGTTTATGGAAAAGGGTATATCCTATCCTGAAAAGGCCGTTATGACAACTGCAAGCGAACATGATCGTGGTCAGCTTGAAATCATGGTAGATGACAAGGAATGCATGTATGTGTTTGACCGTGGCTATTTAGACTACGAGCGCTTTGATCGCATGACGGATGATGGCTACTTTTTTCTTTCCAGGCTACGTAAAAACGCAGTCATACGGGAAGTTTACGATTTTAAACTACCCGAGGATGCGGCTGTTTTGTCAGACCAAATGGTGTTGATTGGTACGATTCAAAAACGTGCTGAAAATTACTTTCGCATTCTAAAAGTTATGGATTCAAAAGGAAATGAACTACGGTTAATTACGAATCGTTTTGATTTAAGTGCCGAAGAAATTTCAGAGATGTATAAATCACGCTGGGCCATTGAGTTATTTTTCAAATGGATTAAACAACATCTCAGCATCAAAAAGTTCTACGGTCAAAGCGAATGGGCGATTCACAATCAAGTGTTTATCGCACTCATTGTTTTTTGCCTCCATGTTCTCATTCAAATGGAGACAAAAAGCAAGCGAAAAACCTTACAAATTAGCCGTTATTTAAGAGCTGCTTTGTGGAAACCAGCGAATATCTGGCTTCGGAAAATTGAAGGAAAAGCCATTCCGTAACGAACAAGTTGTCGTCGCCGCTCAGGTCTAATTGTAAATATAATCCAAATGGATGGAGCCACCTTTGATTGGGTATTTACTTTTTTGGCTCTAAACAGAAAAGACGTATTGACTGAAAATTCAATCATTATTTATGCAACACTAGTGAAAATATTCATATAATAGATTATGGCATTGGAATGATTTATTCATGATAGATAATATTATTGTTTATTTAATTTGCTCTTTTTTATTGGTTTTTCTTTTTTATTCCGTTATCCCCACGGTGCTTATTCGTATAGGTGGCGTTGGAATAACAAAAAAGAATAAGGACATTAATGGAATAGCATTAACTTTCGATGATGGCCCCAATCCCAAATACACGATAGAACTGCTTGATCTTTTAAAAAGGTATGGAGTTAAGGCTTCTTTTTTTGTGGTTGGCAGAAAAGTAATGCAGAATCCAGAAATAATAAAACGGATGCACCAGGAAGGCCATACAATTGGCATACATCATTTTGACCATATTTCGAGTTGGCTTCTTTCTCCTTATCATCTTCGAAAACAGTTGATATTGACCGAGCAGGCAATAAGAAACTATGCGGGTAACCTACTAAGAATTGAAGGTCGATTATTGCGAAATAAGACCTTTACAAAATGGGCAACCCATATTAAAATATGACTTTGTTCATATTTTCTTTTAACATTCAGAAGAGTCTGGAATGCGCAAGTGTTCCAAGGCTATCAATTAATAGAATTATATATATGTGAATGTAGCGGTATTAACCAGCACAGACAACCTTTTAAGCAAGGCCTATCCTGTGCTGGTTTTTTATTTCTTTATATATTCAGGGGGGCAATATGTCTTATCACACACCACAGAGAATTGCAGAATTGTCGATCGAAATAGGTTTTAGAAAAGCAAAAATGTCTATATCGTCCATGCTTATTCTTGGTTTTTTGGCGGGCGCTTTTATTTCAATGGGATTTCTTCTATATATACGGTTAACCGGGAGTATGCCAGTGGAATGGGGTTCCTTTAATACCTTTATAGGCGCTGCGGTCTTTCCACTTGGAATTGTATTGGTCTTGCTGGCGGGCGGCGAGTTGTTGACAGGGAATATGACGACTTTGCCAATGGCATGGTTTGCCAAAAAAATTACGTTCACCGGGATTCTCAGGAACTGGACGATTGTCTTGATCAGCAATTTTCTTGGTGCCATCTTTGTTGCTTACTTTTTCGGCCATGTTGTCGGGTTGACTGAAACCGGGCCGTATTTAGATAAAACTGTTGCCGTCGCACAAGCAAAACTTAACGATACGTTTATTCAAGCCTTCATTTCCGCCATTGGATGTAACTGGCTTGTTGCCTTGGCTATATGGATAGCGACCGGAAGCCAGGATGCTACAGGGAAAATCTTGGGCGTATGGTTTCCGATCATGGCTTTCGTAGTCATTGGTTTTCAGCACGTTGTGGCGAATATGTTTATCATACCGGCCGCCATTTTTGCAGGGGAAGTTACCTGGATCGAATACCTGCCAAACTTTGTTGCCGTATTTCTGGGGAATGCGGTTGGCGGTTCAGTTTTTGTCGGTCTTGCATACTTTATCGCCTATAAGCCTCAAGTGCATGGACAAGTCGTGGTTACACAAAAACATCAGGAAAAAAAGGTAGTCAACTTTTAATGCCTGTACTCTATCGTGTCCGATTCACTAACTGACAAATTTATTATGAAATCATGATTTTAAGACATTATTCTCTTGGATAATGCCTATTTAAAAATCTTTATTGATTGAATTATAGTTCAAGGAAGTATTTCCTGATTACCCCGCCTCTTAAAAGGGTATGTAATAACAAACCTTTTAAAAGGAGGTGTCACTCGATGGCTACAGATGTATTATGCAATGTAGAAGATTGTAAATACTGGGCAAAAGGTGATAGGTGTGTAGCGGACGCTATCTATGTCATAGGTCCGAATGGAAGCAGAGAAGCTGACAGTGTTGAAGAAACGGCGTGTAAAACGTTTGAACATCGTTAATAAAAACTTTTTGTAAAACTGGACGGCAGCTTGCCTGTCCAGTTTTTTTTGGGGGGATTAAAGATTGAAGTGGAGCCGGTGGATATGTTTCCAGGATGCAATGGGAAGCGGTTGCCAAAATGGTTTATATATGAACTGCGGAGATCAATCAGGTCTCTATTTTTTGGGACTAGGAAGTGATTATGCAAGGACTCGGAATGGATTGGGGCACAACATCTATAAAGAAACATGGCATGTTTATATTTAATGATTATTGTGGTTTGTACCTAAAGTAGCGAGGCAGTTTGTTTAAAGAACGATAGCTTTTGATGTATAAGCTTTTAAACTAATTCAGTTTATTATAAGGAATAATGAGAATTGAGAGAGATAAACCAGAAATTGGAGAATATTTATAGGGAAAATTGATTATAAAATCAACTGAAAAAATAGTATAACAGTTTGGTGTTTATATAATAGGGGGATTTTTTATGCGTAAATTTGGCTTTATCATGTTGATATTAGCTATTGCTGTACTTGCTGCTTGTTCATCCAATGAACAAAAGGCATCAACCGAAACCAAGGACGAAAAAATGATTCGATTGAAATAAAAAACAGTACAGATGAAAGAGCTAATCCAAATAATCCAACCCACACTTCTCCGAGTGAACATATTGTAAAGGGGCATGGGCAGCATTACAATACAAGAGAAGGTCCGATTTGGAAAGAAAAAGAACCATATTCACGTGGGAAAAAGGATGAAAGTATATAATTATAATGATGATGTTGAGTATCTCTATAAAAATCTAAATAAAGGTTAATTTATATTATCTTGACTGAGCGATAAATCTGTTGGGGGATAATCAAAAATGAACAAAATGGTTAGTGTTCTTTTGGTATGTATAATGGTTATGACATTAGTGGGATGTGGCGGCAATTCGAACAAACATGAAGGTGAAGCAAAAACACCGTCAGGTTCAAGTGTTCAAAAAGGTAGAGATTATCATAAGGTAGTTGATGACTTTAAATCAAAAGGATTCAAGAACATCAAAACAGAAAAGCTTGAAGATTTAATTACAGGTTGGATAACAAAAGATGGAGAGGTTAAAGAAGTATCTGTTGGCGGCGATGTCAATTATTCTCCAGATGAATGGATATCTGCAGATACAGAAGTCATTATTAAGTATCATACATTCAAAAAAGAAGATACTGAGAGTGCAGCAGAATCTGAGGCAAAGGATAATTCAAATGCAGAAAAACCGAAAGTAAAAAAACCGAAAGAAGAAAAATCGAAAGTAGAAAAACCGAAAGAAGAAAAACCGAAAGTAGAAATCCTAACAGTGGATAATTGCAAAGAATTGGCAGAAATACTTAGCACAAAAGACGAGTCTGATCCTCTTATTAAAGAATTTGCTCAGAAGTATGCTGGAAGAACCATTGAGTTTGATGGGAATACAGCTTATGTGAGTAACCACGGAAATTATAAAACAAGATTTGATTATTTAATTTATGCTGGAGACTATAGTAAAACTACTTTCTCGGGACCTAATTTCCAATTTAGAGATGTTAATTATAACGATTTGCATCTAACAGGAGATAATGTTCCTGATACTTTTGGAGTAGGTCTTAATATTCATATCATTGCTACGGTTGAAGAATATAGTGAGACTTCTGGTCTTTTTCAACTCAAGCCAGTTTCTATCAAAATGAGATAAATGTGATTAAATAGGTAAGTAACAATGGCGAAAAATAAATGGATATCATTCTTTTATGCTTGTTTTTAGAAAAGATAAGACAACCATCATCCCAGTCGCAACAAAGTTATTCATGAGGGGATGTTATGCTCTATGAGTGAGTCTTTTTGATTAAGAACATACAATCTCGCAAAACTCTACCCCGGGGTAAACTCAAGCGGCAATCCGCTATTTACGGAAACGTATTGCTATACAGTATAAAGCAGAAGTTATGACGCATGTTGAAGCTGTTGCCACGCTTGTTTTAAATGACTAATCGCGATGCAGTGATTAAGTTTGGGATGGTGTCGTCAGCACCTCATGTGCGGTCACATTAACTCTGCCCATATGCAGCCAGTCTCGAAACTTATAAAAAGAAGGCAACTACCCTCATGGGAGTTGCCTTCTTACGTTTCTTAATCAGTTACCGTTAATTGTACTAATCCAATGCCTTCGAATTCACCGGTATACGTCCCGGCTTCCAGCGTTTTTGGCAATATAAATGTGCCGGATGATACAAACATACCTGGCTCGAGCGTTAAATCATGTTCTCCCAGTTTTTTAAGCAGCCACTGAACGGCTTTGACAGGGTGCCCCATGACGGCAGCGGATGTCCCTACATCAATGACTTCTCCGTTAAAGAGCAGCTTTCCGTTAATATCGTCGATGTCCGCATATGTGTAGTCTTTTGTTTGCCCAATGGTTACTTTTCCACCCACTGCTCCATCTGCGCAAACCTGTTCTTTTGGCATTGTCGGAAACCAGTCTTCAAAACGGGAATCGGGAACCTCTATTCCTGGTGCGATTTGTGTGTTGCTGATGATTTCCTCTTCGGTAGAAGCAGCCGTCAGTTGTTCTTTCACAATAAAGACTAGCTCCAGTTCGATCAGCGGACTTAACATTTGCTTGCTTAAAGAAATTTCACCTGTTATTTGCTTATCTGTCATTTGACCGTATAATGGCTCATTCGCTTCGAATAATGCCTGAGTTTCTGGACTTGTCATGCTTATTTTATATCCCTTTAAACATTCATTATTTTCTCTTTTCGCCTCGGTAAAGGCATGCTGAACCTGATAAGCTTCATCCAAACTGATATCTGAGGGAAAAACCTCTTTTTTCAATGCTTTTGAATTTTTGTAGGAGTCATATAAGGTGTCTACAAAGGTTTGCGTTAACATGATTAATCCCCTTTTCTAACTTTTATAAATATAGATAATAGTCTAACACTTTGGGGATTTAGAAGGAAAGAGTTTTATATAAGAATAAGATAAAGTAGACAAGGACTAAATTTGGAAACCTGGATTGTCAACACTAAACTAGACAACTTTTTTAAGGTGTTCAAGTTTATACTCAATCGGGCTTAAATAACCCAGTGTCCCATGAATACGAATGTGATTAAACCAATGAACATAGTCGTGCAATTCTCTTGTTAGATCTTCCAATGTATCGAAATTCCGGCCCTTCACAAACTCTGTTTTGAGGATTTTGAATGTTGCTTCAGCTACGGCATTGTCATAGGGACAACCCTTCATGCTAAGAGAACGTTGGATAGTAAACGTCTCTAGTGCATCGTCAATCAGCTTATTTTTAAACTCTCCCCCTCGATCCGTATGGAAGAGCTAAATTTTGCGTAAATCCACCTTAATAGATGAAAATGCACGGTAAACCAGTGAAGCGTCTTTATTCGGGCCAGCGCTGTAACCAATGATTTCCTTGTTAAAGAGATCAACAAACACACATATGTATTGCCATTTTTGATTGACCCTTACATATGTTAAGTCGCTTACAATCGCATTCAACTCATTTTCCTGATTAAATTCTCGATTCAGTTCATTAGCCTG
>NZ_CAKKNA010000012.1 GCF_918741275.1 Bacillus sp. CECT 9360
CGAATCAGAAGGTTGTAGGTTCGACTCCCGCCGGGCGCACCATATATTACGGGAAGTAGCTCAGCTTGGTAGAGCACTTGGTTTGGGACCAAGGGGTCGCAGGTTCGAATCCTGTCTTCCCGACCATGTCCATATTGGGGCCTTAGCTCAGCTGGGAGAGCGCCTGCCTTGCACGCAGGAGGTCAGCGGTTCGATCCCGCTAGGCTCCACCAATTTTATAACGATATATTTTATTTTGGCGGTGTAGCTCAGCTGGCTAGAGCGTACGGTTCATACCCGTGAGGTCGGGGGTTCGATCCCCTCCGCCGCTACCATTTATAAAATATATGGGACCTTTAGCTCAGCTGGTTAGAGCAGACGGCTCATAACCGTCCGGTCGTAGGTTCGAGTCCTACAAGGTCCACCATTTTTGTTGAATATGGAGGTATACCCAAGTCCGGCTGAAGGGATCGGTCTTGAAAACCGACAGGGGTGTCAAAGCCCGCGGGGGTTCGAATCCCTCTACCTCCTCCATAATTTTTAATGCTTGGTCTATATACAAATCTGTATCATTTTTACCGTCGCGGGGTGGAGCAGTCTGGTAGCTCGTCGGGCTCATAACCCGAAGGTCGCAGGTTCAAATCCTGTCCCCGCAATCATAATGGTCCGGTAGTTCAGTTGGTTAGAATGCCTGCCTGTCACGCAGGAGGTCGCGGGTTCGAGTCCCGTCCGGACCGCCATTTTTATTTTAAAAAGTATTTTGGCTCAGTAGCTACGAGTTGCTTCTTGTATCGACTTTCTGAGTACGGATAAAAGACAAGGCCATTTGAATTTGGCTAAATAATATTATGTATGGCTCAGTAGCTCAGTCGGTAGAGCAAAGGACTGAAAATCCTTGTGTCGGCGGTTCGATTCCGTCCTGAGCCACCTTTTCAAGATTTCTATTTGTGGCGGTTGTGGCGAAGTGGTTAACGCATCGGATTGTGGTTCCGACATTCGTGGGTTCGATTCCCATCAGTCGCCCCTTTCATTATGCGGGTGTAGTTTAATGGTAAAACTTCAGCCTTCCAAGCTGATATCGTGGGTTCGATTCCCATCACCCGCTCCATTTTTCCGAATGGGCCTATAGCTCAGCTGGTTAGAGCGCACGCCTGATAAGCGTGAGGTCGATGGTTCGAGTCCATTTAGGCCCACCATTCCGCAGTAGCTCAGTGGTAGAGCATTCGGCTGTTAACCGAACGGTCGTAGGTTCGAGTCCTACCTGCGGAGCCATATAGAGAAGTACCCAAGTGGCTCAAGGGGCGCCCCTGCTAAGGGTGTAGATCGCGTAAGCGGTGCGAGGGTTCGAATCCCTTCTTCTCTGCCATCCGGCCCCTTGGTCAAGCGGTTAAGACACCGCCCTTTCACGGCGGTAACACGGGTTCGAATCCCGTAGGGGTCATACAAAAAAGCAGCATACCAAGTGTATGCTGCTTTTTTGTATTTATGCGGGAATGGCCGACTATTTTTTATCGTTATCCACATACCCATCTGAGCGCTTGTAAGGGACATCGCCCAATGGTGATTCGATATTTTCTTCATCCAGCAAATCTTCATATTCCTCTTGTTTTTTCGAGGGATAGGCTTTTCTGTTTTTTCCGTCCATGTCGTTCCCCAGGAAGCTTTCGTATTCCTCGGTAAACCTATCATTTTCACTCACTGTCTTATATAAGGTATCATAAGATTCATGGTCTCCGGTATAATCAGAAGGAGTCTCAGACGTCCCAAAGCGGGCGACTTCCCCAAAGCTATCTTCTTTATCGTTAATGTCGTTACCTTTCCGACGGTTTTCGAAGTGATCTCCATGAGAAGGTTCTAACACTTCTTCTTCCACGGGACGGTCATGGACCGCATTCTGATCGGGGGTATGATCTACGCAATATAAGGTGGCTGGCACAGCTTCTAACCGCTCATAAGGGATTTCCTTTCCACATATTTTACAAGTACCGTAAGAGCCTTCCTCGATTGCCTGTAAGGCAGAATCGATTTTCTCAATCTCTGACTCTGCGTGATTATCAATGGCCATGTTTCTTTCGCGTTCGAATAATTCCGTTCCCATATCTGCCGGATGGTTATCGTATGCAGATAATTCCCCGACAGCATCACTCTGACTGTCTCCCAGCCAATCCTCTCGATCGTGTGTCACCCTATCTTGTAGTTCTTCTTTATGATTTAACAGCTCTTCTTTTAGAGTAGTAATTTGTTCCCTAGTAGCCATGGTTTGCACTCCTTATCGTTTGAATATATTTGAGTTGCTTATATATTCAATACCCGAATCTTTAAAGAGAAAAACAAACCACAATTTAACAGTGCTTAAAGAATGCAAAAAAAAGACCCTTGCCGATAAGGAAGGGTAGTAAAAAAATTATAAGAAGTAGCTTATAAACAAGCCGATGGATAAGAGGAAACCAAAGAATGTATTCGTTTGAGCTGTTGCTTTCATGGCAGGCATCATCTGGATTGGGACAGTCTTTCCAATAAAACCTTTTGTTGCTTGGAAGGCTTTTGGGACACTGAACAGTACTAACAAAACCCAGGGCGATACAGTTTCGAATGCGACAAGGCATATAATCCATATATAAGTAAGCGCGAGCATCCAGCCGAGAAGGGACACAGCTTTTTTGCGGCCAATTAAAATTGCCAGCGTCTTTCTACCGTTTTCTTTGTCGCCTTCCAGATCGCGAATATTATTTGACAGATTTATTAAACCCACTAATATGCCGATGGGGATGGCAACCAATATAGATAATGTGGTAACATTTTCGGTTTGGATGAAAAAAGCCAGTTGTATGATAAGGAAGCCCATGAAAAATCCGGCGAATAGCTCTCCAAAGGGCGTAGATGAAATCGGCAATGGCCCGCCGGTGTATAAATATCCTATCGCCATACAAATCAAGCCGATGAGAGCGAGCCACCAGGAGGATTCCATACATATATAAACCCCAAGCATTGTAGCAATGCCGTACAAAGAGAGCGCGAGTTTCAAGACGGTTTTTGGAGCCATGCCATCTCTCACGATGGCTCCGCCAATGCCAATGGATTCTTCAGTATCCAGACCCCGTACGAAGTCATAATACTCATTAAACATGTTGGTCGCAGCCTGGATAAGTAGGCAGGCAAGCAGCATGGCGACAAAAAGCAAGACATTGATATCATATAACTGGATAGCGAGTGCAGTACCAATCAATACCGGCACAAATCCTGCAGTTAATGTATGTGGACGAGTCAGCTGCCATAAAACCCTCCAATTGGGTTTATTATCTGGAAGGAGTGGAGCTGAATCTGTGTGAATTCGAGTTTGCATGATTTCTCTCCTTAAAAGTATATATTGATATTCTGAAATTATATCGAGAAACTAAATATGAACAAATCGTTACAAATTAAGTGTAGAAAAATGAGAGGGTAGTGTCAATGTCTTTTTTACTATAAAAAATGGCAATGTACGGAATCCTGTCAGGTTTTTGCGATTCATTATATAATAAGGAAGTAAGTTGGACGAAAATTATTCAAAAGTCCTGGAATAATTGACATGAGGTCAAATCGAGGTGTATCTTTAAATAGGTTTGTAAAGCTTTTTAAAGGGAAAGAATAGGGGGATTTGTTTTGGCAATCTCACATGAAACTGCGTTGATTGAAGGGCTGAAAACAGCACTGGATGAAGCGAAAAGAAAACAGCATAACGTCCTGTTCAGTGAAGTTGTAGAAGTTGATCATATCAACCCCTTTTCATTTTATCGAGCAGGAAGAGAACAATACTTGGGTGAACGCTTTTTTTGGCAGGATCCTAATAAAGAAATAATCCTAGCGGGTTTAGGTAAAGTAGAGAAACTCCAGGCGACAGCTGGCAGCACGCGATTTAGGGGTGTGGAAAACAGCTGGAAGGCTATCATGGAAGATGCCGTAAAGACAGGCTTCACACGTAAAGATGCTACAGGGCCGTTATTGTTTGGAGGCTTTTCTTTTGATCACAATAAAAGTGATTCCCTATTGTGGGATCAATTTGGAGATAATTTATTCTATATCCCTACATTTATGCTATCGATTGTAAAGGGACAAGCATACTTAACAACCAACCTTATTTGTTCGCCGGAAGACCATCTAGAGCTCTTCATAAAGAAGATAAATGAAAGGGATTCAATCATAAACAGTTCTGTTGAAATGGAAGATAGACCTCAAGAAATTATTTCGAAAAAAGAAATAGCTCCTGAGCAATGGAAGGATACCGTTGCAGGGGCGATAGAAGAAATTAAACATTCTGATTTGGATAAATTAGTGCTGGCGAGAGAAATGAGACTCGTTTTTAAAAATCCAATCTATTCAGAACAAGTTTTACAAAAATTGGCTGCCGAGCAGCAAGCAAGTTTTATTTTTAGTCTGGAGGTCGGCAGTGATTGTTTTATTGGTGCCTCGCCTGAAAGATTAATTAAAAAGACTGGCAATGAAATGATTTCCACATGCCTGGCTGGTTCAATTGCCCGCGGGAAAGATGAGCAAGAGGATGAAAGGCTTGGACATGAATTGCTGCATGACCAAAAAAATCTCGTCGAACATCAATACGTCGTTTCCATGATTGGCGAAGCGATGAAATCGGTGTGCGGCACGGTGCAGATTCCGGAAAGTCCTGTGTTAATGAAAAACCGGCATATCCAGCATTTATATACGCCCGTAAAAGGGATGTGCGATGAATTTGTATCGATTTTTGAAATGCTTGAGAAGCTGCATCCGACTCCTGCTCTGGGCGGTTTGCCTAAAGAAAAAGCGGTTAAACGGATTCGGGAGGTGGAGCTCCTTGAACGGGGCTTTTATGCGGGCCCCATTGGTTGGACAGATTCGTATGGAAACGGTGAATTTGCGGTGGCAATCCGTTCGGCCTTATTGCAGGGGAAGGAAGCTTCTTTGTTTGCCGGTTGTGGCATTGTCGAAGATTCGACACCGGAAAGTGAATATATCGAAACAGCTATTAAGTTTAAGCCCATGTTAAGTGCCTTAGGAGGAAATTTGGATGAATGACAGACAAGCAATAACCGCATATATCGCATCCTTTGTTGATGAGCTTGCTCAGACGGATGTCAAACATGTTGTCGTCAGTCCAGGTTCAAGGTCAACTCCTTTGGCACTGGTGCTTGCTGAACATCCTGATATTACAGTGCATTTGAATATTGATGAGCGCTCAGCCGCTTTTTTTGCTCTCGGGCTGGCAAAGGCGCTTCACGAACCGGTTGCAATCGTTTGTACATCAGGGACGGCCACCGCCAATTACTATCCAGCAATAATTGAAGCCTACTATTCGAGGGTTCCTCTTGTCGTGCTGACAGCTGACCGTCCGCATGAGCTTCGGGATGTCAGCGCGCCACAGGCAATCGATCAGGTTCAAATGTATGGAAAGCACGTTAAATGGTTTGTGGAAATGGCGATTCCGGAGCATTCAGAGGAAATGATCAGATATGCGAGAACAATTGGAGCGCGGGCGGTAGCAACAGCTGCAAAAGAACCGGCAGGACCGGTGCATTTGAACTTTCCGCTCCGTGAGCCACTTGTCCCGCTCATGGATGATGTGAAGAATTACCGAATAGTCAGGGAAAGAAAAGCAACCGCAGTAACTGTAGAAAGGGGGGAACTGACGCTATCCCCTACACAATTGCAAGCGATTGCAAACGCCCTATTAGAATCCAAGCAGGGAATCATTGTCTGCGGCGAATTGAAAAATGAAGAGATAAAAGCAGCCGTTATGTCATTAGCGGAAAAGCTTTCTTTTCCAATTTTAGCCGACCCTTTATCCCAAATAAGGAGCGGAATCCGTAACTCGGAGCATATAATCGACTGCTATGATACATTTCTCCGTGACGACAACGCAGTGGGGGTCCTTAAGCCGGATTTGGTACTTCGTTTCGGCGCTATGCCTGTTTCAAAAGCCCTTTTGCTTTATTTAAAAAAACACAGACATGCAAAACATCTGGTAGTGGATGGCGGGTCCGGATGGAGAGAGCCTGCTGGTCTGGTCACGGAAATGATTTACAGCAATGAACTCTTATTTTGCAGCAGTGTCTTAGAACGACTTGAAAAGAATGAAGACGATACGTGGCGGGAAAAATGGCTCAAAGTGAATAACACAGCTAAATATGCTCTTTCATCAATTCGTGATGAACAAGCATTAGATGAAGGTAAATTGTTTTTACTGCTTCAAGACTTGATGCCGGAAAACTCAAGCCTATTTGTTGGGAATAGCATGCCGATCAGGGATTTGGATACATTCTTTTTTTCCAATGACAAAGAAATCAGGATATTTGCCAATCGGGGCGCCAATGGCATTGATGGGATCATTTCTACAGCTCTTGGCGTTAGTACGATAATGGAAAACACCGTGTTAGTTATTGGGGATTTGAGTTTCTTTCACGATATGAACGGACTGATGGCTGCTAAGCTGCAGCAGACCAACATTACAATCGTACTGATTAATAACGATGGCGGCGGTATTTTTTCCTTTTTACCTCAAGCATCAGAAAAGGATTATTTTGAGATGTTATTTGGCACTCCACATGGTTTGAACTTTGCACATGCCGTTGCTCTTTATGAAGGAAAGTACACCAACGTTGGTAATTGGGATGAATTCTCAGAAACATTTACAAAATCCTTTAATATTCCCGGACTAAAGGTTATTGAAGTACCGACAAACAGAGAATCGAATGTCTTAAAACATCGAAACTTGTGGAGTCATGTTTCCCAGGAAATAAAAGAGGCGTTACGTGAGGAATTAGAATGAAAATTGTCAGTGATGGTGTAAGATATCATGTGGACATAAGTGGTGAAGGGGAGCCATTGCTTCTTTTGCATGGTTTTACCGGAAGTCGTGAAACATGGAATTCCCTTGTTCCTTTATTAGGTTCCAAGCACAAGCTTATCATGGTCGATATAATAGGACATGGAGACACAGATTCGCCAGATGACTGCAATCGTTATAAAATAGAAAGAGTCGCAAAGGATTTGCAATATATTATTAAAGCCTTGGAACTGGAAAAAGTCGATATGCTTGGCTACTCGATGGGTGGCAGGCTTGCATTAACTTTTGCTTGTATGTTTCCGCAATATATCAATAAGCTTATCCTCGAAAGTGCTTCTCCCGGACTTTTAACAGTCGAGGAAAGAAGAATGAGGAGGAGACAGGATAAAGAGCTCGCAGAACGAATTTTACACGTTGGCCTGAATCGATTTATCGATTATTGGGAAAGCATCCCGTTATTTGAAACACAGCGAAACCTGCCTTCCGATCAACTCAGGGAGATGAGAAAACAACGGCTTTCAAACTCTGAGACAGGCTTGGCAAACAGTCTAATCGCAATGGGAACCGGCAGCCAGCCTTCCTGGTGGGATCGATTGCCACATCTTAAGTTTCCTATTTTGCTTGTGACGGGAGAGCTTGATGATAAATTTTGCCGAATTGCAAGTCAAATGCAAAAGCAAATGAAAAATGGTGATTGGCAAATAATAAAGGGATGCGGGCATGCAATTCATGTGGAAGATATCAAAAAGTTTGGTAAAATAATTAGTAGGTTTTTGTTTAAAGAATAAGGAGGAGATATAATGGCAATAGAGTGGGCAACAGTTCGCGAGTATGAAGATATTTTGTATCAAAACTATAATGGAATCGCAAGAATTTCTATTAATCGGCCAGAAGTACATAATGCATTCCGTCCAAAGACGGTAATGGAATTAATCGATGCATTCTCAAGAGCAAGGGATGACTCGAGTGTAGGTGTGATTGTTTTGACGGGCGAAGGCGGAAAAGCGTTCTGTTCCGGCGGAGACCAAAGTGTCCGCGGACACGGCGGGTATGTAGGGGAAGACGAAATCCCGCGCTTGAATGTTTTGGATCTACAGCGTTTAATCCGAGTTATCCCTAAACCGGTTGTCGCCATGGTAGCAGGCTATGCGATTGGCGGAGGTCACGTGCTTCATGTGGTATGTGATTTAACGATTGCGGCTGATAACGCTGTGTTTGGCCAAACCGGGCCAAATGTAGGAAGCTTTGATGCAGGGTACGGTTCAGGATACCTCGCGCGTATCGTCGGACATAAGAAAGCGCGAGAGATCTGGTACCTATGCCGTCAATATAACGCCCAAGAAGCTTTGGATATGGGCTTAGTGAATACAGTTGTCCCGTTAGAGCAGTTGGAAGCTGAAACGGTGAAATGGTGTGAAGAAATGCTTGAGAAAAGTCCAACAGCTCTTCGTTTCTTGAAAGCAGCCATGAACGCTGATACCGATGGACTTGCCGGACTTCAGCAGTTAGCGGGAGACGCGACGCTTCTTTACTATACAACAGACGAGGCGAAAGAAGGCCGTGACGCATTTAAAGAGAAGCGCAAGCCAGATTTTGGACAATTCCCTCGCTTCCCTTGATTCAAGGAGATTAACTGAAAGCTCAACGGGACCTATGGTCCCTGTTGAGCTCTTTTCTTATACCGGCTTTGAAATAAAGGAGAAATGAAATGATGTTTGCAGAAGAAAAACTGCCTAACTGGCTGAAAAAAAGAGCAGAATTGACACCAAACAGAGTGGCCGTCGAATTCAAAAACAAATTATATACATTTAACGAACTGGATGCTATGGCCGAGGAGACTGCTGGAAAACTTGTCGCCACGGGTTTTCAAGCTGGAGACGTCTGCGCTCTTTTGGTGCGGAATCATATCGACAGCGTGGTTATGATTCATGCTCTTTTCTATCTGGGGACCAAGATTGTGTTCCTCAACAACAGACTAACGCCTAAGGAGTTAAGCTGGCAGCTGGCAGATAGCGGTTCAAAATGGCTGGTATCAGAAAAACATTTCCACGAAAAGCTGGTTGAAATCAAGAAGCAGTCTTCAGGAGTCTTTATTGCAAAGATGGAAGAAATCCGATTGATTACAACCTTGAATGAAGCAAATATCCAAGAGGAGTTTATTCTTCAAGATACAGCAACGATCATGTATACCTCAGGAACGACGGGCAATCCAAAGGGCGTGATCCAGACATTCGGAAACCATTGGTGGAGTGCGATGGGTTCGATGCTGAACTTGGGACTTTCTGAAGACGATTGCTGGTTTTGCGGTGTCCCTATTTTTCACATAAGTGGTCTATCGATTCTGATGAGAAGCGTGATTTATGGAATGAAGGTCATCCTTGTCGAGAGGTTTGAAGAGGATGAAGCGAATGCCATGATTCAACAAAAAGGGGTAACAATCATTTCAGTGGTGACAGCGATGTTGAATAGGATGCTTGTGGCGTTGGGCAACGAAACCTATCCCGAAAGTTTCCGCTGCATGCTCCTCGGCGGAGGACCTGCACCCAAGTCTATGCTTGAAGCGTGCAAAGATAAGGGGATACCGGTTTATCAAACGTACGGCATGACAGAGACTTCCTCGCAGATTGTAACCTTAGTCCCCGAGTATAGCCTGATAAAAATCGGCTCTGCTGGAAAGCCACTTTTTCCTTCCCGATTGAAAATAGAGATCGATGGCAGACCGGCAGGGACGGAAGAGCCCGGGGAAATCGTGGTCTCGGGTCCTAATGTGACGAGCAGCTATTTGAACAGGGAAGCTGAAACGAAAAAGGCGATAAAAGATGGCTGGCTTTATACAGGTGATATCGGTTATTTAGATGATGACGGGTTTCTCTATGTGCTGGACCGCAGAGCAGATTTAATTATTTCAGGCGGGGAAAATGTCTATCCGGCTGAAATCGAATCCGTTATCAGCCAGCACCCGGCTGTCTTTGAAGCTGGGGTTTCGGCGAAGGCTGATGAAAGATGGGGGCAGGTTCCGGTCGCGTTTGTCGTCACCCACGAAGAAGCAAGAACAAACGAAAAAGAGCTAATAGCCTACTGTAGGGAACATTTAGCATCATATAAGGTACCAAATCAGGTTATATTTTGCGACGCGCTGCCGCGAAATGCTTCCAATAAGCTATCAAGGCGGGAGCTTAAAAAAAGCTTGGAGGCCAGTGAATGAATATTGTCTCTGTGTCACTGAAAATCATTTCGGCCCCGCTAAAATCGCCGTTTGAAACCCACTTGGAAACAGTCCGGGTTAGAGAGTCTATCATCATTAAAGCTGTCGATCGTGATGGCACGGTTGGATATGGTGAGGCAGTCCCTTTTTCAAGCCCGTGGTATACGGAGGAAACGATTCAAACGTGTTACCATATGCTGAAGGATTTTATCGTACCAAAGCTTTTGGCAATGGATTTGAATCATCCTTCTGAACTAGCCGATATTTGGGATGGCATTAGAAGGAATGCGATGGCAAAATCCGGAATGGAGCAGGCCATCTGGGATTTATATGCTAAGCAAGAAGGAGTTTATCTGGGCAAGCTTTTTGGGGGGGCAAAACAAAAAGTTGCGGCGGGTGTCGTAATTGCCACTGATTCGATAGAAACAGCCTTACGCCAGATAGAAGATTTTCAAGCAGAAGGATATCAACGCTTTAAAATGAAAATCAGTCCCGATAATGATGTCCGTCTATTAGCTGAAATTCGGCGACATTACCCTGAAATTACGTTGATGGCTGATGCGAATTCATCTTATACTCTTAATGATATGGATCATATCAAGAAGCTTGATGCATTTAAGCTTCAAATGATTGAACAGCCGCTTCGACATGATGACATCATCGACCATTCTTTGTTGCAAAGGGCAATAAAAACGCCTATCTGCCTCGATGAAAGTATCTGTTCCCTTCATGATGCGTATAGTGCCCTTCGCTTAGGGAGCTGCAGAATCATCAATATTAAAATGGGACGCGTCGGCGGCTGGACCGAAGCTGTCCGTATTCATGATCTATGTCTCGAAAATGATGTACCGGTCTGGTGTGGCGGCATGATTGAATTTGGCATTTCAAGAGCCCATAATATTGCATTATCCTCTTTAGAGGGTTTCACAATCCCAGGCGATCTTTCTTCCTCAGCAAGATATTGGGAAGAAGACATCGTTGATCCGGAAGTTCAGGTGAAGGATGGTCATATATTTGTGCCGGATAAACCGGGTATCGGGTTTGAAGTGAATGAAAAACAGCTTGAATTGAAAACCACGTTCAGGGAATCATTTAAGCGATAATTTAATTGCAGATAGGAAAGCATATACTTTTCTATCTGCAAAAGTGCAACTGGGCTCAGGAGGTTTGCTCTTTGGTGAGTTTTCTTTTAAAAAATACTCTGTCAGCCCATTTTGGATGGAAATGGGCCAATGCCGCTTTTTTTGCCGGAATTTTATTTATATAATTATGCTAGGCAGTTTAAGAATGTGGCAGGGAGTTGAGTTTTTATATAATGAAAAAACCTTACCTAATTGCGGAAATTCTATTGGAAAGAGGATTGCCTGTGTCTGTTGTGAAGGAGATTACCGATCTGGCTGACCAGGAGCTACAGACGTTGAAGAGAAAGTGGAACGTGCCTAGACTATAAAACAAAAGCCTACAGGATTTTACCTGTAGGCTTATTTAATATTAAAGATTTTCAGCGGGTCTATATGTTCTGCACCCGGTTTCGTTACTTGTACGCGCCCGTTCCTCTGAGTAGCTCACAACACTGATCATATCGGCTGAACAACGATTGCCATGCTTCCAGAAATGACAGCTATCAACTGAGCATTTAACATCCTGTGCCATGTCATTCACTCCTTATGCTGTATTGTAACGGTACAATATTAGGGTGAATCAAAAAGGGACTGTTCATACTTGCAACAGAACGGTGAATTATTGGGATGGAATCCATTAAAAAACGAATGCGCTGTTAGCAACATTCGTTTTTTTACAAAATATCGATAGTTTTTTACCGTAAGGCAGTTTTTAGGGTTTCAGCATTTTGATTCATGAGGCTGAAATAATCTTCATCGTTCTCGATATCTTTTTCAGTTAACACCGATAAATTATGCAATCGTAATGGTTTGGCACCTATCTCATTCTGAATAATTTCTGTGAGCTTTGAGCTCGTGTTTTGTTCAAAAATGATATATTGGAGATCATTTTCTTTTGCCGTTTCTATGATCTCTTCAAGCTGTTTTTGAGAAGGCTCGCTTGAACCGGACAGCCCAGTCACGCTGATTTGTTCGATCCCATATCGATTCTCCCAATATCCATATGCTCCATGTGAGACGATTATTTTATTTGTTTTTGAATTTTTTACAGCTGCCTTGAACTTATCATCCAGCTCGTGCAATTGTTTTTCAAGATCTTTGTAATTTTTTTCAAAGTATTCTTTTTGATCTGGTATTTCCTTGATTAACGAATCCTTAATGATTCCAGCCATGGCCAGGGAATACATCGGATCTAGCCATAAATGCGGATTGATATCGGCGTGACCAATATCAGTATCGTGATCATGGTGTTCTTCATCTTGTTCATAGTGTTCTTCGTGCTCAATATGAATCTTTTGGCCTAACGGTGTTAAATTAACTCCTTCTTGTTTCAAGATTGGTTCAGCTTTCGTAACGAATCCTTCAAGGTTATGGCCGATATAAAAAAACAGGTCTGACTCAGCCATTTGAATGATCTCTTTCTGTGATGGCTCAAAAGAATGCTCATCCGTACCAGGCGGATATACCGTTTCAACCTCTACATATTGACCGCCTATCTTCTCAGTAAAATCCTTTAATGGATAAACGGTGGTGAAAATCTGAATCTTTCCATCACTTTTATCGCTGTTAGTTACCCCTTTATCATCATTGCAGCCAGAAAGGATAACGACAAGACTAAGTAACAATAACAGTATTGCCTTTGTTTTCACAGTATTCACCCTTTTCATAATTCGTATTGATTCCGATTTAATAAATAAAAAAACGTAATGATTCCGATTTGACCTTTGTATAATACAATGAATGGGTCGTATAATGCAAGCGAAATTTATTTGGCAGATAGGAAAGTACAAACTTTCCCATCCGTGAAAGTGCAATCTCCGCCTTGGAGTTTTCTAATCCGCCTGAGTGCGGATTATTTATTTTTTCTTTTCAGGCACATAATCAAAGCCGCCAGGGTGGAAGGGATGGCACTTTACGATTCGCTTGAGCGTCAACCAGCTTCCTTTAAACGGCCCAAATCGCTTGATGGCTTCTAATCCATAATGAGAACAGGTAGGGTAGAATCGGCAAGTGGGAGGCTTCAGTGGTGAGATGGCAACCTGATAAAATCGGATGACACCAAGTAGCAGTTTTTTTAGCATGAAGGTCGCTTCCTTTTTCGTTACAGTAAAATGATGATTTTACTATATCACAACTTATTCGAAAAAAGAATGCAGGACAACTCACGTATTATAGGGGATTAGAAATAGATGAAAAATATTGCAATTAGAGGTAGAATAGAAATACTTAATGTTAAGGAGTGGGTTAAATGCCTTCAGTAGAAAGCTTTGAATTGGACCATAATGCCGTTAAAGCCCCTTTTGTAAGACATTGCGGTGTCCACAAGGTGGGAACGGACGGTGTTGTTAATAAATTTGATATACGCTTTTTCCAGCCTAATAAACAAGCCATGAAGCCAGATGCGATTCATACACTGGAACACTTGCTTGCTTTCAATATCCGCAAGCATTCCGAGAAATACGATCACTTCGATATCATCGATATTTCCCCAATGGGTTGTCAGACAGGTTTTTATCTTGTCGTCAGCGGTGAACCTACCGTGTCAGAAATCATTGATGTCCTTGATGATACGATGAAAGACGCTGTTGAGATCACAGATATTCCGGCTGCTAACGAAAAACAATGCGGTCAGGCAAAACTACATGACCTGGAAGGCGCAAAGAAATTAATGCGTTATTGGTTGCAACAAAGTAAAGAAGACCTTCACCAGGTGTTTGCTTAAATCAAAAAAGTTCCTGTCATCGGCAGGAACTTTTTTAGATATCTTTTTTTTCATCCTCTTCAGGAAGAGGATCGATGGGGTCAACTGTGTGTTTATAACTATACCCTTTGTTTATCGTGAGTACGGATAACAGTAAGACGGTCAAAACAATCACGATCCCAATAACTATAATAGTTTTCATGAAGCATTCCTCCTCCATAAAGCTATTTTACCATTTAATTTTTTAAGCGACGATATAAATTGGGTTTTAACTTAAATTGAAAAGGGAAATATAGTAGCGAAGAGGAGGACGATACAATGTCTAAGGAACTAGTAAAAGTAATTAATAAGGAAATTTCAAACTTTAGCTTACTGTACACGAAACTGCACAACTTTCATTGGTTCGTAAATGGACCGCACTTCTTTGAACTGCATACTAAATTGGAAGAACTATACAATGAATCATCTACAAATATTGATGAATTGGCTGAGAGATTATTGGCGATGGAAGAAAAACCGGTTGCTACCATTAAGGAATATATGGAATTGACCACGCTTGAAGAAGCAACGGGTAAGGAAAAAACCGACGACATGGTCCAAAGCGTTATTAACGACTTTGAAAAGGTTTCTAAAGAGTTTGATGAAGCAATCGAGCTTTCTGACAAAGCCGAAGACGTGGTAACAAGCGACATGCTTACCGGCATGAAAAAAAGCCTGAACAAGCATTCATGGATGCTTCGCGCGTACCTTGCCAAATAATAGAACGAAGAAAAGTCCTGCGTTAGTTATAGCGGGACTTTTTTTATATAGGCTCTGTTAAATTCCATTGTTGATTTTAAAATGGTCATGGAATCTACTCGCTTTCCGCGGACGAACTGGCAAGCCTCCTCACTCGTACCTCGCTGCGGGGTCTTGCCAGCCCGTTTTTCCGCAGGACGTTGATTCATCATCCTTGAATAGACACCGCACGAGAAAATGCGTATGCATTTTCGAGGAGTCTCGCAGATTCCCTTCCCAAAAACAACATTATCGTTTAACAGAGCCTTTATATAAAAAACCCCCTGAAGATGTGAATCCTCCAGGGTTGATATGTACATGAGTTTAATGAAGATTACGATGATGGAAATTCGATGGCTTTGTATCCTCAAGCCCCTCCCGCGCGAATTTTCCTTTTAAGGATTCAATGATATAGATGCCCATAAGATTGTTCAATTCCTGGTCATCCATTTCGTGAAATAAATTCAATATTTCTTGACGGTCCAACTGTTCCAAAACAGCAAAGGCCAGCATGTCGATGTCTTCTTCGTCTCCGGTAAGCTTATTTCTATACAGGTTGTATAAGTCCTCAATCAACTTCATGCGTCTCACCTCCATTTAAGACTCCATTTTAAATAGGGTATGTAACAAACCAAAATTTCGTTCCTGTCATTTCTATAGATGAAGCATTCGCTATATTTTGTTCTTTTGTCTCATATATATGTTTTACCCTTTGAGTGGTACTTTAATCTATTATTTTACATTTTAGGAGAAGATATTGCCAATAAAAAGAATTAGGTATA
The DNA here is from genome assembly GCF_918741275.1 of Bacillus sp. CECT 9360. Taxonomy (GTDB): domain Bacteria; phylum Bacillota; class Bacilli; order Bacillales; family DSM-1321; genus Peribacillus. The sequence goes on from NZ_CAKKNA010000012.1 coordinate 15,383, forward strand.
GAAAAAATGTTCGTTTAACCATTACGAATGAATAGGGGTGCAATAAGGGAAACTATCTCTACCAAACATATACGGTGGAAGGAGGCCTTTCGTGATATGAAGAAAACCTATTATATTTACTTGGCCAACGGACAAATATCCCAGGATCGTGAAAGCTCTCCTTGGAATTTTAAAATTGAAGCGACAGACGAAGAAGTAACCCGGTTGAGGGAATATTTTGATCAAAATTATTCAACGGAAATCCAGAATTTTTATCGGGCCCATGTTCCTTATGTTCAGTATCATTATGACCGGGAAAACGATGCCTATGATGAGACCCTTCAGAAGATTTATGGAATGATTCATGAACTGGGCGATGCGGAAGCGAAAAATCATATTGAAAGCATGGGGATATTAGAATGATTGCAGGTGAGAAGCCATCGGTAATATCCATTTCTTCGGCTGAGTCCAGGATTTCTTTTGGCACCTCAATCGGTTTTACTCCATTAAAATTACTGAAGGTACTATTTGATTTTTGGCTGATTGTAATTTCTTCATTTTGTTCTTCGGTGACAATTTCCATTTCATTTATCAGCTTAGTTGGGTAGAAGGTTTTTTTATCGATATGATACACATAGGTAAGCTTTTTAATATCCATGTTATCCCCAAGCTGAAGGCTTTCGGCAAGCTCGGGACTCAGGTTATTTTTCAGTTCTTCCTGCAGGAAGTCTTGGAATTTTTCACCGGAAGCGTGTAAGGTTAAAATATAGCTTGAATCATTACTTTCGAATGAGATGTCTTTGAGGTATTCCTGCATACTCTTTAGCTCCGCAGATGGATCTGCTTGTGAATTTTGTATCTGCAATAGTTCAGTTGACATATTTTTCGGAAGTTTAATCCACTTTTGTGTGAGCGGATCGAACTGGAAGAAGCCATCGTGAGTCAAGTAGCTTTCGGTATCCTGAGGAGGCTGTCCCTCAAGTGTCATATTCATTTTTTGATAAAGGCTGAGCGGATCTTTCACTACATCCATCTTAATTTCGGAGTTAATCATAAACGGCTGTGGCTGATCCTTCAAAGTGATCGACTGATTTAGTTCGGAGACCAGTGTCAGGCTTTTAAGCTTATTCGAGACTTCAACTGTTTTCTCGTAAACCTGTTCCAGAGTTAGTTCCTCCATCTCTCCGCTATCGGCAGCCTTCTTATTGGACGAACCTTCCACAACAGGTTCCGCCTTTTGATCACAGGCGCTTACAAGCAAAATCAAAACGGGAATGCAAATAAGAAACTTTTTCATTCTGTTGCTCCTCTCGATATTGGAATATAAATACAGGATAAATGATTTTCTTGTCTTATGGTGTAAAATGATGTAAAACAGTGCTTTTTCTCTATGGATTGGAGCGGATATTTTGAAACCATTTGTGGATGCCAATGGATATGTAGTGAATTTTTCCTATGATAAAAATGCGTTTGGTGACGCATGGCATGTATTAGTGCTGTGCCGATTCGGAAATAAGTGGGTACTGACGAACCATGCGGAGCGCGGTTTGGAATTTCCAGGTGGTAAGCGGGAAAAAGGAGAGACGATTGAAAAAGCGGCAGAGCGTGAGGTTTTTGAAGAAACTGGAGGGGTGACGAATGAGTTCATCTATCTTGGCCAATATCGGGTCGACTCTCCTGAAGAGACCTTCATAAAATCGATCTATTTTGCTGAACTTCAGGAACTAAAGACCAGAGACAACTATATGGAAACGAACGGACCTGTTCTGATGCAAAGTCTGCCTGATGACGTAAAGGCAGATGCAAGATTTAGTTTTATTATGAAGGACGAGATCCTGCCGCTCAGCTTACAGGCCCTGCAATCATTAGAAAAAGGAATATAGGGAGATTATTCCCTGCTATTCCTTTTCAGTGTTTTTTTATCAGTTTCCTTTCAAGCAGTTCGACGAGCTGATACATAATTGAAGCGAATACAGCGATGATCATCAATGAAAGCATAACAAGGTTGAAATTGAAAACCTGGAAACCATAGATGATCATATAGCCCAACCCTTTTTCAGAAACCAGGAACTCCCCCACGATTACTCCTACCCATGACAATCCGACATTTACTTTCAAGGTTGAGATGATGGTTGGAAACGAGGCCGGAAGGATGGCTTCCTTAAACATTTGCGAGCGGTTTGCACCAAAGGTTTGCAGTACTTTTAAATAATTTGGATCGACTTCTTTGAACGAGGAGTATACGACAATCGTTGTGATGATAATTGAGATGATCGCTCCCATCGCGATGATCGAGGTGAGGCTCGGTCCTAGGGCAACGATTAAAATAGGGCCGAGGGCTACTTTTGGCATCGCGTTTAAAATGACGAGATAAGGATCCAATATTTTTGATAGAAACGGGGACCACCATAGGATAGCAGCGAGAATCGTCCCAAGCAGTGTCCCGAGGATAAAGCCGAGCACGGTTTCAAATACGGTGACGCTCAAATGTGACAGCAAGGTTCCATCCATAACCTTATCGGTGAAAAGATTCCATACCTTTGATGGTGAACTAAAGATCAGCGGGTCAATCCATTCCAATCGTGAAAGACTTTCCCATGAAGCAAAGAAAACAGTGAAGATTAACAATTGGAAAATGCGGATCCAGCGCTTTTCCTTTTGTAGAGAAGCTTTGTATTGATCATGGAGGCTTTTAATGTTCAAGACTCTCAAGCTCCTTCCATATCGTTTGAAATAAATCTGTATACATGGGATGGTTCCTTGCTTCAAATGGAGATAGTGAACGAAGCTCTAGTGGGATGGTGAAAGACTTTTGGATTCTCCCTGGTTGGGCCGAGAATAAATAAATTTTGTCACTCATCGCAATCGACTCACCGATATCATGTGTCACGAGAACGGCTGTTTTTCGAAATGCCTTCAGGGTTTCGGATACGAGGTCTTCAAGCTTTAGCTTGGTTTGGTAATCGAGTGCCGAAAACGGTTCATCCAATAATAATATTTTCGGATCGACAGCGAGAGTCCTTGCCAATGCTGCCCTTTGTCTCATTCCTCCGGAAAGCTGGCCTGGGAACTGCTTCTCGACTCCCTGCAATCCAACATCCTCAAGCAGCTTGAATGCTTGATTTCTGGATTCAGTTTCATCTCTGTTTAATAGCTTCAACCCAAGCGTAATATTCTCTTCTATCGTCTTCCATGGAAACAGATAATCCTGCTGAAGCATATAGCCGATTGAGAGTTCTTTACCTGTGTTTAATGGTTTGTTTTCTAATAATATACTTCCTGACGTCGGAGATAAAAGCCCGGCTATAATTGACAGCAGCGTCGTTTTTCCGCAACCGCTTGGACCGAGGAAGGAGGTGAATTCACCTTCCTCAATGTCCAGGCTAATATTATTTAATGCAGTGGTCGCTGTTTTTTCTGAAAAATACGTATGATGAATATTCTTCACCGATAAAAACCCCATGGTCTAGCCTCCTCTATTTAGAGACCTTTTCGGCAAAGTCGGTGTTTACCAATTCATTGTACTCGATTCTCTTTGGCAGCTCTCCAGCTTCATCCATGATGTTCTGCAGATTATCCCATTCTTGTTTATCGAGAATTGGATCTTCCGCAAAAGAGCCCTGGCTTTTATATCGATCGATTACCATTTCAATCGTTTCAAGGTCGGTATCTTCAAAGAATGGATGAATGATCTTGGCTGTTTCTGCAGCGCTCTCTTTTTGGACAAAGTCCTGCGCCTTTTTCACTGCGCGTGTGAATTTCTCGATCGTTTCTTTGTTTTCTTTTATATAGCTTTGTTTAGACATAAATGTCGTATAAGGAACATGCCCTGATTCGGTACCAAATGAAGCCACAATATATCCTTTGCCTTCTTTTTCAAACACGCTTGCGGTCGGTTCAAAAAGCTGGACAAAGTCTCCTGTTCCGGAAGCAAAGGCTGTTGAAATATTAGCATAGTCGATATTTTGGATGAGCTTCAAATCACTTTTAGGATCAATGTCGTGTTTTTTCAGAACAAATTCTCCGACCATCTGGGGCATCCCCCCTTTACGCTGTCCAAGGAAGGTGCTGCCCTCAAGCATGTTCCATTCGAAGTGATCCATCTTCTTTCTGGAAACAAGGAAAGTGCCGTCTGTCTGAGTCAGTTGGGCAAAATTGATTACCGGGTCTTTAGGATCTTGTGCGGCAACATAAACGGAAGTCTCTGAACCTACGAGGGCAACGTCAGCTCCGTTTGAAAGCAGTGCTGTCATTGTCTTGTCTCCACCGGGTGTCGTCTTTAAATCGACATCCAAACCTTCTTCTTTGAAAAATCCTTTTTCAAGCGCTACATATTGTGGAGCGTAAAAAATGGAACGTGTTACTTCGGCCACTCTTACCTTTTGCACATCCTCCTTGCCGCATGCGGCGAGGGAGACAATCAGAATGAAGCTAAGTAAAAGAAATATGCCTATTTTTAACCTTTTCATGTGAATCTTCCTCCTTTTTGTTCATTTTTGCGTATGTGTATGGGCCTAACATATCGTATTCGATAAACAAAAATGTGTGATTGCCTATGGAACACTTTTGAAACCTAGGGTTTGACTATCCAGGTTCACCGGGAACAAGAAAGCATTGAAGCATTTTTCATGATTCCTATGGGATAGATGGACATGTTTGTTTTACAATAAGATCAAAAGCGGTGAAAGGAGAATCTGGCATGAAAGACGGCACCATTATTGAAAAGCGACGTTTTCCATCACCTCATCCGGGGATTCATCTTTATTCGATTACCTATCTTTCTCAAGGACTCAAAGTAAAGGGACTGTTAGCAGAGCCTATAGAGGGAGATATTCATGATGGGTTTTTATATTTACGGGGAGGCATAAAGAATGTCGGTAAGGTCAGGCCGGGGAGGATCGTGCAGTTCGCAGCCCAGGGGTTTATTGTTTTTGCCCCTTTTTACCGGGGGAACCAGGGTGGTGAAGGGGATGAAGACTTTGCAGGCGAAGACCGGCAGGATGCAATTTCTGCATTTAACCTGCTTGAAAACCACCCAAGGGTTAGACCGAATTCCATTCATGTATTCGGCTTTTCACGAGGCGGGGTGATGGCTTTGTGGACGGCGATAAACTGTAAAAATACCGCTTCGGTTGTAACCTGGGGAGGCGTTTCTGACATGTTCCTGACCTACGTAGAGAGAGAGGATCTTAGAAGAATGATGAAGCGGGTAATAGGGGGAACGCCAAAGAAATATCCTGAGGAATATGAGTATCGGACACCGTTATTTGAAGCGGATGAACTTATGGCACCTGTGCTCATCATTCACGGGGTACAGGATGAAAATGTTTCCGTCGAACATGCCCACCGGCTGGAAAAGATACTGAAAGCAAAGGATAAACCGGTTGAAAGCTGGTATTTTGACGACTTCACGCATTACTTTCCTCCCGCAACAAACCGGCGCGTCGTAGAAGATTTAACTCAGTGGATGAAACAGCAAACGGAAAAGTGATACTATAGAGATATCTTACTAAGGAGGGTACGAATTATGGGGATGCCATTAGAACTCAATACCATGATTGTAACCAAAGGCCGGGAAAAGAGAGAAGAAGAGAATATTTTTCGTCTTACAAAGGATGGCTATCGTCTCTATCCGCTTGATATTCCACTTGATATCCGGAAAACCATCCAAAGCGAGACGAGCGGGACGGCTGTCATACAAAAGCTGGAATGGGAGAGCGGGCAGACGATTATTATATACAAACTGGTATCATTGAATTCCACAAACTGACGCAGGCCATATTGGTCTGTTTTTTTTATGTAAAAAAATTTGCGGTATATGTAATATATCCCAACTTATATCGTCTAATAAGTGAGGGGAGGGTTCTAAGGGGATGAATGAGAATGAACGAATAATAGAAAAATGGTTTCATGATTTTGAAGCGGACATCACCAAATACCTTGTTTATTATACGGGTCATTCAGACGTGGAAGATTTAGTGCAAGATACGTTTCTTAAAGCGTTGCGGTCTTTCAACGGCTATAGGAAGGAATCGCATCCTAAAACCTGGCTGTTAAAAATTGCACGGAACACAGCGATTGATTCGTCAAAGAAGAAGAGTTTATGGAAACGGCTGCAGAAAAAACAAGATCTAACCCAAGGACATTCACAGCTACTCATTGAAGAGCTGTTGATTAGCAAAGAAAGATATGAAAAGTTATATCAAGCGATAAATAGGCTGCCGGATCATTATCGTGAAGTGATTCTGCTGAGAGGAATCGCTGAGCTGTCACCGAAAGAGGCCGGAGAAGTATTGAAATGGAGCCCTAATAAACTCAATGTGACCTTCTTTAGGGCGATACGAAAACTGAAGAAGCTGATGGAGGATGAAGAGAATGAATAAAGATCACGATGAAGATATGCTATTGAATGACCTGAAAAACCTCCCCGACTACCATTTGTCTGAACAGCAACGCAGTCGTATCCTGCATAATATTAAAAACTCGGAACAGTACAAAAAAAAGAGTTGGGTTCTCTTTAATAAGGGCATATACGCAGGAACTATTTGTATAGTGCTTTCATTGGCAGCGTTTTTAGCAATCATTTTATTTCAAAAAGAGGAGATAGATTATACCTCTTCCAATCCGGAGCAGGAGGTTCAATCAGGTGTTTACTTTGACAGGACGGATAAGGATGGGAATGTTATCCAAAAGAAGACACTTTACGGCATTCCAGGGCGGCTGGGCGTACTCAGACCTATGGAATGGGTAGCTGAAGACCATAGAAATCTTTCTAAAATGATGATATTTCTTTGGGAAGACCAGAATGAAGATATGGTTGATGAAACATTAGAAGTAACCGGGAAACAGGTGGATGGAAGTACATCAATTACACTAACCGAAACGGTTCTCACAAGCGGGCTGGATTCTGATGATGCCCATGCTTTAACAAAATTTACTCCATTTTCGGAGAAAGGTGAATGGATTTTATCTTTTAAGGTGAATGGCAAAGAACTTTCTAGCTTTACTGTTGATGTTAAAGAAGCGTACCCAAATAGTGGGAAAATCACGGTTTTAACATCAGGAGAGGATTTTCATACTGGGACTATGGATCATGTAGCGATTGAATATAAGGGAGATCAACTGCCAGAAGAATTAGAAGTGAAAGTTTCTAAGAAGTATAGCCTTGCACCATCCAAGACTTTTATCTTTGCCGCCAAGGAAGATTTTACTGATAGTGAAGGGAAACCCCTTTCCATATACGATGGGCAGCTCGTTTTTGATAAAGAGGGCGATTGGCAAATTAAAATAGGAAATACAAAGATGAACGTCCATGTTAAGAAAAAATAAAAGAAGCCCAAATTCCAATTGATGGATTTTGGGCGTTTGAAACTCTTATTAGGCATTCGGTCCGCCAAGCTCTTCGATATCGCTTGCAACGTTAGAGAATTTTTTAAAGTTAGCGCGGAATTTAGCTGCCAGCTCCGTAGCTTTGGCTTCGTATGCTGCTTTATCTTCCCATGTCTTGACAGGCTGTAATACAGTATCAGGTACACCTGGAACATGAAGCGGAATTTCCAATCCGAAAATATCATCCTTGATGGTTTCAACATTCGTCAATTCGCCTTCGAGCGCAGCCTGTACCATTGCGCGTGTATAAGCCAGCTTCATGCGGCTCCCGACACCGTACTCGCCGCCGGTCCAGCCGGTATTAACAAGATAAACCTTCGCTCCATGCTCATCGATTTTTTTTCCAAGCATTTCTGCATAGTGTGTGGCTGGAAGCGGCAGAAATGGAGAACCGAAGCATGTGGAGAAGGTAGCCTCTGGAGAGGTAACCCCGCGCTCTGTTCCGGCCAGTTTGCTTGTGTAACCACTTAAAAAATGGAACATGGCTTGCTCTTTTGAAAGTTTGCTAATAGGTGGCAGTACACCAAAAGCATCGGCCGTTAAAAAGATAATTGTATTTGGATGCCCTGCAATACTCGGATTCACGATATTGTCGATGGACTGGATCTGATAAGCAGCTCGAGTATTTTCAGTTAAGGCGTTATCATCATAATCCGCGATTCTTGTATCTTCATCAACCACTACATTTTCCAGAACGGCTCCAAATCGAATCGCATCGAAAATCTGCGGTTCTTTTTCGCGGGATAAGTTAATGCATTTAGCATAACAGCCGCCCTCGATATTGAAAACGCCGTTATTGGACCAGCCATGCTCATCATCGCCGATCAGCTTACGGTTAGAATCAGCGGATAAAGTGGTTTTACCCGTACCAGATAAACCGAAGAATAAGGCGACATCCCCTTCCCGGCCCACGTTTGCTGAGCAGTGCATTGGAAGAATTCCTTGTTCCGGCAGCAGGTAATTCATAATGGAAAAGACAGATTTCTTCATTTCACCTGCATATTCCGTCCCGCCTATCAAAACAGTGCGCCGCTCGAATGAAATGATGATAAACGTTTCGGATTTCGTACCGTCAATCGCCGGATTTGCTTTAAAGTCCGGAGCGGAAATAACCGTGAATTCTGCTTTATGGCCCCTAAGTTCTTCTTCGTTTGGCCTAATGAACAATTGGTGGGCGAATAAATTATGCCACGCATATTCATTAATGACCTGAATCGGCAGACGGTACTTCTCATCGGCGCCGGCGAAACCGTTAAATACAAAAATATCTTCTTTTTCTTTCAAATGACGGATCACTTTATCATATAAGTTTGAGAAAACTTCTTCGGAAATCGGCTGGTTCACTGCGCCCCAATCGATTTTGTCCCTTACGGAAGATTCTGCTACTGTATATTTATCCTTTGGAGAACGGCCTGTATACTTACCGGTCTCGGCTTTGACCGCACCCGTTGATGTAAGTGAACCTTCTTTCCGGTTCAATACTTTCTCGACTAATTGAGGAACAGAAAGTTGTACATTCACGTTGCTTCCGGCTAATAACTCGTGTAACTCATTTGAAATGTCAACAGAATTCATATATGAGATACCTTCCTTTATAAATATTTAATTCAATGTAATTAGTATAACACATTTATATAAATAGTCTATACTATTAATTATAAAATTGTGAACATTTTCTTATGATTAATCTCCCACCAAATTTAGTTAACTGATTAGTTTTACCCAAGAGGAAGTAGCCTTTATGAAGGGATGAGACTCAATAGTTGACTTTTTTTGAAATTTTGTTATGATACTAACTTGTACGGATTCTCTTATCCCGAGATGGTGGAGGGGACAGGCCCCTATGAAACCCGGCAACCTGCCAAAAGATTTAAGTGATCATTCCTCTTAAGGGAATTTATTGGCGCTGGTGCTAACCTGATGCAAGGTCAAACCCTTGAACGATAAGAGTGAAAGGATAGATGTTAGACAACAAACCTTTCCTCTATGAGTAGGAAAGTTTTTTTTTGTATACAGTATGTAAAGAAACGGTAGAATAGTTGCTGTCATCATACTAAAATGCATCTATGGTGGAAACTTAAAAGGGAATGAACTCCGTCGACAAATCATGGTAAAGGAAATGAAGCATCATTACGTTTCTTGAGCCTAAAAAAATATTAACCGTAAGGAGGAAATCAGATGTCCAAACAACGTCGTCTATTTACTTCTGAGTCTGTAACTGAAGGTCACCCGGATAAAATTTGTGACCAGATTTCAGATTCAATTTTGGATGCGATTCTTGCGAAAGACGCAAACGCTCGTGTTGCATGTGAAACGTCAGTAACCACTGGCCTCGTACTTGTAGCGGGAGAAATCACTACCTCTACATATGTAGATATTCCTAAAATCGTGCGTGAAACTATTGCTGACATTGGATATACTCGGGCAAAATATGGATTTGACGCACAAACTTGTGCTGTACTAACATCTATCGATGAACAGTCGGCTGATATTGCAATGGGTGTAGATCAGGCATTAGAAGCACGTGAAGGTCAAATGACTGATGAAGAGATCGAAGCAATCGGGGCGGGAGACCAAGGATTAATGTTTGGGTTTGCCTGCAACGAAACGAAAGAGCTTATGCCTCTTCCGATTTCATTAGCTCACAAAATCTCAAGGCGTTTAGCAGAAGTACGCAAGGAGGAAATTCTTCCTTATCTGCGTCCAGATGGGAAAACACAGGTGACTGTTGAGTACGATGAGAACGACAAACCGGTTCGCATCGATACGATCGTCATTTCGACTCAACATCACCCGGAAATCAGCCTGGAGCAAATCCAACGTAATTTAAAAGAGCATGTCATCAACCCGGTAGTTCCAGAAGCGCTGATTGATGAAAACACAAAATATTTCATCAACCCAACTGGTCGCTTTGTTATCGGCGGTCCTCAAGGGGATGCAGGATTAACAGGCCGTAAAATTATCGTTGATACGTATGGCGGCTATGCGCGCCACGGCGGTGGTGCATTCTCAGGCAAGGATCCTACAAAAGTAGACCGTTCAGCAGCATATGCAGCACGCTACGTAGCAAAGAACATCGTGGCAGCCGGTCTTGCTGATAAAGTGGAGGTACAGCTTGCTTATGCAATCGGTGTTGCCCAGCCTGTATCAATTTCCGTCGATACGTTCGGAACGGGAACAGTTAATGAAGACGTCCTTGTGGACCTCATTCGTCGCAACTTTGATCTTCGCCCTGCGGGTATCATCAACATGCTGAATCTACGCCGCCCAATCTACAAGCAAACAGCAGCGTACGGGCATTTCGGTCGCAGTGATATCGAGTTGCCGTGGGAGCGGACTGACAAAGCTGAAGATTTAAAAGCACAAGCAAAATAATTTATAGAAATAAAGAAGAGGATTTACAGCTATGTAAGTCCTCTTCTTTATTTCATATTTCCCTTAAAGTTAATTCATACTATTTATAGTATGCAAAGAAAATCGGCTATTTAATTTGCTTAGCCTGCTTATAGAGTTGCGCCTTTTCAGCGTATTCCCGGCAAATTCGCTCCATGTCTTTCTTGTCTTCTTCATTTAATTCCCGAATTACTTTCGCCGGCCGGCCGAAGGCAAGGGTGTTGGGAGGGATCACTTTACCCTGGGGAATAAGGCTTCCTGCACCGATGAATGCTCCTTCGCCGATTTCGGCATTATCCAGAATGATGGAGCCCATACCAATCAGGGCGCCTTTTCTTATTTTGCAGCTATGGAGGATTACCTGGTGGCCTACAGACACCTCGTCTTCCAGAATCAGTGGGTTGTTCGGGCTTTGATGCAGTACACAGTTATCTTGGATATTCACTTTATTTCCGATAATTGTCGGGGCGACATCACCCCGGATTACACAGTTAAACCATAGACTCGAGTATTCGCCAATGATAACATCGCCCGTAATGACGGCATTATCAGCGATGTACGCGCTTTTTGCTATTTTCGGTGTATGGTTTTTATATGGGTAATTAATCAATTTGGAATCAAATCCTTTCCGAGGTGCGTTTTTTTCGGTATTATTCAAGTATAGCGTTTTATAAATTACATAATTTTTAAACATGGGATGTAATAAGCATCTATTTCATTTTAGCGGGAATATAAAAGGGTGTAAAATACGATGCCGCAATATATGTAGCAGTTCATTCCTAAATGTAGAAAATAAAGGAGGATTTCCTATGTGGAAATGGGAGGCAGAAGGTAACGCAAAAGCTGTGATTGTCATGATACATGGCGCGATGGAGCATCACGGCCGCTACAAATGGCTTTCTCAGATGTGGCGTTCATCCGGTTACCATGTCATTATGGGAGACCTTCCGGGACAGGGAATGACTACCCGTGCTTTCAGGGGACATATTAATTCTTTTGATACCTATTTAAATGAGGTAAGAGGCTGGATTCACGAAGCGTACCAATATTCGCTTCCAGTATTTTTATTGGGGCACAGCATGGGCGGCCTCGTGGCAATCCGCCTGCTGCAGGAAGAGGAGTATGATTTAGCAGGGGTTATTCTGTCATCCCCATGCTTAGGGCTCGTAACCCAGCCATCAAAACTGTTAAATACGCTGTCCCACGGGATTAATCTCGTTTATCCAAAATTAAAAATCAACGCAGATATCACTCCCGAAATCGCGACAAGAAATCCAGAAGTGCGTGAGGCGGACTTGAATGATAGCCTTTACGTGACGAAAGTATCGGTCAGATGGTACCGCGAACTTGTCAATGCGATGAAGCAGGCGTTTGATGATATTCCCTATTTTGAAGACGTACCGCTCATGCTCATGCAGGGCGGTGATGACCGGGTTGTCGATAAAAGGTCTGTGCGGGAATGGTTCAATTACAATCAGTGCAGTGAGAAGCATTACAAAGAATGGCCTGGTTTGTATCATGAAATCTTTAACGAACCGGAAAGAGAAGACGTATTTCAGTATGCATTAGGGTTTGTTGAAAATCGATTAAAAACGCTAGGATACATCATTTAAGTGAGGTGTTACGGATGTCGGTCCCGACAAACCCTATAGCATTAATGAAACAAGTATATCGGGATGTATTCCCAATCGCGCACGAAGAACTCGATTATTGGAAAAAGAGGGTCGAACTTATTCCAGATCAAGAATTAAGAAAACAAGCACTGGACAGTATCAATGCCAAAACCTTTCATTGTGAAGGAGGGTCCATCCTGGCCTTGGTCGCTGAGGAAAAGCGAGCCGAAGCGATTCGGTTTATCGTCGCCTATCAAACGATCAGTGATTACCTGGATAATTTATGCGACAGAAGCACTTCGCTCGACCCGGAAGATTTTAAGGCCCTGCATGAATCGATGCAGCATGCCCTTGATATTGAAGCCGAACAGACTAATTATTACCGCTGCCGTACCGAACATGACGATGGCGGATATTTGAGTGACCTGGTGGAAACGTGCCGATCTGTCTTGCGGGACATCCCCAATTACCAGACCATCCTTCCTTATTTAAAGGAACTGTGTTCTTACTATTGCGACCTGCAAGTTCATAAGCATGTGACGGTCGAAGAAAGAATTCCCCGCCTACAATCGTGGTTTGATCGTTATGAACAGCAGCTGCCCGCGATGTCGTGGTATGAATTTTCGGCATGTTCCGGCTCTACTCTCGGAATTTTCTGCCTAGTCTCCTACAGTATTCGAGACGATTTCGAGGCAGACAATGCAGATATGATCCGTGAAGGATACTTTCCATATATACAAGGCCTTCATATCTTGCTTGATTATTTTATCGACCAGGAAGAAGACCTGGATGGCGGAGATTTGAATTTTTGTTTTTATTACAAAGATGACAAAGAGATGTTTGAACGTTTTTCCCATTTTGTTAAAAAGTCGAACCAATATGCAAAAAAGCTGCCGCATAAACGGTTCCATCAATTAATTCACAGAGGTCTTTTAGGACTGTACCTATCTGATGATAAAGTAAAATCCCAAAAAGCCGTAAAATTACTGGCGAAAAAATTAATCCGCTTCGGCGGTTTGGAATCAATCTTTTTCTATATTAATGGCAGGGCCTATCGGAATCTCCAAAAGAAAAAGTCCGGCGGGTTGTTTTTTTCAGCGGTTAAATAAAATAAAAATAAAAAGAGTCTGTTTCCCGTTGAGGGTCCCACAGACTCTTTTTAGCGTTTTTCGATGGCAATAATAAAAGGGGGATGATTGATTTGATTAATAAAGCTGTATTGAAGAACGTGGGCCTGCTCCTGAGGCAGGTTTGAAACATAGTGTAGTAACGAATCCCTCTCATCAGCCCCTTGAGGATATCCGTGGTAAATGACGAGGACAATGATTCCTTCATGTGCCATGATCTCCAATAACTGTTCAATCGCTGATATGGTGGTATCTGCTTTGGTTGCGATTGTCTTATCACCTCCCGGCAAATAACCAAGATTAAACACAGCGGCTGTTATCTTTCCGTACTTGCTTTCGGGTATCATTGCTTTCATGTTTTCATGCCCTGTCAAAAATAACGTACTACGGTTATCCATTCCCGCGGATTGAAGGCGGCGTGAAGTTGCGGCAATCGCTTCATCCTGAATATCAAATGCATATACATGTCCATCATTTCCAGTGAGTTTAGCAAGGAACAACGTGTCAATCCCATTGCCAGCCGTAGCATCAACCGCTATGTTGCCAGGCTGCACCGCTTTTGCGAGCAACGTTTGGGCAAAGGGGAGAATTTTATCAAGCTTCATTACACTTCCACAACTTGCTGACTATAGAATTTACCCTGCCAACTGTTCCGTTCTTTCAACTCAGCATCAATCGCATTTAGCACTTCCCATTTGTTGACGCTCCACATCGGGCCGACCATCAGCTCAATAGGGCCATCTCCCGTGATTCGGTGGACGATCATTTCAGGCGGAAGTATTTCAAGCTGGTCGCACACTAGAGAAACATAATCTTCAAAGGAGAGGAATTCAAGCATCCCTTTTTCGTATTGCTTCACCATAGGCGTTCCCTTTAGAAGATGAAGCAAATGAATCTTAATCCCTTGGACATCAAGCTTGGCTACTTCCCGGGCCGTCTCCATCATCATCTCGTAAGACTCGAGCGGAAGGCCGTTAATGATATGGGAACAAACCCGGATTCCATGCTTTCGAAGCTTGTTTACGCCTTCTACATAGCATTGGAAATCGTGGGCCCTATTGATAAGGAGTGAGGTTCTTTCGTGGACAGTCTGCAGGCCAAGCTCGACCCATAAATAAGTGCGCTCATTCAGCTCTGCCAAATACTCGACAACGTCATCAGGCAGGCAATCAGGACGAGTCGCAATCGAAAGCCCGACGACCCCATCTTGTTTTAATACGGTTTCATACTTTTCCTTTAGTTCATCAAGCGGAGCATGCGTGTTAGTGAAAGCTTGGAAATAGGCCATATACTTGCCATCTTTCCATTTATGATGCATCTTGGCGCTTATTTCCTCAAACTGTGTTTTTAAATCTTTTGCCCTGTTACCTGCAAAATCCCCGGAACCGGCAACGCTGCAGAATGTGCAGCCGCCATGGGCGACGGTGCCATCGCGATTAGGACAATCGAAGCCGCCGTCAAGAGCCACTTTAAACACTTTATGGCCAAACTCTTGGCGTAGATGGTAGTTCCACGTATGATATCGTTTATCATCTGTCGCATATATAAACGGGTTTGTCTGATTCAAGCCAAAACCCTCCTTTATCTTTTTCCCTAAGGTAGAACGTATTTTAGATGAGACTCTGTTGATTCATTTGTGTGAAACCTGGTTTCACACACCTTTCAGCTTTGCTGAAAGGTAGCTTCCCATCCATGAAACGATTGGGAAAAGCGAGCTTTCCCCAATCGTTTCATAGATGGGGAGCAAATGACCCAAAATCAACAGGATATGTAACATAGCTTATCATGAAAAAACCGGCTTCTCCAATTGAATTATGCTACTGGAGAGATTTGGCCCTGGTTAAATCTGATAATCCAGATTGAAACAGACAAAACTAATCAAGATGATGGATATCATCTATTATTTGAATACGAATGGAGAGGAGGAGGCACCTAGTGGCAACAAGACAATCCGTTGAAAATTGCATTCAGCAATGTGAAGACGCTCTCCGTAGCGCTACTGATCAGTACAGGGAAGCATCTACGCAGGAACATGATAATGACCTGGATTTTATCCAGTCTCAGCAGGAACTGCAAAGCGCTTTGAATAATGTTGAAACATTAGCGAACAGTTCCAACACCCAGCAAAGAGAACAACTGCTTAGAATGAAGCTTCAGCTTGACCAAATGCGGCATAACATGACTGTGCTGGATCATGATCGCTGATAAAAATACTTGAGCTGATCCGGATATTTGTATATTCGGATTGGTTCACCATGGTCGTCCAGGGGATAATTTACCGAATAATACATCTTTGTGGAATATAAGAAAAAAATATTGCAGTGGGATATGAAAAGCCATAAAATTGTTTAGGTTAACGAAACAATTTAATGCAAAGGAAGTTTTTCATGCCTCGTTCTTTTTGGCTATTAATTATTGGAATGATTATAAATGTAACGGCTTCTTCTTTTTTATGGCCTTTGAATACCATTTTCATTCATGATCAGCTTGGGAAATCATTGTCAGTAGCGGGTCTTGTGCTGATGGCGAACGCCTTGGCAAGTGTTATTGGGAATCTTATCGGGGGGAGCTTATTTGATAAAATCGGCGGTTACAAAACGTCGCTTGCCGGTATTGTAATTACCTTGATTTCCTCACTAGGTTTGACGATCAATCATGAATGGATTCCTTACATTGTGTTTTTGACACTCTCCGGCTTTGGTACAGGAATCGTGTTCCCGGCTATCTTTGCTATGGCTGGAACGAGCTGGAAAGAAGGAGGCAGAAAGGCCTTTAACGCCATCTATGTAGCCCAAAATCTCGGGGTTGCCATAGGTTCCGCATTAGGCGGGGTGATTGCTTCCATATCCTTTGAGTATATATTCGCCGCTAATACAGGTTTGTATCTGCTATTCATGCTGCTTGCTTTTTTTGGTTTTAAAGGAATGGATGGAGAGGCTGGAAGTCAGACATCCATCTTAAATGAACAGAGACCTTTGAAAAACAGTGCAAAGCTAAACGCCTTGTTTATCCTCTGTATCGGCTACTTTTTATGCTGGGTCGGTTATGTGCAATGGCAATCGACAATTGCTGCCTATACCCAGGAAATAGGCATTTCGCTTAAGCAATATAGTCTTCTCTGGACGATCAATGGTGCTTTGATTGTATTGGCCCAGCCGATTGTAACGGCGGCTATCAAATGGTTTGCGAAAACGTTAAAGGTTCAATTGATTGCTGGAATGCTTACTTTTATTGTTTCCTTCTCAGTAGCTGCAAATGCCAATGGTTTTGCAGGGTTACTAACAGCCATGGTGATTTTGACTATTGGCGAGATGTTTGTTTGGCCAGCTGTCCCTGCAGTAGCGAATGACCTAGCTGTAAAAGGTAGAGAAGGTTTCTACCAGGGGGTCGTGAACAGCACGGCGACAGCGGGAAGAATGATTGGTCCGCTGCTCGGTGGTTTTTTGGTCGACTTCCATGGAATGAACATGATGTTTAGCGTCTTGTCGGTTCTATTTGTGGTTGCGATCATGACGACGATCCTATTTGACCGCCGGCTTAGAAGATCCAATGATGAAAATCGAATCATTTCACAAACGAAATAACACACTTTTTTTTCCGCGGTTGCATATATAACTGAGAACCTGTTTATAATCTTAGCTAACGGCTATTGATTTTATGACTGAAATTTAATAGAATATTATATAATCTAATAATTGCAAAATGACGATGATAAGGATTAGTAACGATTTAGTTCCTGTACAGAGAGTTGGCGAATGGTGCAAGCCAACCGGGAGCAGTCGTGAACTCGCCTTTGAGTTTTAAGCATGAACCTTAGTAGTGCTTGACGTAGTTTCCACGTTACGGATTTTGAGTGGGGCGATTATCTTGTCGCCAATTTGGGTGGTACCGCGGGAAGATATACATAATCCTCTCGTCCCTTTTTGGGATGAGGGTTTTTTTTATTGGTTTCAACAACCGGAAATGCTTAAAGAAAAATAGGAGGAAAATACTATGAGTTTCGATCATCTGCAAATCGAAAAAAAGTGGCAAAAACATTGGGAGGATCATAAGACTTTCAAAACGAATGAAGAAAGGGGAAAACGCAAATTCTATGCGCTTGATATGTTTCCATACCCATCCGGTGCCGGTCTACATGTAGGACACCCGGAAGGCTATACGGCAAGCGATATATTATCTCGTATGAAGAGAATGCAAGGCTATAAAGTGCTTCACCCGATGGGCTGGGATGCATTCGGGCTGCCCGCAGAGCAGTATGCCTTAGACACGGGGAATGATCCGGCTGAATTCACACAGAAGAATATCAATACATTCAGGCGCCAAATCAAGTCGCTTGGTTTCTCCTATGATTGGGACCGTGAAATCAATACGACAGATCCAGATTATTATAAGTGGACCCAGTGGATTTTCTTAAAATTATATGAAAAAGGCCTCGCTTACATCGACGAAGTGCCGGTTAACTGGTGCCAGGCACTCGGGACGGTTTTGGCAAATGAAGAAGTCATCGATGGAAAAAGCGAGCGCGGGGGCCATCCGGTTGAACGCCGTCCAATGAAGCAATGGATGCTTAAGATTACGGCGTACGCAGACAGGTTGCTCGATGACCTGGAAGAGGTTGATTGGCCTGAAAGCATCAAGGATATGCAAAGAAACTGGATCGGCCGGTCTGAAGGTGCTGAAGTGACGTTTGCCATTGACGGACATGATGAATCCTTCACCGTATTCACGACTCGTCCTGACACACTATTTGGCGCAACGTATACCGTGCTTTCTCCCGAACATCCTTTTGTTGATAAAATAACGACCGAGGAACAAAAACGTGCGGTAGAGGAATATGTTCAAACCGTCAAAAATAAATCGGAGCTGGAACGGACTGATTTAGCAAAGGATAAAACAGGCGTATTCACCGGCGCTTATGCCATCAATCCAGTAAACGGGGAGAAAGTACCGATCTGGATTGCGGACTATGTGTTAATGAGCTATGGAACGGGAGCAATCATGGCGGTTCCGGCCCATGATGAACGGGATTATGAATTTGCGAAAAAATTTGGAATAGAAATCAAAGAAGTCGTTACAGGCGGAAACATCGAAACAGAACCGTATTCTGGTGACGGGGAGCATGTCAACTCAGGTTTCCTGGATGGAATGAAAAAAGAAGAAGCGATCAAAGCGATGATTGAATGGCTTGGTGAACAGGGCATCGGCAAAAAGAAAATTACCTACCGCCTACGCGATTGGCTTTTCAGCCGCCAGCGATACTGGGGTGAGCCGATTCCAATCATCCACTGGGAAGACGGCAGCGTGGAAGCTGTAAAACAAGAAGAGCTTCCGTTGCTTCTTCCGAAAACTACCGAAATCAAACCATCCGGCACAGGGGAATCACCACTGGCCAATATCGCGGATTGGGTAAACGTAACGGACGAAAACGGTCGTAAAGGGCGCCGCGAGACAAATACGATGCCGCAATGGGCAGGCAGCAGCTGGTATTTCCTGCGCTACATCGATCCGAAAAACTCCGAGAAAATCGCCGATTATGAAAAACTGAAAGAATGGCTTCCGGTTGATGTCTATATCGGCGGGGCAGAGCATGCTGTACTTCATTTATTGTATGCCCGTTTCTGGCATAAATTCTTATATGATATCGGCATTGTCCCTACGAAGGAACCTTTCCAGAAACTGTTTAACCAGGGGATGATTCTTGGGGGGAATAATGAAAAAATGAGCAAATCAAAAGGCAATGTCGTAAACCCTGATGAGGTTGTTGAAAGCCATGGCGCAGATACGCTTCGCCTTTATGAAATGTTCATGGGGCCATTGGATGCCTCGATTGCCTGGTCGACAAACGGCCTTGATGGATCTCGTCGCTTCCTTGACCGTGTATGGCGCTTATTCATTGAGGAAGATGGCTCACTTACCTCCAAAGTAGTCAATAACGATGACAGCGGCAAATTGGAAAAAGTGTATCATCAAACTGTGAAAAAAGTGACCGAGAACTATGAAGAGCTTAAGTTCAATACAGCCATTTCGCAGATGATGGTATTCATCAATGATGCCTATAAAGCGGATACGCTTCCGAAAGCATATATCGAAGGATTTACTAAATTGCTTTCCCCGGTAGCTCCTCATATTACCGAAGAGCTTTGGGAAAAGCTTGGCCATACAGAAAGCATCTCTTACGAAACATGGCCAGCTTATGACGAAGCAAAACTGATTGACAATGAAGTCGAAATCGTCATCCAAATCAATGGCAAAGTCAAAACGAAATTAATGGTGCCAACGGATATTACGAAAGAGCAGTTAGAGGAAATAGCAATGGATGATGACACAATCAAAGAACAAATTGACGGCAAAACCGTGCGCAAGGTAATTGCCGTACCGGGCAAGCTCGTCAATATTGTTGCAAACTAAATAGAAGCCTCCCTTATAATGAGGGAGGTTTTTGTGTGGAGTAAAAGTTTGGTGGAAGCGGTTGTTATTGCTATAATGAAAGGACGAAAATTTTAGATAATGAGGTGCCGATATGGAAGAGATCAAAACGATTACAACGGATGAATTAGAGGAAAAGCTGGAAGCAGGCGAAAAGCTCGAATTAGTGGATGTCCGCGAGGATGAAGAAGTGGAGTATGGGATGATCGAAGGAGCCAAGCACATCCGGATGGGTACGATTCCAGAGAATCTTGATTACTTCGACAAAGATAAGGAATATATTTTTATCTGCAGGTCAGGCAGCAGAAGCATGAATGTTTGTCACTACATGCAGGAGCAAGGCTATAAAGTGCGCAACATGGTTGGCGGCATGATGAATTGGGATGGCGAAGTGATTGTAAAATAATCCTGAATATGGAGGATATGCTCGGAATGTTGGATATGCCTAAGATTTGGGATATAACACGAATTTGAGATATACGCTCGGAGATTGGGATTTGCCTGAAACTTGAGAAATATGCCCGAGATTTGGGATATGCCCGAAATCTTAGATATATGCTCGAAAATTGAGATATATGACCGAGATTATGAATATATGCCCGAAAATTAAGATATATGCTCGGAATTTCAAATATATGACCGAAACCTGATTTATGTTCGACTTTTGAATAAAATTCAGGATTAGGGGCAACCCTGTTTCTAAAAGGGCAGGGAAAGCCATGATTCAAGTAAAACTTTTTGATTACGAGCATGAAAAGGATCTAGAGGAAGAGATGAATTCGTTTCTTGAAGACATCCGTGATAAGCAGATTGTCGATATTAAATACAATGTCGCGGCAACCGCTGAAGAGGAAGAAGAACAAATTTACTGCTTTAGTGCGATGATCATCTATAAAAAATAATGAAAGAAAACATTTCAATGATCGCGGTTGAAATGTTTTCTTTATGATTCTTTTATAGACCACCACCGGGTCCGCCAAACGGCCCCTTTAATGCTTCAGTTTTTGCTGATTCAACGTTGTCACTTTTTCCGTCAAACATATCAGGAGATTCGATTTTATTTTTTCGATTTAAATAAAGAACCAGGGCAATGACTACAAGCAGTGGTAAAAAAATAATCAGCCAAATCATACAATCATCTCCTTTTAAAATAGTATATTATAAATGTAAAAAACTGGTAACCCGAGAATTTGCAGCTAAGCAACTTTCTAGAAACCATTGTATACTTAGTACGGAAGTACGTTTTTTTAAATATTGGAGGTTATCTTTTAAAATGAAGGTTGTCAATAATATCACAGATTTAATCGGGGAAACACCTGTTGTCCGACTCAACAAGCTTGTCCCTGAAAATGCAGCGGATGTATATGTGAAACTCGAAATGTTTAATCCCTCAGGAAGTGTAAAGGATCGCGCGGCTTATAATATGATCAAGGTTGCTGAGGATGAAGGGCTGCTGGGTCCGGGAGATACGATCATTGAGCCGACGAGCGGCAATACGGGCATTGGTTTGGCCATGATTGCAGCGGCGAGAGGGTATCGGGCGATTTTGATTATGCCTGATAATATGACAAAAGAACGAATCAATATTTTAAAAGCTTATGGTGCGGAAGTTGTGCTGACGCCAAGCGACAAGAAAATGCCAGGAGCGATTGAAAAAGCTCTTGAGTTACAGCGTGAAATTCCGGGCAGTTTCATTCCCCAGCAGTTTGAAAACAAAGCAAATGCTGATATCCACCGGAGTACGACCGCTCTGGAAATCTTCGAGCAGATGGATGGACAGCTTGATGCCTTCGTGGCTACTGCTGGCACGGGAGGAACGATTACCGGAACGGGAGAAGCTTTAAAAGGGAAAATTCCTGGTTTATATATTGCCGTTGTTGAGCCAAAGGGGTCACCGGTATTGTCAGGAGGTAAGCCTGGTCCTCATAAACTGGTAGGCACGAGCCCTGGATTTGTTCCTATCATATTAAACACAGACGTCTATGACGAGATTATTCAAATAGCAGATGAGGAAGCTGTTGATACATTTAAAAGATTGGCGAGCGAAGAAGGAATATTTGTCGGCCCTTCAGCTGGAGCGGCTGTTTATGCCGCAATTGAAATTGCAAAACGTTTAGGAAAAGGCAAAAGAGTGCTTTGTATCGCACCGGATACGGGTGAGCGATATTTGAGTATGGATTTATAAGAAAAGCGCAAGCGCCCTGTTCAGCCCCGACCAGCATAACGCGCACCTCGTAGGAGGGCCAAGTAAGGACCCTCAGCTAAAATCCGTCACGTCCTGTGACGAACGCTGACGTCACCACATCCTGTGGAAGTCCGGAGAGGGGTGACTTATGACCTCGAGGGGCTGGGCTGCTTACGCTAGACATCAATACATGTTGAAAATTTTATACTTTTTTATCTTTTTTAAAAAAATAGCACGCGGACTGCGTGCTATTTTTCGTTCCGGCTGTATAAGGCTGCATTTTTCCCAGCAAGCCTGCCCGTGACAAGGGCGGAAGTAATGTTGTACCCGCCTGTATAGCCGTGTATGTCGAGAATTTCCCCGCAAAAATATAAACCGCCCATCAATTTAGAGCCCATTTCCTTTGGATGGATTTCCTTGACCGAAACGCCTCCACCGGTGACAAAAGCTTTCTCAAGTGGCTGAGTTCCGTTAACGGTAAATTGAAAGTCTTTGCAAAGCTCCGCGAACCTACGAAGTTTATCATGGGAAATAGTGCTCCCTTGTTCTTGAAGGTCGATATCGCTTCTCTCCAGAAGAAAATGAAGATACCTTTCCTGCAACATCCCTTTGAAAATGTTTTTTACAGCTTTTTTAGGTTCCGCCTTTATCTCTTTAATGATTTCCTGAAAAAGATCTTCCGTGTTCTTATCAGGCAGGGCATCAAGTTTCATCGTTACATGGGAAAGGTTCCACTTTTTCATCGCTTTCACGACGAATTGGCTGCACCGCAATACGGCGGGTCCCGATATTCCAAAATGGGTGAAGATCATGTCCATTGTATGAGTGATCAGCGGCTTGCCTTTAGGATTCAATACACTCAAAGAAATGTCCCTGAGTGATAGTCCTTGCAGTGTTTTCTGCTTAATGAAAGGTTCATCGCTTAACAGCGGTACTTCGGTAGGGAATAACTCTGTAATGGTATGTCCGGCTTTTTTCGCCCAAGCGTAGCCATCGCCGGTGGAGCCGGTATGCGGAACAGACTTGCCGCCAACTGCTACGACAACAGAATCTGTTTCAAAATAGTGGCCATCTTTTAAACGCACGCCGGTCGTTTTCCCGTTTTCATATGTTACGTCTGCAACAGGAGAATTTGTATAGACCGTAACCTTTAAATCCTTCATCCGGTTAATTAGTGCATCAACCACGCTTTGCGCCTTGTTGTTGACAGGAAACATCCGTCCGTGATCTTCTTCCTTTAATTCAATACCTAGCTTTTCGAAAAAGGCAATGATATCTTCATTGCTGAATTCCGAAAAAGCACTGTATAAAAAACGTCCGTTGCCAGGTATGTGTTTTATGATTTCGTCAATCGAGAGACGGTTCGTTACATTACACCGCCCCCCACCTGATATGGCAAGCTTTCTGCCAAGCTTTTCTCCTTTATCAATCAGAAGCACCTTTGCCCCTTTTTCTCCGGCCGCTATCGAAGCCATCAATCCGGAAGGGCCGCCGCCGATTACAATTACATCATATTTCATTTATATCACCGCTCTTATGTCATTTTCAGTCTCTTTATTATATAGGAAGTTATCAAAAATAAAAAATAGACAAGGCAATTTCCACTGATGAATAGTTAAATAGTATGATACTGGAAAAAGCAAATCAGGATAAATTATTACGATAGGCTCATAATTGTGGTAAGATTAAAAGCGTGCGAATGCAACTGAATGGTAGGAAGGGATTGTATGTCATCTAAGGTTTTAAGAGGGGCGTTTATATTAACCCTTGGTTCGGTATTATCTAAAGTTTTGGGTTTGTTATATGTCATTCCATTTGATGCATTGTTAGGCGAAAAAGGTGCCGGACTTTATTCATTTTCATATATTCCATATACAATCTTTATCAGTTTAGCAACGGCAGGGATGCCGCTTGCCGTATCAAAAACTGTTTCGAAATATAATGCGATTGAAGAGTATGCGGTCAGTCAAAAGTTGTTTAAATCCAGCTTAAAGCTGATGGTGGTTACGGGCTTTTTGGCCTTTTTGGTTATGTATGCGATGGCACCGGGATTGGCAAGTCTGGGCAGCTATGGCAAGTTTTCTGAAGAAGATTTGACGACGGTGATTCGGGCAGTCAGCTTTGCGCTAATCCTCGTGCCTGCCATGAGTATTATCCGCGGTTTTTTTCAAGGACATCAGGACATGAAGCCGACTGCTGTTTCGCAAGTTGTTGAACAGTTAGTCCGCATCATTTTCCTATTAAGCGGAGCGTTTGTCGTCTTAAAAGTTTTGGATGGCGATTTAGTAACAGCCGTCAGTGTCGCTACCTTTGCAGCGACTATTGGTGCAATAGGCGGCTTAGCTGTCCTTTTACTGTATTGGAAAAAACAAAAACCATATTTAAACCAGCTTTTAGCTAGAGATAAGGGAACAATGGATATTTCCTTGATCGAAATTTACAAGGAAATTTTTATTTCTTCTATCCCATTTATCTTTGTTGCCATTGCTATGCCGCTTTTCCAGTTCGTGGACAATATTACCTTTAGCAGGACAATGGCAGCCATCGGAATGGATAGGGACACGACGACCCGGGCCTTTGGTATTTTGAATTTTAATGCGCAAAAGCTTGTAGTCATTCCAATGACACTTGCTACTGCTTTTTCGATGGCGCTTGTACCATCTGTAACCAGTGCATATATGAACAACGATTCGAATGCATTCCGGCATCAGCTTGATCAAGCGTTTCAAATTTTATTATTCGTCACGATTCCTGCCGTTATAGGAATGGCGGTTTTGGCCGATCCTATTTATACTGCATTTTATGAACACAGCCAGCTCGGGGCTGATATCCTGGCAACATATGCACCAACTGCCATTTTATTTGCTTTATTCTCGGTATCAGCTGCCATCTTGCAAGGAATTAATCAGCAAAAATATACTGTGCTGGGATTGTTAGTAGGATTGTTAATTAAATTAAGTTTGAACATCCCATTGATCAAGCTGTTCGAAACGGCAGGTGCTGTTTATGCAACGACATTAGGCTATCTGGCTGCATGTTTGCTGAATTTATATTTCATTCATTTCTTCACCGAATATAGCTATAAGCTAGTTGTCAAAAGAACGATCTTGATTTTTATTTTCTCAGGGGCGATGGGGTTAGTCGTTTGGGGAATGGAGAGTCTTATGTCTCTAATGTTGGATTCTAAAGGCCGGTGGCAATCCATTTTATTTACCGCAATTTGCATATTAGTTGGCGGACTTGTATACACAGTTCTATCATTAAAGAGCACCCTGGCTTATAAGCTGTTCGGTAATCGTATCGAGAAGCTTCAAAGAAAATTAAAATTGAAAGTGTAAAACTTAAAAATATAGAAAGACCTTGTCTGCTTAGCATAGCAGCAAGGTTTTTTCATATCTGGGAGGGCCATATGAGAATTGACAAATTACTAGCCAATACAGGTTATGGCAGCAGGAAGGAAGTAAAAAAACTGCTGAAATCGGGCGCTGTCATAGTTAATGAAAAGGCATTAAAGGATGCGAAGGAGCATGTTGATCCTGATAAAGATCTGGTGACTGTGCATGGAGAGACAGTGGAATACAGGGAGTTTATCTATTTGATGATGAACAAGCCTCAGGGTGTCCTCTCGGCAACGGAAGACAAGTATCAAGAAACGGTGATTGACATTCTGGAGCCTGAAGATGCCGTTTTCGAACCATTTCCAGTAGGCCGCCTTGATAAGGATACGGAAGGATTATTATTGCTGACAAATGACGGACAGCTTGCACATCAGCTGTTATCTCCGAAAAAACACGTACCAAAAACGTATTTTGCTGTCATTGACGGAGAAGTCAACGCAGAAGATGTTCAATCCTTTAAAAATGGGGTTACCTTGGATGATGGCTATCAGACAAAACCAGGTGAACTGGAGATTCTTAAGTCCGGAATCCGCTCTGATATTAAGCTCACGATTACAGAAGGTAAGTTTCACCAGGTAAAGCGGATGTTTGAGGCCGTCGGGAAACAGGTCATATACTTACAGAGAATCTCAATGGGCAGCCTGCTGCTTGACGAAGAGTTGGAGCTAGGGCAATATCGGGAATTGACGGATGAGGAAATTGGAGCTCTTAAATCATACGGAAAAGAATAAAAATTGAGGCGGATCCCTTAAAAGGATTCGCCTCATCTCTTTTTAACAAAAGTTAGGTGGAGTTCTCTATGGTTTAAAGCAAGTTTTCTCTTTTTAAGATGATATTTTTACCCGTTTGTTGGTAGTTGTCCACAAACCTCGGCTCGGGCTTTTTACTAAGTCGTTATAAGCTAACACATTTAAATCGCGCTGTATCGTCCGGGGAGTGATGCCAAATTCATCTACAAGTTCTTGAGTTGAAACCGTACCGTTATCATTAATAAACATATAAACGGATTTAATACGGGTTAACATGCGATTAGTTGAAGGTTTCAAAAAATCACTCCTATTCATTTTTAACTCATTTCAAAAACGAAGTAAAAACAACCGATATCAGGAAGCGTTTCAGCTGCCTTATGTACTTGCTATACCACCCTGTAACTCCTCTGTAACCACTATGCTGTCATTGGCTTTATTTTACTCCTATAATATGTGAAATTCCACGGTAAATAACTGAATTTACAAAAGAATTGCAATATTTACCTTCCTGTGATATGTATATACAAAATTAACAAATCTAAAAACATATAAAGGGAGTTCGGATGATAGTTTGGACTATTTCAGGGCATTGCTTCCATGTCATGGCAAGGATATATACGAAGAGGTCATGCCTGATTTCGAAGATTTACTTTCTATGGTGAAAATCCATTAGAGTATTAAGTTTGGCCTGATCATTTATTTTCAAAACCATTGGGTAAATGAATAGAACGCCTGGATTTTTTTATTCAGGCGTCTCGAATTCTTGCTATTTATAAATTTAACAAATTCTGAAGGAATCCTATCATCTTCAAAATCCAAACAATATGGATAACAATTTTTTCTTTCTCGTTTTTTTCATTGGTCTTGATTGATCAAAAATCAGCAAATCAGCAGGCGGACTTTTCTTTATTTCTCTTTGTTTGTCCTCCAAAGCATCTAAGCGTTCATGCAGCCTCTGAACTTCTTGCTGAAGCTCCTCTATTTCACTCCGATGCTGTAATATTTGATAGAAGGCTACGCCGTCCGCCTTGTTATTCAATCTTCTCTCCAGCTCGTTCACATTGAATACCAGTTTTTCTATTGCGGGGTCGCTATTATTATGACTCTTAAGTGTTCCTTTGCGAATTTTCTTTTCGGTGACCGCGATATCCTGCAGAACCATTCCGCTGAATAGCTGTTCCTGTATCTGTTTTAATAGCTCAATGTCTCTTTCCGAAAACAAATAGTGGCCAAGATCATTGCGCTCCATATCCAAATGCAGCTCTTTTATCCAACGTTTTATGGTGCTCGGGGAAACGCCCAACAATTTTGCAACCGTACCTGTATTCATCCTATCACCCCTTGAAATACATATTCTCTCTTTCATGTATGTTTCCTGTTAGGGTGACAAAACAAGTGGCTGTTCGGCAAAGAATGTTTAAATAGAATCCTTTTTTGAAAAGTATGTCGACTTGCAATTTTCATGTATGTTTCCTGTTAGGGTGACAAAACAAGTGGCTGTTCGGCAAAGAATGTTTAAATAGAATCCTTTTTTGAAAAGTATGTCGACTTGCAATGGAATTCTGTACCATTTAATCCATTAAGACAGAGCCTTCCTCGCAAGCTTGACATCATTTTCGAGAAGCTTATTCAGGTCATACGCCGGATATAATCCCTTTTGGTACATATAATTGAAAATCCGTTCGTGGACTTTGACGGCCCCGTTCAACTGTTTTTTCAGCACTTCTCTTAGCATTGGTGTTGCTGTTTCGGTAATGGCGACAGCGTAGTTTCTTACACTGGATTTTGCAAAGGCGAGCAAATCACCTGCCAGAAAGCCGTCCCCATACATCCTATATTCATCTGATTCACCCGGTTTAGGGGCATATGGATAAAACTGAAGCAGTTCTTGTAAGTTTTTCTCGAGGTCCTGAATGGTTTGCAGGTAAATACGCTCCAATGCATCATCTTTAATTTCTTTTAAGCCCTTCTTAACCTTCATCAGACCGATTGAACTGAAAGCAACCAATTCATGAAGTTCAAGCGTTTCATGCCAGGCAAGTGTTCGTGGATTATGTTGGTTCATTTTCTTGTCTCCTTTTCATTTTTATCTCTTTACTGTATGAATCCAGAGAAAGAAAGGAGCTTCCCCCACTAATAAATTCACTCCGTTAATTACGCAGAGCGTTAATTTTAGCAAATAATGATAAACTAACATTAGATTATCCAAAGAATAGGAGTGTCGTTCGTGACTGAAATTAATTGGCGAAAAGAAGTAGAAAATCGGAAGGAAGATTTGCTCGAGGACACCCAAAACCTTCTTCGCATTAGAAGTGTTCTTGATGAAGAAAACACATCTCTCGAGGCACCGCTCGGCAAAGGGGTTAAGGAAGCGCTCGAATTTATGCTGCAGCTGGGTGAAAAGGACGGTTTTACGGCAAAGAATGTTGATCATATAGCAGGACATCTGGAAATGGGACAGGGCGATGAGTTGGTGGGCATCCTTTGTCATGTTGATGTGGTACCTGAGGGAGACGGCTGGAGCTCAGATCCTTATGGCGCGGAAATCAGGGACGGGAAAATCTTTGCGCGAGGCGCGATTGATGATAAAGGACCGACGATGGCGGCTTATTATGCGATGAAGATCATTAAAGAACTGGAACTGCCCCTAAACAAACGCGTCCGGATGATTATCGGGACAGATGAGGAGTCAGAATGGAGATGTGTCGACCGCTACTTTGAAACCGAAGAAATGCCGACTTTAGGCTTTGCTCCCGATGCGGATTTTCCGATCATCTACGCCGAAAAAGGAATCTGGGATTTTTCGATTACACAAAATTGGGATACGGCAAGTAGAGCCAAAGCGGAGCTGGATATTGTGGAATTCACCTCAGGCAGACGACGGAATATGGTACCTGATTACGCGATTGCCCGCCTGCATACACAAGCTAAACAGGAAGAAATCACACAACGATTCAAGACGTTCACCACAAAGCATTCGCTGAAAGGGAAAGCGACCATTGAGCATGATGATATCATCCTGGAGGTTGAAGGGGTTTCGGCTCATGGTATGGAACCGAACAATGGTGTCAACGCTGGATTATATTTGTCGGCGTTTTTATCAGGGCTTGCTCTCCCAAAGCCTGCTAAGGATTATTTTACTTTCGTTCATGATTACTTCTTCGGCGATTCGCGCGGAAACAAACTGGGTATTGCCTATTCGGATGAAACCACAGGCGATTTGACTCTAAACGCAGGAATACTTAGCTACTATAAAGAAAAAGGCGGAAGCATCTCCCTCTCTATGCGCTACCCGGTCACATATCAATGGGAAGAAGGCTACAAAGCCCTCGAAAGCATAGGAAACAAGCTTGGTTTTCAAATAGAATCCGACTCCAATTCTGAGCCGCACCATGTGAAAAGTGACAGCTTCCTGATTAAGGCGCTTCAAAGGGTGTACGAAGAAGCAACAGGAGAGAAAGCAGAACTGCTTTCCATCGGTGGCGGAACCTATGCGAGATCGCTTGAAGAAGGCGTTGCATTCGGGCCATTATTCCCTGGAA
This sequence comes from Bacillus sp. CECT 9360, assembly GCF_918741275.1. GTDB lineage: Bacteria > Bacillota > Bacilli > Bacillales > DSM-1321 > Peribacillus. The sequence goes on from NZ_CAKKNA010000012.1 coordinate 45,184, forward strand.
GCGAGGATATCGCACACCAAAAGGATGAATACATTGATATAGAGGATATGTTGAAGGCTGCGGCGATATACGCCCACGCTATTTATGAATTGGCAAAATAAGTACTTAAGGGAGAGATAAACAATGGAAAAAATGATTCTCAACGGTGAAATCACCTTGAAATCGGATATAAAGGTAGATTTAGATGATCGCGGCTACCAGTTTGGCGACGGGATTTACGAAGTAATCCGTGTATATAACGGAAAGCTCTTCACAAGCAGGGAGCATCTCAATCGTCTCATGACGAGCGCTGAGAGTATTTCGTTAAAAATATCCTTTACGGTGCCGGAAATTGAAGAGCAGCTCAAACAGTTGATTCAAGAAAATGGATTGGTAGATGGAACGATTTATATGCAATTTTCAAGGGGCATCTCGCCAAGGAATCATGCCTTCCCGGTTCCTGCCGTGGATCCGGTTTATGTAGCCTATACAAAGCCTTTAGGTTATTCCTCTGAATTAGCCGAAACGGGTGTAAAAACGATTTTGACAGAAGATATTCGCTGGCTAAGATGTGATATTAAAAGCTTAAATTTGCTCGGGAATATCCTCGCGAAACAAAAGGCAGCCGAAGCGGGTTGCTTTGAAGCGTTGCAGCACAGGGACGGGATCGTTACGGAAGGAAGTTCTTCCAACGTTTCAATTGTTGTGGATGGTAGAGTGAAAACACACCCGGCAACGAATTTGATCCTTAACGGAATATCGAGACAGGTAATGCTCAGGTCTTGCAAAGAAAATGGAATTCCTTTCTTAGAAGAGGCGTATACAGTAGATGAGCTTCTAAAAGCAGACGAAGTTTTCTTAACGGGGACAACAGTTGAGGTCCTTCCAATCATTGAGATTGATGGCAAATCCGTCGGTGACGGCACTCCAGGTCAAGTCACTAGGAAGCTTCAGCAATTGTTCCGAGATAAAGTAACAAAACAGTGCGGATCTAATTCATAAGAAAAAAACGAAATTCCTGTACAATCCTTGTGCGGGAATTTTAAACGGGGTATAAGAGGGCAAGATGTGTTTATGATAAGATAAAAAAGGAAGGGATAAACATGACTTCAAATACTCACTTTTTCTATGCATTGACATTGCCTGATGAAACGAAAGAATATATTTTCGAGATAACAGAGCAAATCAAACCGGATTTTCCTTTCAAAAAATGGCTTCATAAAGCTGATTATCATATCACCCTTAGCTTTCTAGGAAATGCACCTGACGATATGAAGCAAAAATCCATGTATCTCGTCAATGAAGCTTTGGAGGATGAAGCTTCCTTCCAGCTTGCGCTTTTTCAAATCGGCACTTTTGGCAGCAAAGAAATCCCAAGAATACTGTGGACCAGTGTGGCTGTTCAGGAAAGACTTTTTCAAATTCAGAAAAAAGTGTACAATGCTTGTCAAGAGGCTGGTTTTTCATTGGATAGAAAACCATTTAAACCGCATATTACCATAGCAAGAAAATACATAGATGAAAGACCTTTTTCCATTGAAGATCTTCAGATAAAAGCGGGCCTTGCGTCAAGAGGTCATTCCTTTTCCGCAACAGCGGTCACGCTTTATCAAACACATATCGGAGCTTCTCCGTCATATGAACCGGTTTTTACAATACCTCTGAAATAATATCAATGGATTTTTTATAAAATAGAGACTGGTGTGATAGCATGGGACAACTTATTAAATTGCAGGACTACATCTCCAGATATGAACAGGATATATATCGTTATCCGACACAGTTTGTCCGCTTGAAGCAGCAGCAATGGGAGAAGCTGAAGGCGGCCTACCTTGCAGGTGAATTGGAGCAATTGTATTCCCGTCCGGCAGCAGGGAATCTGGAAGAAGAATGGCTGCTCGATGAAAAACCGGATCTAAAGGAAAGAGTAAAAGGAATTTTTAAACGAAGCGAAAAGAGGGAGCCTCCTGAGGCGCAGGGGCATGAAATGCCCACCGCCTTGGTCCAGGAGGAAAATATATTTTCTCTGCAAATTTCATCAAGCGTAAACAGCCTTGAAGAATTAAAACAAACGTTTTTGAATCAACTAATCCGTTTTCAAATAAAATGGGGAAGTTCCACAATTCATGAGAAGTCATTTGTCGATCAGCCATTCTTTCTAGATGAAAAGCTTCGGTTCTTTTTGCAGCGTTTTCCTGATACTTTTCTATTATTATATAAACCTATTTTTCTATTAAAGAATGCTCCAGTCGAAGTGGAAGTTATTTTGCTAAGCCCGACCGATGCCTGGTGCATTACCTTCATTGAGGGAGAAGATGATGCGGCTTTTGTTGGCTCCAGTGAAAGATTCTGGGTAAAAAGACATCATCAGCATAAAGATAAAAAAATATTAAATCCATTGCTTGCCGTAAACCGAATGGAGAAAATTGTCGCCCAGCTTTTTTCACTTTATGACGTCACTTTGCCAATAAAAAAAGCAATCGTTTCGCGGAACGGATATATCGATTATCCTCTTGCACCTTTTGATGTGATGCTTCTTGATAAGCGTAAGTTCCCCGAATGGTTCAAGAAAATGAGGGAACTGTCTACTCCGTTAAAGCACCAGCAATTAAAAGCTGCTCAGGCTTTATTGGAGTATTGTCAAACGACATCGAGCAGACGGTTGGAATGGGACGTGGATCAGGGTGTTATCGTTGAAGACGATCAAATTTAATAAGGTTGAACAAGAGCAGGCTGGGGTAGCGGAGGATTTATATTTTATCATTAATCCGGTTGCGCAAAATAAAGGCAGCCTGAAGATCTGGCAGCAAATCGAAAAACAACTGCTTGCTAACAATATTGCTTATCATTCCTTTTATACCGAATATAAAGGACATGCAAAGCAGATCGCAAGTGAAATTCTCTCTAAAACAGACAAAGACACGATAATCGCAGCAGTAGGAGGCGACGGTACTCTCCATGAAGTCATGAACGGGGCTGCTGGCTATCCGCATGGAATTATTGCAAGTATTCCTGCTGGTTCTGGAAATGATTATGCCCGCGGAATTCAACGGACTAAAGGCTATATGGCGGCTTTATCGCTGATTTTAAACAGCAGTCCAAAGAAAATCAGGTGCGTTGATATCGGATATTTAGAGACGAATGAGACACAAGCAGCGTTTATTAACAGTTTTGGTATAGGGATAGATGCGGAAATTACATATGAAGTGAATCATTCAGCATGGAAAAGCCGGTTTAATGCTTTGAAGCTGGGAAAGCTGGTCTACATTTACTTTTTTCTGAAAAAGCTGCTTACTTACAAAAGAACCGATATGACTGTTGTAATCGACGGCACTGAGCATGTGTTTAAGAAGGTTTGGTTTATCGTCACGGCCAATCAGTCTTACTTCGGCGGCGGAATAAATATTTCACCCCATTCTGAGTATGATGACGGCCGGTTCAATTTAATAGCGGTTCATGACATTCCACATGTAAAACTTTTATTGGTCTTTATGACTGTATTCTGGGGCGGCCATTTGCGTCTGAAAAATGTAACATCCTTTGTCTGCAGGGAAGTGGAGATTACTTCTAAAAGCCCCGTCAAGATCCAGGCTGACGGCGAAATAGTCGGGGATTCTAGAGTGCAGGCTAAAATGTTGATGAAGAAGATAAGAATTTTTGCGAAAGAATCATAAAAGACTGTCCTTGTAGGAGCATTTTCCCATAAAAAAATCTTGATTTGACTTGACTAAGAAACGACTTTTCCACTAAAATTTAATAAGATGGCTATTGTGGCTGTCTTTTTTATTTTAGTTTTGTTTTTCATAGGAGAAAAGGCAGTATAACTTTTTTACTTTGATAGTTGTCTAGCTACAGCGCCCAGCCCCTCGGACTTGCACAGGATGTGCTGGCGTCGGCGTTCGTCACATGGACGTGGCGGGCCTTAGCCGACGTTCCTCTAAACGGGTCAGAACGACGAAGACATAACGATGTGGCGATCTTAGTCGTTCTTCCTTCTATGCAAGGGCGCTTCCGCTTTTCATGGTACTTTTTAAGAAATTGAAGGTGAACACACTTTGGAACATTTATTAGGTCATGAGTGGGAAATAGTTCCCGCTGGAGGAGCTACAGGAGAAGCCTTCATCGCCCTTAAAGATAATGAACAAAAACTTTTTCTGAAACGAAACTCATCCCCATTTCTCGCGGTTTTGTCAGCGGAAGGCATCGTCCCCAAGCTTGTATGGACAAAACGTCTGGAAAACGGGGATGTGATAACGGCACAGCATTGGTTGAATGGGAGAGAGCTTTCCCACCAGGAAATGAATGAGGAGAGAGTCGCAAAGCTTTTGCGAAAGATCCATAGATCCCAACCATTGCTGACGATGCTGAAAAGATTAGGAAAGTCCCCTTTAAGGCCTGAAAGCATATTGACACAACTAGAAACCAGCCTTGACCATGATATCGTTCAGCTCCCGGTGGTATATGAGGCCATCGCTTTTTTGCAAAATAACCTATTGCTGATCGAATGTGAAGAAAAAGTTGTCTGCCATGGTGATGTGAATCATAATAATTGGCTCATGACAAAAGAAGAAGAATTGTTCTTGATTGATTGGGATGGCGCTATTATTGGCGATCCTGCGATTGATCTGGGAGTCTTGCTTTATTCATATATACCAAAGGACGATTGGCGCGCATGGTTGAGCCAGTATGGCATGACCCTCGATGCAAGTCTTGAAATGCGGATGAAATGGCATGTGATTGCTCAATCATTGTCTTCCATTCAGTGGCATAAAGATAAGAATCGCCTTGAGGAAATGAATCGGCTGATTCAAAACATTACTTCCATTCTAAAAAATTGATCATGAAAACTGGTCGATATCATCAATCCATGTGTTCAACTGGTTTTGGTGTGAAGTAATATGAGCATCCAGATTGGATGAATTGATTCCATTCTGGCTGTACCGATAAATTTCTTCCAAGACCGTTTTTACATTTTGATTAATATCTGCGTTAACCATCAACGATTTTACGAGCCGTTCCACCTGCTCGCATTCAGAAACCGATCCACAACAGTCACTTTGATGATTGCTTAATATATCCTTTAATAAGGAAACTTGATTTTCATGAGAAAGCGGCATATGCGCACACCCTTTCTTTGTTTGTAGGATTTCTTGTTATAGTGTGTTTTGCGCGCGCATTTATACGTTGAATTATTGAATAAAACCGTTTTTGATGTAAAAGATATAGGTAAATAGAGGTGCCATCGATGCGTTTAAGAAATAAGCCCTGGGCTGAAGAAAGATTAAAGGAATATCCAAATTATTTGATCCAGCAGCCCGATAGCCACAAAGGGAAATGGAAAGAAGTATTTGCGAATGATCATCCGCTTTATATAGAGGTAGGAACAGGGAAGGGTCGTTTTATCACAGAAATGGCCAAAGCCCATCCTGATGTTAATTTTATTGGCATCGAACTGGCGAAAAATGTCATCGTGTCAGCACTCGATCGGCTTATAGAAGCTGAGTTGCCAAATGTAAAGTTAATGAATGTGAATGCCAATGATTTGCGTGATTTTTTCGGCAAAGGTGATGTTTCACGGGTTTATCTAAACTTTTCTGACCCATGGCCAAAAAAACGCCATGAAAAGCGCAGGCTGACATACGAGACCTTCTTGCAGGTGTATGAAGATATTCTTCCGGATAACGGTGAGATTCATTTTAAAACGGATAATCAGGGGTTATTTGAATCTTCGCTCATGAGTATTTCGCGATACGGCATGCTACTGACATATGTAAGCCTTGATTTGCACAACAGTGATTTTGAGGGAAATATCATGACCGAATACGAAGAAAGATTCTCACAAAAAGGAAACAGAATCTATCGGCTTGAAGCACAATTTAAGTCAATGTCCCAATTAAAAAACAGGCTGCCCTATTAGGTCAGCCTGTTAACTATATTCAGCCTTTTTTGGTGAGATTGATAATCGTCCCGGTAGTAGCGTCGGCGATAAATTCAAATTGTTCCGGTTTCCCGTTTTCATGGCGGGTGATCCCGCCTTTATACACTTGATAATTCAAATCGAACTTCTGATAATTTTCCGGCTTCATAAGAATCCAGGAGCCATATATTTTTCCATCTTTTTTGACAGCTGACTTTACGTTTTCCAGCACTTTTTCAGGAGAAGGACCACCTGTTTGTTCCACTACTTGTTTCGTCACATATCCCGCGGCAAAGCCAGCTGCAGCACCTAGAAGCAAGGTTCTTATCTTCATACTGTTCCCCTCCAAATTGAAATTTGAATAATCTTCTTATAGTATACAAAAGAATAAACGGAATGCCTAATAATCACAACACTCTTCTCAAGATCAAACGTAAAACAGGCAAGCATTCATATGGTAACTCATCATATATTTCTGTAGAATAGGAATTGTGTGAAAATTGACTGGATAAAGGGGTAGTGAGATGGATCAGGAAACTTTATCACTGTTTAAGACTTTAACTGAATTGCCTGGTGCACCCGGAAATGAACATGCTGTTAGGAAGTTTATGCGTTCAGAGCTTAATAAATATTCGGATGAGCTCGTACAGGACAATTTGGGCAGCATTTTTGGTGTGAAAAAAGGAAGTGCTGATGGACCACGGGTTCTTGTTGCCGGACATATGGACGAAGTAGGTTTTATGGTGACATCGATAACAGAGAACGGAATGATTCGCTTTCAACCTCTTGGTGGCTGGTGGAGCCAGGTAATGCTTGCGCAAAGAGTGCAGATTATAACTGAAAATGGCCCTGTTATCGGCGTGATCGGTTCCACTCCCCTGCATTTGCTTGCAGAAGCCCAGCGCTCCAAGCCAATGGAAATGAAACATATGCTAATCGACATCGGTGCCGACGATCAGGAGGATGTGAAAAGGATCGGAGTGAGACCAGGTCAACAAATTGTCCCGCTTACACCGTTTACTCCGATGGCAAATGAGAAAAAAATCCTTGCCAAAGCATGGGACAATCGCTACGGCTGCGGTCTGGCCATTGAGTTGTTAAAGGATTTGAAGGATGAAACATTGCCAAACACCTTATATTCGGGCGCAACCGTTCAGGAGGAAGTCGGTTTAAGAGGAGCCCAAACAGCGGCTTTCATGGTAAAACCGGATATATTCTTTGCAGTTGACGCTAGTCCGGCAAATGATATGTCGGGGAATAAATCGGAATTTGGCCAGCTTGGAAAAGGAGCGTTATTACGGATACTTGACCGGTCGATGGTGACTCATAAAGGCATGCGCGAATTTATTCTGGATACTGCTGAATCCAATAACATTCCCTATCAATATTTTGTTTCCCAGGGTGGCACGGATGCTGGAAAAGTACATATCGCTGGCGAAGGAGTACCTAGTGGTGTCATCGGAATTTGTTCCCGATATATCCATACGCATGCTTCCATGATTCATGTCGATGATTATGCTGCAGCTCGCGAGCTACTTGGCAAGCTTGTAAGAGCATGTGATAAAACAACGGTGGCAAGCATTAAGGACAATGGTTAACATTCGGAGGGAGACAATCTTGAAAGTTGCAATTGGAAGCAAGAACCCGGCGAAGACGCAGGCTGTCATGGATGCATATGGCCAGTCTGCAGAGGTCATTTCGCTAGATGTTCCATCAGGAGTCGCTGACCAGCCTTTCTCTGATGAGGAAACGATTGAAGGAGCGGGTAACCGTGCAAAAAATTGTTTGAAACAAAGCGACGCTGTGATTGGCATCGGCCTTGAAGGAGGAGTTGTCCAAACCGAATATGGTTTATTTGTCTGCAATTGGGGAGCATTGGCTGACCGGGATGGGACCATCGTGATTGCCGGTGGTGCCAGGGTCCGACTGCCCGATAATATCTCCCAAAGGTTGATTGCAGGTGAGGAGCTGGGACCTGTTATGGACGATTTCACAAAAAAGCAAAACATCCGAAAAAAGGAAGGGGCCATCGGTGTCTTTACAAATGAACGGGTTACGCGTGCTGAAATGTTTCAACACATTATGAAAATGCTTATCGGTCAATATGAATATAACGAGAAATGCATGAAAAATCCTTGTCATACACTTTAAGCGACAAGGATTTTTATTTTATTTTTCAAAAATGTAAGATAAAACCTTTAAAGTCTGGTTTACAGATTCAACAGTCACGCTCGCTTTACCTGATAATTCTTTAAGCGGATGGTGCAATTCCTCAGGACGGATCAAGATAAGCGGTTTTCCGTGAGATATGGCCGCACTCGCATCCATTGCTGTATTCCATTGCTTATACTTCTCCCCGAACAAAGCAATGACAAGGTCTGACTTCTTTAAGAGCAGCTCAGTACGCAGATTATTGATGCTTGAAGCTGCAGCGTCCTTCAATATACTGGAAGACTGAGGGCCTAAGATTTCCTCTCCGACAATATCCGAACGTTCATGGTTTTCCATCGGGCCGACAAATTCGAGCGGAAGCTGCAAAGCCTCGCTTTTTTCCTTCAGTTCATTTCGCCAAGCCGTGTGAATTTCACCTGCCAAATAAACGATCATTTTCATACTGTCGCCTCCAAACTAATATGTTGTTACTTAGTTTAGTATAATCACCATTAAATTGCATTTTATTTGGTCTGTGCTTATTTGTTTGGTATTATCAAAATAGCATTGGACAACACTAGCTTTTAACGATTGATGATAGATATACGATGGAGGAGAATGATTTATGAAACAGTTGGAATCAGAAGCGCAATATGATGAACTGAAAAACGCCGGTAAACATATCTTTTTATTTTCGGCAAATTGGTGCCCGGATTGCCGAGTAATTGAACCACTCCTGCCTGAGGTTGAACAGAAATATCCGGAATACGCTTTTATTCATGTAGACCGGGACGAATTCATCGATATTTGCGCGGCAAATGATGTTTTTGGAATTCCGAGTTTCATTGCCTATGAAGATGGTAAAGAATTAGGCCGATTTGTCAGCAAGGACCGTAAGACGCAACAGGAGATTGAAAATTTTATTCAATCGCTGTAATTAGAGCTTAGGAATTTTATAAATGTGATAATCGAGCAGAAATTATGATGATCGAGCGGCAAATCCGGGCATCGAGCAGAAATTGTGATGATCGAGCACAAATCCGGGTAATCGAGCAGAAAATATGATAATCGAGCACAAATCCGAATAATCGAGCAGAAATTGTGATGATCGAGCACAAATTCGGATATCGAGCAGAAATCCAAATAATCTACCAGAAATAATAATTATTACCCCCATCCATGGATGGGGGCAATTTATTCTCAGGAGCAGAGGGGGGAGCTAGAATGAAAATGGATGGAAGGAAAATGAAGGACATGCTGAAGCAACGAATTGGTTCGGATAATCGGACATTTAGCTTCGATAGCAAGAAAGATGTTCTTCGTATAGAAAACACCACAACAGGAAAAGGGATATCCATCGAATTGGCAGGGATTATCGCAAAGTGGGAAACACTTAAGGAAAAAGCAGTCGATGAAGTCGTCTATTACGTGGAAGAGGCGTTGAACGTAATGGGGGAAGAGCATACATTGGAAGGCCGCGAAAAACAAATTTATCCTGTTATAAGATCTACATCATTTCCGGAAGAGGCTGCGGAAGGGAACCGGTTTTTCTTCGATGAGCATACAGCGGAGACAAGAATTTATTATGCACTGGACCTAGGAAATACGTACCGCCTGATAGACGAGGAGCTGTTAAAGAAAGAAAATTGGGACACTGAACGGATTCGCCAGGTAGCGCGCTTCAACGTCCGCTCTCTTGCCACGTCGGTAAAGGCAGATACGGTGGCAGAAAATACATTTTACTTTCTGAATACAAACGACGGATATGATGCAAGCAGAATTCTAAATGAAGCATGGTTGAGAGAGATGAAAGGCAAAATGAAGGGCACGATGGCAATCGCCATTCCCCATCAGGATGTCATCATTATCGCGGATGTCGAAAACGATACGGGCTATGATATATTGGCGCAAATGGCGATGAGCTTTTTTGCAAGCGGACATGTTCCGATCACTGCATTGTCTTTCCTTTATGAAGAAGATGGACTTGAGCCGATCTTCATATTGGGGAAAAATAAGAAACGCGAGCAATAATTCTTAGGTAGCAATAAAGCCGGAGTTGAATTTTCATGGAAACAGCAAATGATATTGCTGTATCAGATGGGAATTTTACTCCTTTTTTTATTGTCCTATATTAATAAGTGTAGAATTTTGTCGAAATAAGAGTTGATGTTTGAAATATCACTACTTAGGGATAAGTAGGTGGAACCATGAAATTGCAGCCTGACAGCCAATGTTATCCAAACAATCCGCATATTGTACCAATCTGTTAATTTTTCTACAAATTTTGTGAAATGCTGTTAAAATGAGTAAAGAATGAGTGATAGAAAGAGTGATATTTTTGAAATGGTATAAAAAAGTGAGAAACTGGTTTCAAGATGAAGAAATCATTGAAATAGAAGAAATTATCCTTGATGAACCAATTGATAAAGAAAAATTAAAAAAGATGGACTTTTCTAACCTTAAGGAAAAAACGAAATCAATTCAGGTGGGACCCGGGGCGGCACCCATTTCTCCAATGAAAACAAACGCTCCGGATGCAAAGGTTCTCTATCAATACCCGAAAGGAAATTTTAAATTTCCATTGATACCGGACCATGACCGGTTAAACAGAAAAAAAGAGGCAGAGCACAGAGGCGGGGCTGCCGAACAGAAGCGGACAGGACGCCAGGAGCAGACTGAAACGAGGAGAAAAGTGGCTCCGGTATCTGTTGAAAATAAGCCGAGGAAGATTCAGCCTTCCAATATTCCGTTCCGGCCTACAGAAACTCCATCTCCCATTTACGGATTAGAGCAGCGACCGGAAAAGAAAGAACCTAAAGAGCAAGATAAAGTTGAATTCGAGCTTAAAAGCAAGGAACCAACTCCTGTAAAGCTGGACAGAGAGCCGTATGATGTTCCTGCCATCTACCGAAAAAAAGAAAAGGAAATATTGTCTGAAGTTGCTGCTTCTTCACAGTCTTCCGTTTTATCAGAGGATGTTGCTGAACCTGATAACAGCTGGGTGTCCACAACTGAACCGGACTTGGGCACAAATCTACATAGTGAAACTGCAGAGTTAGAGCATGATAGATATAATGATTCAAGTGAAAATCGACTTCATGCATTCGAAGGAAAAGCTGTTTCCACAAATCCCGAAAAGAAGGTCGAAGAAGAGCTGGAGACAGGACGTCCGCGAAAAAAACATCTCCCATTCAATGTGATGATGACAAAGCAAGATAAAGATGTTTGGAAGCAAAGTGGAGGACTTGTAAAAAAAAACCGTTTAGAGCATGAAACGAATAAAAGACAAGAAGAAGCACTTGCTATGAAAAGTAAAGATGACGATGCAAAAGAGGCACCTTATTATGCTTTCCCATCCATTAATTTGCTGACACCACCGGCCTATGCCCAAAGTGATCGGGAGTGGTTGAATAATCAGTCGCAATTATTAAATGACACGCTGAAAAACTTCAATGTCAGGGCGAAAGTAGTAAATGTAACGCAGGGACCTGCGGTGACGCGTTTTGAAGTACAGCCGGAACCGGGAGTTAAGGTCAACAAGATTACGAATTTATCAGATGATATTAAGCTTAGCCTCGCTGCGCAGGATATCCGGATGGAAGCACCCATTCCAGGAAAACACACAATCGGGATTGAAATTCCGAATCGTAAAAGCAAACCGGTATTTTTACGAGAGGTGCTTGAAAGTGAAGCGTTCAGAAAAAACACATCACCTCTGGCTGTTGCGCTTGGACTGGATATTTCCGGAGAGCCAATCGTCACTGATTTAAATAAAATGCCGCATGGGTTAATCGCTGGCGCGACAGGCTCGGGTAAGAGTGTATGTATTAACACGATGCTTATCAGTTTGTTGTATAAAGCTACACCTCAGGAATTGAAGCTTCTGCTGATTGATCCAAAGGTGGTCGAGCTAGCGCCTTATAATAACATTCCTCATCTTGTAAGCCCGGTCATCACCGATGTTAAGGCTGCTACTGCGGCATTGAAATGGGCGGTTGAAGAGATGGAGCGCCGTTATGAGCTATTTGCCCATACTGGTGTCCGCGATATCAGTCGTTTTAATGAAATGGCTGAAAAATCCGGGCAATACGCTGATAAGCTGCCTTATATCGTTGTGATCATCGATGAGCTTGCTGATTTAATGATGATGTCACCTGCGGATGTAGAGGAAGCGATCAGCCGGATTGCCCAGAAAGCTCGCGCATGCGGTATTCATCTGATCGTTGCCACACAGCGGCCTTCTGTGGATGTTATTACAGGATTAATTAAAGCGAACATTCCTACACGGATTGCTTTCTCCGTTTCCTCACAGGTGGATTCCCGTACAATCATTGATAGCGGGGGCGCCGAAAAGCTGCTCGGTAAAGGAGATATGCTGTTCGCGGAAAATGGATCTTCGAAATCGGTTCGCTTGCAAGGCACATATGTTAGTGATGGAGAAATCGATCAAGTCGTGAGGCATGTGAAAAACGAACAAGCGCCGAATTATTTATTTGCACAGGAAGAACTGTTGAACAAGGCCCAGGTTTCTGAAGAGACGGATGAATTATTTTATGAGGCCTGCGAATTCGCGGTCAATCAGAACGGCGCATCTGCTTCCAGCCTTCAAAGAAGGTTTCATGTAGGCTATAACAGAGCCGCAAGATTGATTGAAGTGATGGAACGCCAAGGAATTCTTTCTGAATCAAGAGGCAGCAAACCTCGCGATGTGTTAATATCTGAAGAGGAACTTGAATATATCCTTGAGACGAATGGCGAAAACTAACGTCATCAATCGGGCCGCGATCATTTATAATTTTGGATATCATAAATGGTAACTAAGCTAAGGGCTTTGAATAGGAATTAGGGGAGCACTTTGGATGAAGGAAATCGAGTTGAAATTGAAGGGTGAAATCAAGAGGTTAACGAATCATACTTTTAAATTTGATGAAAGAGTGAAGGAGGGATGGTTTTCGGCCGTTTATTTTCTAAAAACGAAAGAAATCGCTGAAGATTTTTGTCCCGATCATACCGTAACGATGCAATTCTTTCAAAGAAAACATGCCGTACTGTGCGGAACAGATGAAGTGATTGCATTGATCAAGACATTCGCGGACCATCCTGATTCGCTTGAAATTCACTCTTTACAAGACGGCGATCAAATCAGTCCGTTTGAAACGGTCCTTACGATTACGGGACCTTATCAGGAATTCGGCTATCTAGAAGGGATCATTGATGGCATTCTCGCCCGCAGAACTTCCGTAGCCACAAATGTATATAATGTTGTAAAGGCCGCAGCTCATTCAGGAACACAAAAACCTGTGATTTTCATGGGTGATCGCGATGACCATTTTACACAGCAGGCCGGAGACGGCTATGCCGCCTATATTGGCGGAGCCACTGCCCAGGCTACTCATGCCATGAGCGAATGGTGGGGCAAAAAGGGTATGGGGACGATGCCGCATGCGCTTATTCAGCTATTTAATGGCGATATTGTCGCAGCTTCTGAAGCTTATCATAAAAAATACCCAGAAGATGAATTGATCGCGCTTGTTGATTATAACAATGACGTGATTACCGATTCATTGAAGCTAGCCAGAGCCTTTGGTGATACTTTGCGCGGGGTCCGGATAGATACATCGAAAACAATGATCGATAAATATTTTGTTAGGAATCAACATCTGCTTGGTACTTTTGATCCAAGAGGAGTGAACGCAGAGCTGGTATTTGCGTTGCGTAAGGCGCTTGATGAGGAAGGCTTTCAACATGTACGCATCCTTGTAAGCGGAGGTTTTACCAAAGAGAGGATCGAGGAATTTGAGCAAGCTGGTGTTCCCGTCGATTTGTACGGAATTGGCAGCAGTCTCTTGAAAATTACCGTGAGCTTCACTGGCGATAATGTGCTTTTGAATGGTAAACATCAGGCAAAAGAGGGGCGCAGATACCGCCCGAATCCAAGACTTGAAAGAGTGGAATAGATGTCGAACAGGGAATTTCCAAAGTTTTTAATTATTGGCATGCACCTTACATAGTCGACATGCGGAAAAAGTGATATAATTGGCTTCATTGACTGAAGTAGAAAACCTAAATGAAACAGCAAAGAATTAAGCCATCATTATGGGTAAATGGAGCCTTACGCTCTGTCCATTGATAGGCAAATAACAGAAAACGTCATATACTGTCATACAGATAGACGACTGGTGGAGGTTCTATTTATGACTGCTTACCATTTTGTTGGAATCAAAGGTTCGGGCATGAGTGCACTGGCACAGGTGCTTCATGATATGAATCTAGATGTTCAGGGTTCCGATTATGAAAAAAATTTTTTTACACAGATTGCTTTAGAAACGGCCGGAATTAAAATCCTTCCATTCAGTGAAGAAAATATACAGCCGGGTATGACAATCATCGCCGGGAACGCTTTTCCTGATACACACCCTGAGATCACAAGAGCGATGGAACTTGGCTTACCTGTAATCCGTTATCACCGTTTCCTTGGTGATTTCCTGAAGAGTTTCATAAGCGTAGCCGTAACCGGAGCGCATGGCAAGACGTCAACGACCGGTTTGCTTTCGCATGTCATGAGCGGGCCAAAGCCGACGTCCTTCCTAATTGGAGATGGCACGGGTAAAGGTGTAGAGGATGCGGAATATTTTGTATTTGAAGCATGTGAGTATCGCCGGCATTTCCTTTCTTATGTACCGGATTACGCTATAATGACAAACATTGATTTTGATCATCCTGATTATTATGCGAATATTGAAGACGTTTTTCAGGCGTTTCAGGAGATGGCGCTGCAAGTGAACAAAGGAATCATTGCCTGTGGGGACGACGAACAGCTTCAGCGTATCCAGGCAAAGGTACCGGTGATTTTCTATGGATTTGCCGAGGGAAATGACTTTCAAGCAAGAAACATAACAACTTCTGAAAAAGGAACGACCTTCGATGTTTTTGTCAGGAATACGTATTATGAAACATTCACGATCCCGACATATGGCAATCACAGTGTACTGAATGCACTTGCAGTTATTGCCTTGTGTAAATATGAGAACTTGGATACAGAAGCGGTCAAAGCTCAGCTTTTAACATTCAGTGGAGTAAAACGCCGTTTTACTGAAAAAGCAGCGGGAAGCCAAATTATAATTGATGACTATGCACATCACCATACCGAGATTAGAGCAACGATAGATTCAGCGAGGCAAAAATATCCGGAGCGGGAAATCGTAGCTGTGTTTCAGCCGCATACTTTCACTCGCACCCAAGCATTCCTAGGGGAATTTGCCGAAGCGCTTAATTTAGCGGATAAGGTATATCTTTGCGAAATATTTGGCTCCGCCCGTGAAAATCAAGGCAAGCTTACGATTGAGGATTTACGAGAGAAAATTCCAGGTGGGGAAATCCTTAGTGAAGAAGATACCGCTCCGTTATTAAAGCATTCTAATGCCGTGATTTTATTTATGGGTGCCGGGGATATTCAAAAATTCCAGGAAGCTTATGAAAAGTTAATTCAGCAGGTACAATAAGAAAAGCGGAAATCCAGTTTGATGGATTTCCGCTTTTTGCTTCTGAATATTCAATATTCATTTACTGAAGGTAGGACATATCACCGAAATTCACAATATATCAACGAAATCTAGGATATATCACCGAAACTCAGAATATATCACCGAAACTGGACATATCACCGAAATCAGATATATCACCGAATTTCGCAATATATGATCGAAATCCAGAGTATATGCCCGAAATCGGAATTATTCTTATTTCAAATTTTCGGGATTTAATTTTTCCAATTCAGGCAGAACGAAACGGCCATCTTTGCGGATTAATACGTCATCGAAATAAATTTCACCGCCGCCGTACTCAGGCCGTTGAATATTGACCATATCCCAGTGAATATTGGATTGGTTTCCATTGTAAGCATCATCATAGCATTGTCCCGGCGTAAAGTGGAAACTGCCGTCGATTTTCTCATCAAACAGGATATCCTGCATCGGATGGAGAATGTACGGGTTCACGCCGATCGCAAATTCACCGATAAAACGCGCTCCTTCATCTGTGTCAAAGATTTTGTTGATACGCTCTGTGTCATTTGCTGTTGCTTCAATAATTTTTCCATCCTTGAAAGTCAATTTCACATTTTCAAAAGTAAAGCCTTGGTAAGGAGAAGGAGTATTGTACGTAATAACGCCGTTTACGGAATCCTTCACAGGAGCTGTGTACACTTCGCCGTCAGGAATATTTAACTCGCCGGCACATTTGATGGCTTTAATGCCCTTAATGGAGAAGGTTAAGTCGGTCCCGGGACCTGCCAGGCGGACTTTGTCTGTGTTGTCCATCAATTCAACCAGGCTATCCATCGCATCGCTCATGTTTCCGTAATCGAGGTTACATACATCAAAATAGAAATCCTCAAACGCTTCAGTGCTCATTTTTGCCAGCTGGGCCATGGAGGAAGTCGGATAGCGGAGAACGACCCATTTTGTTTTTGGTACACGAATTTCCCTATGCACCTTCTTAAAAACGGTGTTTCCATGGATCGCCATCTTGTCAGAAGAAACATCGGCATGCTCATTAATGTTATCACCAGAGCGAAGCCCGATATAAGCATCCATTTTGCTCATCACTTCAGCTTCGAAATCGGCCATCATATTAAATTGCACTTCCTGGGCGCCCAACAGTAACGCACGGTCTACCTGTTGATCCTTCAAATTAACAAAAGGATAACCGCCGGCGGCATAGGCCTCATTCACCAGTGCTGTGACAAGCTCGCGCTGAAGGCCGAAATTTTCAATTAAAACCTTTTCCCCTTTTTGAAGTTTGACCGAATAATTGATTAAGTTCTTCGCAAGCCTCTCTATTCTAGGGTCCTTCATAATCATTCCTCCATATGTAAATGTTAATTTCTTATATATTCTAACCGGAAAAATGATTAATTTCACTTTTCAATGCTAAAAATAATAGCATTTATCGGTTAAAATAGTGTCTATTAGAAATAATAAATGAATGAGAAGCAAAGATTTTATGAAAGGCAGGAATTTTAGGGACTATATTGAAAAAATAAATACGTTTATAATAAAAGGGAACGTGGTATTTAAACATTACAACATAAACGGTACGATGTACTGAAACAATCATTGGAGGTGCTTTATGGAAGTCATATTATATTTGAGTGCTGCCATAGCAGCGATTGCTTTTTTAGTTTTGGTTATATTCCTATCAAGGACATTAAAATCTCTTCAGGCTACGCTTGATAGCGTAGCACACACATTGGATGGCCTTGAAAGGCAAATGCAAGGGGTAACGGTTGAAACAGCGTCTCTCCTTCATAAAACGAACGCACTTGCAGAGGATCTGCAAAAGAAATCAGAAAACCTGAATTCAGTCGTTTACGCGGTAAAGAATGTGGGAACATCGATTCAAAACTTTAATTCATCGATCCAAAAGGTGTCTGATAAAGTACAGACGGGTATTGATAACAATCAGGAAAAGATTTCTCAAATTGTTCAATGGAGCAATGTGGCAATGGAAATCCGTGATAAATGGAAAGCACGAAAAAAAACGAACCTGCCTGCTGTTCAGACTACATCCCTCACAGAAACGAGAGTAGAAGAAACAGATAATTTAGCAAAAAAGAGATTTCTAAGATCGCATTAAAATCTGAAAGGAGCAATTACTCATGACTCAAAAAGATTATCCGGAATACACAAGAGATTACCAAAGGCCTTACCAGGAAGACCAAACAAGCACCAAGGATTTCATTATGGGAGCATTGATCGGCGGGGTAGTAGGAGCGGCCACTGCTCTTTTCATGGCCCCTAAATCCGGCAAGGATTTACGCAATGACTTAAATGTTCAAGCAAAAAATCTATCAGATAAAACGGAGCAATTTAGACAAACAGCTATGGAAAGAGGGGGCAGTTTTGCTGAGACTGCCAAGCAAAAAACGAACAATGTAACCGAAATGGTAACAAACAAATCAGCGGACTTGATGAATAAAGTAAAAGACATGAAAGGAAACAACGGAGAATCTTCTTCTAAAGACAGTGGTGGAAGCGTAAGCGACTATTCCACTTCAAAGGCCCCGACAACTGATTTAAAAGCTGCTTCTAACGGCACATCTACCGCTGATGCAACTTCTTCTTCCGCCACGACACCAGGCAGCAATGCGGCCAAGTTGAAGCTGGATGAAACAAAAAAGGCGTTTGAAGAAACCGAAAACCGCTACAATTAATATATGTTCCAAAACGAATACGGACAAGCCGGATTTTTGGCATAGAGGGCGATGAAGTGGTAAGATGACTTCATCGCTTTTATGTGTAACCGATGAAAGGAGAAAGAAAAATGACTGCAAGGAAAATTGAAACACAAGAACAATTTGAGGAACTGGCAAAGCAGGATAGCTTTTTACTTATCAAGCATAGCCTGACATGCCCTGTAAGCGGTGCTGCTTTTGAAGAGTATGAAGGCTTCCTTGAAGAGCATGCTGACCTTAACACTGCTTATCTTGCAGTGCAAGAAGCCCGCCCGCTTTCCAATTATGTAGCGGACACCTTCAATATAAAACATGAAACGCCGCAAGCAATTTTATTTAAAAACGGTGAACCTGTTTGGAATGCTTCCCATTGGAAAATCACGAACGAATCTTTATCAAACGCACTAAAATCATAGAGTATTATGAATAGCCTTTCCCAATCAGGGAGAGGCTTTTTTTTTTGATTTAAAGAATGATAAAAAAAGAATGGTTGATTTTTCATACATTATATATTAAATTTTTAGAATATAACATTTTTTGCGGTACCTAAAAACAAGGGGGATTTTCTAGTGAAAAAGAGAATAAGTGCAGTACCATTAATCCTTGCAGGCCTTCTCGCTTTAGCGGGTTGCAGCAGTGACGCTTCAAACGGTGACAATGGAAATAAAGCAGACGAGAAAAAGCAGTATACGATTGGGATGACTCAATTTGCTCCGCACGCCTCGTTGGATGCAGCGACTGAAGGATTTAAGAAGGGTCTTGCAGACAATGGATTTAAAGAAGGCGAAAATGTGAAATTTGATTTCAAAAACGCTTCGGGTGACCAGAATAACACCCAGCCGATTGCGAATAACTTTGTAGGCGATAAGGTTGACCTAATATTCACGAATGCTACGCCAAGCGCAGTAAGCGCATTAAATGCTACCAAAGAGATTCCGATCCTCTTCACATCCGTAACAGACCCGGTTGGGGCAGGTTTGGTTGAAGCACTGGACAAACCGGGAAGCAATATTACAGGCACGACTGATAATCATCCCGATGCAACGGGCAAAACAATTGATTTCATTACAAAAGAAATCGGCGCCAAGAAGATCGGAGTTGTTTACAATTCAGGTGAACAAAACTCAGTGGTTCAGGTGGAGCAGGTGGAAGAGCTGGCAAAGAAAAATGGCGCCAAGCTTATAAAGACATCCATTTCTACAACTGCAGAAGTCAAACAGGCAACTGAATCATTAGTAGGAAGAGTTGACGCCATTTACATCCCGACAGATAACACAGTTGTTTCTGCCCTTGAATCTGTTATTTCAGTTGCAAACAGCAAAAAGATTCCGTTGTTTGTCGGTGAATTGGATTCCATGAAAAAAGGGGCAGTTGCAGCGAGCGGGTTTAGTTACGCCGATATTGGCTATCAAACCGGTGTAATGGCAGCGGCTATCTTGAAAGGCGAAAAGAAACCTTCTGACATACCGGTTGAACTTCCAAAAGACTTGAAGTTGATGATCAATAAAAAGGCTGCAGAGACACAGGGAGTGAAGATCAAGCCGGAGTGGGAGAAAATCGGCGAAATTTATGAAGGAGAATAAGGAAGGATGATTTACGATGTTCACAGCTTTGTTTTCTGCATTTGAATCGGGAATCATCTATGCCATTATGGCACTTGGCGTTTATTTATCTTTCAGAATTCTGGATTTTCCTGATTTGACGGTTGACGGCAGCTTTGTCACCGGGGCAGCTACAGCAGCCATTTTAATTGTAAACGGGGTCAATCCATTTACGGCAACAGTCGTTGCGATGTTAACCGGCTTCCTTGCCGGGTGCTTGACAGGGCTTCTGCATACGGTTGGTAAAATTAATTCATTATTATCTGGAATATTAATGATGATCGCCCTTTATTCTATTAACCTTAGAATTATGGAGGGGAGATCGAATGTTCCTTTGCTCAATACAAATTCCGTTTTTACACATATCAGAGATGCCTGGAGCAACATCGGTATCGATACGGCACTAAATAATGCTCTAGCGGCAATCGGACTAGGGGATAGCCTGCCGCAGACATGGAGCATTTTGCTTTTCATGCTTGTGATTACTTTTATCATAAAAATTTTAACCGATCTTTTTCTCCGGACAGAAATTGGCTTGGCGCTTCGGGCAACAGGAGACAACCAAAGAATGATCCGAAGCTTTTCTGCCAATACGAATATCATGATTGTATTAGGACTCGGTTTGTCGAATGCATTGGTCGCGCTTTCTGGTTCATTGATTGCGCAGCAAGGCGGATTCGCAGATGTCGGGATGGGGATCGGGATGATCGTCATTGGTCTTGCGTCCGTGATCATCGGAGAAGCCCTGTTTGGGGTAAAAACAATCGCCCGGGCTACTTTGGCAGTAATCGGCGGCGCGATTATCTATCGAATAGTTGTGACGCTTGCACTCAGGGTTGAATTCTTTGAGCCTGGCGATGTAAAAATGATTACGGCTTTCATTGTGATACTCGCCCTCGTTCTTCCAAAGATTAGGGACGGATATAAAGAACGGAAACGAAAAGCCCGCAGACAGGCTGAACACAGAAAATCATTGCGTGTTCCTGCAGAAGGGAATGGTGACACAAGTGCTACAGCTGAGTAATATTCATAAGGTTTTTAATGAAGGCACATCTGACGAAAAGATAGCCTTGGATCATATTAATCTTCATCTGAAACAAGGGGACTTCGTAACAGTGATTGGCAGTAATGGGGCGGGAAAATCGACACTGATGAACCTTGTCTCAGGAATGCTGCAGCCGGATTTAGGGGAAGTGAAAATTGAAACAAAAAATGTCACCTATCTCCCAGAATACAAGCGCGCCAAATTGATCGGGAGAGTTTTCCAGGATCCGATGGCCGGAACTTCTCCGACAATGACGATTGAGGAAAATTTAGCGATGGCTTATTCCCGCAATAAAAGAAGAACCTTAAAAAGCGGAGTAACGAAAAAAAGAAAAGAATTCTTTAAGGAAGTTCTAGAAACACTTCATCTCGGCCTTGAAAACAGGCTTTCAGCTAAAGTTGGCCTTCTGTCGGGGGGAGAAAGACAGGCGCTTTCTTTGCTGATGGCAACCTTCACGGAGCCTTCCATCCTCTTATTGGATGAGCATACAGCAGCCCTAGATCCATCACGTGCCGAGCTGATTACTTCATTGACGAAAGAGATCGTGGAAAGGTATCAATTAACTACGATCATGGTTACCCATAATATGCAGCAAGCTTTGGATTTAGGAAACAGGCTGATCATGATGGATAAAGGGCAAATCATTTTAGAAGCTGACGAGGAAAAGAAAAAAACATTAACAATTGAAAACTTGATGCAAGAGTTCCAAAGCATCCGCGGAACACGCTTGGCAAACGACCGGGCGCTATTGACATAATAAAAAGGGCCTTCTCTTCATCACAAAGAGAGGGCCCTTTATTGGTATCACCAGTCCGGACAAATATAAATTACAAACGATGCGGCATCGTCGCCCAAACGATTTTTAATTCGTCACCGGCGGAAACCGGTTGATCAAATCCAGTTTCTTGATTATTATTCAAAAGGGAAAACCGGCCATTTGACGTATTGGGCATATCGATTTCTACAAACCTGAAAATATCTTGAAAAAGAAACGGTTCTATTTTACGCTGGACGCACTTTAAAACAGCGCCGTTCTTAATCAAATCTTCTTCTGCCAAGAGCTCCCCGTCGTGATAAAATTCAGTCAGACTCTTCGATAATATGATTCTTTCTCCATTGAAAGTGACAGGGATGGAGTGATTCATTTGTACGTTGATGGCGTTTGCCAAATTAGCAATACTTGGGATTGAAGCAGCTATTACGTTGATTTCATCTCGATCTTCAAACGGGCTCCCCGGCTGTGCCTGCCGTCCATTTCTCTCAATCTTTCCGGAAAAATGGCTAATCTGTTTGTCATTCTCATTTATCCTTATTACAAATGGCTTGACATGGATAAGCAGATACTCCAAGGAAAGCAATGAAAGAGCCTCCTTGATGGTTTGCGGAAGGCGGCAAATGATCTCATCCCTGTCTTTCACAAGATCATTACCGCTTATGACAGCGCCGTTGCTCATAATTTGAGCTTCTAGCGTATACTTCTTACCGTTTATCGTCATGACTTTTTTCGGTACATGATCGATTAGATCATAAACGCGTACAGAAGATGAAAAGCCGTCCATTCCTTTCTCGACGGTTATCTCGTCATCATTTTTTACTTCGTCATCCAATGACGCTTCCACTCCGTTTAAAAGCAGGAACGGTTTTTTTCCATGCACGCCCGGGATGGTAACGATTTGCCCGTTCAGGTTGACCATCATCGCCATACCGGGTTTTCCATATAATTTGTTTAACTTGATTCCCGCGGTAAGTAAACAATCGCCTACTGTCATTCGTTTCATATCGAATAATCTGACAGCCTGGCCATTGACCATGACGCTCATATATTGAATCGGATTTTGGTGGGCGGCAATCGCTATCCCGATTGGTGTCACAAGCTCGGGCCCTTTCGTCAGCGTATCAGCTAAAGATAGGTTCTGTATCGCATCCAAGTCCCTGATTCCGACCCGGTTTGCAGGAAGAGCCAGCTTATCGGCTAGAATGGCAGGAAGCTCAGGCGTTAAACTCCCGCCGCCAACGAGCATTACCGCTTTTGGTGACTTGTCGCTGTTCAATGACAATATTTCGGTACATATTGCCTCAGCAAGGCGATCAAGGGCAGGGGAAATTTGTGCTATGACTTCTTGTCTCGGTAAGGATGTTTCAAACCCAAGAATATCTGTCACTGTGACTTCCTCTTGCTCGGTCAGCTGTCGCTTTGCTTTTTCCGCAAGAGGGAAATCAAGCAAAAGCTGGTCGCTGATCGCTTCCGTTATTTCGTCTCCAGCAACGGGAACCATACCATAGGCGATAACGGTTCCAGAATCAGTAAGCGCAATGTCTGAAGTGCCCGCCCCGATATCCACCAGGGCCACATTCAATCTTCTCATCGATTGGGGAATGAGGACATTTA
The DNA here is from genome assembly GCF_918741275.1 of Bacillus sp. CECT 9360. Lineage (GTDB taxonomy): Bacteria > Bacillota > Bacilli > Bacillales > DSM-1321 > Peribacillus. Next base: position 68,500 of record NZ_CAKKNA010000012.1, read on the forward strand.
TCGCGGCAATCGGCTCGAGGGTCAAAGCCTGCATTTCCAGATTGGCCCGCTTTAAGGCGGCGACAAGCGATTCAACGACTACCTTTGGCAGAAAAGTCGCAATGATCTCGACTGAAGCCTCATCGCCTCTTTGATCGATTAAATTGCCGATTTCTTGTCCGTCAAGGCGATAATATAAAACGGAATAACCGACACAATAATAATGGGACAAAGCATGCGCGGTATTTTTTTCCGCGACGAGGGCCTGTGCCTGCTGAACAGCACTTAATTCTAAATGAAGGATATCCTCACGACTCATCATTGGCTTCCCTTTGATATCGCTTGTAATTGTTGCCCGCTCTGTTTTAAGCGCCCGCCCTGCCGCAGCAACAGAAACTTTATGTAAAAGGCCATGCTTTTTCTCGAGTTCAGCTTTTACTTCTTGAATGACCTTTGAGACGGCGACTACATCATGGATCTGTCCGTCGAGCATGGCCCGTTCAGTATGCTCCTTTGTCAGGATATCTTTGACATGAAAATGTAAATCCTGCTTTTCCAGAATGATGCCAACTACGGAGCGAGTACCAATATCAAGTGCGAATATCTTTTCCTGCAATGAAAACACCTTCTCTTTATGAAAGTATACTTTAGCGCTTAAAAGCGTTTAATTATTAAAGAAAAAAATAGTGACATACTACTTTATATCATATATAATAATCTCTAATTATATAAGAATGTATCATATTTTCTCTATTCATTAAAGCAGCCGGAAGCAATTGCGAGATTGTCATCACTCGTTCAGTTAGAACAGGACTGATGATTGTCGAACCGGACGTATCTTAAAAGGCGAAAGGAAGGATTATGATGAGCAACACAGAACTTGAAACACTGCGTGGTAAACTGGATGACGTTAATCTTGAATTACTAGAGCTTATTAATAAGCGTGCAGAACTGGTACAGGAAATCGGCCGCGTTAAAGAAAAACAAGGTGTGAACCGTTATGATCCGGTTCGTGAAAGAAAGATGCTCGATTTGATTGAGTCCAATAATAACGGACCGCTTGACCAGGCTTCCCTTAAACATATCTTCAAAGAAATCTTTAAGCTCGGTCTGGACCTTCAGAAGGACGATCATAAAAAAGCCTTATTGGTTTCAAGAAAGAAAAAGCCAGAAGATACGATAATCAATCTTAAAGGTGAGTTGATTGGCAATGGTATACCAAGCTTTGTATTTGGACCGTGTGCGGTCGAGTCTTATGAACAGGTTGCAAAGGTTGCGGAAGTAGTAAAGAGTAAAGGTCTTAAATTATTGCGCGGAGGCGCTTATAAGCCACGTACTTCGCCTTATGATTTCCAAGGGCTGGGCGTAGAGGGTTTGAAAATCTTAAAGCGCGTTGCGGATGAGTACGGACTGGCAGTCATCAGTGAAATCGTTAGCCCGAATGACATTGAAACAGCTGTTGATTATATTGATGTCATCCAAATCGGCGCAAGAAACATGCAAAACTTTGAATTGCTGAAAGCGGCGGGAGCCGTGAATAAACCAGTGCTTCTAAAGCGCGGTATGGCTGCGACAATTGATGAGTTCATCAACGCAGCAGAATATATCATGGCTCAAGGAAATGGCAATATTATTCTTTGTGAAAGAGGAATCAGGACATATGAGCGGGCGACACGCAATACGCTTGATATATCAGCGGTACCGATTCTGAAACAGGAAACGCACTTGCCGGTCATGGTCGATGTCACCCATTCTACTGGTAGACGTGATTTGCTTCTTCCAGCCGCAAAAGCTGCTTTGGCCATCGGGGCCGACGGTGTTATGGCTGAGGTTCATCCCGATCCTTCTGTGGCCTTATCAGATTCGGCCCAGCAAATGGACTTTGACCAATTTGAGGAGTTCTACCGTGAAATCCAAAAGCAGAACTGGGTAACGGTTTGACCGATACCATTTTTAAATAGTTCGAACGAAAAACAGCCCTTATGTAGCGATTGCTAGGGCTGTTTTTCTTGGTATAGATCACCATATAGTACAAATTCTACAATTTTCGCCAAAAAGTAAGACAGATACATTTGCAGTAAATGGGTTGCTGTCGTATGATTATATACATAAAAGTGTGTTTTCTCATCGTAAATCATTTATTTGTTCCGATAATCTATCTATTATTGTTCAACCGTGAACATTCCATATTGTTATTCTTGCTTTTTTAATGCCCTATAGCAGATAGAGATTGAAAAGAACCAAAATAAACAATTTATATTCAGGGAAAAATACAGGAAATGAAGGAGTGGTAAAAATGAATAATATAACGATTTATGACGTGGCCCGTGAAGCTAGCGTCTCAATGGCCACGGTATCGCGAGTTGTTAACGGGAATCCGAATGTTAAACCGGCCACCAGAAAAAAGGTATTGGATGTCATTGACCGCTTGGGTTACCGTCCGAATGCAGTAGCAAGAGGATTGGCAAGCAAAAAAACGACGACTGTCGGTGTAATCATCCCTGATATCTCCAGCATTTTCTACGCTGAATTGGCCAGGGGGATTGAAGATATCGCTACGATGTATAAATATAATATTATTTTAAGTAACTCAGACGAAAATCAAGAAAAAGAATTTCATTTATTAAATACGATGCTTGGCAAGCAAGTGGACGGCATTGTATTTATGGGTTCCAATATAACCAATGAGCATGTTGAGGAATTTCAAAAATCTCCTGTTCCAATTGTGCTTGCGGGATCTGTGGAAGACACCGGTCAGGTTCCTTCTGTGAATATTGATTATGAGGCGGCAGCTTTTGATTCTGTAACTTTCTTCGCTGAAAAGGGACACCGAAAGATTGCTTTTGTCAGCGGAAACCTGTCTGAGCCTATTAATGCAAAAAAATTAGCAGGCTATAAAAGAGGATTGAAGAGCGCGAATTTACCTTTCGACGAATCTTATGTGGTGGATGGGGATTATACATATGATTCAGGCATTGAATCATTTGATAGGCTTATTGAAGCATCCGAAAAACCGACAGCGATTATTGTTGGTGCGGATGAGATGGCACTCGGAATCGTTCACGCAGCTCAGGATAAGGGTAATCAAGTTCCGGATGACTTTGAGGTAATCAGCTTTGATAACACCCGCTTGACGCTGATGGTTCGCCCGCAAATCACAACCATTGTCCAGCCCCTTTATGATATCGGTGCTGTAGCCATGAGATTATTAACGAAATTGATGAATAAGGAAATGGCGGATGAGCAGGAAAAGGTTGTCCTTCCACATCGGATAGAAAAACGTCAATCCACCAAATAAAAAACGTCCCTCGGGACGTTTTTTGATTCATTTAAAGCTTCCATTTGATGTCGAAGTCTTCCGATTAGATCTAATGGGATAGAGCGCTTTTTCAAGCGTTTGCTTGTTTTTTTCCATAATTTCAGGCTTGCGCGGGATTGGCTGATAGATGCCCGCGTGGTCTTCCCATTCCATAGGGAGTGTTACTGGAGACTCTGTTTGCCATTGTTCAATCCAATCCGGCGGTAGGGCCCCGGTGTTCTTTCTGTTCTCCGTCATTTCCAACCAGATCAAAGACCATGCCCTCGGAACGACACGCCAGATGTCATATCCCCCGCCGCCTACAGCTACCCAGCGGCCGTCACAGTACTCGTGGGCCATTTCATGAGCAAGCTTTGGTATTTCCTTGTATATCTTCATGGTTGAGGAAAGATGGGTCAACGGATCATAATAATGGGCATCTGCCCCGTTTTGTGTCAGAATGACATCCGGTTTGAAAAACTCGGCTACTTCCCGGAATGCGGCGGTGTATGCTTCCAGCCAGGAATCGTCCTCCGTAAAGGCATCGACAGGTATGTTGAATGAATAGCCATAGCCTTTTCCCTGACCCCGCTCATTGATGTTGCCGGTTCCGGGAAATAAATATCTCCCAGTTTCATGAATCGATAACGTACAAACATTGGGGTCATCGTAAAAGGACCATTGCACCCCGTCCCCATGATGGGCATCGGTATCAACATAGAGCACTCTTGCATTATATTTTTCCTGCATATATTTGATGGCAACTGAGCTATCATTATAGATGCAGAAGCCTGAGGCCTTCCCTCTGAAACCATGGTGAAGCCCGCCTCCCAGGTTCAATGCATGCTTTGTCTGACCAGTCATCACTTGGTCGACCGCAGTCAAGGTACCCCCGACAAGCAGTGCACTTGCTTCATGCATCATCGAAAAGATAGGTGTATCCTCCGTGCCGATTCCGAAATTTGCTCCCTTTTCCTCTGAGAGCTTACCTTGCCCGGCAAGCTTGATAGCGTTTACATACCCTGGGTCATGAATGAGCTCCAGCTCTTCATCCGTAGCTATTCTTGGTTCAACAATATCCTCGTTAGTGATTGCATGGTGTTTTTTTAATAAATCAAGCGTTAATTGCAGCCTTTTCTGGTTAAAGGGATGTTTGTCACTGAACTTATAAGTTAAAAGTGCATCGGAGTAGACAAACACTGCATTTTTCTTCATGAAGGGATCCCCGGTAAACTTGGCCACAAAATTGTGTAGCCTTCATTTTTTAAATCCTCCACCACCATAAATGGATTCATTGTTTGGATACGAATTACAAGGACTTTATACGCTTCATCGTTTTTGTATGGGTATAGGAGCACACTTTGGATATTGGCATTTCTTTTTTTGATAATCGACGAAATCTCGTGAAGCATTCCTGCCTTATTCGGAACCTTTACTTCAATCTGGGAGCCCGGCTGAAGTGCTCCAGTCAGTTCTACATAGCAATGCAATAAATCAGTTCCGGTTAACATCCCTACTAATCTATTTTCTTTTACAATCGGGAGACAGCTTATACGATTTTCATAAAATACAGCGCCAACTTCCTCTACGAAGTCCAGAGGATGACCAGTGATGAGATCGGTTTTCATAATCGTGCCAAGCGGCTTTTGCAAATCTTCTTTGAATTCTTCTGTACGGAAAATAGAGGGTGCCGCCACGCGAATATCTTTGTCACTGACTAAACCAATAAGTTGGAATTGATCATTCACAATCGGAATATGCCGGATTTGCTTTTCCTTTATTATTATGACGGCCTCATGTATTGTATCGGTTTCCCTAAGAGTGATCATGTCTTTTATCATGATTTCTTCAACTTTCATCCTATAAGCCTCCTTTGTTTCCGGTTTAATACATAAAGCGATTCATAAATCGCAGTTGGTCGAACTTTTGTACGGATTCCGGAGGGACTCTTTTCCCAATGCGGGCCATAAGGCAATTTGCGGGGTGGGAACTGATTTCCGGATCGTCTGTGGCGTAATAAACGAGTCCGCCCGCACTCATCATTTTTTCCATGACTTTGCGATAATCCCAAACATTCAACCCTGTCCCTTTAAGGTCCCAATGCCAATAATATTCAGTAGTAATGACAATGAAATCCTCCATGGCATCATCCATCATGGAAACAATCAGAAGATTTTTTCCAACCTTTGCCCCGCGGAATTCAGGGATTACCTCAATCGCGCCCAGTTCAATTAAATCTTCCATTTCGATCTCCGACCATCTCTCTAATGGATCCGGGTACAAATAGGTTACATAACCAACGATTGTATCTTTATGCCTAGCTATAATGATCCGTCCTTCGGGAAGGTCGGCAATTTCAATTAAAGCCTTATGCTGCTGGGCAGGGGTGCGGAAAGCTACTAAATCATCGTGAAATTCATACATTTTCATTTTTTCGGATGAAACCGGTCCTTCAATAATTAGTGGACCGTGTGCCGTTTTCAATTCCTTGGCATTATACGTTTTTTTATGATCCATATCTTCACCACCTATGTAAAGTAGTCCTTTTCATTATACATAAAAAGCAGGGTGGAAAAACCAAAACTTTTATGTACATTCTTGTTTAATCTATTTCTAATAAATTGCTATCTTAATATAAAATTAAATATTTAAAAAATTGAGAAAAAATTACTTCTATAATATAATAGATAGTGTAATGTCGATCAAAGGGGGATATGGAATATGAAAGTGGAAGCGCTACCAGTAGTTATGGGAGAATTCAACCTGCAGAATTACGAAAAAACGTACAAGCAATTTGACTGGTCAGAAACCGAAAAAGAATTTTCCTGGTCTGAAACAGGAAAAGTGAATCTCGCGTATGAAGCAATCGACCGCCATGCAGAATCGCATAAGAAAAACAAGGTGGCCTTGTATTACAAGGATGGACAACGGGACGAAAAGTATACCTTCAAGGATATGAAGGACTATTCAAACAAGGCAGGAAATGTTCTGAAAACTTTTGGCGATGTGGAAAAAGGTGATCGTGTCTTTATTTTCATGCCTCGGTCCCCGGAGCTTTATTTCGCCCTCTTGGGGGTCATTAAGCTTGGTGCAATTGTCGGTCCGCTTTTCGAAGCATTCATGGAAGGCGCCGTCAAAGACAGGCTCGAAGACAGCGAAGCAAAAGTGTTAATAACCACTCCTGATTTGTTATCGAGAGTTCCGGTCAAAGATCTTCCCGCTTTAAAGCATATTTTCCTTGTCGGCGAAAACATTGAAGAAGATGGAACCCTTTATTATGATTTCAACAAAAGATTGAAAGAGGCTGATAAACAGTTAGCTGTTGAGTGGGTCGACCGGAACGATGGGTTAATTCTTCACTACACTTCCGGTTCAACAGGAAAGCCTAAAGGTGTCCTTCATGTGCATAATGCCATGATCCAACATTATCAAACAGCTAAATGGGTGCTGGATTTACGCGATGACGACGTATATTGGTGTACGGCGGACCCAGGATGGGTGACTGGTACATCTTATGGTATTTTCGGTCCATGGCTTACGGGAACGTCCAATGTAATTGTGGGCGGCCGTTTTAAACCGGAATCGTGGTATCAAACCATTGAAGACTTTGGCGTCACGGTTTGGTATAGTGCACCGACTGCTTTCCGCATGCTTATGGGAGCGGGGGACGAGATTGTGAAGAATTTTGATTTAAGTTCCCTCCGTCATGTCCTGAGCGTTGGGGAACCATTGAATCCTGAGGTAGTGCGCTGGGGCATGAAAGTCTTCCAGAAGCGGATCCATGACACATGGTGGATGACTGAAACTGGCGCCCAGGTTATTTGTAACTATCCCGCAATGGAAATTAGACCGGGTTCGATGGGCAAACCAATTCCCGGTGTTGAAGCGGCTATTGTCGATGATCAAGGGAATGAGCTGCCACCGCACAGAATGGGGAACCTTGCGATTAAAAAAGGCTGGCCATCGATGATGAGCCAAATCTGGAATAACCCGCAAAAGTATGAATCTTATTTCATGCCTGGCGATTGGTACGTTTCAGGCGATTCGGCTTACATGGATGAAGATGGCTATTTCTGGTTCCAAGGCCGAGTTGATGATGTCATTATGACATCAGGGGAGCGTGTTGGCCCGTTTGAAGTAGAAAGCAAGCTGGTTGAACATCCCGCTATTGCTGAAGCTGGCGTAATCGGAAAGCCAGACCCGATTCGTGGCGAAATCATCAAAGCATTCATCGCCCTTCGCGACGGGTATGATCCAAGTGATGAGCTTATTGAAGAAATTCGCCAGTTTGTTAAGAAGGGCCTCGCTGCACATGCGGCTCCTCGTGAAATCGAATTCCGCGACAAGCTTCCGAAAACGCGCAGTGGTAAAATCATGCGCCGTGTCTTAAAAGCGTGGGAGCTTGACCTGCCAACAGGTGACCTATCGACCATGGAGGACTAAGCTGCACTCTTTCAATAGACTAACTTTAAATCAAAAAAAATGACGTGCAAATGGGCACGTCATTTTTTTTGCAGAAAAGAAAGTATAAACTTTCCTTTCTGCATAAGTGCAACTTCGTCTAATCTCCGCCTTACGGCTCGTCAATCGACGAGTTTTCTTTATTATGCATCTGGATTTTCAGGGACTGCAGGATCTGCAGGAGGTGCCTCTGGTTCTGGTTTAGGTTCCTCCACAGGTTTAGGAACAGCAGGCTTTGGTTTGTTTTCTTTAGGCTTTTCTGTTTTAGGTTTATCTGCTGAGACTTGTTTCCCATCCTTTGAAACGATGTTGGATGGAGCCGACTCTTTTCCGGCAATGTCAACCGCGGTTACATAATAAGAACCGCCTCCACCGCTAAACGACAACTTGCCGCCCGCATTGATGCTGGCTACTTTTCTGCCGTTATTATAAACCCTATATCCAATGACATCGCCTTCCGGGTGTTTGCCCCAAACGATTGTATTTCCTTTTATACTGGCGGAAAGTGGACTAGGCGCTTTTCCGTTGTCGTTCAGCACGGCATTGGACGATAACGTACTTCCGCTGCCCTTTTTAAAGCCGTGGAATATCGACCCGGGATCGATCACATAGTTCCCGCCAATCTGCTCGAAGTTACTAAGACTTACAGTGAAACCACCGCTCGTAAATTCACTTGGAGTGGAAGGAAGCGCCGCGTATCTTTTGCTTCCGATTTGAACGAATCTGCCGAAGCCTGAGAAGCTATTATCCGTTTGGCCCGGAACAAATTTTGCGATAAATAGATCTGTTTGTACCATCCCAGCTTTTGAACAGGCATCTGATGGCAATAAACCTGAAACTGCACAGAAGGAACGTCTAACAATTCCACCCGGCATTTCAAATCTTTTCTGCGGAGCGACCAATTCAGGCTGCACCTTATAGGCTGCATTCATTAATTGCGCCCACAAGTTAATATTCCTTTTGCTGTAAGACACTCCACGATAATTCTGTTCAAGCGATTTAGGAGTATCATAGCCAATCCACGTACCGAATGTTACATTTGGATTGGAAGCGACAAACCAGGCATCTTTGTACTCCTGTGTGGTTCCGGTCTTGCCGGCCCAATCGGCTGAGAATGCAAGACGGCCCCTTAGGGAAGCGGCAGTTCCGCTTGAGACGACATCCCTCATCATGTCTATCGTTAGGTATGAAGCCTGTGGTGTAAAGACATCAACCGGTTTAGCCTTATGCTGGTAAATGACCTTTCCGTCTTTCGTTTCAATTTTATCGATCATATAGGCATCAACGAATTTCCCGCTGTTCGCGAAGGTGGCATAGGCGTTAACGTTTTCTTCTACCGTTACTCCGTCCTCCATTCCGCCAAGGGAAAGGGAGAGATTCGTATGGTCGACTGGATGGAGACTTGTGAAGCCCATTTTTTCAAGATATTTAGTAGGTTTTTGATTCATAATATCCTTATAAAATAATGCAGCCGGTACGTTATAAGATTTTGCAAGAGCCTCCCTGGCTGTACTTAATCCCGTATACCCCCCGCCATAATTGTTCGGATAGGGGTTTGAAGAACGAGGATTCATCCTAACCGGCACATTTACTTTTACAGAACCAGGCGCGAGTTTCCCAAGTTCAATCCCCGGTCCATAAACAAGAAGCGGCTTCATCGTTGAACCATTTGGGCGAGTGGCAACGGTAGCGTGGTTCGTCTGTTCCCGGTCATGATCCCGTCCGCCGACGAAGCTGATGACTTTTCCGGTCTTGTTTTCGATTAACACAGCGCCTGTTTCGACCGGCTCCATAACCGTTTTCGTCTTATTCGTTTCTGGATCTGTTACCTCTTCAGGTCTCGCGCTTCCATAGTATTGATAGTTCTTAGCAACCTTCTCCATTTGATCGTAGATCTTTTTGTCGATGGTTGAATGGATTTTATAACCGTTCTGACGCAGGTTACGGTTAGCGAGTGTTACATATTGCTCTTTTAAATCTTTATCTTTCTTTAGTTCGCTTTCTTCGTAGCCGTCTTCCTTGGCGAGGATCTTTGAAAGAATTTCAATGGATCTTTTTTCGATTTCATAAGTGACCCATGGGTAATCCTCGATTGGAGAAGGCTTCTTGCCGATAAAATCTTTCGTTAAATCATATTTCAAAGCGTCCTGATATTCTTTCTCGGTAATATAGTTACCGTCACGCATCCGTTTCAGGACCGTTTTCATCCGGTTTTGACCGGGCTCTAAATTTTCCTTAATCGTCCCTTGCGGTGTATAAGGCGTGTAGCCGAAAGGGCTTTGTGGCAGCCCGGCAATGAACGCAGATTGCGGAATGTTCAGGTCTTTTGCATCCTTGCCAAAAATTCCTTCTGCAGCTGACTGAACACCTGCAATGTTTTGTCCGGATGAATTTCTTCCGAAAGTGGACACATTAAGATACGTTTGCATAATTTCATCTTTTTCCAAGAATTTTTCAACGCGAAGAGCAAGCAGAATCTCTTTTGCTTTCCTTTCAAAAGAAACTTCATTGGTAAGTACTTGATTTTTGATCAATTGCTGTGTCAGCGTACTTCCACCAGACTGGACGGCGGAGTTTGTCATTTCCTGATACAACGCCCGCATGATTGCTTTAGGAACGACGCCGTCATGCTCATAAAAATATTCGTCCTCTGTTGCGATTACCGCATTGCGAAGATGCTGTGATACCTGATCTAACGCAACCTCCTCACGCTCTAAATCGGTTTGAAGCTTGCCGAGGTATACATTATTCGCAAAGTATATTTCAGAGGTTTCCTCGTAGTTGTAAATGTCTTTTTTTAGCTCAGTCTCTGTCCGAACAGGCTCATCCTTAACCATGGCTGCAAAATAACCCGCACCGACACCTCCAGCGAAAGAGAAGCCAAGCACCGTTAATATAATGAACAAAAGCAGTAAATTCCAAACTACCCCATATGTAATCCGAGAATATTTTCTCGTCTTTTTGTTTTGAAGAAATTCGGTGAATTTCCTCCATTTAGATGGCAATTGATTTAGAAAATTTTTCATAGTGTCATCCCCCTAAAAATCACATATCATTATAGCATATATACTCAATGCAAGATGCTAATTTTCAACATTTTCCCAAAATCTCAGAGGAATATTGACAATCATTTTAATGTATGATAAAAATCAATATTAATGAAAACTTTATTTAAAAGGCTATGACAGGATTCAGTAGTGACTCTATCACTGTTTTTAGAGAGCCGGTGGCAGGTGGAAACCGGTATATATAGAGAAGCGAATTACCTCCTCGAGCATTTGCTGTGAACTTAGTAGCGGCAAACGGCAGCGACCGTTATCGTTTTAAGCGGAGGGCGTGTTTGATGTGTCCTCAAGTTGGGTGGTACCGCGAATTCATTCGTCCCTTCATAATTTATGAAGGGGCGTTTTTTATTTGCTTTAAAATAATAATCACGATCATAAGGAGGAAGACAAATGGAATTGTTGAACGATCTCGAATGGAGAGGGATTATTTATCAGCAATCAGATGAAGAAGGGCTGAAAGGTCTATTAGAGAATGAAAAAATTTCTCTTTATTGCGGGATGGATCCAACTGCCGATAGTATGCATATTGGACATTTATTGCCATTCCTGACACTTCGCCGTTTTCAACAGCACGGTCACCGTCCGATTGTGCTGGTAGGGGGAGCGACAGGGCTGATTGGGGATCCGAGTGGAAAAAGCGAAGAACGTAAACTTCAAACAATGGAAGTCGTTCAGCACAATGTGAATGGTCTTAAGGGGCAGTTGGAGAGCATCTTTGATTTTGAAGGGGAAAATGGAGCGGCAATGGTCAACAACTATGACTGGATCGGCGCTATCGACATGATTACCTTCTTGCGTGATTATGGAAAATACATTGGCATCAATTACATGCTTGCCAAAGATACAATAGCTTCCCGCCTAGAAACAGGTATTTCTTTTACCGAATTCACATACACGATCGTTCAGGCAATGGATTTCAATCATTTATATCAAAATCTGGATTGTAAACTGCAGATTGGCGGAAGCGACCAATGGGGCAATATCACAACAGGTCTTGAACTGATCAGGAAAATGAATGACGAGGGTGCGAAGGCATTTGGCTTGACGATCCCGCTTGTGACGAAGGCGGACGGCACGAAGTTCGGGAAGACGGCAGGCGGAGCGGTCTGGCTGGATCCTGAAAAAACAACACCATACGAGTTTTACCAATTCTGGATTAATACAGCCGATGCAGATGTCGTGAAATACCTGAAGTTCTTCACGTTCCTTTCACATGAAGAGATTGATTCTTTAGCCCAGGCTGTTGAAACTGAGCCGCACCTAAGAAAAGCACAAAAAGCACTTGCTGAAGAAATGACCCGCTTAATCCATGGCGAGGAAGCATTGCAGCAGGCGATCAAAATTTCCGCAGCATTATTTAGCGGAGATGTGAAGAATCTGACAGCTGAAGAAATTAAGCTCGGCTTCAAGGATGTCCCGAGCTTTGAACGCAGCAGTAAAGAAGCGGCGAGCCTTGTTGATATTCTCGTTGAAGCAAACATTTCACCATCCAAACGCCAGGCGCGCGAGGATATTCAAAACGGTGCCATCTCGATTAATGGTGACAAAGTGACAGACCTTGCATATGAGTTAGCCCAGAAGGATATGATCGAAGGCCAGTTCAGTCTGATCCGCCGTGGGAAGAAGAAATATACATTAATTAAGTAATAAGAAAGCCGGCCCGCGGGCCGGCTTGATTTATGGTTTCGTTTGAATGACAGGGACTTTCGTTTAAATGAAGGGAGTTTCCGTTTGAATCGCGGGCGTTTTCGTTTAAATGACCTAAACTTTCGTTTAAAACAAAAACCCTCATCCAAAGATGAGGGTTCAGCTATTAACGAGAATAGAATTCAACGATTAGAGCTTCGTTGATTTCAGCAGGCAATTCAGAGCGTTCTGGTAAACGAGTGAAAGTACCTTCTAATTTGTCAGCATCAAAAGTTAAGAAGTCAGGAACGAAGTTGCTCACTGAGATTGCTTCTTTAACGATGTCAAGGTTGCGTGATTTTTCACGAACGCCGATTGTTTGGCCGGCAGCCACTCTGAAAGATGGAATGTCAACGCGGCTTCCATTAACAGTGATGTGACCGTGGTTAACAAGCTGACGTGCTTGGCGGCGTGTACGTGCTAAACCAAGACGGTATACAACATTATCAAGACGGGATTCAAGAAGTACCATGAAGTTTTCACCGTGTACCCCTTTTAATTTTCCGGCTCTATCGAATAAAGTACGGAATTGGCGTTCGTTCACACCATACATATGACGAAGCTTTTGCTTCTCCTGTAATTGTGTTCCGTATTCGGAAATCTTTCTACGTTGGTTTGGACCATGTTGTCCAGGAGCGTAAGGACGCTTTTCTAATTCTTTACCAGTTCCGGTTAAGGAAATTCCAAGACGACGGGATAATTTCCAGCTTGGGCCAGTATAACGAGACATGAATGACTCCTCCTTGAATGTTTTTATTTGGGTAAAATAAAAACCGTTGTGCAATAACAATCATGATCATTTTGTTTTCATGTACCTTCGCCCTAGCAGCTGAGGGTTACGTGATACACCTCTAATGAAAAGCGTAAGCGCCCTGTTCAGCCCTGACAAGCATAAGACGAATTCTGTAGGAAGGCGTTCTTTGCCTTCTGGAGGAATTTGACTTATGACCTCGAAGGGCTGGGCGCTGCAGCTAGACAATAATCTAAGTTAAAAGATATAAAATCTGATTATGATTTAGATGGAGGAACAAAATGAAAACATAAAGGCCAACACAATAGGCTGCAATATTTTACACAAAGAATATTATATAATTTCCGTGCTTCTTAGTCAAGGACATATCTATGGGCTAGATAGAAAGATTCATAAAGAATCATCAAAAATAAGGATATTAGACTAAATAATAAGAAGAAATTTACAATTAAGGTGAAATTTTGTTGGACAAGGTTTATAATGAACTATAACAATTTTTATGCTTAGCCAGAAAAAAATAACGCAGTAAATTATAGGGATGATAGAGATGGAACAGCTAAAAACTCAAATGCTTTATGATTTAAGAACCATTTTTTTCAATCACATGGACTTGGTAAACAGAAACGTTCAATATGACCGGTTTGTCCATACAATGCTCTCCCAAATTAAACAGTCTCTTCCGGTAAAGGAAGTGACTTTGTTTAAGTGTGATGATTGGAAAGAGCATTTATTCATAGAGGCTTCCACTGATTCCGGCTTGAATGGGCTGGAGTACCATACTGAAAAAATAGTCCTGAACCTTGGACAGGTAGCCGGAAAAAGGTTCTATTATAACGACTATCCACTTCCCGAGTTTAAGGATTATCAGTTAATTCTTCCTTTAATAGAGAAAGAAAGAGTAACAGGACTGGTAGCTATAAAGGAACAATTTTCCGGCTCTTTGGAGGGGATCGGTCCGAAAACAGGAAAAGTACTGATGGAAGAATGTACGAAGCTTTTGGAAAATGCCTTCAATATTAATAAAGTGATCCTTGAGGAAAAAAAATACAAGCAATTATACAGAGTTACAGAGAAATTTCACTCGTCGATGAGCATGGACGATGTGTTAAAAGAAATCATTGACACATTGCAGGAAGTCTATCCATCCTTCAGCTATTATTTGATGCTTTCACATGACAATAATAATCATGAAAGCCTGCCTATAAAAGATTTGGAATATGGAAGCGAAAATGATGCCGCCATGCAAGCATATGTGACGGGTGTCGTCCAATTTGAAGATTCATTGGCAGAGAGAAACTCAGTGCTGTATGCACCTCTCAAAGGCAGGCAAGGAATTTATGGTGTTTTACAAGTTGTAGCTCCTAATTCACTTGTTTTTCCTGAAACTGAAGTGGAATTTATTAGATTGCTCGCAAATACAGCGGGGAGCGCTCTCGAAAATGCACAACTATACCAGCAATCCAAAAGGCTCATATCTAATTTGCAGCTTATCAATGAAACATCACATCGATTAAATTCAAACCTCCGATTAAACGAAACAATGACTTATATGAAAAAACAGATCATTAAATCATTCCGCGCGCAGGAAGTGGGCTTTGTTTTTCTTCTGCCTAATGGCGAGGCAAAGCTATTGGAGGGAAGCACGAAGTTTTTTCAAACAGAGGAATCGGAGCCGTACCTCTCTTATACGAAAGAAAAAATGGATATCGATAAGGAATCCTTGTTTATCGGAGATTTACACATTCAAAATATGGACTTGAATATGAAATACCGCTCATTAATGGCAGTCCCGATGGTAGAAAACAACATATTAAAGGGTTTAGCTGTCGTTTTGCATGAGAAGCCTTACTATTTTTCCTTTGAAATGTTTAAGTTGCTCCAATCACTCATCCACCATTCGAGCCTGGCGCTGACGAATTCTATGCTTCGGGAAGAGCTTGAGAAGATGGTCATTACAGATCACCTGACAAAATTATATTCTCGCAACTATCTAGATAAAAAGATTTACGAGTCTATGGAGCATGATGAAGAGGGAACGTTTATCCTGATTGACATCGATGATTTCAAAAAAGTGAATGATACGTATGGCCATCAGGTTGGTGATGAAATATTGATCCAGGTCGCGAGGTTAATAGATTGCAATATTCGTGAATCCGATATTGGAGCGAGATGGGGCGGGGAGGAACTGGCCATTTATTTGCCGAGAGTCCCGTTACAGTTGGGTGTATGTATTGCCGAGCGACTGTTAGAGAAAGTCAGTGAACTGTCAAGTCCGAAAGTCACGATTTCCTGTGGGGTCTCCTACTGGAAAAACGACCGAGCCGATAATGTGAAGGAATTGTTCAAGCGCGCTGACGAAGCCCTGTATCTCGCCAAAAATAGTGGAAAAAACAAAGTTCTTGTGCAAGAAAGTTAAAATTAGAGGGGCCCCCGGACCCATTCAATTATTCTGAATGGGTCCGGGGGCCCCTAATTTGTTACAAAACATTTAGAGATGCTTGGCAAGAATCTCTGTGAATTCTTCAAGCATCTTTTGATCCGTCTCATCAAAACGGTTCTTAATAGGACTGTCAATGTCCAAGACGCCAATTAAGTTACCACCTTTTAGCACCGGTACAACGATCTCAGATTGTGAAGCGGCATCACAGGCGATATGTCCCGGGAATTGATGGACATCCTCGACGCGCAGTGTTCTCCGCTCGGCCGCAGACGTACCGCACACACCTTTTCCAAAAGGTATTCTTATACAGGCCGGCAAGCCTTGAAATGGACCAAGAACGAGTCCGTCATCCTCCGCTAAATAAAAACCGACCCAGTTCACGTCTTCCAAAAAATGATTAAGAAGAGCAGATGCGTTGCTTAAATTAGCGATCATGTTTGTTTCATCTTCCACAAGCGCAGCCAGTTGTTTAAACAAAAGCTGGTACTTTTCTTCCTTGCTTCCTCTAAATAATTCGACATCGAACATCAATGCTCACCTTGTTTCTGTATATATTTACAAATATCCCCGCAATCTAGGCTAGGACTAAAGAACTTGTCGAGCAATTATAAAAGGTTATTCACGAGAAAAAAAGAATAAAATCAAAAGAAACTTGTTTTCCAGAAAGCGAGGGGATATGTATGAATCGCCAGACTCAAACAAAACAATCTATTTTGGACGCAGCTCTTTATTTGTTTCACCTGAAAGGTTACCATGCCACTACCATCAGAGATATTGCGGGCAAGGCCCAGGTCAACACGGCTAATATCGCTTATTATTTCAAAAATAAACAGGGATTGCTAGAATATTGTTATATATCCTATTTTGAAGAATATATCAGCATATTAGATAAGAACGCTGCCGACTTGAAGAAAAAAGGTCCTGTAGAATGTTTATTGGATATGGTTTTAGATATCCTCAGCTTTCAGAGAAAGAACTTCCTGGCGTCCAGCTTTATTTATGGTGAATTCTCACTGGATTCAAGTCTCAATAGAGAGATCCTTTCCACTTATTTAATGAAGGAGAAATATTTCTTTCAGCTAATTTTAGAAAACGGAATCGAACAAAAAGATTTTATGGAAATCTCAGTGCCCTTGTATATTTTGCAGCTAAAAGGCTTGCTTACAGCTCCTCTCGTTCATTCACAATATGCGAGGGAAGTTCTCCATATCTTTCCGCAGGAAACGTATTATACGGAAAAATATGCTGAGGAAGTATGTCATTTTCTTCAGGCAACCCTGTTATATCCAGTAAATCCTATAAAGCAGCAAGATAGCCAACAGCTTTTATTACTCTAGTTTAGTAATTGGTTGGTGACGTCAATAAAGCGGTGTGTATTAACGCTTCATACCCTTGTCCTAAGCCCTTTGCCTGATGAGCATCTGATCCGTAAACGAGAGGTATGCCCAACTCTGCCGCCCGGCGGACGAATCTCTCGGGCGGATAAGGCTCACCGCAAAACGGTTTTACCAGTCCTGCTCCATTGTAATCAAGTGCGTAATTTTTTTTGCGGATCACGTCTAGCAACCCAAAAACCCGCTCGTCAAAATTCTCATCAATCAGATATTGCTTTTGGAATTTATGAACGAGGGTGATATGGCCGATTCTTGCGGGCTTATGAATCCCGAGATTGGCGTGCAAGGATTGTTCCACGGAAGAATAGTAACGTTCATAAACACCTTCGACCGAGCCGAGCTCATCCGCAATATCGCCAAACATGTCCGCGCTGAAATCGAGGCAGTGCCATGTATCTTCATGTTTAATAAAGTGAACCGAAAGGATGCTGTCGTCTAGCATTGGACCTGTTTCATCGAGGAATTTCTTTGTTTGTTCTTCAAAGCCTTCAATGTAATCGACCTCTAGCCCAATATTGATTTTTATTTTATTTCTGTAGGCTGCCTTTAAGGAATTCAGCTGTTCTATGTATGCATGCAAATGGCCAGGATCCATGCCGCTGTCTTTTTCAGGGGTAGGATCAATAAATCCTTCAGGCAAAGGAGCATGCTCGGTAAAAGATATTTCTTCCACCCCTAATTGGATGGCCCTCTCGATATATTCCTCAAATAAATCCTGTGAACCGTGCGGACAAAACGGGCTGTGAACATGGCCGTCGTATTTCACACAAAAAACCTCCCCCTGTTCCATGAAACTGCATTCCGCTGCTTCCCAAATAAGTTATCTTAGCAGTTCATGAAGAAAAATCCATTTTTCTACAAAAAAATTGAATTTTCTAGTCAAAAATTATTGTTAACATGGTATCATAAAAGCATTGAAATGGATATTTATATCGTTATTTATCAATAAAAGGACTATCGTTCTTATGTTTCGGCTTAAACAGGGGGCTTATGATGGAATACATACTTGGTATTATTATAAGTATTTTAGTTTTTATTATATGGGGTTATTTTTTTAAGAAAAAGTACTTTAAAGAGATCGACCGCATCGAGTCATGGAAGATCGACATCATGAACCGTCCGGTACTTGAAGAATTATCCAAGGTCAAGCAACTTAATATGACCGGTGAAACGGAAGAGATGTTCGAAAAATGGCGGAAGGAATGGGATGCGATTATTACGACCCATATGCCTGATATCGAAGAGCTTTTATTCGATGCCGAAGAATATGTAGATAAGTATCGCTTTGCCAAATCCAAGGAAGTACAGCGGGAAATCGTTTCCGTCTTAAAGGCAGTGGAAGAATCGGTTCAAAATATCCTGTCTGAATTGAACGAGCTTGTTGGAAGTGAAGAAAAAAACAGGATTGAAATTGAAGAATTGAAAGAATCGTATCGTTCTGCCAAAAAATCTTTACTTGCACACCACCATACATACGGGAAAGCGGCCGCAAGGTTGGAGATGCTGCTGGACGAAGTATTGGGCATTTTTCAGCAATATGAAGAAGCGACGGAAAATGGGAACTATTTAAATGCTAGAGAGTTGGTTCTATTGATCAAAGCCAAATTAGCCGACATTGAAGTGAAGATTGAAATGATCCCACAGCTGTTAGTCGAAAGTCAATCATCCTTACCTGTGCAGATAGCGGAGCTTAAGGAAGGCTACAAGGAAATGGTCGGACAAGGCTACTTCCTGGACCATATCCAGTTTGAAAAGGAAACAGCCAGGCTTGAAAGTGAACTGGGATTATATACGGAACATCTTGAAAAAGCGGAAATCGCCGAAGTTGAACAAGGATTAAGGGACATCGCCGACAGTGTAAACGTATTGTATGAACTGCTGGAAAAGGAAGTCTATTCCAAGCAATACATTCAAAAAAATGAAGAATTGCTAAATGAAGGCATCATAGGTCTTGAATACGAACATGACAAGGTTAAAGCTGAAACAGCCGTTGTCCAGCATAGCTATCATTTAACGGAGAACGAATTGGAAGCACAGCGAAAGCTGGAAAAACAAATTTCACAAATCTCCAAGCGTTATAGCCTGCTACGAACGAAGATTGAAGAAAATGGCGACGCGCATTCTACCCTAAGCGAAGAAATGCAGGAAGTTGAAGCACAAATCAAAGACTTAAAAGAGGAACAAAAGCATTTTTCCGGCAAGCTCCAAGCTTTGCGCAAGGATGAATTAGAAGCGCGGGACACTTTAAAAGAGCTCAAACGGAAAATGTCTGATACAAGTAAACTAGTCGCAAAAAGCAATATACCGGGGCTCCCTGAAGAATACAAAGCATCCGTGCTAGAAGCCGGTGAAAGCTTGGACGATGTTCAGAACAAATTTGAGGAAAAGCCTTTGGATATGGCATCCGTGCAAATATATTTGGAAAAGGCGGTCTCTACGGTAAATGGATTGTTTAATCATACAAGGGACCTGATTGAAAATATGTATCTTGCCGAAAAGGTTATCCAATACGGAAACAGGTATCGCAGTCAATATCCTACAGTTGCAGATGGCCTGATGGAAGCAGAAGAAAAATTCAGGAATTATGAGTATGAGGGAGCACTTGAAACCGCGGCTTCTGCCATCGAAAAGGTAGACCCGGGAAGCTTAAAGAAAATAGAAGCTGATCTTGGGGAAGTCTTTTCATAAAGCCGGATCAGACTGCAGGCAAACTCGATGAAATCATCGAGTTTGTATGCAGTTATTTTTTTATTTGGCCTGTTAATGGGGTCTGTTGATTTCCGTTCCAGGCGCTTCGCGCACCTTAGGGGCGGGCGGTGAGCCTCCTCGTCGCATGCTCCTGCGGGGTCTCACCTGTCCCGCTGCTCCCGCAGGAGTCTTCGCGCCTTCCACTCCAATCAACAGGCTTTTAAACGTTTACTATGGAACGTCCCTAAAATCTATTTTAAAATGGATACATAAAATGATTGAGGTGAACAAAAAGAATTAATCAGGTTATGAACAAAGCTTCATAAAAAAATGGCACAAATGCAAAAGCAAGCGGAGAGAAACAGCTCATTTTCCTCCGCTTGCTTTTTTTAAGACTTGCGCTGATCAGGCGCGCTTTAATTTCCCCCGTATATGTTCAGCAGCATGCAGGACTTCATCGAGAGATTTGCCCAGACTCGATTCTACCGCTGCCACGTACCCGCCTTCGACTAATGGGGCATCGGCTATTTTGATATGCTCAAGTCCGGATAGTTCGATTGCAATTTCCGCATTCATTACAGAACTGCCTAAATCAAACAGGACAAGTACCCCTTTGTCAGAATGAACCCGTTGGATCGCCTCTTGGATTTTTTCCAGGCTTGTTCCAATCTCCCCTTCGTCTGTCCCGCCTGCTGCCTCAACAGGTATGTTTCCGACTGCTTGCAAAACCAGGTCTTTTAAGCCTTCCGCCATCTTTTCGCTATGGGAAATGAAAACAATGCCCACATTGCTCATAAAGATATCCTGCCTTCTTCGACTACTTCCGCCAATGCCCGAAATAGATAGTAGCTGGATGCAGACCCGGGATCGATATGGCCGATGGAACGTTCATTTAAATAGGCGGCACGGCCTTTGATTGCCTGCGTATCTTTCGTATCCTCCATGGATGTTTTGGCGGTTTCCCTAAAAGTCTGGGGATTAAAAGACTCGTTTTCTTTTAATAGCCGAACGACAGGATACCATACGTCGACCATTGTTTTTTGGTGTTCCTCAGCTTTTCCTCTTAGTAGGATCCCATTAAGCCCTTCTTCAATGGCAGCCCTTAGCGATGCATAATCAACTTCCTCACGATCCTTTATCGCTATCGACATTTTTAGAAGGGCAGACCCGAAGAGAGGGCCAGATGCTCCGCCTACTTTGGATAAAAGCGTCATGCCCCATTCTTTTAATAAATCAGAAGCCGTTTTATACTGATTGGATGATATTGTCCTTACCGCTTCATTAAAACCGCGTGACATGTTGATGCCATGGTCTCCGTCACCAATCGCCTGGTCCAGGTCCGTAAGATAATCCCGATTGGTTTGAATGTAGTCATTTGTCTTTTCCAGCCACATTTTCATATGCTCTGCCGTTAGTCCCATCCCATTCATCCTTTTCTCTGTCTATTTTTTACACCCGTAAAGCAAGTGCTTCGGAAGGTGCATCCAGCAATTCTTTCAGCTCGCTATCCAGTTTTAATAGTGAAACGGAACAGCCCGCCATATCGATGGCTGTCATATATTCTCCTACCAGTGTCTTGTAGACGGAAATACCTTTTTCTCGTAAAATATCATTCACTTTCGCGTTCAGAATGTATAATTCCATCATCGGTGTGGATCCAAGCCCGTTGATCATGACCGTGACCTCATCCCCCGGCTGATGGACTCCGTCATTTAAAATTCTCCCCGTCAATTCTGCGGCGATTTCATCGGCTGTACGGATGTCTGTCCGCACAATGCCTGGCTCCCCATGGATCCCCAGCCCGATTTCCATTTCGTTTTCGCCAATGACAAAGCCCGGTTTGCCGGCAGCAGGGACGGTGCATGGAGTAAGCGCCATTCCCATGGAGCGCACATTGGCTACCGCTTTTTCGGCAACGGCTTTGACTTCTGCCAATGAGGCGCCCGATTCGGCTTTGGCTCCGGCAATCTTGTGGACAAAAACTGTACCGGCAATGCCGCGCCTGCCCGTTGTATAGGTACTGTCCTTCACAGCGACATCATCATTGACGACAACCTTATCTACTGTAAGCCCTTCCATTTCTGCTAATTCTGCAGCCATTTCAAAGTTCATGACATCCCCTGTATAATTCTTGATAATCAGCAGCACTCCTGCGCCGCCGTCAACCGCTTTAATCGCTTCCAAAACCTGATCAGGGGTTGGCGAAGTAAAAACGGACCCGCAGACGGCCGCATCAAGCATCCCTTTGCCGACATATCCTGCGTGTGCGGGTTCATGGCCGCTGCCGCCGCCGCTGACAATACCGACATTTCCCTGAACCGGAGATTGTTTCCTTGCCAGAACCGTCGAGTCCGGAACTTGTTTCAGCTGGTCTCCATGCGCGGCAACCATCCCTCTGATCATATCTTCCACAACAGCTTCCGGATTGTTAATGATTTTTTTCATACTCGCATCCTCCTTTTTTATAAAACGCTAGTTGAAATATATGTATCTATTATTATATCAATGCTTATGAACTTTAGGCACTGAAAAGGCCGCCTGAAATCCTGTCAAAACTCAGGTCATTCCCTCTATTTCATGAAACCGAACCAGCAACATGGTGAGGGCATCTAACAGGAATTGCCGCTCATATCCTGTTAGATCCTTGATCTTACTGATTCTGCAATTATTTTATTTTCCCGATATATGGATGTTTTCACATCTAATCAAAGTATGTTAACATTAGAATTTACTTAAATGATAGAAAACATGGAGGGTGAGGTCCATGATTTATTTTGATAACAGTGCGACAACAAAACCATATCCGGAGGTCCTTGACTCCTTCATTAAAGTCTCAAGTGAATTTTTTGGAAATCCTTCATCGCTTCATGGCATTGGCGCCCAGGCAGAAAAACTGCTCTCGCAAGCCCGGAGCCAAATCGCAGAGCTCCTTGGCGTTAGAAGCCCCGAGGTTTATTTTACTTCAGGAGGGACTGAGGGGAATAACCTTGCCATTAAAGGAGCGGCGCTCGCCAATTCCGGAAAAGGCAAACATATTATTACAACGGCTACTGAGCATGCATCCGTTTACGACGCATTTAGTCATTTAGAGGACTCAGGCTTTGATATAACGTATCTTCCCGTAAACCAAACCGGGCAAATTCATTTGGACGATCTGTTGAAGGCGATTAGAAAAGAGACGATTTTAGTTTCAGTTATGCATGTGAACAATGAAACAGGATCGATCCAGCCGATTGAACAAATTGGAAAAGTACTTTCCAGCTATCCTGACATCCTGTTCCATGTCGACCATGTCCAAGGAATCGGAAAGGTTCCGCTTGAAATAAACCAGACTGGCATAGATTTATGCACCATTTCAGGACATAAATTTCACGGGTTGAAAGGCACGGGAGCTTTATACATCCGTGACGGGGTGAATGTTACCCCGTTATTTTCGGGTGGAAGCCAGGAGTCCAAGATCAGAAGCGGGACGGAAAATGTCGCCGGCGCGGTTGCTCTCGCCAAAGCGCTGCGAATCACGAAAGAGAAACAACAAACCGATATCGATAAATTGACAACGATGCGAAAGATATTATGGAATGGTCTTCAAGAAATGGAAGGAATTGAAATAAACAGCCCGCTTGACGGCGCTCCGCATATTCTTAATTTTTCCGTTCCGGGATTGAAATCGGAAGTGTTCATTCACTCACTTGAGGAAGCGGATTTATTCGTTTCTACTACAAGCGCTTGTTCCTCCAAGAAAAATACACCCAGCAAGACGGTAATGGCGATGTTCGCAAACCTTGCGAGGGCAAAAAGTACGATTCGAATCAGCTTGTCGTATCAAAACAATCAAGAAGAAGCGAAAAAAGCGCTTGAACTAATTCGTGAAACTGTAAATAAATTAAGAATGATAATGAGGTAGCATCAGATGAAATTCGATCATATTATCATCCGTTATGGTGAGATTTCCACTAAAAAACGGAATCGCAAAGGTTTTATAGACAAAATGAAAGCAAATATCATATGGGCACTAAAGGAGTTTAGCGATGCTAAGCTGTCATCGAGCCGGGAAAGAATGTATATTTTGTTGAACGGGGAAGATCATCAGGAAATTATCAAACGATTGAAAGGCATTTATGGAATTCAATCTTTAAGTCCCGCCTTAAAAGTCGATAAAGACGTCGAAGAAATAAAAAAGGCGGCGCTTTACTACTTTGAACAGCTTTCAGAGAATGTTTCCACGTTTAAGATTTCGACGAAGAGGTCGGATAAGGATTTTCCTTATAATACGGATGAGCTAAACCATATGCTTGGCGGACATCTGTTGAGAAATACAAACGGATTAACAGTGGACGTGAAAAATCCTGATTTCAATCTTCGGGTAGAAGTAAGAAGGGAAGCCGTGTACTTAACGGGAGAAGTCATTCCCGGGGCAGGTGGTTTGCCTCTTGGTTCGAGCGGAAAAGCGATGTTAATGCTATCCGGTGGCATCGACAGCCCCGTAGCGGGGTTTCTGTCGATGAAGCGCGGCCTTGAAATTGAGTGCGTTCATTTCTACAGCCCGCCATTCACGAGTGAACGTTCCAGGCAAAAAGCGGTAGACCTGGCAGAAAAGCTTGCTGAGGTGAGCGGGAGCGTGAAACTGCATATTGTTCCGTTTACCGATGTGCAATTGCTGATTCAAAAACAAATTCCGGAGAATTACACAATGACGACTACCCGACGAATGATGTTACGAATCACCGATAAAATTCGGGAAAAACAAGAGGCGATGGCGATTATTACGGGAGAAAGCCTTGGCCAGGTGGCAAGCCAAACGTTGACCAGCATGTATGCCATCAATGAAGTCACCAACACGCCTATTCTGCGTCCGTTAATTACGATGGACAAAACGGAAATTATAGAGCTGGCAAAGGGGTACGATACACTCGAAATATCCAATCGTCCCTATGAAGATTGCTGTACGGTGTTTACTCCGGCAAGCCCGAAAACAAAGCCTCGCCGCGAAAAAGTAAACTTTTACGAAAGCTTTGTCGATTTTGACACGCTCATTGATGAGGCTGTTCATAAAATTGAAACATTAACCATCGAACCCGGAAGCCTGAATAATGGTGAAGGGCTTGATAATCTGTTTTAAAAAGGCTCGTCAATCGACGAGTTTTCTTTATTATAAGGCTCTGTTAAATTCCATTGTTGATTTTCAGATGGTCATGGAATCTACTCGCTTTCCGCGGACGAACTGGCAAGCCTCCTCACTCGTACCTCGCTGCGGGGTCTTGCCAGCCCGTTTTTCCGCAGGAGTCTCGCAGATTCCCTTCCCAAAAACAACATTATCGTTTAACAGAGCCTATTATAATGATTTATTTTCTCTTAAGAACCACACTTTTATATTTAAGTTTTGAGACAATTCTGTATAATTAACCGTATGGAAACTGATCATTAAGATTAAGAGGGGGATTTATTATGAAGCGTGAAGACCTGGTGGCTCCAACAGATTACAATCTTGTAAGTGAAATAGAACGCTTTGCAAGGGATCAGGAAAAGCTTGCCCTCAAATGGGAAAATGAAGCCGGAACTACACAGGAAATTACATACGCTGAATTAATGAAAAACGCAAATAAGATTGGAAACGCATTGTTAAAAGCCGGTCTCCGAAAGGGGGATACGGTACTTGTAATCATTCCCCGATTGATTGATGCCTATCAGGTGTATATCGCCGCCTTAAAGATGGGAATGGTTGTCATTCCTAGTTCTGAAATGCTCCGCGCTAAAGAGATTCAGTACCGAATCATACATGGTGAAGTAAAAGGAATTATCAGTTACCACCTATACGCTGACCAATTCAGTGAAGTAAATGAAGCAGAAGAATTAATAAAATTCTCTGTTGGGAAAGAAGTCGATGGTTGGCTGTCTCTTGATGCTGAAATGAAACAAGCATCAGCGGATCTTGAGCTTGCTGAAACAAAAAGCGATGACATGGCCTTTCTATCTTATACGTCAGGAACGACCGGAAATCCAAAGGGGGTCGTTCATACCCATGGCTGGGCGTTCGCCCACCTGAAGACCGCTGCCTCACACTGGCTCGGCATCAATGAAGGCGATGTAGTTTGGGCAACGGCCGGTCCTGGATGGCAAAAGTGGATATGGAGCCCGTTTTTATCCGTTTTAGGCTCGGGCGCGACGGGTTTGGTATACCATGGCAGGTTTGAACCACAGAAATATTTAGAGCTTCTAAGCAGCTATCAGGTAAATGTTTTATGCTGTACACCTACAGAATATAGATTGATGTCGAAAACCGACAATTTAGCTGAGTATAGCCTTCCTCATCTCCATAGTGCAGTGTCAGCGGGCGAACCTTTAAACAGAGAAGTGATTGATACGTTCAGAAAGTATTTTAATATCGACGTCCGCGACGGATATGGACAAACGGAAAATACGCTGCTTGTTGGTGTCGTGAAAGGGATGGAAATTAAGCCGGGCTCTATGGGCAAACCGACACCGGGCAATCGAGTGGAAATCATTAATGAATACGGTGAGCTGTGCAGCGCAGGAGAGGTGGGCGATATCGCGGTCCATACTGACACACCTGCACTTTTTAAAAACTATTATAAAGACCCAGAACGTACAGCAATGCAATACAGGGGTGATTATTACATAACCGGAGATAAAGCGAAAAAAGATGAGGATGGTTACTTCTGGTTTGAGGGGCGGGGTGATGATATTATCATCAGCTCCGGATATACAATTGGACCGTTTGAAGTCGAGGATGCGCTTGTAAAGCACCCTTCCGTGAAAGAATGTGCCGTAGTGGCCAGTCCTGACAAGGTCCGGGGACATATCGTCAAGGCATTTATTGTCTTACAAGATGGTGTGGATCCTGCTGCAAATCCTTCCTTGGCCAAGGATTTGCAGGATCATGTGAAAGGATTGACTGCGGCTTATAAATATCCCAGGAAGATTGAGTTTATCGAAGAATTGCCGAAAACGACTTCAGGAAAAATCCGCAGGGTCGAACTGCGCAAGAAGGAAGATCGGGTTTTATAACAATAAACAGGAAACAGCGCTTGCCTTTTTTGGTCCTGTTTTCTTTATAGTACAACACACATTCCGCCTGCTGAACCGCTCAAATTCTGTTCATTTGTGACTGACGGACTTTTTGGATATAGTAGAAGAAGAGGATTGTCAAGGATGAAGAATATATACAAAGCGGAGGCATAAAACAGTGAACTTGATTGAAAATGTAGCTGAATATTTAAGAAACAATGCAAAGTCACTTGCTAATGATATTGTCGAAGAAATTATCGACAGGTCTGATTTTGAAATTTCGCTTGAGGAAATCCATGAAGCCCAGGATGCCTATATTGAATACTTAGGCTTTCTAGGCAACTCGATCCTATCCAATGAAAACGAGGTTCCTGATGGCCTTATCGAATGGAGTATACTTAATGGAGAACGTGAAGCTCTGCTGAAGGGGAAAATATCCGGTATTATCATCCGTTATCCGGTAACAAGGCAGGTTTTTATTGATAAATTTGCCGAAATCGGCATGGAGCATGGACTATCCGTAGAGGAACTCCTTCTAATCAATAAACGGATTAATTATGTGCTTGATATCAGCATCCATGAAACGATCCTTGCATTTGAGCGATTTACAGATAAAATCATCAAGCAGGCACAGGAAGAAGTAAATGAATTATCTGCTCCCATCGTACCGATTCAAGCCGGAATCGCGGTTTTGCCATTTATTGGCTCATTTGGACTTGAAAGAGCTGAATATATAGTGGAAAAGGCTGTTGCGAAGGTAGCGCAGCTCAAGATCGATTGTATTATCATTGATTTCTCCGGACTGGCTACGATTGACGCAGAAGTAGCTAACCATATTTTCAATATCCATAATGTTTTCCGTTTACTTGGAATCCAGGTGATTATTACCGGTCTCCGGCCTGAACTAGCCCAGACTGTTGTAAGCAGAGGAATTGATTTTTCCCATATCGATACATATGCTAATGTCAAGCAGGCGATAGGAAGTATGGATAAATAGTAAGTAAACAAAAGGGATGGTAGCGGCTATCCCTTTTGTTTATATTTAATTGCTTTATTATGTGAATTAGAGGTGCAAAAATGGGGACGATTTGGCATAATGGCCTTATTTATACATTGGAACTGGAAAATAAAACCGTACAGGCCGTTTTTACGGAAAATGGAAAAATCGTGGATACAGGCTCACCGAAATATCTTAGGGATACATACCATTCCGGAATAACTAAAGAAGTGGACTTGGACGGCAATACGATGATACCTGGGCTTGTTGACAGTCATATGCATCTGGTTGGCCATGGAGAGCGGTTAATGAGACTTGATCTATCAGCTATGAAAAGCCGGGAGGAAGTTCTTAGTGCGGTTGAGAAAAAATGCAAAGAGACCCCTAAGGGAGAATGGGTTGTCGCAGAAGGATGGAATGAAAATGAATGGGTCAGTCCTGAGTCGATTTTGCTTGATGAACTGGATGCCATCTCGCAAGATCACCCGCTCATATTGAAAAGGATTTGTCGTCATGCGATGGTGGTCAATTCAAGGACTTTACTCGAATCTGGCCTTACTTCACGAATTGAGGAACCGGCCGGAGGTGTGATTGGCCGCTATGAGAATGGAAGGTTAAATGGTCTGTTTAAGGAAGAACCGGCGATGGATCTGATCACGGCAAATCTTCCCGGGATCACCCAGGCTTATGTCGAAGCCGCCCTCCGTACCGCGATTAAAGATCTCCACAGCCTCGGATTAACAGGCTGCCACACAGAGGACTTGAATTATTATAATGGCTTCCAATCTACCTACGACGCTTTCGTTTCCGTCATAGAAAACGAAGGGATAAGATTTCGGGCTAACTTACTGGTCCATCATGAAGTAGTGGGTGATATGCAAAAACGGGGTTATTCATATGGACGGGGAACACCTTTTATTGCATTCGACGGAATGAAGATTTTTGCGGACGGTTCCTTGGGAGGCTCCACCGCGCTCTTAAGCGAGCCGTATGCGGACAATCCGAGAACGCAGGGTGTCGCGATATTTACCGAGGAAGAATTATACGATCTTGTTAAAAAAGCCAGAAGCTATCATATGCCGGTAGCCGTCCATGCGATTGGCGACTTGGCTTTTGAATATGTGCTGAATGCAATCGAAAAATTCCCTCCTGAAAAGGGGCTGAGAGACCGGTTGATTCATGCCCAAATCATGAGGAAGGATCTATTGGAGCGTTCAAGGTTTCTTCCGGTCATTTTTGATATACAGCCGGGGTTTGTCCCTTCTGATTTTCCATGGGTTGAAGGCAAAGTAGGGAAAGAACTGCTGGAATTCTCTTTCGCGTGGAAAACGTATTTGGAGATGGGCATTCCGTGTGCCGGCGGCTCAGATGCACCGATTGAATGGGCAAATCCATTATTGGGCATTCACGCTGCCGTCACAAGGAGGAAGCCTAATGATCCCAATCGAATTATATATGGGGAGAAGCAGTGTTTAACGATGCATGAAGCTGTGTCTTTATATACATCAGGAAGTGCCCTCGCCATCGGCTGTGAGAACGAAAGAGGCAAGATTAAAAAAAGCTTTGATGCGGATTTTACTGTTCTCGACAAAGATATCTTTACGGAAGATACGGATGCCCTTCTGACTGCAAATGCGGTGATGACAGTCATCGGTGATCAAATTGTCTACAAGAAGGGTTGTTAAAAAAAACTATAGAAATCCTGCTGGACCACCCTTATAATAGAACTTATTTCGAGTATAGAAATAAAGGGGGAGAAGGATGAAGCTTTCAAATGAAAAAGAAGGCGCTTTTTATGCGGCGCTGTCATATATAATCTGGGGGATTATTCCGATTTATTGGAAACTGCTGCAGGATGTCGCTGCCGATGAAATTCTGGCCCACCGGGTGTTATGGTCTTTCGTCTTTATGGTTGGTCTATTGCTTGCGACAAAAAAGTGGAATTTATTTGTTTCTTATGTGAAAGAGATTAGCCATCACCCCAAAAAGCTTTTTGCTCTGTTGATTGCTTCGCTGCTTGTGAGCGCGAATTGGGGTATTTTCATCTGGGCGGTAAATTCGGGGCATATTCTTCAAACGAGCCTTGGCTATTATATTAATCCCCTCGTCAGCGTTCTGTTAGGGATGCTTGTTTTAAAAGAAAAGCTGAACGGTGCACAAATCCTTTCCTTTGCACTAGCCGCGATCGGTGTTTTAATTCTTGGGATCCATTTCGGGGAAATTCCATGGGTTTCTTTGATTCTTGCAATCACCTTTGGTTTATATGGACTAGCTAAAAAAATGATCAATGCTGAAGCTTCTATCGGACTAACGCTTGAAACGATGATGGTTACACCCATTGCAATAGGCTACTGGGGGTACTTAATGGTTACGTCCGAATCTCAATTTTTTGTTTCTGCCGATACATCCCTTTTGCTGATGGGTGGCGGTATAGCAACCGCACTTCCGCTTCTTTATTTTGCGAAAGGTGCCCAAAAGGTCCCGTTATCAATGCTTGGATTCCTACAGTACATTGCTCCTACCCTGTCCTTGATTTTGGGTGTTTTCGTTTATAATGAGAGCTTTACGAAAATGCACCTGCTTGCCTTCCTGTTTATTTGGGGAGCCTTGACGATCTATTCTTTATCGATGACTAAATGGGGCGTTTCAGGAGCACAAAAAATGAAAAGTAGAATGAAAATCGGTGCCTAGCATCAAATTCTGAGAAATGGCTTGGGCTGTTTCTCTTTTTGAAATACTAAAGCGCATTAAACAAAATAAGAGAGGCATTGCCCCTCTTATAAAAATGTCCTTCTAACCTTTTCCCAGAATGAATTGTCTTTAAGTTTGACGGTTTTAATTAATTTTTCGCTAAGTTTTACTTCAATCTTCTGGACATGTGCAATGCTCAACGCTTCATTATCCATCCCGATTATCGGATGGTTACTCCCGTCCTGATCCAATTCGATGGTGAGCTTGCGATTCGGGCCGAGAATGAATGATGAGCCGAGGGTGCGGTATGTATTGTTGTTCAGTGAAGCAAGTTCGCTTACCTGGAAACAAGGCAGGGTAGGATCAACGATCGCCCCGTTGACGGACTTATTGTAGGCTGTGCTTCCTGTAGGTGTCGCAATGATAATTCCGTCTCCGCGAAATGTTTCAAAATGCAAATCATCAATGAATAGGTCTAAAACCAATGTCTTAATGATTGAGGATCGCAGGCTAAGTTCATTTAATGCATAAAAGGGAGGCTGCTCTCCGTCCAGTTTGATTTCGATGGTTGGGTATCTTCGTACTTCAATTTCTTCCTTTGTAGCTGAAACAATCATTTTACTCGTATCATCGAGATGAAAATCGCAATACATATTTAAATTTCCTGTAGTTGAAATGCCGGCATATAAACAATCATCCCTGAAGCCGGTATTCCTGATAGCTTGGAGAAATGTTCCGTCATCACCAATGCTGACAACAATGTTTGCGTCTCTGTAATCCTGCGTAATATTAAATGAATACCGTTCGGCCAGCTCGTATAAATGTTGGGATTTTTCAATTAGCTCTGGCTCATTTGTGTGGAAAAAGTAAATGTTCCTCCGATTGGGCATCGTCTGTCACCATCCAGTCATTTAGTGTGTTTCCCAAAAATAAATAATTTGCTACAATATAGGAATGTGTAATTAGTTTATCATTATATGGAACATTTTTAAAAAAGCTATGTTAAATATCTCTGTTGATTTTTGGTTCATTTTGCTCCCCATCCATGAAACGATTGGGGAAAGCTGCTTTCTCGCATCAATTCATGGATGGGGAGCTACCTTTCAGCAAAAGCTGAAAGGCGTGTGAAACCCTGGTTTCACACGAATGAACCAAAAATAATATTTATCAACAATACTTTATAACAGAGCATTTTAAAAAGGAACGTATGTTACAGCTAGACTATTGAGGGGGAACTGCTATGAATGGAAAACGTTGGGCCGCGCTTGGGATTGCGGCTGCACTATTTGTTGTATCGGTTGGTATTAGTATTGCCGTATCGCTTTTTACCGCTGACACGGAAGATATTTTTAATGAGATGTTTGCGATGGATCAAGAATTTATCGAAGAGGTTGTCGAAGGTGATGATGAGTTTAATCAAATCGCCGTGTTTAATGTAGATGGGGTGATCCAGGATACCGGTGAAACGACTCCGCTAATGAGTACTGGAACCTATAATCACCGCGCATTTATGGAGAAGCTTCAAATGGCTAAGGAAGATGAAGACATTAAAGGAATCGTCTTGCAAGTCAATACTCCGGGCGGCGGTGTAGTGGAAAGCGCGGAAATTTACGATAAAATCAATGAGATTAAAAAAGATACGAAAAAACCGGTCTATGTTTCGATGGGATCAATGGCCGCATCGGGCGGATATTATATTTCTGCACCTGCAGATAAAATTTATGCAAGCCCGGAAACGCTGACTGGCTCTCTTGGAGTCATTATGCAAGGTTACAACTATGAGAAGCTTGCAGAAAAATACGGTGTGGAGTTTGTCACGATTAAAAGCGGACCGTATAAGGATATTATGAGCCCTAACCGCGAAATGACAGAGGAAGAACGTAAGATTCTCCAATCGATGATCGATAATTCTTATGATCAATTCGTAAAAATCATTGCCGACGGACGCGGTATGCCTGAAGCCGAGGTCAGAAAGCTCGCCGACGGCAGGATATATGATGGACGCCAGGCAAAGGAAGCGAACCTTGTTGATGATTTCGGACATTTAGCAGATGTTACGGACGCCATGAAAAAAGAATTAGACATACCGGATGCGCAGGTTGTCCGTTATACGGATGAAGCCGGCTTAGGCTCCTTGTTCACTATGGGCGCTCAAAAGCTCATCGGAAAAGATATGGAAACGGCAGGTCTGCTTAAATTGCTTTCACAACCAAATTCTCCTCGCCTTATGTATTTGTATGCAGAATAGGAGGATGGGCAAATGAATGAGAGAAACGATTCAGATGAACGATTAGAAATCAATGATACATTAGAACAGGAAAATGCTGTACGAGATCAATTCGGGGAAAACAAAGATTCCGCATCAATTGCTGTAAAGGCTGATCATACACCTGTCCAAACTGAACCTGTAATAAAAGTACAAGAACCAGAGTTGCCATATGCAGGTTTTTGGATGCGTTTTTGGGCTTATCTAGCAGATATCGTCATTATCGGAAGCATCAACCGCATTGTCGTGCATCCGATTTTTAAGGCATTGGATCTTTCAGATAGTGGCTGGTTCTCGCCGGAAGCTATTTTTACCGCCATTGTCTTCTATCTCTACTTTACCTTAATGACAAAGTATTTTAGGCAAACCTTGGGCAAAATGATCTTTGGCCTAAAAGTGGTAAGCTTAAAGGAAGGCAAGCTGTCATGGGGAACAATCTTATTCAGGGAATTTATCGGGAGATTCATTTCAAAGACCACTTTCGTGGGCTATATCATTGTCGGCTTCTTGCCGAAGAAACAAGGCCTTCATGACATTTTCGCGGATACTACTGTGATTTTGGATCGCAGATAAAGGATAAACCCGCCAGAATTTTTAGCTGGCAGGTTTATTTTTTTTTATAAAGCCGATAATAGCGGGTTAAAGGGGTGTGAGAAGGTGGAATGGTTATTGGCAATACTGGTATTGATTCTGGCACTGTTGTTGCTGGTTTTTTTTACAAAGGTAAAAATAAAAATCCACTTTCGCCACCAGCAGGATGCAGATGAGTTCTATATAAAGTTCCGGGCATGGTTTGGGATCTTGCATTATACAATCACGATTCCGGTAAGCAAGTCGGAGGAAGATTCCCCTGTGGAAACAGCAGTGGATTCCGATGAAGACGATGATTCAGAAAGGACAAATCAAGTATCGTGGAGAGATTTAATAAGCAGCTTTGATAACCAAAACGAGCTTATTGAACATGTTACCGGCTTCTATCGAGTTGTCAGGGATTTCTTAGGCAGGGTAAAAGTGAAAAAAATTGATTGGCATAGTGTTACTGGAACTGGAGATGCCGTATATACAGCCATGCTGGCAGGAGGGTATCTTGGATTGAAAGGCTCTGTCTTCGGGCTGTTAAGCAGTTATCTGCATTTCACTAAGCTCCCTTCCTATGCGGTAACCCCCGATTTTGGACGAATGGTTTTTAATACGTCGCTAACTTGCATATTACAGATTCGAATCGGAGAAGCTATATTGGCAGCAATTAAACTACTTCGCTATTGGAATGAAGAGAAAACAAAATTTAGAAAGCTCCACCCGCATAGGCCTGGGTGAAAGCTCGCTCTCTCCCAGGCCTATGCGGGTGGAGCAACCTTTCAGCTTGGCATGTGACACAGAAGTGTTACATGAATGGGCCAAAAATATA
This sequence comes from Bacillus sp. CECT 9360, assembly GCF_918741275.1. Lineage (GTDB taxonomy): Bacteria > Bacillota > Bacilli > Bacillales > DSM-1321 > Peribacillus. The sequence goes on from NZ_CAKKNA010000012.1 coordinate 102,650, forward strand.
TTGGCAGACAGCTCTACATTCATAAATTAACTCATATAGACTTACAGTGATTCTAAAAATCAATCGATTTAGACTGGAGGAAGTGCAGATGTCAGATCATCCAATTCAAGGCTTAATGTCTGCAGCAATGGAAAATCTAAAGGAAATGGTCGATGTTAATACGATCATCGGAGACCCTGTCGAAACTCCTGATGGCAGCGTCATTTTAACCGTTTCTAAAGTAGGCTTTGGTTTTGCGGCCGGTGGTAGTGAATTTACCCTTGCCAACGGGGGGGCACAGTCGAAACAGCCTTTTGGTGGAGGAAGCGGCGGTGGCGTATCAATTACCCCGATCGCGTTCTTGATAGTAGGTTCACAAGGTGTTAAGATGCTCCACCTGGATCAGGGAACCCATTTACTCGAGAAAATGATGGACACCGCACCATCCCTTGTTGATAAAATTCAGAGCATGCTCTCCAAGAAAGGGAGCCAGAATCAGTCAAAAAAGGGAAATCAGAATCAGTCAACGAATCGGCAGAATTCAGAGAAAAGCAGCAATGATCAGGATTTTGATTTTTGACGGAAGACGAGTGATTTCTCAAAAGCAGAGCACAGGGGCCCGGGCCCCTTTTTTCATTAAGTAAAATAATTGCAAAAAAATGCCTTTAACCCTATTATTAACACTGTACATATTCATTGGATAAAGGGAGGACAAATCAATGGCATCCGTAACATTTAAAAACAACCCGGTAACGTTAGTTGGCAGTGAAGTAAAAGTCGGCGACCAAGCACCTGACTTCACGGTTCTGGCTAACGATCTCACCGAGGTAACATTAGCCGACAGTAAGGGCAGTGTGAGAATCATCAGTGTCGTACCATCCGTTGATACAGGGGTATGCGATGCGCAAACAAGACGTTTCAATGAAGATGCTTCAAAAGCAGGGAATGTCCAAGTGTTAACGATCTCCGTTGACCTTCCTTTTGCACAAAAACGCTGGTGTGCGGCCAGTGGCCTTGACAATGTCCAGGTCCTTTCCGATCACCGGGACCTGTCTTTCGGGGAAGCGTACGGAGTCGTGATGAAAGAACTCCGTTTATTGGCCCGGGCTGTGTTCGTCTTAGATAGTAGTGATAAGGTAGTCTACGCAGAATACGTTAGCGAAGGCACGACCCACCCAAACTATGAAGCAGCAATCGAAGCTGCAAAAGCTGCAAACTGATGATCACGGTCTGGCTGTCTCGTACGCTGAGCTTCCTTTTTAGGGAACTGCAGGGGCAGCCGGGCCATTTTATCATCCTTCTTAATCGTCTCCCTCGAAGACCTTCGACTTGTCTCTTGGTCGTCTGACCTTTAAAATGGTTTAAAGAAACACACAGGAGGAATTTCGAGTGAATTTAACCCCAGTTGAAGAGTTATTCCATAAATTTGACGAAACAGCACAAATACTTCAAGAAGAGCTGGCATGCACGTACCTGGACGCACTCGGTGAAACAGGTGAAAATTTTTTCCATGGTCATGTGATCCAGGAAGAGGTAAGCGAGCTCTCTAAAAAAAGATTGTCCAAACAATACCAGGACTTTTCCATCAAGAAGTATTCAAATGAAGATATCCGCAAAGCATACCAATTAGCTATATTAAAAGGGATGCAGGAAAACATCCAAAATAATCATCAAATGACCCCGGATGCAGTGGGAATGTTTGTAAGTTATTTAATCGGGAAATTTACAAATAATAAACAAGAGTTATCGATCATCGATCCAGCTGTAGGAACGGGGAATCTATTATTCACCATCCTTAATCACTTATCTGACAAACGGATTTCTTCAAATGGTGTGGATATTGATGAAACGTTAATAAGACTTGCATATGCTGGTGCCAACCTGCAGGAGCATTCTGTACAGTTCTTCAATCAGGATAGCCTTGAACCATTGTTTATCGATCCATCCGATATTGCGGTCAGTGATTTGCCTGTCGGATATTACCCAAACGATGTCAGGGCGGCTGACTTTGAGCTGGCAGCTGAAAGTGGTCACTCCTATGCGCATCATTTATTTATCGAGCAGAGCGTAAAGCATGTGCGGGATGGCGGTTATTTATTCTTTATTATCCCAAACGGGTTATTTTTATCAGAAGAAGCGCCAAAGCTTAACGAGTATTTGAAGAAATCAACTCATATTCAAGGAATGGTACAGCTTCCCCTATCGATGTTCAAAAGCGAAGCAGCGGCAAAAAGTATCTTAATACTTCAAAAGAGACAAGAGGGTGTAACACCGCCGAAAAACGCATTGTTGGTTGAGCTTCCTAAGATGTCGGATATGAATGCGACGAAATCGGTCATGAGCAAGATCGATGATTGGTTCAAAGAGGAAAAGTACTAATTTACCATGTTGAAAAGCTAATGACCTTTCCGGGGCGTTAGCTTTTATTAAACTGTTTTCTAAAAAGTAAGAATTAACTTTATATATCGTGTAAGCGTAATCAAGTAAACCTTGTTCTTGTAATCTGGAATATTCAATGATTAAATTAAAAATTGTCACGACTTATCCATACTATTACAGCTAGAAACCATTTATAATACATCGTATGATAACCAAAGGAGCGGAATTATGTCAAAAATCATTGCCATCAATGCAGGCAGTTCCTCTTTAAAGTTTCAATTATTTGAAATGCCGAAAGAGGATGTAATCACAAAAGGACTCGTTGAAAGAATCGGACTAAATGACGCCGTTTTTACGATTACGGTCAATGAGGAAAAAATCACGGAAACACTGGATATTCCCAATCATGAAGTAGCCGTTAAATTATTATTGGAAAAACTGCTTAACCATCAAATCATTAAGTCATATGATGAAATTGACGGGATTGGCCACCGCGTCGTTCATGGCGGAGAAATATTCAATGATTCAGCGGTCATTACGGATGAGGTTCTTGCCAATATTGAAGAATTGTCCGATTTGGCACCCTTGCACAACCCAGCCAACATAACAGGGATCAAGGCGTTCAAACAAACTCTCGGAGATATTCCTGCAGTGGCTGTTTTTGACACGGCATTCCATCAAACCATGCCAGGTTCTTCTTATTTATATAGCCTGCCTTATGAATACTACGAAAAGTATGGCATTAGAAAGTATGGCTTCCACGGTACTTCCCATAAATACGTCTCACAAAGAGCCGCAGAAATGCTTGGCCGGCCGCTTGAGCAACTTCGCCTGCTTTCCTGCCATCTAGGAAACGGCGCAAGTATCGCAGCAATCGAAGGCGGGAAATCGATAGATACCTCGATGGGATTCACTCCGCTAGCAGGTGTAACGATGGGTACGCGTTCAGGCAATATTGATCCCGCGTTAATTCCATTTATCATGGAGAAAACCGGAAAAACAGCTGATGAAGTGCTGGACGTCTTGAACAAAAAAAGCGGAATGCTTGCCGTTTCTGGTTTCTCGAGTGATCTTCGCGATATCCAAATCGAAGCTGACAAGGGAAATGAGCGTGCAGAATTGGCTCTGGAAGTATTCGCAAGCAGAATCCATAAATACATCGGTTCCTATGCCGCGCGCATGAGCGGGGTAGACGCGATTATTTTTACAGCAGGTATCGGAGAAAACAGTGAGATGATTCGTGCCAGGGTATTGCGCGGCCTGGAGTTCATGGGAGTATACTGGGATCCTGCGCGTAATAAAACAAGAGGGGAAGAAACATTTATCAGCTATCCTCACTCCCCTGTTAAGGTCATGGTCATCCCGACAAACGAGGAAGTAATGATTGCGCGGGATGTTGTGCGTTTGGCTAATGTATAATCCTGATTATGCTCTCTCTTTAGGTGGCTGGAAAATTCCACTTAAAGAGGGATTTTTTTATCTTGAATAAAACGAAATAAAGATTGACCGGATTTGAAATGGATAGTAATATAAGTAGGTCGCTGTAAAGCGGCAAGTGATAAAACAACTTGGTTTAATTTGGTTGTAGAAAATCATTGACTTGTTTCCTTGATTGGGAGTATGATAGATAGGTTGCTGAAAACGCAGTGATTTAAAGTGAATTTAACCTTCACGAAAGTGTTGACAGCTAATTTAAATTATGCTAATATAATAAAGTTGCTTTCGGGAAAAATGGTAAGTAAGAAAGTAGACTGATTAAGCCATTGGCTTTTACGCTTTTGGAGAGTATGATAGATTAGTTGCTAAATTCATAGCGACTTAAAATCAACAGTTGACAGTCGGTTTAAATTATGTTAAGATAATAAAGTCGCTTCTGAGAGAAACGACAACGAAATTGCTCTTTGAAAACTGAACAAAACAAAGCGCCAACGTTAATTTTTTAAGTGAGCACACACTTTCAAAAAGCAAATGAGCAAGTCAAACATTCTTCGGAGAGTTTGATCCTGGCTCAGGACGAACGCTGGCGGCGTGCCTAATACATGCAAGTCGAGCGAATTTCAGGGAGCTTGCTCTCTGAAATTAGCGGCGGACGGGTG
>NZ_CAKKNA010000013.1 GCF_918741275.1 Bacillus sp. CECT 9360
TAAGTTTACTCATTTTGTTTCCCCCGATATGATCTCTGAAATGATTATAATCGGGTTTCTGTCATATGCATACAAAAAACCCGAATAAGAGACTTTTTTAAGTGTCCATTATTCGGGTCATAGTTCAATCTTCACCGGGAGCGGCTTTTTATAGTTTTATCTTCAATTTTGTAATGGATTATCCGAATTCTGCTCGATAATCTAGGCTACTGCTCGATTAATCGAATTTGTGCTCGATGATCCAGGCTTCTACTCGATTAATCGAATTTGTGCTCGATGAACCGGATTTCTACTCGATAAATCGAATTTGTGCTCGATGACCAGATTTCTGCTCGATTAATCAAATTTGTGCTCGATGAACCGGATTTCTACTCGATAAATCGAATTAGTGCTCGATCAACCGGATTTCTGCTCGATTAACTGAATTTGTGCTCGATGATCCAGGCTTCTACTCGATTAATCGAATTTGTGCTCGATGAACCGGATTTCTACTCGATTAATCGAATTTGTGCTCGATGAACCGGATTTCTGCTCGATTAACTGAATTTGTGCTCGATGATCCGGAATTCTGCTCGATTAATTGAATTTGTGCTCGATGAACCGGATTTCTGCTCGATTAACTGAATTTGTGCTCGATGATCCAGGCTTCTACTCGATTAATCGAATTAGTGCTCGATGAACCGGATTTCTGCTCGATTAACTGAATTTGTGCTCGATGATCCGGAATTCTGCTCGATTAATCGAATTTGTGCTCGATGATCTAAATTTCTGCTCGATTAATCGAATTTGTGCCCGATGAACCGGAATTCTGCACGATTAATCAATTTGTGCTCGATGTCTAAATTTCTGTTCTTTTATCATACTTCTAATCGACTATTCAAAGATTGTCCAGTAGTATCGGGGCCTCAAATTCTCGTTTCATCAGTCTGCTTTGATATGGTTCAGACAGTCCGAGTGCGTAAATCCGGGATGCACGAATGTCCGGCTCAATTTCTTTGGCAACAAACGATGACAGCTTTGAGACTACCGGTATCGGCACTTTCTTTTTTATATTTCGTAAATAGCTTCTTCCGACGGGTGACATGCCTAATAGCCGTAAATAGGAGGGGCTTTCCTGCAAGGGAAACATCTCTGCTTTTGTTGTGTTTGTCAGAATATGCACACACATTCTTTGGAGTCTTGTCCAGGTGTAGCGCTTCGTCTTTAGCGCTGTCATAAATTCATGAAAATTTTGCGCTTGTCCGGCAGCATCCTTTATACGATACTGGATGCCTTCCTCGATTTCATATATTTGTTCTAATTCGTCTGCTGAAGCAGAAAGAATGCAGTATTTCAGAAGCGGCCAATATAGATCCCAGCTATGGAAAAGTTGATACTGATCAAGGTATTCCTTTAAAATAGTACTCGAAGCAGCGGGAACATATCCGTCGATATCTTCGGCTTTTTTTTCATTTTCAAAAAGTGCTTTTCGGATAGCTGTTGCACTTGCGATAGAGTTTTCAGTAAGTGTCGGGTCATGATATTCAGCCTGGATCCGTGGAATTGTCGCGGGCTTGATGGCGAAATCATTCGATAAAGCGGCACGAATGTATTCGATGCCAAGAATGTTATTTGGCTTTGACAAATCGAGTGCATCATCGACCGATAGTCCTCCGAAAGCAAGGGAAGCCGCACGGGGATAACTGTATCCCTCTTTTATATGCTCTTTAATTAACTCATTATACTTTTCCTGATACTCTTCAAGCAGCTGATAGGTACTAAGGAAAGGTTCGATCTGCCCATTTTCGCTGCCGAAGCAGAATGAATCGCATTGCAATGCCTCTAGAATGGAGATCGCACCGCGAGCAAAAATTTCCGCCTTTTGCGAGGCGAAAGGATAGGGAAGTTCAATGACTAGATCGACACCTGCCTGGAGAGCCATTTCCGTTCGCGCCCATTTACTTATAAGTGAAGGCTCGCCGCGTTGGAGAAAAGGGCCGCTCATAACGGCGATAACTGTGTCAGCATCCGCAGCTTCTTTGCTTTTCTTTAAGTGATATGCGTGTCCGTTATGAAATGGATTGTATTCAACAACTAATCCTACCGCTTTCATTGCTTCACCTCCCTTATCATTTTGTTTTTTTAAGTTCTAATGGTAAAATAGGCTATCGTAAAACCTCTTGTTTTATAGATGCGAACATCAGGATTTTGATAACTTTTAATGAGGCATGAACCGGCCGCAAAGCGGGTATAATGTCTAATTATAGTGTAAAGAAAAAATATTGACAAACGGTAGATTGAAAGCTATAATTACCTTTGTTGCCTTGAGGTGATTCATTTGGAATGGACAATTAGTCAACTTCAAAAAATACGGGAAAAAGAACTACAGCTTGATGAAACGGTAGATGTTTCAGATCTAAAGGAGCGGGACAAACAAATTCGTGACGTCTCTCCGATAAAAGTGACCGGCAGAGCTGACATCAGTTCTTCAAAGGTTACCTTCCATCTGCATTTATCCGGACAATTCATTTTGCCTTGTTCCCGAACGCTGGTAGATGTAAAATATCCGATTGATATTGACACAACGGAAACCTTTCTATTAAATGCGGCGAGTTATGATCTGGAAGATGATGATGTTACTGTATTGAAAGGCGATGTTGTAGACCTTATACCGGTAATTAAAGAAAATTTATTGCTCGAAATTCCAATGCAGGTATTTTGCGAGGATGCCCACAGCGAAGATGCTGCTCCTCAATCAGGGAATGACTGGGCTGTTGTGACCGAAGAAGAAAGCAAACAAAAAGTCGATCCCAGGCTGGCAAGTCTTGCGAACTTTTTTGACAACAATAAGGAATCTTGATTGTAAACTCCGAAGACTAAACTTTTCGGTCTTCACTGCTTCTTCATCTATTTTTTAAGGAGGTGGGAATAATGGCTGTACCCGCTAGAAGAACGTCTAAAACTGTTAAAAGAAAGCGCCGTACTCATTTTAAGCTTCAAGTACCAGGTATGGTAGCATGCCCGAACTGCGGTGAAATGAAACTTTCACACCGTGTATGTAAAGAATGTGGAACTTACAAAGGAAAAGACGTTGTGAACAACTAATTCCTTTCGTGTAAAGCACAGAGACCTTGTCTCTGTGCTTTTTTCTATAAACTTTCCGATCTGCGTAAAGCAGAACACAGGCTAAGTGCGCCACGTCCTTATGTCTTCGCCTGTGTGACCCACATCCTCGAAAAGCTATCGCTTTCCTTCGTGCGATGTATCGCTACCGCAGCTTTCCTTGTCCTGTGGGCCTAACTACGTCTAATCTCCGCCTTACGGCTCGTCAATCGACGAATTTTCTATATATTAAAAGCAGGATATCGACCTTACATTCGAGAATGTATTAAAGTTCCTATCAGGATAAGAGAGTGTTGGTGAATAGAATGAATGATGCTGTACTAACTGAAAAAATTGAGAATGGTTGTTTATTGGTGACGATAAACCGTCCAGACAAAAGAAATGCAATAAATGATGAAGTGATGAACGGTCTACATACTGCATTCATGCAGGCAGAAGCTGATGATGCTGTTAAGCTGGTCATATTGACCGGAGCCGGAGATGCTGCTTTTTGTTCCGGTGGGGATCTTAGTGAATTTCATGTTCTTAAGACAGAAGAAGAGTCATCCAAAATGCTATCAAAAATGGGAGAAATCGTATACAAGCTAGCGACGTTTCCTAAACCAACGGTTGCTTTCCTGAATGGAAGCGCTGTTGGAGGAGGCTGCGAACTCGCAACGGCGTGTGACTTCCGAATAGCCAGAGAGAAAGCAAAATTCGGTTTTATCCAAGGCCGGCAAGGAATAACGACAGGCTGGGGCGGGGCCTCACTATTATATGAAAAGTTTCCGTATCAGGTTGCGCTTAGGCTTTTATTGGAAGCGAATGTCTTACCTGTAACAGAAGGAAAGCAAATCGGTTTCATTGATTATATCGTGGGGGATTCTGCATCGGTCTGGAACAGTCCTATCAATGAGCTCATCGGCCTTGAAACAGGGGTTATGGTAGCATACAAGCAGCTGATCGTGAAAAAATGGGAGCAGCTTAGGCTAAAAGAGAGAATAAGCCAGGAAATCGCAGCTTGCGCAAGGCTGTGGGAAACGGAAGCCCATCTTGTTGCTGTTGAAAGCTTCTTAAACAAGAAAAAATAATCCGGGATTTTTCAAGAAACACCTCTATCTCCCTTCTATCTACTCTAGCAAGTGCATATGAATGAATAAAACTTGCTTGGGGGTATAAAGATGTCGTTAGCGAGACAGGATGCATGGACGCAAGATGAAGATTTATTGCTAGCAGAATTAGTATTGAGGCATATCAGAGAAGGAAGCACTCAGCTCAAGGCTTTTGAAGAAGTAGGCAGAAGATTGTCCCGGACATCGGCAGCATGCGGTTTCAGGTGGAATTCATACGTGAGGAAGCAATATCAATCTGGTATTGAGCTCGCCAAAAAACAACGAAAAGAGAATAAGAAAGCAAATGGGGAAGAAATAGACAGCATTCTTGAATCTTCCCGGGTGCCCTTACCTGCTGCTGAACAGATTGAAACGCAAGCTCCCACATCTTCGACAGGGGTCACGATTGAGGAAGTCATTCAATATTTAACGAAGCTCGATGAGTTTTCGAAGCTTTTCAACAAAGAGAGAGATCAGCTGACAAACGGGTATAATGAAGTAAAAAAAGGATATGAAGCCCTGCAGGAGGAAAACAGCAAATTAAAGGAACAACTTAGGGCTGTCGAAGAAGATTATCACTCGTTGCTGCAGATTTTGGAAAGGGCGAGAAAACTGATTATTTTGGAAGAGGACCAGAAAAGCACCAAGGTGAAATTCCAAATGGACAAAAACGGTAATCTGGAAAAGGTAAATAAATAAAGGGTGTGCCCTGTTTGAATTAGGGGCACACCTTTGTAAGTTATTTTGATTGTTCGCCTGGTTGCCATAGAAGTGGATTTTCTCCAAGATCTCTTTCCATATCATATTCAACAGGCTGAAAGTCCATTTTACTCCAGAAATCGTGGGACCGTACCCTTGGATTTGTTTTAATGGGAAGGCCGAACCCTTTCGCGAACTTAACAAGGGCTTCTCCATACCCCTTTTTCTGATAGTTCGGGAGCACTTCCAGTTTCCATAACTCAAGGAAATCCTGCTTCGGTTCAAAATAGTGGTCAAACTTTGCGCTTCTTTCATATAAGCTCATCCGGGCAACCAATTTATCGCCGAAATAAATGCCATAAAAAGGCGACTGGCTATCATTTTCAATGATGTTTGCTTCCAAATCATCCACCATTGATAATTCCTGAAGACCGTATTCTTTAAACTTTTTGAATTCTTCCAGTGTTTTATAATTCACAAGTAAGCGTTCCACCTTGTATTCCATAAAGCTCCCCCTCACGTCTGCAGAATATCTTATTATAAACAGTATATTAGCGTTGATTCTATATAGAAACCACTTTAATTTCATTATATAATAAATCATCAAATTATTCCGCTAAAGAAAACTCGTCGATTGACGAACCGTAAGGCGGAGATTAGACGTAGTTAGGCCCACAGGACAAGGAAAGCTGCGGCAGCGATACATCGCACGAAGGAAAGCGATAGCTTTTCGAGGATGTGGGTCACACTGGCGAAGACATAAGGACGTGGCGCACTTAGCCTGTGTTCTGCTTTATGCAGAAAGGAAAGTAAGCTGGATGGAGTATATAGTTATGAGATAATCTAACAAGTGACATAAATTCTTTCATGGAAAGTGGTTGTTTGTTACAATATGAAGATAATCATACTGGAGCGGGTATTATGAAAGTAGGCATCATTGGCGGGGGAGCAGTCGGTCTGCTTATTGCGTCATATTTAAGTGATTTTCATGAAGTTGTGCTATATACAAGGACGAAAGAACAAGCGGAGCTAATAAACGAGGAAGGCGTAACTCTCTTAAAGGGAAACGAGCGGTTTTATAAAAAAGTGCGCGCGATGACCTCAGGGAATGTCAGCGGTCAGGAAGAGCTATTAATTATCGCAGTTAAGCAATACCATCTCGAGGGACTCATTGAAATAATCAAAAAAAACCCTTCGCCAATATTGTTTATCCAAAATGGATATTCCCACGTGAAGATGCTTAAAGAGCTGCCACAGGACGATATTTATCTGGGCGTAATTGAGCATGGCGCTCTGAAGCATAATGGGAATGCTGTTGAGCATACCGGTGAAGGAATCACGAAGATAGCTCCGTACCGCGGGGAAATAGACCACCTGCAGCTTTTACATAAGAAAATAGCAAGCTTTCCAATTACTGTGAATGAAAATTATCGCCAAATGTTACAGGAAAAGCTGGTCGTAAATAGCGTCATTAATCCATTAACAGGCATCCTTGGCATTAGAAATGGTGAATTAGTGGAAAATCCTTATTATTACGGCCTGTTCAGAGATTATTTCAAGGAGATTAGTGAGATTCTTGAATTGGAAGATGCCGCTGCATATGAAGAGCATGTGAAGCAGGTTTGCCAAAAGACAGCAAACAATCGGTCCTCTCTATTAAAAGACTTAGAAAATGGAAGAAAAACAGAAATTGACGCGATTTCAGGCTATTTAATTTCAATCGCCAAAGAAAAGAACAAGAGCCATCAACTTACAGATGCAGTTTATCGGATGGTTAAAGGCAAGGAATATCGGGGGGAGGATCGTTTGTGACGACTTTATTTTCAGCAATTGCCGCTACAATGATCACAATCCCCTTCTTCGCGTATCTTATTTTTTTCGTAATTGCTAAACAGATTACGAAGAATCATCGTCGGGCTGTTCATCTTTCCATGGATTTCAGCACGCTTTTATTTATTTTATCTGTCCATTATCTGATTCTGGCAATATGGGGGGAGTCTGTGTTTTGGCTGCTCTTGCTGATTATGATTGCGCTGGCCCTTCTAGTGGTAATTGTGCATTATAAAGTAAAGGGAGAAATCGTGATACATAAAGTAGCCAAAGGGTTTTGGAGAATGAACTTTGCCTTTTTCTTCTGTGCCTACTTTTTTCTCGTTCTCTGCGGTCTCGTATTCCGGATTACAAGCGTTTTCATATAGGATGAAAAAAAATGCCCGAGGTGCAGGTTGTTCCGGGCAACTTTTTTTGTTTTCTAAACACACAATGATATACTACTTAAGAAATTGAAAGCTTGAGAAAGGGAGTACATAAATGGAGATTAAAAATCTCATGTTGCCGTTATTAAATCAGTTCGCTTCAGATTATACACAAGGTAATCTGCAAGTGGAAGATTACTTTCATTATAACCTGTCAAGTTCTGACCTTTTTCAGGCAAGATATAACGAGCTCATGACCCGTTCCTTTCTGCGTGATGAATTGGCAGATTACATACAGAATTATATGTCCAGATTTAATCCGGGACCGGAAGTGCTGAAAAATATGGAGGATCTCCGAAAACGAGATTCGGTAGTCGTCATTGGTGGACAACAAGCGGGCTTACTGTCGGGACCGTTGTATACTGTCCATAAAGTCATTTCTATCATTAAGCTTGCCGAGCAACAGGAAAAAGCTCTTGGCAAAAGAGTCATTCCTATATTTTGGATTGCGGGTGAGGACCATGATTTAGCCGAGGTAAATCATGTGTATACGATGCAGGGCAAAAAATCATATCCATTCTATCATCCTTTTAAAACAATGATATCCGATATGAAATTAGATGCCGGGTCGGCAATGGCCTGGATTGAGGATGTTGTGGAAACATACGGAGAAAGCGAATTCACCAACGATCTGCTTCATCAAGCAAAAGAGATGCTTGAAAAGGGAGAGACATTCGTCGATTTTTTTGCTTCGTTAATTCTTGAATGGTTTAACAAATATGGCCTTCTACTGATGGATGCCGGAGATCCCGAACTTCGCAGAATTGAGGCAGGCTATTTTAAAGAACTGATTGAGAAGAGTGGCAAAGTGAAAGACGCTGTTTTATCCCAGCAGGCATTCATGCTGGAAAAAGGCTATAAACGCACAATCCAAATGGAGGAGAGCGCAGCCAACCTCTTCTATTATGATCGGGAAAAACAGGAACGTACCTTGCTTGAGTTGTCCGGGTCAAATTACGTTGGAAAAAATGGTGGCGTTTCTTTCACTGAAGCCGAGCTTATCGAAATGGCCGAGAAACAACCGGAAAAGTTAAGCAACAATGTTGTGACCAGGCCGATTATGCAGGAAATGCTTTTTCCGGTGCTCGCTTTTATTTCGGGCCCCGGCGAAATAGCCTATTGGGCAGAATTAAAGCAAGCCTTTGAACAATTCGGCTTAAAAATGCCGCCTATCATACCGAGATTGAATATTACCATTTTAGAGCGTGGCATCGCAACGGATCTGGAGGAGACTAGACTCGATTTGGAGACTGTTTTAACCACTGGAACAGAGTCTGCAAAACAATCCTTTATTGATTCTGTGAAGGATAAGTCGCTTGAGGATGAATTTAAGTTAGTGAGAACAATATTGGAAGAAAAGCATATCGCTTTAACTAGAAAAGCAGTTGAAGTTGACAAAGGATTACAGCCATTGCTTGAAAAAAACCGGAATTTGTTGATAGGGCAGCTGGATTTTATGTACGATCGAATCATAAACAGCACCAAGGATAAACATTCGGTAGTACTTGCAAAATATAATAGAATAGAAACATCCCTATTTCCGCTTGGTTCACCACAGGAACGAATCTGGAATATTTTTTACTATCTTAATAAATATGGCCCCACTTTCATTGAAGATATCATGAAAATGGACTATGAATTTGATAATAAACACAAGGTTATCTACTTATAATCTTTACAATTTAGTTAAGAGGCAGGAATTATTTCCTGTCTTTTTTTTATGCGAAAAATAAAAAACGAAAAAAAATACGCGACAAAGACCTATATAAAAGGGTTTTTAATCGATGAATCCAATCGTTGGGAAATAATTTTAAAAAGTGGTGGTGAAAAGTGGGGGATTGTGGTACATTTATATGGAAAGTGGGGTAAGTGGCTATGTTCATGGGTGAATACCATCATAACATCGATAATAAGGGTCGCTTAATCGTACCTGCCAAGTTCAGGGACAACCTCGGTGATGAGTTTGTGATTACCCGCGGACTGGACCAGTGTTTATTTGGTTACCCAATGGACGAATGGAGACAGCTTGAAGAAAAGCTGAAAGCCCTGCCTTTAACCAAAAAAGATGCCCGCGCTTTTACACGATTTTTCTTTTCAGGTGCGACGGAATGTGAATTGGACAAGCAAGGACGGATTAATATCCCTGCTCCGCTTACTTCCTATGGTCAGCTTGAAAAAGAATGCGTCATTCTCGGAGTTTCCAGTCGAATTGAGATTTGGAGCAAGTCCCTTTGGGAAGACTATTTTTCAACCTCAGAAGATTCTTTTGCTGAGATTGCAGAGAATATGATTGGTTTTGATATTTAATTTGCAGTCTTTAAAGGAAGATATCAGCGATTGGAAGGATGTTAATATGTTTCAACATACAACTGTATTACTTAGGGAAACGGTGGATGGACTAGACATTAAGCCCGATGGCGTCTATGTCGATTGTACACTTGGGGGCGCAGGACACAGCGAATATTTACTATCAAAACTTTCGGAAACTGGCAGGTTATATGGGTTTGATCAAGATATAACCGCGATTAGAAATGCCGAAGAAAAGTTAAGCGGCTATGGGGAACGTGTCACCCTTATTCAAAACAATTTCAAACATATTAAAGAAGAGTTAACAAGCCGGGGAATACATAAGGTCGATGGGATTTTATATGATTTGGGAGTATCGTCTCCGCAACTAGATACACCGGAGCGTGGCTTTAGCTATCATCATGACGCGCCACTCGATATGAGGATGAATCAAAGCGCGCGGATCTCCGCCTATGACGTTGTAAATACCTGGTCATTCCAGGATCTTACCAGGATTTTCTTTCAATATGGAGAAGAAAAATTCGCTAAACAAATATCAAGAAAAATAGAGGCTGCAAGAGAAAAAAAACCGATTGAGACAACCTATGAATTAGTCGAGCTGATTAAAGACGGAATACCAGCACCGGCTAGGAGAAAGGGAGGACATCCCGCAAAGAGGATTTTCCAGGCGATTCGCATTGCCGTGAATGATGAACTAGGCGTGTTTGAAGATTCTCTGGAACAATCGATCTCGATTTTAAAGCCAGGGGGAAGAATTTCGGTTATCACCTTTCATTCGCTAGAAGACAGGATTTGCAAATCTGTCTTTAAGAAATACAGTGATCTACCAGAGCTTCCACCGGGACTTCCTATCATTCCCGATGAATTTCAGCCGACACTAAAGTTGGTAAACAGAAAACCGCTCTTGCCAAGCGACGAAGAACTGGAAAAAAACAATCGATCAAGATCAGCTAAGTTAAGAATTGCAGAAAAAATTAAAGAGATTATTTAGGGGGAATTCCGATGAGTTCTATCGCGAAAAGAATCCAAGAACAGCAACAATCAGAACAACAAAAAACAGTCCAGACAGTCATAATCCATAAAACAAAAATATCCTTTGGGGAATTGGTGCTTTTATGTGCGTTGGCTCTGGCGATTGCCTTTGCCGGGGTGAAAATCATTTCGAACCAAAGCGCCATTTATCAAACGAATAAAGAAATCCAGCAGACAGAAGCATCCATTGATGAACAAATAAAAGTAACGAATGATTTGGCGGTCCAGGTAGATGAGCTAAGTACTTATGAACGCATCTGGAAGAAAGCTGCTGAGCTTGGCCTCATGTTAAACGAAAATAATGTGAAGGTTGTGCAGGAATAATGCAAATCAAGCAAAAAAATATGAAAACAGGAGCAGCGCTGCTATTTGTATTATTCGCTCTGCTCTTTTTTGTATTAATCGGCCGCTTTCTCTATATTCAAACTACGGGTAGGGCTGGCGGTGAAGCGTTAGCTGCCAAAGTGGAGGAAAAGTATGAAAAGCAAAGAGTCATCGAAGCAGAACGCGGCACGATCTATGACGCAAAAGGCGAAGTGATTGCCGAAGATACATCTTCCTATTCGCTTCAGGCAGTGCTGGATAAAAAGATGCCTAATCATGTTGTGGATCCTGAGATGACGGCTAGACAACTAGCCAAATATTTAGATAAGGATAAGCAGTATTTTTATGAACGTCTGACAAAAAAAGGCTCTGACCAAGTAGAATTCGGCACAGTTGGAAGAGATATAACTCATGAAATAAAGGGAAAAATTGAAAAGCTGAATTTGCCAGGCATTACCTTTGGCCGCGATACAAAGCGATTTTATCCGAATGGCGTATTTTCATCGCACTTAATCGGCTATGTGGAAAACGATAATAAAGGCGAAGTAGTTGGCAAACTGGGTGTTGAACGCTTTTTGAACAGTGATCTCAAGGAAGAAGATGGCGCTTTGAAATACGATAGCGATTTCTGGGGTGTTCTGCTTCCGGGAAGTGAAGAAAAGATTACTCCTCCCAAAAACGGAAAAGATGTAACCTTGACGATCGATAAAAAAATCCAGACATTCCTAGAGGACTCGATCACGAAAGTCCAAAATGAATACAAGCCGGAACAGATCATTGCGATTGTATCTAATCCAAAAACAGGCGAAATCGTTGCCATGGCACAACGGCCAACCTTCCATCCGCAGACGAAGGAAGGGTTAACCGATACTTGGCATAACCTTGCTGTGGAAGAAAGTTTCGAGCCGGGTTCTACAATGAAAACATTTACTTTGGCAGCTGCTGTGGAAGAAGGAAAGTTTAATCCGACTGCGACTTTCACGACTGGTTCATATAAAGTGCCTGGCACTAAACCGATAAATGACCACAGCGGAATCCCTAAAGGAAAGCAGATAACATTTTTGGAAGGAGTGCAGCGATCTTCCAATGTGGGTTTCTCAACTCTGGCTATGGAAGGAATTGGATCAGAGAAATTGAGGCAGTACTTAACGGATTTTGGCTTTGATAAGCCTACAGGAATTGATTTGCCCCATGAAGCGACCAGTAAAATACAATACAAGTATAAACGTGATAAAATTTCTACGGCATTCGGACAAGCCAGTGCGATTACACCCATTCAACAAATTCAAGCCGCATCAGCAGTAGCCAATGCCGGAAACATGATGAAGCCTTATGTCATAAAAGAAATCAGCGAAGCAGGTAACGATAGGGTAATCAAAGAAACAAAACCCCATGTGGCCGGTAAGCCAATATCGGCAGAAACAGCAAAAAAAGTCCGTGAATATTTAGGTACCGTCATTACAGCAAAGAATGGAACGGGGAAAAAATATAAAATTGACGGCTATGAAGTTGCCGGTAAAACAGGTACGGCTCAAATGTCCGGACCTGGAGGCCTTTATCTCACAGGCTCTGAGAACTATACGTTCTCATTCCTTGGAATGGCTCCAAAGGATGACCCGCAATTGGTCATGTATGTTGCGGTCAAACAGCCGGAGCTAAAAGGTGGCAAGGTAGGTGCTGATCCGCTCTCTGAAATCTTCAATCCTGTTATGAAGAGCAGCCTGCAGTACCTGAACATAAAGCCTTCTAATTTCGATAAAAAAGAACTGAAAAAGATCGACGAATATAGCGACCAGCCTGTAGAGGAAGTTGTTCAGCAATTAAAAGAAGCTGGTTATGATGCCGTAACCATTGGGAAAGGAAACAATGTTGCGGATCAAGCGCCAAAAGCGGGAAGCGTGCTCCTTGAAGGTGAAAGGGTCATCATCAAAACGGATGGTGAAATGACGGTTCCTGATATGCATGGATGGTCATTAAGGGATGCGATGAAGGTTGCGAGCCTTGCAAAGCTGGATTTAAACACGGCAGGCAGCGGATATGTCAGCAAACAAAATCTAAAGCCGGGAAGCATCGTTAACGAGGGAGATTATTGTATCATCGAACTGAAAAAACCAGAAGATATATTAAAAAAGTCAGCGAAAAAAAATGAAGTACATGATTAACTTTGCAAAGGAACCCGCCAAAAAGTGGGTTCCTTTGTTTTAGTTGAAAAAAGTATAATTTATTACTTTGATAGTTAAGTAGAGGACTTACAGAATTAGTCTTTCTTCCTTTGGTACCGAAAATAAGGACCGGCAACAAAAATTATATTCCGGCAACGAAAGTCCCTGTTCCGGCAACAAAATGAAAAAAGCGGCAACAAAACGGAAATTTCGGCAACAAAAACAGGGGCAGGCAACAAAAACTATAATCCGGCAACGAAAGTCCCTGTTCCGGCAACAAAATGAAATAAGCGGCAACAAAATGAAAATTCCGGCAACAAAAAATGGGCCCGGCAACAGAATGAAAATGCCCCTATAAACCTCATCAATCTACTTCAATCAGCAAAAAACTCGCTACAATATTGAACTTTCCGTTAAAAGACTGCCAATCGCTGAGTTTTGTTACAAGGTTCTAGGTTGGTTCGGACGAGCATATAGTTGAACATGCTGAAATGGAGGTAGGTGCTTTTTTTGCGTGTTTCTAATGTGACGGTCAGAAAGAGGCTGTTGATAGCGTTATTGGTAGGCTTGGGCATATTTCTTATCATTGATATCCGCCTGGGAATTGTCCAGCTTTATTTAGGGGAATGGCTCACTGGACAGGCAAAGGAATCATGGAGCCGTGATATTCCGTTTGAGCCTCAGCGGGGAGAAATTCTTGACCGTAACGGCGTCCCGCTTGCCACGAATGTTTCCGCGCCGACTGTTTATGTCGTTCCCAGGCAAGTAGAAGATCCTGCCGAGACTGCCGGGAAGCTTGCAGGTATTTTGGACATGCCTAAAGAAACGGCTTATAAAGAAATCACAAAAGGTGAAATGTATATCCGCCTTTCCAAAGGAAGAAAGATTTCTCATGAAAAAGCCAAAGAAATCAAGGCACTCGGTTTAAAAGGCATATACATAGCCGAGGATTCCAAACGCCATTACCCTTTTGGATCCTATCTGTCTCATGTTCTCGGTTTTGCCGGTGTTGATAATCAGGGGCTTACAGGAATTGAGCTTTCCTATGATGAGGAATTAAAAGGAGAGAAGGGGTATGTTAAGTTTTATTCAGACGCCAAGGGAAAGCGGATGGAAAACATGGCGGATGATTACAAACCGCCTAAAAATGGCTTGAACCTAAAGCTTACGATCGATAATAAAATTCAGACAATTATAGAAAGGGAGCTTGAAATCGCGGAGGCGACCTATAAACCGGATGGCATCGTTGCCATTGCCATGAATCCTACTAACGGGGAAATCCTTGCGATGTCAAGCAAGCCTTCTTTTGATCCGACGAACTTCAGGAATGTACCTCAGGAAATCTATAACCGAAATTTACCGGTATGGAGCACCTATGAGCCTGGATCTACCTTTAAAATCATTACCTTGGCCGCTGCTCTTGAGGAAAAAAAGGTGAATTTACTAGACGACCATTTCTTTGATTCAGGACATGTGAAGGTGGGAGGTGCCACGCTCCATTGCTGGAAAAGAGGCGGACATGGCTCACAATCTTTTTTGGAAGTTGTCGAAAACTCTTGCAACCCTGGATTTGTGGAGTTGGGCAGTCGCTTAGGAAAAGATACCCTTTTTAAATACATTAAAGATTTCGGTTTTGGCCAAAAAACTGGAATCGACCTTCAAGGCGAGAGTACTGGAATCATGTTCAAAATGGATCGGGTCGGTCCTGTTGAGCAAGCAACGACTGCTTTCGGACAAGGTGTTTCCGTTACTCCGATCCAGCAGGTCGCAGCCGTTTCTGCCGCGGTCAATGGAGGCACGCTATACACACCATATGTCGCCAAGGAACTCGTTGACCCCGTAACGGGCGAAGTCGTCATGAGGAAAACACCTCAATCAAAAAGGAATGTCATTTCAGAAGAAACGTCCAAGCAAATCCGTGGTGCCCTAGAATCTGTCGTCGCCAAAGGAAGCGGAAGAGGAGCTTTTGTTGAATCGTACCGTGTTGGGGGAAAAACAGGTACCGCCCAAAAAGCGCAGGGAGGCCGCTATTTGGAAAATAACCATATTGTCTCTTTCGTCGGCTTTGCCCCTGCCGATAAGCCGGAAATTGTCGTTTATGTAGCTGTTGACAATCCGAAAGGTGTCAGACAATTCGGAAGCACTGTTTCAGCACCGATTGTCGGTAAAATCATGGAAGATGTTTTGCGAGCGTTGAAGGTGGAACCTCGTAAAGAACAGATAGAAAAAGAAAAAAAATACGGAGATCCGATTATGGTGGAAGTTCCTGAGCTTGTCGGGATGAGTAGGAAAGATTTGCAAACACAGCTGATCGATTTAAGACTGGATGTCGCCGGACAAGGAGAGAACGTGGTAAAACAGTCACCCGAACCGGGAGTGAAGGTAAAAGTAGGCTCAACTATAAGAATATATCTTGGCGAAAGCACAGAATAAGTATAAAATAATAAATGGCAGAAAAGCGGCTGGGTACTTTCAGCCGCTTTCTTTACTGAATAAAAAATTACTAATGCCTCAAGTCAGGCTTGAGAGGAATGGAAAAAAATGAAGCTCCACACTTTACTTTCTTACTTGCACTCATTTTCCAAATATACAGGAGACAACCCGGATATCACATCCATCGAACATGATAATCGGCAAGTGAAAGCAGGAAGTTTATTTATTTGCGTTAAGGGCTACACAGTAGACGGTCATGATTATGCCGCCCGCGCTGTCAAAGCAGGCGCTGCCGCCGTCTTAGCTGAAAGAGAGATGTCTCTGTCGGTGCCGGTAATCGTCGTGAAGGATACACAGCGGGCGATGGCTGTGCTTGCGGATGCCTTATACGGCCATCCGACCCAGAAGCTCCGACTGATCGGGATAACGGGAACGAACGGCAAAACGACAACAAGCCATTTACTAGAAAAAATCTTTCATGACGCCGACCAAAAGACCGGATTGATCGGTACGATGTATACAAAAGTCGGAGAGAAAATCTACAATACCCGGAACACGACCCCAGACAGCGCAACGCTCCAAAAGGTCTTTCATGAAATGGAAGAAAGCAGCGTAGAAACGGCGATTATGGAGGTCTCGTCACATGCCCTTGAACTCGGCAGGATACATGGCTGTGATTTTGACATTGCCGTGTTTACGAATCTTACCCAGGACCATTTGGACTTCCACGGAACGATGGAACGTTATAAGTATGCGAAATCCTTGTTTTTTTCCCAGCTTGGCAATGCCTTTATCGAGGGAAAGCCGAAATTTGCCGTTTTAAACGCGGATGACGAAGCGACTGAGGATTACAAAAAATGGACCGCAGCTCATGTGCTGACTTACGGGATTGATAAGGACGCAGATATAAGGGCAAAAAAAATCAACATTACATCAGAGGGTACCGAATTTTTACTTGAGACCCCTCAGGAAATGAGAAAGGTTACATTGAAGCTCGTAGGGAAATTCAGCGTATATAACGTGTTGGCTGCACTGGGAGCTGCGATGTGCGCGGGAGTCGGCCTCGATCAAATACTTGCTTCGATCGAAGAGGTTGAAGGAGTGTCGGGAAGGTTTGAACTTGTCCAAGCCGGACAGGATTTTTCGGTAATTGTTGATTATGCCCATACCCCTGACAGCCTTGAAAATGTGTTGAAGACGGTTGGAGAATTTGCCGAGAAGAGGATCTTTGTGATTATCGGCTGTGGTGGGGACCGCGATAAAACAAAACGGCCGATCATGGCGAAAATAGCATGTGATTTGGCGACGGATCCCATTTTTACTTCGGATAACCCGCGAAGCGAGAACCTGCACGAGATTCTTCGGGACATGGAAAAAGGTGTCGAAGGCAAATCTTATCTGGTAATCGCAGACAGAAAAGAAGCGATACAGCATGCTGTATCAGAGGCAAATGCGGGGGATGTAATCATCATTGCCGGAAAAGGTCATGAAACCTATCAAATCATCGGCGATGAGGTTCTCGATTTTGATGATAGGATTGAAGCAAAAGCAGCGATTGTAGCTAATAAAATTAAATGAAAAGTTGAAGAATGCGGCGAGCGTAAAGAATGATTATCAATAAATGTAACAATTGCATTCTGAAAAAAACAACGATAACATATCATGAAAGTGATGAAATACACATGAATATTATGAATAGCTTAATTGCGTCAGGAATGAGGGAGTAAGGCATGTTGCAGCAGGTTATTTTTTATACAATACTAATGGGGTTTCTAATAACGGTTCTTCTCTCTCCTATATTTATCCCGTTTCTAAGAAGACTGAAGTTTGGGCAAAGTATTCGCGAGGAAGGACCTGAATCACATCAAAAGAAGACCGGTACACCAACAATGGGAGGCATTGTCATCCTCTTGTCTATCACATTGGCGACATTGGTCATGACTTTTAAGTTTTCGGAGCCATCCGTGAGAACCTATCTTCTTCTGTTTGTCACTCTTGGTTTCGGATGCCTCGGATTTCTTGATGATTTTATCAAGGTGGTCATGAAAAGAAACCTGGGCTTGACTTCACGCCAGAAGTTATTCGGCCAGATTATCATAGCAGTCATTTTTTATTTTGTTTACAGACAAACTGATGAATTCGTGCCGGATATTTCGATTCCGGGAACCGCTTTGTCGATTAATCTCGGCTGGTTCTATGTGCTTGTGATCATTTTTTGGCTTGTCGGTTTTTCGAATGCCGTAAATCTGACGGATGGGTTGGACGGGCTGGTTTCAGGAACAGCAGCTATCGCGTTTGGTGCGTATGCGGTGCTTGCCTGGAATCAGTCGCAATATGACGTAGCCATCTTTTCTGTTGCAGTCGTGGGAGCGGTGCTTGGCTTTTTAGTATTTAATGCCCATCCCGCAAAGGTATTTATGGGGGATACTGGCTCGCTTGCGCTCGGGGGGGCAATCGCAACGATTGCTTTACTAACAAAACTTGAGCTTATGCTTGTCATCATCGGGCTTGTGTTTGTCATCGAAACGCTGTCCGTCATCCTGCAAGTCGCTTCTTTCAAGTTAAGGGGAAAGCGGATTTTTAAGATGAGTCCTTTGCATCATCATTATGAGCTTGTCGGCTGGTCTGAATGGAGAGTGGTCGTGACCTTTTGGTCTGTAGGCCTGCTTGCGGCGATACTCGGAATCTACTTAGAGGTGTGGTTATAATTGAAACAGACTGATAAATATTTAAGAAAAAAAATACTCGTATTAGGGCTGGCAAAAAGCGGTGTAACGGCAGCTTCTCTTTTGCATAAGCTCGGGGCCTTTGTTACTGTGAATGATGTGTTGCCTCTTTCTGAAAATCCAGAGGCGCAAGGATTGCTTGAACAGGGCATTAAGGTCATATGTGGAAGCCATCCGATTGAACTGCTAGATGAGGGCTTCGAACTAATCGTAAAAAACCCCGGCATTCCATATACGAACCCTCTTATTAAAGGAGCGATAGAGAAGGGGATAACCGTTATTACTGAGGTGGAGCTTGCCTATCAAATAAGCGAGGCGCCGTTCGTAGGGATTACCGGCACGAACGGAAAAACAACGACGACGACTTTGATTTACGAAATGCTAATAGAGGGAGGAAAGCTGCCGCTGATCGCCGGTAACATTGGCACGGTCGCTTCCGGTGTGGCAGAGGAGGCTGAGGCGGAGAATACGATCGTAATCGAGCTTTCTTCCTTCCAGCTTATGGGGATAGAAGAATTCCAACCAGAAATTGCCGTAATGACGAATTTATTTGATGCTCACCTTGACTATCATAGTTCGAAGGAAGAATACGCCCACGCGAAAGAGAACATAACCAAAAATCAGACAGATAAGCAGTTTTTTATCTATAATGGTGACCAGAAAGAAGTTTCTGAAATGGCCGAGCGCTCGAACGCCCAATTAATACCATTTTCAGCTAGCAAGAAATATGAAAATGGAGCTTATGCAGATGATGGTTTTCTTTTCTTCCAAGGCGAAAAAGTCGTCCGGATAGCTGACATCGTCCTGCCTGGTAAGCATAACTTAGAAAATATTTTGGCTGCCCTATCTGTCAGTAAGCTAAAGGGAGTGTCCAATGACGCGATTCAAAAAGTGGTAAGCAGCTTCCGCGGCGTTACCCACCGGACACAATATGTGGCTACGATTGATAACCGGAAATTTTATAACGATTCAAAGGCAACGAACATTTTGGCGGCGTCAATGGCTCTTTCTTCTTTTAGTGAGCCAATCATCCTCCTTGCAGGGGGTCTTGACCGCGGCAATGAGTTTGATGATTTGAAGCCTTATTTAAAAAATGTCAGGGCGCTTGTCACTTTTGGACAAACAGCCGAAAAACTAGAACGTGTGGCAAAGGAATCGGGAATAACAAATATAAAACGTGTCGATAATGTAGAAAGTGCTGTACCGGCTGCTTTTGAATTGTCTGAAAGTGGCGACTGCATTCTCCTCTCCCCGGCTTGTGCAAGCTGGGACCAGTATAAAAGTTTTGAAATCAGAGGGGACATGTTTATGACAGCGGTGCATAAACTGAAATAAGGGCTTGCCCATCGAGCTTTGCATAAGGAAGACTTTTCTTCCATCTTCGACACCTCAGAAAAAAAGCGATAAGAAGGTTTATCGCTTTTTTTTGGCAGATGCGGACTTTTAGGTCCGAGGCTCATACGGCTCTAATATCTTGCTAGAGGTGTATTTCTGTGCCATTAAAAAAATCCCATCCCGATCTGATCCTCATTCTTGTCACATTAACGCTGCTGTCTATTGGACTGATCATGGTGTACAGTGCCAGTGCTATATGGGCAGATTATAAATTCAGCGATTCCTTCTTCTTTGCAAAAAGGCAAATGCTTTTTGCAGGTGTCGGGATTGCCGCGATGTTTTTTATTATGAATATCGATTATTGGACATGGAGAACATGGGCAAAGGTTTTAGTTATCGTCTGCTTCGTTTTGCTCGTGGCCGTGTTAATCCCGGGTATCGGTAGAGAACGAAACGGAGCCCAGAGCTGGATTGGGGTAGGTGCCTTTTCAATTCAGCCTTCTGAATTCATGAAGATTGCGATGATTATGTTTCTTGCCAAATACCTCTCTGAAAGGCAAAAACTGATTACCTCTTTCAAGAAAGGCCTGCTTCCTTCGCTTTCGCTTGTTTTTCTGGCGTTTGGCATGATCATGCTTCAGCCTGATTTAGGGACAGGGACAGTTATGGTCGGCACCTGTATCGTGATGATTTTTATTTCCGGTGCCCGGATTTGGCACTTTGCGGGACTTGGGCTTTTAGGGATAGCAGGGTTTGTAGGATTAATCCTTTCGGCGCCTTACCGGATGAAGCGGATTACCTCGTTCCTTGATCCATGGCAGGATCCGCAGAACAGCGGGTTTCAAATCATTCAATCACTGTTCGCAATCGGTCCTGGCGGCCTGTTTGGGCTGGGACTTGGCCAAAGCAGGCAGAAGTTTTTCTACCTGCCTGAACCTCAGACGGATTTCATATTTGCGATTTTATCCGAGGAGCTTGGCTTTATTGGTGGCTCACTCGTTATCTTGTTGTTTGCGCTGCTTTTATGGCGAGGAATCCGGATTGCTCTGGGTGCGCCTGATTTGTACGGGAGTTTCCTGGCGGTGGGGATCATTGCAATGGTGGCGATTCAGGTCATGATTAATGTCGGGGTCGTCACTGGACTGATGCCCGTTACCGGAATCACCCTTCCCTTTTTAAGCTACGGCGGATCGTCCTTGACACTCATGCTTATGGCAATAGGGGTGTTATTGAATATAAGTAGATATTCAAGGTATTAAGGTAGACAGCAAACTCCTCTACATTGTTAGGGGAGTTTTTTATCAATTTTCCAAAATCCATTCATTACAAAAGCGAAGAAATGGTTGGCTTTGCCCGCTGTTTAGACTATAGTATATAGAGGGTAAAGCGTCACAGAGCTTTACTTTTTTCGCTTTTTATACAGAACGATGTTGGGGTGACTAAACATGAAGATTGTTGTTAGCGGCGGAGGAACAGGGGGACACATTTATCCGGCTCTCGCGCTCATACGGGAAATCAAAAATAAGGATAAAAACAGTTCATTCCTATATATTGGTACAGAAAACGGCCTCGAGAAGGATATTGTTACTAGCGAACAAATCCCGTTTAAATCCATACATATTACCGGTTTCAAACGTAAACTTTCTTTCGAAAACGTGAAAACGGTCACGAGATTTCTTAAGGGTGTTCGTGACAGTAAAAAAATGCTGAAGGAATTCAAGGCCGATGTGGTCATTGGAACAGGGGGATACGTCTGCGGACCCGTCGTTTATGCTGCGGCAAAGCTCGGCATTCCATGCATTGTCCATGAACAGAACAGCATACCTGGACTGACTAATAAATTTTTGAGCAAATATGTTGATAAGGTAGCGATTTGTTTTAATGAAGCAAAGCAATTTTTCCCGGAAAACAAGACCGTCCTGACAGGAAATCCTCGCGCGTCAGAGGTGCTCCATTTCGAAGGCAAAGCAGGATTAAAAAAGCTTGGCTTAAATCCTTCGATTCCCACGGTGTTAATCTTTGGGGGAAGCCGCGGTGCGAGGCCGATTAATGAAGCGGTTTTAAAGGTCATGTCAGAGCTTAGAGGGAAATCTTATCAGGTTTTGTATGTGACTGGTGAGGTCCACTTTGATCAGATCTCTAGGGAAATAGAACTGATCGGTAACCCCGAAAATGTGATGATTAAGCCATATTTGAGTAATATGCCGGAAATTTTATCAGGAGTTGATTTAGCGGTAACCCGCGCGGGCGCGACGACACTTGCCGAACTGACGGTACTCGGGATACCAAGTATTTTAATTCCAAGTCCGTATGTTACGAATAATCATCAGGAAAGGAATGCCCGCTCCTTAAGCGACCACGGCGCAGCTGAGCTTGTACTCGAAAAGGAACTGAACGGCAGCAAACTGATCAGCACGATCGATTCCATCATCACTGACAAGAAGAAGCTTGAATCAATGAAACAGGCAGCAATTGACCTCGGTCTGCCGGATGCAGCTGACAGGCTGTATCAAGTAATCATGGACATTGCTAAAAAGAACTGATCCATAGTGAAAGCATACAATGTAACAAACATTTTATTCAGTCATATATTGGGAGGATTATCATGAAAGAGGCAGTTGAAAAACTGAAGGACTTACAGGTAGGAAAAGTACTTGAAAATGAAGCGCTTGCCAACCATACAACGATGAAAATAGGAGGGCCGGCTGATCTGTTCATTGAGCCATCCTCCGTTGACAATCTTGAGAAAACCATGGAAGTTATAAAGGAATTTGAGCTTAAGTGGACGGTTATTGGGAGAGGCTCCAATCTTCTTGTATCAGACATGGGGATTGAAGGGGCCGTCATTAAGCTTGGAAAAGGTCTGGATAATCTTGAGATAAATGATACGGAGATAACAGTCGGAGCTGGATTCTCCCTCGTAAGCTTGTCTGTGCAAATCAGTAAAAAAGGACTTGCGGGGCTTGAGTTTGCGAGCGGTATCCCCGGATCGGTAGGCGGTGCGGTTTATATGAATGCAGGTGCCCACGGCTCCGATATCTCCAATATATTAAAAAAAGCTTATGTGTTATTTGAAGACGGAAGCCTGGAATGGTTGACAAAAGAGGAAATGGAGTTTTCTTACCGAACTTCGGTCCTACAGAAAAAACGGCCAGGAATTGTGGTCGTTGCCGTTTTCAGCTTGCATTCAGGCAATCGCGAAGAAATTGTCGAAAGAATGCAGAACAACAAAAACTACCGTA
This sequence comes from Bacillus sp. CECT 9360, assembly GCF_918741275.1. Lineage (GTDB taxonomy): Bacteria > Bacillota > Bacilli > Bacillales > DSM-1321 > Peribacillus. Next base: position 22,709 of record NZ_CAKKNA010000013.1, read on the forward strand.
AAGAAACCCAGCCATACAATCTGCCATGTGCAGGAAGCATTTTTAGAAATCCGCTCCCAAATCATGCGGGCAAGCTTGTTCAGGAAGCCGACCTAAGAGGCCATTCCATCGGGGGGGCAAAGATTTCCGAAATGCATGGAAACTTTATTGTCAACGCAGGAAATGGCAGGGCGGAAGATGTCTTGGCTTTAATCCAGCATGTAAAAGATACCGTATATGAAAAGTACGGCATCGAAATGGAAACTGAAGTTGAAATTATTGGACGGAAATAGCCGGTAACCATACTTATGCATCCGAATTTTTGATATAATATCCTGGAAAAGATTTGTCCTGCTTTCAGGACACATCGCTTTTTATATGGACAGGCTGCGGTTAACAGTAGTTTAGGTGTCCATTTGTTTTCAGGAAGAGGTGAACAGGGATGGAGAAAGGGAAAATCGTTTCCATTGAGGATCGCATCCCCAAGCTTAAAGAATTAAGAAAAAGAAAAGCCAACCGGCGAATGATACTGCTGCTTTCTTTGTTCTTCGTGTTGATTGCGTGTGTTATGTATTTTCTCTCACCGCTCAGCCACATTCGTACAATTGACGTTGAAGGTAACCGTTATATCTCTTCCGAGCAGGTTGTCAAGCTAAGCGGGTTAACAAACGATACGAATATATGGCAGATTGATAAAAAGCAAGTCAGTAGAGAAATAAAAACGAATCCGGAAATCAAACGGGTTGATATAAAAAGAAGAATCCCAAATTCTGTCGTTTTTACAATAACTGAAAGAGACCGGCTCGCCTACGTCGTGAAAGAAGGCCGCTTCCAGCCTGTTTTGGAAAATGGTGAGATTCTCGAACCTCTACCGAAAGGGGAAATCCCTGTTTATGCCCCTGTTTTGGTCGGATTTTCAAAAGGTCAAGAGCTTAATCTGCTTCTTGGGGAATTGGGCAAGCTGCCGCAGGAGATTTTGAATTCTATTTCCGAAATACACGAAGCACCCACAAAAACTGACAACTATCAGATAACTTTATATATGAATGACGGTTTTGAGGTAAGGGCGACAAGCAGGTCTTTATCAGAGAAGCTTGTGCATTATCCGGCGATAATCAGCCAGTTGGATCCCAATGTCAAGGGGGTCATTAATCTTGAAGTAGGTTCTTATTTCAAGGCTTATGATTCACCTGATACAAAAAACGATAAGGAAACGAAGAAAAATGCCGATGAAAGTTAAAGGGAAGCAAGTCATTCTTTCTCTTGTTTGTTTAGTGCTGGGGTTCATGGTTGCCTTTTCGTATAATTTGACGCAAAGGGAAAATAACAAGCCGGACTCAGATAATAAAGGATGGGATCGAGAATATCAGCTTAGAACTGAGCTGATCGAGCAGGAAGAGAAAAACCGGGAATTGCAAAAAGAATTGATTCAAAAACAGTCGGATATAACTGCAATCGAAAAAGAACTTTCACAGGAAGCCCGGGTGTTTTTTAACTTAGCTGAAGATACGGAGAAGTATCGGCTGTTCCTTGGGAAAGTAAAAGTGAAGGGCAAGGGTGTGGAAGTGACTCTCGAAGATGGTGCAATGGATGAGGCAACTGAAAATCCGAACAGCTATATAGTCCATGAACAGCATGTATTTAACGTTGTAAATGAACTCTACATATCCGGTGCGACAGCGGTAGCGATTAATGGCCAAAGATTGAAGCACAATTCTTACATTGTCTGTGATGGCCCGGTGATCACTGTTGATGGCAGACAACATCCGGCTCCGTTCATCATCTCCGCAATTGGTAGCCCAGACGTATTGGCGGCTGCTCTAAATCTGTCCGGTGGGGTAAAGGATCAGCTCGTGAACGACAATATTGTGTTCAAGCTTGAGAGGCAGGATAACATGATTCTGGATCCGACTGTGGGAAGCTAGACCCTCTGGACTGATGTATAGCTGCGACGTACAAGATGTGGCGGTGTTAGTCGTTCTTCCATACTTGCAGGGCGCTTCCGCTTAGGCCCACACGATGTGGGTCATGAAGGCGAAGACATAAGGCCGTGGCGTGTTCCTTTAGAAAGATTGGTGGGAATGTTGAAAAGAATAAATAATTTTGCTTTTACTTTTATAGCTGTTATTATCGGATTTATGCTTGCCATTCAATTTCAATCTCATAAAAATCCTGAAGTCCGTGATACGAGAGATACATGGGAGCTTCGGGGAGATTTGTTGCAGGAGCAGCAGAAACAATCTGAATTGATCAAGGAAATTGGCGCTCATGAAGAAAAGCTGGCAAAATATCAAACTGAGCGAAGCCTTGGCAAGGAAGAAGTACTCCGGGAAACGCTGGCCGAACTGAAAAGGGAGGCAGGACTTACTGATATTCGTTCTGAAGGAATTATTCTGACGATTGAACCTTCCAAGGAGAGTCTGTTGCTCGGTGAACGGGCGAAAAATGTCTCACCACATTTACTAAAGAGATTGGTGAATGAGCTAAATATGTATGAAGCAGAGCATATTTCCATAAATGGACAAAGAATCATTAATACAACGGTGATTCGTGATGTTAATGGAGAGACAAAAGTTGACGGGTTCTCGCTTGATGATTACCCGGTTGAAATAAAGGTCATCGCTCCAGATGCCAAAGAACTGAAGAATCGTATCCAAGTCTCCGAATCGGTCGATAATTTTTTTGTGGATAATTTGAATGTCAACATATCAAACCCTCTGGAAGTTACCATTCCCGCTTATGGTGACACGATAAGAGTTAAGGAAATGGAACCTATTGAAGGAAATGGGGGAGAATCATAATGTGGCTTCCTATTTTCGGACTTCTAATAGGTGTCCTGCTTGGCTTGCTCACCGACTTGAAAATACCCGAAGAATACTCCAATTACCTCTCAATTGCTGTGCTTGCCGCTTTTGATACCCTTTTTGGCGGAATCAGGGCTCATTTGCAGGATATTTATGATGAATGGGTATTTGTATCAGGATTTTTCTTTAATATTATCCTGGCTGCAAGTTTAGCTTTTCTAGGCGTACATCTTGGTGTAGACTTGTATTTAGCCGCTGTATTTGCATTTGGTGTCAGGCTCTTCCAAAACATAGCGGTGATTAGAAGAATCCTGTTGTCCAGGTGGTCCGATTCCCGCAAAAAAGCTGAAAAAAATTAAAGGGAAAAACCCATGCATGACGAATAGGTAAAAGATTAAAAACGTGTTACCTGCGCGATTTTAACATCAATACCTTACAAAAATTTCTGTTTAATGACGGATCTTGGATTTCCATTGGTAATTTGTACAGTAGTATACTATCCTATATATAATAGGTTTTTTCTGGTATAATCATGGATTTAAGAAACAAATTTGTTTTATTCAGAAGGAGGTGCCATGGAATGAACAACAATGAGATAAACGTAAGTCTTGACATCGGTACATCCAGTGTAAAAGTTATCATTGGGGAAATGGTCAATGACACATTAAACATAATTGGCGTAGGAAATGTAAAATCAGAAGGCTTGAAAAAAGGCTCAATCGTCGACATAGATGAAACAGTCCACTCCATCAAACAGGCAGTGGAACAGGCTGAAAGAATGATCGGCATGGATATCAAAAAAGTAGTCGTCGGCATCGGCGGAAGCCACGTAACGCTTCAGCCTTGCCATGGTGTTGTAGCGGTATCCAGTGAGAACAAAGAAATTACGGATCATGACGTACAGCGCGTAAAAGAAGCTGCGGAGTTAATTACAATTCCATCTGACAGGGAGATCATTAGTATTTTGCCCATTCATTACAAAGTGGATGAATTAGACGAAATTAATGATCCGAGAGGCATGATCGGCGTCCGTCTTGAAATGAGAGGGATTTTAATAACAGGGCTGCGGACACTATTACATAATACTCTGCGTTGTGTCGAACGGGCAGGGCTTGAAATTACTGATATAGCGTTACAGCCTCTTGCCGCAGGTTCTCTGGTTCTTTCTAAGGATGAAAAGGAATTGGGTGTAGCCCTTATTGATATTGGCGGAGGTTCTACTACTTTAGCAATCTTTGAAGAAGGGCATATGAAGTATACCTCTGTTATCCCAATAGGCGGGGAAACGGTAACGAAGGACCTTTCCATCGTTCTTCGCACGACTATGGATGATGCTGAAAAAATTAAAATCAAACATGGACATGCTTTCTATGATGATGCTTCAGAGGATGATGTCTTCAATATTCCAATCATCGGCAGCGATCAGCAGCAGCCATGCAATCAACTGATGATTTCGGAAATTGTCGAAGCCCGTCTAACTGAAATCTTTGAAATTATCGTAGATGAATTGGAAAGATTGGGCTATCGGGACGTGCCGAGCGGCTTTGTCTTGACCGGTGGTGTCGTGAAGATGCCTGGTGTTCTTGAACTTGCCCAGTATGTATTCCAAAACAGGGTGAGAGCTGCTGAACCGAATTATATCGGTGTGCGTGAGCCTCAATATACAACGGCTGTAGGGCTGATAAAACATGCCTTCAAAAAAGAGCGAACTTTGAAGAAAAATGGCGAATCTGAAGTCAGGGCCCCTGCTATATATGATAACACCGAAATGAGAAGCCAAAAAGCAGCTCCTCAGCCAAAGGAGCGTTCTGAGAAAAACCAGGCTGACAAAGGTGATTCTAAATTCAAGAAAATAATCGGCTATTTTTTTGAGTAAGCAATACAAGCCAGGAATTCATCAAATAGGAGGATTATCATGTTAGAGTTTGATTCTAATTTAGATCAATTAGCTACAATAAAAGTCATTGGCGTCGGCGGTGGCGGCAATAACGCGGTAAATCGTATGATTGAGCATGGTGTTCAGGGTGTGGAATTTATTTCTGTCAATACGGATGCCCAGGCTCTTAATCTATCAAAAGCTGAAATTAAAATGCAAATTGGCGGTAAACTGACCCGTGGTCTTGGAGCAGGTGCTAATCCTGAGGTTGGTAAAAAGGCTGCTGAAGAAAGCAAAGAACAAATCGAGGAAGCGCTTCGCGGTGCTGACATGGTGTTCGTTACTGCCGGTATGGGAGGCGGTACAGGGACAGGAGCTGCACCAGTCATTGCAGAGATTGCGAGAGATTTAGGTGCGCTGACAGTTGGGGTCGTCACACGTCCATTTACATTTGAAGGTCGTAAACGTGCAACCCAGGCACAGGGTGGCATTTCTTCCATGAAGGAAGCCGTTGATACATTAATCGTCATCCCGAATGACCGTCTTCTTGAAATCGTTGACAAAAGCACACCAATGCTTGAAGCATTCCGTGAAGCCGATAATGTTCTTCGTCAGGGTGTTCAGGGTATTTCTGACTTGATTGCCACTCCGGGGTTAATAAATCTTGATTTCGCTGACGTGAAAACGATCATGTCAAGCAAAGGATCAGCGTTAATGGGTATCGGTGTTTCCACCGGTGAAAACCGCGCTACCGAAGCAGCCAAAAAAGCAGTTTCAAGTCCGTTGCTGGAAACATCCATCGAAGGTGCACAAGGTGTCCTGATGAATATTACGGGCGGAACCAATCTAAGTCTGTTTGAAGTCCAGGAGGCAGCTGATATCGTCGCAAGTGCTTCAGACCAGGACGTAAATATGATATTCGGGTCTGTCATTAATGAAAACCTGAAGGATGAGATCATAGTCACGGTCATTGCAACTGGTTTTAACGAAGCTGAAGTCAATCCGCGCCAAACAAACCGTCCGGCATTTGGTCAAACCAGGCCTGTGGCTCAACCGGTAAAACGCGAAATGAAGCGCGAGGAAACAAACGAGCCGGTGCGTACTAATAATACAAACCAGGCTGATGATGCACTCGATATTCCGGCATTTCTTCGCAATCGTAACAGACGTCGTTAATGGAATACTTATAATGAAAGCTGTCCTATATTTAGGGCGGCTTTTTTTTGAGAGAAAGGGTATAAACTTTCCTTTCCTTTCTGCATCAAGCAGAATCACAGACTAAGTACGCCACATCCATATGTCTTCGCCTGTGTGACCCACATCCTCGAAAAGCTATCGAGGAAAGGCGAAACGTCGGCTAAAACCTGCCACGTCCTTATGTCTTACGCCGACGCCAGCGCATCCGCGCTAGTGATGCATCGCTGTCGTAGAATTCCTTGTCCTGTGGGCCTCAACTACGTTTAACCTCCACCTTACGGCTCGTCAATCGACGAGTTTTTCTTTAGATTATTTATCTAAATTATTTATAAAAATTTTTCTACAAAATTTGAACAAATTACTAAAAAACTCTTTGGTTTCCAATACAAAAAGCGACACACTTACATCGGGGATGTACGATATACTTTTGAAAATAGCAGATAGAAGAGTTTCGAGGAGGGGAGTGCTTGACATTATACTTAGATGTTATCTGGCTGTTGAATTGGTTATTTGATTGCCTCCTCTTATATTGGACCGCGATTATTTTAAAGAGAAGAGCGGCGGCGTGGAGGATTATTTTTGGAGGGCTGATAGGCTCCTCGATTGTAGTGCTTGCCTTTACTCCATACCATCACTTGGTTGATAACCTATACATGAAGCTCAGCTTTTCCGTATTCATGATAGTTGCTGTTTTTGGATTTATCAGGTTGAAGGTTTTCTTGAAAAATTTGGCTTCGCTTTATTTGGTCACATTTTTGTCCGGGGGAATATTGCTTGGCCTTCATTATTTATTCCAATTTAATATCCATACGCTGCACCCGGGAATGGGTGCCGGCATCAACAGGTTTGGAGATCCTGTGAGCTGGATATTCGTCATGTTCGGTTTTCCGCTCGCATGGCAATTCTCAAAACGCGCCTTTGGCAGTATGGAAATGACCAGCATAACCTTTGATCAAATGGCGAGGGTACATGTGAAAATGGAAGGCTTTGAATGCAGTGTGGATGGCTTGATTGACAGCGGCAATCAGTTGTATGATCCCTTGAACCGCTCTCCGGTCATGATTGTCTCATTGGAAGGCATTGATGTAACCGGCATTCCAAACGACGTGCTTGAGCTTATCCACGATCCCGACGTTCTCCTGCAGCACCAAGATTCATTTGATTACACTTGGTCAGAAAGAATGAGGATCATCCCGAGTAAAGTGGTTGGCAACGATCATCAACTGTTAATAGCCTTTAAACCGGATTGGATTAACATCCACCACAACGGAAAAGAATACCATGTCCACAAAGGGTTAATATCATTTACTGTCCAAAAGTTGTCTTCAGATCAGTCGTATCAATGCATCGTCCATCCGAAAATGCTAACAGGCATTCCGGAACAAAATGCTTCGTAAAATCATGCGTTATTAATCTATACTCCAAATCTAAAAAATTAGAAGGGAGAATCCTTTTGAAAAAATTACGGCTCCGTTTCACATATTATTGGTATAAACTGTTAATCAAACTCGGGTTGAAATCAGATGAAGTTTTCTACATCGGTGGGAGTGAAGCATTGCCGCCACCGCTTTCCAAGGACGAAGAAGAACTGCTAATCCACAAGCTTCCGAAAGGAGATGAAGCGGCACGTTCCATCCTTATCGAACGTAATCTGCGGCTGGTCGTATATATTGCCAGAAAATTTGAAAACACCGGCATTAATATTGAGGACTTAATAAGCATCGGAACGATCGGGTTAATAAAAGCGGTAAATACATTCAATCCCGAGAAGAAAATCAAACTTGCTACATATGCTTCGAGATGTATTGAAAACGAAATTCTCATGTACTTGCGCAGAAACAATAAAATCCGTTCTGAGGTCTCGTTTGATGAGCCGCTTAATATCGATTGGGATGGAAATGAACTTCTTCTATCAGATGTGCTTGGTACAGAAGAAGACATTATCACAAAGGATCTTGAAGCAAACGTAGACCGCAAGCTCCTTACAAAGGCGCTCACCCAACTGAGTGATCGTGAAAAGCAAATCATGGAACTTAGGTTCGGGCTTACCGGCGGGGAAGAAAAGACGCAGAAAGATGTGGCTGACATGCTCGGCATCTCCCAGTCGTATATTTCGAGACTGGAAAAAAGGATCATTAAAAGGTTAAGGAAAGAATTTAATAAAATGGTTTGACACTCCTACAGCTGAAGCAGTGGGGGTTTTTTCCCCACATGCCATAAGTCGCCATATCTCTAAATGTTCCTAAACAAGATATACGCCATTAAAAAAGAAAAGTTGAACGATTAACGTATCTAAAGATATGCCTGGTTCGACCTCCCTTTCAGCCCACCCCTAAAGGAGTGGGCTTTCTCGTTCACGGGAATGGTAAAAAAAATTTCCTCGCCTTAGAATCAAATCATATCAATGCTTGTACAATAATTTACCCTGTTCAACAAAATATTGCGGTGTGTGTATGTGCATATTTTTCCCTCTCGAGGAGATACTGTCTTTTGTACAGCAGCTCCTGTAAGGAGGGAATATTTTGTCTCGAAACAAAGTTGAAATTTGTGGTGTGGATACATCAAAATTACCGGTTTTAAAAAATGATGAAATGAGAAAGCTCTTTAAAGAAATGCAGGACGGCGAAACGTTAGCAAGAGAAAAACTGGTAAACGGAAATCTCAGGCTTGTATTGAGCGTAATTCAGCGTTTTAATAACCGTGGAGAATTTGTGGATGACTTATTTCAGGTCGGTTGTATAGGCTTAATGAAGTCGATTGATAACTTCGATTTAGGTCAAAATGTAAAATTCTCTACATATGCTGTACCAATGATTATCGGTGAAATCAGAAGATATTTGCGTGACAATAACCCGATAAGAGTTTCCCGTTCTTTGCGAGATATTGCCTATAAGGCATTGCAGGTAAAAGAACGGCTGATGAGCCAGACATCAAGGGAACCAACCGCGGAAGAAATCGCTAAAGTATTGGATGTTACACACGAAGAAATTGTTTTTGCCCTTGATGCCATCCAAGATCCCGTTTCCTTATTTGAGCCGATTTACAATGACGGCGGTGATCCGATTTATGTACTGGACCAATTGAGTGATGAGAAAAATCGCGACAGCCAGTGGATTGATGAAATTGCCCTTAATGAAGGTATGAGGCGATTGAATGAACGGGAAAAAATGATTCTGCGAAAAAGATTTTTCCAAGGGAAAACCCAGATGGAGGTAGCCGAAGAAATCGGCATTTCACAGGCACAGGTGTCCCGTCTCGAAAAAGCGGCCATACGGCAAATGAATAAAAATATTCAACAATAAGGATGACGTCTTAAAATGTTTCAGGGTCAGGCCCCTGTGTCACATTTTAAGACGTCATTTTTTGGCAGATAAGAAAGTTTATACTTTCTTATCTGCATAAGCAGAACACAGACTAATTGCGCCACCTCCTTATGTCTTCGCCTGTGTGACCCACATCCTCGAAAAGCTATCGAGGAAAGGCGGAACGTCGGCTAAACCCTGCCACGTCCTTATGTCTTACGCCGACGCCAGCGCATCCGCGCTAGTGATGCATCGCTGTCGTAGAATTCCTTGTCCTGTGGGCCTAACTACGTCTCTGATTTCGCCTTTCAGGCTTGCCAATCGGCGAGCTTTCTTTATACCGTGCCACATGGTTACAAGCGGGTCATCATATACATAAATAAGAAGACAAAGGGAGTGGATAGCATTGCTCAAAATTTCGGAATTCCAGGTGAAGGATATCGTGAATGTTTCGGATGGAAAAAAGCTCGGGAGCCTGGCGGATCTAGATATAAATTTATCGACAGGAGCGATCGAAGCCATTATCGTATCGGATGGCAGCAAGCTTATGGGGTTGTTTGGCAAGGAAGCGGATCTTATTATCCCCTGGCACAGGATCAAAAAAATAGGAGCCGATGTCATACTGGTAGATTACAATACCAGAGATAAGTAACGATTTTTACTTGTGGAAAGCGTGGCTGGGAAGTGAGTCAGTCAATTCCAAGAACCTCTGGCGCGTGAGTAACAGCTGATAAGTAAAAAAACTCGGGCATTTGTGTTAAACTATTAAAAAATAAATGGAGAGGTTTAATGATGAGTGAACCGTTTGTTTTAAAGAAAAAACAATACTTTGAAATCAATTGCTGGCAATCAGCCTGGCCCGGGCTGGTTGTCGGATTTACGACAAAAAATGGGGGCAGCGGAAAGGCGGAATATGAAAGTTTGAATACAGGCTTTCATGTCGGAGACAAATTGGAAGATGTCGTCAGAAACCGTGAATTAATTGCGGATCAACTTAAGTTTCCCCTTTCTTGCTGGGTCGGCGCTGAACAAACACACGAAACCAACATTGTGAAAATTGATGCCGGTGAAAAAGGCAAAGGCGCAAGAGATTATGGTTCCGGCTTGAGGGCAACGGATGGGTTTTATACCGACCAAAAAGGAATATTGCTTACACTATGTTATGCTGATTGTGTCCCGCTGTATTTTATGGCACCTAGGCTAGGATATATCGGAGCAGCCCATGCTGGCTGGAAGGGAACGGTTGGCGGAATTGGACGGAAAATGATTGAAAGATGGAACGACGAAGGCATTCCTTCCTCGGAAATATATGCGGTAATTGGTCCCTCAATTTGCAAAAACTGCTACATTGTGGATAATAAAGTTATCACATTGGTGCAAAATATGCTGGAAGAAAATGACGAAAAGCCATATACTTTAATCAGTGAAGGACAATATCAATTGAACTTAAAAAAAATGAACGCACTCCTAATCGAGAGAGCGGGCGTTCCCGAAAACCAGATCGAAGTATCTTCACTGTGTACAAGCTGTGAAAACGAGCAGTTTTTCTCTCATCGGCGCGATAAAGGGAAAACGGGACGCGAGTTGAGCTTCATCGGCTGGAAGGAGGACTAAAGAGAGAGTGAAAGTTGCAGAGAATTTGGCATCAATCGAAGAGAAAATCCGGCAGTCCTGCCAAAAAAGCGGCAGAAACCGTGAAGAAATAACAATCGTAGCCGTCACGAAATATGTCTCAACCGAACGGGCCATAGAAGCTGTAGAGGCAGGGGTCATTAATCTTGGAGAGAACCGCGACGACGGCTTATTAAATAAATATTCCGTTTTGAACGACAAAGCTGTCTGGCATTTCATCGGCAGTCTGCAGTCGAGAAAAGTGAAGAATATAATCGATAAAATAGAATACATCCATTCGCTTGACCGCTTTTCTTTAGCTGAAGAAATTCAAAAAAGGGCGGATCGGCCGATAAAATGTTTAATCCAGATCAATGTTTCCGGGGAGGATTCCAAGCATGGCATCACACCGGCGATGGCACTCCCATTCATTAACAGTCTTAAAGAATTTGACAAGGTTACTGTGGCCGGTTTAATGACGATGGCGCCATTTACCGAAGATGAAGCTGTGCTTCGAAGCTGTTTTAGACAATTAAAGGAGCTTCAAACAGAAATCCAGCATGCGGGTCTTGACAATGCGCCATGTACAGAACTGTCAATGGGAATGTCTAATGATTTCCAGATTGCCATCGAAGAAGGCGCAACGATGATTCGTATAGGAACCGCCCTTGTTGGCAAAGATTCTTAAGGAGGTACATTTATGTCTATCGTATCAAAATTCAAATCTTTTTTTGCACTTGAAGATGAATATGAATACAGAGAAGAAATTATCGAACAAGAGGTCGAGGAACCAAAGGCTAAGAACCCTTCTGCTAAACAGTCCCAGGCGGCCGGAACGGTAAACCAGAATGTTGTGAGTCTGCAAAGCTTACAAAAGTCTTCGAAAGTGGTATTATTGGAACCTAGAGTATATGCCGAAGCTCAGGAAGTGGCCGATCATTTGAAAAACCGTCGGGCCGTTGTCGTTAACCTGCAGCGTATTCAGCATGACCAGGCCAAAAGAATTGTTGATTTCCTGAGTGGAACCGTGTACGCCATCAGCGGCGACATCCAAAAAATTGGAACGGATATTTTCCTATGTACTCCTGACAACGTGGATGTTTCAGGAAACATCGCCGGCTTTGCTCTGGAAGAAGAGTTTGACGATGCGAGGTGGTAAGCTTTAATGGGATTGGTACTTAATATTTTATTGAATTTAATCACGATTTATTCTATGGCTTTAGTCATATACATATTGATGTCTTGGTTTCCAAATGCAAGAGAGACATCAATCGGACGATTCCTGTCTAGAATTTGTGAACCGTACTTAGAACCTTTTCGAAAAATCATCCCGACGATTGGCATGATTGATATTTCACCAATCGTGGCTTTGCTTGTCCTGCGATTTGCCGAGAGCGGATTAAGACAGCTTTTCAGATGGCTGATGTAGAGATGGATTTTAGGACTGGCCATAGGGACCCACGCAGAAGGAACTGGTATACAGTTCCTTTTTGCTGCCCTATGGATAGTCTTTTTTTATTTTTCTATTAGACCGTAAAGGAGAATACATATGAGCATCTATCAGCACTTCAGGCCGGAAGAGAAAGAATTCATTGATCAGGCCCTGAATTGGATCACGCAGGCAAGAACTTTATATGCTCCTAAACTGACGGATTTTCTTGATCCACGCGCGCAGCAGATCGTACAAACCTTACTTGGAAACGATGAAGAAATTTCGTTTCATCTATTTGGCGGGAATGATACGGCGGAAAGAAAGAGAGCGATTCTTTGCCCGGACTATTTTTCCCCTGCGGAAAGCGATTTTCAGGTCGCTTTATTCGAAATCACCTACCCCAGTAAATTTGTGAACATCGATCACAGGCAGGTGCTCGGTACACTGATGTCACTTGGGTTGAAGCGCGAAAAATATGGGGACATTCTCATTTCCGGCGAACGGGTGCAGTTTATTGCTGCCGCAGAAATTGAAACCTATTTGCTAAACAATCTGGACAAAATCGGAAAGGCTTCAGTTACGCTAAAAAAGCGGGCGTTAAAGGACGTCCTTCAATCAGAAGAAGAATGGGTGGAACATACCGTCACGGTCAGCTCGATGAGACTTGACACAATCATTTCGACGGTTATTAATCTCTCCCGTCAGAAAGCGCAGGTCTTGATTTCAAGCGGCAAAGTCAAAATGAATTTTAAGCAAACGGAGAATGTATCCATCGAATGCAAAGAAGGGGATACGCTGTCCATCCGCGGATTCGGGCGCTGTAAAATCATGTCGTTAGAAGGAAAAACCAAGAAGGACAAATGGAGAATCACAATTGGAAGGTTATGAGAACCAAAAATAATTGAAAAATAAGCAGGATTTACTAAATTGTTGTCGAAACTTATAGTATTATATAATAGAGTAGAATTTGTTTTGGAGGTGCCATATGGCCTTAACCCCGTTAGATATACATAATAGGGAATTCAGTAAAGGATTCCGTGGGTATGATGAGGATGAAGTAAATGAATTTCTTGACCAGATTATAAAAGATTATGAGATTGTTCTTCGCGAAAAGCAGGAACTTGAACACAAGTTGAATGAAGTACACGATCGGCTGGGCCATTTTACTAGTATCGAAGAAACATTGAACAAGTCTATCGTGATTGCCCAGGAAGCTGGAGAAGATGTAAAAAGGAATGCCCAAAAAGAAGCAAAGCTTATTATAAAAGAAGCTGAAAAGAACGCTGATCGCATCGTCAATGATTCCTTGTTCAAAGCGAGAAAAATCGCGATGGATATTGAAGAGTTGAAAAAACAGTCCAAAGTTTTCCGGACACGTTTTAAGATGCTCGTTGAGGCACAGCTTGATTTGCTGGATAATGATGACTGGGACAACCTGTTGGAATACGATATCGATGCCACCGATATAACCGTTGACGAAGAAATGTAAGAGCTCACTTGACGGTTCGCACTTATTTCGCATATAATTTGTAAACAATAGAATCATATCGATATCATACGATGAGAGGGACAGTACGTTTCTTCAAAGCCATATGAAAAAAGGTTCTTCCTTACAATGAGCGAGCCGGGGAAAGTGGAAGCCCGGTATAGGCGGAGAAATGGAAAATCACCCTGGAGTTCCGAGTTGAACCCGAAAGGAAGTAAGCGAGGCGAGTCATTCACGTTACGAATGCTCAAGAGGACAAAGCGTGGCTGTAAGCCTCGTTTATGTCTAACCAGGGTGGTACCGCGGGAATCAAGCTTTCTCGTCCCTTATATGGGATGAGAGGGCTTTTTTTATTTTCTTGAACCAGATCTTCATTATATCGATATAAAAATTTGGAGGAATGGAAATGGAGTACAAAGATACATTATTGATGCCAAATACTGAATTTCCAATGCGCGGCAACCTGCCAAAGCGTGAGCCGGAAATCCAGGCAATTTGGAATGAAAAAGATATTTATCGTAGGGTACAGGAACATACAAAGGGCCGCCCTTTATTTATTTTGCATGACGGACCGCCCTATGCAAATGGGGATATTCATATGGGGCATGCGCTAAACAAAATTCTGAAGGATTTTATTGTCCGTTATAAATCGATGAGCGGCTATCATGCCCCGTATGTGCCCGGCTGGGATACGCATGGTCTTCCAATCGAAACGGCCCTGACGAAAAAGGGAGTAAAGCGTAAAGAAATGAGCGTGGCGGAATTCCGCAAGCTGTGTGAAGAATACGCATACGAGCAAATTAGTAGCCAACGTGAGCAATTCAAGCGACTTGGCGTTCGCGGCGATTGGGAAAATCCTTATATTACGCTCAAGCCTGAATATGAAGCGCAACAGATTAAAGTATTCGGCGAGATGGCGAAAAAAGGGTATATCTATAAAGGGCTTAAGCCGGTTTACTGGTCACCGTCCAGTGAGTCTGCGCTTGCCGAAGCCGAAATCGAATACCAGGACAAACGTTCAGCATCCATTTATGTAGGGTTTGAGGTTACCGATGGAAAAGGCGTAATTGAAGAGGGCGTTAAAATTGTCATTTGGACGACTACGCCTTGGACAATTCCAGCGAATCTCGGAATTTCGGTCCACCCTGACTTAACTTACGTGGTCGTTGAAACAGAAGGCGAAAAGTATTTAGTAGCGGAAGCTTTACTTGAATCTGTGGCACAAGAGGTTCCATGGGAAAGCCATAAAGTTGTCAAAACAGTAAAGGGAAGTGAGCTTGAAAGAATCGTGGCCAAACATCCGCTCTACGATCGTGAATCTCTTGTTGTACTCGGTGATCATGTTACGACGGATGCCGGAACAGGCTGTGTCCACACGGCACCAGGTCACGGGGAAGACGACTTCATTGTCGGGCAGAAATATGGGTTAGACGTACTTTGCCCGGTCGATGAAAAAGGAGTTATGACAAAAGAAGCCGGAGAATTCGCGGGGTTATTCTATGATGAAGCGAACAAGCCGATCACGGAAAGGCTTCAAGAAGCAGGTGCTCTTTTAAAGCTTTCGTTCATTACCCACTCCTACCCGCATGACTGGCGTACGAAAAAGCCGACGATCTTCCGGGCAACGGCGCAATGGTTCGCCTCAATCAAGGATTTCCGCCAGGATTTATTAAAGGCTGTGGAGGAAACCAAATGGGTGCCCACATGGGGTGAGACACGTCTGTATAACATGGTGCGTGACCGTGGGGACTGGTGTATTTCCCGCCAGCGTGCATGGGGTGTTCCGATTCCGGTCTTTTATGCAGAAAACGGAGAACCGATTATTACCGACGAAACAATTGAACATGTTTCCGGCCTGTTCCGCGAGCATGGTTCTAATGTATGGTTTGAGCGTGACGCTAAAGATTTGCTTCCGGAAGGCTTTACGCACGACGGCAGTCCAAATGGAAAATTCACAAAAGAAACGGATATCATGGATGTTTGGTTCGATTCCGGATCTTCCCACCAGGCAGTGCTTGTAGAGCGTGAAGAACTAGAGAGGCCTGCTGATTTGTATCTGGAGGGCTCTGACCAATATCGCGGCTGGTTCAACTCTTCGCTTTCCACAGGTGTAGCGGTAAGCGGAAAAGCTCCTTATAAAGGCGTGTTAAGCCACGGTTTTGCTTTGGATGGCGAAGGAAGGAAGATGAGTAAATCGATTGGTAATACCGTTGTACCTGCAAAAGTCATGAATCAACTCGGTGCTGACATACTGAGGCTGTGGGTGGCATCTGTTGACTATCAGTCAGATGTACGTGTGTCCAATCCAATCTTAAAGCAGGTTTCCGAAGTGTATAGAAAGATCCGTAATACGTTCCGTTTCCTTCTCGGAAACCTGGATGGATTTAATCCTGAAACGGATAAAGCTAGCTTTAACGAGCTTCGCGAAGTCGACCGATTTATGCTTATTAAATTGAACAAGCTTGTGAAGCATTCAAAAAAGGCATACGACAATTACGAATTTGCAAACATTTATCACCTGGTCAATAATTTCTGTACGCTTGACCTCAGTGCTTTCTATCTTGATTATGCGAAGGATATTTTATACTGTGAAGCGCCGGACAACCATGAAAGAAGAGCGATCCAAACGGTTCTTTATGAATCATTACTAGTCCTTGCCAAGCTTGTATCGCCAATTCTTTCCCATACAGCGGATGAGGTATGGACCTTCATTCCTGGCGTAAACGAGGAAAGCGTTCAAATGACGCTTATGCCTGATGAAATTGAAATAAATAATGCACAGGAAATCGAAGAGAAATGGAACACGTTTTTATCTTTGCGTAACGATGTTCTAAAAGCATTGGAAGAAGCACGTAATGAAAAAATCATCGGTAAATCTTTAAATGCGAAAGTGACGGTTTATGTAAATGAGGATAGCAAGCAATTGCTTGACAGCATCGATGAAAACCTGGAGCAATTGTTCATCGTCTCTGCATTCGAGGTAGCAGGCAATATCGAAGCCGCTCCCGAACATGCGCTTAAACTCGAAAAAGCAGCGATTGTAGTTACGAAAGCGGACGGGGAGACATGCGAGCGCTGTTGGAATGTTTCTGAAGATGTTGGTCATGTTGAGGAGCATCCAACTCTCTGCTCTCGCTGTGCTACTGTCATCCATGAACATTATTCAAACTAATAATTGTAATGAGGAGTGGTAGCCTTTTGGCTCTGCTCCTTTTTCTATAGCACGCAGGGGTCCCCCCTTGAACTTTCGCTGAAATCAGAGGTATTTTCGCTTATGTACGGGCAGTTTGCGTAAATGGACATTCTTTTCGCGTAAGTCGGCTTGCGATTTTTCTAGCTGATTTTAATTAGGCAAATTTTTCGGAGTATGCTACAATTCAAAAGGAAACTTTTTAGATAGTTTGGGGGATAAAGTGTGTTTTATTACTTGATTGCCATGTTGATTATTGCTCTGGATCAGTTTACGAAATGGCTGGTCGTGAAAAACATGGAGCTTGGACAAAGTATCGAAATTATCAATAACTTTCTATACATAACGTCGCATCGCAATCGCGGGGCGGCTTGGGGTATTTTAGAAGGGCAAATGTGGTTTTTTTACTTGATTACGACTATCGTGATCATTGGCCTCGTATATTACCTTCAGAAAATGGGAAAGCAAAGTGTATTGCTTGGAACAGCGCTTGGTTTTATGCTCGGCGGTGCGATTGGCAACTTTATTGACCGATTAGTGAGAAAAGAAGTGGTCGACTTTGTTCATACGTTTCCTTTCGGTTATAATTTCCCGATATTCAATATTGCGGATTCGGCCCTTTGTATTGGAGTAGGGATGCTAATTATTTATATGTTTTTAGAAGAAAAGCTAGCCAAGGAGAAAAAGAATGGATAACGTAACATACACCCTGAATGAAACACATCAAAAAGAACGGATTGATAAAGTACTGTCCGTCTTAAATGAAGATTGGTCCAGGTCATATGTACAGCAGTTGATAAAGGACGGGCATGTACTTGCTAACGGGGCGGTCATTAAGACGAATTACAAATGCAGTTCCGGGGACGAGGTCGAAGTGAATCTGCCTGATCTCCAGGAGCTTGATGTAATGCCTGAAGACATGGATCTCGATATTTACTATGAAGACAGCGATGTGCTCGTCGTCAACAAGCCGCGCGGAATGGTCGTCCACCCCGCACCCGGTCATACATCCGGCACGCTTGTAAATGGTTTGATGGCGTATTGCCAGGACTTATCAGGCATCAATGGCGTCATGCGTCCGGGAATTGTGCACCGGATTGATATGGATACGTCTGGGCTTCTAATGGTTGCGAAGAATGATATGGCCCATGAAAGCCTCGTGCAGCAGCTTGTTGATAAAACGGTTACCCGCAAATACCAGGCAATCGCTCACGGTGTGGTCCCGCATGATTACGGAACGATCGACGCGCCGATCGGTCGCGATAAAAAAGACCGGCAAAGCATGACGGTAACTGAAGAGAATTCGAAGCATGCAGTGACCCATTTTAAGGTTCTGGAGCGGTTTCAATCATTTACTTATGTGGAATGCCAGCTTGAAACAGGCCGGACCCATCAGATTCGAGTCCATCTGAAATATATTGGCTACCCAATTGCCGGAGACCCGAAATACGGCCCGAGAAAAACCTTGACCGATATTAAAGGACAGGCGCTACATGCAGGAGTTTTAGGATTTGTGCACCCAAGGACAAAGGAATATATAGAATTTGAGGCGCCGCTTCCGAAGGATTTCGAACACGTGCTTGACTATTTGCGAAAAAGCAATTGACAAAATCCGCAAAAAAATTTAAGATGAATCTAATCAAATAAGAACCTTTAACACAGTCCAGAGAGGCTGAGAAGGAAGCGGAGCGTTAAGGATATACTACAGCTATATCCTGATTCTAACGAGCAAAATCCTCATGCCCTCTTGGCATGGGGATTTTTTTATATGAAACGGGGTGAATCTATATGAGTGAAAAGGCAATTGTTTTGGATGAACAAGCGATCCGCAGGGCCCTGACGCGAATTGCTCACGAAATGATTGAAAGAAATAAAGGAGTCGAGGATTGCATATTAATCGGCATCCGGACACGCGGGATTTTCCTTGCCAACCGGCTGGCTGAGAGGATCAGCGAGATTGAAGGTAAAGATATTCAAGTCGGTGAACTGGACATTACTTTATACAGAGACGATTTGAGTAAAAAAACAAGTGATGGAGAGCCGCTTGTCAAAGGTTCAGACATCCCTGTTGATATTGCTGACAAAAAGGTAATCGTCATCGATGATGTCTTGTTCACAGGGAGAACGATCAGGGCGGCAATGGACGCTTTGGTCGATATCGGCCGGCCTTCGCAGATCCAGCTTGCTGTATTAATCGACAGGGGACACCGGGAGCTGCCGATCCGCGCCGACTATGTCGGGAAGAATGTGCCTACTGCACAGACCGAAAAAATCGCGGTAGCTTTAGCGGAAGTAGATGGCATTGATCAAGTAAGCATCATTGAAAAATAAATTTAGAGCCTTTTTAAAAGCAGTCCAGCGAGGCTGACAAGAGGAGTATAAGCTGCATGGAAACGGCATGCTTACTTTCAACACAACCTCTTTGTCATTCAGACAAAGAGGTTTTTAAAAAGAAGAAAGTATAATTTTTCAATAAGGACAGGTGTCTAGCTCCAGCGCCTAGCCCCTCGAGGTCATAAGCCACCCCGCTTCAGAAATCAGGATTTCCTGCGTGGGGTTGTCTTATGCTTGTCGGGGCTGAGCAAGGCGCTTGCGCTTTTCAAGGGGGAATTGTCATGGAAGAAACAAAAAGAGATGTCATTTTAGATGTAAGGGACGTACCTTCACCGGCTCAATGGTTTACGTTAAGCTTGCAGCATTTATTCGCCATGTTCGGGGCTACCGTTTTAGTACCCTTCCTGGTGGGATTGAGCCCGGGTATCGCACTCATATCAAGCGGCCTTGGAACGCTATCATACTTACTTATTACAAAAGGGCAGATTCCGGCCTATCTCGGATCATCTTTCGCGTTCATCGCGCCGATTATCTCGGCAAAAGCGCTCGGTGGACCGGAAGCAGCGATGATTGGTTGTTTCTTCGCAGGCATGGTATACGGAATCATCGCTTTGATTATCAAAAAGGTCGGGCTACAATGGCTGATGAACATTCTGCCTCCAGTAGTTGTCGGTCCGGTCATTATTGTTATTGGATTGGGACTCGCAGGTACAGCAGTTAATATGGCGATGTATGAAAATCCCGGGGCACCTGCGGATGAACTCATTTACAGTACAACCCATATTACCGTCGCCCTGGTTACATTGGCTGTGACCATTGTATGTTCGATTTTCTTAAGAGGGTTCCTTGGGCTGATTCCAATCCTGATTGGGATCATTGTCGGCTATGCCACAGCTTATTTTTCTGGAATCATCGATTTCAGCGGAATCCAAAACGCTAAATGGTTCCAAATGCCCGACTTCATGGTTCCGTTCGCCACATACACACCGAACTTTTCATGGGAAGTAATTTTCATCATGGTGCCGGTGGCCATTGTCACGCTGGCGGAACATATTGGCCATCAGATGGTGTTAAGCAAAGTAGTTGGAAAGAACTTTATTGAAAAACCGGGTCTGCACAGATCGATTGCCGGTGACGGGGTCGGAATTATGATTGGCTCGGTTATCGGAGGACCGCCGCTAACCTCTTACGGGGAAAATATCGGTGTGTTGGCAATCACACGGGCATTCAGTGTCTATGTCATCGGGGGAGCCGGCGTAATCGCCATTATATTCGGCTTTATTGGAAAAATTTCAGCCGTCATCAGTTCGATTCCGCAAGCTGTCATGGGAGGGATCTCCATCCTGCTTTTTGGGATTATCGCTTCCAGCGGACTGCGTATGCTGATTGATAATAAAGTTGATTTTGGAAAGAACCGAAACTTGATGATCGCTTCTGTAATTCTTGTCATCGGCGTCGGCGGTGCGTTTGTAAAACTATCTGATAAAATTTCACTTTCCGGAATGGCCTTAGCCGCGATTATCGGTATCTTGCTCAACTTGGTTCTTCCGGGAAGGGATCAGGCAACCAGTGCTAGTGCTACAATTGTAGAAGAAAAATAAACGAAGCAAATAATGATTCACCTTTTAATTGAAGTCCAGAGAGGCTTAAAAGGGTGGTGCGAAAATCAAAGACAGGAAGGCTGGCAATGACTGCTTTTCATCTTTGATTTGCATATTGCCGCCCTGAGCCTATCTTTGGCCAGGGTGTTTTTTATTGAAAAAGCAGAGGAGGAAGATTCATGAAAACGGTCATCAAAAATGGGGTATTACTCGATAATGAAGGGAATCTTGTGCAAGCTGACATTGCTTTTGAAGGAAAGATAATCACCGATGTGGCAGAAGATATTTCGACCGAAGACTGTGAAATGATAGATGCGGCCGGAATGCTTGTAGCCCCAGGTTTTATAGATTTGCACATCCACTTGCGAGAGCCGGGCGGAGAAAAGAAAGAGACGATTGAGACGGGTACGATGGCCGCTGCCAGGGGCGGATATACAACAGTGGCCGCAATGCCAAACACTCGGCCGGTGCCGGACAGCAAGGAACAAATGAACTGGCTCAAGCAAAGAATCGATGAAACCGGGCATGTCCGGGTGCTTCCTTACGCTTCGATTACCGTACGGGAGCTTGGAAAAGAACTGACCGATTTTGAAGGGTTGAAGCAAGCAGGCGCATTTGCATTCACAGATGACGGGGTTGGAGTCCAAGAAGCAGGAATGATGCTTGCCGCCATGAAAAAAGCCGCTGCTGTGAATATGCCGATTGTCGCCCATTGCGAGGATAATACGTTAATCAATAAAGGATCTGTTCATGAAGGTGATTTTTCGAGATTAACCGGATTAACCGGGATTCCTTCAGTTTGTGAATCCGTGCATATCGCCAGGGACGTTCTGTTAGCGGAAGCCGCCGGCTGCCATTACCATGTCTGCCATATCAGCACGAAGGAATCAGTAAGGGCAGTAAGGGACGCTAAAAGAGCCGGGATCCATGTTACCGCTGAAGTGACACCCCATCATCTGTTGCTTTGTGATGAGGACATTCCGGGACTGGACCCGAATTATAAAATGAATCCCCCGCTAAGAGGTCGGGATGATCGCGCTGCACTGCTGGAAGGGCTGCTGGACGGAACGATCGATTTTATCGCCACAGACCATGCTCCCCATACGGCTGAAGAAAAAGCGGAAGGCATGAAGCTCGCTCCATTCGGAATTGTTGGTTTGGAGACGGCATTCCCGCTTCTTTACACCCATTTTGTAAAAAAAGGAATTCTCTCTTTGAAAGAATTAATCGACTTTTTAACGGTGAAACCTGCTGAAAGCTTTTCGCTGCCATATGGCCGGTTAGAAGCAGGCGCGATTGCCGATATGGTTTTACTTGATTTAGAAACAGAAAAAGAAATTGACATCCGAGAATTCGCATCCAAAGGGAAGAATACTCCTTTTCATGGCCAAACCTGCTGTGGCTGGCCGGTTATGACGATTGCGGAAGGCAAAAAGGCTTGGGAAAAAGGACGTGGAAATCAATGAAAAGACAGCTGATTCTTGAAGACGGTACTGTATTTATCGGCGAAGCATTCGGAAGCGATACAGAAAAAATCGGAGAAGTTGTATTCAACACGGGTATGACGGGCTATCAGGAAATCTTATCCGATCCTTCTTACTGCGGACAGATTGTGACTCTTACCTATCCCCTTGTAGGGAATTACGGAATAAACCGGGACGATTTCGAATCGATTAATCCAGCGATTTCAGGTTTTATAGTCAAGGAAGCAGCTGATTTTCCTTCTAACTGGAGAAGCGAAATTTCTTTGGATGAATTTTTTAAAGAAAAAAACATTCCTGGAATCAGCGGGATTGATACTAGAAAGCTAACGAGAATCATCCGGCAGTATGGGACATTGAAGGGAGCCCTATGCAATATCGAAAAAACAGCGGAAGAAGTACTTCAGCTGTTGAAGGCGACAGTATCCCCGAACGACCAAGTGAAACGAGTGTCTACAAAAACGGCATATCCAAGCCCGGGAAGAGGCAGACGGGTCGTTCTCGTCGATTTTGGAATGAAACATGGCATCTTAAGGGAATTGAATGACCGGGATTGCGATGTAATTGTCGTCCCTTACAACGTAACCGCCAAAGAAATTCTGTCCTTACACCCGGACGGAATCATGCTGTCAAACGGACCGGGAAACCCGAAGGACGTCGATGAAGCCATCGAGATGATCAAGGAAATCCAGGGGAAGGTGCCAATATTCGGAATCTGTCTAGGCCATCAGCTGTTTGCGCTCGCGAACGGGGCTGATACCGAAAAAATGAAATTTGGCCATCGCGGCTCCAACCACCCGGTTAAGGATTTGCGGTCCGGAAAAATTGCGCTGACTGCACAAAACCATGGCTATACAGTCCGGAGTGAATCGGTTGACCAAACAGGATTGGAAGTAACCCATATCGCTTTAAATGATGGAACAGTGGAAGGGTTAAGACATAAGCAATTCCCGGCATTTACGGTGCAATACCATCCGGAAGCATCCCCTGGGCCGGAAGACGCCAATTATTTATTTGATGAATTTATAGATATGATCGAATCGGCTAAGACGGAAGGGGAATTGACATGCCAAAACGTACAGATATAAAAAGCATCCTGGTGATTGGTTCAGGTCCAATCATAATCGGGCAGGCAGCGGAATTTGATTACGCGGGCACCCAGGCATGTATCGCCTTAAGAGAAGAAGGATATAGGGTCATTCTCGTAAACTCGAATCCGGCGACAATCATGACCGATACCGAAATTGCCGATGCCGTTTATATTGAACCGATCACGCTCGAGTTCGTCAGCAAAATCATCCGCAAAGAACGGCCAGATGCCTTATTGCCTACGCTGGGCGGGCAGACTGGGCTTAACATGGCCGTTGAACTGGCAAATGCAGGTGTTTTGGAAGAATGCCATGTGAAAATTCTTGGGACAGAACTTTCCGCGATTCAAAAAGCGGAAGACAGGGATTTATTCAGGACACTAATGAATGAACTGGGAGAACCGGTCCCTGACAGTGATATCGTCCATTCAATAGAAGAAGCGCGCCGCTTTGTTGATCGCGTAGGCTATCCGGTCATCGTCCGTCCGGCATTTACGCTCGGTGGGACAGGCGGGGGCATTTGCGTCAATGAAGAAGAGTTAGTTGAAATTGTCACCGGTGGATTGAAAAGCAGCCCGGTAACCCAATGCTTATTAGAAAAAAGCATTGCCGGCTTTAAGGAAATAGAATACGAGGTTATGAGAGACAGCAATGATAATGCGATTGTCGTCTGCAATATGGAAAACTTTGACCCGGTCGGCATCCATACGGGTGATTCAATCGTAGTTGCACCGAGCCAAACGCTCAGCGACCGGGAATACCAGATGCTGCGGAACACCTCTTTAAAAATCATCAGGGCACTTGAAATTGAAGGCGGTTGTAACGTACAGCTTGCTTTAGATCCAAATAGTTTTGATTACTTTGTAATCGAAGTCAATCCGCGGGTCAGCCGCTCGTCGGCGCTAGCTTCGAAAGCGACCGGGTATCCAATTGCCAAGCTGGCGGCAAAAATCGCAGTCGGCTTAACACTGGATGAAATGTTAAACCCTGTAACAGGAAAAACGTATGCAAGCTTTGAGCCTGCCCTTGACTATGTGGTCACAAAAATCCCACGCTGGCCGTTTGATAAGTTTGAATCCGCCAACCGTAAACTCGGGACACAAATGAAAGCAACCGGAGAAGTGATGGCAATCGGCAGGACATTTGAAGAGTCGATCCTGAAAGCCGTTCGCTCGCTTGAGGCAGGTTTCTCTCATATCGGACTGGATGAGCCAATCGTAGATGAGTTAATCGAGAAAAGAATCAGAATGGCCGGCGATGAACGGTTATTTTACATCGGGGAAGCGTTGCGAAGAGGAATCAGCATGGAGAGAATCCATGAGTGGAGCCAGATTGATTTGTTTTTCCTTTATAAACTCCATAAAATCGTCGTATTTGAAGAACGTCTCCTCGAGAATCCTTTTAACGAAGAAATCGGTCGGAAAGCAAAGCAGATGGGCTTTGCTGATGTAACACTTGCGTCTCTATGGAACGCAAGTGAAAAATCGATTTATGAATGGCGAAAAGACAAAGGGATCATGCCAGTATATAAAATGGTCGACACTTGCGCCGCAGAATTTGAATCCGAGACACCTTATTTTTACGGAACGTATGAGGACGAAAACGAGTCGATCGTCACTGACCGGAAAAGCGTGGTTGTCCTCGGTTCAGGCCCGATCAGGATCGGCCAGGGGGTAGAATTCGATTACGCAACCGTGCACTCGGTCTGGGCGATTAGAGAAGCGGGATATGAAGCGATTATCATCAATAACAATCCGGAAACCGTCTCCACCGATTTCAGCATTTCCGACAAGCTTTATTTCGAACCGCTGACAATCGAAGACGTCATGCATATCATTGACCTCGAAAAACCAATGGGTGTTGTGGTTCAATTCGGGGGACAGACAGCGATCAATTTAGCGGACCAGCTTGTAGAGAGAGGCGTGACCATTTTAGGAACAACGCTTGAAGACCTGGACCGCGCGGAGAACCGGGATAAGTTCGAACAGGCGTTGCGTACTTTAGAAATTCCCCAGCCGAAAGGAAAAACGGCCACTTCGATTGAGGAGGCGGTTAAGATTGCTGAAGATATCGGCTATCCGGTGCTGATCCGGCCGTCGTATGTTCTGGGCGGTAGAGCGATGGAAATCGTCTACCAGCAGGAAGAATTGCTTCACTACATGAAAAATGCCGTCAAAATCAACCCTGAGCATCCCGTCTTGATTGACCGCTACTTAACCGGAAAGGAAATCGAAGTCGATGCCATTTCAGACGGAAAAGACGTCGTCATACCGGGAATCATGGAGCATATTGAACGCGCAGGCGTCCATTCCGGTGATTCGATCGCGGTATACCCGCCGCAAAACCTTACAAAGCAAATCAAAGAAAGAATAGAGGAATATACAACGAAGCTGGCAAAAGGTTTAAAGATTATCGGACTATTAAACATTCAATACGTCGTCAGCAATGATGAAGTGTTTGTTATCGAAGTAAATCCACGCTCAAGCCGCACGGTTCCTTTTTTAAGCAAGATTACGAATGTGCCGATGGCGAATCTTGCGACGAAAGTGATCCTTGGGAACTCACTGGAATCGATGGGCTATAAAAGCGGCCTTGTCCCGGAAAAAACGGGCGTATACGTAAAAGTGCCGGTATTCTCCTTTGCCAAACTTAGAGGGGTCGATATCACGCTAGGCCCTGAAATGAAGTCAACGGGAGAAGTGATGGGGAAAGACACTACGCTCGAGAAAGCACTTTATAAAGGGCTCGTAGCTTCCGGAATCCAGATTAAGGAACACGGCTCCGTACTCTTGACAGTAGCGGACAAGGATAAACAGGAAGCGCTGCAAATTGCCCGCAGGTTTAACAATTGCGGTTATCGTTTAATTGCCACTCATGGAACAGCGACCTTATTAAAAGAAGCGGGAATTCCAGTCGCTGTCGTCGATAAAATCGGAGAAGCCGGACACAACCTTATTGATGTAATTCGAAGCGGAGAAGCGCAGCTGGTCATCAATACGTTAACGAAAGGCAAGCAGCCGGAACGGGATGGTTTCCGCATAAGAAGGGAATCTGTCGAAAATGGAATTCCATGCTTAACTTCATTGGATACAGCAGAAGCCATTCTTCGGGTAATCGAATCGATGACATTTTCCGCGGAGGCAATGGGAAACGCTGAACCGAGTCGTGAGGTGACTTTTTCATGATCAAAAAAGAAGAGATGAAGATTGTCAGCCAAAGAGAAATCTCCAAATCGATATATGAGCTCACCCTTCAAGGTGAGCTTGTTTCTGAAATGAACGAGCCGGGGCAGTTTGTCCATGTGAAAGCGGGAAAAGGCATTGATCCTTTGCTGAGACGGCCGATCAGCATTTCGTCTATCAATCTTAAAGAAAAACAATTTACAATGATTTACCGCGCCGAAGGAAAAGGGACCAGACTGCTCTCACATAAGCGAATAGAGGGGAGTGTGGATGTGCTTGGGCCGCTTGGGAACGGTTTTCCAGTCAGCGAGGCAGCAAAGGGCGATTCAGTTCTTCTCGTCGGAGGGGGCATTGGTGTCCCTCCTTTATACGAACTTTCTAAACGGCTAAGAGAAAAGGGAATCTCTGTAACCCATGTATTGGGATTTCAAACAAAAGAGAATGTTTTTTATGAAGAAGAATTTTCAGCTCTGGGAGAAACATTCGTGGTAACGAACGATGGCTCATACGGTGCAAAAGGATTCGTAACCGATGTGATCGGGGATTTGCCCGGTGATTTTCCAGTGATTTATGCTTGTGGGCCGACACCGATGCTGCGGGCAGTGGAAACAGCTTACAGCCATAAGAAACTATTTTTATCACTGGAGGAGCGGATGGGCTGCGGAATCGGCGCCTGCTTTGCATGCGTGTGCCATACAGCGGACGACCCAACCGGCCATTCCTATAAAAAAGTGTGTAGCGACGGACCGGTATTCCGGGCAGGGGAGGTTCTATTATGAAATCACTTTCGATCAATCTACCTGGATTGGAACTGAGAAATCCCGTCATGCCGGCATCAGGCTGCTTTGGCTTTGGGCGTGAATACAGCCAGTTTTATGACTTAAGTAGGCTTGGGGCAATCATGATCAAAGCGACGACGCCGCTGCCGCGGTTTGGTAACCCGACACCGAGAGTAGCGGAAACGTCCGCAGGCATGCTGAATGCGATCGGGCTGCAGAATCCGGGTCTCGAAAAAGTGATTGAGGAAGAACTGCCATGGCTTGATAACTACAATGTTCCGATTATCGCAAACATTGCCGGTTCGCAGATTGAGGATTATATCGAGGTTGCGCGTGAGATAAGCAAGGCCCCGAACGTGAAGGCATTGGAATTGAATATCTCCTGCCCGAATGTGAAGGAAGGCGGAATCGCTTTTGGAACGGATGCGGCAACAGCGAAAAGCGTGACCAAAGCAGTGAAGGAAGTTTCACAGGTACCTGTTTATGTCAAACTGTCACCGAATGTCACCAATATTACCGAAATTGCGAGAGCGGTCGAAGAGGGCGGTGCTGATGGACTGACGATGATTAACACACTGCTCGGGATGAGATTGGACTTGAAAACAGCAAAGCCGGTCCTCGCCAATGGAACGGGTGGCTTATCCGGTCCGGCGATTAAGCCTGTTGCGATCAGGATGATTCATGAAGTTAGCCAGCATGTATCGATTCCGATTATCGGCATGGGCGGGATTGCAACAGCTGAGGATGTAATCGAATTTTTCTATGCCGGGGCAAGCGCCGTCGCGGTTGGTACAGCCAATTTCGTCGATCCTTTTGTATGCCCGAACATCATTGAAGAGCTGCCGCTTTTGCTCGAAAAGCTAGGATATGGTCATATTTCTGAATGTACCGGAAGGAGCTGGGGAAAGAATGAATCACTCGCTTATCATCGCACTTGATTTTCCAGGACAAAAAGAAACAAAGGAATTTCTGGACCAATTCGGCAAAGAACGATTATTTGTTAAAGTCGGGATGGAACTGTTTTATCAAAACGGTCCCGCGATCCTTGATTTGATTAAGGGCAAAGGCCATGATGTATTTCTCGATTTAAAGCTTCATGATATCCCGCATACCGTAAAGCAAGCGATGAAGGGGCTCGCACGGTTGAATATTGACCTGGTGAATGTCCATGCCGCCGGCGGACGGAAGATGATGGAAGCAGCATGGGAAGGCCTGGAAGCGGGAACCCCTGCGGGAAAGTTGAGGCCTGCATGCATTGCGGTCACCCAGCTGACAAGCACCTCCACGGAACAAATGAACAAAGAACAGTTGATTAAGTCAAGCCTTGAAGAATCGGTTCTCCACTATGCTGAATTGGCTAAACGATCCCGCCTTGATGGAGTCGTCTGTTCAACACATGAAGTAACAAAGATTCATGAGAGAACTGGGAAGGGCTTTTTGACGGTAACACCGGGCATCCGCATGGCCGATGGGGAACACCATGACCAGAAGCGAGTGGCGACCCCCGAACAGGCAAGGCTGCTTGGAGCGGATGCCATCGTTGTCGGCCGGGCGATTACAGCCGCAAAAGATCCGGTACATTCTTATCAAATGATAAAGGAAGCCTGGGAGGGAATCGGTGTATGAAACATTCAATCGCAGAGCATTTATTAGAAATCGAGGCCGTCTATTTACAGCCGAATAACCCATTTACATGGGCGTCAGGAATCAAGTCGCCGATCTATTGTGATAACCGCTTGACGCTTTCCTATCCGGAAATCCGCTCAAAAATAGCCAAAGGCTTGCAAGTTTTGATTACAGAGCATTTCCCAGATGCGGAAGTGATTGCCGGCACAGCAACGGCCGGAATCCCCCATGCGGCATGGGTAAGCGATTTGTTAAATCTCCCTATGTGCTATGTTCGTTCAAAGCCAAAAGGCCACGGGAAAGGCAATCAAATCGAAGGTAAAGCTGCACCCGGTCAAAAGGTTGTCGTTGTCGAAGATTTGATTTCGACAGGCGGCAGCGTAATTGAGGCAGTAAAAGCATTACGTGAAAATGGTTGTAATGTTTTAGGGGTCGTTTCGATTTTCAGCTATGAACTGCAAAAAGGAAAAGAACAGCTCAATTCAGAAGGCATCCTAGCATACTCTTTAAGTGATTACACAACGCTGATTGAAGTAGCGGTAAAACATGGCTATATCGAAGAGAGCGATCTGGAGAAGCTGAACAAGTGGAGGGGAAATCCGGCTGATACCGGTTGGATTACCGCTTAAGACAAAGAGCCAGTTGGGAAATTCCAACTGGCTCTCTGTTTTAGCTTTTTGATGCAACTGCTTCCTTCATCCCGATCACCTGATCAGCATCCGGCGTAACGAAGATCGTTTGCTGGTTATCATAGATCACAAATCCCGGTTTTGCGCCGCTTGGTTTTTTTACATGCCGCACTTTTGTGAAATCTACTGGCACGGAGCTGGAATCTTTCGCTTTGCTGAAATAGGCCGCGAGCACCCCGGCTTCCTTTATCGTTTGCTCGCTTGGGTTTTCATTGCGAATTACCACATGCGAGCCAGGAATATCCTTCGTATGCAGCCATATTTCGTCTCTTCTCGCAAATTTATTAGTTAAATAATCATTTTGTTTATTGTTTTTTCCAACGAAAATTACATCGCCATCGGATGATACATAGCTATCAAGCTGCGGTTTGGCATGAGCGGGTTTTTTCATGCCTTTCCGCTGCTTTTTCTTTAGATAGCCTTCCTCCTGAAGCTCTTCGCGGATTTCCTCGATATCCTTCGGGGAAGCGGAATGGAGCTGCTGCAGAAGGGTATCGAAATAAGCCACTTCTTCATTGGCAAGTTTGATTTGTTGTTGGACAATCCCGATTGCGTTTTTCGCTTTTTGATAACGTGTAAAGTATTTCTGGGCATTTTCCGAAGGTGTTTTCTGCGGATTAAGCGGAATGATGACGATTCTGCCATCTTCTTCATAGTAATTGCTTACTTCAATGTCCTTCATCCCTTTTTTGGCTTGGTAAAGGTTAGCCGTCAACAGCTCCCCGAATAATTGATATTGCTCACTCCGTTCACTTTCCTTCAGTGTTCTCTCGAGCTTTTTGACCTTCTTTTCGTTTTTCTCGATCTCATTTGAAATAAATCGTTCCAGATCATTTCCCTGCTGCTTCACCCGGTCCCGCTGTGCTTTTCCAAAATAGAAGCGGTCAAGCATTTCACTTAATGTAGCAAAAGGGCGGCTTTCTCCCTGCAGATGCTCCAATGGAATCATATAAAAAGCTTCTTTGTTGCCATCGGCAATAAGGGTGGGGCTGTAATCTTTTTTTGCGAGCCTGTCAATAAGCTTCAAAAATGTCTCAGGCAAAGTTGAGCGGTTGGCAAGCCCGGCTCGGTGGATGACTTCCTTTGCAAATAGAGGAGAGACACCGGAAAAATGATCGACAATCTGCTTGTCGAGCTTTCCGGCATTGAAATCAAGCCTTTGCAATATTTCCTCTTCTTTAGCTGTGAATGGATTTACTTTCTCCTGGGCAGGAGGAGCTTTGTAATCCTGGCCGGGCAGCACAGCCCGGTAGCTATTGACAGCATAGGAAACATGCTTAATGCTGTCTAAAATCATATGCTTCTCTTTATCAACTAAAATGATATTGCTGTGCCTGCCCATGATTTCAACAATTAACTGCTTCTGGGAAACGTCTCCGAGTTCGTTCCTCCCTTTTACTTCAAAAATAATCATTCGATCGAGCCCGGATTGATAAATGTCTTCTATTACATACCCTTCCAAATGCTTGCGCATCATCATACAAAACATCGGTGGTTCCTTGGGGTTGTCATAGCTCTCCTGTGAAATTTGGACCCTGGCATAGCTTGGATGTGCAGACAGCAACAATTTATGATTTTTACCGCCTGAACGGATGACAAGTATCGCTTCATTTTTATATGGCTGATGAATTTTATTGATGCGTCCGCCCTTAAGCAGACCGGATAATTCCTCTGTCATTGCTTTTGTAAATAAACCGTCAAAAGACATCTATATAACTTCCTTTTCGTTGAGATCATTATTTGCTGTGGATTAGAGTTCACAATAAAGTATAGCATTTTTTTGGACGAGACTGAATAAGCATGGAAGGAGAGAAGAATTATGCCGGTTTAATACTATGTGTGGAGGATGTGTGATACTTAATGAAGTTCCGTGAAATGGATACACAAGATGTTGAAGCAGCCCTTCAAACCAACATTGAAAAAGGGTTGGAAGGGAATGAGGCTAGGAGAAGGCAGCAAAAACAAGGGTTTAATGAACTTCAAGAAGGTGAAAAACAATCAGCCCTCCTGTTATTTTTTGCTCAATTCAAGGACTTCATGGTGCTCGTTTTGCTCGCAGCTACGTTAATTTCGGGGCTGCTCGGGGAGTATATCGATGCCATTGCGATCATCGCCATCATCTTAATAAATGGATTTTTAGGTTTTTTCCAGGAAAGAAAGGCGGAAAAGTCGCTTGATGCTTTAAAAGAAATGTCTGCGCCGCAAGTATATGCATTAAGGGATGGGGAATGGTCGAAAATTCCGTCAAGGGAAGTCGTGGCAGGTGACGTCCTGAAATTCTCAAGCGGTGACCGGATAGGTGCAGATATGAGAATTATTGAGGCGGTGAGCCTTGAAATAGAAGAATCGGCACTGACAGGCGAATCCGTTCCATCGGTCAAGTATTCCTCTCCGTTAAAGAATGATATCGACAGCATAGGCGACCAGGAAAATATGGCGTTTATGGGGACAATGGTGACAAGGGGAAGCGGTATTGGCGTTGTTACGGACACAGGGATGGATACCGCGATGGGCAAGATCGCCGATCTGCTGCAATCAGCGGCAACGATGGACACCCCGCTGCAAAGGCGACTGGAACAGCTTGGGAAAATCCTGATCATCACAGCGTTATTCTTAACTCTGCTTGTCGTCATTATCGGGGTTATCCAAGGCAACGATTTGTATACGATGTTTTTAGCGGGTGTTTCGCTTGCGGTAGCAGCAATTCCTGAGGGGCTTCCCGCGATCGTTACTGTCGCACTGTCTCTCGGCGTACAGCGGATGATTAAGCAAAAGTCCATCGTCCGCAAGCTTCCCGCGGTTGAAACGTTGGGATGTGCTTCCGTCATATGTTCAGATAAAACCGGGACAATGACTCAGAATAAAATGACGGTTACCCATCTTTGGAGCGGAGGAAAAGAGTGGAATGTAAGCGGCACAGGCTATGAACCAAACGGGATCTTTATGGATGAAACCGTTGAAGTAAATCCGAAACAGGAGAAAGCACTCCACCAGCTTTTGACTTTTGGCCTTCTTTGCAATAAAGCCGGGCTTCTGACAAAAGACGACCAATATGTCCTGGATGGTGATCCGACTGAGGGAGCGCTGTTGGTCGCAGCCATGAAAGCTGGATTAACGCGCGATAAGCTGAAGCAGAAATTTACGATTGTCAAAGAGTTTCCGTTCGACTCGACCCGGAAGATGATGAGTGTCGTCGTGAAAGATGAGAACGGGAAGCAATTTGTGGTGACAAAAGGAGCACCGGATGTGCTCATATCTCAATGCGGTTCTATTTTATGGGATGAAAAACTTCAACAACTAAACCGCGACATGAAGAATTCCGTGCAGGCTGCCATCGATGGCCTAGCAGCGCAAGCACTGCGTACCATCGCGGTTGGGTATAAACCGATCAGTCCCAATACGGTATTGTTGGATGAAGCCGAAGCAGAAAAAGAATTGACGTTCATGGGGCTCCACGGCATGATTGATCCTCCTCGTCCGGAAGTAGCCCGTGCAGTTAAAGAGTGCAGGGAAGCCGGAATCAAAACGGTCATGATCACCGGGGATCATGTTTCCACGGCCAAAGCGATCGCGAAACAACTGGGAATTTTAAGAGGAAAAGATAAAGTATTAGATGGAAAAGCTTTGTCGGACATGTCGGTGGCCGAGCTGGAAGACGTCGTCGAGAACGTTTCCGTTTTTGCTCGCGTCTCGCCTGAACATAAACTGAAGATTGTTAAAGCTTTCCAAAACAAAGGACATGTCGTGGCAATGACGGGTGACGGGGTAAACGACGCCCCGGCAATCAAATCAGCCGATATCGGGATCTCGATGGGGATTGCCGGTACCGATGTTGCCAAAGAAGCTTCATCACTTATCCTGCTTGATGATAATTTCGCAACCATTAAATCGGCGATTAAAGAAGGACGTAACATATATGAAAACATCCGGAAGTTCATCAGATATTTGCTGGCATCCAATGTCGGTGAAATCCTCGTCATGTTTTTTGCGATGATTTTGGCCCTGCCGCTGCCGCTTGTCCCCATTCAAATATTATGGGTGAATCTTGTGACGGATGGTTTGCCGGCTATGGCCCTTGGTCTCGATAAGCCGGAAGGAGACGTAATGAAAAGGGCCCCACGCAGTCCAAAGGAAGGTGTATTTGCCAGAGGACTAGGCTGGAAAGTCATTTCACGGGGATTTTTAATCGGAATCTCGACGTTGATTGCTTTTATGGTTGTTTATAAGAATGATCCGGATAACCTTGCATATGCGCAAACAATCGCATTTACGACTCTCGTCTTGGCGCAGCTGATCCACGTTTTTGATTGTCGCAGCGAACGGTCCATATTCTCCCGAAATCCTTTCGGAAATAAATATCTCGTTTGGGCGGTTATTTCTTCTTTATTGTTGATGCTACCGGTCCTATACTATCCACCGCTGCAAGCAATCTTCCATACCTTACCGATCGAGCCAAGAGACTGGCTGCTCGTTATAGGCATGGCGTCGATTCCAACTTTTTTACTGGCGGGATCATTTTTGGTAAGTAAATCAAAATAGTTTATGATATAATTCTAAAGGTAGTAGAGACTTCTCTATTACCTTTTTACTTTATAAAACGAAAAACATTTAACGTTGGATAGGAAGTGTTGCCGTGGTTGTAAGTATGACAGGCTACGGGATTGGGATGGCGGAGAATACCAATATAAAGGTGACCGTCGAAATAAAAACTGTTAACCATCGTTTTTGCGAATATCATATTCGGATGCCGCGCCAGCTCTTCATTTTAGAAGATAAAGTCAAAAGACAAGCAAATGAATACATAAGAAGAGGCCGGGTTGAAATATTCATTGCGATTGAAGGCGAAGGCCTTTTGACAAAACGGCTTAAGCTCGATTGGTCGCTCGCTGATCAATATTTTGCCATCATGAGTGATGTGAAAGATAAATATTCTTTAAGCTCATCTCCTTCCTTGCAGGATTTGCTGCACATCAACGATGTTTTTTCAGTGGAGGAAATACAAGCTGAGAATGAGGAACTGGACACGATTTTGCGCACGGCCACTCAAGCTGCCTTGAGCAATGTCAAAGCTATGAGGTTGCAAGAAGGTGCTGAGCTGAAGATTGACCTGCTGAAACAGCTCGAAAAGATTTCTTTTATCGTCGGCGGGCTAAAAAATTATGCTCCCGCTGTCGCTGAAGCCTATAAAGAAAGGCTGAAAACAAAATTGGCAGAAGTTACATCAGGAATGCTGGATGAAAGCAGACTTTTAACAGAGGTTGCAATTTTTGCCGATAAAGCCGATATAAATGAGGAACTAACACGCCTTGAAAGTCATCACATCCAATTTTTAGAAACGCTTGAAATGATAGAGCCGATTGGCCGGAAGCTGGACTTTCTCGTACAGGAAATGAACAGGGAAGTCAATACGATCGGTTCCAAAGCAAATGATTCAACGATTACGAAAGAAGTCGTTGAAATGAAGAGTTTACTTGAAAAAATAAAAGAACAGGTTCAAAATATCGAGTAGCTTGTTTATGATACTTATATCGAGGCGAGAATAGAATATGATCGGGGGACAAAAATGTCTATCAAGCTCATTAATATCGGTTTCGGGAATATCGTTTCCGCTAATCGGATTGTATCGATTGTGAGTCCGGAATCGGCTCCAATAAAAAGAATCATCCAGGACGCACGTGATCGCGGCTCCTTAGTGGATGCTACCTATGGAAGAAGAACGAGAGCTGTCATCATTACTGACAGTGACCATGTGATTCTTTCTGCTGTTCAGCCGGAAACCGTTGCGGCCCGGCTGCATGACCGGGATGACAGTGGGGAAGAGGGGTAAAGGAAGTTTATGAGAGAAAAAGGTCTGCTAATCGTATTATCCGGCCCGTCCGGCGTCGGCAAAGGAACGGTCAGAAAAGAAATCTTTTCCCAACCCGACACAGCTTTTGAATATTCGATTTCAATGACGACGAGAAAACCGCGGGAGGGAGAAGTCGATGGCATCGATTACTTCTTCAAAACCCGCGAGGAATTTGAGGAATTAATTGAACAGGATAAGCTGCTGGAATATGCCGAGTTCGTTGGCAATTTCTACGGGACACCGGTTGACTATGTAAGGGAAACACTTGTGGCTGGCAAAGATGTTTTTCTTGAAATCGAAGTACAAGGCGCAAGGCAGGTCCGTGAAAAATTTCCGGAAGGTCTGTTTATTTTCTTGGCGCCACCGAGTCTTTCTGAACTGCAAAACCGAATCGTCACACGCGGCACCGAAACAGAAGAAGTCATCCAAAGAAGGATGCAGACCGCCAAGGAAGAAATCGAATTAATGGACTTATACGATTATGTAGTGGAAAATGATCGGATAGAGGCGGCTTGCCAAAAGATAAACGCAATCGTTATCGCAGAGCACTGCCGAAGAGAGAGAGTATCAATCCGATATAAAAAAATGCTGGAGGCTGAATAATATGTTGTACCCTTCTATTGATGCACTATTAGAAAAGATTGATTCAAAATATTCGCTTGTATCCGTTGCCGCAAAACGCGCACGCCAAATGCAGCAAAAGGATGATACGAAAATTGAAAACCCGGTATCGTTTAAACAGGTTGGCAAAGCACTCGAGGAAATTCACTCGGGGAAACTGACCTATCAAAACGAATACGAGGAAAAATAAACGAGACATCTGGGCCGGACGCCTTCTAATACATATATTTCAGCAATTGGAAATTTGTTGAAATCATGTGAGGGGGTTCCGGCCCTTTTGTATTGTCAAATTAAATTAGAAGGTTTACAGCTCGTCTAACTCAAAAAGGTGAAAAAAATGTCATAATCCTTCATAATAAAGACAAAGAATGCTTAAGTTGGGGGAAACAGCATGCTAACAGATAAAAAGATTCTACTCTGCGTAACAGGCGGCATCGCCGTATACAAAGCGGCCGCGTTAACGAGCAAACTTACCCAGGCAGGCGCGAAGGTAAAGGTGATCATGAGCGATTCCGCCGGGAAATTTGTCACTCCGCTTACCTTTCAAGCGCTTTCCAGACACGATGTCTATACAGATACATTTGATGAGAAAGACTCTTCAGTCATTGCTCATATAGATCTGGCTGACTGGGCAGATCTCGTCTTGGTGGCGCCTGCGACCGCAAACGTAATCGGAAAGCTGGCAAACGGGATTGCAGACGACATGATCACGACCACATTGCTTGCGACAAGTGCGCCTGTATGGGTTGCGCCGGCCATGAATGTGAATATGTACGGTCATCCTGCCGTCGAGAAGAACTTGAATACGCTAAAGAAGTTTGGGTATCAATTGATTGAACCCTCAGAAGGCTATCTTGCCTGTGGGTATGTTGGAAAAGGCAGATTAGAGGAACCCGAAACGATTGTGGAACACTTGACGTTATTTTTCAATGCTCAAACAGAACAGCCGTTAAAAGGCCAAAATATCATTGTTACAGCAGGACCTACAAGAGAGAATATTGATCCCGTCCGTTTTATTATGAACCGGTCAACGGGGAAGATGGGATATGCAATCGCGGAACAGGCTCAAAAAATGGGCGCGCGGGTCAAATTGATTTCCGGTCCGGTTTCGCTTTCACCACCAGCGAATGTGGACGTAATCCATGTGGAATCCGCAGCTGAAATGTATATAGAAGTGATGAAACATTTCACCGGTGCCGATGCCATCATTAAAACAGCGGCAGTAGCGGATTATAAGCCAAAAGTTTACCAGGAACAAAAAATAAAAAAGCAGCCTGGTGACAGCAGCATCACCCTGCAACGGACTGTGGATATTTTGAAAGAGCTTGGTGCTAAGAAAGACAATCAAGTCGTTGTTGGCTTTGCCGCGGAAACGGAGAAAGTGGAGCAATATGCCACGGATAAGCTTCAAAAGAAGAATGCTGATATGATCGTAGCCAATAACATCGCATCTGACGGGGCTGGATTTGGAACAGACACAAATATCGTTACGATGTATAAGCGAGATGGCAGTAAAGTGGAACTGCCGAAAATGAGCAAGGCTGAAGTGGCAAAAAATATTCTAATTGAAGTAAGCCGGATGCTGAAAAAGGAATGATGGATTTATGAATATTGCCTCTGTAATTGTAGATGTCCCCGCGAAACAAACGGATAGGGAATTCGATTATCAAGTTCCGCCTAAATGGAAAAATGTTGTCCAGCCGGGAATGAGAGTGATTGTCCCGTTTGGTCCAAGAATGGTACAAGGCTTTGTCACGGAACTCAAAAACGAATCAGAGCTGACAAAACTCCGCGAAATTAAAGAGATCCTCGATTTGGAGCCTGTCCTGAATCATGAGCTCCTGCAGCTTGGCGAATGGCTGACGACTGAAACCATGTGTTTCAAGATCTCTGCGCTGCAATCCATGCTTCCGGCTGCGTTGAAGGCAAAATACGAAAAAGTGCTCCGGATAAGCGCGGGCAAGCAGGAATTAGTAGATGAAAAAGTTCTTGCTGCTTTCGGGGCCAAAGAAATCATTTCCTGGAAAGATGTCCTTCAGTTTGAACATGCAGCGCTTTTCCAAAAGCAGGTTCAAAAAGGAAATCTTGAAGTTTTATATTATGTGAAAGACAAATTGAATAAAAAAACGGTTCGGTTCGTGGAACCACTCATGAATAGAGAAGATCTGGCCCAATACGCGTCGACCCTTTCTCCCAAAGCTAAAAAACAGAACGAGGTGCTCCAATTTTTCATCGAGAATCCGAGTGAAATCCAGCTTCGCGACTTGCTTGAAGCTGTGAATGCGTCGAACGGAACGATTAAGTCTCTTGTTGAAAAACAGATACTGGCTGAAAAAGACGTAGAGATCTATCGTGATCCATACGAAAACAGGGTATTTGAAAAAACCGAGCCATTCAAGCTGACCGATGAGCAGGCAGCGGCCTTGATGCCGATCAATCAATCTATAGAAGAAAATAGTCATGAGGTTTTTCTCTTATACGGTGTGACCGGGAGCGGGAAAACGGAAATCTATTTACAGGCGATTGACACGGTCATTAAAAAAGGCGAGGAAGCGATCATGCTCGTTCCGGAAATCTCTTTAACGCCGCAAACCGTCAAACGTTTTAAAGAAAGATTCGGCGATCAGGTGGCTGTTATGCACAGTGGTTTGTCGATTGGGGAAAAATATGATGAATGGCGTAAAATCCACCGGAAGGAAGTAAAGGTGGTCGTTGGGGCCAGATCGGCGATTTTCGCACCTTTTGAAAATATCGGGCTCATCATTATTGATGAAGAGCACGAATCCAGCTATAAACAGGAGGAAACACCGCGTTATCATGCACGTGATGTAGCGATTGAGCGGGCGAAGCACCATAACTGCGCCGTCATCCTTGGGAGTGCCACTCCTGCGTTGGATTCTTTTGCAAGAGCAAAGAAAAACGTGTATCACCTTTTGACCTTGAGCAAACGAATGAACAACAATGAGCTTCCCCAGGTTGAAATTGTAGATATGCGGGAGGAACTGCGCGGAGGCAACCGTTCCATGTTTTCAGAAAGTTTGTTTGCTAAGCTCAAGGACCGGATAACTAAAAAAGAACAAATTGTTCTGTTATTAAACAAGCGCGGTCATTCCTCATTTGTCATGTGCCGGAGCTGCGGCCTCGTGGTCAATTGTCCGAATTGTGATATCTCGCTAACGTACCATCGCTACAATAACACCTTGAAGTGCCATTATTGCGGCCATGAAGAAGGCATGCCGCAAACGTGCCCGGATTGCGGAAGCGACCATATCCGTTTTTTCGGAACCGGGACACAAAAGGTCGAGGAAGAGCTAGGCAAGATTCTTCCTGAAGCAAGGGTCATCCGAATGGATGTTGACACGACAAGCAAGAAAGGTTCGCATGAACGTCTGCTGAACGACTTTCAGGAAGGCCGGGCCGATATTCTCCTTGGTACGCAAATGATTGCCAAGGGGCTGGATTTTCCAAACATCACCCTTGTTGGCGTACTTTCAGCGGATACGATGCTCCATCTTCCCGATTTCCGGTCATCGGAGAAAACGTTCCAGCTTCTGACCCAGGTCAGTGGGCGGGCCGGACGCCACGAGCTAGAGGGGGAAGTGGTAATCCAAACGTATTCTCCCGAGCACTATAGTATCGAGCTTGCGGGTAACCAAGACTTTGATGTTTTTTACGAGCGGGAAATGTACATGAGAAGGCAAAGTCATTATCCGCCCTATTACTATGTCGCCCTTATTAATGTTTCTCATGAAGATTTAATGAAGACAGTCGCGATCACTGAAAAAATCACGAAATATATAAGTTCCGGTTTAAGCCAGGAAGCGATCGTATTAGGACCGGTTGCGTCCCCGATCAGCCGTATCAAAAATAGATATCGATATCAATGTTTGATAAAATACAAACGAGAACCGCAATTGAAAAAGCTGTTGAGGACCATTCTTGAGAACTATCAGCAAGAGACGGCCCAAAATCAGCTGCAAATTACCATCGATTTGAATCCGCAAATCATGATGTAACAGCTATTTTGGATTGTGGTATATAATATGTTCTAAATAATAAAGTGCTTTCTGGTTAAGGCATGTAACATGTCTTAACTTTTCTAATAGTGAAAGAAAGTTTAACTTTTTTAATTTTGACAGGTGTCTAGCTACAGCGCCCAGCCTCTCGGACTTGCCCAGGATGGGTTGACCTCGGCGTTTGCCACACGATGTGGCAGGTTTTAGTCGAGGATCCGCTATTGCCAAACCACTGTAGTGACGGAGAACTGCCTCCTCGCGGTTCGTCTTATGCCTGTCGGAGGCCCACAGGATGTGGGTCAGAACGACGAAGACATAAACGATGTGGCGGTCTTAGTCGTTCTTCCATACTTTCCAGGGCGCTTTCGCTTTTCTAATAGGAGGATTCATTTTTGGCTATTTTACCTATCGTTTTGTTTCCGGATAAAATTTTGGAACAAAAATGTGCAAAAGTAACAAGTTTTGATAAAAATTTGGCTAAGCTGTTAAATAACATGCATGAAACAATGCTTAAGGCAGATGGGGTCGGTCTTGCCGCGCCACAAGTTGGAGTGAAAAAACAAATCGCGATTGTCGATCTAGGCGAGGATGAGGGTCTTATTGAGATGATCAATCCCGAGGTTCTGGCGGCATCCGGAGAACAGACGGACCCGGAAGGATGTCTCAGTTTTCCAGGTGTTTACGGAGAAGTCACCAGACCGTACAACGTGAAAATTCGTGCGCAGGACCGCAGAGGAAAAACGTACGAACTTGAAGCAGAGGAATTTCTTGCAAGAGCCATCCAGCATGAGATCGACCATTTGAACGGGGTTTTATTTACCACCAAAGTGTTAAAGTACTATACAGAAGAAGAAATGGAAAGGTATGGGGACGAATGACGAAAATAGTCTTTATGGGCACACCGGATTTTTCAGTACCCGTTCTGCAGCGTATCATCAGTGACGGCTATGAAGTGATCGGTGTCGTCACACAGCCTGACAGGCCGGTAGGAAGAAAAAAAGTGTTGACCCCGCCGCCTGTTAAGGCCGAGGCTCTAAAACACGGAATTCCAGTCTATCAGCCAGAGAAAATAAAAATAAAAGAAGAGATGGATAAAATCATCGCTTTACAGGCAGATTTGATTGTCACGGCTGCTTTTGGACAAATACTTCCGAATGAGTTGCTCGCGGCACCAAAATTCGGCTGCATTAATGTCCATGCCTCCCTATTGCCGGAGCTCCGCGGCGGTGCCCCTATCCATTATTCGATTCTGCAAGGGAAAGAGAAGACAGGCATCACAATTATGTATATGGTTGAAAAACTGGATGCTGGCGACATATTGACGCGAGCAGAGGTAGCTATTGAAGAAGATGACAATGTTGGAACGCTGCATGACAAGCTGAGCGCAATCGGTGCGGATTTGTTATCGGAAACAATTCCTAAGCTGTTAAAGGGTGGGCTCACACCGATCAAGCAAAATGAAGAGGAAGCGTCGTTTGCACCGAATATTAAGCGTGAACAGGAGAAACTCAACTGGCAACAAAACGGGGAAGACATTTATAATCATATCCGCGGGTTACACCCATGGCCAGTTTCTTATACAACCTTGAACGAAGACATCATCAAAGTCTGGACAGCGAGAAAACACAAACATGATAAGACAGGCGAGCCGGGTGAAATTCTGGATGTCACAGGAGATGGACTTCTTGTCGCGACAGGCAATGAGATCTCGATTCTGATTACTGAGCTGCAGCCATCCGGTAAGAAAAAAATGAAGGCGAAGGACTATTTGCACGGGGCTGGCTCGTTCATTCAGCCGGGGATGAAGTTAGGAGATCATAAGGAATGACAGAAATGAAAAAGAACGTTCGCGAAATAGCGCTCGATATTCTTGAGTCGATCGAAAGAAACCAGTCATACAGCAACCTGCTGTTAAATTCGAAGCTCCAAAAGTATCAGTTAAAGAGCGTCGATAGCGGATTGCTGACGGAAGTTACTTATGGTACGATTCAAAGAAAAATAACCTTGGATTATTATTTGCAACCCTTCATTAAGAATCAGAAAAAAACTCTTTCCTGGGTAATCAATCTTCTTCGTCTATCTCTTTATCAAATGATTTATTTAGATAAAGTACCGGATCATGCGATTATTTTTGAAGCTGTTGAGATAGCCAAAAAACGAGGTCATAAAGGAATCTCATCTATGGTAAATGGCGTATTGAGAAGTATTCAACGGCAAGGTCTTCCATCGTTTGACTCCATTCGGAATGAGGTGGAGCGCTTGTCAATTGAAACCAGCCACCCCAAGTGGCTGGTTGAAAGATGGCTAGAGCAATTTGGTTATGATAAAACAAAGGAAATGTGTGAAATCAATCTTACGGCCCCTCCGCAAACGGCCCGAGTGAATCTTAAAAAGATTTCCCGCGATGAACTGATTAGTGCTTTAACAGAAGAAGGCTATCATGTGGAGATTAGCAAGATTGTACCTGAAGCGATTCATTGCTTTAGAGGGAATTTAGCTCACTCCGAGAGCTATCAACTAGGTTACTTAACGATTCAGGATGAAAGTTCCATGCTTGTTGCTCATGCACTGGGTGCGAGCGGGAATGATATGGTGTTAGACTGTTGCGCGGCGCCAGGCGGCAAAACAACCCATATTGCCGAAGGGTTAACGACGGGGCAGGTAACCGCCCTTGACCTTCATGAGCATAAAGTAAAGCTCATCAAGGAACAGGCAACACGTCTTGGATTACGGAATATTAAAACATATGTATCCGACAGCAGAAAAGCACATGAACTTTTTCATAAAGAAGGCTTTAATCGGATTCTCGTCGATGCCCCGTGCTCGGGACTCGGAGTCATGAGAAGAAAACCGGATGTGAAGTATACGAAGTCAGAGGAAGATATATCGAGGCTTTCAAGTATTCAAGAGCAGCTCTTAAACGCTGCAGCTCCACTTTTGAAACAGGGAGACCGGTTGATTTACAGCACTTGCACGGTCGATAAAGAAGAAAATGACCTCGTTGCTGCAGCATTTTTAGAGAATCATGCAGATTTTGAAGCAGATCTTACGTTAATAGACAGAATGCCTGAAGCAGTTAGACCGTTTATAGTAGGCAACTCAATCCAAGTGTTCCCGCAATATTTTGGCAGTGATGGATTTTTCATCGCCAGCTTTAGAAAGAAGGTGCAATAATGGCAAAGATAATTACAACAAAAGAAAAGAAAGAAACGACGCAACAAAAGCCATCGATTTATTCCCTTGAACTTCATGAGCTGCAGGAATGGCTGACAGTGAACGGAGAAAAAGCGTTTAGGGCAAACCAGATTTTTGAATGGCTATATAAAAAACGGGTAAAAAGTTTCGAAGATATGTCAAATCTATCAAAATCACTGCGAGATAAGCTTGAAAGCGGCTTTACGATAACGACCCTGAAAACGCTTATCCAGCAAACATCTAAAGATGGTACGATGAAATTTTTGTTTGAGCTTCATGATGGTTCTTCCATCGAAACGGTGTTAATGCGTCATGAATACGGAAATTCAGTTTGCGTCACCACCCAGGTGGGATGCCGGATTGGCTGTACGTTCTGTGCATCTACCTTAGGCGGATTAAAA
The DNA here is from genome assembly GCF_918741275.1 of Bacillus sp. CECT 9360. Classification (GTDB taxonomy): domain Bacteria; phylum Bacillota; class Bacilli; order Bacillales; family DSM-1321; genus Peribacillus. Next base: position 66,447 of record NZ_CAKKNA010000013.1, read on the forward strand.
CGTAATTTAGAAGCAGGAGAAATCGTTGCCCAGGTCGTAAACGTACAACAGGCGCTTGATGAAACGGACGAGCGAGTTAGCTCGGTGGTCATTATGGGTATCGGTGAGCCTTTTGATAATTATGATGAAATGATGTCATTCCTGAAAAATATCAATCATGAAAAAGGGCTGAATATCGGCGCCCGACATATTACCGTTTCCACGAGCGGGATCATTCCGAAAATTTATAAATTTGCTGATGAAAGTCTGCAGATTAATTTTGCTGTATCGCTTCATGCACCTAACAGCGAACTCCGAAGCAAGTTAATGCCGATCAACAGGGCTTACAAGTTGCCGGATTTAATCGAAGCCGTAAAATACTACACGGATAAAACCGGGAGACGCGTAAGCTTTGAATACGGTTTATTCGGCGGCGAAAATGACCAGGAGGAGCACGCTGAACAGCTTGCTGACCTGATAAAGGATATCAAATGTCATGTAAACTTAATCCCGGTTAACTATGTTCCTGAACGGAATTATGTTAGAACACCTCGTGAACAAATCTTTGAATTTGAGAAAACCCTCAAAAAGCGTGGGATTAACGTGACCATTCGAAGAGAGCAGGGACATGATATTGATGCAGCCTGTGGCCAGCTGCGTGCTAAGGAGCGTAAGGAAGAAACGAGGTGAGCCTATGAAGGCCGTATTTAAAACAGATCGCGGAAAGGTCCGTCAGCATAATGAAGATAATGGCGGAATATATATAAACCCGGAAGGTGTGCGCTTTGCCGTCGTTGCTGATGGCATGGGCGGACACCGTGCCGGCGATGTCGCAAGTTCTATGGCAATTGAACATATGCGTAAAAGCTGGGATGATTCAAAATCGTTTCACACTCCACAAGAAGCGGAAAGCTGGCTTAGAGAGAAAATAGAGAGTGTGAATAAATTGCTTTTCCAGCATTCTGAACAATATTCTGAATGCCAGGGAATGGGAACGACAATCGTTGCCGCCATTTGTACGGACAAATTCGCCACAATCGCCAATATTGGTGACAGTCGCTGTTACCTATATAACGAAAGCGGATTTAAACAGATCACCGAAGACCACTCGTTAGTGAATGAGCTTGTGCGTTCCGGACAAATATCCAGGGAAGATGCTGAACATCATCCGCGCAAAAATGTTTTATTACGCGCGTTAGGAACAGAGACCCATGTGGATATGGATATAACGACCATCGTCTTTGAAGAAGGGGACATGCTGTTGCTTTGCTCAGACGGCCTGTCCAATAAAGTATCAGAACAAGAAATGATTGATATTGTTATGGATGAAAGAAGTCTGGAAGAAAAAGCCGAGTCTTTAATAGCGCTTGCCAATGTTCATGGCGGCGAAGATAATATTACTCTCGTCCTTGTTCATTTCGATGACGAAACTGAGAGTGGGGGTGAAGCGGATGTTAATCGGAAGAAGGATTAACGGTCGGTACAAGCTCCTGGACATGGTGGGCGGCGGCGGAATGGCCAATGTTTATCTTGCCCGTGACATGATTCTCGAGCGCGAGGTTGCCTTAAAAATCCTCAGGATGGATTTTTCGAATGATGAGGAATTCATCAAGCGTTTTGATCGCGAAGCTCAATCCGCAACAAGTCTGGCCCATTCGAATATCGTCAGCATTTACGATGTCGGGGAAGAAGACGATATTTATTATATTGTTATGGAATATGTAAAGGGAATGACCCTGAAACAATACATACAAAAACATTACCCAATCCCTGTTGAACAAGCACTGGATATTATGAAGCAGACCACCGACGCGATTGCCCATGCCCATCATAATGACATTATTCATAGAGATATCAAGCCGCATAATATTTTAATAGATGAAGACGGAAATGCGAAAATAACCGATTTTGGCATTGCGATGGCCCTTAGTTCGACAAACATCACCCAAACAAACGCGGTGCTCGGTTCTGTCCATTATTTATCCCCAGAACAGGCAAGGGGAGGCATGGCCAATAAAAAATCAGACATTTACTCGCTCGGCATCGTCATGTTTGAGCTAATGACCGGACGTTTGCCGTTTTCTGGAGAATCAGCGGTATCAATCGCTTTGAAGCATCTGCAATCCGAAACCCCGTCGCCGAAACGGTGGAACCCGGATATCCCGCAAAGTGTCGAAAACATTATTCTTAAAGCAACTGCAAAGGATTCGTCTTACAGATATGCAAGCGTGGATGAGATGCATGAGGATATCAGGACAGCCCTTGATCCTGATCGATTGAATGAAAAACCGTTTGAAACTCCCGAAGACAACGATGTCACTAAGGTGATTCCAATCATCACAAACGACAAATTTGTTTCGGACATTGATCATACGATCGTTCGGGGACCGGAAAAGGATACAGTGGCTGAAGAGGACACAAAACTGGCAGTAAAAACAAATAAAAAGAAAAAAGATAAAAAGAAAAAAGCAAAAGACGGGAAGAAGAAAAGTAAGCTGCCAATCATTCTAGTTTCGCTTTTTTTACTACTGGTGACTCTTGGGATATTGGCTATCACTGTTTTCCCAGATATGTTTGCTACCGATGAAATAACGGTTCCTGATGTGAGGGGTGAAGAATTGGAAGAGGCCATTTCACAGCTTATTGAAGCCAGATTAGAAACCGGTGCTATAATAGAAATCGAAGATAAGGAAATTGAAGCCGGAAAAGTCATTCAAACCGATCCTGAAGCTGGCAAAGTTGTCAAAAAAGGAAAACCAATCAAAATCTACCAGAGCATTGGCAAAGAAAAGCTGGAAGTCACGGATTATACCGGGAGAAAAATAGAAGTTGTCGAACCGCTCTTGAACGAAATGGAATTTAAGGACGTCGATGTGATAGAGGAATTTGATAACAGTGAACAGGGGACGATTCTATCCCAAAACCCAAAACCTGGCGATGAAGTCGTCGCTTCAGAAACTGTTTTTGAACTCACAGTCAGCAAAGGTCCCGATAAAATCACATTAAAAGATTTAAGAAATTTCAACAAAGAAAGCTTGGATGATTACGCGAACGAAGTAGGTATTATAATTAGCCAAAGTGAAGAATACCACGATTCCGTAAGAGAAGGCAATGTCATCTCGCAAACACCGCGCCCTTACTCGAAAATAGACAAAGGGAGCACTGTGAACGTGGTGATATCGAGAGGAAAAGAAGAGATTCCGCCCAAGGCTGTAACAAAGGATATTGTTATCGAATATGATCCGGAAGCCGCAGGGAAACCTCAGGAAATCCAAATTTTCATTGAGGATTTGACTCGGGACATGACCGAGCCGGTTGAAACGGTTCTCATAACTGAATCGATCAGGCGTAAGCTGGATTTTATGGTACCTCATGACAAGAAAGCAGGCTATAAAGTAATGAGGGATGGAAATGTCATCATGGACGAAGTGGTTCCATATCCGGATTAATGATTAAAAAAGGAGTGAAGCTATGCCTGAAGGCAAGATTATTAAGGCGCTTAGCGGTTTTTATTACGTTCTTGACGGCAACGAAACAATCCAATGCAGGGGCAGAGGCATTTTTCGCAAAAATAAGATAACGCCCCTGGTCGGTGATTATGTTGTTTACCAGGCTGAAAATCCAAAAGAAGGTTACCTCCTGGAAATTAAGGAGCGGAAGAATGAACTCATCAGGCCTCCAATCGCTAATGTGGATCAGGCAATCCTTGTGTTTTCAGCGGTTGAACCAGACTTCAGCACAGCGTTGCTTGACCGGTTTTTAGTGCTGATCGAGGATAATGAAATTGAACCGATTATTTGCATAAGCAAAATGGATATTGTCCCAGATACGGACCGGTTTCAATTAGAAGAGTATGTAAAATATTATGCTGCTATCGGATACACGGTCTTGACAACATCCTCGGTCTCTTCTGAAGGGACAAAAGTGCTCCAGCCATATTTACAAGATAAAACGAGCGTGTTTGCCGGACAGTCAGGTGTTGGTAAGTCATCGCTCTTGAATGCGATAGATCCCGAGCTCGCATTAAAAACGGATGATATTTCCTCGCATCTGGGGAGAGGCAAACATACGACAAGACATGTCGAGCTGATTCATATCGGGACAGGCCTTGTCGCCGATACTCCCGGCTTCAGTGCGCTGGAGTTTTTAGAAATGGAGGCCGAGCGGCTGTCGTATTGCTTTCCTGAAATATATGAAACGGGTGAAAAATGCAAGTTCCGCGGCTGCCTTCATGACAAGGAACCGAAATGTGCCGTTAAAGAAGCAGTGAAGACCGGTGAGATCAGGCAATATCGGTATGATCACTATATGCAATTTTTTGAGGAGATTAAAGAGAGAAAGCCGAGGTATTAAATATGGTAAAGATTGCTCCATCTATTTTATCCGCTGATTTTTCAAGACTTGCTGAAGAGATTCTGGATGTTGAGAGAGGCGGGGCTGATTATATCCATGTGGACGTGATGGATGGTCACTTTGTGCCGAACATAACGATCGGACCATTAATCGTGGAAGCGATCCGTCCGGTTACGAAGCTCCCGCTCGACGTCCATCTAATGATAGAGAATCCAGAGTCTTATATTGAAGCCTTTGCAAAAGCAGGCGCAGATTATATCACGGTGCATGTTGAAGCATGCCCGCATCTTCACCGTACGATCCAGTTCATCAAATCATTTGGGGTAAAAGCGGGAGTGGTGCTTAATCCGGCAACGCCTGTATCATCGATCCAACATATCATCGGTGAGATTGACATGGTTCTGATAATGTCCATTAACCCGGGGTTTGGGGGCCAGACATTTATCACGTCCGTCCTGCCAAAGATCAGCGAGGTTAAAGCACTCGCCGAAAAGCATGATGCCAATATTGAGATTGAAGTGGACGGCGGCGTGAATCAAGAAACAGCCAAGCTATGCATCCAGCACGGGGCCAATGTTCTAGTTGCCGGCACCGCTATTTACAATCAGCCTGATCGAAAAAAAGCGATAGAAGCAATCAGGGGATAACCCCGCTATATTAGGAAGCCGGCCGCTATTTTGGAAGGTTTCCTTTTTACTATGAAGGAAGGTGATCCAGTTGAAGATTTGCATTTTAGCAGGCGGGCCGCCGGAATTTTTACCAGACTTACACACATATAGGGATGTTTTATGGGTTGGGGTCGACAGGGGTGTACTGACATTGCTGGAAACAGGGATAACACCGCAAGCTGCATTCGGGGATTTTGACTCTGTTTCCGATACAGAGATGCAAATGATCAGAAAGGCAATGAAGGATATCCATCTTTATCCTTCTGAAAAGGACGAAACAGATCTTGAGATTGCCTTGCATTGGGCTATCGCGCAGGCTCCCGGTGAGATCTGTATCTTTGGCGCAACAGGCGGGCGTTTGGATCATTTGTTAGCGAATATTCAATTGCTGCTCAAAGAAGAAGTTCAAAACAAAATGGCGGAAACAGACATTTTCATCATCGATAAAACAAATATTTTAACAGCTAAACTGCCCGGAGAGTATAAAATTAAGGCAATCCCCGATAAAAAGTACGTTTCGTTCGTACCTGTCACAACAGAAGTGAAAGGCATTACGTTGCTTGGCTTTAAATATCCTCTGGAGAACAGCCATATCATGATGGGATCAACCTTATGCATAAGCAACGAACTAATTTCTGAATCTGGTACTTTTTCGTTTTCAAATGGCATATTATTGGTGGTAAGAAGCAGTGATTAACATTCACGCTCACAGTTATCATCAAATATAATATATTTCAGGCAATAGCTACCTGAGCTAATCTCGTATGAAAAGGTTTCATTTATAGGGATAGTGATATGTACAGAGGAGGGGCATTATGAAATTTTATACAATAAAACTGCCAAAAGTGCTGGGAGGCCTTGTCAGGGCGATGCTCGGTGCATTTAAAAAAGGTTGAGGAAAGCATAGAGTGAGATGGCACCCTGTATAGTCAGGGTGTTATTTTTATATGTTGACCTTTTTTTATCCTGCCTGTTGACTTCCGCTCCGGGCGCTCGCTTTCCGCGGGCAGTCCGGGAGCCTCCTCGGCGAAAAGCGCGCCTGCGGGGTCTCCCCTGTCCTGCTCTTCCCGCAGGAGTCTCGCGTCCTCCGCTCCAATCAACGTAGACAAACTTGCTGAATTCAGGTTCACCTATAGTCTTTTGTGTGTGGAAAATTAGTTTTCGTGTAAATCAGCTGAACTGCCGTGTCAATCCGCTTTTTCGTCTGTCGCATCATATAAAAAGGCAGGTGCCTTTATGAAAGGACACCTGCCTTGAACATTATACGCGCTCTACTTTGCCAGATTTAAGGGCTCTTGCAGAAACGTATACACGCTTAGGTTTACCGTCAACTAAAATACGCACTTTTTGAAGGTTAGCACCCCATGTACGCTTGTTGGCATTCATAGCGTGGGAGCGTTTGTTTCCAGAACGAGTTCTTCTACCTGTGATCACACATTTACGTGCCATGTATTATTCCCTCCTAACTACCGCTAACTTAAGTTTCAAAAATTATCTTAAGTCTTTTCGCAAATACTTTAATAATTTATCATACCTTTCACGAGAATGCAATCATTCAATTCATTCCTTTCAAGAAAAAAACCTTGACATACTACCCTAAGAATTGATTTATTAGTATCAGTGTGACTATTACTTTTAAAACAAGGGACAATATAGTAAAATGTCTTTAGCTAAGGAGATTTTGGGAGGGGGAAAGTTGTATGTCCATCGAATTACAAACAAAATTCGGGCAAATTGATATATCCAATGATGTTATTGCGACAGTTGCCGGAGGAGCTGCGGTTGACTGTTATGGTATAGTAGGAATGGCTTCTAAAAAGCAATTAAAGGACGGCATTGCTGAAATATTAAGAAGAGAGAACTTCACTAAGGGTGTTATCGTCCGCCAGGAAAACGATCAGGTACATATCGATATGTTCATTATCGTCAGCTATGGAACAAAAATTTCCGAGATTGCGCATAATGTACAATCAAAGGTAAAATACACCCTGGACAAAACGGTCGGATTAGCTGTGGACTCCGTAAATATTTTTGTACAGGGAGTTCGCGTGACAAACCCTTAAGTCGAGGAGGAAAGTTTTGTGTCAATTACAAGTATAAATGGAGAACGATTCGCGGAGATGATCATTCAAGGTGCCAACCATCTGGCAGCTAACGCTAATATGGTTGATGCTCTCAACGTTTTCCCAGTGCCGGATGGTGATACCGGTACGAACATGAATTTATCTATGACTTCCGGAGCAAAGGAAGTGCAAAATAACGTACAAGAACATATTGGTAAAGTAGGAACCTCTTTATCACGAGGATTGCTTATGGGAGCACGCGGAAATTCCGGTGTCATCCTGTCACAATTATTCCGTGGATTTTCAAAATCGATTGAAACGAAGGCTGAAATTAACAGCCAGGAATTCGCAGGCGCATTGGAAGCGGGAGTGGAAACGGCCTATAAAGCTGTTATGAAGCCCGTTGAAGGTACGATTCTTACCGTTGCCAAAGATGCGGCTAAACAGGCTGTTGCGTCCGCAAAGAACCAAAAGGATATCATCGCGGTGATGCAGGCTGTAGTGAAAGAAGCGAAGGCCTCACTTAACCGCACGCCTGACCTACTTCCTGTCCTTAAGGAAGTTGGTGTTGTTGATAGCGGCGGCCAGGGGCTCGTATTCGTTTATGAAGGTTTTCTCGCTGAATTGAAAGGGGAGCAACTCCCTGATACGCCTTCCAGTGTCCCGACAATGGGTGAACTTGTCAGCGCTGAGCACCATATGAATGTCCAGGGCCATATAAATACTGAAGATATCGTTTTTGGCTATTGTACGGAGTTCATGGTCAGATTGGAAGCGGGCAAGACCGCCAAGAAACCATTCGTTGAAGAAACGTTCCGCAATGATTTAAGTGAATACGGAGATTCTTTATTGGTTATCTCAGATGATGAAGTCGTAAAGGTACATATTCACTCTGAAGAGCCAGGGAACTGTTTGAACTATGGCCAGCAATACGGAAGCCTGATCAAACTTAAGATTGATAACATGCGAGAGCAGCATTCTAACATCGTGGGCGAAACACACGCCCCGCTTAAAACGGATGTAAGCAAGAAGCCTAAGAAAAAGGATGAATATGGGATTGTATCCGTCTCAATGGGCTCTGGTATAAGCGATCTGTTCAAAAGCATCGGCGCCAAATCCGTGATTCAAGGTGGACAAACGATGAATCCAAGTACGGAAGACATCGTCAAAGCTGCCCGGGAAGCGAATGCGAAGAATATTGTTATCCTGCCAAATAATAAAAACATTATCATGGCAGCCGAGCAGGCCGCGGAATTACTGGATGAGAATGTTATCGTCATTCCTTCCAAGACAGTGCCACAGGGGATGTCAGCATTATTAGCATTCAATCCTTCTGCAAGTGCCGAGGACAATGAAAAGGCCATGAAAGAAGCTCTTTCACATGTGAAGACAGGCCAAATCACGTATGCGGTTCGCGACACTAGTATTGATGGGCTTGAAATCGAAACAGGCGATTTCATGGGTCTCGCCGAAGGAAAGATCCAAGTGAAAAATAAGAGCAAGCTTCAAACAGCGAAGGAACTTCTCTCTAATATGATGGATGAAGATTCAGAGATTCTTACCATCCTATATGGCGAAGATGCGACGAAAGAAGAGGTTGACGAGCTGGTGGCATTTTGTCACGAAAACTTTGAGGATGCTGAGATCGAAATCCATAACGGAAACCAACCGTTATACTCGTTCATTTTCTCTATTGAATAAAGAAACGCCGCCGGTTGACGACCCTTTAAAGGTGATGATCAGGCGTAGTTGCACTTAAGAAGATTGGAAAGTGTAGACTTTCCAATCTGCCAAAAAAGAAACTGCATGTTTGACCGTGCAGTTTCTTTTTTGTTTGTGTATGATAGTAATAGGGGAAAACTATGTCCCTGTTTTTTCATGCATTAAGAAAGTAAAACTGCGGTTCAGGAGGCAGAATAGATTATGAAATATAAGAGTGTATTTGACATAATCGGTCCAGTCATGATTGGTCCGTCCAGCTCGCATACGGCCGGTGCCGTAAGAATCGGAAGGGTAGCGCGGGATTTATTCGGAAGAGAGCCTAAGTGGGCGACCATTTCTTTTTACGGATCTTTCGCGAAAACCTTTAAAGGGCACGGTACGGATGTGGCAATCGTGGGAGGATTGCTCGACTTCGACACATTTGATGAGAGAATTAAAGAATCGCTTGAAATTGCCAGAAGCAAAAAAATAAAAATTAAGTTCATAGAAGAGGAAGCCATTACCGATCACCCCAATACGGCAAAAATAACCATGGGTGATAAAAACGGCGAAATGGAATTAACGGGCATTTCCATTGGCGGAGGGAAAATCGAGATTATTGAATTGAACGGTTTTGTATTGAAGCTTTCCGGCCATCACCCGGCGATACTCGTAGTTCACAATGACCGTTTTGGGGCCATAGCCAACGTTTCAAATATCCTAGCTAAACACCAAATAAATATCGGGCAAATGGACGTTTCGCGTAAAGAAAAAGGCAAGATGGCATTGATGACCATTGAGGTAGACCAAAATATTAAAGAAGGGGTGCTCAGTGAAATTTCGGCCCTTCCAAACATTGTTCAGGTAACAAGAATCTCGGATTGATTCACTGAAAAAATATGAAAACGCATACAAAGACCGTGTGAAGAGGAGGAGAATGAATGTTCCGCAATGTTGCTGAATTGGTAGAATTAGCAGAATCAAAGAATACTAAAATATCGCAGATCATGATTGAGCAAGAAATGGAAGTGACAGGCAAAGCCCGTGAGGAAATCCTTCGTCAGATGGAAATAAATCTCGATGTGATGGAACAAGCGGTTGAACGGGGACTTAAAGGCGTAAGGTCTCATTCCGGCCTCACCGGCGGAGATGCGGTCTTGCTTCAGGAATATATAAAAAAGGGCAATTTCTTATCGGGGGAATTGCTTTTGGATGCAGTAAGCAAAGCAGTTGCCACGAATGAAGTGAACGCGGCGATGGGGACCATTTGCGCCACTCCTACAGCGGGTTCTGCCGGGGTTGTGCCCGGAACGTTATTTGCGGTACAACGGAAGCTCAATCCGACCCGTGAACAGAAAATAGAATTTCTATTTACGGCAGGCGCTTTTGGATTCGTGATCGCAAACAATGCCTCGATTTCCGGAGCTGCAGGCGGCTGTCAGGCTGAAGTAGGCTCTGCGGCAGGTATGGCGGCTGCGGCAATTGTCGAGATAGCTGGCGGAACTCCTTCGCAAAGCGCTGAGGCAATGGCCATCACGCTGAAGAATATGCTTGGCCTCGTCTGTGATCCTGTAGCGGGGCTTGTAGAAGTTCCGTGCGTGAAACGGAATGCGATGGGAGCGGCCAATGCGATGGTTGCCGCCGATATGGCGTTAGCGGGGATCACAAGCCGGATACCGTGTGATGAAGTGATCGGCGCCATGTTCAAGATCGGTCAATCCATGCCGTCTGCATTAAGAGAAACTGCGCAGGGAGGGTTGGCGGCAACACCTACAGGCCGTGAATTAGAAGCAAAAATATTCGGTTTGCCGCTCATGAAAAAGTGATAACAAATATACAAGAATCCATAAAAGCCATTAAAGGAGTAGGCGATGAATCAGCGTCTGCGCTTCAGGAAATGGGCATCTACACGATTGGGGATCTTATCGAGCATCTTCCCTATCGTTACGAGGATTATCGTCTGAAAGATCTAGAAGAAACGGAGCATGATGAAAGAGTCACCGTTGAAGGTAAAATTCACAGCCAGCCAACATTGGGGTATTTCGGAAGAAAGAAATCCCGGCTTACCTTTAAAGTGCTGGTCGGCCGTAATTTAATAACAGTCACGTATTTCAATCAGCCGTATTTGAAAAATAAGCTTAGCATCAATGACATTGTGACAGTAACTGGCAAATGGGACCGGCACCGCCAAACCATTAACGGTAGTGAATGCCAGCTCGGCCCATATCGGAAAGAAAAAGAATTTGAACCTGTTTACTCAACAAAGGGAAGCATTACAGTAAAAGGGCTGCGCCGTTTTATTGCCAACGCTTTTTCACAGTACGGGCAGGACATCGAAGAAAATCTGCCCCAGCGGTTTTTGGATGAATATAAGCTACCTTCTCGCAAGGATGCGTTGCGCGGCATGCATTTTCCTTTGTCTGAGAACGATGTGAAACATGCGCGCAGACGTTTCGTTTACGAGGAATTCTTATTTTTTCAGCTTAAGATGCAGACGATCCGAAAAGTTCAGAGAGAACAGTCAAAAGGCATCGAGCAGTCATATAAGCTTGATTCTTTGAAGAAATTTATCGCTGCCTTGCCTTTCCCGTTAACAAAAGCCCAAAAAAGAGTGGTCAATGAAATAATGGCGGACATGAAATCTCCCTATAGGATGAACAGGCTGCTCCAGGGGGATGTAGGCTCCGGAAAAACTGTCGTGGCAGCAATTGCCCTGTTCGCTTCTGTATCTGCGGGGTATCAAGGTGCGCTTATGGTGCCAACTGAAATTTTAGCAGAGCAGCATACAGGCTCCCTTCATTCAATGCTCGAGCCTGCTGGGATTCGCACGGCGCTTTTGACCAGTTCGGTAAAAGGGAAGAAGCGCCGGGAACTTCTGCAGGCTTTGCAGGATGGCGAAATTGATATTTTGATCGGAACCCATGCGTTAATCCAGGATGAAGTGAATTTCAATAATCTGGGGCTGGTTATCACCGATGAACAGCATCGCTTTGGCGTAGAACAGAGGAGAGTGCTCCGCGAAAAAGGCGAGAATCCCGATGTGCTGTTTATGACGGCGACACCGATTCCTAGAACGCTTGCGATTACGGTCTTCGGGGAAATGGATGTTTCTGTCATCGACGAAATGCCCGCAGGGAGAAAAGCGATTGAAACATTCTGGGCCAAACATGAGATGCTTGACAGAATCTTGAGCTTCGTAGAAAAAGAGCTTCGACAGGGTAGGCAGGCCTATGTCATCTGCCCGTTAATCGAAGAATCCGAGAAGCTCGACTTACAGAATGCGCTCGATGTTCACGCCACGCTCTCCCAATACTTTGGTGACCGCTTTCGTATCGGGCTAATGCATGGCCGGCTGCCATCCGATGAAAAGGAAACGGTGATGAAGGAATTTAGCCAAAATGATTTGCAGGTTCTAGTCTCGACGACAGTCGTTGAAGTCGGTGTAAACGTACCGAATGCAACAGTCATGGTCATCTATGATGCGGAGCGTTTCGGGTTGGCTCAGCTTCATCAGCTTCGCGGCCGGGTAGGACGGGGCAGTGAGCAATCGTATTGTATTTTGCTCGCAGACCCAAAATCCGAGGTCGGTAAGGAACGGATGAAAATCATGACCGAAACGAATGATGGATTTGTCTTATCCGAAAAGGATCTGGAACTGAGGGGACCAGGGGACTTCTTTGGCAAGAAGCAGAGCGGCCTTCCTGAATTTAAAGTCGCGGACATGATCCATGATTACCGCGCGCTTGAAGTCGCAAGAGATGACGCCGTAAAGCTCATTGCTTCAGAAAGCTTTTGGAAGGATCCGGAATATATTCCGTTGCGGAATTATCTTGAGGAAACAGGTGTCTTAAATGGGGAAAAACTAGACTGATTTTTGGCAGATTGCGAGATTACATTCCTATCTTGCAATCTGCTTTTAATATATATATACTACTATTAGTACCTAGTCATAATACTACGGATGGTGACCTTCATATGAAAAAAAATAAGAAGGAACGCCAGCGCCTGTTAATGGAAACGATTAAGGAAAATCCGTTTATAACAGATGATGAGCTGGCTGGAAGTTTCGCTGTGAGTGTGCAGACAGTCAGGCTTGATCGTCTGGAACTTTCGATTCCCGAGCTGCGGGAAAGAATCAAGACTGTCGCAGAAAAAAGATTCAACGATGAAATACGCGCGCTTCCACTGGATGAAGTAATCGGGGAAGTAATCGATATAAATCTTGATGAGAACGCGATCTCCATATTAGATATAAAAAAAGAGCATGTCTTTAAACGGAACGGCATCGCCCGGGGACATCATTTGTTTGCCCAGGCAAATTCCCTTGCTGTAGCTGTCATTGATGATGAGCTTGCCTTGACGGCTAAGGCCCATATTATATTTTCCCGGGCAGTGAGGGAGAATGAACGAGTGGTCGCCAAAGCTAAAGTTTTGCAAACAGGACTGAATGCTGACCGCACCTCAGTGGAGGTAAATAGTTTCGTAGGGAACGAACTGGTTTTCAAGGGTGAATTTGAAATGTTCCGATCCAATCAGCAAGAAAAGGATGAAGCAGAATGAAAATAGCAATTGATGCGATGGGCGGAGATAACGCGCCAAAGGAAGTCGTACTTGGTGCAATGAAGGCTGTCAGAGAGTTTCCCGATATCGAAATTTTATTAGTGGGAAACGAGGCGGACATAAACAAGCATTTAACAAACGGTGAAAGAATATCCGTCCTACATACAGAAGAAAAAATATTAGCGACCGACGAACCGGTGCGCGCAGTCCGCCGTAAGAAGACAGCGTCAATGGTGCTGGCGGCCCAGCAGGTCGTGGATGGTGTAGCAGAAGCTTGTATCTCTGCCGGAAACACGGGAGCGTTAATGGCATCCGGATTGTTTGTGATTGGACGTATTGAAGGGATAGAGCGTCCGGCACTTGCGCCAACGCTACCAACCATTGATGGTAAAGGGTTTGTCCTTTTGGATGTCGGTGCAAATGCGGATGCGAAACCAGAGCATTTGCTGCAGTTTGCGATCATGGGTTCAATTTATGCTCAAAAGGTTAGAGGCATTGCTAACCCTCGTATTGGACTTCTGAATATCGGCACCGAAGAGAAGAAAGGCAATGAGCTTACTAAGCTGGCATTTGATCTTTTAAAAGACGGAGATATCAATTTCGTCGGCAACGTGGAAGCGAGGGATTTATTAGAAGGCCCAGCGGACGTCGTCGTAACGGATGGTTTTACCGGAAATATGGTGTTGAAGACAATTGAAGGAACGGCCATGTCTGTTTTTTCCATGCTGAAAACGGCATTGATGAGCAATCTGAAAAGCAAGCTTGCTGCCGGGGTGTTGAAACCGGAATTAAGGGGCATTAAGAATCAAATGGATTATTCCGAATATGGCGGAGCCGGATTATTCGGTTTGAAGGCACCGGTCATCAAAGCTCACGGTTCTTCGGATGCCAATGCGTTTTTTAACGCGATCAGGCAGACGAGGGAAATGGTCCAGCATGATGTCATTGAGAATATTCGTGCAATGATTGAAAATCGATAACCTTATCAAGTTAGGAAGTGTGCAAATGGGAAAGATTGCTTTTGTATTTCCGGGACAGGGTTCGCAGACGGTTGGGATGGGCAAAGATTTGTTTGATCATTCTGATGCGGCAGCAGAGGCTTTTCAAGTTGCGGATCGGAAATTAGGTTTTTCGCTATCACAATTAATCTTTAACGGACCTCAAGAAACATTAACGTTAACAACGAACGCACAGCCTGCCTTGCTTACGACCAGCTATGTTTTTTATCAGGCGCTGGACGCAGCAGGCATAAAGCCTGATTATACGGCAGGACACAGCCTGGGAGAATACTCTGCCTTAGTTGCTTCCGGTGCATTAAGTTTTGATGATGCTGTCTATACTGTCAGAAAGCGCGGCGAGTTCATGGAAGAAGCCGTGCCGAACGGGCAGGGCTCGATGGCAGCGATTCTCGGGATGGAACGTGAAAGTTTAATCGGGGTTACCGAAGATGTTTCTTCCGGAGGAAAACCTGTGCAGCTAGCGAATATTAATTGTCCAGGACAGATTGTCATTTCTGGCAGCACTGAAGGCGTACTCACGGCATGCGAGCTCGCCAAGGAAAAAGGTGCAAAACGCGCGATACCGTTAGAGGTGAGCGGCCCTTTTCATTCTTCATTAATGAAACCAGCTGCTTCCCGTTTTGAGAAGACATTGGAAGAAGTTGCGATCAGGGAAGCAGCGATTCCAGTGATTTCGAATGTAACGGCAGAGCCGATCCATCTACCTGAAGAAATAAAACAAAAACTGTTGGAGCAGCTTTATTCGCCGGTTTTATGGGAGGACAGTGTGAGAACATTGCTTTCGCTCGGCGTTGATACGTTTGTTGAAGTAGGTCCCGGAAAAGTGCTAAGCGGACTGATTAAAAAGATAGACCGTTCTGCTGTTATTTTTTCAGTGAATGACGAGGAAAGCCTTGTAAAAACCATTGAATCATTAAGGGGGGCTGATACGGATGCTTAAAGGAAAAGCAGCACTAGTTACCGGTGCATCGAGAGGGATCGGTAAAGAAATCGCATTGGAGCTTGCAAGACAAGGCGCAAGCGTCGCCGTTAATTATTCAGGTAGCGCGGCCAAAGCGAATGAGGTTGTTGATGAGATCAAAGCAATGGGAAGGGAAGCGTTCGCTGTCCAATGCAATGTAGCCGATTCTGGCTCTGTTACGGAAATGGTGAAAAGCGTGATTGATCAATTCGGAGCTATGGATATACTCGTCAACAACGCCGGGATTACCCGTGATAATCTTCTTATGAGGATGAAGGAAGAAGAATGGGATGATGTCATCAACACGAACTTAAAAGGAGTTTTCCTTTGCACCAAGGCTGCTACCCGCCAAATGATGAAACAAAGGAGCGGTAGAATCATTAACATCGCCTCCATCGTCGGGATCAGCGGCAATCCGGGGCAGGCTAACTATGTCGCGGCCAAGGCGGGAGTGATCGGCCTGACGAAAACTACGGCAAAAGAGCTTGCCTCAAGGGGAATAACCGTAAACGCCGTTGCACCTGGGTTTATTTCCACCGATATGACGGACAAGCTTACTGTAGAAGTTCGCGAGGCGATGCTGCAGCAAATCCCGCTCGCCCGTTTCGGAGACCCTAAGGATATTGCCGGCGTCACTGCCTTTCTTGCCTCCGAGACCGGCTCTTATATGACTGGCCAGACGCTCCATGTGGATGGTGGAATGGTTATGTAGCGTTCCAGTTAACAATATATTTATTAATTCCCGGAAATACACTATAATGGCTTGAGGGGAGGTGAATGCAGTGGCAGATGTACTAGAGCGTGTAACAAAAATCGTCGTGGACAGATTAGGTGTCGAAGAATCAGAAGTAAAACCTGAAGCTTCGTTCAAAGAAGATCTAGGTGCCGATTCCCTTGATGTAGTAGAACTTGTTATGGAACTTGAAGACGAATTTGGTATGGAAATTTCAGACGATGATGCTGAAAAGATAGCCACAGTGGGTGATGCTGTGAATTACATACAAAGCACTATGTAATTGAATGCATTCTAAGCTAAAGCTCCGTTTTTTAAACGGGGCTTTCTCTTATGCCGACATTTGGTTATGATAGTACTAGGCTTTAATAGGCAGTTGATTTTTAGAAATGTACGGAGGGCACAATGTTAAGGAATGGAAATAATCGCAGGCAAGGGAATCCAGAAAATAAATTTAAGCAATTTCAGGAAAAAGTCGGTTTTCAGTTTCATGATGAGAAGTTGCTAAAGCAAGCATTTACCCATTCATCTTATGTGAATGAGCATCGCCGTAAGCCTTACGAGGATAATGAAAGGCTTGAATTTTTAGGAGACGCAGTACTAGAGCTTACCATTTCTAATTTTTTATTTAACAAATATCCGATGATGAGTGAGGGAGAATTAACGAAACTCCGAGCGGCTATTGTGTGCGAACCTTCGCTCGTTTCCTTTGCAAATTCACTTTCCTTTGGGGAATTGGTTTTGCTAGGAAAAGGCGAGGAATTGACGGGCGGAAGGGCGCGTCCTGCCTTGCTCGCTGACGTTTTCGAAGCCTTCATCGGGGCTTTATATTTAGATTTGGGTCTGGACGCGGTTGTCCAGTTTTTGCAAAATGTTGTCTTTCCTAAAATAAATGAGGGTGCTTTTTCTCATGTGATGGATTATAAAAGCCAATTACAGGAATTGGTTCAAAGAGATGGTACCGGTGCTCTGGAGTATAAGATTCTTCAGGAAAAAGGTCCGGCACATAATCGAGAATTCGTCTCGACTGTCTCTTTAAACGACGAAATAATGGGGACCGGCACGGGCAGGTCCAAAAAGGAAGCGGAACAGCATGCGGCACAGCACGCGCTGACTTCCATTAAAGAAAAAAGAAACATACAGTAACAGCTATGTACGAAGTTTGGAGAAGGGGGAAGAGTAATGTTCCTCAAACGCTTGGATGTTGTAGGATTTAAATCATTTGCAGAAAAAATTTCTGTGGACTTTGTTCCCGGTGTAACAGCGGTGGTAGGGCCAAATGGGAGCGGTAAAAGCAATATTACTGACTCGATTCGCTGGGTGCTTGGGGAGCAGTCAGCCAAATCGCTGCGCGGAGTGAAAATGGAAGATATCATTTTTTCCGGAAGCGATTCGCGTAAAGCATTGAACTTTGCGGAAGTCTCGTTAACGCTAGATAACGAGTCAAATTCCTTGCCAATCGATTTTCATGAAGTAAGTGTAACCCGCCGCGTATCTCGTTCAGGCGAAAGTGAATTTTTCATTAATAAACAGGCCTGCAGACTGAAGGATATCGTGGACTTATTTATGGATTCAGGACTCGGGCGAGAAGCATTTTCGATCATCAGCCAGGGGAAAGTGGAAGAAATCCTGAGCAGCAAATCGGAAGAAAGACGGGTCATCTTCGAGGAAGCAGCTGGTGTTTTAAAATATAAAACCCGAAAGAAAAAGGCGGAGAGCAAGCTTTCGGAGGCACAGGAAAATTTGAACCGGGTACACGATATTCTCCATGAACTGGAAGGACAAGTGGAACCACTTAAGATTCAATCTTCGCTCGCGAAAGAATATCTTGAAAAAAAAGATGAACTTGAACAAATCGAAGTCGCTTTAACCGTCCATGAAATCGAGGCCCTTCATGAAAAATGGCAGAGATTATCAGCCGAATTGAAGGAGCATAGCGACAAAGAAGCGAAAATGTCGCTCGATCTTCAAGAAAAAGAATCCGGAGTTGAAGAAATTCGCAACCAAATCACCATGCTTGATGAATCGGTCAACCAGCTGCAGGAAGTATTGCTTGCCGCCAGTGAAGAGCTTGAGAAACTTGAGGGACGCAAAGAAGTTTTAAAAGAACGCAAGAAAAATGCGAGCCAAAATAAACAACAGCTGGAAAAGTCGATCGAGGAAGCTGAAAACCGAATCGCTCTTTTATCAGAACAAAAAGAGCGCGAGAAAAAAGCACTCTCTGAGCTCGAAACTGAAGTAAAACAGCTGCATGAAAACTTGAACGAAAAGCAAAAAGGATTAAGTCTACTCGATGGAAACCTCGATGAAACAATCGAGATGAAAAAAAGTGATTACATCGAATGGCTGAATAAGCAGGCTGCTTCGAAGAATGAACTGCAATTTTTACAGCAGCAGCAAAATCTGCAGGAAAACCGGAATGTTAAGCTTGATCAGGACAATGCCAAGTTTCTTGACGAAAGACTTGAAATTGAAGAGAAGAAAGCAGGACTGCAAGCAGCGCTTGAAGCCGTTCATAAAGAATTGGAAAAACAGATCCACTTGTATAGAGAGGATCAGAGAAAGCTTGAAAATATAAGGTCATCCTATCAAAAGCAGGAAACGACCCTTTACCAGGCTTATCAGTTTTTGCAGCAGTCTAAATCACGTAAAGAAATGCTCGAGGAAATGGAAGATGATTATGCGGGATTCTTCCAAGGGGTAAAGGAAGTATTAAAAGCGAAAAATGACAGCCTTTCCGGTATAGAAGGCGCTGTAGCTGAGTTAATTGCCGTTCCGAAACAATATCAAACAGCCATTGAAACCGCGCTCGGTGGGGCTATGCAGCATGTTGTCATGGATAAAGAAGAGCATGCGAGACAGGCGATCACTTATTTAAAGAAAAATGGATATGGACGCGCAACCTTTCTGCCCCTATCCGTAATTAAAGGCCGTGAACTGCCTCAAACACAGCTGAACTTGATGCATAATCACGCTTCATTTATCGGAAGGGCGGCAGATTTAATCGAGTATGACGATAAATACGAGGCAATCGCCACAAACCTTCTTGGTACAGTCGTAATTACGAAGGATTTACAAGGAGCTAACGAGCTTGCCAGACTTGTCCAGCATAAATATCGGTTTGTGACCCTTGACGGCGATATCGTCAATCCTGGTGGCTCAATGACCGGCGGCGCGCTTAAACAGAAGAATTCATCATTGCTTTCCAGAAAAGGCGAGCTGGAAGAATTGAAAGAAAAGCTCGTCGGAATGGAAGACAAAACTAATAAGCTTGAACTGCATGTAAAACAGCTGAAAAGCGACGCAGGCAAACAGGAAGACAAAATTGAAGAAGTGAGAAAGTCCGGAGAAACACTCCGGCTAAAAGAACAATCCATTAAAGGCGACATCCGGGAAGTTGAGATTCAGGAGAAAAATATCAACGATCGGCTGCATCTCTATGATCTCGATAAAAAGGCAATCGACGAAGAACAGCAAGAAAAAAACACCAGGCTTGTTAACCTTCAAGAGCTTCTCGTAACGTGTGAAGCGGAGATTAAAAAGCTTGATCAAGAGATAGAAGAGCTTACCAAGCAGAAGCAAAATCAACAGTCATCGAGAGAAACCCTTTCCGAAGAAACAAACGAGCTAAGAGTCCATCTTGCTTCAAGACGTGAACAGCTGCAAAACCAGAAGGAAAAATACGAGCGGCTTGCAAGCGAGCATGCTCTGGAAACTGAAAGAGCTGCCGAATTCAATGAAGATCTTTCCTTGCTGACAGATGAAATGTCCGACAGTTCAAGCGGTGAAGAGATGCTTGAAGAAGCAGCAACAGAAAAGCTTAATGATAAAACCGGGACAATCGATTTAATAGCATCGAAAAGGAAAGAACGCACAGAGCTGCAAACAAACCTCGAGAACCTGGAACTTGAGCTTAAAGAGTTAAAACGTCAGCATAAAGGCATGGCTGAGGTTGTTAAGGATGAGGAAGTCAAATTAAATCGAATGGACGTTGAACTGGAAAATCGTCTTGACCATTTACGGGAAGAATATTTTCTGACATTTGAAGGGGCAAAAGAAAAGTACCCATTGTTGATTCCGGCTGATGAAGCGAAGAAAAAAGTGAAACTCATCAAGATGGCTATGGAAGAAATCGGCACAGTCAATCTGGGAGCGATTGAGGAATATGAGCGAGTTTCTGAACGCTATGATTTCCTGATTGCCCAAAAAGACGATCTACAACAGGCGAAAGACACGCTGTTCCAGGTGATCGAAGAGATGGACGATGAGATGAAGCGGCGTTTTTCTGATACCTTCTTTGCGATCCAAGCGCATTTTGAAGAAGTTTTCAAAGCCCTCTTTGGCGGAGGAAGAGCTGAATTAAAGCTGACAAATCCGAATGATTTACTGTATACAGGGGTAGATATCATCGCGCAGCCTCCCGGAAAAAAACTGCAGAACCTCGGTCTGTTATCCGGCGGTGAACGGGCGCTGACCGCCATTGCGTTGTTATTTTCGATTTTGAAAGTCCGCCCGGTCCCATTCTGTATTCTTGACGAGGTGGAGGCGGCGCTTGACGAAGCGAATGTTATGCGTTTCAGTCAATATTTAAAACGATTCAGTGCCAATACGCAATTCATCGTCATCACCCACCGCAAAGGGACGATGGAAGAAGCGGATGTCCTTTACGGGGTAACCATGCAAGAATCCGGGGTCTCAAAACTGGTTTCCGTGCGTTTGGAGGAATCGAAGGAATACGCTGAAGTATAGAAATTAGTAAAGGAATGGATTACATGAGCTTTTTTAAGAAGCTGAAGGAAAAATTCACCGATCAGTCTGACTCTGTTTCCGAAAAGTTTAAACAGGGTTTATCTAAAACGCGTGATTCCTTTACCGGAAGGGTAAACGACCTCGTTTCCCGATACCGTAAAGTAGACGAGGATTTTTTCGAGGAACTGGAGGAAATCCTGATTCAGGCTGACGTTGGTTTCGAGACGGTGATGGAGTTAATCGATGAACTAAAGTCAGAGGTAAAGCGACGCAATATTTCCGACCCTGCAGAAGTGCAATCGGTCATTTCGGAAAAACTCGTCGAGATTTATCAAGGAGAGGATGGAACAACCGCAGAGTTGAACATCCAGGAAAATGCTTTGACGGTCATTTTATTTGTCGGTGTCAATGGTGTAGGAAAAACAACAACAATCGGTAAACTGGCTCACAAATTTAAATCAGAAGGAAAATCGGTTATTCTCGCGGCCGGGGATACCTTCCGAGCCGGTGCAATTGAACAGCTTGAGGTGTGGGGAAACCGTGTCGGAGTTGAAATCATCAAACAAGCAGAAGGCTCAGATCCGGCTGCGGTCATGTTTGATGCTGTCCAATCTGCTAAGGCGCGTAAGGCTGACATCCTCATATGCGATACCGCAGGCCGGCTGCAAAATAAGGTCAACCTGATGAAGGAGCTTGAAAAAGTTAACCGGGTAATCGAACGAGAGATTCCCGGCGCTCCGCATGAAGTGCTGCTTGTCTTAGATGCAACAACAGGCCAAAATGCGCTGATTCAAGCTAAAACGTTCAAGGAAGCAACAAATGTGTCGGGAATCGTCTTGACAAAACTGGACGGCACGGCAAAAGGGGGCATCGTCATAGCCATCCGTAATGAATTGTCTATTCCGGTCAAGTTTGTCGGACTCGGAGAACAGATGGACGATCTCCAGGAATTTGATGCTGAAAAGTATGTATACGGACTTTTTGCAGATTTTGTGGAAGAAGAAGATTGACTTTAAACCGGAGAGGCACCCAAGGGGGCCCCTCCGGTTTTTTTAAAAGTTGGATTCGCCTCGAAATTGAAATTTCGAACTTCGAAATCAGAGACTGGCTACAAAACCGAAATTCCGGCAACAAAAGTCCCTGTTCCGGCAACAAAACTAGTCAAATCGGCAACAAAACTGGAATTTCGGCAACAAAATTGGAGACTGGCTACAAAATCGAAATTCCGGCAACAAAAGTCCCTGTTCCGGCAACAAAACTAGTCAAATCGGCAACAAAACTGGAATTTCGGCAACAAAATTGGAGACTGGCTACAAAATCGAAATTCCGGCAACAAAAGTCCCTGTTCTGGCAACAAAACTAGTCAAATCGGCAACAAAACTGGAATTTCGGCAACAAAATCGGAGACTGGCTACAAAATCGAAATTCCGGCAACAAAAGTCCCTGTTCCGGCAACGAAACTAGTCAAATCGGCAACAAAACTGGAATTTCGGCAACAAAATCGGAGACTGGCTACAAAATCTAAATTCCGGCAACAAAAGTCCCTGTTCCGGCAACAAAACTAGTCAAATCGGCAACAAAAACTGGAATTTCGGCAACAAAATCGGAGACTGGCTACAAAATCCTAAATTCCGGCAACAAAAGTCCCTGTTCCGGCAACGAAACTAGTCAAACCGGCAACAAAAGTCCTGAAACGTTTACAATATGATGAACTTCCTCAACTGTTCTGATTCTGCAGCAAAGTCCCTTTAAAACCCCACTTTCAACTGTAAAGGTTTTATCTTGACATCCATCCGAAAACTGTGTAAACTGAGAACTTGTAAAGTGCTTTCACTTAACACATAGGGGGGGCTTCGATATGCTTGAAAAAACAACGCGCATCAATTATCTGTATGATTTTTATCAATCGTTGTTGACAGAAAAGCAGCAGAGCTATATGTCCCTTTACTTTTTGGACGATTACTCACTTGGCGAAATTGCCGACGAATATCAAGTTAGCAGGCAGGCAGTCTACGACAATATAAAACGTACGGAAGCAATGCTTGAGGAATATGAAGCAAAGCTGTCATTATTTCAAAAATTTCAAGAGCGAACCAAATGGATTTCGGATATGAAGGAACTCGTTGAAAAGGAACATGTTTCAAAAGAGGAACTTTTATCCGTTGTCACGGAGCTTGAGAAATTAGATTAGGAGGCGGGCAAGAATGGCATTTGAAGGATTGGCCGACCGACTGCAGAGTACGATGCAAAAAATTCGTGGCAAAGGGAAGGTCAATGAGGCTGATGTTAAAGAAATGATGCGGGAGGTCCGTCTCGCGCTATTAGAAGCTGACGTTAACTTTAAAGTCGTGAAGGATTTTGTTAAGCGTGTCAGTGAGCGGGCTGTAGGTCAGGAAGTACTGAAAAGCTTAACCCCTGGCCAACAGGTAATCAAGGTTGTTCAAGAAGAATTAACAGAGCTTATGGGCGGAGAGCAAAGTAAAATTGCTGTATCAAACAGGCCGCCAACTGTTATCATGATGGTTGGTCTTCAAGGTGCGGGTAAAACGACGACATCCGGAAAGCTTGCGAACTTTCTTAGAAAAAAATACAACCGTACACCATTGCTGGTTGCGGCCGATATTTATCGTCCGGCGGCAATCCAGCAGCTCGAAACGCTCGGAAAACAGCTAAGCATGCCGGTATTTTCATTGGGCGACCAGGTAAGCCCTGTGGAAATCGCCAGACAGGCCATCGAAAAAGCGAAGGAAGAGCATAACGATTATGTGCTGATCGATACGGCGGGCCGTCTTCATGTTGATGAAAACCTGATGGGCGAGCTGAAGGACATCAAGGAATTGACGAAGCCGGATGAAATATTCCTTGTAGTCGATGCCATGACAGGTCAGGACGCGGTCAACGTTGCCGAAAGCTTTAACGAACAGCTTGGCTTGACCGGCGTTGTTTTGACGAAGCTTGATGGCGACACACGGGGCGGTGCGGCGCTTTCAATCCGCGCTGTCAGCAACACGCCGATTAAGTTTGTCGGTATGGGTGAGAAATTGGATGCTCTTGAAGCTTTCCATCCAGAGAGAATGGCCTCGAGAATTCTTGGAATGGGTGATGTTTTGACCCTTATCGAGAAAGCCCAAGCAAATGTCGATGAAGAAAAAGCGAAAGAGCTGGAGAAGAAAATGCGCACCGCTTCATTCACTTTTGACGATTTTCTTGATCAGCTTGGACAGGTCCGCAATATGGGACCTCTTGACGACATCCTAAAAATGCTCCCTGGCGCCAATAAAATAAAGGGCATCGATAACATGTCGATCGATGAAAAGCAAATCGGGCATGTCGAGGCGATTATCTGTTCCATGAATAAGCATGAAAAGGAACATCCAGAGATTATTAACGCTGCACGAAGAAAACGGATAGCGAAGGGAAGCGGTAGGACCATACAGGAAGTGAACCGCCTTCTCAAGCAATTCGAAGACATGAAAAAAATGATGAAGCAAGTCACAAACATGCAAAAAGGGAAGAAAAAAGGCGGTTTAAAATTCCCATTCATGTAACTGTTAAGAAAAAAACCTTTACAACACAAATGACATTTGATATTATACTATCTTGTGTAAAACTATTCGGAGGTGCTTGTTTATTATGGCAGTAAAAATTCGCTTAAAACGTATGGGAGCTAAAAAATCTCCTTTCTATCGTATCGTAGTTGCAGATTCCCGTTCACCGCGTGACGGTCGTTACATTGAAGTGGTTGGAACATACAACCCTATTACTCAACCGGCTAAAGTTGAAATCAACGAAGAACTTGTTTTAAAATGGATGCAAGACGGTGCAAAGCCATCTGACACAGTTCGTAACTTATTCTCAAAAGAAGGCATTATGGAAAAATTCCACAATGCTAAACTAAGCAAGTAATCGACCATTATCAATGAAAGAATTAATCGAAACGATTGTTTCTGCACTTGTGGATCATCCCGAAGAAGTCCGAGTGACTTCTAGGGAGGAAGATGACAAAATCACCTTCATCCTTTCTGTAAGCAAGGATGATATGGGGAAAGTTATCGGAAAACAAGGGCGCGTTGCTAAGGCGATTCGGACTGTGGTCTATGCAGCAGGATCTTCACAGCATAAGAAAATCTATTTGGAAATTTCCGAATAAGGGAGGGGCTAACACCCTTCCTTTTTTAATATACAGCTATGTTAAATATCTCTATTGATCAACAATCCTTTATAACAGAGCCAATATCATAAAAAAGTGTATCACCGGTGTCTAATAGAAAGAAACTTGAGTAGGATTCTGATATCAGGAAATTCTAAGTTAATATACATAGACATTACGTACCTAAGTTAAAGGAGGCGCTGGAATGAAAATTCTCCAGAATGTAATTGTCAATCAAGTATTGACCGACTCCAGCAAGAATCAGCTCCTTGAGAAATATAAGTCAAAGAAAGCACAACTGCAAAAAGAAGGCGACCAGCTGCGTTTTGAATTAAAGAAGCTCGAGAAGACGAAAAAGTTCCAACCAGCCAGCCTTCGCGCCCATTTTGAAAAAGAAATCAACAGCAGACAGGAAAAAATAAAACTTCTCGATTTCCAAATTGAGCAATTAGACATCCTGCCAGTTGGCAGCGAGTTAAAGGAGAGAGAAGTTGAAAGTATTGTCGATGTTGAAATCGGCGCCAATTGGGATGAACTCATCCAAACGAAGACCATCGTAGTCAAAGATGGAATCGTTTCAGAAATCCGTTAGAGGTGAGAGAATGGAAAAATGGTTTAATGTCGGTAAAATTGTTAATACGCATGGAATCATGGGGGAAATCCGGGTTATTTCAAGAACGGATTTCCAGGAGGAACGATATAAACCAGGCAATACGCTATATCTTTTTAAGGAAAATGAAAACAAGCCCATTGCCTTAAAAATAATGTCTCACCGCACCCATAAGAATTTCGATTTATTAACATTTGAAGATTACACCAATGTCAATTTATCAGAATCGCTCAAAGGCGGGATATTGAAGGTTCCGGAATCTCAGCTGGGAGAGCTGGATGAAGGAGAATTCTATTTCCATGAAATCATCGGCTGTACGATTTTCACCGATGAGGATGTGGAGATAGGAAAGATAATGGAGATATTAACGCCGGGTGCTAACGATGTCTGGGTCGTTAAGGGAAAAGGTGGAAAAGATATCTTGATTCCCTATATTGATGATATCGTTTCAGAGATAGATATTAACTCGAAAAAGATCACCATTGTTCCGATGGAAGGACTGCTTGACTGATGAAGATTGATATTCTGTCTATCTTTCCGGAAATGTTCGAAGGTGTCCTTGGCTCATCCATTTTAAAAAAAGCGGCCGAGAAGGAAGCTGTGACGTATAAGGTGACCAATTTCCGCGATTTTGCGGACAACAAGCACGCAACGGTCGACGATTATCCATATGGGGGCGGAGCGGGGATGGTTTTGAAGCCGCAGCCGATTTTTGATGCGGTATCATCCTTAAAGGAAGAAGCTGTGCAAAAGCCACGGATTATCCTCTTATGCCCTCAGGGGGAGCAATACAGCCAAAGAAAAGCGGAAGAGTTGGCTAAAGAGGAACACTTGATTTTCGTATGCGGCCACTATGAAGGCTATGATGAAAGAATTAGGGAGCATCTCGTTACCGATGAAATATCGATTGGCGATTATGTGCTTACCGGTGGGGAGCTAGGGGCCATGGTGATTATCGACAGCGTTGTCAGACTGCTTCCCGGCGTGTTAGGTAACGAAGATTCTCCTGTGCTTGATTCCTATTCGTCTGGCCTGCTTGAGCATCCGCACTACACCCGTCCGGCTGATTTTCGCGGGATGAAGGTGCCTGATACGCTTGTATCAGGGAATCATAAGAAAATTGAAGAGTGGCGGATGAAGGAATCCTTGCGGCGGACATGGACGAGACGTCCGGATTTACTTAAAGATTATCAACTAAGCGATATCGAAAAGAAATTGCTAGAAGAGTTAAAAAAAGAGGGTTGACCATATTGCAATAGCCCGCCATATATGGTATGATGATTTTCGTGACTTGGGTCCAAACGCTTAAGTCTTATAACGATGTTCCGCTGCAAAGGCTAATGTGTAAGAGCATCCGGGAGGAGTAGAAAACTATGCAACAACTTATTCATGACATTACTAAAGAACAGCTTCGCACTGACCTTCCTTCATACCGTCCTGGTGACACTGTACGTGTACACGTAAAAGTTGTCGAGGGTACGCGTGAACGTATTCAGGTTTACGAAGGTGTTGTAATCAAGCGTCGTGGTGGCGGGATCAGCGAAACTTTCACTGTCCGTAAGATTTCTTACGGTGTCGGAGTCGAGCGTACATTCCCTGTGCACACACCAAAAATCGCCAACCTCGAAATAATACGTCACGGTAAAGTACGTCGTGCCAAACTGTACTATCTTCGTGAACTACGCGGTAAGAAAGCTCGTATCAAAGAGATCCGCCGCTAATAAAGTAATTTTCTTAAAAAAAGGAGCTTGTTCATCAGGCTCCTTTTTTAATGCTGTTTCTGAGGGAACTGTTAATGGAAGATTTATTCTGAATTATCTGGATAGGTTTATTTTCCTTCCTATTTGTAAAATTAAATTGTAAGATGTTATTATTCTTTCATTAAGGGTGATGAAAATGGCGAAGAAGAAAAACGAGATTTGGGAATGGACGAAGGCGCTGATCATTGCCGTGCTTTTAGCGGTGGTCATCAGGTATTTCTTATTCGCCCCGATCGTAGTTGAAGGCTTATCGATGATGCCGACACTGCACGACCAGGATCGTATGATTGTCAATAAAATCGGTTATACTTTTGGAGAACCTGACCGTTTTGATATTATCGTATTCCATGCTCCCGAAAAAAAGGATTACATAAAGCGCGTAATCGGTTTGCCAGGCGACCGGATCGAGTATAAAGACGATACATTGTATGTGAACGGCAAGGCTTATGAAGAACCATATCTTGATGAATCCAAAAAGCAGGTCATAGACGGGCCGCTGACCGAACCATTTACGTTAGAGGACTATATCGGTCGCGATACGGTACCGGAAGGCACCCTGTTTGTAATGGGTGATAACCGGCGCTTCAGCAAGGACAGCCGCCATATCGGCGCAGTAAAGATGGAAGACGTACTGGGTGAAACCGACATGGTCTATTGGCCGATTGATGATTTCCGGATGGTAAAATAGAAGAGCAAGAAAGGTGAACCCCATTGACAATACAGTGGTTTCCGGGCCATATGGCCAAAGCGAGAAGACAAGTAACTGAGAAGCTAAAGCTCATTGATATAGTCTATGAGCTCGTCGATGCACGGATTCCTTTAGCATCGCGAAATCCGATGATTGATGAAATCATCCAGCATAAACCGCGAATTATTTTACTGAATAAATCGGACATGGCTGATCCGGCGAAAACGAAGCAGTGGCTTGATTATTATAAAGGCCAGGGGAAAATGGCGATTGCGATTAACTCCCAGGCAGGCGACGGTTTGAATAAAATTACGGCAGCTTCCAAGGAATTGCTGAAAGAGAAATTTGACCGCATGAGGGCTAAAGGAATCAACCCGAGGGCCATCCGGGCGATGATTGTCGGGATTCCAAATGCCGGGAAATCGACGCTGATAAACCGGCTGGCCAAAAGAAATATTGCCAAAACCGGGAATACTCCCGGTGTGACAAAAGCACAGCAGTGGATTAAGGTTGGCAAAGAGCTTGAGCTTTTGGATACCCCGGGGATCCTCTGGCCTAAATTTGAGGATCAGGAAGTCGGAACGAAGCTGGCGCTGACCGGCGCGATTAAAGATACGTTGTTGAACCTCCACGATATTTCTCTTTACGGGTTGAGATATCTCGAGAAAGAGTACCCGGAGCGATTAAAGAAACGGTACAACCTTGATGAGATCCCGGAGGAAACAGTGGAGCTTTTTGATAAGATTGGATCGTTTAGAGGCTGTTTAATGGGCGGCGGAATGGTCGACTATGATAAAACGGCTGAACTGGTCGTCAGGGAAATCCGGTCTGAGAAATTTGGGCCTTTATCATTTGAAACACCGAACGATGTTGCAGGGTCAGAATAGCAAATGCGGGTACTGGAGCTTATTGATAAAACAATGCGAGAGTTTGGCATTTTATCCGGAGCTTTAGTCCTGCTTTTTTTATGAAAATTTTGAAAGACTAACCGATAAAAGTAATGAAGATGGTGAGCTGAAATGAAACAGACAAAAAATATAAAAGAAATAGAGCGGACCCTTAGAGAAATCAGCGATCCCGCCGATCCTTTTTTGGCGGAATGCAAAGCGGATACGAGAATAGGAGTTATCAATCTTGTAAGCAAGTGGAATCGCGACTATGAAAAGCAAATGAATGCGCAGAAGCATTTCGAACAGATGTCGAATTATGAACAATCACTGCGGAGTCAGGGATTTCAATCCATTGCGGGTATTGACGAGGTGGGACGAGGGCCGCTGGCAGGACCAGTCGTTGCCAGTGCGGTAATTTTACCGGAAGGCTTTTATCTGGAAGGGTTGAACGATTCAAAGAAAATCCCTGAGGCCAGGCGCGAGATTTTTTACGAAATCATCATGAAGGAAGCCGTTTCGACTGGTATCGGAATTTTGCATAGTGAAGAAATTGACCGCTGGAACATATATGAATCAACCAAAAAAGCGATGCTTGCGGCGATAGCGGACCTTGTCGTAACACCGGACCATTTGCTGATAGATGCGATGGAGCTTGTCGTCCCGATGCCTCAGCTTTCAATCATTAAAGGGGATGCAAAGAGTATTTCAATCGCTGCCGCTTCGATTATCGCGAAAGTGACAAGGGACGGAATGATGCGGGAGTATGCTAAAAAGCACCCGCGTTACGATTTCGAAAACAATATGGGTTACGGAACCGCGAAACATTTGGAAGCCTTACATACATATGGAGCGACACCATGGCATAGGAGAAGTTTTTCTCCAGTCAGGGAAGTGGACGGAGAATAAAAAGATGCATGAAAGGAAGTGAAAGCATGCAGCCAGTAAATCTGATACAACAGCCGCTAACTCAAAATATGCAACCGCAACCGGCCGGGCTCCAAACTGGCCAGATTATTCTCGGGAAAATAAATAAAATCTATCCGAATCAGACCGCGGAGGTCCAAATCGGAAACCAAAAAATCATGGCCGTTCTCGATGCTCCGCTTAAAGTTGGTGAAAGATACTGGCTGCAGGTACAACCGGGGGAAGGAAAGCTGCATTTAAAGTTGCTGAATCCCGCTCCAGGTTTTGAAAATATCGGGCTAAAAGGGGCCGCAGAACAGCTGGTGGCTCACTTAGCCGTGCCTCAAGGGAAGGAATCGCTCGAACTGGCAAGGTTTCTATTGAAAAATCAGCTGCCGGTTACGAAAGAGAACTTTGAATTGTCTTTGCGGTGGCTCAAAACATCGGCTAACACCGGAGGCACTCTTGCCAATATTAAGACGATGCATGCAATGAACCTTCCTTTTACGAATGATGTCTTCGCTGCCTTACAATCATTAGGGAAGGCTGAATCGCTTTCTTCCGATTTAACGAAGCTGCATCAACAAATTAGCCGCCATATCGAGGGCACTGATACGGAAATTTTACAACAGGTAAAAGGTCTCCTAGAAAAAGTGATTGTTCCAAAACAAAATCAGAACGCTTCGAATGCGCTTGATAAATTGCTTGCAAGTTGGCTTGATCTAAAAACACCTTTGGAAACGCAAAAATCCGCTTATACGATTCTTCAGAAAGCAGGCTTTATCCCTCAAAGCATCAATGAGGGAGAGTTTATCGAAAGAATAATCCTGGCTTCTCAAAACGATAAAAGTCAATTGCCGCCCGTCCTTAAAGAGAGCCTGTCGCTTATCCTGCAATATGCCGTCGCAAAACAAAAGGGAGCCGCTCCAGAAGCCGAAAAGCTTTTGACGCTATTTAACCAGCTGCTAAGCCAGTCGGGGAAAGTAAATGTTGAATTAGCGGTGAAGCGAGGAACTGAATCCTTAAGCAAGCTCGATAGGCCAGATTCCCCTCTTTTAAGGGGAAATGAAGTGGTGCAGCTTACCAAAAAGCTTCTGCTAACACTTTTAGTCAGCAACGGAGAAGAACGTATCACGGAACAAAAGCCAATCAATAAGGACATCCTTTTTTCAGCAGTGAACGGCAGCCACTATAAACCGGAACAGGCGCGTGGACGACTTGCGGAAATGATTCATGTAGAATTGGAAGCAGCTCAGCAAACAGTCGAGCTTGAACCAGTGGAAAGAAGATTATTAAAACAAATCATCGCCGCGGCAGAAAGACCTATTGATTTCACGAAGGGTGCTCCAACCTCAGAATTTGTGAAAGATATCGTAAAGCTGCTCGGGCTGAACATGGAGCATTCTTTAGCGAACGGAAGAGGGATGGAGACGAAGGCATCGACCGAGGAGCTGGCCACGCTAAAGCCGCTGCTCATGAAGCTGCTTGTCGAAACTCAGCATCCACCGATTAAGGATGCTGCAGAACAGGTTTTGAACCGGATAACGGCGCAACAGTTGTTGTCTCAGGACAACGGGCCGCTCCAAAATATTTTTATGCAACTCCCGCTGAACCTTTCCGGCTTTCAAACAGATTTGACATTACAATGGAGCGGAAGAAAAAAAAGCAGTGGGGCGATTGATCCGGATTATTGCCGGGTATTATTCTATCTGGATCTCGAGCAAATGCGGGAAACAGTGATCGATATGCAGATTCAAAACAGAATCTTGAAGATCAGCGTGATAA
Source organism: Bacillus sp. CECT 9360 (assembly GCF_918741275.1). Classification (GTDB taxonomy): domain Bacteria; phylum Bacillota; class Bacilli; order Bacillales; family DSM-1321; genus Peribacillus. The sequence continues at coordinate 98,019 of NZ_CAKKNA010000013.1, forward strand.
ACGAGCATTTCGAAAAACTGGAGCAGCTTTCCCGTCCTTTGACGGAATCACTCAAAAACAATCTTGGGGATATGAATTACAGGCTATCGAGTCTTGTTTTTGAAGGTGAAGCAAAGCAAATAAGCCAAAAACAAAACATATCTGCGGGCAGTAAACCTTATAGTGGGGTCGATATCAGAATATGAAAGCAAATAAACGAAAAGAAGCGATCGCACTTAGATATGACAGCGAAAAGAATTCTGCGCCTAAGGTCATTGCAAAAGGCAAAGGCAAGGTGGCGGATAATATTCTCGAAGCAGCTAATAAGCATGATATTCCGGTCATGGAGGATCCATCCCTGGCTGAATTTCTCAGCAAACTTGATATTAGCGAGACCATCCCTGAGGAATTGTATCAGGTGGTTGCTGAGGTGTTTGCCTTTATCTATAAAATAGATAAAGGAATGAAGAATCACCCTGAGTAACAGGGGGATTCTCCCATGTATAGGTTGAGACTGCCTGAAAAGGATAAAATAAAAAAGCAGATAATAAAAATTTTATCAAAAAATAAAAGGGGCTTGGCGCGTGAATGAATTACGAATTCTGACAAAAATCAAAAATAATATTTCGCAATTTACGGATGCTGAAAAAAAAGTTGCATTGTATATATTGGATCATCCTAATTTTATTCCGACAATGACGACCAAGGAACTGGCAAGGCAAGCCGAAGCGAGCGAAGCAAGCATTGTCCGCTTCTGCAAGACAATTGGCGTCGGCAGCTTTAAAATGCTTAAAGTTGTGCTTGCAAAAGAAAATACTGTCTCAGAGGAAAACATAAATGATTTTTCGCTTTTGCAGTCGAAGGATACTCCATCAAGCCTTTTTCATAAAGTTACTTATTTCAATAAGTCAGCCATCGAACTCTCTTTAAATACGTTAGATAAAAAGGAATTTGAACTGTCGGTAAAAAACATAAAGTCAGCGGGAAAAATTGCATTATTCGGTGTAGGCGGCTCATATGCTCCGGCCATTGACGCGCAATATAAACTTATGAAACTCGGACTTAATGCCACTGTATCCGCTGATTTTCATTATGCCGTTTCACTACTGTCGGTAATGAAGCAGGGAGATGCCTTGATGCTGATCAGTACTTCCGGAAAAACAAAGGAAGTTTTAGAGCTGGCCGCGTTTGCGAAGGAACAGAAAGTCACGGTAATTGCTTTGACTGCTTTGAAAAAATCGCCGCTCTATAAGGCAGCCGACCTAAAGCTATGCATTCCTGATGTCGAAGAAGAACATCGTATCGGCAGTATTGCTTCGAGAATGGCTCAATTAAATATCATTGATGCCCTTTATTTAAGCATCTTCCATCAGATGGGGGAAGGTGTTTTAGGCTCCTTTAACAAGTCGAGAGAACAGGTAACAAAGAAGAAAAAAAGCTAAAAAGAGAGATTTTTTTTTGGTATATATGAAATTTAAATTCATATATATTAATATATATATTGATTTTAAATTTCTATTTCGCTATAATGAAAGCGTAATCAATACATGAAATGGCCCATTTCATAATTTGTGTGTACTTTGAGGTGATTGCGTGCTGGAGAAACTAACAACTGAAAACCGAAATGATCGAACAATGAATTTAGATGAAATGAGCACGGAGGAAATTCTGCGGGTCATGAATGAAGAAGACCAAACGGTGCCGCGTGCCATTCAAAAGGAATTAAGCCAGATTGAAAAGCTGGTAAAACTGGCCATCCAATCCCTGAAAAGCGGGGGAAGAATGATCTATTTGGGCGCAGGCACGAGCGGCAGGTTAGGAATACTGGATGCAGTGGAATGTGTGCCTACTTTTGGGACTTCCCCTGAAATGGTGAAAGGTCTCCTTGCCGGAGGGAATAAGGCATTCATGGCTGCGGTCGAAGGTGCGGAAGATTCAGAGGAATTAGCGGCGTCAGATCTTGCAGAAATCAATCTGAATAAGAACGACATCGTCATTGGAATTGCCGCCAGCGGGAGAACTCCCTATGTGATTGGTGGGCTGAAATTTGCTAAAGAGCAAGGAGCGTTTAACGGTAGCATCGCCTGCAATAAAGATGCTGAAATCAGCAAATATGCAGAAATCGCGCTTGAAATCGAAACCGGCAGCGAAATCTTGACAGGATCTACACGTTTAAAGGCGGGCACCGCCCAAAAATTGGTGCTGAACATGATTTCAACAGCGACGATGATCGGCATTGGCAAGGTGTATAAAAACTTAATGGTGGATGTACAGCCAACCAACCTGAAGCTTGTGGAACGTTCGAAAAGAATTATCATGCAGGCGGCCGAAACAGATGAGAAAACAGCCGAGATTTTTTACCGGGACGCAAACGGGGATGTTAAAACTGCTATCGTCATGATCCTGACTAATTGTTCGGCAGAAGAAGCGCGAAACCGCCTGAAACATTCAGAAGGATTTGTCAGAAAGGCATTATAAGCTTTAGATATAAGAAAGCGGGGGAGAAATATGAAAAAGGAAGAGCGTTTGGCAAAAGAAATCAGTGAAAAAGTCGGCGGGATTTCTAACATCGGGCGTGTTACCCATTGTATGACCCGGCTGCGCCTTCAATTAAAAAATGGTGATCAAGCAAATATTTCAGAAATCAAGGCCATTGACGGTGTGATGGGTGTCATAGACGATGAAACACTTCAAATCGTTATCGGCCCAGGGTTGGTGACAAAGGTAGCAGCTGAAATGAGCAAGCTGACCGGACTTCCAGTCGGGGAGGTAGCCGATGATGGAGATATAGCCACAAGGCAGCGGAATGAAATCAAGGCGAAAAATAACAAACCTTTCAAAAATCTGCTCCGCAAGGTCGGAAATATCTTCATCCCGTTAATTCCGGCCCTGGTTGCTTCAGGTATCATCAACGGGGTAGCGAATTTTGCTAAAAATGCCGGTGTTGATGAGAAAACAACTTGGTTACAGCTTTTGTTATTTATGGGTGGCGGGATTTTTGCCTACTTAGGTGTGCTCGTTGGCTGGAACACCGCGAAGGAATTTGGAGGGACACCTGCCCTTGGTGCCATTGCCGGTATCTTTGTTTTTAATCCTGCACTGGCGACAGTAACATTGTTTGGAGAAGCATTGGTGCCGGGCCGGGGCGGATTGTTTGCGGTTATTTTCGCAGCATGGCTGATGGCCGTAACGGAAAAGCGAGTCCGAAAATTTGTGCCCAATGCTGTCGATATCATTTTCACTCCATTAATCACGGTATTATTTGTTGGTATCTTAACACTGATAGTGATCCAGCCGGTTGGCGGATATTTGTCTGAAGGAATCACAACCGGAATCAACGCAATCCTCGATGTCGGTGGAGTGGTTGCAGGAGCGGTCTTGGCCGGAACATTCCTCCCGCTGGTTATGGTCGGTCTCCATCACGGGTTAACGCCGATCCATCTGGAGTTCATAACCACGACAGGTGTAACCCCGCTTCTTACGATTCTTGCCATGGCCGGAGCGGGCCAAGTTGGCGCATCGATCGCCGTTTATGTTAAAACGAAAAATAAGAAAATAAAAAATGTCATAAAAGGGGCCTTGCCGGTCGGGTTTTTAGGAATCGGGGAACCCTTGCTATATGGAGTAACGCTTCCGCTCGGACGCCCATTTATCACTGCCTGTCTTGGCGGGGCCATGGGCGGAGCCTTCCAGGCATTTGCAAAGACTGCCTCCGAAGGAATCGGGGTATCCGGATTGACGCTTATTCCTTTGATCGCAGACAATAAGTATATCCTTTATTTTCTTGGGCTGGTTGTTGCTTATACCTTTGGGTTTCTGTTCACTTATTTGTTTGGATTTAAAGAGGAAATGGCAGATAATATGAAATAATGGACGAAGGAGAGAAGAAATTCTCTCCTTTTCCATTTTAGGAGAATAATAGAAAGGGTGTTTAATTTGCTTGGTATATCTGTTTATCTAGGAAAGCTCAACCATTCGTCACAGGGGGATTATATAAAAGATATGTCCTGCGCAGGATTCAGGTCGATTTTTACCTCACTCCATATCCCGGAAGATGTTTCAGAACAGGATAAGGTATTATTGGAGGCTTTAGGTGAGCAGGCGAGAGAAAACGAAATGGAATTGATGGCCGATATTTCGCCCGCCACTCTGAAAAACCTAGGCTATACGTATGAAAAAATTCCGGAGATCCGTTCGCTCGGCGTAACGGGATTGCGGATGGATTACGGCATTCCTCCAAAGGTGATGGCAGAATTATCAAGAAAAATGAAAATTTCGCTGAATGCCAGTACGATCAATCAAGCATTATTAATAGAATTGGAGGAACATAACATTGATCTCTCCCAAACAGAAGCATGGCATAACTTTTATCCGCGTCCGGAAACAGGACTCGATAGAGAAAGATTCATCCAGAGAAATATATGGCTGAAGGAAAGAGGATTCACCGTGATGGCCTTCATCCCGGGGGACAAGGATTTACGGGGTCCGCTTTTTCAGGGGCTGCCAACACTCGAGGACCATAGGCATATATCCCCGTTCCATGCGGCATTAGACCTGCAAAACAATTGCCACATTGATAAAGTCCTTATTGGTGACCTGTCTGTAAATAATGAAACTTTGTCGCAGTTTTCATCCTACCAAAAAGGGTTCATTCCAATCAGGTACAAAAAAAATCAAACCGATGAAGCAACGAATCGGACGCTCCAGGCCGAGCATCGAAACAGATGGGACCAGGCTAGGGACGTTATCCGATCAGAAACATCAAGGGGCATGGCGCAAGTGACAGGCAATACATTTGAGAACGTAAACACGGTAGCCCGATCAAAAGGCTGCATTACCATCGATAATAATAAGTACGGAAGATATCAGGGGGAATTGCAGATTGCGCTTAAGGATTTGGAGCAGGATGAAAAGGTAAACGTGGTCGGGAAAGTGATCGATGAAGATGTGCCACTGCTTCCATTTATCAATGGAGGTACAAACTTCAGACTGATCGAAATATAATGTTCTGATTTGGTATGTTAGGAAATTAATTGCATGAATTCTCTTAAAGGGACACTTCAAAATCAATTATAATAGCAAGGCAAATAATTATATTAACATAAAAATAAACCGCTTGCAGAAGAATAGTAGAAAAATTAAATAAGTTCTATTAATTTAAGAGGTTATAGTAGACAAGCAATTTTACTTTTTATACAATTAAAAAGCAGTCGAATAAATAATTTCCGACATCATTTAGCAATTATTTGATGCCTGGACTGGAAAAATGGTGTACCAGGACTTAATGTGTCTGAAAATACACTCATTTTCTCAAAAATCGCATAGTCGACAAGGAGGATGGGAAATGAATATCCATGAGTATCAGGGGAAAGAAATCCTCAGAAAATACGGGGTATCCGTTCCGAATGGCCGTGTGGCATTTACTGTTGATGAAGCAGTGGAAGCTGCCAAGGAATTGGGTTCACAGGTTGTAGTCGTTAAGGCGCAAATCCATGCGGGCGGACGCGGCAAGGCCGGCGGTGTTAAAGTTGCGAAAAATCTTGACGAAGCACGTACATATGCACAGGAAATTCTGGGGAAAACGCTTGTTACGCACCAAACAGGACCAGTTGGCAAAGAAGTAAAGCGCTTACTGATCGAAGAAGGCTGCGACATCAAGAAAGAGTATTATATTGGTCTAGTATTGGACCGCGCTACTTCCTCAGTTGTCCTGATGGCTTCTGAAGAAGGCGGTACCGAGATCGAAGAGGTAGCCGAAAAGACACCGGAAAAAATCTTCAAAGAAGTAATCGATCCGGTTGTCGGCCTTACAGGCTACCAGGCTAGAAGAATAGCATTTAACATTAATATCCCGAAAGAACTTGTTAATAAAGCCGTTAAATTTATGAACGGACTCTATACAGCTTTCGTTGAAAAAGATTGCTCCATTGCAGAAATTAATCCGCTTGTCGTAACAGGTGATGGTGATGTCATGGCATTGGATGCGAAGTTGAACTTCGATTCCAACGCTCTATACCGCCATAAAGACATTTTAGAATACCGTGATCTTGATGAAGAAGATCCAAAGGAAATCGAAGCTTCCAAATATGACTTAAGCTATATTTCCCTAGATGGAAATATTGGCTGTATGGTTAATGGTGCGGGACTTGCGATGGCGACGATGGACATCATCAAGCACTACAGCGGAGATCCGGCAAACTTCCTTGATGTTGGGGGCGGTGCCACAGCTGAAAAGGTTACGGAAGCATTTAAAATTATCCTTTCTGATACAAAAGTTAAAGGCATCTTCGTTAATATCTTCGGCGGTATTATGAAGTGTGATGTAATCGCTGAAGGGGTAGTGGAAGCTGCGAAACAACTTGGCTTGCAAGTGCCGCTTGTTGTCCGTCTTGAAGGGACAAACGTCGATCTTGGTAAGAAAATCTTAAAAGAATCAGGTTTAAACATTACGCCTGCTGAATCTATGGCAGACGGTGCACAAAAAATCGTAGAGCTTGTAGGATAATAGGCAGGGGGGACCAAAATGAGCGTATTTATTAATAAAGATACAAAAGTCATTGTTCAAGGTATCACTGGTTCAACGGCTTTATTTCATACAAAACAAATGCTTGAATACGGTACAAAAATTGTTGCTGGTGTAACTCCAGGCAAGGGCGGTACAGAAGCAGAAGGCGTACCTGTATACAATACAGTCAGCCAGGCAAAAGAAGCGACTGGTGCTACTGCTTCAGTTATCTATGTCCCGGCCCCTTTTGCGGCTGATGCAATACTCGAGGCTGTAGATGCCGAGCTGGATATTGCCATTTGTATTACAGAACATATACCAGTTCTTGACATGGTAAAAGTCAAGCGCTATATGGAAGGCAAAAAAACGCGTCTTGTCGGACCAAACTGCCCGGGTGTTATCACACCGGATGAGTGTAAAATCGGCATCATGCCTGGCTATATCCATACAAAAGGGCATGTAGGCGTCGTTTCCCGTTCAGGAACATTGACATATGAAGCCGTCCACCAATTAACACAGGCTGGAATTGGACAGTCTACAGCTGTTGGGATCGGGGGAGACCCTGTAAACGGAACAGACTTCATTGATGTATTAAAGGCATTCAATGAAGACCCTGAAACATATGCAGTGATCATGATCGGTGAAATCGGCGGAACCGCTGAAGAAGAAGCAGCACAGTGGGTGAAGGCTAACATGACAAAGCCTGTTGTCGGCTTTATCGGCGGACGCACTGCACCTCCTGGAAAGCGCATGGGCCATGCCGGTGCGATTATTTCCGGGGGCAAAGGGACAGCTGACGAAAAAATCCGTGTCATGAACGAATGTGACATTAAAGTGGCTGAGACTCCATCTGTAATGGGAGAAACCTTAATTTCTGTCCTTAAAGAAAAAGGTCTATACGACAAGTGTAAGACCCATTAATTTTGCAATGATCGCCCCTCATTTTTTGTTGAGGGGCGATTTCTGTATTGAATTTTTACAATTCCTCGCAAAAAAATCCCCAAAAAGGAGTGATCTCTTTTTGAACGTAAGAGAAAAGTTAATTCATTTGCATCACTGCCGTGGTATTGGCTGGAAATCAATCCGTAAGGTTCTGGCTCACGATCCTTCGCTTAAAAATCTCTATAATTGGCCATTGAATACATGGCAGGAAATTCTCCCTCTGACCTCTTCAAAACTACAGCTGTTTTTCAAAGACCTCCACTCGCTTGATATGTTTTCACTAACCAAACAATACTCTGAAAACAAAATTGAATGTATGACGATCATGGATGAGGATTATCCCTTTTTATTAAAGCAAATATTCGATCCGCCCTGGGTGCTTTATTTAAAAGGACAAAGAACTTTATTGAGAGAAAGTCCTGCTTTAGGTGTCGTAGGATCAAGAAAGCCTTCAACGTACGGAAAAGAGGCGTTGAATTTGATTCTGCCTCCGCTTATTCACAAAGGATATGTTATCATCAGTGGAGCGGCTGCCGGAATTGACGCCCTTTCACATGAAATTTCCTTAAAGGAAAAAGGAAAGACAATTGGAGTGTTAGGCGGAGGACTTTTTCACATGTATCCAAAGGAAAACCTCCCTTTAACGCTCGAGATTATGAAAAAAGGATTGTTGCTTTCAGAGGTTCCCCCGGGAAGGCGTCCGGAGCCATGGATGTTTCCGATGCGAAACCGAATTATCAGCGGACTGTCGCAAGGTGTGTTTATAATAGAAGCAAAGCGGAACAGCGGCTCGTTAATTACGGCCGAATATGCCCTTGAGCATGGAAGAGATATATTCGCGCTGCCTGGAAATGTGACAAGTGAGCTTTCTTTAGGCTGCCACTTATTAATTCAGGACGGGGCAAAGCTTGTATTCCAGGCAAGTGATATTGAAGCCGGAATGAGCAGGGTATTTAAATAAATCATACACATCCTGAGTTCTTTATCTTTTTGCTTATCGGCAGAAACGTGTATGATTTTTTATAAGCCGATATATCATGCTATATAAGTTGAACTGAAGATTACGCATTAATAAATTTTTGGCTCATTTAAGCTCCAACAGGATAGGCCGGGGAGAAAGCGAGCTTTCTCTCGGCCTATCCTGTTGGAGCAACCTTTCAGCTTTGGCTCATTCATGTGAAACTCTGGTTTCACATGAATGAGCCAAAATTAAATCATTAAATCATTAATTATATAG
>NZ_CAKKNA010000014.1 GCF_918741275.1 Bacillus sp. CECT 9360
CAGCGAGTAGAAGTAATCAGATTAAATGGGGATAGTTATAGAATTAAACACAGAACTACCATTTTTGGAGAGAAAAGTGTTCAAAATTAATTAGCAAAAAGTGTTCAAAACAACTTGACGGTTACACCTTATCGCGAAACCGAATTACTTGCTGGAACAGAAGATGTTTTAGATGCTTCTCGTGCAGGTGATACTACAGGAACTGAAAGTGATGTTGCACGTATTCTGCTTCGATCTGCATTAAAAGTTGTACCACTAACCAAGGTTGCTGAAATAAATGGCAAATTCGTATATGAAGTTCGTTACGATTACAAGATCTTTCCTATGGGACAAGACTTGTATGAATTTCAAATTCGCCTACCATTTGATGGCACTCAAATGCAAGCGGGGAGTGAAGTTAAGCTTACTGTGTTAACTCCATTCGGTACTCAAGTCGATCAAAACGAAACTAAAGGAATCGATGAAAATGGTGCCGAAATTCAAGAAGTTATTCAACAACTTACTAATAGTGGACGAGCTGCAACAACATTCCAATACAAACTAGATCCTCTGTTTAAAGTACGTTATCAATACACTACAGGTCTATATCAATAAAAACAAAGGACAAATAGTTAATGCTATTTGTCCTTTGTTTTATAAAGATGGTTTCCTTCTTATCTCAACTTAAATTTGATTTAAGTTTTTTACTTTCTACTTCATTACAATCCACTCTTACAAAAACTTCTATACTATACATAAATGCTTTATGACGCAAATAACCGCTTATCAATTGACAAGCGGTTCACTTTATAAATTTAATTGTTAAGAATGAAATCCTTTAAGTTATCAACGTTATCTTCCATTGCCCAATAGAAAAGACATTTTCCGTTGCTTCTTTCTGTCCAAAGTTCACCAATTGCTTTTTTCTCTTTCTCGTCTGGGTCGCTTGCATAGATTGCACCTTTGTACTCAACAACTAGGATACGACCATCATTTAGTTCAGCAACAAAGTCTGGATAAAACTTTCCGTTAGATCTTTGTAACCAAAAACTTCTACTTGGATCATGTTCAAGGTTTCTAACCCAATGTTTAACTTCGGATAAAGAATCGATTACTTTTGCACAGTACAGTTCTTCACCTGTCGATTTCAATTCTCCAACGTGTTTATAGTAATGTTTATTAAATTCATAATTGCCGTCATATGCCAATCTGAAAGGATAGACTTCTTCATGATAAGTTAAGGCGTATTCAATACATTTTGTCCAAATTATCATACCATGATTTAATTATTTTTTTATGATAATCTATCAACTCATTATGTATCTTTATAAGCATCTAGTTAATATGATTGATAAGGGAAAAATGATCCTCCTATGCAAAAAGATGAGAATTCAAACATTCTCATCTTTATTATTAAGAAACTTATTTAGTTAACTTCTTGCTTGCTTTGCTGCTTCCAGATGCCCTTCTTTATTTACATTTACAATAATGTGATAAATTCTAAATTCTTTATCATTATCTGGATCTACATGAGATGAAACAAAGGTATTGTTAAAATCCTCCAGTTCACCAAAATGTTTGGTTTTAAATTTGGCTTCACCCTTATGAACAACTTCTAACTCATCAATGATTTTCTTCATCTTTTCTTTTAAACTTGAGAATGAAATATCCCTATTAAGAATAATTGTAAATCCAAAATTTGAGCCATAGATCATATAACCTAATAATTGCTTAAGTTGGGAATTATATTTCCCCCATTTTTTTACTTCTCCAACAGCTATTACATTCTTTATGTCATTTTTATAGTTGGAGATATATAAGTCTATTTCACCTTGTTTGACATTAGCGAATCCACCAGGTCTCTCTCTTTCAATGACAATATTATAATGTTTTAAGCTTGATTCGAGGAGATTTCTTAACTCATCACTGAAATCGGTTTCTTCAGTTTTCATTAATTTAAAAGGATTATTTTCAATTAATTTAATTGCACTATTTATTTCCTTGATTATTAACTCTTCTTCTTCATTATATTCATATTGTCCATTGTATTCTTTAAACTCTATGTATTTGGATAATATTAATGTGCATTGTTTTCTTATCTCGTTACATGCATAATTATAATCTTTCCTGCTAGGATCTTTTATTATCTGAATAAAATCCTCGTTAGCCGAACTCCTAAAATGGACCTGTTTAACGCTTCTGTGAGAGTAATTGTCTCTAATTTTTTGTTTCCTATTGCTTTTTCAGGGACATCAAACACAGTCGGTTTATTTTTTTCCAAATATGTACCGAATCCATTTTCCTTTGGTGGCATGTGTTTTAATTGTTTTCGTGCTTCAATGTACAATTTAACATCTTTAAAAATTAGAGATTCATGCTGTTCAGTCAATATGTATTTTAATAATATTTCAATCCCATGATTAAGATATATAATTGCATCTTTGAGAAGGTGATATGAATTTTGTCGATGCAGTTCTTTGAATCTTTTAAGTGAAACTTGTGTCTTTTTTTTAATGAGTCTATGCCATTATCCAGCAATGTAAATTCCAATTCAAACCCTCCGTAATTATTTAATTAACCCAGCTTCTTTAAACATTGCCCGCTTTAATTTTGCACCTTCATGATCCAAGGATTTTTTCATACCACCTCTTATATGAAAACCTGGAAGTGCAAAGATATCAAACATACCTTCAACTAATTGTAGGAGTTCTTTTGCTGTATGCTTTTTTATTTCAATCGAAGGTTTGGTAAATTTATTGTTTTTAATATCTGCGTACAAGCTTGCGTTTTTCATATCGTTAAAATATTTTAGAGTTTGTTCCAATTTATGAAATTCAAAATCTGGATGTTCTTCTCCTGTTAAATCCAGTATCATTCTAAAGTACATAAAAATCATTTTGTTTTTAGATTCGTGACTGCGTAAACGCTTATAGAAATGCTTCCAATCATGTGACTCTTTGAAAAAGGAACGAGTAGCTTCTTGATAAATAATTGGAAGTTTTGCAAGCTCTTCGATTGCAATTTGTGCTAAGGTATAACTTCTCGCATACTTTTTATTTTCAAATAATAAGCGTGACTCTTCTAGCAGTTCTTTTGCATTTTCATAAACCAATATATAAGCGTCTTCTAACTTTCCGAATGATAAGGCCGTCATAATACTTCCTCCATCATCTAAGCTACTTTTGCACTTTTTAATACATAACTAATTTTTATGTCAGCATTTTCATCTGCCCAAATTCCATTATGGGTCCATTCTAAATTAAATGTATCTTTAAAATCCCCATATTCCTCTGAAGAATATTTTACTTCTAAGACAAAATTGAATAATTGTTTATCATTAAATAAGCCAGGGGTATAAGACCTTTTTTGAACAATGTAACATATCCATTGGCTCAATCGTTCCTCTAACCTAAAATGGCTTTTGGCTTCTGGGTTTAATACCAAAGGTATGCAAGTGCCAATAAACTTTGCTTCGTATTTCTTTTGTAAACTACCGAGATTAACATTATCCTTTAGTACCATAAGATGTTTCCTAGATTCCGTTACATTATTAGATAGGTTAGTTATTTGGGATTCTACAAATTTTACCCCCAAGCGCTGTTTATCCTTTTCTAATTCACTCAATACTTGATCGTAATTGGGTAATGATAGTGTACATTCTATGTTTTTTGCTATAGACCCACCAATATTATTTAACTCTATAAAGACGCTTTGATAGAAAACTTCATCAGTTATATCAGTTTTAAATTCAATAGTTTGATGAGGAATATCTATCCTCGGCTTCATTTCAGACACTTTCCTATCATTTTGGTCTTTAAATGTTAACATTAATGCCAAGTATGTGAAAAAACCTCCAATAAGACCCCCAATGATGTTTCCATATAAAGTAAACCAATCACTAGTTTCACCTCTAGACCAACCGCTTTCCCACATAAATACGTAGTTAAATATAATGGGTACTACTATTAGTGCTACAATCAGTGTAATAATCACAAACCAAATGTTGAATTTAAAATCTTTCAAAATACAACCCTCTTTACCTTTTTTGTAACATTATACCAAAAAAAATTTAATAGAGTACAAAATAAAAAACAGCTACATAATGCAGCTCTAGTTATTTATTAAAAATAATATTTAATTTTGGCTCATTTCCATCAAAGCCATATGTCCATTCGATTTTTTCAATGATGTAATGTAAAGCTCTGTTGATTTCTTCATCTGTTAATCCTTCTCCATCAAGACATTGCCAATGACCAAGTAGGTAATCAATCCGCTCTTTCAATTCACATAAACCCTCCATCTTGTTTTTAGGAGTTTCCATCTCCAGTTGTGCCAATTCGAGTTTCAATTCCTCAAGTTGTTCATATCGATTGACTTTGCGTTCACGATACTGCTTTAGGTTGATTTCACTTTCCTCAAACAGTATCTCAATATTCTCAAGTGCACCTTCAGCTTTGCGTATTTGGGTTTCTAGCTGTTTCTTTTTATATTCCGTATAGTGCTATTCCCTGTCGTTTCTACGTCACTAATCAACGCTAGCACGTCTTGGCGATAGGTTGCTACATGTTCCTTGATATGCTTTAAGATTGGTTCGTACAGATATGACCTGTTGTAGCAACCTTGGCATATTTTCAAATACAGTTTGTTTAGCTTTGTCATCTGAACACCCTGTACTTTTCCGCAGTTTCCACAGTATATGAGCTTTGAAGTCGGATAAGTTTTAACATCACTTCGCTTCCTAGAGAATGAATACGTATTTACAATCTTATTGGCTTTTTTCCAAGTTTCCTCGTCAATGATTGGATCATGAGCATTCTCCACAATAATCCACTGGTCTTTAGGTCGCTTTACTTCACCATGCTTGCCGATAATACGATTATTAATAATCGTACCTTTATACGCTTCATTGTTTACAATTCGTAAAATTGAATTGAAATGAAACTTGCCACCTGTACGAGTTTTAACACCCATCATGTTAAGTTCCTGATATGCTTCAGATACCGTTTTACCATTTATGATTGAGTTGTAGATGAATTTTACATGATTCGCTTGGTTGTTCGGCTCAAGTTTCTTAGTTTTGGGATTCTTGCTGTACCCAAGTGGAGGAATACCGTTAGTCCATTGTCCTTGTTTACTGGCAAAATGCTTTCCCCTTTGCATTCTCTTAAGAATTTGTTTGTACTCTTGAGATGCAACGAGGGCTTGTATTCCGAGGAGCAAACTGTCTTCATCTTTGTATGGATCATAAATTTTAGTAGGTGTAACGATGTATGTTCCTGTAAGAAATAAATCTCTTTTTATTTTAGCAGCACCATAATCGTCTCTTGATAGCCGGGCTGTATCCATGACTACCACAGCATCAAAACTGTTTTCCATTACTCGTTCTAATAACCTCAGCAACTCTTTACGCTGTTCAATGGTCTTGCTTGAGGCTATTTCTTCAAAAATTTCGTAAGACCAGCCATTTTGTTTGCACATTTCCGTTAAGGTGTATCTGTGACTTGCCAATATTTCTTCGATACCTTAATTTTCTTCGTCTCGTGATAATCGCAAATAGATTGCCACGTGCTTAATTTCTGACATAATTGAACTCACCTTCCCGATTCATTAGCAATATTCCATGGCAAGATTGTATTGATAATAAAAGGAAAGTATAAACTTTATTTGATGAGTTTCAATTATAAGACGGATTATCACCAGTGACAGGTCTAGTCGGACCAGTAAATATGATCATCCCGTGGGAATGCTTTAGGAGCGCCAGTAACTTGTTTGCGGTATTGCTAAACAGGGACAGTTGTTCCAAAGGAAGGATGTTCTGCTGTGGGATCAAGCGGATCACGAGGCTTTCTGAAAAAGTTGCGGGAAGCGTGGATAAACGCAGGCCGATGGTTTTGTCATCAATCTTCATCGTAATGGAGCCGCTTTGCGGGCGTCTCTTTTCACCGATATCCATTGATGCGAGAAATTTAAGATGGGAGATCATTCTTTCTGATTCGTCCTGGGTAATCATGTCTTGCGGGCAGAGTTTGTTATCAATGCGGAACTGTACGAGGGGGCCTTCTTTTCTGGGCAGGATGTGGATGTCTGATGCAGCGAGCCGGACTGCATGCGTAAGGATTCTTTCTGCCGTTTTTTCAATCGATTCCAACCATATCTCACCTCCAAATCTGTTTGCATAATGAATTCGACTTTATTTTAGGTTTTCCTTCTTCATTTTGCAAAAAAGTATAAAAATTTCTGATTATTCATTTCACAATGTGAACTTTCTCACATTCCCCTCATTTCCACTGTTTTATAATGAAAAATATAAGCCATACTATGAGGTGAAAAAGGATGGACCAAACATTACGAATAACCAATGTATTATCTGATCCGACACGATATTATATTTATCAGCATATTACCAACCTTCATCAGGAGGTGACCGTCCAGGATATCGCTGATTCATTTGCGATTCATCCAAACGTTGCGAGGCTCCATCTCTCGAAGCTTGAAGATGTGGAAATGCTGATTTCTGAAACAAAGAAAACAGGAAAAGGCGGGCGTCCGGGCAGGCTCTATCGTTTGTCTGACGAGCTCATACAGCTCCACTTCCCGTTCCGCGACTATCAGTTATTATCAAAAATTGCGATTCAGACAATGCTTACACTTGGTGAAACAGGAAAACAAGCACTGTATCAGACAGGCAAGCAGTTTGGACGGGAGTTGGCAGCCGGGCAGCTGACTGCCGGCACGAAGGCCAATGGCGATTTTTCATTCGAAGAAAGATTGAATATGCTGAAAAGCGCAGCCACGCTCGCTGGATTCTATCCGGAATTGAATGTGAATGACGATCAATCGAAAATTTATTTTCAAATCTTCAATTGTCCATTCAAGGAAGTGGCATTACAGGAGACCGAAGCCATTTGCACGATACATGTCGCTTTTTTAAAGGGACTGTTTGAATCCTTGTTTGATTCTGTCGAACTTGTGGAAAAGGAAAATATGCTTTCCGGGTGCGAATCCTGCTCATATCAGGCAATCCTCACTCAGTAGAATCAAACAGGGGCTTTACATCTTATTACCATCTCATTTATAATTTAGGAGGAACATGATGGGACAAAGGGGGGATACAGATGGAGCGTATGTACAGGGTTATGGGTTTTTGGACAGGTATCATGGCTATTATGTTTTATCTTGGTGATATGAATACGACAGCATTACTTTTCGTTGGGCAAACCGTATTCTTTATTCTTTTAAGTTATTTGAAATTATCTGAACGTATGTATATCTATGTATTCGGCGCATACTTAACCATTTTCTTTGCCGGATTTACCTACTGGACTACATTTATGATGGTTCCAGGTGCCGCTACCGGTCATTAATAAGCGTACATAAAACCCATGAAATTAAATTTCATGGGTTTTCTTTTTCCCCGGGAAATAAAGTTTGATCAGCGGGGAGCCCTTTCGACTGCAGCAGCACCCGAAAATAAGAGCTGATTCCTCCAGAAACGATGAGGCTCCTGATCGCCCTATTCCGTTTTGCGGTTTCTGAAAAGGGGTTGGGATCATCGTGATCCTGCAGTTCGTTCAGTATGCCCGCCCGTAACAGAAATTCCTGCTGTCCGATTAGAGCTTCATGTTTCAAACCGAACACCGTACCATAGTGGATCAAAGCATCAAAGTGAATATGCGTGGTAATATCCATTTTTCCCGGATAAGACAATACATTTTCAATCATCTGATGCTTATGGTAGCCTCTAAGACTACCCTTCCTATGGACAGGCTCTCGCCATTCTTCATTCCTGTAGCCGTAATCAATGGAAACAAGAAAGCCTTTTTGTAAATGTCCGGCTATTGATTGCAAATAAGCAACCATTTCCAGAGGCACCTCGAATCGCTGTCCCTCAACAAGTGAAACATCTTGCTCGTGTAAAAAGCGAAGGATTTCTTGATTCTCAAGCGGCTCTATAACTTCCACAAACTGTCCAGCTTTCTCCGTTATCATCACTTCAAACAAAAGCCCGTGTTTTTTCTCCACTATATGGACGGGCAATGCGTCAAATAGTTCATTCGAAAATATGATTCCCTCAATAATAGGCAGGTCTTCCAGCGAGTCTATAAAATGTATATCTTTAAAGGCCGACAATGTCTCCCTTTGTTTTTCCCTTTGAAAAGGGCTGACATCAAGGATGAAATATTGCAGCCTGTCAAACATATCTGGTTCATGATTTCTTATGTAGGTAAGGATCGAGTCGGCAAGTCTCCCGGTTCCTCCGCCGATTTCACATAGGACCGGGGGCAGGCCGGATTCAGTAATGATATGCAAAATCCACTTGGCAAGCGTGCGGCCGAACACATCAGACAAATTGCTTGTTGTGTAAAAATCACCCTGCTTACCGATTTTTTCTCTGTCCCCCATATAATAGCCCAGCTTTGGTGTATAAAGGACGGTGCTCATAAATTCACTGTAAGTCATTTTCCGATCAGGCTTTTGATTCAATAAATCGATTATGAATTTTTCCATTTCGTTGCCCCGCTTTAAATGTTTGAATAATCGTTAAAACCCGTTCAAAAATGGATTGCTCTCCATTTCATCGATAATCGTCGTAACGGCTCCGTGGCCGGACAATACAATCGTATCCTCAGGTAATGTCAGCAGCTTTTCATGGATGCTCTTCATGAGCTGCTCTTCGTTTCCACCCGGCAGATCGGTGCGGCCAATACTCTGCTGAAACAACACATCACCAGAAAAAAGGAGCCCTTCTTCTGCTAAATAATAAGAAATGCTTCCCGGGGAGTGTCCCGGTGTTTCAAACAGCTTAAATGAAAAGCTGCCAATCGCAAGTTCTGTTTCGACGGCCAGAAGATGGTCTGCCGGTTTTAAACGGATCGGCTCACCCGGAAAAAGCTGTGATCCGTTCAAAGCCGGATCGAGCAGCCATTTGGCTTCTTTCTCATGAAGATAGGCTGGAATCTTGAAAAAATCACGGATCTCATCCAACGCGCCAATATGATCAAAATGAGCGTGAGTCAATAGGACGGCGAGCGGCTTCAGTTTTTTCGTCTGGACATATTGAATAAGTTTGGCTGCTTCTGCGCCCGGATCAAAGATGATGCACTCCTTGGCATCATTGGAAAGTATATAACAGTTGGTTTGTATTGGCCCCAGTGAGAGCTGATACCATTTCATATTTTTCATCTCCATTATTTATTTTCTTTAAAAAAGAACGACTGACAAGTTATTGATTTCTATTTTACACTATATGCGTTATATTTTTAAGAAAAGACATGGGGGCCCACACATGAAATCGGTATTTGTAATAGAATTGGGGGTTAGCCCGGATGAATTTCCCGATCTTTATAGGCTGCTGGAGGAGCAAGTTGAGATCACGGACCGTTTTGAGTCCATGCTCTTAATCAGCTCAAAAAAGGAAGCGCAATTATGTATGGAGATTTCCACCGCAGCCGAAGCATTTGTGGAGATTCACAGCCTCTTGGAAGACGCTTCATTCATACCGCTTGAGCTTTTCGAAGATTACGGCTTTATAACAGAGGCTTCGACCTATCTTTTCAAACAAAGTCTAGAATGTTTCCGATTTGCTTTAGGCGGGAAAACAGAGATTGAAATGACGCTTTTGGAACTGGAAGAAATCTTGATTGCAAGGTCCGATGAGAACGTTTATTTCATCGATGCTTTTCAAAAGGATTTGGTGCTCGGGGTTGCAAAAGCATATCAAGTTCAACTATCATTTTTAGCACTCGACAAATAATAAAAAAACTATTAAAATAGTATAGAATACACGATTTTTACATATTTATCCGCCATTCCGTCAATCTTGGGCATAATAAATTTATTCTTAAGTTGGAACATTCTTCAGTACATAAGGAGGAACAAGCATGCAATTAATGATTATCTTCGGACTCGTATCAATCATGGCTCTGTTTGCGGTCGTCAAAACATTTAAAAGCAAAAATTTCCTAGGATTGTTTTTCGCAGCGGGCAGCGCGGCTGTTTTCGGCTGGTTCACTGTTATGACGATCATCGAAAGCGGATATCCAGTGGCACACTAAATATAAAGAAAAACTCGCCGACCGGCGAGTTTTTCTCTTTATACACACGTTTTACTGAATTGTATCTCCAACCATCGCCAATTACTCGTCATTTCCAACCTTCAAAAGCGGATATACCTTCTTTTCCTCCATATTTATAACACTCTCCAACTGATGGCCATACAAACACCAGCTGCCTTCCGGCGAACAGCTTAACGGCGCATTCTCCATCTCCTTCAGCACCTCTTTATTCTTGCCGGTCTCCCAATTATATTCTATCAGCTTGAATGTTCCTTGATAAGGATCGCCGGTAAAAGCACTTTCCGGAGTAAAGGTGTAAAAAGTATTTTTTTTATCGTCAAAGCTGTAAAAGGGAATCATCGAATCTGAAAAAGTATTCACGTGCGGGACTGAAAAAGAAGAGACTTGCTCTTTTTTTACGTTATAAAACTTATATTCCGCTTGATCCGGCTTTTCACTTTCTACTTGAATTGCCATTAACCCATTCTTTATTTTTTGGAAGTGAACAACATCAAGCATCACCGTTTCTTTTTTCTGATTCTTGATATTCAGTGAAATAAGCGGGGCACGCAGATCCGGATCCTCTTTTTTCCAATCCACATATAGCAGCTCATCATCCGCTCCCCACTGCGCAAAAGGCTGCGGGAAATCGAGAGGTGCCAGCGCTTTTTTCTTCGTATCAAAAACATATGAGGTGAAGCTCCAATCTTCGAAAAAGCTCGTTAAGAAAAGAACGCCGTCTTCATATGGATTCCAGGAAAAATCAAGCTCGTCGGATGGAATGGCAACCGAATATTCTTTCGTACCGTCTTGTTTCAGAATATCGATATTTGCTTTATGCGGGGAGGAAGATGTGTGTACCAACACATAGTTTCTTGATGGACTGATTGAAACATTCACAATAGCCGCTTCTGGCTGATAAAAGATTTCCTGCTTGCCCGTTTTCCGATTGAACACCATTAATTGTGAAGGTTGATTCTCATCTTGTTTCACTGAATATAAGATGGTCTCAGAATCAAGCCACCCAAGAGCAGCTTCAAATTTATCATTTTCCTCATTTAACAGCTTATGTCTGGAAGGAGCCTCATTATGGTCGTCAGTGACCGGTTTAGCTTGAGGCTGGCACGCCGATATAAGAAGGAAGAGGGAGATTACAGCTAATATACTCATTGCAAACCTTCGTTTTTGCAATAACTGACTCACAAAAAACCGAAAAAAAGAAATCTCCGCCACACTCCCTGATCATTATGGTATATACTACTCATTATAAAACAAAAGTTTTATAAATGCCGTAAAACTTCTCAGGTAATTTCAATTACAGATATAAGCCGGCCATCAGGATACCGAGTGTATCACGATAAATCAATTTCATCTGTGACAAAGGCAGCGGATTGATTCCCTTACCCAGTTCAATGGTGAAGCCCGGACGACTAAACTCATGAATAAACCAGTCTTTATAACCTGCATGGCTATCCACATAACGAACCGATTTGTAGCCGCTCCTTTTTTCAAATTCTTTAGCAATACAATAAGCATATTCCGGCTCTTTGCCTTCATATCCCCAATAAAATTCACTTCCTTGCGTATGGAGGGCAATCACTTTTTCAAAATTCCGCTTGAAAGCGAGATCTTTCATGGCCATTGCTTCCGGTTCGGTTAAGCATGTTTCCCCTGGATAATCCCGCGGTGCTGGCGCTTGAGGGATTTTTCGCTTTTTCTCGATTTCCCAATTGGCAGGGTACTGATTGTTTAAGTCAACTCCCCGAATATTGGCCTTCCATGCAAAAAATCGGTCATACCCACCGTTCATCGCCACAACATCGACTTTCCCTTCCGCTGCCTTTTCCCCATACAAGACAAGGTCTACCCCATCCGGATTCACCATTGGCACGATTGAAATCTTTTTCCGCTTATACATGTGAAGAGGGTCGACTCCCGCTAAAGACATTCCACTAATAAGGCAAAGCAGGAGCTCATTCAGCCATTTCATAAGGATCGCAGTCGTAATCCATTCATTCGCATGAAAAGAACCATTATAGTGGACCATTTCTTCTCCCTGACCGAGCCTCACTTCAAATATATCCTTGCCAAGCACACTCTTGCCGATTGATTCTATTTCAAGGAAGGGATACGTCTCATTTAATTTTTCCAAGTCTTTTTGCAAAGCAGCATAATCATACTCCTTTTTCGTATCAATGACCGGCTTTTGCAGCCTGACAGGTACAAGCGTATTTTCCATTCCGGCATCTCTACTGTTATTTAAAAGCAGCAGCGCATCAATGGAGATGTTATAACTCTTTGCAATATCCACAAGCCGCCTTTGTCTGGGAGCCTGAATCTTCTCCATTATGTATCCGGGGATATGGATCGTTTTCCCGCCCAATTGCAACCCGTCCGTAACATGGGGATTTGAATCCCGTAGCAGTTCAATCGGAACTTGAAAAATCCTGCTGTAATAATCCAATGTATCATTTTCTCTGCCGGAACATTTCAATACCTTTCCCTCCCCACCTATTCTGTTTAACTTTATGTGATCGTCAGAAAAAAAATGAAAATGAGGCAATATGTAATTTCAAAGCTAAAGAAAAAACCCGGCATCCGCCGGGCAATTCAAATACTAGTTGATAGTTCGATTTTGTTGTTAAAATTCCTGTTTTATTTCCGCTTTGACTGGTTTTGTTGCCAGAACAGGAACTCGCGTTGTCGGAATTTTATTTTTACCTATTATTGTAGAAGCGGAGCAGGTCTCCATAAATAATTTTGTCAGAGTATTCAAGTTCTAGCTTAGCTTTTTCAAAATACGGCTCACATGCAGTTTTGTCGGTGAGTTCAGCGGTTCGCTTATCATAACAAGCTTCCCTCGTAAACACGTAGTCATCTGTAATAAAACTGCTGTCACGCAGCACGGTAAAGCCGAGTCGGTCTTTTGCGAAAAGGTCGCTTCCAAATTCAATGTTTTCTCTTGTGTTAATCCCCAAAAGATGCAAAAGAGTTGGTTTGATATCGACCTGACCGGAAACCTCGGAAATCGTTTTTCCTTTTTGTCCCGGGACATGGATAATGAGCGGGACCCGCTGTAATTGAACGGACTCAAAAGGCGTAATTTCCTTGCCAAGCAACTGGCCCATCGCTTCATTATGATTTTCTGAGATGCCATAATGGTCTCCGTACATCACAATGATGGAATCTTTGTAAAGTCCAGACTCTTTTAGGTCCCCAAAGAATTGCCGCAGCGCTTCATCCGTATAGCGAACAGTTGGAAAATATCTGTTTACTGTATCCGAGCTTGACTCGAACTCTCCAATTGATTGGTCTTCTTCATCGAGTATAAAAGGAAAATGATTGGTCAGTGTAATGAATTTCGCATAAAACGGCTGAGGCATCTCCTCCAAGTGGGGAATGGATTGCTTAAAGAAATCTTTATCCTTCAAGCCCCAGCTCACGGAATTATCGCTATTCACCTGATAATCCTCAATATCATAAAAACGTTTGTAGCCGAGCGATTGATACATCATATCCCGGTTCCAAAAGCTTTTGTCATTGGCGTGAAGCGCAGCCGTAAAGTACCCTTTCTCATTCAGAGTCTCAGGAGTCCCGTTATATTCATTTTGCGCATGTGTGAAGAATACGGCGCCGCGCCCTAACGGATATAAGGAATTCTCGACAATAAATTCAGAATCCGAGGTTTTTCCTTGACCAGTTTGATGATAAAAATTATCAAAATAATAGCTCTCCTTGATCAAATCGTTTAAAAATGGAGTGATTTCCCGGCCATTCACCGTCTCGTTAATGACAAAGCTTTGAGTCGATTCCAGAGAAATCATAATGACGTTCTTTCCTTTCGCCATTCCAAAAAGCTCACTGTCCGGCTGCTCTTGATTGGCACGGACGTAATTTTCAATTTCAGAAAGCTTCGTCCCGTCTGCCATCGCTCTTTGTGCGGAGGATTTGGACTGAAGAAACGCATCGTATATGTGGTAATTATACGTCCCGATATTTTTCACGAGTATTTCCCTATCAAAGGTTCTTGTCAAAAGCTCAGGACGCTCAGCCTCTGAAATGCCAAGATTGAAAAAGGCGATTCCTAACGCAGCAAACACGAATACCTTTTTGTCATTTTGGGAGTAGTGCCTGTCAATCAGGAAGGAAGGCTTCTTTCTCATAAAAAAAGCAAGCAGGATGATATCAATAAAATATAGAAAATCCCATGGATTCACGAGTTCTGTAACACTGCTTCCCAGATCACTCATATTACTCGCCTGAAAAAGGACAGGTATTGTTAAGAAATCATTAAAAAAGCGATAGAAAACAATGTTGGCAAACAAGATTCCTGTAATAAGGAAAGAGCTGATGAACAGATATGTATTTCTTCTTTTTTCTTTCAAGAACAGACTTATGCCAAGAACGAACAGCAAGAAACTAAGCGGGTTGATGAACAGGATGAATCCCTGCAGCCAGTTTTCGATATCGATGTCAAAGTTCACCAAATAGGCGATATAGGTTTTTAGCCATAGCGAAAAAACCGCTATGGCTAATAATGATATCCTGGGTAAGCTGAAATTTGCTTTCATCATGTCTATCCCCCCTGTCTTGGACTAATTTGCGAGTTCGCTTTTAACTAACCAGGCCGCACCGATCACGCCCGCATCATTTCCAAGAGTAGCTATATCAATCTGCGTGGATTCCCGAACCCTTTTGAAGGCATATCGGCTAAACGCTGCTCGAACAGGATCCAACAATTGGTCGCCTGCTTTCGATACTCCTCCGCCAAGAATAACTTTTTCAGGGTTTAACGCATTTGCGATATTGGCAATTGCCAAACCTAAATATTTGCTTATTTTTTGAAGAATTTCGTTTGCCAGCGCATCACCTGAACGAGCACAGTCAAAAATATCCTTTGCTGAGAGGTTGCCATTATTATTTATAATTTCATGCAGCATGCTGACTTCTGTATGCGTTTCAAGGGCTTCTTTTGCCAATCGGACAATCCCTGTAGCGGAAGCGACCGTCTCCAGACAGCCGGAGTTCCCGCAGTTACAGGCTGAACCGTTTTCCGTTACAACGGTAATATGCCCAATTTCACCGGCTGCACCGCTGACACCATGAACCAATGAACCATTGGCGATTATTCCCCCGCCAACCCCGGTTCCAAGCGTCACACAAACCAAATCTTTCGCGCCGTTTCCGGCCCCTTTCCACATTTCGCCGAGTGCGGCGATATTGGCATCGTTATCAATGAAAGCAGGAAGAGACGTTTCAAGCTCCAATAAATCTTTGAGTGGATAATAATCCTTCCAGCCGATGTTTACAGCTTCGTAAATCGCTCCGGTTGCGTCATCGACCGGTCCTGGTGCTCCCATTCCAATTCCCAACAGCTTGCTCTTCGGCTCTCCAAGTTCTTCAAGCTTAGCATCGATCGCTTTTGCGATGTTGACAGTAATATTCTTTCCGTTCTCTGAAAGATCCGTGGGAATTTCCCATTTGTGCAGGATTTCTCCATAGAAGCTTATAATTGCAAGCTTCGTCGTTGTTCCTCCAAGGTCGACACCCATAATCCACTTTTCCATGTAATCCCTCATTTTTTTATATTTTTCACGCTTATCTTTTTCGATTTGAATCTGATGCCGCAATAATAGCAATGCCATTTGAAAATCCTTCGTTTCAATCAATTGCAGGCGATAAAGTTCCTTTATCTCTTCCTCCATTAACTCCAGGTCGGCGACGCGATCGCCTATGTAGATAATGGTTCCGAATCTCTTCAAGAATTGCTGCACATCATAGATTGTTTTCATGTTTTCCCTCATCGTTTTGTCTGCTTATAAAAAAGTATATCGGAACGTGTTTTTTCCGACAAGTATCAACCCTCAAATTTTCCGCTCATACTCGTCCAGCTCCTGACATATAGTGGAGTAATGTGATTAGGAGGACGTCCCTTATGAAGATACAAGCCAAATATGGTTTACTCGCTGTCTTAATCCTGGTTTCCGCACTCATTTACTTTCTATACGTAAAGCCGGTCAGAGAAACAATTATCTTTTTTCCGATCGACCCTTCACTCAGCTTTGACAGCGCTTCAACGACGATAACAGCCGAACGGAATAATCATAAATATGCTGTAGACTGGAAAGAACAATCTGCTTTAAATACAGATGCCTTTTTGCGTCAGGATATCTCCTTATTATATAAGAACGGGAAACTTGCAGGGATTCTCAAGGATTGGAAGCAAAACAGACGGAATCTGGAGCAGAACGAAAGCATCACCGAAAAGGAGAGCGCCCTGTTCCAGGGGATCACGTTCCACTATGCTGAAGTGCATCTGCCGGAATCTGATATTGTTAGCGCCCAGACATTAACAGATGACGAGCTTTACGTAATCCTTTCCCCTTTTTCAGAATTTCAATCCTTCAGGAGACCGATCACCGTCGACCAAAAAGAATGGCAGCACGTGATGGACCAAACGACAAATTCGGTCTTGAAGGAAAGCTTAAATCAAGCCATTGCCAGTTTTCAAATCGACACAGGCCGCTACAGGATTGCTTCGTTAATCGATTTACAATCGAAACAGCAGGAGCTCCTTTCCGGCTTTACGGATTCAAAACAGAAAGAAATCATCGGCAAGCTGTGGGAAGGCTTATATCGAAACTATGTATTGGACATTAAAAAAAGCGATGGCAGCGCCATCAGCCCGCTTAACAGCACCATTCCATACCTGCTTGTTTCAAGCGATAACAAAGAGCTGCTGGTAGTGTTCACTGCTTCAGACGGCTCCTCCGCGATTTTGCGCCAACAGCTCCCGGCTCCTCATTGACGGACTTGTTGTAGCAGGTTGTGATAGTCTTCGCCGGGTTCAAGCTCTGCCGCTCTCTTTGCATGGGCCTCCGCAGCCTCTATTCGGCCTGTATCCCGATAAAGAAGCGCTATGTTATAATGCGCCTGATGGAAATCGGAATCTTGTTCAATAGATTCCAGATATCTCTCTTCAGCCGCTTGTAAATTCTTTTTCTCATATTCCAAATTTCCAAGAATAAAGAAAGAAAAAGGCGCTTCCTTGTTGATTTCTGTATAGTCCTTTAGAAACTCATACGCCTTTGCTTCTTCTCCATGCGCAATATAATCCTGGGCAACCTGCGCGGCAATTAATTCATTCCCGGCTGGGGCGCTTCCTTGGGCACCGTTCATGTCATAGCCCCATTGAAGCAGCCAAAAAGTAAGCAAAGCTGTTGCAGCCGCGAAGATGATTTGTCTGGCAGGCTGTTTGCTTTTCGGAAGGTGAGCGATACCCGCTGCTAGAAACCCTCCAATCAACCCGCCAATATGTCCAGCGTTATCGATACCTTCCACAGAAAAACCATAAATGAGGTTGAATAGGATTAAAATAATGACATTTGCTCCCATTGTACGGAAGAACAGTTTAGGGTGAACAATCCCGAAATAAAGCAGGGCGCCGAAACAGCCAAAGATTGCACCACTCGCACCGGCTGAAATATTAGCATTCATTAAGAAACTGCCCAGCGTCCCAGCAAACCCAGCAAAAAGGTAAATAAGCAAAAAGCGGAACCGCCCGTATATTCTTTCAACCAACGTACCTAAAAAGTATAAGGAAAGCGTATTCATCAATAAGTGGAGCAGCCCGATATGGACAACGATAGGCGTGAAAAACCGCCACCATTCACCCTGCAGAATTAGAGGATTATATTTAGCACCGAATTCGATCAGTGTTAAAGAATTCGTGCTTCCTCCCCTTAATTCCATCAGAAAGAAAACAGCAATCTGC
This sequence comes from Bacillus sp. CECT 9360, assembly GCF_918741275.1. Lineage (GTDB taxonomy): Bacteria > Bacillota > Bacilli > Bacillales > DSM-1321 > Peribacillus. Next base: position 17,809 of record NZ_CAKKNA010000014.1, read on the forward strand.
AAAACGGCAAAAACATAGGTAAAAAACGGTTTGCCCGCAGTGAAAAGCTCTTGCTCCTTTTTGACGCTTTGAGCGGAAGCAGACAGTGCAGATTGTTTGATGTACGCAACTTGGCCTTCTTCTAGATCATCATTCGGTGCCTTAAAGATGAACGGTTTGTCCAGTAGCCGCTGCAGCTCTTCAGACTTTTGCTCATAATTTGAGACATCCATGATGAAGGTATGAATCGTGGCCTTATTATTCACCGCCGGCTCAGTAATCAGGTAATCATAGTCATCTACTGGCGCTAATGCGCTGATATATATATTCAAAATCTTTAATGGCCTTCTATACAATTGCTTCCTGATCTGCTCCCCATTCAGCGCGGTTCTCTCTATGTCACGCTTTAGCCAGTTAGCCCAATCGATGTCATGGCGCATTAGCCTAATTACAGGAAAGGATTGATCACGGTCAGTCTCAAGCCAGATTTCCTGATGCCCCTCGGCAATCGTGATGACCCGGTAATCATAGCTTGTTGTGAGCTCCTTCACCATCGACCAATAAATATAATCTTCTCGTAATCCCAAAGCCTTCCCTACTTTCATTCCCAGAGAAATCATAGGTTTTTATATATGTAAACTATAGACGAATATTTTAGAAAAGTAAAAAAAACAGACCAAGCGCTTTTCTGTTGGTCTGCTTAACTCACGTACTCTTCATTGAGATTTAAACATGCCCTCAACCATTCTTTTGCGCACTCCCGGCATGTTCAACGAACTGGTGACAAGAGCTTTTCTTAAAAAACCGTTTGAAAGCACAGAATTCAATAACCGGTACCGGTAGCGGAAACCAAAATACACCGCTCCGCCCAGCATGGTGAATCTAAAAAGTGATCGCAACATAAAAATCCCTCCTGCTTATAGATTGCGCTAGAGGAGGGATGATTATGAAAGATCATTTGGGATTTTGGATGGAGTCCAAAACCGGTAGTGTATTCGTTTTCAGTACTTCCACGGAATGTGAAAACTTCGATTGTTCCCCTTCATCCAGCTGTAATTCAACAATTTCCCTAATCCCGCTTCGGTTTACGATGGCCGGAACACCGATATACACATCATGGCTTCCATATTCACCGTCTAAATAAGCTGAAACCGTCAGGATCGAATTCTCATCCTGAAGAATCGCTTTCGTAATGCGAATCAGCCCCATGGCAATCCCGTAAAAAGTAGCGCCTTTTCTTTGAATGATCTGATACGCGGCATCCCGTACGTTTACGAAAATCTCATCCAAATCTTCCCGGCGGTATTCCCCCCGGGTTTTCAAATACTCATCAACCGGTTTTCCGCCTATATCGGCATGGCTCCAGACCGGGAGCTCCGTATCACCGTGTTCACCGATGATGTAAGCATGCACATTTCTTGAATCCACGTGAAAATAATCACCCAAAAGATACCTGAAACGGGCGGTGTCTAAGATCGTGCCTGACCCGATTACACGCTCTTTGGGCAGCCCGGAAAATTTCCATGTTGCATATGTAAGGATATCTACCGGATTAGTCGCAATCAGGAATATTCCGTCAAATCCGTTTCCCATTACTTGTTCGACAATGTTTTTGAATATTTTCATATTCTTTTCAACAAGGTCCAGCCGTGTTTCTCCTGGCTTTTGATTCGCTCCAGCCGTCAGAACTACCAAATCGGCATCCCGGCAGTCGGAATAATTCCCGTACCAGATTTTTGTCGGTGATGGCGCAAATGGAAGTCCGTGGTTTAAGTCCATCGCGTCTCCTTCGGACTTTTCCTTATCCAAATCAATCAACACCAATTCCTCGGTAATTCCTTGATTTAACAGGGCAAAAGCGTAGCTGCTACCGACAAAGCCCGTACCGACCAGTACAACACGATTTATTTGATTTTTCAATGCCGCTCATCCTCCCAGTAAATAAATGATTAGGAATTAAAAACCTTGAATGATATAAGAGCGAATAATGAAGCAAGCGTGATTGCGGAAAAGTTGACAACATCATTGTCAAACAAACGTGCTCCCTTTATCAGGATGGTATTTTCTCCGCAATGGGACTTTTTTTCTGTTTCCAATCCGCATTTCACACAGTGAAATCTCGCCTGGATCAGCGCTCCGAGCAAAGTATCGATAATATTCCCCAAAAAGCCGAATAAAGTGATAAGCAATAGCCATGGAGTCCATGCCCATTCAAAAAGAGTAACGGAAAAAGCAGATATCAACCCCGCCCCGAGAAAAGCAGCGATTGTGCCCAATAAAGAGACAGCTCCTGATGTGCCGCGTTCAACCCGTTTAAAGCTCAAAATATAAAAAGGGCTCTTCTTGCTCAATACGCCGATTTCCGATGCCCACGTATCAGAGTTTGCAGCAGCAATGCTAACGATGAAGGCAAAAAGCCATATTCCGGAAGGATTGAAAAGATGAATCCATGACGCAATCACAGCGATTCCCCCATTGGCAAGCACTTGCTGCCAATCTCTTCTGTCGCCTTTTTGAAGCTTTTCTTCTATTTTTTTCTTCCTGGATCCTGCTTTAAATTTTGACCAGAAGCTTGAGCTTGCAAAAAAGACCCCCAATAGCAGCAAACCCGGGAGTTGAAAGCTAAGCACCACCGACAGCCCAACTAGCATGGTCGCTGCCGCACCCGATTTCGAAAGTGCTTTTACGAGATAACCACCTATCGCGGTCCCGATAATTAAGACAATATATGTAATATTACTAATCATGGCAAACAATTACCCTTTCCGGGGTAACAAGCTTAGCTACAGGAATATCATGTGTTTCGACCGGCAACGCAGGCAGAACCTGATCCTTAAATGCGAGGGAAAGTGTCGGCCCTTTATAATAAGGAAGGAATCGATCGTAATACCCCCCGCCAAACCCCAAACGATATCCAGATTCAGTGAAAGCGAGGCCCGGCGCAAACAGCAGATCTATTTCATTCGCGCTCACTATTTCGGTTTCAGTCATGATCGGCTCCCAAAGTCCATAATAAACCTTTTCGAGCTGGTCAAAAGAGACAATTTTTCTGAATTGAATCGACTTATCAGCAGGAAAGCATTTTGGTACGGCTACTTCCTTTCCCTGCTCCCACGCCCGTTTAATAATCTCCCTTGTATCGACCTCCGGGTGATTCGAAATGGTGATGCCAATAAGATTAGCCCTTTCCCATTCCCCAAGCTGGTATAGTTGGGTTGCGATTGCTCGGGAAAGCTGCTGGTAATCCGATTCACTCATTGTCGTCAAAACTGCTTTGATCTCACTGCGAATCTTCTCCTTCACTGCCGTCACCTGAGATGCCCCCTTGATGTTCAAGATTAGTATGTAGTGGCCGACCGCCTTGGATATAAAAAAAACAACAGGAAAAAAATCCTGTTGCTTACTTAGTTTCACGATGAGCTGTGCTGCGTTTTTCTCTTGGGCAGTATTTATTAAGCTCAAGACGATCTGGATTGTTACGTTTATTTTTTTTAGAAATATAGTTACGGTCTCCGCACTCAGTGCAAGCCAACGTAATATTCACGCGCATGGGTATTTCCCTCCAAACATAAATGAGTTGTTCACATAGGACTTTTCTATAATAGCATTTTTGAATGCAAAATGCTAGTCTGTTTTTTGGAGGAAAACGAAGAATTATAAGATGTTCAGGTTGGGTCCTTCAGCATGGAGACTGTCATTAATAAACTTTGCTTCTTCCTGTGTCGCAGAAGATATCACCCAGGCAATCGCTTCGACAGAATCCTGAGGCATAATGGGGGCTTCCAGAGAAAACATGCTGATTACCTCACCCTTCGCTAGAGGGGAAAAAGAAAGGATGCCTTCATTCAGTGACTTAAAGCAGCCGTTCTGGTAAAGATGTTTTTTACCTTGGATACAATATTGTGCAATACCATTTCCATTCATTAATCCACCGACTAAAGCGACAGAGGCTTGTCCAACGTGTAAAATCGCTTTTTCACTCGGACTATAAAACGCTACCGTTTGACGTTCTAATAGATCCTGGTATTGAAACATAACTTTTGGAATCAATTTTGCTTTTGATGAGTTTTGGATGGTGAACTTATAAAATGTTACTTGTCTTTTAGTAAAGCTTTGAACCAAGGTTCTGACTTCGCCGCCCGAGTAACTTGAAGATTCATCCGTTACCCAATCAAAGGTTCCATCCAGCCAAATTCCTGCCTTTAAATTTTTCCGGGAAAGTTCTCGCTTAAAATTCGGTTGATATGCTGAAAGACTGATCATAATATTTCCCCCTTAGGAATCAATGAATGAAGTATGACAAACCTAAATGCATACATTAAGATAAGGACCCGGAATAGAAGTTTTCCTGACCTCTAAGCCGTTACGAACTAGTAACAGAAATTTCAAAATTATTTGTACCTTAATCGTAGCACTGAACGAATAGACGGACAATGAACGCATTTTGTCGACTTTTACCTGCCCTTTATTGAAAAGGGATAAAAGCGAAAACTTTTTTAAAAACACTCATAAATAAAGGCAACACGGACTGATTCGACAAAAATATGACGGCTTATTTGACATAATTGGACAATTTTTTTAAAAGAGGAAAATTATCCGTAGAAAACAGCCACAGACCCTTAAAATTGTGTATGATAGATTTTGTAGGAAGAATTTCGAAGCTTCAGAGGTGGAAAACATGAATGCAATCTTCATCATTTTATTATCAATAGCGATCGTGCTGCTTATCTTATCTTTCTTTAAGAAAGATCATGTGAAAAAGCTTCAAGAGGAGCTTGAGGAACTCACACTTACCCATATGCAGGACGTCTATCAATTAAAAAAGAAAATTAAGATTCTTGAAGAGGAGTTACTAATTCAGGATAGTCCTGGACCAAGCATGCGAGCTTCTCATTCTATCAATAAGCCAAATGAAATCCTCAAAGTGCAAGTGGTGTCCTTGTACCAGCAAGGCCTATCTTTGGAACAAATCACAAAGCAATCCACTTTACCTATGGAAACCGTCCAAAAAATCATTGAAGAAAATGGATCGAGAGGAGCTGCACAATGAATAAAGGGACGCTCCAGCCATTTGCAGCAGGAATCATTCTCTCAACGGCAGTGGTTGCGGGATATGAACACTGGTTCCAACCGGAACATGACAGCATTGAAGAGGCGACCTCACTGCTGAAGCAAAAGGGATATACCGTCAAAGCTGATATAAAGGAAGAAAAGGCAAAGGACACGGCTCCCGAAGCTAAACAACCTTCAGAAAAACAGCAACCTGAGAATATTGAGGAAGCTGCTTCAAAAGTAGAGGACGTGAAGAAAGAAACACAGAGCGTTCCTAAAGAAGCAAAGACGGCTCCTTACAAGCTATCCATTCGGTCCGGAATGACCTCTATAGACATTGCGGCATTGCTTGAAAAAGAAGGCATTGTAGCAGATGCGAAAGCCTTTGAACAGTATCTGGAACAAAATGAACTGAACAAAGAAATTCAAGTCGGTGAGTATGAACTTGGTAATATGACCATCCAGCAGGTGGCGAAAACAATCACGGAATAACCAATATTAATCTATTCAACCAATAAGAAATGCCCTCCGATTTGTTGTGGAGGGCATTTTTTTGATAAGAGTGGGTTTTTATCATGGAGTCCGTTAATTTCGAGTATGAGAGTCTCATCAAAATTTATTTGTGAGCGACTATCTTATTTTCTGCTCGTTAATTTGGATTTCTGCTCGATAATTTGAATTTGTGCCCGTTAATACGGATTTCTGCTCGATTATCTGAATTTGTGCTCGATAATACGGATTTCTGCTCGATTATCTGGATTTGTACTCGATAATACGGATTTCTGCTCGTTTATCTGGATTTGTGCTCGTTAATACGGATTTCTGCTCGTTTATCTGAGTTTGTGCTCGTTAATACGGATTTCTGCTCGTTTATCTGAGTTTGTGCTCGATTATCTGAATTTGTGCTCGATAATACGGATTTCTGCTCGTTTATCTGAATTTGTGCTCGTTAATACGGATTTCTGCTCGACTATCTGAGTTTCTGCTCGATTATCTGGATTTGTGCTCGATAATATGGATTTCTGCTCGATTATCTGAATTTGTGCTCGATAATACGGATTTCTGCTCGATTATCTGAATTTGTGCTCGATAATACGGATTTCTGCTCGATTATCTGGATTTCTGCTCGATTATCTGAATTTGTGCTCGATAATACGGATTTCTGCTCGATTATCTGAATTTGTGCTCGATAATACGGATTTCTGCTCGATTATCTGAATTTGTGCTCGATAATACGGATTTCTGCTCGATTATCTGAATTTGTGCTCGTTAATCTATATTTACGAGCGGTTATCCCAATTTACGAGCGGTTATCCCAATTTACGAGCGACTATCCGGATTTACGAGCGATTATTAAATTGAGACAAAACCAAATAAAAAAGGCAGGCTCCCATCAACTTTGCAGTAATCAAATGATACAGATCACCGCTCGTTGAAAGGAGCTGCCTTCCGCTTTTATTCGTTTAGATCAAAATGACGTCCTTTTACTAGATAGTAGATACTTTCCGCGATATTGGTCGCATGATCGGCGGTTCGTTCAAGGTATCTGGCAACAAACGCAAGTTGTGTGACCTGCTGTAAATTCTCATGTGACAGCTGAATCAGACTTTTGAAGTTTTCTCCGTAAAGGCGGTCCACTTCCTCATCCATGTCCGAGATTTTCTTGGCGAGTTCGATATCCTCATCTTCAAACGCTTGAATGGATAGACGAATCATTTCGATGGTAACATCATGCATTTCCCTTAAATGAGCCAGCGAGTTAATGAACGGCTGCTGGCCGATTCTGATTGTGGACTTGGCAATATTCACGCCAAAATCAGCCATTCTCTCAATATCTGAAGCAATCTTAATAGCAGCGATTATTCTTCTTAAATCGATCGCCACCGGCTGTTGTTTAGCGATAAGCAATATCGCATAATCATTAATTTCTTCTTCAAGCAAATTCGCTTTTGTATCGTCCTCGATTATTTCCAGGGCCATATCCAAGTCCTGGTTTTCAAGTGCGGTAAATGACCTAGAAATTGCTTCTGATGAAAGGTTTGCCAGTTCAATAAGCTTTCCCTTTAACTCAGCCAATTCCTGTTCGAATTTTTCGCGAACTATCATTCGTCCATTCATCCCCTGTCTGTCTTATTATCCAAATCGTCCAGTAATATAATCTTCTGTTCTCTTATCAGCAGGATTTGAGAAGATTGTATTTGTATCTTTATATTCAATGACTTCTCCATTCAAGAAAAAGGCTGTTTTGTCAGAAATTCGTGCAGCTTGTTGCATATTGTGGGTAACGATGATAATGCTGAATTCCTTTTTCAGTTCCTGAACAAGCTCTTCAACCTTTAGTGTTGAAATAGGGTCAAGTGCCGAAGTAGGTTCATCCATTAGAATAACATCAGGTTCAATCGCAAGACATCTGGCAATGCATAAACGCTGCTGCTGTCCGCCGGAAAGCCCATAGGCATTCTCATTCAAACGGTCCTTTACTTCATCCCAGATGGCAGCGCCGCGCAGACTTTTTTCTACAATCTCATCAAGAACCTTTTTGTTTTTAATGCCATGGATCTTCGGTCCGTATGCGACATTTTCATAAATCGACTTAGGGAACGGATTCGGTTTTTGGAAAACCATTCCTACACGGGTCCGTAAATCTTCCACTTGATATGATTTATCAAGAATATTGCGCCCGCGGTACTTAATTTCTCCAGATGTTTTAACTCCAGGGACAAGCTCGATCATTCTGTTTAATGTCTTAATATAAGTAGATTTTCCGCAACCTGATGGTCCGATGATTGCAGTGATTTCATTTTGTGAGATATCAAGATTGATATTTTTTAAAGCATGATTGTCCCCATACCAAAGATTCAAATCTGAAGTTTCATATACCAGCCCTTTTGGCTCTGTAAATGAATCATTCACTTGGAAATTATCTGTTTTCACCGTACTCAATTTAGTAGCAGTCATATATTGAAAATCCTCCTTCATCCTATTGAAAAGCGTAAGCGCCCTGCAAGTAAGGAACATCGACTAAAATCTGCCACATCGTGTGGCAAACGTCGATGCCAGCCTATGCTGAGTAGTCCGACAGGCATAAGACACCCCTCGTAGGAGGGGTGACTTTAGATGAACTTCGGCTAAAAAGCTGCCACTTCCTGTGGCAAACGCCGAAGTCAGCACATCCTGTGCAAGTCCGAGCTGCTGGGCGCTGAAGCTAGACACCCGTCTAAGTTAGATAGTCTTACCTTATTCTCTTTCTTAGAAAAGCATAAGCGCCTTGAATTAAACCCCTGATTTTTTAATACCTTTTTGTATATTTATTGCGGATAAGCACCGCGATCGAATTCATGAAAATTAGCAGTGCTAGCAGCACAATGATTCCAGCTGCGGCTACACCTTGGAATTCTTCCTGCGGCCTAGAAGTCCAGTTGAAGATTTGCATCGGCAGAACAGTAAACGAATCGAATACCGTTCTCGGCAGGAAGGCGATAAATGTAGGGATTCCTACTACAATAAGCGGTGCCGTTTCACCGATGGCACGGGACAGGGCAAGGATTCCCCCGGTCAAGATTCCCGGAATCGCAGCCGGAAGAACTACCTTTAGGATTGTCTGCCATTTTGTCGCACCCATTCCATATGAAGCATCGCGCAATTCATTTGGCACGGAGCGAATCGCCTCCTGGGCCGCAACAATAATGACCGGCAGAACAAGCAAACTCATGGTCAAAGCCGCTGCTAAAACCGAGCGGTCAAGCGCTAGGGCCCGTACAAAGATCGTTAAGCCAAGCAAACCAAACACGATGGAAGGAACACCAGCCAGATTTGAGATATTCACTTGAATAAAAGTCGTTAAACGGTTCTTAGCTGCATATTCTTCCAGATAAATCGCTGTGCCCACTCCAAGCAGTAACGAGATAGGCGCAACCGTAGCCATTAGCCAGATTGTACCCGTAAGTGCGGCCTTCACACCAGCCTCTTCCGGTTTTCTGGAGGCAAAATTTTGTAAAAAGTCCATATCCAGATAGCCAATTCCTTGAGTGAATATCCGGTAAAGCAAAATTCCCAGCACTAGCAATCCAAACATTGTCGCAAGGAAAAACAATCCTTTAAAAATCGAATTGGTTGCCAGACGAACAGGCATTCTTTTTCCAACGGTTTCTTTATTTAATAGATTCATCAGTATTCCTCCCTAAACTTACGAGAGATAAATTGCGCCAACAGGTTCATCGCCAAAGTAAATACAAATAGTGTCATTCCCACTGCGTAAATACTGTAATAAATGGTCGTTCCATACCCTGCGTCACCAGTGCTGACCTGTACGATATAGGCAGTCATCGTTTGAATCGATGATGTGATATCCCAATCGGAGTTTGGTGTAGAACCACCGGCAACGGACACTATCATCGTTTCCCCAATGGCCCTCGATAAAGCCAGTACGATAGATGACATAATACCTGAAATCGCTGCAGGCAGAATGACTTTAATCGCTGTTTCCAGCTTCGTCGCACCAAGTGCGAAAGCACCTTCCCTCATCGAATTGGGAACGGCAGACATCGCGTCTTCTGATAAGGATGCAATCATTGGTGTTATCATAATTCCGACTACGATTCCCGGGCTGAGGGCATTAAAAATCTCAAGCGATGGAATGATGTCCCTTAAGATTGGCGTGACGAACGTTAAAGCAAAGAAACCATAAACAATCGTCGGAATTCCCGCTAATACTTCCAATACCGGTTTAATAATTCTTCTAGCTCTCTCGGTAGCATACTCACTCAAATAAATGGCAGTGGCCAAGCCGATCGGTACGGCGACCAAAGCTGCAATTCCTGTTACCTTTAACGTCCCCATGATTAAAGGTGTAATGCCGTATGAAGCGGCGGTTTCCGAAAACGGATACCACTTATCAGCTGTGAAAAATTCAACAATCGAAATTTCTTTAAAGAAGATAACCGTCTCAAAAATCAAGGTGAATACAATCCCAAGTGTAGTTAATACCGAGATGATCGCTGTCAATAGCAAAAGTCCCGGGATTATTTTCTCGAAACTCAATCGATTGCTCTTTTTCTTTTTCTTTTCCTGAATCATTTGCTGGACTGAACCCTTTTCTGCAGTGCCAAGTTCCAAAATGAAAACCCCTTTCCATCCAAGACATGGCAAGTCGAGAAGCAATTACTGCTTCTCGCCCGGCCTTATTTCATATTTCGCTAAAACAAACCCCTATTTTTTCAATTCTTTGAGTGCATCCAGACCTTTTGTATACTCTTCTTCTGGAAGTTTCACATATCCAACTTCTGCTGACATTTCGTCAGCATTTTCTAAAACGAATTCAGTGTAATCAGCAACCTGTTCTTTTTCAGCGATTGCTTTATTGGATACATATGTGAACAATGGACGTGACAGCGGCGCATATTCTCCGCTTTCGATTGTTTCGGCATTAGGCTCGACTGGTCCCTTGCCACCGTCAATCGGAACAACCTTTAACTTATCTTTGTTTGCTTCGTAGTAAGCATATCCGAAGAAACCAATTGCGTTCTTATCACCAGTAACACCTTGTACAAGTACGTTATCATCTTCAGAAAGAGTAGCATCTGCAACGATCGGCTCTTCTTCAAGGATTACTTCATTGAAATAATCGTATGTTCCTGAATCTGTTCCCGGCGAGTAAAATTTAATTTCTTCTTTTGGCCATTCAGGACGGATGTCAGACCATTTTTTCGCCTTGCCTGTATCTACCCATAATTTTTTCAATTCATCCACAGTCAAGTGGTCAATGAAATCATTGTCTTTGTTGACTACCACTGATAGACCGTCGAATGCTAATTTAAATTCGGTATATTCAATTCCTTTTTCTTCTAATCCAGCTTTTTCTTCATCTTTGATAGGACGTGAAGCATTACTCATATCAGTTTCGCCGGCAATGAATTTTTCGAAGCCGCCGCCAGTACCCGCTAACCCAACTGAAACTTTAACTTCCGGCTGTTCAGCCATGTATTCTTCAGCTACTGCTTCCATTATTGGATAAACTGTTGAAGAGCCATCAATAGCGACATTGCCTTTAAGCTGTCCATTTTCTGCTCCGGCTCCGTTACCTTCTTCTGAACCACAGGCAGCTGTTACTGCTATCGCCCCGCTCATCACTGCTGTTAATGCCATAAATTTAAAACTTTTCATTCTCGAATTCCCCCTGCGAGATTTAGTTGTTTTGTCCTACAACTAAAGAGTAAAGCTTTTCTATTAACTTTGTTTTAATGGATTGTAAATTTTGCGTAAATTTCGTCGAGAAATTTGTAAAAAAACGCTCCGTTTTGACGGAGCGTAGCGTTTTATACTATAAGATTGGTAGTTTCATAATTTAGTTATCCTGATCATCCTGTGCTTCTGCCTGTTCCTGCTGGACTTTCTTGCTGTTATCTACTTTTTCCACGGTTGATTGCTCAGTCGAATTTGCTTTGGCGCGTTCTTTTTTCAATTCAAAATATTTGTCCATGACCCTTCTGGCAATATTAGCATTCATTTTATGAGACTTGCCCTGGTAAGCCCACGGGACAACAGCAGCGAACGCAACTTCAGGATTATCATACGGTGCATATCCTACCAGTGATTGGTTGATCACCGGCACCGGCTCACTGTATTTTTTGCGATCCGGCCCATCATAAAACGCCTCGGCGGTACCTGTCTTACCAGCCGGATTATAGGTTGCACCTGAAAAGTATCCATTAGCTGTTCCACCCGGCTGCATGACAGCCCTAAACCCTGTTTGGACACGCTCGATCTGACTTTCCGTCATCGGGAGCCTGTTTAATACGGTTGGCTCGATTTCCTGCATGACCGGTCCCAATGTTTCGTTATTATCGACCGGCTGGCGGATTTCCTTGACAATATGCGGCCTCATTCGGTTTCCGCCATTGGCGATCGTCGAGACGTATTGCGCCAGTTGCATCGGTGTATATGTGTCATATTGTCCAATGGAGAGGTCAAGCAGTTTACCAGAAAGCGTTTCCGAACCCTTGAATCCTACCATCTCATTCGGTAGGTCAATACCGGTACGGACGCCCAACCCGAATTGCGCATAACTGTCACGTAAGATATTAAAGGCATCTTTGTTAATAGGCAAAGCTGCTCCCGGAACGTAATGGCCATCGGCGATATTGATAGCTGTATGGAACATATAGACGTTCGAAGATCGTTGCAATGCACCGACATCATCAAGCCAACCCAAGTTTTTCCAAGACCCTTTCTTTAATGTCCCAATTCTCATCTTCGTATCATAGAATCTTGTCCCCGGGGAAATCGCCCCGGTGTGGTAGCCTGTCAATACAGTCGCGCCCTTGACAGAGGATCCCACCGTATAGGAAGTGGTGATATTGCCAAGCGCAAAATCTTCGGTTGTCTGCTTGCCTGTCTTCTCGTCGCGCACGATTTGCTTCCCTGCCATTGTTAGGACTTCACCTGTATTAGGATCAATCATCACGATAAAAGCCCGGTCAAGCAGCCTTGTATTACTCAGTTTCTTTGCATTATTCAATTCTTCTACCATAATTTCTTCAGCTGCGAGCTGAAGCTCGACATCGATCGTCAGGATCAGGTCTTTGCCTCGCTCACCTTTTGTAACCTCTTCTGTTTCCACTACATTTCCCGATTTGTCTTTAATGTTCTTAACCTTTGCTTTCTGTCCGTGAAGTACATCTTCGTAGGCCTTTTCAACATAGCTCTTTCCGACCCGGTCATTCCGGCTATATCCTTTGGATAGGAAATGCTGAAGATTTTCCTCCGGAAGGCCTTCTTCGGACGATGAGACTTTGCCAAGAAGAGATTTCAGTGTTTTCTCATATCTGTAGGAACGATCCCAGTCAGTTGTAACATCGACTCCAGGAAGCGATTCAAGATTTTCGCTGACTCTTGCGAATTCTTCCTTTGTCATATCTTTATTTTTCACAATTTGCGGTACCAGCTCCATGCCGCTGTTCATTTCACGGAAAATCGCCAGCACCTCAAGCTCAGCCTCTGTAAAGCTATTGATTTCTTCTTCCGTTATCCTATCAAGCTGGAGATCGTATAAATATTTTTCAGGCTTCTTTTTTCCTTCTTCCGCCATTTTTTCAGCGACTTTTCTATCTTTTTTGGTGATTTTATCTTCTGCTTCATCTGGATTTGTCAGGATCCAAAAATCCTTCCGGTCCCGTTCGGTAATCTTATCAGGTCCCATCTCGATCAGCGTCGCCAATGTCTCGGCCGTCTCGAGCATGTCCTTCGGTTTGGTCTCTTGATATCTTGTGTACGTGACCGCATCAAGTGGTACATTATCGACCATCACCTTTAAATTCCGGTCGAACATTTTTCCACGCGGCACCGGCGTGTTAACCGGTACTTCTTCCTTCTTCTCCAATTCCCGCTTATAATCATCGCCATAGACGATCTGCACGACACCAAGCCGCAAAATTAAAACGGAAAACAGGACAAAAACTCCTAAGAAAAGCAGATTTAAACGAAAAGGAACATGCGTCTTTTTCTCTTTCTCTTTTTTTACCATCAAGCCACACATCCTTCGATAATATTCAATCCTACTTTTCTATTCTATATAATGTGGTCTTTTTTTTCTACCCTTGTATACCTTATTTTTCGTAGAAAATTTTCTAAACGACATTATTTGCAGTATTCATTTTTCTTACAAAAAAGTAAATGCACAAATGTCCGGCTCCGATGATTAATAAGAACACGGGCAGGCTTTCCTCCGGCTTGAATAGAGTGACCGATGCGATAAATCCGAGAATCGATACAATCCGTCCCAAATGGATGAAAACCTCTCGTACCACTATGTATTCAATCCTCATTTCCGCCGCATTCCAGGCTGTTCCGATAACATCATAGGTCATCGATACATAGGGAACGAGCAAAATCGGATAGGCAAGAGCGATCGTGCCGGCATAGAGAAGCAATTTCCCGTAGCTGACATCAAACGCGATCAGAAAAACTCCTGCATACAACAGCGCTCCGCCTGCAAGAATCGCCTTTTTCCTCATCGGCTGCTTTATGTAGCGCAAGGCGAGAAAATAAGCGACAAAAGAGATGCCGGAATTAATCAAGGCGAAGCTCCCGATCGCCATTTCGCTTCCTGTATGAATAAATACAAAAACCGAAACAACAAACATGAACGTTCCTTCTCTTAGTCCCTGGAAGAAGTTCGCGTTTGTGACCATTCGCCAATTAAAATTATTTTTTCTTTCCTTATAAATCCTTTTAAATAAATACTTACCGTTGGCAGGACGTCTCTTGATGAAAAAGCTCAAAATAACAGCGATTGAAAATAAAAACAATGATATGCCAAACACGATGGAATACCCGGTATACTCGGCAAGACGCGAGATAGTAAAACCCGCCAAAACGGGTCCGATCATCCCTCCTAATGAGGAGAGGATTCCCATAAAACCATTAAAAAAGTCCCTTGTTTCCGGTTCGGTGATTTCAAAAGTTAATACATTAAACGCCAGCCAGTAAAATCCATAGCCTACACCAAGCACCCCTCCAAGCAATATGAGGAAATCCGTTGCTTTGGTACCGATTAAAAGGACGCATAGATAAAAGGCCGACAGGAAGATCACCCCGAGCCTCAAAACGATGATCCTATCGACCTTCTTTGCCAGCCATCCGGCCAGAATAAATGTGAGCGGTTGAAAAAGGACGATGGATAAATTATAAATGCCAATATCAAGAAATTTACCTGATTGCTTCCATAAATAGATGTTTACAAAGGTGTTGGACAACGCGATGCTGATGCTGTACAATCCGCCAATCAGCAAGAGCAGATGCAAATCTTTATTTACTTCCACCTTACCGATCACTTTCTTTAAAAAGCCCATTGTTTACCTCTCCTTTTAAGTCTCTCATAGTGTTTGAAAAAAGGAGGGCATTTATGTTGTAAAAATAAGAAAAGCGAAAGCGGCCTGGTAGTATGGAAGAACGAGTCTAAGACCGTCACGTCCTATGCGTCGTAGCTAGATGTCTTTCTAAGATAAAAAGTTTTACTATCTTAGAAAAAATGCTCTGTTATAAAATGTTTTTGATAAATACAATTTTTGGTTCATTCGTGTGAAACCAGGGTTTCACACGCCTTTCAGCTCTGCTGAAAGGTAGCTCCCCCTCCATGAAACGAAAGAGAAAGCGAGCTTTCTCCAATCGTTTCATGGAGGGGGAGCAAAATGATCCAAAAATCAACAGAGATATTTAACATAGATAAAAAAAGCAGGAACCCTTTAAAAAGGATTCCTGCTTTCCATCGTTGCTGCGAAATTACTTCGCTGCGCTATAACGTTTTGAAACCTCATCCCAATTTACAACATTCCAGAAGGAGTTGATGTACTCAGGACGGCGGTTTTGAAAGTTTAAATAGTAAGCATGCTCCCAAACGTCTAATCCAAGAACTGGAGTTTTACCTTCCATTAATGGTGAATCTTGGTTTGGTGTGCTTGTTACTTCCAATTCGCCATTGTTGACAACAAGCCACGCCCAGCCAGAACCGAAGCGAGTGGTAGCCGCTTTTGCAAATGCTTCTTTAAAGCTGTCAAAGCTGCCGAATTTAGAATTGATCGCGTCACCCAATGCACCAGTTGGCTGTCCGCCTCCGTTTGGAGAAAGAAGCTGCCAGAATAAAGAGTGGTTTGCGTGACCGCCACCATTGTTGCGTACAGCTGTACGAGCGGATTCAGGAACTGCATCCAGGTTAGCGATAACTTCTTCTACGCTTTTGCCAAGAAGCTCGTTATTGCCTTCTAATGCAGCGTTTAAATTGGTAACATACGTGTTGTGATGTTTCGTGTGGTGAATGTTCATCGTT
Organism: Bacillus sp. CECT 9360; assembly: GCF_918741275.1. GTDB lineage: Bacteria > Bacillota > Bacilli > Bacillales > DSM-1321 > Peribacillus. Next base: position 33,662 of record NZ_CAKKNA010000014.1, read on the forward strand.
TCTTTATCGATATTTGGTTCCAATGCATCGTACGCGTAAGGTAATTGTGGAAGTTCGAATGCCATAATAAATTCCTCCTAATATGTAATTAAATTTTTACAGGCTTTAGAAGCATGGAGAATTCCCTAATTTTTCTAAAGCTCGTTAGCACTAGGTTATCAAAGATTGACGTCGGTTTCAAACGTTATGCTCTCCAATAGTTGTTTTCGTAACTCCTTGAAAAGGAAAGTGAAATGACTATAGGACAACGAGTAAGAAGTAACCGACCATAAAGATCTGGATAATCGCTTTTGTTACGACACTGCTGATAAATCCAATCACTGACCCGAACCCGATTTTTGAAGCAGTTATCACGTCCCTCTTATGGACGAGCACCTCAGCTAGAATCGCTCCAACAAATGGTCCAATTATAATTCCGAATCCCGGAATAACAAACGGACCGACCAAAATCCCGATGGTGCTTCCCCATATCCCGGCCTTTGAACCGCCATATTTCTTAACTCCGATCATGTTAGCGACGTAATCTGCCACAAATAGTAAAATAACTAGCAAGATTTGAATGGTCCAGAACAACCAGCTGAAATGATCAAACGTAAAGAGAAATCCATACAACAAAATTCCTCCAAAAATGAACAAAACGCTTGGAATGATCGGAAACACAAGCCCGACAAAACCGACTATGAACATGATTGCGATTAATACCCAATAAATAGTTTCCAATCTGTTTTCCCTCTCCGCTTCTTGTTTCTTTCTATGAACTGCTACCTGCTTTATACGTGCTAGATAATAAAAAGTTTCACTTAAGGTTAACATCCCCAATTTCACTGTTTCATAAAACTACAATTATTGACGTTCCCCTATAATGGCTGCAGCAATGTTAACTGCATGATCCCGAATTGCCCTGAAACTCAAGACCAAATCTGCTGTCCTATCCGGTCCGTTCGGCGTTTGCGTACTCAACAGCATCTTTTCCATGTGGGTTCCCTGTAGGGTTCTTTTTTGGGTCCCCTTCGCAACGGCATCTTTAGCCGAATCAAGATCATAATGGTCAAAAGCAATGATGGCCAGTTCGAACGTATCGATACTGTTTTGGAACATTTCTTTTATGTCAGACACAATCATTTCAGGTAAATATGTTTTAGTTGTGATTTGATATTCGGCAATTTCCATGATCTTTTCAAAATGATTTCCGATTATTTCAATATCCTGCCTTGCATTCTTGAGCATAGAATATTTATTGGATTCCGCTTTCGATAAATCTTTAGCGGCTAAGCGTGTCAGATACCCTGCAATTTTCCCATCAAGGTTGTTCATGACTCCATCGAACTGTGAAGCTGCCTCTCTATGTTTATTCTGGTTCGACAACAGATATTGGAGCGACTCCTTTAAGCCTCTCACCGTAATATAGCCCATCTTAAGAATTTCTTCCTTGGCCTGTCCCAATGCTATCGATGACGATTGCTCGATCAATGAAGGATCTAACGACTCATCTGATGGCATAAGCTTTGTTACAGCCTTAGCCAACACTGAAATAAAAGGTAATTTATCCACACACTTCAACCCCTTGTATTTTAGAAAGAAATTCTATTCGCCAAAATTCACTCTTTTCCATTATGATAAAAAAGTGAAATTTATGTAAAGGAATTTGCCCAAAAATTAATCTAAGCTTAATATTTCAAAGTACAAAAGGTTGTTTTCTTCATTAGTGACCGATAAAATAAAGGGAATGATTTTTTTGTAAAAGGTGTTGTGGATATTGAATATTTTCAAGCAATTGATTGTAAGTTTGTATTCCCCGAGAGACATTGCTACATTTCGCAATCAGGGAATCGGAAAAACCATCGCTTTTGTTTTTCTGCTGACTCTCATTTCAATCATTCCGCCGGCTTACTATTTTAGTACAGCTCTACAAAGCGGAATTCATGCATTTCAAGAAACGGTCAAAGAGGATCTGCCTCCCTTTGAGATCAAAAATGGTACGCTAACCTCTGAAGCGGACGAGCCAATCGTCGTAAACAAAGCTGGTTTCCAAATTATATTAGATGATACCGGTGAGTGGACGAGCAGCAATATCGCCAATCAAACTGAAAATGGAGTAGGCCTATTAAAAAATGAAGTGGTTTTTGTGACTGCTGGCCAAGCCCAATCAAACTCCTATTCAATTTTAGATGGGTTTTCGATCACAAGTGAAGAACTCAATGATTATCTGGAGACGGTTGATTCCAGTTTAGTCATCGTTCTTCCCGTTCTTATCGCCATGATGTATTTGTTCGCAGCGGCCGTCAACTTTCTTAAGATTTCGTTTTTGGCGTTGTTTGGCCTCTCTTTTAAAAACAGTTTGAATAAGAATATTTCGTATCGTCATAGTTGGAGGTTGACAGCCTATGCCATCGTACTGCCGACTTTCTTCTTTGCCATCATGGATGCATTCCAGGCTCCGGTTCCATTCGGGATCCTAATCAGCTGGTTCGTGACATTGGTCATGCTTTATCTCTCTATTAAGGAAATACCTGAGAGCGAAGAAGCAAAATAGAGTCATATGAGAGCTTGGACATGATTTTAGTCCAAGCTTTTTAATTTATGCCGAATATTAGGCATAATCCAAACACTCCCCCATATATTGTAGTAATACAAGCTTGAGGAGTTGGAAAAAAATGAAACGATTGCTGCTTTTTCTTACCTTATGTTTCATTGGATTCATTATTTATTTTGATTTAACGACAGGCACCCTGCCGGCGTCGGGAGTCAAGGCAGGCGAATATTCGATACAACCTGAAAAATCATCCGTCCCATATACAGAGGTGATGATTAACCCGGGCGATACGCTGCTTACGATCAGTGAAAAAGAAGAAGACGGCCTGACCGTTTCTATAGAAATGTTAATCCGCGATTTCCAGGAATTAAATAACGGGTTGAATCCGGAGGAAATGCAAATCGGGGAAACCTATAAAATTCCGGTGTACGACAAACAAAAGGGCTCGTCGCAATAAAGTGAAACTTCCATCGGTGGGGGTTTTGTTCATCCCCACCGATGGTTAGTTGACACCAATCGGACTTTTACGGGCAGTTGCTCCCCCGCTTAACCTTGTTTTTCCATCCAAGTTTTGAAGTGGGGTCTTACTGCCCGTTAAAGCGGGATAAATTCTATTGCTTGTCAATTAGCTTCTAACATTGATACAATAATGAGTGAATCATGAAAAATAATGATCCGAATTGAAATCTGATTTTTTCCAAAAGGAGAGAATTCCACTTGAGTGAAATTATACATCGTACCAAAACGCGCCCCGTTAAAGTCGGCAATTTAACAATTGGGGGAAGTAACGAGGTAGTCGTTCAAAGTATGACGACTACGAAGACACACGACGTCGAAGCTACAGTCGCCGAAATCCTGCGGCTGGAAGAAGCAGGCTGCCAGATTGTCCGTGTTGCTTGTCCGGACGAGAGGGCCGCTGACGCAATTCCTGAGATTAAAAAACGCATTAATATTCCGCTTGTTGTAGATATTCACTTTGATTACAAGCTTGCTTTGAAGGCAATTGAAGGGGGCGCGGACAAAATCCGCATCAACCCGGGAAATATCGGTCGCCGTGAAAAGGTTGAAGCTGTTGTCAAAGCGGCAAAAGCAAAAGGGATCCCGATTCGAATCGGGGTTAATGCCGGTTCTTTGGAAAAGCGCATTATCGAAAAATATGGTTATCCTACGGCTGACGGCATGGTAGAAAGTGCTTTGCACCATATTAAAATCCTGGAAGACCTTGATTTTCACGATATTATCGTTTCCATGAAGGCATCAGATGTTAATTTAGCCATCGAAGCATATGAAAAAGCGGCCCAAGCTTTTGATTATCCGCTTCATCTGGGCATCACTGAATCAGGAACACTTTTTTCCGGTACCGTGAAGAGTGCGGCCGGTCTCGGGGTAATTTTAAGCAAAGGTATCGGAAACACGATCCGTATATCCCTCAGTGCCGATCCTGTCGAGGAAGTAAAGGTAGCGCGTGAATTGCTGAAATCATTCGGTCTTGCTTCTAATATGGCCACATTGATTTCATGCCCGACATGCGGCAGAATCGAAATCGACTTGATCAGTATTGCAAACGAAGTTGAAGAATATATTCAAACCGTAAAAGCGCCAATCAAGGTTTCCGTTCTGGGCTGTGCGGTTAACGGTCCTGGGGAGGCTAGGGAAGCCGATATCGGTATTGCTGGGGCTCGCGGTGAAGGATTGTTGTTCCGTAAAGGTCAAATCGTCAGAAAAGTTCCCGAAGAAACAATGGTTGAGGAGCTCAAAAAAGAAATCGATAAAATTGCCGAAGAATATTATGAGAAGCAAAAAAGCGAGCAAACCCCAATTTTATAATAAAAATGAAAAACGCTTGGATTCATGAACTGAATCCAAGCATTTTTGTGCCCTATTATTTAAAATTGGTGAGCCTTGTGTGCGGTAGTTATTTCCAACTGCTAAAAAAACGGGAGAATAAAGATCCCGACGATAATGGAAACGGCTCCGACACCGATAGCCCAAGCGCCAAGAGTGTTTGCTCCCCGTCTTCGTGCAACGAACCCCAGCACAATTCCCGCGGCTCCGAGCAAAATTGGCATGATAAAAAGGGAAAGCACAGACAAAGCTAATCCAGAAAGACCAAATGTGGTTCCTGAATTTCTTACTTCAGATTCGTTTTCACCATCTGAACCAGCCGTATCACTTCTATTCAAACGCTGTGGTACCGCCAACTCTGCGGAAGTCTCTTCATGATACCTGTTATCGTCATTCAGGCTGCTGATTGACTCCGGAGTTGTCGTTTCGAATTGAAGGCTGTCAAAGTCGCCGGTGACGTTAGGACTACGGTAAACGTCATCTGACTCACTTTTTCGCGCGGTTTCCATTTCATCATCCAAACTGGAATAACTGTTATGGTTATCGTCCAACACGCATCCCTCGCTTTTTAAAAGATAGGAGCATTTATAGTGTATGTGGTTTCTGCGAAAATCCACTTGAAAAAGGTTTCATTTCATGGATAGTATTTCTTAATTATTACTCACATAAAAGGAGAAAACAATGAGAAGACGCTTTGGCATTGACATAGATGGAACGGTGACCCGTCCCGACACAATGATTCCTTTTTTAAATAAAGCTTTTCAATTAAACCTGGCGTATGAAGATATTACGGAGTACGACTTAAATCCGTTCATCAATATTTCCCAGGAAGCTTTCGCAGAATGGTTCGCCGAACATGAACCGATTATTTACTCGGAATCACAGCTATCGAAAGGAGCCAAAGAAACACTTTCAGAATGGGTCGAAAAAGCGGATTTATACTTTATTAGCGCCCGGCACCATGACCTTTTGGAAGTCACGGAAAGCTGGTTTCATCAGCATGGAATCCTCTTTAATCATATCGAATTAACCGGGTCTCATGATAAAGTTGAAACAGCCAAAAAATTCGGGGTTGATCTTTTCTTTGAAGATAAACATGACAACGCCGTTGCGATTGCCACGGAATGCAATATTCCAGTCATCTTATTCGACACACCATACAACCGGCAGCCGATTCCCGAACAAGTCATCCGTGTCAACAACTGGGCTGAGGCTAAGAAGTGGGTCGATCGATGGTTGGGTGAAAAATAAAATTATGGATAAGTCTAAGACAAGTGCAATGGCCCTTGTAAATAAGGAACTTCACTAAAATCGGCCACGTCCTATGGCAAACATAATTCTGGTGTTTGGTAATAAATCTCCGAGTTTGGATAATAAATACCTCAGTTCGGATAATAAAATCGGAGTTTGGATAATAAATCTCGAGTTCGGATAATAAACCCCGCGTAGTGGACATTTTATAAAATTAATAAAGTTTTACTTTCTTTAATTATAAGGCTCTGTTAAATTCCATTGTTGATTTTCAAATGGTCATGGAATCTACTCGCTTTCCGCGGACGAACTGGCAAGCCTCCTCACTCGTACCTCGCTGCGGGGTCTTGCCAGCCCGTTTTTCCGCAGGAGTCTCGCAGATTCCCTTCCCAAAAACAACATTATCGTTTAACAGAGCCAATTATAAAAAAAGGCTGTTTTCCCATTCAGGAAAAGACAGCCTTTTTTTCAAAGTCTTTATGAAACCTTGCACTCGGGGCAGCGGCCGTAAATTTCAAACTTATGGCCGGAGACATCGTATTCCTGCAAACTTTCCTCCAAGCCGCCCATTGGACATGTTTCAATTTCCTTCGTCTTGCCGCAGCCCATACAAATGAAGTGATGATGGTGGCTCTCGTGGCTGCAAGTAAAGCGGAAATGCTTTTCACCAGCAAGTTCCGTCATCTCAAATATTTCATGCTCTACAAAAAGAGAAAGGTTTCGATAAATCGTATCAAAGCTCAAACCTGGATAATCGTCTTTCATGGATTCCAGAACTTCCTTAGCTGTTAAATATTTATTGCTCGCTGAAAAGAGCTGAAGCATTTCCTCGCGTTTTCCGGTATGCTTAAAACCCTTCTCTTTCAACAACTGCATCGCTGTTTCCACATTCATTCAAATCACCCGCCTTACGAAATTCTTGCTTTCATTTTATCGACCAGAATCGAAACGATCAGCAATCCAACCGCGATCATGACAATTGTTCCGCCTGGAGCCAAGTCTAAGTAGTAAGATAAGAACAATCCGCCAATAACCGAAATCTCTCCAAACAAAATGGAATAGAATATCGTTTGTTTAAACCCTTTCGCAAAGCGGAGGCTTGCGGCAACAGGAAGAGTCATCAAAGCCGAAACAAGTAAAATGCCAACCACCCTCATCGAAGCGGATATCACCAATGCAACCATGATAATGAATATAAAATGAATCCATTTTGATGGGATTCCCGAAGCTTTAGCATGTTCTTCGTCAAAGGATAACAGAAATAATTCCTTATATAAAAAGATGATCGTGAGAACGACAATCACGCAGACTGAAATAATCACCCACAAATCATTGCGGCTGACAGCGCTGACACTGCCGAATAAATATCCGTATAAGTCGGCATTAAAGCCGTCCGCGATCGATATGAAGATTACACTTAATCCAATCCCGCCCGAAAGAATGATTGGAATCGCGAGCTCCTGGTAATGCTTATACACATTTCTCAGCCGCTCGATAAACAGCGAGCCAATAACCGAGAATACCATACCCATATACAGGGGATTCATTCCCGCCAAAGCCAGGAATCTTTTTTCAAGCAACAGGCTGAACGCTATCCCAGCCAGTGTCACATGACTAAGCGCATCGGCTATAAGAGACATTCGACGTACTACCACAAACACGCCCAATAAAGGAGCAAGCGCACCGATGATGATCCCTGTCAGAAAAGCATTTTGCAAAAATTCAAACTGAAATATACCAGAAAGCATGGGGCCCACCTATCCTCCAAAACATTAGTGATTATGACTTAACAGCTGTACGCCGTGACCATATATAGATGAAAGCTCCTTGTCATTTAAGGATTGGTATTCATCGGCGTTTCCATGAAAATGAAGCCTTTTATTTAGACAGGCAACATGGGTAACCTTCTCCGTCACTGTTCCTACGTCATGCGTGACAAGAATAAGGGTAATCCCCATTTCTTTATTTAGCATTTCCAGCATTTCGTAAAATTGTTGGACATGCTTTGAATCCACCCCTACAGTAGGTTCGTCTAAAATCAACAACCGGGGTTCGCTGACCAATGCCCTGGCGATGAAAACCCGCTGCTGCTGGCCGCCAGATAGTTCACCGATATTCCGATCTTTGAACTCAAGCATTTCCACTGAATCCAAAACCTCTAGCACCTTTTGTTTATGTTCTTTTTTTGGAAATGTAAACAAACCGATTTTTTTGGTCAATCCGCTTTGGACCACTTCAAAAACGGTAGCAGGAAACCCGGAATTAAACGAATTGGCTTTTTGTGAAACAAAACCGATTTTTTGCCATTGTTTAAATTGGCGGATGTCCTCGCCAAATAACTGAATTTTTCCCTTTTGCACCTTTAACAACCCCAGAATCAATTTAAACAATGTTGATTTTCCGGAGCCGTTAGGGCCTACCAGCGCAAGAAAAGCCCCATCAGGTACTTTTAAAGAGACCTGTTCGAGGACGCTGGTTTTAGCATATTTATACGATAAATCTTCAACCTCAATAATCGGTGCTTTCATTTTATCTCCCAAAGGAATCACCCTTTTTTAAGAATCATTACGATTTACAAACTGTAGTATAAAGCAAACGCGACTCAATGTAAAGGATACGAATTTACTGAATTATTTTGTTCACTTGTTCATCGCTGCTTCATATCTTAGAGGCAGGAGGGATTGTATGAAGTTATTTGAAATGATGATTAACCATAAAGTGAATACCATCACGCCTGATGAACTTCTAGGCTTGGCCCGTCAATATAATGTGAAGCTGACAAAAGACCAGGCGAAGATTATTTGTAAGGTTGTAGCTGGAAAGAATATCAATGTCTTCAATACGGTTGAACGGCAAAAGGCAATCAAACAGGTTGCCGATCAAACGGGATTCGCCACCGCTAACGAACTGGAGACCATCTTCCAGAAGCTGACCGCTAATTTGAAATAATGGAAAAGGGACAGCCAAACCGTTTAGGAACCAAGACTGCGTGAGAAAAATGACCTCATACATGTCTCGGCATTCCTATACGTTTTTTACTGTCCCTTTCAATTTCAGGCCATGATCTTATCAAGTAAATTATCATCAAACGCTTTATTCTTGAGCATTTCAATTTCAAATAAATAGGGAGGTTTCCTATTTTTCTTATCTTCCCCGACATATGGGGTTTCAAGGATCTTTGGAATATTCTCAAGCTGCGGGTGATGCACGATATAGCTTAATGCTTCGAATCCGATATGGCCAAAGCCGATATTCTCGTGGCGGTCTTTTCGCATTCCGACAGCGTTTTTACTGTCATTGATATGAAGAACTTTAATCCGGTCAATGCCGACAATCTTATCAAATTCATTCAAGACACCATCAAAATCCCGGGCAATGTTATAGCCTGCATCATGGGTATGGCATGTGTCAAAACAAACGGACAGCTTGTCGCTCAAGTTTACCCCATCCATGATCATCGCAAGCTCTTCAAAATTCTTTCCGCATTCTGAACCTTTTCCTGCCATTGTTTCAAGGGCAATCTGTACTTGCTGGTCTTCCGTCAAGACCTCATTCAAGCCTTCGACAATCTTCTTAATTCCCACTTCCGTGCCTTCGCCGACATGGGCTCCCGGATGAAGGACGATCTGCTTCGCTCCGAGTGCTTCTGTCCGTTCGATTTCACTTCGAAGGAATCTGACGCCCAACTCAAACGTTGCAGGGTTTACTGCATTTCCGATATTAATGATATATGGCGCGTGGACGACAATTTCATCGATTCCATTTAGCTCCATATGGCTTCTGCCTGCTTCTATATTCAAATCTTCAATCTTTTTCCGTCTTGTATTCTGCGGCGCCCCCGTATAAATCATAAACGTATTCGCTCCGTAGGAAACGGCTTCCTTGCTTGAGCCCAGGAGCATATCTTTTCCGCTCATGGACACATGTGAACCAATTTTCAACATATCTCGTATTCCCCCCCGTCTTATTTCTTTTTCTGAACGCGGCGCTGACGCTTTTTATAGTCTTCTACTTCGCGCTGCATTTTCTTTTTATAACCCGGTTTTACTTTTGTCGGTTTTTTGACATGGCTTTTGGCCATTGTATCCATTTCGTTTCCTTGTCTTTTGCGGTTTTTCCGCTTGTTCCGTTCATCAATCTCGACCCACTCGCCTTTATCGATGTCTATATTCTTAAATGTGATACCCATCTTTTCCAAACGGTTCAAAGCATCCTCATCCGATGTTTCATAAATGCTTGCTGCAATTCCCGAGTAACCCGCACGCGCCGTTCTGCCTGTTCTGTGCACATAAAAGTCAAGATCGGTCGGCAATTCAAAATTGATGACATGGCTGACGCCTTCGATATCAATACCTCTGGAAGCCAAATCTGTAGCTACAATATACTGATACTCCAGGCTATTAATTTGCTTCATCATTTTCTTGCGGTCACGCGGACTCAGGTCGCCATGTATCCTACCAACCCGAAGTCCTTGTTCAATCAAGCTATCTGCGACTTCGTCCGCCATTTTCTTTGTGTTTGTAAACACGATGGCTAGAAATGGATTATATTTAACGATTATATCGTGCAGCAGTTGTTTCTTATTCCGATGGCGGAGCGGTACCAATACATGCTCGATTTTCTCGGCAACTACCTTCTTCGGATCGACTTGGATGTGCTTAGGATTATCCATGTATTTTTTCAAAAACGGCTTGAGCTTTTCCGGAATGGTCGCGGAAAAGACAAGCATCTGAATATTCTGGGCCATTCTTGACGCAAACTTGTCGACATCCTCAATAAATCCCATATCAAGCATAAGGTCAGCTTCATCGACTACAAGCATGGTCGCTGAGAAAACATGGAGCGCCTGTTCATCAATAAGGTCTTTGATTCGACCCGGTGTGCCAATGACAAGCTGAGGCTGGGTTTTTAATTTATCAATCGTACGCTGCTTGTCTGTACCGCCAACAAGCAAACGAATCTGGATAGGGGATTCAGCAGGGAAATGCTCAGCGATCTTTTGCGCTTCCTGGTAGAGTTGAGTCGCAAGCTCTCTTGTCGGCGCGCTGACAATTGCCTGCACTTCTTCATTACCGGGAATGATCTTATTCATGATTGGCAGCAAGTAGGAATGTGTTTTACCCGTCCCTGTTTGCGATTGCCCAATCAGACTTGTCCCTTTTAAAATGGAAGGAATGACTCTTTCCTGAATTTCAGTCGGTTTATCAAAACCTAACGCTTTCACCGCGTCTATAATATAGCTTTGCAGCTTAAATCTTTCAAAATTATTTTGCTCCATCAGAAAACTCCTTTAATTAAATTCCGCGAACTTTTTACATGTCCTGTTATTATAATGAATGCAAGAAAATAAAACTACCCTTCCTATCTTATCGTCTTTCGATTAAGTACACAACCTATGTCGTGAATGGCTCAAACCTTTTCGTGAATCATGCATAATCTATTATGTATATAGCTTATGAAAGGAGGAAAAGTATGCCCCCAGGAAGAAATAGTGGCCCAGGGAGAAACTTTGGAATGTGGCCTCAAAATGGGCCCGGAATGAGGAATCAGCAACAAGTTAGGGGCGGCCCTTTTTCAGGCAGGCCCCCGATGCAACATCAACCGGCGGCGGGAGGGGGGACCCAACAAAAAGGGGTTGGCGGATTGATTTCAAAAATACTGGGCAAATCAAAGCAGCAAAGTCCCCCTCCCTCTTCTTATTTCAGCCGCCCTTCAGCCCCTGTGGAGCCGATAAAAAGTACCGCCTCGCTTACATCAGTGCTTGCCAACACTCAAAAAGTACTTTCAGCGGCAGAGCAAATCGGTCCTATGGTCCATCAATATGGGCCGATCATCAAAAACCTGCCGGCGATGTGGAAAATGTACCGCAGCATGAAAGATACGGAAAATACGGAAGAAGCTGAAGATGAGAATACTGAGACAACAGAGGAAAAATTAGCAGAACCAGTTGAGACAGAAGTTAAAACAGTGGTCAAGGAAGAGAAATCCTCGCATTTGGAAATAAAGGATGAACAAATCGTCCCAAAAACAAAGAAGCGAGAACGCATTTCCCAGCCGAAGCTTTATATTTGAATTTCGTATGACCCGAATGCAGCTGCAGTTGCATTCTTTTTTAGTTGAAGGTACCTCTGTCTTTAATGGAATCCGAAACTGGCTACGTACCGCCGCAAATCAGCTACAATATTACCTAAACTGGCTACATCCTGCCCAAATCGGCTACAAAAATGAAATTCCCGCTACGAAATCCGGCACTGGCTACAAAATCGAGATTCTCGCTACAAAAGTACCTAAACCGGCTACATTCTGCCCCAAATCCGCTACAAAAATGAAATTCCCGCTACGAAATCCGGTACTGGCTACAGAATCGAGATTCTCGCTACAAAAGTATCTAAACCAGCTACATTCTACCCCAAATCCGCTACAAAAATGAAATTCCCGCTACGAAATCCGGCACTGGCTACAAAATCGTGATTCCCGCTACATAAGTACCTAAACCGGCTACATTCTACCCCAAATCCGCTACAAAAATGAAATTCCTGCTACGAAATCCGGCACCGGCTACAAAATCGAGATTCCCGCTACATAAGTACCTAAACCGGCTACATTCTACCCCAAATCCGCTACAAAAATGAAATTCCTGCTACGAAATCCGGCACTGGCTACAAAATCGAGATTCCCGCTTCAAAAGTACCTAAACCGGCTACATTCTACCCCAAATCCGCTACGAAATTCGAAACTGGCTACTAAATCGAAATTCCCGCTACGAAATCTTAATCCGCAATGTTTCCTTCTAGTGATCGCGGAGTATTCCCAGCAGGACGATACTTTTTGTAATATTGGCCGGCGTCTTATATAATATAGTGTAGCAGGCATGAAGATTCCTTTGCCGCTTAAAGGAGGAACACGATGAAGGTTATTAAAATATCACCGCGCGGTTATTGCTATGGGGTTGTCGATGCGATGGTCATCGCCCGAAATGCCGCTTTAGATAAGACTTTGCCACGCCCGATTTACATCCTGGGCATGATTGTCCATAACAAGCATGTGACTGACGCTTTTGAAGAAGAAGGCATCATCACCTTGGATGGAACAAACCGTAAAGAAATCCTGGAAAAAGTAGATGGCGGAACCGTTATTTTCACTGCCCACGGAGTTTCCCCCGAAGTAAGAGAACTGGCTAAAACAAAAGGGCTGGTTTCCATTGACGCAACATGTCCCGATGTTACAGCTACTCATAATTTAATTAACGAAAAAAAAGAGCAAGGCTATCAGATTATATATATTGGTAAAAAAGGTCATCCTGAGCCGGAAGGTGCTGTCGGAGTAGCACCAGATATCGTTCATCTTGTTGAAACGATTGACGATGTTAATGCCCTTACAGTGAAAAGCGACCGGATCATTGTCACCAACCAGACAACCATGAGCCAATGGGATGTTATAGACATCGTCGAAAAGGTTAAGGAAAAATATCCGCATGTCGAGGTACACAAGGAAATTTGCCTTGCGACCCAGGTTCGGCAGGAAGCTGTTGCCAAGCAAGCAGGTGAAGCAGATGTCCTGATTGTAGTAGGCGACCCGAAAAGCAATAATTCAAACCGGCTCGCACAAGTTTCCAAGGAAATTGCCGGAACCAAAGCTTATCGAATTGCCGACATCTCTGAATTACAGCTGGACTGGCTAAAGAATGCGGAAACAGTCGCCGTAACCGCTGGAGCTTCGACGCCGACACCGATTACGAAAGAAGTTATTGCATTCATTGATCAGTTCAATCCTGAAGATGAGTCCACATGGGCAACTGAGAAGAAAGTTCCTCTAAATAAGATCCTTCCTAAAGTGAAGGCCAAAGCTTAAGTGTTGCAGGCATGTCAGCATGCCTGCTTTTGTTATATTCGGTTTAAATCACGTTAAGAGTCCTGCTGACGGTATCACAAAAATGTAAACGGATCGGTATTCAACTCCGAAGCGATAAATTCCACTTCAAATTTCCTCTCTTCACACAGCGTTGCCAAAATCCCGGCTACACCCTTTTTCATGACCTTTTCGACGTTATGGCCCGGATCGATGATATTCAATCCCATCATCATTGCATCATGGGCCGTATGATAATACATGTCTCCTGTGACGTAAACATCGGCTCCCTTAAACTTCGCTTGTGTAAAATATTTATTTCCGTCCCCGCCGAGAACGGCTACCTTTTTAATCTTGCTGTCCAGATCGCCAACCACCCTCACCGTCTTCACATCGAGAGCATTTTTCACATGCCCGGCAAACTGCTTTAATGTCATCTCTTCGTTTAAGGTTCCGATTCTTCCTAAACCTAAAGAATCTCGTTTGTTTTCGAGCCGATAAATATCATAAGCGGGCTCTTCGTAAGGGTGGGCCTTGATCATAGCGGCTAAAAGTTTCTTTTCGATTTCTTCAGGAAAAATCGTTTCCATTCTGATTTCGTTCACGCTTTCAAGCTGTCCCTGAGTACCAATTGCCGGGTTGGTATGTTCTCCTGGAAGAAAGCGGCCGACACCTTCCGTGGAAAATGTGCAATGGCTGTAATTGCCGATATGGCCTGCTCCGGCATGACCGAGCGCTTCCCTTACTTTTCGTTCTTCACTTTTTGGCACATAAACGACCAACTTTTTGTAAGAAGACTGATAGGTAGGAACAAGTACTTCCGTGTTTTGTAGCTGCAAGGCTTCCGCAAGTAAATCGTTCACACCGCCTCTCACAACATCCAGATTCGTATGCGCCACATATACAGCGATGTCATGCTTAATCAGCTTCTCAATAATCCTGCCGCCCGGTACATCCGTCATGATTTTCTTTAATGGTCTGTAGATGAGAGGGTGATGCGCAATAATAAGTTGAATCCCGTTCTCGATTGCTTCGTCAACGACTTCCTCTAACACATCCAGGGCAATCATTACCTTAGACACAGGCTTGTTCAGCCTGCCGACCTGAAGTCCGATCGGGTCTCCATCCATCGCGAAGCTTTTGGGTGAAAACTGTTCAAACAAACTGATAATCTCTTCTCCATTTGGCACCTTCATGGCTGCAGCGCCTCCTCAACTATTTGTATTTTCTTTAAAAGCGCTGACTGCTTCATTTCCACTTCAGGATTTTCCCCTTTTTCTATAAGCTGCTTAAGAATACTTTCCCAATGTGTTTTCTCCTGAGTCCATTTCTTTACAAACGCACTGTTTTGCTCATCTTTAAGAAAAGGCCCCAAGAGCATGTCTGACTCCCTGTTTTCCGAATAAGGGCGAAGCGATTCGCCTTTTTCCGCGATTAATATTTCGTAAATCTTTTCGTCTTCTTCCAAAATTTCTTCTTCTATCAGTTCCCAGCCGTTTTCAATAAGCCACATGCGAATGGTGAACGCCCCCACATTCGGCTGAAGGATCAGCCGATTTACTTTCGCGAGCTTGTCTTTGCCTTTATCGAGAATGGTTGAAATAAGGGTACCGCCCATTCCCGCTATCGTTATGCAGGTTGCTTCATCGGGCTTGAGAATTTCAAGGCCATCTCCTTTGCGGACGTCAATGATATCCTGCAGCTCCGTTTGCACAACCTGCTGTTTAGCTGACTGAAAAGGCCCCTCAGCGACCTCACCGGCAATCGCCTGGACCGCCAGACCTTTCAGAACGGCATAACAGGGCAAATAGGCATGATCTGAGCCTATATCCGCCAAAATACAATCTTTCGTTATATGGGCCGCAACGCGCTCTAGGCGCCTTGATAATTTTTCATGGTTCATCTAATTCATCTCGCTTACTATTTATGTTCAGTCTCGCCTTTAGTATAACAAAACCGTTCCTGCGTTATTAAATCAACGAATCCGGAAATACAAAATGGCTGAGATCCCACCTGAGACCTCAGCCATTCCTCTAAACCATTACTCTAAGCCATGTATGAATTCAGCCATGGCATCAAGGCTTCCTTCTTCAACAAGGCCAGCCGGCATAGCGCCTTTACCATTTTGAATCGTCGTTTTAACTTCATCAAGAGATAAGCGCTCCCCTACACCTTTCAATGCAGGTCCGGCACCGCCCTGGTATTGGTCACCATGACATGTGATACAAGACTGTTGATAGATCTCCTCCGGATTAGCCGAAGCCTTTTCTTCAGTTGCCGCTTTCCCTCCGCCTTCTTGTTCCTTGGCAAGATCCTTAGCATCTCCCAAACCTTTAAAAGCAAGCATAAACATAAGTCCGATTCCGAAAACTGCGATAAGTAAAAATGGAATAAGCGGGTTGCGATTCATAGATTTACCTCCCTTATGTAACCTAAAAAGCCAATAAAAAGAATATACAAACAAGTTATATTCTACTTGAAAAAGCTTTCAAGGAAAAGCCTAAACTATAAGATATTTGTCATTTTTTTAATTTTTACAGTTTTTAAAAACAAATTTCGCCCAGAATATTCTTTACTTTCAAAATATATTGTATAATTTAGCTATGAAATAAAGGATGACTACAATGCCCAAATAGCCTGCAACTGAGAAATAAACCATCGACAGCCTTTTTCCTGTATATACCCATATTCCGCAATGACAAAGCAAAAAGAAATATAAAACACCAATCCGGTCTGGAGCTAACTGCTCGATAGCAAAGACGGTGGCCAGTAGAAAAAGAAAGGCAGCCCCAATCAGCGGGATATGATACGGCCATGACCTTTTGGAAAAAAAGAAAGCAGCATACACCAACGCCATGATCGAAAAAATGGATAAACCAATTTGCATTCCGAATGGCAATTGAGTAAAATGATTCAAAAACAGCGTTAACAAGAATATGAAGGCTACGATCAGGTAAGGAATCACTCTTTTACTTTTTGTTTGATATTGTTGCGGCACTTCCTCTCCTTCACTGTAAAGGGCTAGCAGAAAGTCGCAATATTGTTCAGGGAGCAAACGGCTGTTTTTCCAATACAGTATTTCTTGTATGATGATTTTCTTGCGATTTTCATCCATATCACGCACATCCCGGCAAACATTTTTCTTTTTGTTAATTCTTATCTGCAAAAAAGGAACCAATCAAAGGCAGATCAGCAACGGAAGTGAGTGGCAATCCAACTTGCGAATTGCCTGATCCATCCATTCAGTTACCATGCTGCCTAAGTTGATTCCTGTTTGATTATTCTAAGAAGTCTTTAAGCCTTTTGCTTCGGCTTGGATGTCTGAGTTTGCGCAGCGCTTTCGCTTCTATTTGCCGGATACGTTCTCGGGTGACGCCAAAAACTTTCCCGACTTCTTCAAGAGTACGGGTACGGCCGTCATCCAGGCCAAAGCGGAGGCGAAGCACATTTTCTTCCCGGTCTGTCAGCGTATCAAGAACATCTTCAAGCTGTTCCTTTAAAAGCTCATAAGCTGCATGCTCGGAAGGAGAGGTTGCATCCTGATCTTCGATGAAGTCTCCTAGATGAGAATCGTCTTCTTCCCCGATAGGTGTTTCCAAGGAAACCGGTTCCTGGGCAATCTTGAGGATTTCCCTTACCTTATCGGGCGTTAAGTCCATATCTTCAGCGATTTCTTCAGGAGAAGGTTCACGGCCAAGATCCTGAAGCAATTGCCTTTGGACACGGATTAATTTATTGATGGTTTCCACCATATGAACCGGAATACGAATCGTTCTTGCCTGGTCAGCAATCGCACGGGTGATCGCCTGACGGATCCACCACGTAGCATACGTACTGAATTTAAATCCTTTACGGTGATCAAATTTCTCAACGGCCTTGATAAGCCCCATATTGCCTTCCTGGATTAAATCTAGGAAAAGCATACCCCGGCCGACATAGCGTTTTGCGATGCTAACAACGAGGCGAAGGTTTGCCTCAGCCAAACGGCGCTTGGCTTCTTCATCGCCCACTTCGATTCGGGTGGCAAGGGATATTTCATCTTCCGCGGATAGCAGATCGACGCGTCCGATTTCCTTTAAATACATCCGCACCGGATCATTTATTTTAACACCTGGCGGGACACTTAAATCGTTTAGGTCGAATTCCTCTTCCTTATTAAGCTGTTGAATGTTTGGATCATCGTCCTCGTCCTCTTCTTCACTTTCAGCGAGAACTTCGACTCCCTGGTCACCCAGGAACTCATAGAATTCATCCATTTGATCTGAATCCAATTCAAAGCTTCCAATTTTCTCCGCAATCTTTTCAATTGTCAGGGATCCTCGTTTTTTCCCAAGTTCCAACAATTGTTCTTTCATTTGGTCCAAATTCAATTCAGTATCAACCTCTTTGGAACGTGCTGGTTTTTCAGCCATGTGTTCCCCTCCTTCCAAAACTTACACTTAAACATGAGCTATAATAATTTTCGTAACTGAATGAGCTCCATGGCAGCTTGTTTTAACTTCTCATGGTCGCTCCTGCGTTCTGCTTCCTTTATTTCCGCCTCTTTTTCCTTTATCTTTAACAATTTTTCATATTTCAACACTTGATTTATATAATCTGTCAGCTCTTTATCCGAAACTTCGGCGTTCACTGACATCATTTCTATCTCAGATACGATTTTGCGTAAGTTCTGATCGGGCAGGTACGTCAGGAACAAGCTTGCATCCGGATCGTGGTCGTCCTCATAGAATGCATATAAATAAGTTATGATTGCCTGATGTTCATCAAGATTAAAAACTGTTCCTTTCATCATTTGGCTGATTTTAAAAGCCGTTTCTTTGCTTTTTAGCATATGGGCGATCAGCTTTATCTCAGCGTTATGATAGGCCGGCTTCAGTTTGTGTTCATATTGTAAAGTAAGGTTTCTATTCATGGTGGGCTGTGGAACATTGCCTTTTTTTCTTTCAGCAAAAAATACCTGTCTTTGCTGCTGTTCCAAAGCATCCAATGAAAGGGAAAACTCGGAAGATATTTGCCTGAGATAATGGTCTCTTTCAACCGCGTTTGGCAAACGTGAAATTTCCTTTAGTATTTCTTCAATATATTGAATGCGTTCTCCTTCATTATTCAGTTTTTTTCCTTTACGCAAATACTGCATTTTAAAAGCCATATACGTTAAACTTGACCCTATTACATCAGAAACGAAGCTCTTTTCACCGTATTTCTTAATGTAGTCATCGGGATCAAGATTATCGGGCATAAGGGCGGCTTTCACTTGAAGGCCAGCTTCACTCAGCATATTGGATGCCCTGTTGGCGGCGGCGAGACCCGCTGAATCGGAATCATAGCATATCAATACATTTTCTGTATTTCTTTTGATTAATTGAATGTGCTGTTCGGTCAATGATGTACCCATTGTCGCAACCGCGTTTTCAACGCCGGCTCGCACAGCCGAAATGCAATCGGCAAACCCCTCAAAAAGAACGATCTGTTCTTTCTTTCGGACATGAGGCCTTGCCAGGTGGAAATTGTATAAAATTTTGCTTTTATTAAAGATCGGCGTTTCGGGACTATTCAAATATTTGGGCTCATCAGTCCCCATCGCTCTTCCCGAAAACGCAATCGTGTTTCCTTGGGTGTCCATAATCGGGAACATGATTCTGTTCCTGAAACGGTCAAAATAAGTCTGATCCCGTTCCCTGAAAATAATCAGCCCCGCTTTTTCCATCGTATCCGCGGCGTATTCCCTTTTGGATAGGAATTTAGAAACAAAATCCCAGGAATCGAGAGAATAACCGATTTGGAATTTCTCGATCGTCTCTTCGGTAAATCCGCGATTAAGCAAATACTCCAGTGCTTCCTGCCCCTCTTTTGTATTTACCAGTAAATGATGGTAAAATTTCTTCAGAAGATCATGAGCTTCGAGCATTTGCCTGGATGATTCCGGTATGTTCGATTTTGCTGCTTCTTTCTGAAATTCGACATCAAGCGGAATATTTCCTTTTTCGGCTAACGCAACGGCCGCTTCAATAAAGCCATAGCCCTCGATATCCATTAAAAAGGTGAAAATGTTTCCCCCGGCCCCACAGCCAAAACAATGAAAAATTTGCTTTTCCGGAGATACTGAGAAGGACGGGCTATTTTCACCATGAAAAGGACAAAGGCCGAAATAATTCCGCCCTTGTTTTTTCAGCTGAACATACTCACCAATCAAGTCGACGATATCTACAGCCTCTCGGATTTGATTAATTTTATCATCTTGAATTCGGGCATTTGTCATGGTTTCACCTTACATTTCCGGTGATGATTTTTTCGGATAATTGTTTTAATTCGATATTGAATTAGATTCTCCTGCATGGTTCGACAAAATTTTTGTAAGATTGATGATGAAATTTACCCTGTCTTGTTTTGTAAAAGCTTTTGGGCCTTTTGTATGCTTGCCCTGTCTACGCAACCTTGCAGATTGGTATCTTATATCCAGAAGAGTGTTAATATTGTCTTCTGTGTATTCCTTTCCCCTCGGTGAAAGTACATAAACGCTCTTACCAATCAGGGTTCCTGCCAATCCAATATCCGCAGTTATAACAACATCACCTTGACTTACAGCATTTGCGATATAGAGGTCTGCCGCTTCTTTATCCGCATCCACATAGACCCAGTATCCTTCATGTTCGTTCATCATGTTTTTATACGACGCAACAAAACAAACCGATACTTCGTGCACTTTTGCACATTGAAGGGTTTCGTCTTTCACTGGACAGGCATCCGCATCCACATAAATCCTCGGCCTATTACTACTCTGTTTAAATTCTACATCTTTCTGCATTATCCTTTTTTTCTCCTTCTAAAGTTTATGGAGATAAAGCGGATTTGTCGAATTATATTTTTGACCTAACCCTTGACTTCTCATCCTTTATAGTTTATTCCTCATTGCTGAAGTCTAAACCTTAAGATTCATTTTTCTCACAATTTTTTATTATAGAATACTTTAATCGATTATGCCATTAAAAAGCTCAGGCCAGAATGTTTTTTTACATATAGGTACAGCGCAATGCTCCTGTAAAAAAGAACTTCAACTAAAATCGGCTACGTCCTGTGGAAAACGTAGTTCTGGTGTTTGGATAATAAATCCTGAGTTTGGATAATAAATCCTGAGTTCGGATGATAAATCAAAGTTTTGATTATAAATCCCGCGTAGTTGGACATTTTTTATTATTTAAAAGAATCAATTTCATAAATTTCACTTTAGCGCCCCAATGGTTCTGAGACGCAAAAAAAGAAGTACTCCCCAAAATGTCGAAATGAGCAAGTTACCACCAAGGTCCATTTTGACATCGTTACGCTAGCTTATAATGCTTCAAAATTAGCTGGTAATCGTATCTATGCTCAGTTAATCTATGTTAGTACTCACTCTTGATTTCCAAACCGGTTGATTTTCGCTGCAGGCGGCGACTCCTCGAAAATGCTACGCATTTTCTCGTGCGGTGTCTATTCGAGGATGATCACTCAACGTCCTGCGGGAAAAGCGTGACCAGGTGAGACCCCGCAGGAGCGAAGCGACGAGGAGGCTCACGGACCGCCCGCGGAAAGCGTCCGCCTGTAGCGGAAATCAACAGCCCCATTCAACACGTACAAACTAAGAAAATTTTTGAGTAACTAATATTCAGTTGGTCTGTGTTTCTTTATAAAAAGGAATTATGAAATTGATTCAAAAAGCTATACTTTCTTTAGTTAATAAAGAAAACTCGCCGATTGGCGAGCCTCATAAAGTGACAATTAAGGAGTTTCATCTATGCAAATAGGAAACATGGTTTATACTTTCCTGTCCGTTAAAAGAGACGGTTCCCTCACATATTGCGGTTTTGAATGATATGAACGATAGTATTGGCTGTCTCTTCTACAGCTTTATTGGTCACATCAATAATTGGACAATCTAATCTTGAAACAATCGATTCGAAATAGGTTAATTCTTCTTTGATCCGCTCCATATTCGCGTATATGGCGTGATCATTCAGCCCAAGCGATTTTAACCGTTCTTTGCGGATATGGTTCAATTTTTCCGGACTGATCTTCAAACCGAAGCACTTTTCAGGCGGAACCAAAAATAATTCTTCAGGCGGCTCAACTTCCGGTACAAGCGGCACATTGGCAACTTTAAAACGCTTATGCGCCAAGTATTGCGAAAGCGGCGTCTTCGAAGTCCGCGAAACTCCTACCAGTACGATATCGGCACGCAGGATGCCCCGCGGATCCCTTCCGTCATCATACTTTACAGCAAACTCAATAGCTTCCACCCGTTTGAAGTAATCATCATCCAGCTGCCTGACCAACCCCGGTTCATTCATTGGAGAGGTCCCAGCCTTTTGCTGAAAGATGTCCACTAAAGGACCAATAATGTCATAGGACAAAATATTTTCTTTCTGGGCCTGTTCCTTCATATACGTCCGGATATTCGGCTTTACAAGCGTATAGGCAATAATTGCATTGTTGAGTTTTGCAAGAGAGATCACTTCATCAACATTTTGCTCATCTTCCACATACGGAATGCGCTTAGTTGAGAAAAGTGAGCCAGCAAACTGGCTTGCCGCAGCTTTTGTAACTAACTCTGCCGTTTCCCCAACCGAATCGGAAACAACATAAATAATTGTACTGTTCATAATTCCCCATCTCCCATGCACGTTCTAAATGCTTTCATCTGCCAGAGCCAAAAATGCTTTCGTAATATTGCTTTTTGTAATTCTTCCGATCACTTCAAATCCTTTATCCGTTTCCTTTACGACGGGCAATGCATCGATTTGCTTTTCAATCAGCTTTTTCGCTACATCAATCACCAAATCTTCCTTCATACACATTGTAATATTGGGCATTCTTGTCATGATAATATTGACTGGGATTGATGACAGTTCCTGCTTTCCAATACTTGCACGAAGCAAATCCTTGCGCGACAAAACACCGACTAGCAACGAATTTTTATCGACAACAAACAGCGTTCCCACGTCCTCAAGAAACATCGCGACAATGGCGTCATATACGGATATCCCTTCGCCTACAACGACGGGAATCGATTGATAGTCTTTCACGAATATTTTCTTCAGGCTGTCTGTAAGAAGCTGCATCCCTGATTTTCCCGTGTAAAAATAACCGACACGGGGTCTCGCATCCAGAAAACCGGACATCGTCAAGATCGCTAAATCCGGCCTTAATGTCGCTCTGGTCAAATTTAACTGGTCGGCGATATGTTCTCCGGTTATTGGTCCGTTGTCCTTAACGATTTGTAAAATATGTTCCTGACGTTTATTTAGTTCCATTTTAAACACCACCCTATTGCTCTAACAGTGAAAAAGTAATATGTCATACTATTTATCATAATTATATACTATTTCCACTGAAAGTGGCGATTATGATACAATAATTTTATTCATCGCCGCAAAGCTGGAGATTAAATCACTAATATCTTTCATTAAAGACAGCCGGTTTCTTCTTAGTTTCTCGTCTTCTGCCATTACCATCGTATGTTCGAAATAGTTTTCAATTTCCGGTTTCATGGTCAGGAGCAGTTCAAAACGGTTTGATTCACTGGAAGCTGATTGATACTTATTAAAAACAGACTGATATTTTTCAAAGAGCTTTGTTTCAAATTCATTTTCAAATAAAGACTCGGAAACCTCAGACTTGTGCTTCGCTTTAACCGCAATATTCATCACCCTGCTTAACGCCTCTATCCCGGCCTTAAAGCCATCTTCCGCTCTTTTCGCCTCTAAGACGGATGCTCTTTCCACAAGGATAGCCACATTGCCCAGCTTATCCTCAAGCAACGCGTCGATCAGATCATAACGGATGCCTTTTTCATTCAGCAAATGCTTAACACGTGCTTTAAAAAATTGTTCAAGGTCAGCGAACGCATCTCTGCGGTCTCTTTTCAAAATGCCTTTCGTTTCCATCTCTGCAAGGGAAGCTTCGATGATCTCCTCTAATGTGATGTCCCATTTCTTCTCGGATAAAATCTGGACAATCCCGCTTGCCTGCCTTCTTAAAGCGTATGGATCCTGTGAGCCTGTCGGGATGATCCCGATGGAAAAGAACGACACAATTGTGTCCGTTTTTTCAGCCAAGCTAAGGATGGCACCCGTTAAGGAAGGAGGAATGCTGTCATCGGCATGTCTTGGCATATAGTGTTCATTAATGGCGACGGCCACTTCTTCTGCTTCACCTTTAAGGAGTGCGTATTTTTCTCCCATATAACCTTGAAGCTCAGGAAACTCATAAACCATCTGGCTGACTAAATCAAACTTCGCAATCTCTGCTGCACGGCGAGTATTTTGTTTTTCCGTGTCATTCAGTGACAAGGCCGTTGCTAGCTCGGCTGTCAATTTTTGTACCCTGGCTACTTTTTCGGAAAGTGTTCCGATTTCTTCATGGTAAACGATGGTCTCTAGTTTCTTCAGAGCACTGTCTATATCCCGTTTTTGGTCTTCTTTGTAGAAGAAAGAAGCATCCGAAAGTCTTGCTCTTAAAACCTTTTCATTTCCTTTAGAAACCACATCAAGATGACGGTCGTCACCGTTTCTTACGGTCACGAAGAAAGGGAGCAAATCTCCCTTGTTATTTTTAACAGGGAAATAGCGCTGATGTTCCTTCATGGAGGTGATCAAAACCTCCTGAGGCAAATCGAGAAACTCTTCCTGGAACCCGCCGGACAGAACAGTCGGATACTCAACGAGATTATTGACTTCTTCCAGGAGGTCTTCATCAATAGGAATGACCCAATTCTGTTCTTTTTCAAGCGCCTTGATTCCATCCAGGATCATATTCCTTCTTTTTATCGGATCGGCGACAACAAACTGCTTGGATAGCGCCGTCTCATATTGGTTTGGGGACTCAATGACAGCACTGCTGCCAAGAAAACGGTGCCCTCTTGTTTCGTTGCCTGTGGTTACGTGCGTGATCCCAAAAGGAATGACTTCATTGCCCAAAAGTGCGATCATCCATTTAATCGGGCGGATGTAACGCAGCTCCTGATCTCCCCACCGCATATTCTTAGGGAACGACATGCCCGTAATGATATCTTTTAATTCTGGCAGCAGGCTTATCGTTGGCCGACCTTCAATGAATTTGTTCACATGGACATATTCAACGCCGCCCACTTCTTTAAAATAAATATCCTCAAGGGTTGCGCCCTGCCCTTTTGCAAACCCGATGGCTGCTTTTGTCCAATCGCCGCTTTCATCTCGGGCAATTTTCTTAGCCGGTCCTTTAGCTTCCTCGTGGATATCCTTTTGTGACTCTGAGACATCAGCAATGAGCACGGCAAGCCTTCGGGGAGTCGAAAACATTTTAATATTCCCGTACTCTATGGACTTTTGATTCAGCCATTTCTCCATTTTTTCTGCCAACTGATTCATCGAAGCAGTAACATAACGGGCCGGCAATTCCTCAAGTCCAATTTCAAGTAACAAATCATGCTTGACCATTGACTTCCTCCCCTTTCTGCTTAAGCATTGGGAATCCGAGCTTTTCTCTTTCTTCATAGAAAGTCTTCGCAACTTTTCGCGCTAGATTACGGCAGCGGGCAATATATCCTGTGCGTTCGGTAACCGATATCGCTCCTTTTGCGTCAAGCAAATTGAACGTATGGGAACATTTCAAAACATAGTCATACGCCGGGTGAACAAGCCCTTCATCCATTTGGCGGTGAGCTTCTTTTTCATACATCGTGAAAAGCTGGAACAGCATATCTAAATCCGAAGTTTCAAACGTATATTTGGAATGTTCATATTCCGGCTGTCCAAAAATATCCCGTACTGTGAAGCCATTCGTCCATTCCAGGTCAAAGACATTTTCTTTTTCCTGAATGTAGGAAGCGAGTCGCTCAATACCGTACGTAATTTCCGCGGAAACCGGCTTGCACTCGAGTCCGCCAACCTGTTGGAAGTAGGTGAATTGCGTAATCTCCATGCCATCAAGCCAAACCTCCCAGCCAAGTCCTGCACAGCCTAGCGAAGGGTTTTCCCAGTTATCCTCAACAAAACGGATATCATGTTCAAGCGGATTGATTCCCAGCGCCCGCAAGGAATCCAAATAGATTTCCTGAATGTTATCAGGTGACGGCTTCATGATCACCTGAAACTGATGATGCTGATAAAGCCGGTTTGGATTTTCCCCATAACGGCCGTCTGCCGGACGCCTTGACGGTTCCACATACGCGACATTCCAGGGTTCAGGCCCAATAGCGCGCAGGAATGTGTACGGGCTCATCGTCCCAGCTCCTTTTTCCGTATCATACGCATTCATAAGAATACAACCATGATCGGCCCAATGCTTTTGCAAAGTTAAAATCATATCTTGAATGTTCATCAAGCACCTCCAAAATTATTTGGCTTAGAGCGAAGAAGTGAAAAACGTTTGAAAACGCCAAAAAACTCCCGCCACTATGCCTAACGCATAGGGACGAGAGTTTACCCGCGGTTCCACCCTATTTGCCGAAAAATCGGCCTCTTTAGCTGTCCGATTGCTCAGGAACGCCTTCCCTGCCAGTCCATATCCCGGCTCGCACTATCCCAGGTTCGCTTGTATGGAGAATTGCAGGTACTACTTTCCGTCAGTGCAACTTAGAAAAGCGCAAGCGCCTTGCTCAGCCCCGACAAGCATAAGGCGAGCACAGAAAGAAGACGTTCTTTTCTTCTTGCTGTGATTGACTTATGACCTCGAGGACGACTAACAACGCCACGTCTGTATGTCGTCGTCATAACACGTCCTGCGCGTCGGGGCTAGGCGTTGGAGCTAGACACCTTTCCACATTCTTTTTTCATTTGAGATAGATTTTAGCGAAGACACATACAAATGTCAAGAATAATACCAATCCGGAAACTTGATTATAAAAGGACAGCATGCTAAAACTTGTCCTTCATCTGATCCATCTGGTTAAGGAATTTTTTTGATTTCAATTGCAGGCCGGAATATTCCTCATAATAAGCATCGATTACGCGCTGTAGCTCTTTTTTTGTTTCGGGCTTGATCGATATATTACCGAGCCGCGATAAATCAAAATAATAAAAGAGCCGTAGCAACTTGACTGCACCAGGGGACATTTTAATATGATATGGGTCTTTCCCGTAACACCTGTGGCAAATGAAGCCTCCTTCACTTAAAGAAAAGGCAAACTCACCTTCCGTATGGCCGGAAATCGAGCACTGGTCAAGTGTTGGGCTTAAGCCGTTGACCTGAAGCATCTTCATCTCAAAAATAAATTTGAGGATCTCTGCATCGTATCCTTCGTTTATGTAATTCAATGTTTGATAAAGCAGCTCGAAAAGATAAGGATTCGACTTTTTATCTTCTACGCTTTTATCAAGGAGCTCAACGATATAAGATGCATAGGCGGTAGAAAAAATATCCTCCCGGATGAATCGCATTGAGTTCACTGTATCTCCCTGCTGCAGGGTGCCTAATCCGCTTGAGGTTTGAACAAGAAAATATCCGTAATAAAAAAGCTGGGTGACGGCAGAGAGGCGGCTTTTTGGTTTACTGGCGCCTCTCGCCATCGCACCGATTTTCCCCCACTCACGGGTATATATCGTGATAATTTTATTGCTTTCTCCATAATCTGTCCGCCGTATGACGATGCCCTCACACTTTTGCAGCAAGACCAGCCACCATCCAATCTAGAGGGACAAGAGCAATCTAGGAGATGGGAAAATCAATATCTGCTAGTACTTCTTTCTGACTTTCTGGTCTTTCCTGTCTTTCCACCTCTAACTCTTTAAAAAGAAGATAGGTGTCAACATTACCTGTCTGACTGAACACTTTCCATGTAAAATCCAACATAATAAAGCCCACCTTTCATTTAACTAGCATATTAAATTTCCGACCTAAGATTATCTTGACCCATCTCAACTCAAATCATAAGAAACAAAAAATGTTAGGAATATTTTTTATAACTTTTAGACTGGTTGTGATTCACTGTTTTAATATTCATCCTCATTAAATCCATAATCCCGCAGCTGGGACATTTTATTGCGCCAATCCTTTTGAACCTTCACCCATAGCTCGAGAAAAACCTTAGAACCCAGCAAGTTCTCGATATCAAGTCTGGCCCTCTGCCCGACTTCCTTCAGCATTTTCCCTTGCTTACCGATGACAATCCCCTTTTGTGAATCTCTCTCAACGATGATGGTCGCCATCACATTAATCGTTTCACTGTTATCCATTTTCTTAATCGAATCGATCACGACTGCGACGGAATGCGGAATTTCCTCCCGTGTGAGATGCAAGACTTTTTCACGGATTAACTCGGAAATGATAAAACGTTCCGGATGATCCGTCACCTGATCGGCAGGGTAAAACTGCGGTCCCTCAGGCAGGTGTTTCTTAATTTGTCCAAGCAGGGTTTCCACGTTATTTCCTTCCAGTGCTGAAATCGGCACAACCGAAGTGAATGGGTATAAATTCCGGTACTTCTCAATGATAGGAAGCAGCTCATCGGGATGGAGCTGGTCGATTTTATTTACGACGAGAAAAACAGGTGTTTTGACCGTCTTTAGCTTTTCAATGATAAATTCGTCACCGCGCCCAAAACCTTCTTGTGCATTGATCATAAACAAAATCAAATCCACTTCTTTAAGTGTATTCGTGGCCACCTTCATCATGAAGTCGCCAAGCTTATGCTTCGGCTTATGGATGCCAGGTGTATCGATGAAAATCATTTGCGCATCATCAAGCGTCAGCACACCCTGCACTTTATTGCGCGTCGTTTGCGGCTTATCACTCATGATAGCGATTTTTTGTCCGATCACCCGGTTCAAGAAGGTGCTTTTCCCGACGTTTGGTCTGCCGATAATAGAGATGAAACCCGATTTGTGGTTTTTCGATTGTGTATCGTCAAATAGTTTAGTCATTCAAATCCTCCGGTGAAAAAGCTCCTGGTAGCAATTCCTCTACTGTTAATTCGTTAATATCCCCATTCAGGTTTGTCAAAACAATTTTCATATCACTTTTACAAAACTCTGATATAACTTGGCGGCATGCGCCACATGGCGGGACGGGCCGATTTGTATCTGCAACAACAGCCATAGCCTGAAATTGCTTGTCACCTTCAGAAATGGCCTTAAAAAGTGCCGTCCGTTCAGCGCAATTGCACATGCTGTAGGCAGCGTTTTCAATATTGCAGCCATGGTACACTTTGCCATCGGCAGTCAATAAAGCCGCCCCAACCGCAAATTTGGAATAGGGGACATACGCTTTCTCCCTGGCTTGTTTAGCTTCTTCGATTAAATTCTTCAGTTCCAATTTATCATCATCCTTTCAGAAAAGGGGATGCACTTATATTGTAACGCATCTCCACTTGTCTTGAATAGCTGATATTCCGTTAGTCTTACTGTAGAGAATGAAATATCAGCTGTTTAAAACAGTTTTGGCAAAAAGATAATTAGGCCGACCAAGACAGCAAATATAGCATACATAAGAACTGCGCCGGCGGCAATATCCTTTGCCTGTTTAGCAAGCGGATGAACATCCCCGGTAATGAGATCCACGGTTCGTTCAATCGCCGAATTGATCATTTCAAGAGTGATCGTCCCGAATATCGCGACCATGATAAGCAGCCATTCCAGTCGTGAAACCGAAAAATACCAGCCTGCACCTATCACCACCACTGCCACGAATAGGTGGATTTTTAGATTTCTTTCCGATTTCACGACTCCCTTAATCCCTTGAAACGCATAAATAAAACTCTTATACAGAGGAGCCTTCCTTTTTTTATACTTCCCTTGTGAGCCCATATTGGTTCAATATTTCCTTTTGTTTAGTAAACATCTTTTTTTCATCTGCCTCATTCAGATGGTCGTATCCTAGCAGATGTAGAAAACCGTGAAGCGCCAGAAAGCCCAATTCGCGGTCAAAGGTATGGCCGTATTCCTCAGCCTGTTCCTCTGTCCTCTCGATGGATATGATAATATCACCGAGCATCCGCGGGATCTCCGTACCTATCACCTCTATTTCATCTTCACCCAACTCTTCCATCGCAAAAGAAATCACATCAGTCGGTGCATCCTTGCTGCGATATTCCTTATTGATTTCCCTGATCCTCGCGTTGTCCACAAAGGTAACAGAAAGCTCACTTGTATTCTCAATCCCTTCACTTTTAGCCGCAAATTGAAGAACGCCTTCTACGAGTTTTTCAGCCTCTTCGCTTACTTTTTCCGTTTCGTCCATAAAATCGATGGTCAAATTCATTGTATCACCTTCTATTCTGATTTAGGGAGCTCCGGATATTCGATCCTTGAGTGGAATATGCCATTCAATGTTTCGCAAAGTGATTGCTTGACAATTCCTAATTCTTTCATCGTTATATCACACTCGTCAAATTGATGATCATTCAGTCGCTCATTGATAATTTTCTCAACGATTTCCACTATTTTCTCCGAAGTAGGGCGGACCATTGACCTGACAGCCGCCTCGACGCTGTCAGCAATTCCGATCACCGCAATTTCCTTCGTTTGTGCTTTCGGACCCGGATAGCGATACTCTTCCTCTTTAACATCTTCTCCTTGCTTTAAAGCTTTATGATAGAAAAATTTAAGCAGCGTTGTGCCATGATGCTGTTCAGCGATATCGACAATCTCTTGCGGCATCTTGTGTTTCAGCAGCATTTCAGCACCATCCACGCTATGAGCAATAATGATATCCTTACTGGTTGCCGGTGGTAGCCGGTCATGCGGATTCTCGATATTGATTTGGTTTTCGATAAAAAACTGCGGCCGCTTCGTCTTGCCTATATCATGATAATAACAGCCAACTCTTGCCAGCAGCCCATTTCCACCAATTGCTTCACAGGCAGAATCCGCTAGGTTCGCAACCATGACACTGTGATGATAGGTACCAGGTGCCTCCGTAAGGATCCTCCTGAGCAACGGATGATTCGGATTTGAAAGTTCTAAAAGCTTTATCGAGGAAAGAATCCCAAAACCGGCTTCGAAAAATGGCAGCAACCCGATTGTCAGCACGGAAGAAGCTACGCCGGAAACAATAGCGGCTACCATGTAAAAGAGATACTCTATTCTAGAATAGTTTCCATCCGTGATAAACAAGATGGACAACAATAGAACGATATTGATCAGGGATAACAGCAGCCCGGCCTGGAGAATTTTTGTCTTAGAATTTTTCTTCGAAAGAATAACGATGGCCGCCAGCCCGCTGAACATGATGTAAAGCCCAATCGAGAAATCAAGGTTCCCCGAGACATCCCCATTAAAAATAATCGCCCCGAATGCTCCTAAAATGATCGTGATTGCGGCTGCAAAACGTTCATTGAGCAAGTTTTTGACTAGCATGGCTGCCAGTGCTGCAGGAAAGTAAAATCCAAGATCATTGTATTGAAGACTGGAGAAAACACTGAATATCTTCATGACCAGAAGGGAAAGCACCAGCACGATACTGAACACGAGCATCTGGGTGACCTTTCTCTCATCCGAATTATGACTCAGATAAAAATAATAGAACAGCGCACTCATGATAAGCGTGATAAACAAAAATAAACCAAGAAAAGGAATGACGGTATTATCATTATCCAGAAATCCAGCAAGTTCCAGCTGACGGTATACTTCTCGATCGATCAGCTGTCCTTGTTCGACAATGATTTGCCCCTGAAGCATTTTGACCGGTTCAACAGATTCCACAGCCTTTGTCCGCTGTTCTTCTGTTTGATCCTTATCAAAAAATACGTTCTGAATGATCGCATACCGGGCCAGTGCAATCGAAGCATTTTTCAATTCGTTCTCAAGGCTTGTATACTTCAATTCTTCTTCTGCCTGTTTTTTTGCGTTTTCTACATCAGCGGCCGTTATCCTCTCTGTCATTACATTGTTGACGGCTGTGATTGTCAAATCCTTTGAGATCCGGAGATTGTTCTCATTGGCTTTTACAAGCGCAGGAAAAACAGATTCTGGAATGTCGCTATTTACCTCATCTGTCAGCTTTTCTTTTAGCATGGTAACCATTTCATCCGTGCTTTTCGCTTCGTTGTCCCCATCTTTTTCCGGACTCGTTTCACGTTTAACTTCCATTGCAGAATCGAAAATCGAAGCTATCAAATCGACTTTGTTTTGGGCATATTCTTCTTTTAATGTATAAACATCCGCGACTTGACTAATAATCTCTTCTTTTTCCTGCTCTGTTTTATATGTATCCTCAACCGTTTTCGTCGCCCTGATTGTCTGTTCCGCGGGCTTCAAAAGCTCTACTTTCACTTCCTCGGGCTTAACATTGGAATACATCATCAAATAAGCAAAAATGCCGAGAATCACAAAAAGCAAAACTTGAAAAAAACGATTATTGAGCAAATTCTTCAGTCTCGTTAGATTAGTTTGTAAAAAATTCAAAATTCCCCCTCCTCTCTGAAAAGCGTAAGCGCCCTGGTCAGGGTCAGCCCCGACAGGCATAAGACGACCGCGAGGAGGCAGTTCTTCAGCCACCACAGTGGTTTGGCAATAGCGGTCCTCGACTAAAAACTGCCACGTTCTTATGTCTTACGTCGAGGTCAGCACATCCTGTGCAAGTCCGAGGGGCTGGGCGCTGTAGCTAGACACTTGTCAAAGTTAAAAAAAGTTATACTTTCTTTAATTATCCGAAAAGCGGAAGCACCTGAACACGAGTCGTCCATATGCGATACATGAATCCATATTCTAATTATGTAAAATATAACAGTTTATCAACCGACTTGTCATCCTGTTAGCCAATAAATAAAGAAAACCGCCCAAGAAAAAGGCGGAATCCGGTACTAAATTATTCATTTGAATTTTCATAAGCCGTAATGATTCTGGCAACGAGATGGTGTCTGACAACATCACTTTGTTCCAAATAGATAAAAGAAAGACCTGATACGTCATTCAAAATGTCTGCCGCAGCAATAAGCCCCGACTTCACCCCTTTAGGCAGGTCGATTTGGGTGCGATCCCCCGTAATGACCATTTTCGAGCCAAAGCCAAGCCGGGTTAAGAACATCTTCATTTGCGCCTGTGTCGTATTTTGCGCTTCATCCAAAATGACAAAAGCGTCATCAAGAGTCCTTCCCCTCATATAAGCAAGCGGTGCAATTTCGATCACACCTCTCTCTATCAGCCTCTGGGTATGCTCCATGCCTAAAAGGTCATGGAGAGCATCATAAAGCGGCCTTAGGTAAGGGTCTACTTTTTCCTTCAAGTCGCCCGGTAAAAATCCAAGGCTTTCACCGGCTTCCACAGCTGGCCTCGTTAAGATAATCCGCTTCACTTGGCCATTTTTCAAAGCATTAACAGCCATGACTACGGCAAGATACGTTTTCCCTGTCCCGGCAGGACCGATGCCAAAAACAAGATCGCTTTTTTTAATGGCCGAAATATATTGACGCTGTCCCAGTGTCTTAACGCGTATGGTTTTTCCCTTTGCCGTCTTCGCGATTTCTTCTTCATATAATTCATGGAAATATTCTAATGTGCCTTTTTTTGAAAGCTCGATCGCGTATATGACATCCCGGGAACTGATATGAATCCCTTTGCGGACCACAGCCAGTAACTCTTTCAGAATATTTTCAGCATGGATGGCATTTTCAAGTTCACCCGCTATGGAGATCCCTTCCCCGCGGGTGATAACGGATACATGAAGCTCATCCTCGAGCACTTTCACATTAGAATCGGCATTCCCGAGTAAAGCCAGTGCTTCGTTAGGTGATTCAATTTCTAGTTCTATTACTTTAAGGTCTTCTGGCATTCGTTAGTCTCCTTGAATGATTGGTTGTCCTGCTGCGATATCTTCTATAACTGTATAATGAATTAATAATCTAACTTTACCATTCTGATTGCTTACGCGCAAAACTTTTCCTCTTATTATTTCAGCATCATCCGGTAATTGTTTTTTCAGGCTCGCTTTTCCCATTTTCTTTGCTTCATCGTATGCTTCCTGTTCAGAATACATGCGCATGATTTCATCCTTGCTTCTTTTCGTAGCGGTTTTATAGGCAATCGGCAGCTCCCATTGCAGAAAGCGTAACGGTCTTACCGTAATATCATTCTCATATTGTTTGTATCCAGGATCTTTAAAACCCCAAATCGGAATCGAAGCTTTTCCGAATGCAAGATAATGCTTGGTCTTCTCATCTCCGTTAAATACCGAAAAAGTGGAATCCAAAGGAACCTCTACGGTTGATTCATACCACGTTTCACCCTTAATTACACCTTTAGCGGATACAATCTTCTGACTGTCCTCGTTACCGATGACGCCGGATACGAGCAACTGCCCTTTCTTTACATAATCATTCACTTTGATAATAGGTTGTCCTTTTTCAACAAACATATCAGCGACAACGGCTTTTTTCTTGGCCACAAGATGCCGTGGCGATGTCTGTTTTACTGCTTTCGGTTGTTTTTTTTCGACTACCTTTAAATGATAGGTTGTCCCTTTTAACTCCACACCAATCCACGTTACAGCACCGATATTATCGGTGAGCTTCCGCTGGATGGTGTCGACATCATCCAGTAAGAACTGGACTTTTCCGATTTTAACACCAAGGTTATCCAGTTCTTTACGTATAGCATATTCGGTCTCCGGGTCTGCATCATGTACCTGAATCCCCCACACCATATTTGACAAGACAAATATGCATAGCAAAAAGGCCAGGCTGCCAGCCAAAAAACCGCTGTTTTTCAACAGTCTTTTGATCAGGAAAGGCCCTCCTTTCCCATGGATGAACGTCACCTTGCAATGACTTTCCCTAACGGTCTCACGCAGCTTGGGTATCTCTCTAAAATCAATGCAGAAAACAATCGACTCCGAGCCGGCACGCTTCACATCCCAAACGTGGACGCCTCTTCTCGTAAGGGAATTAATTAGCCTTTCCGCACCCTTCCCATTTGCCTTCACTTTTACATAGCCCGTATAAAAGCTGGTCCATTGGTTCTTCATGGGTCCCCCCTCCTCCCGTTCATCACTCTTTTATAAAATAGACTTGATCGATTTTTCCTTGTAGCATGATTTCTTCAGGCAAAATCGTTTTGATGACAAATTCATTTCCCCTTATCAAGAGCTGGCCCTTTTTCAGCATCAGCCTTACTTCTGTATCTGTAAAGGCAAGCAAGCCTCTGTGGTTTTCAATGTAAATATGTAATTGACCAATCAACGTGATTCTTGGCAGGTCCATCATGACATCCTGCGGAAGGTCCATCGTCTTCACAAACAGTTTTTTTATGTTTTGTCCCCACTTTGATGCCATAAAAAAAGAACCCCCCTTCATCTCAAATGTATGAAATGAAAGGGGGTTGTAGAACTGAAATGCGACCGGGCGCTGGAGCTGGGCCTACCTTACTATCTTCTCTTATTCACCCTCGATTTGGGCGGGCCAAGCACTTCAGCCATGATAATGCCGTCGACTAGTTTTTTCCGGTCAAACTTAAGATCCGGCTTGTAAATAGGGCTTTGGCTATCATCAATAGAATCATAGTGAAAAACAGGGCTTTTCCTGACTTCAGAATGGTTCTGTTCGGTAATCTCCCGCGCTTGTTGGAGTTTGGTTTCTATCTCATTCGGTACGTTTTTTTCTTGAATCGTTTTCCGAGGACTGGGTTTCTCCTCTTCCGAGAAATATTCGCCGAGCGTTTCTTTAATGACTTCCGGGATTCTCTTTCTTTTTGCTTCGCCACCGGATTGTTCAGTCTTTCTTTTTCCAAAAAGAGAAGTAATGATCCCAATTACGACAACCGCAATGATTGGGTTGCTAAATAGCCATCCTATTAATTCATATAAAGCATCCATTCAAGTCCTCCTTTCGGAGATCCAACCATAAATTATTTTTTGTCTTTTGGATCATTAGACATCTTGCTAATGGAATCACGCATACCTGTATCCGCAGATATGTTTTGTAAATTCATATAATCCATGACACCCATATTTCCTGATTTCAAAGCGTCTGCCATCGCTAATGGAACCTCTGCTTCAGCTTGAACAACCTTCGCTCTCATTTCCTGAACCTTGGCTACCATTTCCTGTTCCTGGGCAACAGCCATCGCACGACGTTCTTCAGCTTTCGCTTGGGCGATCTTTTTATCGGCTTCTGCCTGGTCAGTCTGCAGGATCGCTCCAATGTTCTTGCCGATATCAACGTCCGCAATATCAATCGAGAGAATTTCAAAGGCAGTTCCCGCATCCAGCCCTTTAGATAAGACAGTTCTGGAAATCATATCTGGGTTTTCGAGTACTTTTTTATGATTCTCAGCGGATCCGATCGTGGATACGATACCTTCACCGACACGGGCAATAATCGTTTCCTCTCCTGCTCCACCTACTAAGCGATCGATGTTGGCGCGGACTGTAATCCTCGCCTTAGCTTTCACTTCGATACCGTCCATCGCTACACCGGATATAAAAGGTGTTTCGATTACTTTTGGATTTACACTCATTTGCACCGCTTGAAGCACATCACGTCCAGCCAGATCAATTGCAGCACTTCTTTCAAATGTCAACTCAATATTGGCGCGCTGGGCGGCAATCAAGGCATTCACGACGCGGTCGACATTACCTCCAGCCAAGTAATGGCTTTCAAGCTGGTTCGTTGTAACATCGAGTCCCGCTTTATGAGCTTTAATCAACGGATTCACGACACGGCTCGGGATGACGCGCCTTAACCTCATCCCCACTAATGTAAAGATGCTGACTTTTACGCCTGCTGCCAACGCCGAAATCCAAAGCGCGATCGGCACAAAAGTCAAAAATACGGCCAGTACGATAATACCCGCGATAATTGCTAAAATTAAGAGTACAGTTGCTGAAGTTAATTCCATTTTCTTTCCTCCAATTACAAAAGTTATTTCAATTCTCTAACGACGATGCGTGCTCCTTCAGTCTTAATAATCTTTACCAAAGCACCTTTATGGATAAAGCTTCCTTCCGTCACTACATCCACACGTTCATCATCAATTAATACTGTCCCCGACGGCCTTAAATCCGTCAAGGTCTCACCTTGCTTCCCAACCAGCTCCAATCGATTATGATTGGAAACATAGCCATTTTCAGTATTCGTCGAGTCAGTTAATATCATCTTTTTAAAAAATTTCATTTTCCTACCAAACACCTTTACGAATAGGATAGAAACCAGAATGGATGCTATTAGAGCAATCAATAGTGATATCGTCATGTTAACAGGGTCTCCTGTTGCCATAAACAAGCTTCCTACCACAGCCAGCAACCCGAGTGCCCCGATAATACCACCGGGAACAATAAATTCCAGCATAATCAATATGATACCGATAACAAACAATCCAATTGCTTCATAACCTGCAAGCCCTGCGACGAGATGTCCATAAAAGAACAATACAAAAGCGGTTATCCCTATGATGCCTGCAATCCCGAATCCGGGTGTGAACAATTCAATGATGATGGCAATACTCGCAATTGTCAACAGCAGCGGTACCACGAATGGATTGGTTAAAAAACGCGCCAATTTTTCGGAAAAGGTTTCATCAACGGATCTGATTTCAGCGTCTTCCATTCCCATCTCTGTAACCAGGGCTGATATCGACGAGACCGTTCCTTCGCTATAGCCTACCTTTTCAGCGGACGTAGCGGTTAATGTCAATAGCTTGCCATCTTCTGCCTCATATTCAGGTAGATTAACACCCTCCTCGGTCATAGCCCGGGCATACAATGGATCACGTCCATTTTGCTCGGCCGCCGTCTCCATGGCAGCTACCCAATACGATTGCGCTTTCTTATCCGCCATGTTCCCCGCTCCATCAATGACCGCAGCTGAACCCATCGTCGCGTTTGGAACCATATAAATCTCATCGGCATTCAAAGAAATATAAGCCCCTGCGGAAAGGGCACGATTATTCACAAAGGCCACTGTTTTAACGGGAGTATCACTGAGAAGCTTACCAATTTCACCGGCTGCATCAACCGCTCCGCCAGGGGTATTAATATCAAATACGACAAGATCCGCATTATTTTCCTCAGCGGTTTCAAGCGCCCTGGTTAAAAAAGCATGCAGTCCCTTTTCCACTGTTTCTTCTATTGGCACGACATACACGAGTTCATTTTTAGCTGATGAGTGATCAGGCATAATCATGACGGCGAGCATGAGCAGGATAAATACTGCTGTTGATTGCCAAATGCGCAAGGAGATTCCTCCTTTCTCAATTTTACCATTCTATATTCTTAATACGTATGTATTACAAAAAGGTTTCAGTCCCTTGTAAAAAGATTACAAGTGAAATTGATTAAGTAAAAAACCGCAAGCAATGTAACTTGCCTACGGTTTAGGTTTCGAGCTTATGATAGATGTTGTTGTACTAATTTGTTGACGACGGTACCATCAGCCTTGCCCTTTACTTTAGGCATTAAGGCTCCCATAACTCTTCCTATATCAGCTTTCGAGGATGCATTCACTTCTTCAATCGTTTGCTTAACGATGGTGGTAAGTTCCTCTTCTGAAAGCTGTTCCGGCATATATGCCTCAACGTAGCCTAATTCGGTACGGATTTTATCAACGAGATCGACTCTTCCTGCATTTTCAAACTCTTGGAGGGAATCTTTGCGTTGTTTTACTTCGCGAGAGAGCACTGTCAATTCTTCCTCTTCAGTTAAATCCTGTTTTCCGGCTTTAATGCCTTCGTTTTGGAGAGCAGCCTTCACCATACGGATCACAGAGAGTTTATCCTTTTCCTTGTTCTTCATCGCTTGCTTCATATCATTATTTAAACGCTCGAGAAGACTCATGAATTCAACCCTCTCTTAGAATTTACGTTTTCTTGCTGCCTCAGACTTTTTCTTGCGCTTTACACTTGGTTTTTCATAAAACTCGCGCTTCCTTGCTTCTTGAAGCGATCCAGCTTTAGATACGGTACGTTTGAAACGACGAAGAGCATCTTCAATCGATTCGTTTTTACGAACGACGGTTTTAGACATCTCTTTCCCTCCCTCCGAAAACAACACACTTACTCAAAGTTTACAACATGCTGTCACATGTACCTAGCAATTATAATATAAGCATTAATACAGGTCAACTATATTATCATTTTAAATCAGACATGTCCCCGTCTCCGTGTCCATATGATAAGACAGGGGGAATGTTGATGATTGAGCTTATTCTCTTTGTTATATATATATGTGTGTTTTTAGCTGGCATGGCCGTTCTGCGCATAGGTTTATTTAATTTATCCGGGAAATCAATGACTGCGTTCCTCTCCAAGGTCACAAACACGCCTATGAAAGGCTTTATCTTCGGAGCATTGATCACAGGGCTCCTCCAAAGCAGCTCAGCCGTTATGGTGATGACAGTCGGCCTTGTTTCAGCGGGGAGCCTGACGTTTCCGCAAACCATCGGGATCATACTGGGCTCTAACGTCGGTTCTACCTTAACTACCGAATTCATGACGTTTTCCGTTGAAAGATGGATCGTTCCCGGAGTAGTCGGAGGGGCTCTATTGTGGCTCGTCCCAAAGGTTGTCTGCAAAAGCATCGGGACATCGATAATCGGTCTTAGTGCTATTTTTGCGGCCATGAATGGATTCAAGCAGATGGCAGGGCCGATTTCCGCTTTTCCTTTCATCCAAAACCTGTTACATAGTATGGAACAATATACACTGCTCGCTGTATTAACGGGTATAGCCGTTACTGCGATTATTCATTCGAGTTCCGCTACGATTGGAATTTCGATGAGTTTCCTATCAAGTGATGAATTGTCCGTGTACGCGGCGATTGCAATCATGCTTGGTTCCAATATCGGCACGTGCATCACCGGATATATGGCAAGCCTCGGTTCGGGTGAGGAAGCCAAATTCACCGCATACGCCCATATTTGGCTCAATGTTCTTGGCGTTTTCTTATTTTTTCCGCTCATCCATCAGCTGGAAGGTTCGGCAGCTTACTTTACCGAAGATAAAGCGAAACAATTGGCACACGCCAGTGTTTTGTTCAATGTTATCACGTCTATCATTGTCCTGCCTTTTTCCAGGCAGTTTGCGAGATTTATCCTTATCGTTCACAAGCGTTTAAAAGCATGAAAAAACGCCGGCAGCAAGAGCCGGCGTTAATCTTAATAATCTGAATTAGCCGTTAATCCTTTTACAATCGAAACACCAGCACTCGCGCCGATCCTTGATGCTCCTGCTTCGATGATTTTATTGGCATCTTCTGTGTTTCGGACTCCCCCTGAAGCTTTAACGCCAATTTCAGGGCCGACAGTCTTTCTCATAAGCGTGACGTCTTCAGGTGTCGCACCGCCTGTTGAAAAACCTGTTGACGTTTTCACATAGTCAGAACCCGCTTTTACAGAAAGACTGCAGGCACGGACTTTTTCTTCTTCCGTTAGTAGGGAAGTTTCAATGATTACTTTTGTCAGTGCTTTTCCTTTTGCCGCTTCAACGACAGCGCGGATATCTCTTTCGACAAGCGCATCATCTTTATCTTTAAGCGCACCGATATTGATGACCATATCTACTTCCTCGGCACCGTTTTCAATCGCATTTTTTACTTCGAACGCTTTGGTCTCTGGCGTGTTAGCTCCTAAAGGGAACCCGATTACGGTACAGACTTTCACATCTGATCCTTGAAGCAACTCGCTCGCATACTTCACCCACGTCGGGTTCACGCATACTGAGGCAAATTTATACTCTCTCGCTTCTTCACAAAGAACTTTAATTTGATCTTTTGTGGCATCCGCTTTCAATAAAGTGTGGTCGATAATACCAGCTACATTTTGAACCATTTTCATTTCCCCTTTCAGTTGTACGTACCTCTTTATCATAACATGTTTTTGGTAATAAAATTAGTTATTTACCTTTTTGAGGAAGTTTATGTCTATAAAAAGGCAACCGGCTTTTAAAATGCCCTAATACTTTGGGTGCATTTTATTTGACCGTTGCCTATGCAAAGCTTTTTATACGTTGACAGCCGTCTGCAAATCTTTGACGATTGTTACGAATTGCCCCTGATTATAAGGGTAACCTGCTTTAGTAATTTTCACCTTGACGATTTCGCCAATCATTGCTTCATTGGCCGGGAATACGACCTTTAAGTAGTTGTCGGTATAACCAACGTATAGGTCGCTTTCCGGAGGAGCCTCACTAAAACGTTCTTCCGGAATCACTTCAAGGACTTCCCCGTCAAACTTGGATGAATATTCTTTTGCGAGCTGATCGGAAAGAGCGATTAAACGGTGTACACGTTCGTTCTTCACTTCTTCATCAACCTGATCATCCATTCTGGCCGCAGGCGTTCCGGTGCGCTTCGAATATGGAAAAACATGAAGCTCGGAAAACTTATGCTCATTGATGAAATTAAACGTTTCCATGAATTCTTCTTCTGTTTCGCCAGGGAAGCCGACAATCACATCAGATGTAATCGCTAGACCAGGCAGAGCCGCTTTAAGCTTGTTTATCCGGTCCGCGAAGAATTCCATCGTATACTTTCTTCTCATCCGTTTTAAGACGGTATCCGATCCGGATTGAATCGGGATATGAAGGTGGCGGACAACCTTTTCAGAATGAGCCAGTACTTCAATGACTTCGTCTGAAATCTGGCTCGCTTCGATGGAGGAAATCCGGATGCGCTTCAATCCGTCAACCTGTTCTTCCAGATCACGTAAAAGCATAGCCAGATTATAGTCTTTTATATCCTCGCCATAACCGCCCGTATGAATTCCAGTCAAAACAATTTCTTTGTAGCCTGCATCGACAAGCTGCTGAGCCTGGCGGATGACTTCCTTCGGGTCGCGTGATCTCATTAATCCGCGCGCCCATGGGATAATACAAAACGTGCAAAAGTTATTACAGCCTTCCTGAATCTTTAATGAAGCACGTGTACGGTCAGTGAAGACCGGAACATCCAGCTCTTCATAGACACGGGTCTTCATAATATTGCCTACACCGTTGATTGGCTGGCGCTCTTCTTTATATTGCTCAATATACTCTAGCATTTTCGTCCGGTCCTGGGTACCGACAACAATATCCACCCCGGGAATCGCCATGATTTCGGCAGGGGACGTTTGAGCATAACAACCGGTGACCGCAATAACAGCATCCGGGTTTTTGCGGATCGCTCGGCGGATAACCTGGCGGCTCTTCTTATCCCCGGTATTTGTTACGGTACACGTATTGATTACATAAACATCCGCAACGGATTCATACTCAACTCGGTCATATCCTTGATTTTTGAATAGCTGCCAGATAGCTTCTGTTTCATAATGGTTTACTTTACAGCCTAGCGTATGGAAAGCTACATTTGCCATTGTGATCACCTCAGTAGTTCTAATTGGTAGGAAACAGCGCTCAATGCATAAAGCGGAGCTGTTTCCGTCCGTAATATTCTAGGTCCAAGTCCGCAGGCTTTAAAGCCCGCTTCCATGAGCTTATCAATTTCATTTTGCGCTAGTCCGCCTTCTGGTCCGAAAACAAACATAAGTGATTGGCCCGGTTTAATCTTCTGCAAGACGGATGCAAGGACTGCTGTTTCCCCTTTTTTCGCTTCTTCCTCAAAAGCTATCAGCTTATAGTCAAAGCCGCCTGCGAGTTGAAGCAGACTTTCCAATGTTTTTGGCTCGGTAACGTCAGGCATAACATTCCGATGCGATTGTTCGGCCGCCTCTTTGGCGATTTTCTGAAGACGTTCTTGTTTTTTGGCTGATTTTTTCTGATCCCATTTGACCACTGAACGAGCCGCAATAAAAGGGATAAATTGGGATGCGCCTAATTCCGTCCCTTTTTGAATGATATATTCTAACTTATCCCCTTTAGGCAGACCGCTCACAATCGTTACCTTTACCGGCAACTCCTTATCATCATTCTTCCATTCTATAACGGTTCCTATTACGGAATCACTAGCAATTTCTGTTATCTCGCAGAGCGCAGCCTGTCCATTATTTGTCACACAGATCATTCGTTCGCCAGGCTCCATCCGCATTACCCTTGTAATATGATGGTAATCCTCACCTGAAATTCTTATCGAGTTATCCTGAAAATCACCTTCCGGCAAAAAATAACGCTGCACGTCGACACCCACTTTTTGGAATATTTGCTTGTTTCCCTCGTTTTAAATGGGGCCCTTGACAATACAATTCGAGTGATAGAAACAATGATTTAAACGGACGGGATTCAAACGAAAAAGGTAATTTGAACGAAAAGTCCCGTCATTTGAACGAAAGATCTGGTGATTTAAACAGTATGGATGGCAATCCTGGATTAACAGCATTATTACTTCCTTCTTGCAATCAAAGCAACCCAGTCTTCCATATGCATCGTCTCCTCAATCACAAATCCCGATGCAATAAGCGCATCCTTCACTTCCTGTTTTTTTGGCTGGATAATGCCTGAAGCAATGAAATATCCGCCCGGCTTCACAACCTTCGCGACATCATCCGTAAAACGGACAATCACCTCGGCTAGAATATTGGCAACGACAACATCAGCCGCAGCACTCACCCCGTCCAATAAGTTGTTCTGCGAAACTGAAACTAGGTCCTGTACTTTATTCAGCTTCACATTTATCTTAGCAGAGGCCACAGCTACCTCATCAAGATCTAGAGCTGTGACACGCTGTGCCTGGAGCAGTGCGGCCGCAATGCTAAGCACCCCGGATCCGGTCCCGACATCGACTACGGTATCACCTGGTTTTACGGTTCGCTCCAAAGCCTGAATGCACATAACGGTAGTCGGATGCGTACCAGTACCGAAAGCCATTCCAGGGTCCAGCTCAATAATCAGCTCATCACTAGAAACCGGCTCATAGTTTTCCCATGTCGGCACGATGGTGAACCGCTCAGAGATTTTCACGGGATTATAGTATTTTTTCCAGGCTGTCGCCCATTCCTCTTCATTCACTTCGCTAATCGAAACGGAATTCCTTCCAAGGTCGATATCAAATAAAAGCAGATTATTGATCGCTTCCTTGATGGCGTCCACCGTTTCTCCAAGAAAGCTATTTACGGACAAATAGGCCTTAACGATAACTCCTTCTTCCGGGTAGTCTGCAGGATTAAGCTGATAGATTTCTCCAAAAACGTCTTCACGTTCTTTAAGCAATTCTTGGGGGTCTTCAATGACAACTCCGCTTGCACCCGCCTCGTGCAATATATTGGAGACGGGCTCAACCGCTTCGTTCGTCGTATGGATCGCAATTTCAGACCATTTCATCTCTACCACTCCTGTTTCTATTAATCACCTTTAATCGCCCGTTTCACTTTAGCGAAGAAGCTTTCTTCATGCTCATCGGGAGCTTCTTGACCGCTTATTTCCGTGAATTCCCGAAGCAGCTCTTTTTGTCTTTCCGTCAGTTTCTTTGGCGTCAACAATAGAATGACGACATGTTGATCCCCCTGGCCATAGCCTCTCACATTCGGCATACCTTTTCCTCTCAGACGGAATCTCGTTCCTGTCTGAGTGCCTGCCGGGATCTTCAGTTTGACTTTGCCATGGAGCGTCGGCACTTCAATCTCATCGCCAAGAGCGGACTGGACAAACGTAAGCGGCATTTCACAGTATATGTCGTCGCCATCTCGTTCGAAGAACTCATGTGGACGAACATGGAACACCACATATAAATCCCCTGACGGTCCGCCGTTGATACCCGCTTCCCCTTGCCCGGATACCCGCAGCTGTTGGCCATCATCGATTCCGGCCGGTACAGTGACCTGAATTTTTTTGCGCTTTTGAACTTTTCCGGATCCACGGCATGTTGAACATTTTTCAGGGATGATTTTCCCTGTTCCTTGACAATGATGACACGGTCTTCTGTTAACAATGCGCCCAAGCGGTGTATTTTGTTCCACGCTCAACTGACCGGTTCCGTGACAATGTGAGCATGTGTTTACTTTCGTACCCGGCTTAGCGCCTGTTCCTTTACAAGTATCACAGTTCTCCTCACGAGGTATTTCAATTTCAGTCTGTTTACCAGAGAATGCTTCCTCAAAAGAAACAGACATCGTATACTGCAAATCCGAACCCTGACGAGGGGCAT
The DNA here is from genome assembly GCF_918741275.1 of Bacillus sp. CECT 9360. Classification (GTDB taxonomy): domain Bacteria; phylum Bacillota; class Bacilli; order Bacillales; family DSM-1321; genus Peribacillus. Next base: position 78,087 of record NZ_CAKKNA010000014.1, read on the forward strand.
TTGGATCCCTTCTTCTTCCCCCGCCTCCGCCAAAGAACGTACTGAAGATATCCTCAAAGCCACCAAACCCGCCGCCGAAATCCTGGCCGCCTCCAAATCCTTGATTCGGATCGGTATGGCCAAATTGATCAAAATGGGCTTTCTTTTGATCATCGCTTAATACTTCATACGCTTCGGATATTTCTTTGAATTTCTCATCTGCATCAGCTGCCTTGTTGATGTCAGGATGATACTGTTTGGAAAGCTTACGATACGCCTTTTTCACTTCGTCTTTTGAAGCGCTCTTTGACACACCCAGCACTTCATAATAATCGCGTTTACTCATTGCTAAATCCACTCCCGATCCTTTTCACATAAAGATAATTCTATCATTTTTTAAAGTTAAAACGCAATAAATAATGGAACGTCACATTCAAACATTCATTTCAGTGATGAAAAATCAAATTTACAGCGAAATCAGATTTTTCCTAAAAAAGGGGGTAACTCCCGCTGCAGACATTTTGATTATCGCTCGCTAAATCCTGAGCATCGCTCGTAAATTTTGATTATCGAGCACAAATCCTGATTATCGAGCACAAATTCTGATCATCGAGCACAAATCCTGCTTATCGAGCACAAATTCTGATTATCGAGCATAAATCCTGCTTATCGAGCAGAAATTCTGATCATCGAGCAGAAATCCTGATTATCGAGCACAAATTCTGATCATCGAGCACAAATCCTAATTATCGAGCACAAATTCTGATTATCGAGCAGAAATCCTGATTATCGAGCACAAATTCTGATCATCGAGCACAAATCCTGCTTATCGAACACAAATTCTGATCATCGAGCACAAATTCTGATCATCGAGCACAAATCCCGATTATCGAGCACAAATTCTGATCATCGAGCACAAATCCTGATTATCGAGCACAAATTCTGATCATCGAGCACAAATCCCGATTATCGAGCACAAATCCTGATCATCGAGCACAAATTCTGATTATCGAGCAGAAATCCTGATCATCGAGCACAAATCCTGATTATCGAGCACAAATTCTGATTATCGAGCACAAAATCTGATCATCGAGCACAAATTCTGAATATCGAGCACAAATCCTAATTATTGAGCACGAATTCTGATCATCGAGCAGAAATCCTGATTATCGAGCACAAAATCTGATCATCGAGCACAAATCCCGATTATCGAGCAGAAATCCTGATCATCGAGCACAAATCCTGATTATCGAGCACAAATTCTGATTATCGAGCAGAAATCCTGATTATCGAGCACAAATTCTGATCATCGAGCACAAATCCCGATTATCGAGCAGAAATCCTGATTATCGAGCAGAAATCCTGATCATCGAGCACAAATTCTGATCATCGAGCACAAATCCTGATTATCGAGCAGAAATCCTGATCATCGAGCAGAAATCCCGAACGGAAAATTACACTAAAAATCAAAGATACCGCAATCGAACTCTTACCACGCAGGGGGGAGCCCCGCCCAGTCTCAGTATAAACTTAAAGAAAAAAGCCAAAGCCAAGAATTCCTGACTTTGACTTTTCCTAAAACAGCTGAACTTTATTTCTTATCATCATCATTTACTTCAGTATATTCAGCATCAACGACATTGTCATCGTTATCCTGGCCAGCCTCGTCGCCAGCTTGAGCTTTGGCAGCTTCTTCATAAAGCTTGACAGTCAGGTTTTGAACGATTTCGTTAAGCGCGTCTTTCTTTTCGCGAATCTCATTGATATCATTTGATTCGATTGCAGTTTTCAGCGCTTCCTTCGCTTCGTTTGCTTTCGTTACTTCGGCTTCATCCACTTTGCCTTCAAGATCCTTCAAAGTCTTTTCAGTTGTAAAGACTAGCTGATCTGCTTCGTTGCGGAGTTCCACTTCTTCTTTACGCGACTTATCTGCTTCAGCATTTTCTTCCGCTTCACGAACCATGCGGTCGATCTCGTCATCCGAAAGGCCTGATGAAGATTTGATGGTGATTGTCTGCTCTTTGTTTGTGCCAAGATCTTTAGCACGAACATTTACGATACCGTTTTTGTCGATATCAAAGGTTACTTCAACTTGTGGGACACCGCGCGGAGCTGGCGGAATGTCGCTCAACTGGAAGCGGCCAAGTGTTTTGTTATCCGTTGCCATCGGGCGTTCCCCTTGAAGCACATGGATATCAACTGCTGTCTGGTTATCAGCCGCGGTAGAGAATACCTGTGATTTGCTTGTAGGTATTGTTGTATTGCGATCGATCAGCTTTGTGAAAACCTGACCCATTGTTTCAATTCCGAGTGACAGAGGTGTGACGTCAAGAAGGACTACATCTTTAACGTCTCCAGTTAACACACCGCCCTGGATGGAAGCACCCATTGCAACTACTTCATCAGGGTTTACGCCTTTATGCGGCTCTTTTCCAGTTTCTTTGCGGATCGCTTCCTGAACGGCCGGAATACGAGTAGAACCACCGACAAGGATAATTTTATCGAGTTCGGAAGGTGAAATGCCAGCATCTTTTAACGCCTGGCGAGTTGGCCCCATTGTGCGTTCTACCAATCCTGCAGAAATTTCATCGAATTTCGCTCTTGATAAAGTAATGTCCATATGCAATGGACCTGCTTCACCAGCAGTGATGAACGGTAAGGAAATCTGAGTGGAAGCTACACCGGAAAGATCTTTTTTCGCTTTTTCAGCAGCATCTTTCAAACGCTGCAAGGCCATTTTGTCTTTTGCAAGATCAATGCCGTTTTCTTTCTTAAATTCAGCAATCAGATAATCAATGATGACCTGGTCAAAATCGTCACCGCCAAGCTTGTTATCACCGGCTGTAGCTTTTACTTCGAATACCCCGTCGCCAAGCTCCATTATGGAAACGTCAAATGTTCCGCCGCCAAGGTCGAATACAAGAATAGTCTGGTCTTCATCGGTTTTATCCAAGCCATACGCAAGTGCTGCAGCCGTCGGTTCGTTAATGATACGCTCTACTTCTAAACCGGCAATTTGGCCAGCATCCTTAGTTGCCTGACGTTCAGCATCATTAAAGTATGCAGGTACAGTGATAACTGCTTTTGTCACTTCTTCGCCAAGGTATTCCTCAGCATACGATTTTAAATACTGAAGAATGATGGCAGAGACTTCTTGTGGAGAATAATCTTTACCTTCAATCGTTTCTTTATGGTTTGTACCCATATGACGTTTGATTGAAATGATCGTATTTGGATTTGTGATGGCCTGACGCTTCGCAACTTCCCCAACTTGTCTTTCGCCATTCTTGAATGCAACGACAGAAGGAGTGGTGCGGTTTCCTTCCGGATTTGGAATTACTTTTGGCTCTCCGCCTTCTAATACAGCTACACAGGAGTTAGTTGTACCTAAGTCAATACCGATAATCTTACTCATCTAATTCCTTACCTCCAATATATTTTATGTAGAAAATTATTCGTTCACTTTCACCATGGCAGGACGGATGACACGGTCGTGAAGCATGTATCCTTTTTGGAACTCTTCAACGACGATATTGGAACCAAAACTCTCGTCCTTCACCTGCATAACTGCTTGGTGTAAATGTGGATCGAACTCTTTCCCAACAGCTTCAATCGCTTCAATGCCTTCTTTTTTCAATGCATCTACTAATCCTTTATAAACCATATCCATTCCCTGAAGCAACGATTTGGTTTGCTCGTTGTCAGCCTCAACTTGAATCGCTCTCTCGAAATTATCCAGAGCCTGTAATAAGTCTGTCGCCAAGCTTTGAGATCTATATTTTCGCGCCGCCTCCATTTCCATATTGGAACGGCGTCTAGAATTATCAAAATCTGCCTGTAATCGAAGGTAACGGTTGTCCATTTCTTCAATTTTTGCTTCAAGTTCTTTAATTCTCGATTCTGAGGATTCTTCTTCAGTTGCATCGTCCTCAGCAAAAATCTCCTCCGCTTCGGCAGCTTCGTTTTCAACTAAGTCTTCTGTCTTCTTATCTTCAGTCACTACTATCACCTCCCTAAAAGAAAAGCGCTCATCAAATAATAACAATATTGCCTTTGCTACTGTTTTTGATACAGCCTTGTAAGCAACTCCGTTAGATCGTTTGTAAAATATTCCAATAGGCTGATTACCCGGGAATACTCCATCCTGGTAGGCCCAAGGAGCGCGATCGTGCCAACCTGCTCTGAACCAACGGAATATGTTGCCGTAATCAAACTGCAGTCTTCAAGGGCCGTATTGTTATTTTCACGGCCAATTTTAACATGTATTCCGGCAGGATTGTGCTTGATTAAATCATATATACCATCTTCCTGTTCAATCATCGATAACAGTGTTTTCACTTTATCAATATCATGGAATTCAGGTTGGCTCAGCATATTCGTCTTACCGCCAAAGAACAGTTTCTCATGCATCGAAATATTCAACGTATCAGAAAACGAAGCGATGATTGCGTCATAGTTTTGAACATGCTGCCGCAGGAGCACAATAACTTCTTTATATATCTTGTCCTTCAGTTCCACCAGCGGTACACCGGCAAGGCGTTCATTCAAAATATTCGCCATCTTTTCAATTTCATTCACATCAAAAGAAGGCGGTAGTGAAAACATTTTATTTTCAACATGCCCGCTATCTGTAACAATGATCGCGATCGCTGCTTCCTTGCTTATCGGAACGATTTGGATTTTCCTGAGTTTGTTGTCATTAACTTTTGGCCCCAGGGCAATCGCTGTATAGTTCGTTAATTCAGAAAGAATTTTCGCTGATTTCTGGACGATTTTCTCAAGCTCGTAAATGCGTTCCGCAAAAACGGATTTTAACATCTGCATATCATTAAACTTTAATCGTTGCGGTGACAGCAAATGGTCCACATAATATCTATATCCCTGTTCTGAAGGAACTCGACCGGAAGATGTATGGGTCTTGACAATGAACCCAAGCTCTTCAAGATCTGACATTTCATTGCGGATTGTTGCCGAGCTAAAGGTGATTTCATCCTTTTTCGACAGACTTCTTGATCCAACAGGCTGGGCATCTTTTATAAACTCATCGATAATGACCTGAAGTATTAACAACTGTCGTTCACTCAACATATTTCATCACCTCTGTTAGCACTCTATTTAAGCGAGTGCTAATACTATTAATAAATTATCAAATGACGATAGTGATGTCAACGGTTTAGATTATTCCTAAAAAGGATTGAAACACTTCGTTTCCGAGCAACCGGCCCCGCTTCGTTAGGCGTACAGAACCGTTTGTCATTTCAATTAATTCATTTTTTAATTGCTCTTCGAGTGCTTTCGCAAAAATCTCGTTCATTTCAACAGAAAACTTCTTTTTAAATCCAGAAAAAGACACCCCATCGGTTTTCCTTAACCCGAGGAACATTTCTTCCTCCATTTTTTCTGCCTTCGGGACCAGATGATCTTCAAGAAGAGGCAACTCCCCTTCCATAAGAGGTGTCATATATTTTTTTAACGGCCCATGATTGGCGACTCTTCTTTCCGAAACATAGCCATGAGCACCGGCACCAAAGCCGAAATATTCCTCATTGTTCCAGTAGGTCAGGTTATGGCGGCTTTCAAAGCCTGGTTTCGCAAAATTTGAGATTTCATATTGATGCCACCCGCCACTCTCCATCCGTTCCATTAACGTTTCGTACATGCTGGCTTCAAGTTCCTGTGGCGGCAATTGCAATTTCCCTTTTTGCATCAGATTATAAAAGACGGTTTTCGGTTCGACGATTAAGGAATACCCCGAAAAATGCGGCAAATCCAGTTCAAGCGCCTTGTCAAGCGTGTCCGTAAAATCAGCCATTGTTTGGCCCGGCAGACCGTAGATCAAATCAATGCTAATGTTCGTAAAGCCGATTTTTTGTGCTTTTTCAATGGTTTCATATACATCTGCTGCCCGGTGGGTTCTCCCGATTCTCTTCAACAGCTCATCGTTAAAACTCTGGACTCCGAAGCTCAATCGGTTTACTCCCGCGTTGTACAGTATCGAGAGTTTCTCTTCTGACAGATCTCCCGGATTCGCTTCAAAGGTATATTCGGTAGACTCGCCAAATGGCAAGGTATCGCTTATTGATTGACAAAGAAATTCCAACTGTTGCTCATTCAATGAGGTCGGTGTTCCGCCTCCGACAAAAATCGTTTTCAGCTCCTGCTGCGGATATTTTCCAAGGGATAGCTGCATTTCTTTTTTCATCATCGTCAAATACTGATCAACGGGCTGTCCTTGCAAAAATACTTTATTAAAATCGCAATAGTGGCAAATATGCTCACAAAACGGGATATGAATGTACGCACTTTGTATCATTTATCACACAACCTTATAGTTAGCAGACAGAAAAAGAGGCTAGCTATCGGATAACGATAATTCTAACCTCCCTGTCGCATTTATTTTTTCGGTGTTGTATCGTCCATTTTCAAAACAGCCATGAAGGCTTCCTGTGGCACTTCTACAGAACCCACTTGCTTCATGCGCTTTTTACCTGCTTTTTGCTTTTCAAGAAGCTTTCGTTTACGGGAAATATCTCCACCGTAACATTTAGCAAGCACGTTCTTACGCATCGCGCTGATTGTGGAACGGGCGACGATTTTTTGCCCAATTGCCGCCTGAATCGGCACTTCGAAATGCTGTTTTGGGATTAATTTCTTAAGCTTCTCAACAATGATCTTTCCGCGTTCATAAGCAAAGTCATTATGAACAATAAAGCTTAAAGCATCCACTGTTTCAGCATTTAAAAGGATTTCCATTTTAACAAGCTTGGAAGGCTTGTAGCCAATTAGTTCATAGTCAAAGGAGGCATATCCCTTTGTATTGGACTTCAACTGGTCGAAGAAATCATAGACAACTTCTGATAGCGGGATTTCATAAACAATGCTAACCCGTGTTTCATCCATATACTGCATATCAATGAAGATTCCCCGTTTATCCTGACAAAGCTCCATGATTGAGCCGACATAGTCATTCGGCGCCATCATCGTCGCCTTTACGTATGGCTCTTCAACTCGATCTATTTTTTGTTGATTCGGCATATTAGCCGGATTATCCACCTTCAGCTGAGTTCCATCAGTCATGATGACATCGTAGATAACGCTCGGTGCAGTCGTAATCAAATCGATATTGAATTCCCGCTCGATACGTTCCTGAATAATTTCCATATGAAGAAGACCAAGGAAACCGCAGCGGAAACCGAAACCAAGCGCCTGGGATGATTCCGGTTCAAATTGAAGCGCGGCGTCATTGAGTTCAAGCTTTTCGAGCGCTTCACGCAAATCGTTAAATTTGGAAGCATCGATTGGATACAAACCGCAGTATACCATTGGGTTAAGTTTTCGGTAACCCGGCAGCGCTTCTACAGCCCCACCCTTGGCGTTTGTGATCGTATCACCGACGCGTGTATCTCCGACGTTTTTAATGGCAGCTGTCAAAAATCCTACATCCCCGACAGTGAGTTCATCAACGCTCATTTCCTTTGGTGTATGCACGCCAACTTCAAGGACTTCAAATTCCTTGCCAGTAGCCATCATCCTGATTTTATCGCCCGCCTTCACGGAGCCTTCCATTACACGGATATACGCGACAACTCCCCGGTAGGCATCATAAAAAGAATCGAAAATCAGCGCTTTTAAAGGTGCTTCCGGATCTCCTTCAGGAGGTGGAACTTTTTCGACTATCTGTTCGAGAATTTCTTCGATTCCGATCCCCGCTTTCGCGGATGCCAGTACGGCTTCGGATGCATCAAGACCAATTACATCTTCAATTTCAGCCCGAACCCGCTCAGGATCCGCGCTCGGTAAATCGATTTTGTTAATGATTGGAAGGATCTCCAAATTATTATCGAGAGCAAGATACACGTTTGCAAGCGTTTGGGCTTCAATTCCCTGGGCCGCATCAACGACCAGAATCGCACCTTCACAGGCAGCCAAGCTTCGGGATACCTCGTACGTGAAATCCACGTGTCCCGGTGTGTCAATGAGATGGAAAGTATACTCTTCCCCATCCTTCGCTTTATATTTCAATTGAACCGCATTTAATTTAATCGTAATCCCACGTTCGCGCTCCAGATCCATAGAATCCAACAACTGGCTCTTCATTTCGCGTTGAGCCAGGGCGTTCGTCTTTTCTAAAATACGATCGGCCAGAGTGGATTTCCCATGGTCAATGTGAGCGATAATGGAAAAGTTACGAATTCTTGATTGCCTCTTTATTTTTTCTTCTCTATTCATACCGTTCACTCCTACAATGCACTATTTTTGATTATAGCAGTACGATACGCAAGATTCAATCATAAGTAAAAGCAAGCATTGGATGCTTGCTTTTAAAATGGAGGTATCGGTGATATTTTGGGTTCGGTGATATATCTCTGATTTCGGTGATATATTTTGAATTTCGGTGATATCTCGGATTCCGGTGATTTATATCAGATTTCGGTGATATCCCGAATTTCGGTGATATTCAAGTTTCGGTCATATCTCACATTTCGGCATATATCTCGGATTCCGGGCATATATCTCAGATTTAGGGCATATATCTAATATTCCGGTCATATATCTCAGATTTCGAGCATATCTCAATTTCCCAAAGTATTCTCAGATTTCAGGCCTACCTAAAATTCAGTAACATATCTCGGAATTCACCGATAGATGTGACATCTCCAAAACATCGGAAACATCCTATTCACAGCAAAACAATCATATCAACGAAGTAAGCTTCTGAACTAATGCTTGAAACCCCGCTGAAATAACTTCTGACAGCTTTTTGCCGATGGAGGAGAAAAAGTTGAAGGCCTTCATTTCTTCAAGCTTCTCTTTCTTTTTCTCCAAATCATGGCTCGTTACCTTTTGGCCAAGAATCGCGGCTTCCATGTCCCCCTGATTCGATTCCTTTACGGCAAAGGCACTGCTCATTGCTGGGTCATCATAGCCTTTCATGTTCTTCATACCTTGATTTGCATGCTGCATCCCAACCAAAATCCCGAAAAATAAAATCAGTACAATGCCTAAGCATTTAAGTGAAAATCGAACCATTATGGGGTACTCCTTCCCGATCTTTTACTGAGCCTCTGATTTTCCCGTTGAATTGCTGACTTCCTCAGCATCCCAATAAAACTCACTAAACACATCTGCAAAAGCGGCAGTGGTCAAGTACATTTCTTCAAATGTGTTATCGACTCCGCCTATCTCAAGCAACATCGCATTTCCGGATAAATCCTGATTATAGACGCTATTATACCCGGATTTATTATGTTGAATAATTCCCCTTGACAGACCCGGATATTTTTTTTCTAATGTCTTGTGCAGTTTATTGGCAAGCGCGAGATTCTTTTCGGAATTAGGATTTTTGCCACCAATGACGAAAGCCATTTTTGCATAACTCTTTCCTTTTATCGAAATGATCGTATCTTTTTTTCGTCTTGAATCCCGGTGAATATCAATGAAGTATTCAAGATCCTTATTCGAAGCCATAACTGCTTCGACTAACCCTCTTGATTCCTGGTATGACCTCGGATATTTTAATCCTTTTTCAGTTAATCTGGCCATGATATCACTTTGATCAACCGATGAGCCAATGCCCTTATCCAATAGATCCTGCGACATTCGTTCTCCAAGCTTGGTAATGTTAATTTTCGAATGCTGAGCATGATTAGGGTTTTTCACACCCTTTAAATACGGCAAAAAAGACTCCCGGTTATGCGAATGATAAATATGGACGACCTTCTTGCCATTTGTTGAGACCGCTGGAGAATCATTATCCTGTTTCTCATCTTCTTCAAGCTTTTCAACATTTTGCAAGGCCGCATCTTTCTCCTTTTGTAACAAATGATCGGGTGGAGCTGATTCTATCGGCATATTCGTATAATTCGTGCCTTCGCCCGCGACGATTATTTCACTGTCAAAAATCGAGAATCCCGGCAGCTCCCTGCCAAGAAGGCTTCGCGGGTCGTCTAATGATATATTGGCTGACATCTTTAATATTTGCCGAGTAAATCCGGTGGAGGTTTTCCCTTCAGGCACCACCTGAAAAAAATGATGGTTTTCATTGGCGAGCAATGTATATAACAGCTTTCCCGAAAACTGATTTGTAACCGTATGAACCGATTGAGAAGAAATTCTATATTCAGGTCTCAGCGACGTTAATATTCCACTCAAGGAAAAAAATAAAAGTAGCGATGCGAGAATCGATAGAAAACCCTTCACAATCACTGAACCATTGACTACTGCGATTATTCCTGCGTTGCGGTTTCTCCTCATCCTTCCACCCTTTCTAAACGCTTGTCTACTAATACGTATGACTTTGATAGAAAGAGTAGAACAGGAATTTCAGGATAGGTTACCGGGTATAGTAGCCTGTGTTATCCTGATTAATCGACTGATGAAGCGCTGCGTTCAAGCCGTTTGCGAGCAAGTTAGCCATATCTTCGATAAACACATCCACTTCCTTTGGTGTCACCATCAGGTTATGCCCGAGTGGCGAAAGAACTTCCGAAATCAAGCCTCGTTTTTCCTCCTCCGATAACGTTCCTACTATTCCAAGAAAAGTCTGGCGGTGTTCTTCGCCGGGCATGTCTACTTGCGTCAGTTTTTTCTTCTTTCCGAAGCTGAATCCGGCCGGGACGAGCGAACGTGAAGGCTTGTCACCTTCCCGTAATTCATTCCCGAAATGCTTCAGGATAAAATCAATCGTGTCACTTGTAATCGATACCGCATCGACCACAGTCGGAACCCCGACCGCAATCACTGGTATCCCAAGCGTTTCTTTGCTCAGCTCTTTTCGTTTATTTCCTACCCCTGAGCCCGGATGAATTCCAGAATCAGTAACCTGAATAGTAGAGTTGACTCTCTCAATCGACCGAGCCGCTAGTGCATCAATCGCAATCACGAAATCCGGCTTGCTTTTTTCAATAACACCCAGGATGACATCACTGGTCTCGATTCCGGTTATGCCCATAACCCCCGGCGCAAATCCGCTGACCGGGCGAAACCCCTCCTGTACTGATTCAGGCTGCAGTTTAAATAAATGCCTCGTAATGACCAGGTTTTCCACTACCGCTGGCCCGATTGCATCGGGTGTGACATTCCAGTTCCCGAGCCCCACCACGAGACAGCTGCTGTCCCTTGGTATATTCATACGCTTTAAAAAAAGAGCCAGTTCATCGGCGAATACCTTCTCTACTCTCTTTTGCAGCTCTGTATCAGACTCCCGGATTCCCTGGACTTCTATCGTCAGGTAGCTGCCCTGTTTCTTCCCTAGCTCTTTTTCACCTTCTGCGGTAACTTCAACGAGGGAAATCTTTAAGTCGTCCACTTCTTTTTCTTTTATAATAACGCCCTGGATTTGAGAGACATTTTTTTCATCGGCAACGCCTTTTTGATTAAGTCTCATTTCCCTGGCTTCTATAGCCAAATCGGTACGGACAGAATAGTTGCTTAAATCAAGGTTACTTTTCATTGCGGCCTCCTAATTTGCAAATCAATCATATTCATTCTAGTATTTTCCAAAATCCTCTATATCATTCTGACTGTTTTTCTTTTTTAATATTCGCCTTTGTGATACAATAACGCTTACCGGGATAAATTTTTGTTGAATACAATCATTCCTTTTCAATTCCGATATTGCAATAAAAGGCACAGTCTGATAAAATATCACTTGTGCTATTTAAGTATCGATTTGAAAAGTCGAGTTCATATAGTCTCGATTTCTTGTGTAGGAGGTGAACGGAATGCCAAACATTAAATCTGCTATTAAACGTGTGAAAACAAGCGATGAGTCACGTGCTCAAAACGCAACTGTGAAATCCACAATGCGTTCTTCATTGAAAAACGTTGAAGTTGCATTAGCAAACAATGAAGTTGAAGCTGCTAAAGAAGCTCTTTTAACAGCATCTAAAAAGTTAGACAAGGCTGCATCTAAAGGATTAATCCACAAAAATGCGGCAGCCCGTAAAAAATCTCGTTTAACGAAAAGACTAAATTCATTAAACGCATAATGAATGCTGAACGATCCGCTATCGGATCGTTTTTTTATGCGGAAAAATGGGCCTTTAACGGGTTCTGTTATAAGGTAGACAAACGTTAAACACTGAAAAGAGCTTTGGGAATATTCCCGAAGCTCTTTTCTAATTATATTTTCCACATCTGCTCTATTATTAACATTCTTGACGCGGATTGAATAAAAAGTTGTCATTCAGTTTTTTGAAATAAATTATTTCGGGGTCCCCTTCATCCAAGTTTTCAATATATCCACTTCTTATATATCCAATAGAAGAGAATAATTTTTGCATTTTACCGTTTGATTCGTTTGTTGACGAAAATATTTTTTTAGTGGGAGAGATCTTTTCAAAATACGTCATCATCGATTTGGCATACCCCTTTCCTCGCTCTAAGGGATGAACCATGACAAGTGATATAAAGCTGAAATCAAAGAAATCAGTATGATAAATTAAGAATCCCGTTATTGAAGTATCTCTTTTGGCAACCAAGCACTTTTTTTCTCCTATCGCTTGTTCTAGATACTTTCTTCTACTGTCGTTTCTAAATACTTCTTTGTCAATTTCCAAAATACCAACTGACTCGTGTGCCTCAGCTATTGAGATCTGTATCATTTGTCAACCTCCCTGATGAGTCCACAATTGTTTACACAGACAAACTCAAAATCAATTGCTCTCCAATTTTCCCTACCTTTCTTCTGCCAGTGTCCTCGTACCCGACCCTTTCATACAGCTTTTGTGCCGGGATATTCCTTTTATTAACAGCTAAAACGATCTCATTACATTCAGGAAATTCTTGATTTACAAAGCTTTTAAGAAGTTCCATCCCCTTCTTTGCATATCCTTTACCTTGCTGGGTGTGATTTATGGAAAGTGCAGTTAACAACATAGCGTTTGGATTATCCGTATACTCTTTTACCCTCGCACTTGAATGTAATACAAAAAAGCCCACTGGTACATTTTCACTCAATATTACAATTGGATGCCGCACGTGAGTTATTTCCAACATCTCTATTGTTAATGGTAATGCAGTAAATTGCTCTTGATCTTCCGGTAATTTAAACGTCTTAAGGAGTTCGGAATATTCAGATTTATAAACGTGTAATTCTACCTCATTTAATGTCTTCATAAAAAATCCTCCGCATATTCTATATATGTATAGCATACTAACAGAATGTATGTTCGTAAACATCAAATTAATTTTGATTAACTAGTACTGTCTTAATTGGTATGTAAATTGAACAAAAAAATTAAAAGCGATATCTCTTAAATATCGCTTCCTTTTCACATAACCATATGAGATTTTAATAGTTATTTAATGTCCTCTATCGCTTGCCTAACATTTGAATAAGTTTTAATAGCTGAAAAATTAATTCCCGAGCTAATAGATTTTGTAGCTAAATCAGGGCGAATGCCACTAAAAACCACATTTATTCCCAACAATCGTAGAACATCATACACATTAAATAACTGACTTGCAACATATGTATCAATAGTCAGGATGCCAGAAAAATCAATAATTAGACATTCAACCTGTAAGCGCGGAATACTGGGTATGACCTTATCGAAAATATGTTCAACTCTTTCAGGATCAAAGGTACCGATCAATGGAAGAATAGCAATGCCATCTTGGATAGGTACGATAGGAGCCGATAATTCATTAATCGCTCTTTGTTTTTCATTAATCTCTCTTTCTCTTTCATCAATGACACTATCTGTGTGCCGTTCAAAGGCAAGTATGGTCTCAGTAACAGTGGTGTCAAGCATATAGTTGACTCGTTTATTTACTGCGGCCGATTCCTCAGTAGAAAGTCCATGCTCTATGGATACTTTAGTGATTTGTTCGATAAGACCTAATCGAATTTGAGGATAGCGCCCTATGATACCTGAGATTCTACCCTGTATTCCCGCTTGTCGCTCCCCGTTTTTTCTGCTCATTTCTATAAACCCCTGCGGTACTTCATATCCATCTAAAGTGATTCCCTCAGCTGACAAAATTATAAACTGAGCATACACTTTATAGTAATACTCTAGCTCTTCTTTTGAAAATTCAATTTCAAGTCTTTGAATGATATCATCAACGATTTTAATTGCCAATGGTTCGGCATGATCTATTAGATAGTTCGCAACAGCCGAAAACGATTTCATTACTCTTTACCCCCAGGTTCATTCTATTTGGATTGATTATATCTTTAAATCCGCAGTTTGGGAATGATTTCTGCATTCATTAGAAGGAGTCTCTTCTACCAAGCATACCCACAGTATCGACTTCAACTAAAAATTGAGGGTTTCCTCTTTAGATTTATTAACTTCCCAAGTCATATGATGTGCCACTTCTGAGTCGGAAGAAAACTTGAATACATCATCTATATAAGTTGAATTAATGATTTAATTTTGGCTCATTCATGTGAAACCAGAGTTTCACATGCCTTTCAGCAAAGCTGAAAGGTTGCTCCAACAGGATAGGCCGAGAGAAAGCTCGCTTTCTCCCCGGCCTATCCTGCTGGAGCTTAAATGAGCCAAAAATTTATTAATGCGTAATCTTTAGTTCAACTTATATAGGTCATCTAATTCTATCTTTCGCAATAAAAGATGGTCAGTTTCAAAAGTGGGCATTTCTTTTAAGAATTCCTCTATCTTCATAACGTTCTCCTTTAAAAGATAATGACATTAAACATCTTCCTTTTCTAAGTACTAATTCTCCCTAATTAAAAGAGACAAAACCTTTACGATTTTGTCCTTTAAAATATATTGTTTGCACCTCGCAACGGGGGCTCCGTTGGTTTTGCTTCACCTTTTTAACTTTACAAACTTTATAAGCCGAAATTCATGCCTGGAACCATGTTTATGAGCGATTATTCAGATTTCTGCTCGATAATTTGAATTTGTGCTCGATGATCCGAATTTGTGCTCGATGATTTGAATTTACGAGCGTCTAACCAAATTTACGAGCGCCCCCCAATTTATGAGTGCTCACCCAACTTTACAGCAAAAAAATACTAAAGGTCCATTTTCCGTTTTGCGGTTTTATCTTATTTTCAAAATCATCAGTTCCAGCGTGATTTCCTTTTCTGCTTGACCTGTTTTCATTTTGTAGTCGGCTTCGGCCAGCTCATTTATGATGGAAAGCAGTTCTCTTTCGTCAAATCGGCCCGTTTTTTCCATGGCCAGTTTGACCCGGTATGGATGGATCCGGAGCGCACCGGCGATTTTTTGCTGGCTGTATCCTTGTTTCGCCATTTCTTTCACTTGATACATAATTCTGACCTGGCTGGCCATAACGCCGAGAATTTTGATTGGCTCTTCATTCTGTCTGAGCAGCTCATGATAGATGGCGATGGCTTCCTCGACCTTTTTCTGCAGGACTTTATCAACCAGGGTAAAAACGTTTTGCTCGAGCGATTTTGCGACCAATTTTTCTACGGTTGCCGCGTCGATTCTTTTTTCCTCGTCCATGTATAAAGCCATTTTTTCTATTTCATTTGAAAGTTGCATCAAGTTGGTCCCGGCAAGATCCAACAACAATTCGATGGCGTCTTCATCGATTTGTACCGTCCTTGCAGCTGCCCGCTCCCTGATCCAGACTTTCAATTCATTATCCCCAAGCTTTTTCGCTTCGATCGTTACGGCTTTCCGCTTTAATTCCTTGGTGATTTTTTTTCGGTCATCCAGTTTTTCATATGGCGCGGTAAATACGAGAATCGAATAGGATGCAGGATCGGCAAGGTATCGCTCCAGTTTTTTTATATCGTGTTCCACTTTTTGTTTTGGTTTTTCCGCGGTTAAAAAAGAAGGATTGTGCATGAAAACCAGACGTCTTTCCCCCATGAACGGCAGGGTTTCAACGTCTTCGAGCGCTATTTCTATTGGGGTTTCCTCCAAATCGAACTGCGCGAAGTTAAAATCGATTTCTTCCTCCGTAAGGGCATGTTCCAATAATAATTGCTTCGTTTCATTAATAAGAAAGGCTTCCGTTCCATAAATTAAATACACAGGTGCAAATTTCTTTCGTTTCAGGTCTTTCCAAACATCTAATACCACTGTACCGCCTCATTTATATGTATTCTTATCTTTATGGTATAGGTGGTTTGACAATTTGACAAGATATAATGGGAATTGGCCGTTGCCCGGCCAACTCCCGATCTATATAAACACTGGAAAGGAAGGCCCGGGATACTTCCTTTTCCAGCGGTAATAGGATGGAAAGTAGGTATTAGTGGAAAGCTGCAGGAATGAAATAAGCTGTGCTGCTTTGTATCTTTATTTTCACCCTTCAGTTGTAAACTATTTGTGACAACTCTTGTCAGTAAAGGAAAAAGCGAAGGAGACATTTCGAATATAAGCTAGTTGTAGATTTTTTTTTTGTAATCGCTTATACTAAAAAGGAAATAGGAGGGGTAGACATGAACGAATTTGAAAAAAATGTGCAATCCAAGCGTAATGACGCTATTGATTCCGCAGTTGGCTTTATTGCAGCTTTTGGATTTTTCGCCACTATGTTCATTATCGCTACCGTAATTTATTACGTGGGACAATAATGATCGGGTACATAGTTGACCGTATCAAGGCTGCGTACAGCAGTCTTTTTTCAATTTGCGAAAGAAAATTTTTCTTTTTTGCAGGTAGCCAATCTTAATTTACTCCATTCTATGGCAAAACACTTGAAAAGGTTCCGCTCCGCTTTGTGAAACGGTAGGACACCGCGCCATCTTTGTCTGTTCGGTAAATATGGATTCTTCTTTCATTCAAAGCTTCCATAACTTCAGGATGGGGATGGCCATAGCGATTCTCCTTCCCAGCAGAGATAATGGCGATCCTTGGCTGCAGTCGATCCAAAAACGATTCGGATGTTGATGTTTTGCTGCCATGGTGACCGGCTTTTAGGACATCTGCCCGCAAATTCGGAAATACCTTATGAATTTCTTTTTCTCCGTCCATGCCTAAATCCCCGGTAAACATCCAGCGCTGACCGCCAAATTCCGCATACATCACAATCGATGATTCATTTTTATCTTCTTCCTCCCGGTAAGGGTTCAAAATATAAAACGTGGCTTCTCCAGCTTTCCAACGATCTCCCCTTTTAACAGCCGTAAAGGTGATTTTCTTTGCTTTTGCCGTATCGATGAACTCCTCACGAATATAATCCTTTTCTGAGCCTCTGCCGATGACGATTTCTTCCACGTCGATTTCTTGGATTACTTCCTTGACGCCTCCAATATGGTCAGCGTCGGGATGGGTCAAAATCAGCTTATCCAGCCTGCCGATCCCCTTGCTTTTAAGCAAAGGTACAATAATGTCCTTTCCAGTATTAAAACTGCTTCTCCTCTGCTTCCAAGCTTCCTGCTTAAACATCAGCCGCCCGCCTGTATCGATTAAATAGTTCCCTTTATCAAAGGGAAGCTTAATTAATATCGCATCGCCCTGCCCGATGTCGATGAATATTACCTCACCAAAAGGATTGAGCTTTTCAATATATAATTGGAAAACCAGTAACAGAGCAATCGCAGCCGATAAATATTTAACGGTCTTAAAAGCTGATAAATCCCAGCCTATAAAAAACACGAGAATGGCCAATACGAGCATGAGCATCAGGAAAAATGACGGCTTTCCAAAAGCGACGGATGCAAGCGGCATGATTGAAACAAATCCCGCCACTTCATTGCTGGCCGTAATAATCAAATCGAGAAAATAAATGAAAAAATCACCTGCGGGAGGATATACGATGTGAATGAGGAAAGCTAGTATGCTGAAGGGGAGAAGAATCGAATAAAGCGGCACAAACAAAATATTGAGGAATACGCCCAAAATGGTGACTTCATAGAAATTAAAAAGGAGAATGGGTACCGTGCTCATCTGGCAAACAAAACTGACCATGAATAGCTGAACCGCCCTGCTTTTATAGCGAGGAACTATCGCCGAAGACAAAATGATCGAAAAAGCCGCCGCAAATGAAAGCTGAAAGCCGATATTGAACAGCATATATGGCTGTATGAAAAGAAGCGAAAGATAAACGATGATCATCGATTTTGTAATCGGGATATGTTTTTTGAGATACAACAGTAAGAAAAAAATCATTGCCATCAAACAAGCCCTCCAAACGGATATGCTGGCTCCCGAAAGAATGACATAAATAGGCAAAAAAGTAAGCATCGATAAACTCATCATTTCTCTCGTGACTCCAAGCCTGATTCCCGCATAGAAAATGATTCCTGCCAGAAAGCTGACATGCAGTCCGGAAATGGCGAGCAAATGAACGAGACCAAGCCGCTGAAAAATGGCAAGCTCATCCTCATTTATTTCCTTTTGTTCACCAAAAAGAAGGGCGGAGACATACCCGCTCGTTTCTCTCGGAAAATGTTTTTCGACATAAACGATCCCTGCACTCCTTATTTTCTTAATGCTATGCAAGATATTTCCTTTTTCGAAGAAACAATCGTGAAAGGAAAACCTCTCTACGCTTAGTATCCAGTAAATTCCCTGCTGCTTTAAATAGTTCCGGTAATCAAAGCTGTTTACATTCCGCTCTGTTTCCGGCTCTTCCAGACTGCCTTTAACAGGACAGGAAAGACCGACCGCTGCCTGATGCTCAAGCAGCTGTTTTTCATCTAAGGTTGGAATGATATACCTGAGCTGCAGTTTTTCATCCGCATCGGAGCGGACCTCAGCGCGAAGGATGTTCCCATCAATGTCTGGGATTTCTGTAAAGATAATCTGAAAAGAGGTTTCTGTACCTGTATAGAAGGGGGAGCGAAGGTGATCGGCAACGGATGCTGCCGAAAGGAAGAGAACGATTGTTATCACTTGAAGAAGGACGGCGCGATAGCCGTTTTTATAATACACAAACGACAAAAAAAAGATGATACAAAAAGAGACCTTCCAGCCAAAAAAAGAAAAAGCCGTTACCCCAAGGGTTGCGGAAACGGCTAAGAAAAGAAGATTATTCATAAACCCTCCAGTCTGCTATTTTTTAATTTCAAATATTTCCTGGATCTCTACTTGTTCCGTTTTGACGCCAGCCTGTTTGAACAGTTCTATCGCGTAAGGGTGGTTTTTATAATCTTCCGCGTAAAAAACGGTCTTAATCCCTGCCTGGATGATCGTCTTGCAGCATTGCAGGCATGGAAAATGCGTCACGTATAGATCCGCTTCTGAGGTCGGAACGCCGAACTTTGCACATTGCAAAATCGCATTCATTTCGGCATGTATCGTCCTGACACAATGATTATCAATCACATAACAGCCATCATCGATACAATGGTCTCCCCCGGCTATCGAGCCATTGTAGCCACCGGCAATGATCCGTTTATCGCGCACAATGGTCGCACCGACAGTCAGCCTTGTACATGTGCTCCTTAACGCGAGCAATTGGCTTTGCGCCATAAAATACTCATTCCAGCTAATCCGTTCCATAGTTGCTCCCCTTTTTACATAATTCGACTTCTTTCTTCATTTTACCCTCTTCTTTTTGGTTTGGGTAGACCTGCTTATTTAACTGTGATCGAGTCCTGTAATTTTTCAAATGTTTTGTCTCCGATTCCAGAAATATTTTTCAGATCCTCAATTGCCTGAAACGGACCGCTTTTCTCTCTGTATTCAATGATGGCCGTTGCCTTGGCGGGACCGATACCGGGCAATGTATCTAAATCGGCCTCGGCGGCGGTATTTAGATTGATTTTATCACCTTCCGCTCCTTGTGAACCTACTGCATTCCCCTCTGCCGGCACACCGCTACTCACGGCATCTTCACCGACCTCCGGCACATAAATGACCATCTGATCTTCCACAAGCTGCGCGAGATTGACCTTGTTCTTATCAGCATTTTCCGTAAAGTTTCCCGCCTTCGCCACTAAATCAATGACCCGTTCTCCAGATTTTGCCGTAAAAACACCCGGACTTTTCACCGCTCCTTTTACATCCACTTTAACGACAGTTGGTGTTTTCGTTTCGGCAGGTGCCTGGGGACCCTCTTCCTCAGCAGCGAAAGTCGGCTGCTTTTCTTCTTGAAAAAATGAATCTGCCTCATTTTTACTGGTCTCAAGCGATTGCTGGTAAAAGAAATAACCGGCACAACAGGCGATGATAATCAGCGAGATCATTCCGAGCTTCTTTTTCTGCACTATTTTCATACTTTGAAAACCTCCATGTTCATTTTCTAAGGTATACAGTCATATGTTTATCCTGAGTGACATAGTTTTTTAGGAGAAGTTCTGCTTAGAGAGGAGGAGGAAAATGAAAATCGGTGTGATTGGAACAGGAAATATGGGGACGATTCTTATTGAAGCGCTCCTTGAAGCAAAGGGGCTCGAACCAACAGATCTGACAATAACGAATCGGACACTCACGAAATCATTTTCCCTGAAAGATAGGTTCGCCGGTATAACAGTCGTTGATTCTTCCGAAAAAGTGGTCAAAGAATCTGACGCTATCTTTATATGTGTGAAGCCGCTGGAATTTCATCATGTCATTACAGCCATCAAGCCCTATATCAGAAACAGCCAGTGCGTCATTTCGATTACAAGTCCGATATCGGTGAAGCAATTGGAATCAAAGCTTGACTGCTGCTGCGCCCGCTTTATACCAAGCATTACAAACCGCGCTTTGTCAGGAGTATCGCTATTAAGCTTCGGTGAAGCCTGTTCCTCCGAATGGATGGATGCTTTGATAGACTTAGCTTCCCGCATCTCGACACCGGTCACGATTGAAAATGACATCACAAGGGTTGCATCTGATATCGTCAGTTGCGGACCTGCATTTTTCAGTTACCTGGCGAGGGCTTTCATTGATGGGGCATGTAAAACGACGAAAATCGATGAACAGACGGCAACACTTTTAACAGAGAAAATGCTTGTAGGTCTTGGAGAGCTTTTAAAAAAGGAACTTTACACATTGCCAACCCTGCAGGAAAAGGTTTGTGTAAAAGGCGGCATTACCGGTGAAGGGATTAAGGCGTTGGATGCTGGAGTGGGAGACATGTTTCAGCAGCTTTTCCATGCAACGCATGAGAAATTCGCGGAAGAAATCGAAAAAATCGAAGAGCAATATGGAACTCCTTATTAACATTCGCTGTAAAGAGCGAGTATCCTTCTAAAAAACAAAAAAAAAGAACCGTTTGATGCCTTAGCACTTTCAAACGGTTCGTTATTTTTTCCGAGCGACAAATAATATTCTTTCGGTCTTGTCATGGACTGGCTCTTCTTCTAAATCAGAGAGAATCTCCATTAATTCAAAGCCGGCATCCTCAAGCCATTTTTTATACTGCTCAATCGGATAGGTGCGTTGATAATGATATTCCTCAAACCGGTCATAAAGGCCGCTTTCATGGTCTAAGACAAAAAAGCTTAAATCATGTTCAACACTGTACGGCTCTCCACTAGGGTAGCAATCCCAAATGTAAGAAACGTCCTCGTCATTTACAGCGAAGGTTTTGTTTTTGAATAGATGTTCCATTTTAAAAACAGAATGCACATCAAACATAAACAATCCAGCTGTCTTTAAGTGACTGTGCACCTGCTTAAAGGTGCGCGGAATGTCGCTTTCCTCACGGATATAATTAAGAGAATCACAAAATATCGTGACACAATCATACTCGCCAAGACCATCAAGCTCCGCCATATTTTGCTGGTAGAACGGGATATTCAATCGCTGATTCATCGCTTTACCGTTTGCCACGGCAAGCATTTCCTCGGATAAATCTACTCCAGACACGGCAAAACCGTGCTTTGCGAGTTCGATGGTGAACTCCCCGGTCCCGCAAGCAAGGTCAAGAATGTCCTTGCCAACGATTCCGTATTGGTCCATTCTCGAAATGAGCATATCGAGCCATTGCTCATAAGGAGCATCTCTCATCAAGTAATCGTAAACATAGGCAAAACGTTCATAGGTCATTGACTTAATTCACTATGAAGGTCTTCTGTCGGTGCGTCTCCCCATAAACGTTCGAGGTTATAGTAGCTTCTTTCATCGCGGTGGAAAACGTGAGCCACAACATCGCCAAGATCAACCAGCACCCATTTTGCTTCGTCGAATCCTTCCAAACGTTCCACTTCATAGCCTTGCTCTTGCGCTTTGGCCTTCATTTCACGGGCAATTGCCTGGACCTGTTTATCTGAATTTCCGTGGCAAATCAAGAAATAATCCGCAACGAGCGAAATGCCTTTCATATTTAAAACAATGATATCTTCCGCTCTTTTATCGTCTGCCGCTTTTGCAGCGGTAATTAATAGGTCTCGTTCATTCATTCCATCTTCTCCTTATAATTTAGTCTGAGGTCGTTATACGTATGAAATGTATCAGGATAAACCGCCTGATTTCTTTTCATTAAAAAAAAGATCGTATTCCGCAACGTTTCGATGACGGCCAGATCAAGGTCTTCCTTTGCCGTTTCCCTGACTTCATCCACCCCGAGGAATGCCCGTCCCGGTTCGATATAATCCGCGAGAAAAACAATTTTATCAAGAAGTGTCATCTTCACTCTTCCAGAGGTATGATACCGGATCGCATCGAGGATCTCAAGGTCGGTTATTCCCGCTTCCTTTTCCACGAGATACGCGCCGACCGGAGCATGCCACAATTCGGAATTATAGATAAGCAAATCCGCGGCCATCTTTTGCGCGAGAATGATTTCCTTCATTTCATCCTTTGGCCTAAATTTCGCATAGTCATGAAAAATCGCGGCCATTTCCGCTTTTTTTGGATCCCCTCCGTATCTTTCCGCAAGGATAATGGAGGTTTCCATAACGCCTAATGTGTGTTGATAACGCTGTTCGGTTATCTGCTCTTTTACGAGGCGCAGTGCTTCCTCACGATTCATATAAATCATTCTCCTCAATATAACGGATCACTTTCTCAGGAAGCAAGTATTTCACCGTCTTGCCTTTTTTTATCTTCTCCCTGATAAGAGAGGACGAGATCAACATCTCGGGAATATTAACCATCGTAATCGGGTAATCGGTGACCTCACTGTAAGTGGGCCTCTTCACGCCGACGAACCGGACGAGCTTCATCAATTCATCAATCTTGTGCCAATGAGGCAGGTACTCGATCATATCCGCACCAATGATAAAATAAAATTCATGGTCCGGTTCTTTTTGCCGAATCTGCTCGATCGTATCATACGTATAGGAGGTTCCTTTACGTTCAATCTCTATCTTCTCAATCGAAAAAGAGTCATTTCCTTCTATCGATAGGCTCAACATCTCAACCCGGGCCTCGTCCGTGACGTCTTGGGTCTTTTCTTTATGGGGAGGAACGTGATTAGGCATAAATCTGATTTGATCAAGTTGTAACGCGTCCAATACTTCATTCGCCACAACTAAATGTCCGATATGAGGCGGATCGAATGTGCCGCCAAGAATGCCGATTTTTTTCATGTTTGGGTCCCCACCTTATGGGAGCTTGATTTGTTTATTTTCCTTTGATTCCTTGTACAATACAATCGTATTTCCGATCACCTGGACCAGCTCGGCACGCGCTCTCTTTGAGAGGGACTCTGCCACCGTGTCCCGGTCTTCCTCGCAGTTTTGCAGCACGCTGACCTTCAATAGCTCGCGCGCTTCCAATGCTTCACCCACCTGCTTGATGAGGTTGTCATTGACACCGCCTTTGCCGACTTGAAAAATCGGATTAAGGTGGTGCGCACTTGATCGTAAAAATCTTTTCTGTTTTCCCGTTAACATCTGTTAACCTCCTAGTTTGTTCAAGACAATTTGCTTCATTCTTTCCCTATCGGGGAAAACCCCTGTCCAGATTTCAAAAGCAAATGCCGCCTGATAGGCAAACATCCCGAGGCCGTTTTGAATGGAAGCCCCTTGCTGTTCTGCTGCTATTAGAAGCTTTGTTTGCAGCGGATTGTAAATAATGTCGCTGACGAAAGCTCCCTTTTTTATATTGGCTGTCCTAATTGGTGTTTCTTCCAGCTTTGGACTCATTCCGACTGACGTTGTCTGGATAATGATATCATAGTCTCCCAGCTTCTGTTCCGCTTCTGAGATTGAAAGGGCCCGTGAAGCCTTCTCATACGGGCAATCAGCCACAAGCTTTTCCGCCTTTTCAGGAGTCCGATTTGCGATATCAACCGTATGGATGCCTTCTTTAACAAGGGTAAAATAAATGCCCCTTGCCGCACCACCCGCACCGACAATCATAATCTTTTTCCCGGCGGGTGGCGAGCCATATTGTTCGGTTAGTGCTTGTAAAAAGCCTTTACCGTCTGTGTTATAACCGATGAACTTCCCATTTTGATTCACGACTGTATTTACAGCGCCAATGGCAAGAGCCACTTCTTCCACTTCATCAAGCAGCGGGATGATTGCCTGCTTGTGGGGAATCGTGACATTAAATCCGGAAACCCCAATCGCTTTCATCCCTCTTATTGCATCGGGAAGTTGATCTGAACGCACATGAAAATGGTGATAGTACGCTTTTATATTTTGCGTGTTAAACGCGTCATTATGAATATCAGGTGACATGGAGTGTTCAATTGGATCACCGATTACTCCGTATATTTGATTCATTTCATCACCCTGTCATTAGATTAACGATTTACGGATCATCACATTCACACCTTTGGGAACGTGGGCCGCTATTTTTGCTCCCGGTTCATTGATCGTAACCCAGCCTAGCCCGGAAAAAACAACATCGATTTTCTCTTCTTTTATCATAAATTCCCTTCTTACCATCTCGGGAAACTCATCCATTTGTTCTGTGCGCGGAGGTGTCAGCATCTCGCCAACATGGTTTCGATACAGTTCATCCGCGTTTTCAAGCTTGGTGCGGTGAATGTCTAATTCATTGGAAATATAGCATGTGAAAGACCTTCGTCCGCCCGAAATATAGTCAAACCGGGCCAGACCGCCAAAAAACAGCGTTTGCTGCTCATTCAACTGGTACACTTTCGGTTTGATTTCTTTTTTGGGAGTGATGAACTTCAAATCACGCTTGTCCACAAAATGCGCCATTTGATGATGATTAATAATCCCTGGTGTATCGATTAGAGCCTTGCCGTCATCGAGCGGGATTTCTATCGTATCAAGTGTTGTCCCCGGAAAATGAGACGTCGTGATGATATCACCCTCACCGGTTACTTCCTTGATCAGACGGTTGATGAAGGTCGACTTTCCGACATTCGTACAGCCGACAACATATACGTCCTTCCCTTTTCGGTAACGGTCGATGGCCGCGGCTGCTTCCGCGATATTGTTGCCTTTATTCGCACTGACGAGCATGACATCAATCGGTTTTAGGCCCAATTCCTTTGCCGATTCTTTCATCCAATGGGTAACTCGATTAGGTTTGATTGACTTAGGCAGCAGATCGGCCTTATTTCCAATCAGCAGCACTTCATTGTTGCCAACGAAGCGGTGCAGTCCCGGCAGCCAGCTTCCATTAAAATCGAAAATATCGACGATTTTAACAATCAGGGAATCGGTCTGTCCGACTTCATGTAATATTTTCAAGAAATCATCGTCTGTTAAGGATACATCTTTTACCTCATTATAATGTTTCAGTTTAAAACACCTTTGGCAAATGATGCTTTCCTTTTCAAGCGCTGATTTAGGTGCATAGCCCAATTCTTTCGGGTCCTCGGTCTGGACTTTTACACCGCAGCCGATACAAACGATATCATTTACGCTCATTCGGATCCTCCCATTCCAACATGCCTTTACGTTTAAAAAACGTTAAAATCCTTCTCTCAATATTTCTGTTGAACTTTGTGATAAACCCGTCAGTCCGGGCAACAGGCACGACTAAAATCGTATGAAAACCGTTGCGATTGCCGCCTAATACATCCGTTAACAGCTGGTCCCCGATCACAACGGTTTCCTCTCTTTTTAAGCCCATATTTTTTATCGCTTTCCGAAAAGCTTTCCCCATCGGTTTACGAGCTTGGAAAATGAAAGGGATTTGAAGCGGATCGGAAAAAGATCTCACCCTGTTTTCGTTATTATTTGACACAATCGTCACTAAAATCCCATGCTCTCGCATGTTATCAAACCATTGTATCAGCTTTGGCGTTGCAGTAGGACGGTCCCACTCCACTAGCGTATTATCCAGATCAGTGATAATCCCTTTAACCCCTTTAGCTTTCAGGCTTTCCGGCGTTATATCAAATATGCTTTTCACATGTTCACTCGGCAAGAATATTTTAATCAAGTTCCACACCTCTATATTTTCCGTCAAATTTTTCGTCTCTATCATATCGAATTTCCGGCTTTCTTTCAAAAAAATCAATATCACTAACAAATTTCTGTAATTATATGTCTAAAAAGCTGGTATAATCGCTTTTCATGATAAACTTTTCGACAAAATCACTAAAAGTCCATTCTGTGGATAAGTTTATGCACATTAGTCACGCTGTTCTAAGTATATACCTGGCCGTTATAAACAGGTTAATCACAAGTTATCCACTTCGCTATGTGGATAACAGAACGATTGTTCTGTAAGCCAATTTCTGATAAAGTGAGGATACATCAAGGATAACTTAACATTCTATGTTCCAAAAAACCATATTAGACCCTTTCAAAAAAATAATGGAGGTGAGACGGTTTTGAATAAGCTATCTGATGATTTATTAATCGAGTCGCATTCTAAAGCCTGCAAACTAAAATTAAGCATCGACTTTATTCGTCTCATTGAGACTGAAATTCACCGACGTTCACTGACACACAAAATTACAACGAACCTATAATTTCTATATGCGAGGCTGGTTACTTCACCAGCCTCTTTTTATTTCCCATCATTTTTCTTCATTAATATGCCAATCCTTTCACCGACACGAACATCGGTGGGGACAGTTAGGCCATCCGCTATTGTAAAAGTGTCCTTTTCGAAAAGCAAAACAACCGTAGAACCAAAGCTAAAATAGGCGAATTCCTGGCCCCTTGAAAGAGAGCTCGTCTCATCTGTGATCACAATCGAATTGACGAACATCGCCCCCACCTTAACAACGGCAACATGGCCGCTGCCATGCTTCACTTCTGTTATATTTCGATAATTCTTCGATAACGGGGACCGCCCGTATTTCATACCCAGCCGGTTTACCGGAAATGACTTTTTCCCTATGACCCAGCGGTTCGTGACTTCCCCTTCAACAGGGGCATGGATCCGGTGGTAATGGCTCGGGCTTAAATATAGAATGATATACTTTCCATCGATGTATTTCGTTACAGTCGTTCCATCGCCGAGCATTTCCCCGACGGAATAAACTTTGCCTTTTACAGTAATCTGCTTATCCCTCGTAATCTTCCCGTAATCCTCCAAAACTCCGTCCACCGGACTGACAACGACCGATTCCAGGTCGCTGATCCCCCTGGCCCCACTCTTTAATCTTCGCGTAAATAAATCATGAAGAGTCGGAAAAGACCCGATATCACCATCTATTTCTTCTTTATTGATGTTATAAACTTTAGCATATCCTGAAATGAAAGGCCGGCTCCACTTTGAGCGGCTGAACCGCATCAAGGCGCCTGAGGAAATTTTCCCATTCGTTAATTCAATCAATATGCGGTAAAAAGGCTGAAGCAAACGTGAACACCACCATGTAATGAAATAAAATAAATTTAAAAGGCCCTTGCATATAATGCATGGAATAAAATATTATTATATAATAAACTGTAACTTTCGTCAGCACTGCCTCTGCTGTCGATCAGCTGCTCCAAAAGCTGTCTTATCCAGTTGTGAGAGGAGTGAAAAAATTGAAATTACTATTATCAGACGTTCTGGACAATACGATTAAAAAGCTGAAAACCCAAACAGCTAACATCCTTACGCTCGTTAACCTATCCCTCGGGGGATTTGCTATAATTGCCGTAATGAATGCCGAATTAAATCTAAGCTTATTGCTGATCTTCCTGGCGGCGCTTGCCGACCGCTTCGATGGAATGGTTGCGAGAAAGTTTAACATTGAATCAGAACTTGGCAAACAGCTTGATTCCATGTGCGATATCATCTCTTTTGGCGTCGCCCCTGCTCTACTAATCTATCAGGGAATTCTTGGCGAATTCGGCGCACCTGGAGCATTCTTCACTGTATTTTACATTGGCTGCGGCGCATTCCGCCTCGCCAAATTCAATATCACCGAGAATAACGGTTACTTTACGGGACTGCCAATCACAGCTGCCGGCTGCCTCACCACGTTAAGCTTTTTGGCGATACCGTACTGGCACCCAGTATTTTTCTTATCCTTAATGATTATATTATCATTCTTGATGGTCAGTCCATTTAAACTTAAAAAAGTTTAAGAAATTTGTAGAAGAAACGCCCTCCGTTTTGTGTTGAACTGTGACCTATAAAGTGGACAGTGTAAAAAAGCACCTAGTAATTTACGCTGTTAATAGATGGCTCCGGTATTGTACCGGAGTCATTTTATTTAGCGTCCATTGATAACGATAGTTATTGTATT
>NZ_CAKKNA010000015.1 GCF_918741275.1 Bacillus sp. CECT 9360
TGCGTGACGAGGCTCTATGTCAAGTGAATAAATGCAAAGAACCTAACTCTATAAATAAATAGGGAGCCATTTCCTAAAGGAAACAGCTCCGGTTTTTTTACATCTCCACATTTTGGGGTCTTGACCAGATAGCGAATGGTTTTCTCTGCGGCTGAAAGCCCTTTGATCCGGACCAAAACTTAACGAGCTACTGAGTGGTTCGCCTTTACTACTTCTACTGGCCAGACCTCTTAGGCCTTCTACTTATTTTCTTTACTTCTTCACCTGTGAATGGATCGTTGTATTCCACAAAACTTAATTGTTCTGCCACGACATCCTCTTTTATTTGAATACTTACTAACTTATGTACATGATCTTTACATGCCGTTGCTTCTATTCTCTCTATGCCTTTTCTTTCACACAACGTTCTCAGTAGTTTCCTATATACTTTATTTATTAGTGTCTATTCACATAAAAAACTCTTCTGATTGCTGAATAATTGGTTGGCGAACCATCCTATTTTCTCATTTCCTCATTACACCAATTAACCAAATAGCCGCAGAGCCCGAATCCTCCGGACGGCTTCCATAAGCCTGTCCTCGGTTGTCAGGAGACCTGCCCGTACATATCCTTCCCCGTATTTTCCAAATCCTTTTCCTGGTGCCACGGCCACATGGGCGTGATTCAGCAGATAGTCAGAAAATTCTTCTGAAGTGTATCCCTCTGGAACCTTAAGCCATGCAAAAAATGAGCCTGCAGGGGCTTTCACATCCCAGCCGATGGATTGCAAGCCGCCTATGAATATATTTCTGCGAGATTCATACATTTCCGCCAGTTCCTGCGCACATCGTTGCGAGCTTAACAGCGCTTCCACTGCGGCTTCCTGGACGGCTGGAAAAAGGCTGACATACAGATGGTCCTGCAACAGCTCGATCGCTTCCACCACGCTTTCATTTCCTACGGCAAACGCAATGCGCCAACCAGCCATATTGTATGTCTTGGACAAAGTGTAGATTTCAATGCCTATATCCTTCGCTCCTTCCGTCTGCAGGAAGCTGAGCGGTTTCTTTCCATCAAATCCAATCGTGCCATAGGCAAAATCATGGACAACACAGATGGATTCCTTCGTTGCCAGTTCGACCGTTTCCTTGAAAAATGCTTCGGTGGCAACTGCCCCGGTCGGGTTATTCGGGTAATTCAAGAACATCAGCTTGGCCTGTTCGATCGCCTGCCTGCTTATACCACCATAATCGGGCAGAAAGTCATTTTCCTCTTTCAAAGGCATCGTTTCCATCCTGGCTTTAGCCAAGGATACACCAGACCAATAATCGGGATACCCCGGATCGGGGACAAGGACGGTGTCGCCGGGATTCAATAGACATTGAGGAAGTTCTACCAGGCCGGCTTTCCCACCAAACAGGATGGCGACTTCTTTATTAGGATCCAGTTTAACGCCAAATTCCAGTTGATAATATTCACAGGCTGCCTCTTTTAATTCCTTTGTCCCCCTGAAAGGGGAATATTTATGGTTGATTGGATTTTCCGCAGCTGACTGCAGCTTTTTTACGATATGAGCCGGGGTCGGCTGATCTGGATTGCCCTGGCCGAGATTGATGACATCATGCCCCTCGGCAGCAATGTCAGCCACTTTGGAAACCAACGAAGCGAAAAATTGCTTAGGAAGCGCCTGAAGTAAATCGGACTTTTTGAAATGCATGGTATGTCCACCTTCTCTGAAATTTCTTGAAAAATCAGTCACAAATGATATATCGTTAATTTAATATGAAAATATGATTAATTTCAAGGGAAATTGCGAGGTGCATGAGATGAAATGGAAGATTGCCTGTATTCAGCTCGATATTGCCTATGGCCAGCCCGCGTTAAATTATCAGGCCGTGGCTGAAAAAATAAAAGAAGCGGTGAAGTCTGGACCGGATGTCATTGTTTTGCCTGAGTTATGGACAACCGGATATGATTTAACAAGGCTAGAGGAAATCGCCGACGATCAGGCTGAGCGAACGATTCTTTTCTTAAGCGAGATTGCCAAAAATTATCATATCCATATTATCGGGGGCTCCGTGGCGAAGAAAACCGCAGACGGGGTCTTTAACACATTATTGATTATAGATAATCAAGGTAGGCTCGTGAAAGAGTACGACAAGCTCCATCTCTTCAAGCTGATGAATGAACACCATTTTCTTCAGCCGGGTAAAAAAGATGGCTTATTTCAATTAGGAGGTAAACTATGTGCCGGGTTTATCTGCTACGATATCCGCTTCCCGGAGTGGATTCGTACCCATACGTCAAAAGGGGCAGAAGCGATATTCGTGGTAGCAGAATGGCCAAAGCCCAGGCTTGCCCATTGGCGTACCCTGCTCATCAGCCGTGCAATAGAAAACCAGTGCTATGTAATCGCCGCCAACCGTATAGGAAGCGACCCGGCTAATGAATTTGCCGGCCATTCCCTTATCATCGATCCATGGGGCGACATTATCGCCGAAGCTGGAAATAGGGAAGAAATAGTAACAGGCATGATTGATTTCGATAAAACAGCTGAAGTGAGGGGCATGATACCTGTATTTCAGGATAGGCGGCCGGAATTCTATTGAGATAAAACTGCCTGAAAAAAGGCGATCCTGTAAAAGGATCGCCGTCTTTCGTATGGTGAATCAGCCTGATTTGAAAGTTAAGCCGTTTTCCTGAAATTACGATATAACATGATTCCAGATAACATCATAACAAGACCGATCAGGATGCCGGAAGCGTAGTTCCCCGCCGTTTTCGGAAGCTTGCCGCCTTTTTCTGTTTTAACTTTCGGGTTTTCACTTTTGGCTTGCTTCACTTTTTCAGTAGCTGTATTAAGATTGTTTCCAATGTTATTGATCGTCTCATTGTCGACCATGTCGCCGGTAATGATGAGGTCGGCCAATAAATTGCCTTCCAGATCGAAAATGTTTACTTTTAATTTCGCATTGATAAGTTCTTCCATGTTAAATAGTTCCCATAGAGAAACCGTTGTTTCTTTACCGTCCATGATGAGAGCGAACGTAGGCTTAATTTTTAACATCGTAAACATTTCATCAAAAATGGCAATAAATTCTGAAACCTGTTCAGGCGTTAATTCATCAAGCGTTTCAAATTCATCGAACGCTTCCATTTTTTCTGCCAGTTGTTCGAACTTTGCTGTAGCTTCAGGAGTTGATAACTCCTCTTCAAGGGCCATGAAGTGATTGTTTAAGTTCTCCAATTCCAGTTGTGTGAGGTCTAATTCTTCCTGGAAAATCATTAACAGTTCGTTCATAAATTCTTCATCAAAGTCAGGCTCGATATAGAATAGAACATCATCGACAAAAATGAAATCTTCAATCTCTTCCCCGTTCTCTGCTAAAAGAGCATCGAGATCCTCCATTGTCATTTCATTTTCCTGTAAAACATCCTGGATATTGCTATAGTCAGATGCAATGACTTCCCCGAGCCAGTCTGACAATTCTTCGACTGTTTCATAATCTTTAATTACCTCATCATACTCAGCAAGAGCGATGGCGATATCCGCCTCAGTCACTTCAAACCCTCTGATTGCGCTGATTTCTTCAAGATAAGCTTGGAAATCCGCATCGAAATTTGGATCTTGTGCTGCAAATGACTGCTTAGGCAAAAGCGATACCAACAAAATAAGTGCAAATAAAATACTGGCGATCTGCCTCATAATTTCCCTCTATTCCCTCAGATTATGTATTTTCGATATAATTATATATTTGAATCTGCTAATTAAGCGACAAGCAATATATGGTAAAACTAAATGTTTATGTAAGTTAGAAAATTAAAAGGAACAAATAAGCGAAAGCCTATTTGTTCCTTCAAAAAATAGTTATTCCTTTTTAATAGATTCATACCGATTAAAGGAATGAAGGTATGCTGCATTATTTTCTATAAGCTAATTTAATGGCATTATAGGCATTTACATACCCGGCCCCCACTTCCCAGGATTCGTATCCTGGCATTTCTGTGGCTGTCTTTTTCAAGACTTGCTTTACTTGAGATGGCGAAAGTTCAGGGTTCGCTTCTAACAGCAGTGCGACAATTCCGGCTACATGGGGTGTGGCCATCGATGTTCCGCTCATCGTTGTATAGAACGGAAGATGGGCTGGACTGATAAGTTCAATATCTTTGTCGATTCCGAGACTTGAAACAGGAGCAAGAACGCGCGTCGATACAATATCGACTCCAGGCGCCGTAATGGTCGGTTCATCCAACCATGTCCATTGCTTTCCATCTAATGTAAAGGTTCCACCCACGCCCTTTTTGCCACGGGATGAGAAATCGGCAAGTGTGCCATCCTTCACTCCTGCTGCGACCGAGATAACCCACGGAGCTTTTGCATATGGATTATGGGTATTTTCATCCGGCCCCTCATTTCCTGCCGCAAACAAAACTGTTATTCCTCTATCGAACGCTTTTTTGCTGGCAATGTTAATCGGGTCGTTATAGTCGAAATCACCTGATGATCCCCATGAATTTGTAATCACTCGAATGTTATATTCCTGCTGATGGGTTATCGCATAATCGAAGCCGCCGATTCCGTCCAGGACAAATAACGCGGCACCTGAACCATAACCAATCAGGTCGGCCCCTGGCGCAACTCCCTCATACTTGCCGGAAGACATCGCACCGGTACCGCCGACTGTTCCCGCTACATGTGTACCATGGCCTGAATTCGTATCCGTATTTGGGACATGTTCCAGGTAAGTGATCGGCAATAATTCCGGCGCAAAGGCATTCAGGTTCGTGGAAGCCATCACATTTTGAACCAGATTTCTGCCAAATTGGTGATCTCTATGGGTCCCATCCACACCGCTATCGTTCACCACAACGCCGATGCCCTTTCCGGAAAGAGGGAATCCTTTATTGGCTATACGGAAATTCTCGTCTGTCCTTGCCCGGTCGACACCGGTAATGTCCGTTGCTTCCGCATTGGAATACGTAAGCTTTTTGTTGAAATAAATAGATTGGACCTCATCGTTTTTTGCCAGTTTGTCGATCTGCGATTTTGTCGCAATGACCCCGGCGATTGGCAAGACTTCATCGTGATTCCTGTCTCGATGCCAAGTGTTTCTAACAGGCTTAGTTGATTGCTCTTTGGTGCACCATCGCCTTTAAAAGTAACAATGACTTGGGCTGTGTCCGAAGATGCCAGTGCTTTTTCAATGAGCGGATCCATTACGGCAGAGGCCAAGGGACCTGCCTGAGCCCTTTCCGGGCGTTCAGCGTAAAACGGGATAAACAAAAATAGAGCAAGAAATACATAGACAATACGTTTCATGTAGTTTTCCTCCAGAAGTCATAATATTTTGACTTTTTAAAGCAGGCTAATCCCTAAGACAGTATGAAAACGCCATTTAATTTTTGAAAATCCGTCTCCTCCTTTTTTATTTTTAGTAAATGCTTGCTGCCTTACTAAATTGCTTTTCAGTACCCATATTTTTGAAGAGATAAACCATGATCAGCCAATTCCGCTTAAATTTGGGAGATTAGGCCCTAAAACAGGGGATTTAAACGGACCGTGTAAGAGCCAAAAGCGCTCATCATTGTTAGTGTCGGTGACTTACAAAAAAACCTGACTGGGCATGCCAGTCAGGTTTCTCACTATCATTCTTCAAATATCGCATTCGAGAGCAGTCGGAACAAATAATCGGTGTGGTCGCGGAAGCCTGGTTCCAGACCAATAAGCGTGACATCTTTATCCTTCTCCTGAACCATTACTGCTTGTCCCTGGGCTCCCGACCTGTTTGCCCAATGTCCGGCGACAAAGAAATCTGGAGTATTATCGTAGGTAGCCAATACTTCATCGTTCTCCGTGCCAGTATACCATGTTGGGCGGTAGACGAATCCGTAATCATCCTGGCCATAGCCTGCCGTAACTCCTGTCCCTTCATAATCGACTTTTACGATCCCGTTGCTATTGGACCCTCCGACTTTTATCGTATCATCTGTAAAACCAAGAGTTCTTGTAGCCTGGGAGGCACCGGCTCCTACTGCAATATACTTACCGCCTTCGTTTAAAAAGCTTTCCAGATTGGCTTTAAATGAATCATATTGGGCAGGATTCTCGAACCCGAATTCTTTATTTGCTTCACTTAGATTCGTGGAAATAAGATTTGCGGTTCCACTATAAACAAAGACATCGAATGAGCCAAGACCTTTCTGCGCTACCTCAACAGGGGTGACTTCCGTTACCTCGAAGCCAAGTCTCCTTAGAGAAAGGTTTGTCCCGGAGTGCGATTGCTGTTTGCCCATTCCGCCATCCTTTAGGAGCGCTACCTTTAATTTGGAGAGCTGCACAGCATCAGCCGGAATCGCTGAGGTTTCAACTTCTAAGCCGGACTCTCTTACTGCTCTTGAGATTGTATTTCCTGTTGCTTGAGCGTAAAAGTTACCTTTTGAATCGCGTTTCACTTTTACCCCTTGTTGGATTAACGTATTAGTCAGTTCAACTGCTTTCACTGAACTGTTAGGAATTTTATATGGCCCTTTACCTGAAAGGGAGCCATGGTTTTCAACTTCCTTCACCTTGCTGGCTGTTACATTAAACTGGCTTTTTACAGATATCGCTTCAAAGCCCCATAATTCCGGGAGACTCCACGCTGATATGTCATACATAGCTGGCGTATCATTGGTGATATCCTCTCCGTCCCAAAGCATTGTGTTCGCAAGACCTGCCTTGGCCTGGTTCATCTTTACGACATACGTTCCTTTTGGATAGGATTTGCCTTCGGCCGTAAATGGCTTTGAAGCCTCTTCCACTTCAACATCATTTTTGATTAAATGGTTCACCGCTTTTTCCGTTACCGTCGGGTCTTTCTCATTAACCGGCAGAACATAGGCATTCGGGAAGAATCCTTCTTCATGGAACGGATGGTCAAAATTGATGCCCCGTTTAAAGACCTCGATCTGGTCCGTGATCATTCCCTGTTTGTTGGCAGTTGCGAATTGGAGGGCACCCATGATCGCATCATATTGCCAGCGGACACCATCCCAATCATTTGTAGGCGCCTCTAATGTGTGTCCATAAGCGCCATGGTACATGGCGTACATCGGTGTAAAGATCGGCGGATAATCATCCCAGCCTGCAGTATCATCACGCTGCGGAACATATGCGCCTTCCATCGTTTTATACAGGTCACCGCTGTATTGCCCTTTGTTCTTCATAATTTC
Organism: Bacillus sp. CECT 9360; assembly: GCF_918741275.1. Lineage (GTDB taxonomy): Bacteria > Bacillota > Bacilli > Bacillales > DSM-1321 > Peribacillus. Next base: position 7,192 of record NZ_CAKKNA010000015.1, read on the forward strand.
TGATTCCATGGCTTCCGCTTGTTTATAGGCCCATTTATTATACAGATCATATTCATAATTAGGGTTATGCGGCGGCGTACACGGTTCGATCAAGCCTTGCAAATTCGGTGCATAATTTTTTACATATCCATGCGTATCAAGGAAAACCATTGGATTCCATTCTTTAATAAGTTCTACGGTTTCCTGGGTTTCCGGCTGTGACTGGGTAATGAAATCGCGGTTTAGGTCGATTCCCTGTCCGTTGAACCTGGTGGCATCGATTCTTCCGTCCGGATTAGCGACCACATTAAAGATTAAGATGTTACTCCCAAGAATGTTTTTAGTCACTTGATCAGTCTGCGTCGCAAAACGCTCGATTAATTGAAGCACGGCATCGCTTCCGACAAATTCCGTACCGTGAATGGAGCCATTAATCATAACCGGAACCTTAAAATCTGGATTTTCACTAATCCAGTCCTGTGCTTTTTGGGGATTTTTGAACATCTGTTTTCGTAGCGCTTTAATTTTGCCGAACTTGCCTTGTGAAGCAGGGTCGGCAATCGTTACGACATAAAGCGGATGTCCATCAGAAGATTTCCCTTTCACTTCTACCTTTACACGGTTTGATTTCTTGTCAATTTCCTGAAGCTTGGCGCCGATTTTCGAGAATTTAACAAAATCATAGTGTTCGCTGTTGAACTTGCTGCCGTTTTGTTCCTCGTAGACATTGACATTCGTCCACTTCTTTGGCGATGCGGCGAGTGTGTCTGCCAACGGAACAGTGGCAAGCATACTAGCAGCGATAAGCCCGGTTAATAGTTTCTGTTTCTTCATCCTTTACCTCCTGATAGAAAATTCAAAATATTGCCTAGATATACACTAGTATATTTGATTTTCCAGCAGGGACCATCATGCAAAATAACTATTAACTAGATTGTTAAACACAATAATGATAGGTCTATTATCATGACGGCATGCGAATGCAAAAAAGGTTACCCGAAAAATCCGGATAACCTGTCGCAATTTGTTTCTCTTTGCGCTATTTAATTTGTTGTAACAACCACTGTTGTAGGGAAGAAACATTCTCCGGCACGATAAAGTGGCCGGCAGGATAGGTTTCATAAGTTGTGTTCACAGCACGGCTCATGAAATAATCCTGATTATCATTTCCGATGTGAATCGGAAAAATCGGATCACTTTCTCCATGTGAAATATATACGGACTGTCGGCTGCTCGTTTTCAGTGAGTATTTTTCTTTCACAAAGGAAGGAATGTACCCGTTCATTGCCACGATTCCCCTTATCTCATCTCCTAAAGTTAGGGCAAGCGTCATCGCCATGATCGCTCCCTGGCTAAAGCCAAGCAAATATACTTGATCTTTATCAATCGGATGTGCCTCCTTCATCTCTTTAATAAAGGCTGTCAACCCTTGGACACTGCGGTCAAAAGATTCCTTGACAGGATTTCCGATTCCATGAAGATCAAAGAATTTATATCCGGTTTCCGTTTTGATGTTGCCGCGAATGAAAAATAGAATAAATCGGCCTTTAACACCTTCCAGGATTGGAACAAGATCTTTCTCATTTGAACCCGCACCATGCATCACGAAGATTGCCGGATAGGTTTTTCCTTCCTTGAAATCATCGGGAAATGAGAGATCGCACATATATTCAGCTGACATTGATATTCCTCCCTAATGTTAATGAAAGCATTAAATAGTCACATGCTAATAAGTCTTCTTTGCAACCCTTACCATATAGACCCGCTCCGGCCGCCCGACTGCACCGTAGGCAAGATCCGCCCTTATCTTGCCCCCGGCAACTAGATGCTCCAGATATCGCCTCGCGGTCGTTCTGCTCACCCCAATTTGTTTAGCCACAGATTCAGCTGTCATTCCGGCATTGTCATCTCCAAGAACCTGCAGTACTTTTTCAAGTGTCAGCGGGTCAATTCCTTTAGGCAAGTCGGATTTCTCACTGCTGCTTCCATCCTTATCTTTCCGCAAAAGCTTGTCGACTTGTTGTTGGGTAATATGAGGATTGTTTTTGCCCAGCTCCAATAAATTGGTGTGGTAATCTTGATATCGCAGCAACGACTGTTTGAATCGTTCAAACACGACAGGTTTAATAATATAATCGAAGACGCCTATGGTTATCGCTTCCTGTACTTTATCTAATTCTTTGGTTGCCGTTATCATAATGACGTCGATTTGTTTATTTTCCTGTTTCGTTTCTTTTAAAAGATCCAGGCCGTTCATATCCGGAAAATAGACATCAAGCAAAATAAGGTCTGGCTGCAAGATCTCGATAAAGCTTTTTGCTTCTCTATAACTTGCAGCGATTCCAACTGTTTGAAAGCCTAGGATTTGCTCAATAAACCGTTTCTGTATCTCTGCTATTCTTAGATCATCCTCCACAATTAATACATCGATCATTTGATTGTCATTCATCCAAACGCCCCCTTACTTTTGGAATAGCAATCGTGAAAACCGTTCCATCTCCCTCATTAGATGAATATGTAATAGATGCTCCCAAGCTTTCAATCGCATCCTGCACTAAACTCAACCCAATTCCCGCATTGCTTTTGCTGTCCTTCGTTGTAAATCCAGTCTGGAAAATACGTTCATAATCCTCTGGAGCAATCCCCTTCCCGTTATCTTCCACTTCTATAATCAGTTCTTTGCCGAGATCTGTCAAAAATAGAGAAACCTTTTTCTTTTCCTTTCCATTTTCCTGGACTGCCTCAAAAGCGTTATTGACCAGGTTTCCTATAATGGTCACTAACGTTTCCCTGCCTATTTCTGCCGGAACATCCTTGAAACTGCTCTCCCTATCTACAGTAAAATGAATTTTCAATTCACTGGCTAAACTCACTTTTCCTAAAATAAAGCCGGCTATGATCGGATCGGGAATTTCTTGCATTAAGAAATTTATGAATCCCTGCGCAACATCCACTTCTTTCGAAATGAATTCAATTGCCTCCTTGTATGAACCGAGTTGAATCAAACCGAGAAGGGTATAGAGTCGATTGGAATATTCATGGGTTTGGGCTCGGAGCCCTTCGGCGTATGATTTTATGTGAGACAATTCCTGAAGAAGATTTGAAAGCTCAGATTTATTCCTTAAGCTTGCAACAGCTCCTTTTACATGTCCGCGTTTATTTAAAATAGGAATCCGGTTGACCACGAAAACCTCGCCCTGAATCATAAATTCCCTGTCGTATTCAGCCTGTCCCGTTCTTACTACATCAACAAGATGTGTATCTTCAATGACGTCCTCGATTCGCTTTCCGCGAAGCAAAATATCATTTCGGATATGCAGGATTTGATGGGCCGTTTCATTTACTACGGTAATCCTTCCCTCATCATCTATTGCGATAATCCCTTCATGGATCGATTCAAGGATCGCGTGCTTCTCCTGGTACATCCAGGCGATTTCCTTCGGCTCAAGACCAAAGATTGCCTTTTTAATATTTAATGAGATTAATAAGGCAATCAAGATACCACCTAATAGGATAAAGAGTGTTGTGTAAAGAATTTTCCTCTGCAAACTTGAGACCTCTTCTTCAATATCTTTTTGCAAAAAACCGACGGAAACTACTCCAATGATTCGGCCATCTGATTGAATGGGTGCTTTCCCCCTAAGCGATGGACCCAATGTACCCGTGGACTCAGATATGATCGGTTCACCTTTAAATACTCTGCCATTGTCCCCGCCAACCATTTTTTGTCCAAGTCGTTCAGGATTCGGATGAGAGTAGCGAATTTCATTACGATTTCCAATTACGATAAATTCTGCTCCAATCTGCTTGCGGATTTTTTCTGCAATCGGCTGGATGGTACTGGCCGGGTTGTCCTCATTAAAGGCTTCCTTTATTTCAGGGATATGAGAGACGGACTGTGCTACCGATAAGGCTGTGTTACCTTTTTCCTTTTTCAGGCCGGATTCCAAAATATTGATAAAGGTTAATTCAAAAATGACTCCCATGAGAATAATTAACACACAGATGCCTGCCATTAACTTAGTATGTAGACGCATTCAAACACCTCTTGTCAATCATATTAAAAAAAACTCCTCTACAAAAGGAGTTTTTGAAATATTTTGTCGTGTCCGACTACTTATCCTTCCACATTAATGATGACATCCTTACCTTTCATTTTCATTAAGACCGGTATAAGCAGCCAAAGAATTGTGATGATCAAGAAAGCAAGTGATATCGGACGGGTGATAAATAAGCTGTAATCACCATCTGAAATGGTCAGCGCCCGTCGGAAGTTATTCTCAATCATCGGACCCAAAACAAGACCGAGTACAAGAGGCGCGATCGGATAATCATTTCTCGTTAAAAAATAGCCAAACAGCCCGCAAGCAAGAAGAAGCAGTAGATCATATGTGGAAACTTGTACGGCATATACTCCGAAAATGGAGATGGCAATAATGATAGGTATTAAAAATTGTTTCGGTGTTTGAATGATTTTTGCGAACACCTTTACCAGTGGTAAATTCAAAATTAAAAGCATGATGTTTCCAATGAACATACTGGCGATCAAGCCCCAGGCAACCTGTGGATGGTCTTCGAATAATAATGGGCCCGGCTGGACGTTATACATCATAAGAGCACCCATGAGTATCGCCGTTGTACCTGATCCCGGAATTCCCAGTGTCAATAAGGGAATCATCGCACCGCCCGAAGCCGCGTTATTGGCCGATTCAGGTGCGGCTACCCCGGCAATCGTACCGGTACCAAACTTCGAAGGATTTTTTGAAAGCCTTTTTTCTGTTAAGTAAGAGAAGAAAGAAGCCAATGTCGCACCCGCACCTGGCAGAATCCCTATAAAGAAACCAAGGAGGGATCCGCGGGCAATGGGCCCGACCGATTCTTTTAATTCCTCTTTCGACGGCAGCAAATTATTAATTTTCGCTATCTCATTGTCTTCCTCTTCTTTTTCCAATATCGTCTTGAATACTTCACCAAGAGCAAACAATCCAACGGCAATCGTTAAGAATTCAATTCCCTGATAAAGCCAGGGCACATCAAAGGTAAAACGAGCAATTCCAGAAACGTTGTCAATTCCAATCGTACCTAGCAATAAACCGCAGATCGTCATGATCAATGCTTTCGTCACTGACTTGCCCGCCAACCCGCTGACAGCAGCCAAGCCTAAGAGCATGAGCGAAAAATACTCCGCAGGACCGAACTTTAATGCTACACTCGATAAAGGCCGGGCTAATGCGATCAACGCTAACAGTGTAACGATCCCGGCAACAAAAGAACCGATTGCGGCAATGGAGAGTGCACTACCGGCTCTTCCCTTCTTCGCCATCTGATAGCCATCCAATGTTGTAACAACAGACGAGGATTCCCCAGGGGTATTTAATAGAATCGACGTTGTCGAACCTCCATACATCGCCCCGTAATAAACACCGGCAAGAAGAATAATCGCACTCGCTGCTGCCTGTTCAGGCGGCAGACCGCCCGTAATGGAAGCCGTGACCGGAATCAGCAGGGCCACACCGCTCATTGGTCCGATACCCGGTAGGACGCCGACAGCCGTTCCTATTAGAACTCCAACAAATGCAAAAATCAGGTTATACCATATGAGAGCCGTACCAAACCCATCCATTAAATAACTGAGTGTACTCATGATTCATCTCCCTCCAAACTAAAACCAGACTGGCCAGCCGGGCAGAGTTCCTTTTAAAATATTTACGAAAAGATAATAGACTATGCCTGAAAAAGAGGCAGCAATTACAAGTGATTTTATCCACTTCGTTCTTTCCATTGTTTGAAAGCAAATAAACAGATAGATGAATGTCGTAATCACATATCCAATCGTTTCTAACGTGAGAATGTAAGCAAGCGTTGTGGTAAATATGATCAAAAACGGCTTGTGTTGCAGCTTTTCTTTAGAGCCTCCTGCTTGCTTTTGGAAGCGGAATGTCTCATAAAATAAACGGATGCTTAATAGAACCAGCAGAATGCCAAGAAAAAAAGGAAATATATCCGGTCCTACTTCACTTCCATAAGCGGAGCTCGCAATCTGCCTGCTGCCGATTATAAAAAGCAGACCAATAGCCAAGAACAAAACCGCTGCAATGCGATCGAATCTGATGTCCATCCACATTCATCCTTTCTAAACAGATGAGAAGGAGTGTTTCACTCCTTCCCGAATCTATTACTTTTCCATACCCAAAGCTTCTAATAGTTGCTGTACTTGTGTTTCCTGCTCATGTAAAAACTTTTTGAAATCTGCGCTATTTTTATATTCCATTTCCCAGCCTTGAGTCTCGACTTCTTTTTTCCATTCAGGGGATGCAGCAAGCTTTTCGATCGTTTTTTCCCAATATGTTTTTGCTTCGTCAGACATTTTTTCAGGACCAAACACACCGCGCCAAATTGTGAATTCAGCGTCCACACCTTGTTCCTTAGCTGTAGGAATATCTTTAAATGTTTCTATACGTTCAGGTGATGTGATTGCCAGAACCCGTACCTTGCCCGCCTTCAAAAACTCATTGACACTGGATGCATCTGTACCGATTACATCAGCGTTTCCTCCAAGCAATGCCGTAATCGCTTCACCGCCGCCATCATAAGAAACATATTTAATTTTAGTTGGATCGACGCCGTATTCATAAGCCGGTAAAATGGAGATCAAATGATCCATTGAGCCTGGAGCAGAGCCCCCTGCAAAGGTAAGCTTACGCGGATCTTTTTTGACTTCCTCCAATACCGATTTCAGATCCTTGAATTTCGAATCTGCTTTGACGACAATCGCCCCGTAATCTTTTGTCAACTGTGCCAAAGGAGTTGTATTTTTATGTCCATAAGGGCTGTTTCCTTCTTTTTTCAAATTATTAATGACGATTGGTGGTGAGTTGACCAACAGCCTGGCGTTGTTTTGTACATCCTGGGTCGCATACTCCGCCATAAAAACGGCTCCCCCACCGCCAGGTTTGTTCTCAACCGTCAATGGCTGATCCACCAGCTTTGTTTCACTCAATACTTTTGTGAATGAACGGGCTGTCAAATCCCAGCCACCCCCCGCTCCAGAAGGTGCTACAACTGCAATCGCCTTGTTTGGGTAACCAGTACTTTCCACTTTTTTTTCACCGCCGGATGTTTCACTCCCGCATGCGGTTAGACTCAATGCCAACACACCGGCACCCATTATTGTCGAAAACCTTTTAATAGAAATCATGTAAATCCCCCTTGTAAGCGTTTTCTCAATTTTACATAAATAAAAGCGATTTACTAGATTATCCAATTAAACTCCAATAAAAATATTAAACACATTTTGTTCATAAAGTTTATGGTTTGGAAAAACAGTAAAAAATAGCAGGGATAATGACCCCCACTATTTTTAGATTTTGAATAATTACGTATTTAGTATTTTTCGCATAAAATATATTGTGCTTATCCAGAAATGAAAGTAAAGAAAAAGATATTCCCCTTCTCTTTAGGTAAACTATAATAAGACATTTACAAAGGTGGGTTGCGGGATGGACACATTGGAAGGCAATAAAAAAATAGCTGGTGAAAAAGCAGCAGACTTTGTCCAGGATGGAATGATAATAGGATTGGGAACAGGTTCAACTGTGTACTGGACAATAAAAAAAATCGCTGAACGAATTAAAGGGGGTTTACGGGTAAAAGGTATCCCATCATCCAGCAATACGGAGAGATGGGCCATTGAGTTTGGCATCCCATTAACCGACTTTTCTGAAGTACAGAATCTTGACTTAACAATAGACGGCGCTGACGAAATCGACCCAAATTTTAACCTTATTAAGGGCGGAGGAGGTGCTCTTTTAAGGGAGAAAATAGTAAGCATTTCGTCAAAAGAGCTAATCATTGTCGCGGACGATTCAAAAATAGTTTCACAATTGGGTAATTTTCCTCTACCTGTTGAAGTTGTTCCATTTGGCTGGGAAATTACCGCTCAAAAAATAGCTCAGCTTGGGTGCTCCCCCGCACTAAGAATGAAAGATGATAGGATCTTCAGCACAGATAACGGAAATTATATTTTGGATTGTACATTCGAGTCTATTCCGGATCCAGAGATGACACATAATCATCTGAAACTGATAGTTGGTGTAGTAGAAACCGGATTATTTATTGGAATGGCTGACAAAGTGATTATAGGGGAATCTAATGAAGTAACGATACTCAAAAAGAAATAAGAAATTCCCTATTAATAATAGATCAGCTGGTTATCAAAAAAAGATAACCAGCTGACTCTGTTTTAAAACGCTTACAGAAAACTTATTTAATCACTGCAGATTTCAGCTTTTCTGTTTGCACATTCATTTTTTCTATTGCTTCATTATATTCTTTTTCCAGTTCAGCTATAATGCCTTCAGCTGTATCGATCTGGTTGATCGCTCCTACCCCATGTCCGGCAGACCAGATATCTTTCCAAGCTTTGGCGTTAGTCTCCTTTTGCATGCTGTCAAATTCAACTTTGTCCTTCTTTTGCAATTCGGCCGGATCTAGTCCGTTCTTTACGATGCTTGGTATGAGCATATTCGCGTTAACGCCGGAGAATGCGTTTGTGAGGATGATGTCCTCTTGATTCGAATCTACAAGCATTTGACGATACTCTTCATTTGCCATACTTTCTTTTGCCACGATGAAGCGCGTTCCCATATATGCGAGGTCCGCACCAGCGGCCTGCGCTGCCAGTATGCTTTTTCCTGTTGAAATCGCTCCGGCAAGGATAATGATTCCATCCCAGAATGTTCGAACGCTGTCAACGAATGCAAAACCATTCAGATTCCCCGCATGTCCGCCTGCTCCTGATGCAACAAGAATTAACCCATCTACCCCAGCTTCAGCCGCCTTCTTAGCAAATTTGACGTCACTAACATCCGAAAAAACAAGGCCACCATAGCTATGTACAATATCGACGACAGCTCTCGGACTTCCAAGTGAAGTAATAACCAGCTGCGGCTGGTGTTTTTTCACCAAATCCAACTCTTCCTGTAATCTGCTATAAGAACTGTGAACGACCATGTTTATCGCCCATGGCGCAATCTTCCGCTCTGGTTCTTTCTCTCGTGCAGCGGCAAGTTTATCGTTTAACTCACCCATCCATTGATCAAGTACCTCGATTGGACGTGCATTTGGGGAAGGGAATGAACCAATCACACCATTCATACAAACAGCTTCTACCAATTCAGGACCCGACACGAGAAACATCGGCGCTGAAATAGCGGGTAATCTAAGCTGCCCCCACCATTCTTCCGGTATCGTTTTACTCAACAAAAACGCCTCACTTCCGTACAGAATTTTCAGAATATGAATCACTATTCATTTTACTCCCGAAGAGGCGATTATTCAAGTTTTTCCTTCTATATATTACTTGTCTCGAAATCAAAAAAAACCGCTAATATTTTAACGGTTTCATCGATTATCTATGCTTTTATTTTTCCAGCACCCATTTTTGGATGGCCTTTGCCACTCCGTTATTGTTATTCGTCTCGGTAACCCAATCCGCTGTTTCCTTCACGATATCCTGGGCATTTCCCATTGCTACCCCAAGACCCGCTTCCTTAATCATGGCGATGTCATTCAGGCTGTCGCCTACCGCCATAACCTCATCCATCCTTAAATCCAGGAAGCCGCATACCTTTTCAATCGCCTTGGCTTTATTTATTCCCACGGCATTGGCTTCGATATTCGTCGGACTTGAATTGCTAATCTCAAGGTTGCCGTTCTCTCTTAGCATCGTTAAGATTTCTTCTCGGATTTTATCGTCTTCTATATTAAACCCGAACTTCAGCCATTGATAGGATGGAATGTCTTCGGGCATTTCTCCCCGCCAAACCCGATCACTGCTCGTTGCCCAGAAATCCGTCTTGTGCTTTTGGCTTAAATCCCACATCCATTGGATCAGTTCGGCACCGACGATGTTCCTCTCAACCAGTTCCCCGGTCGGATCAAATATTTCGCTGCCATTTACCGTAATCAGATAAGAGGATAGCTCGAGTGATTTTGCGATCTCACTGCATGACGCATAAGCGCGTCCAGTACTTAGCAAAACTTTGACGCCCTTTTGTTCCGCCTCTCTGATTGCTGCTTTGTTCGCCTCAGACACCTTGCCTTCTTCGTTCAATAACGTCCCGTCCATATCAAGGGCAATTAGTTTTATTTCTTTGTTCATGATGTAATTCAGCCTGCCTTTCAAATTCGTCCATTAGTTATACTGTAACAAAATAAAGACTGAATGGAAAATGGTTGGCTTGGTATGTTTGAGAGACGGGCACCGCAGTTAAATTAGTGACTAATAAATAATAATTCGCTTAAAGCTTAAAAAACAGAAGAAATCCACCCGATAATCTGGTGGATTAATCTATATTTAGTTTATTTAGTAGTTGGTCTTAATTCATCAGTTGAATAAGGTGTATGCTTTGCGACTTTATCTAGAGGCATACCACTTTCTAGGAAACTTTTGACTCGGTATCTACTGCATCTTTTAGTCTGCTATTTTCATCCAAGAGTGCCTTTTCTCTAAGCCCGTATTCTCTTCGGGTTCCAGGATCCGAGCTTAATTTTGCTAATTTTTGTTCAGCTTTACCAGTCATCATATCCATGCTAACGACTTCCATTAGCTTTTCTTGCGAAATATCATCTTTTAAAAATAATACATATCTGTGCAGGGAAATATTCTTATCATATTCTATTTGCTCGAACTTAGGAAATTCTAAAAAAAATGAATTTCCATCAAGTCTGTTAAAGGATTTTTCGAATGAACCTCTTGAATTTGATGTGTTTTAGTGAAAATTTTCATTCCTTAATTCCGCTAATTTAAATGCGAGTATATTGATAGAAACCGTCCGTTTGAGCATTTGATAGTTGTCACCGGCCTCTAAACCTTCTACAAAAAGTTAGGACGTATAAAAGAGGATTCGGGGAACCATGTTGTTTTGATCCAATAGCTGAACTTCAATATCCAACAAATGCAACATATACAATAAATCCAACAAAAATGGTTGTCTTTATAGGATTAATTCATTGAATCAAAACTCTATATAACTTTTTATTTCAAACTTTATCGATAGATTCTTTCGCTTAAATCCACTAAAACAAAAAAACACCCGCTACCAACAACCTAAAAAGGTTGTTGGTAGCGGGTGCATTTCATTAATCTCTTTCATGCATACCGTGTTTTTCACGTGGCATTTGCTGCTGGATTTGCTTCTCGGGAGGCTGGGTCGTCCGCTCAAGACCTTCTGTATCCTCGCCCATTCCTTTTAGAAAGTTGAGCAATAAGGATACCGATTTGTTTATTTCAGGGTCTTTTAAAGATCTGGCAAAATCAAAATAGCCGACGGAATCTTCATTATCTTTCGTTTCTGCCACTCTGGCGATACCTGAATTGATCTTCAATATAAACGGTTCAAGCTGTTGGACATTGAGCGTGCCGAGCAGACCACCCATTAATAATAGATTCTTCAGCAAATTGGTCGTCTCAGGCGTGTCGGCCGTTTTGACGAGGACATCCAAGACCTTATCCCCCTGGCCGAACAATCCATTTAACAATGAGAGTACACCGCGATCTTGCATATGACCCAAAACTTGAAGTGATTCAAGAATGGCTTCCTTATTTTTGATGAGCGCATCTTCTACTTGAAGTAAATCTTTCCTTCTTTGATCCTCTTCGCTAATCTCGATTCTTTGGATTTGTTTAATCGCTTTAGCCATGCTGCTTCCGCTCCTCCCTTACTGCATCACCAGGGAAAACATAATCCTTGCGCGCCCATTTCTTCTGCACCTGCACACCAATTTGCGGCTGTGGGTTGCCGTTACGATGGTTGATATCCCGCATTGGGCTGACCCCTTCATATTTCAGGATTTCCATCTTGGCCATCGTTTCCTTGTAAGCTGGCGTGTCGGTGTCTTTATCGGAAAAACTGCTCGTTAACAGGTTAACGGCTGCTTCTCCGGAGTCGTTCATCGGGAGATATACTTCGTTTCCTTGGACACGGTCCGTAATTAGGGATTTAACCTTGACGTTGCCATAAGGAGAAGTCAGCCTTACAAGCGTGCCGTCTTTAATCCCCCTATCCTCTGCTAATTCAGGAGATACCTCTAACCAGATTTCAGGAGTTTTCGAGGAAATCCCTTTTGACCTGTATGTCAGATTGCCTTCATGGAAATGTTCGAGAAGACGGCCGTTGTTCACATGGATATCATATTCAGGACCAAAGTCAATTGGCTTGGACCATTGAACCGGGAATAGGTTTGCCTTTCCGTCCGGGAACGGGAATGTTCCGTCCGCAAACAGAAGCGGTGTGTCTGTTCCATCGGCTGTAACCGGCCATTGAAGCGAATTGTATCCTTCAAGTCTATCGTAGGTGACGCCCGCATAAAGTGGCGATAACATGGCTGCTTCATGCATAATGTCCGCTGGATGGTCATAATTCCAGCCTGCGCCAAGGCGGTTTGCGATCTCAAGGATGATTTCCCAGTCAGGCTTTGATTCGCCTAGAGGTTCAAATACTTGATACAAACGCTGGATCCGGCGCTCTGTGTTTGTAAACGTTCCTTCTTTTTCAAAGCTTGGGCTTGCTGGTAACACGACATCCGCAAACTCCGCGGTACGTGAGAAGAAAATGTCCTGAACAACAAAGAAGTCAAGCTTCTCGTATGCGGCATGAACATGATTAATATTGGAATCGACGAGGCCCATTTCCTCACCCTTTACGTACATGGCTTTCAGGATGCCGGAATGGATTCCATCTATCATTTCATGGTTGTTCATGCCAGGTTGCTCGGGAATTTTGACTCCCCAGCCTTTTTCGTATTTCGCGCGCACGTTGTCATCCACGATTTTTTCATAGCCCGGGAGCCGGTCTGGCATAGAGCCAAAGTCACTGGCACCCTGCACATTGTTGTGACCGCGCAACGGATAGGAGCCTGCCCCAGGCTTACTGTAGTTTCCAGTAATGAGTAGAAGGTTGGATATAGCAGTGCTTGCGTCACTACCTCCTGTATGCTGCGTGATGCCCATCGCCCATAACACACTGGTTGTTTTCGCATCATGAATCATTTCCGCCATTTGGATGAGGGTTTCTTTCGAAATGCCTGTTGCTTCCTCCGCATACTCCAATGTGAAAAGCTCCAGGCTTTTTTTATACTCCTCAAAACCATTGACGCGCTCATGCACAAACTTCTCATCGGTCCAACCATTGTCAATGATGTACTTCGTTATCGCTGAGAGCCAGACTAAGTCAGACCCCGCTTTAGGATGCACGAACAAGTCCGCGCGTTCAGCCATTTCATGCTTCCTGATATCAGCTACGATGAGCTTTTGCCCTCTCAGTTTGTGTGAGCTTTTCACCCGTGTGCTTAATACGGGATGGGATTCGGACGTGTTTGAGCCAACGATTAACACGAGCTCCGCCTTTTGGATATCTGTGATGGAACCTGAATCACCGCCATACCCTACCGTACGGAATAATCCGACAGTCGCCGGTGACTGGCAATAGCGTGAGCAGTTATCGACATTATTGGTGCCAATTACGCCGCGCGCTAGTTTTTGCATAAGATAGGACTCCTCATTCGTACATTTGGAAGACGATATGAATCCCAATGAATCTGGGCCATGCTCATTCTTGATATTCTTAAACTTTTCCGCGATGAGCGTTAAAGCCTCTTCCCATTCTGCTTCACGGAACGTATCACCTTCACGAATCAATGGTTTCGTCAGGCGATCCTCGCTATTTACGAAGTCCCAGCCGAATTTCCCTTTAACACAAGTTGAGATGCCGTTCGCCGGTGCTTCCGCCTGTGGTTCTATCTTTAGAATTTCACGGTCTTTCGTCCATACATCAAAGCTGCAGCCAACACCGCAATATGTACAAACTGTTTTTGTTTTCTTGATTCGTTCGTCACGCATGGCTGATTCCATATCCGAAATCGCGAGGATTGAACCATAGCCGGTTTCCACTCCTTTTGTCACTTCAATCATCGGACGCAGTGTTTGTTTCGCTATACTTGTCAGAAAACCTGCTTCCCCGACCATGCCCTTTTCCATCATTGCGTTACAAGGGCAAACGGTAGAGCAGTGGCCGCAAGACACACAAGAAGATTCGTTGATTGGCACATCATTGTCCCAAATTACACGCGGCTTTTGGCGCTCCCAGTCAATGGTCAGCGTTTCGGTGACCTGGACATCCTGGCATGCTTCTACACAACGGCCGCAAAGGATGCATTGGTCAGGATCGTAACGGTAAAACGGATGGGAATTATCTTCCTCGTAGGGCTTCCCGGCAAACGGAATGCTCTGATGGTTAATCTTCATCTCTTTAACCGTATTATGTATTTCGCAACCACCATTATTGTAATCACACACCGTACAATATAATTCATGGTTATTGAGGATTTTATCCATCCCGATTACCTGAGCTTGCTTAACTTCAGGAGAAATCGTATTGATCACGTCTCCATCATTTATCATGGTTGAACAGGATCTGACAAACTCTCCATTCACATTGACAATACAGGTGTCACACGTTTCAATCGGTCCAAGGCTCGGATGATAACAAACACTCGGCACCTCTATTGAACTGTCAGAAAGCATCTGAAGGACCGTCTGGTTATCAGTGGTCTCCATCTCTACACCGTTAATGTTAATCTGTAACTTATCTGCCAATAAAAACGCCCCCTTTATACTAATCAGCATTACCTATCATTTTCACTACCCTTCCAAAATAGTTGTAAAACATCTTTACTAATTTCACTCCCGATAAGTTATGACTTCATAATAAAAACCCGCATCCTGATAGATTTTGTAAGATCAAGGATGCGGGTTCTATGAATTAGGTTGCTACTATTGTTATTTAAATGGATTCTTCCATTCCATCAGCGTGCCATAATTAAGTGATTCTTTATCTTTCAGGTAGTTTTCCAGAACGCCGACCGGCTTCCGGCCGCACTTTAATAAAAAGGTGATCACCGGATCGTTCAGGTCGCCTGACAACACCTTCTGGACATATTGTTCGGGACTTAATTCCCGGGCGTAACGATGGTACCCCGGCATCCGTCCGCCGCCGAGCAGACGGTCGAGCTTCTTTTCCACGACGATATGGCCCATGGACTGCATCATCTGCTTTGCGAGCCCGAATTTACGGTATTTCGGCTTGACACTGATATCCACGATATATAATGTATTCCCATTCGGATCATGATTCCGGATATACCCTCCATCGGTTATCTCTTCCCACGTATGAGCAGGATGGAGAGGATCAAAATCGACGCGTAGCCCTGTCAACGATCCGGCAAGTTCTCCATCAATCTCGATACACAAGGCCCCTTCCGGGAATAAGTCCACATGGTTTTGCAACTGCTCCCGATTCCACCATAATTCCTCTGGGAAAGGCGGTGGAAAGCATTCCGCCTGAATCGCAATTAATTCATCAAAATCATCCTCGGTATAATTCCGGACGACAGACAATACAGGTATTTCATTATCAAATACAAACAGTTCATTGCGGTATGCCATAGCCATCACCCTTCAATTGTTTCCGCTTTTTCCCAGTCAGGATATAGATCCGTTCTGCGGTCTCTCCATGTCGTAACCGAGCCTGCTTCTCGAACCTCGTACAATAAGCTCAAATCAAGATCTGCCGTAACAATCATATCGCTGTTCAATTCTCCTTCCACCATAATGCCTTTAGGCGGGAAAGGAATGTCATTCGGTGTAATCACCGCGGCCTGGCCGAAATTAGCGCGCATGAAATCAACAGTCGGCAGCGAACCAATTGTACCGGTCGTTACTACGTAGACCTGGTTTTCAATTGCGCGAGCGTGACTCGTATAACGAACCCGGTGAAAACCATGGCGGTCATCTGTGCAGGACGGACAGAAAATCACATCCGCCCCCTTTGCTTTGGCCATGCGCACGATTTCAGGAAATTCAATGTCATAGCAGGTTAAAATGGCAATCCTCCCTTTTTCCGTTTCAAAAATCGTAAAATCCTCGCCCGGCGACATATTCCATTCATCCACCTCGGTTGGCGTAATATGAAGCTTTGCTTGCTCGCCAATCCTGCCGTCAGGATAGAATAAATGAGCAACATTATACAAGCGGCCTTCTCTCTGGACGACATGCGTCCCGCCTATAATATGCATGCCGGTTTCTTGAGCAAAGTTTGAAAACAATGTTCTGTATTGATCCGTAAATCCAGGAAGTTCATTGATGGTTAACCTCGTTCCCTGTTCACTGCCGATTGACAATAGCTGTGTCGTAAAGAACTCAGGAAATAAAACAAACTCAGAGCCATATTCCTGAGCTGTTTTAATATAATGTTCGCATTGGTTAGCAAACTCTTCAAATGATTGGATGGTGTGCAGATGGTATTGAACAGCAGAAACGCGGTATTTCAATGGAACTCCCCCTTTTTTATATAAAATTCCTTGTAAATTTTTCTCAGCTAAATATAAATATATAACAAGATAGGATGGGTTTGTAAAGAGTTTGAGACTACTATTTTAAAGTATAGAGATTCCGCCGATTGAGCTCGGACACGGCAGGGCGTGAAGTCTCTTCCAGATTTACTATCCGGAATTTTGATTTTGTTGCAGGTTTGACTCGTTTTGCTTCCAAAACACGGACTTTTGTTGCCGGAATTTCATTTTAGTTGCCGATCCCCGGTTTTGTTGCCGAATCTGTCCGGTTTGTTGCTGGTATGACTCGTTTGTTGCCGAAACGCGGACTTTTGTTGCCGGAATTTCATTTTTGTTGCCGGTCCCCGGTTTTGTTGCGGAATCTGTCCGGTTTGTTGCCGGTTTGACTCGTTTTGTTGCCGAAACACGGACTTTTGTTGCCGGAATTTCATTTTTGTTGCCGGTCCCTTTTCTCTGATAATAAGTTTTGCATACATGGTTCCCTTTAGCGTTGAAACTGAATGCGGTGCAGGTTGGCAAAGACTCCGCCCTGTTCAATCAATTCATCATGGCTTCCATCTTCGGCAATGCCTTCTTCTGTGACAACCACAATCCGGTCAGCGTTCCGGATCGTCGCCAGCCGGTGGGCAATCACGAGCGTCGTCCGGTTTTTAGCAAGCTCATTCAACGCATTCTGAATCACCATTTCTGTTTCGGTATCGAGTGCAGAAGTTGCTTCATCAAGGATGAGAATCGGAGGATTTTTCAAGAACATTCTCGCAATAGCAATCCGTTGTTTTTGCCCGCCTGATAGTTTTAACCCTCTTTCACCGATTTGAGTTTCGTAGCCGTCCGGGAGCCCTTCGATGAATTTCTCCAGGTGCGCCTGTTTAGCTGCTTCCTCGATTTCTTCATCAGACGCATCCAGCATGCCATACGCAATATTTTCTTTAAGTGTACCTGTAAACAAAAATACATCCTGCTGTACAATCCCGATTTGCGAACGCAGCGAATGCTTCGTCATATCGCGGATATCCAGGCCGTCGATGGTTATGCTGCCAGCCTCCACATCGTAAAAACGGGGAATCAATGAACAAATCGTTGTTTTTCCTGCACCGGATGGTCCTACGAAAGCAACTGTTTCACCCGCCTTGATCGATAAATCAATTCCGGCCAGCACTTGCTTTTTATCGTTATAGCTGAAGCTGACATCGGTAAATCTTATGTCGCCGCGTAATGAGGCAATTTCAACGGCATCCTGTGAATCCTTAACATCCGGCTCAATATCAAGCATTTCTGTAAAACGTTTAAATCCGGCCATTCCCTTTGGATAGAGTTCCATTAGGGCGGCGATTTTATCGACTGGTTTAAATAGCACATTTACATAAAGCACAAACCCGACCAGTTCCCCGTATGACAGATGTTTGTTGTAGCTGAGCCAGGCACCGACGACCAAAACTGCTAACGTCATAAATCTGGTCATCATATAAATGCCGGATGCGCTGAATGACATCGTGCGGTATCCGAAGAGCTTGGCTTTACGGAATTTGCGATTGTTCTTTTCGAATCTGCTAATTTCATAGTTTTCATTTGTGAAAGACTGGACAACTCTCACACCCGACACGCTGTCTTCGACTCGGGCGTTGACATCGGCAATATCGCTGTACATCGCTTTCCAGGCCCTGTTCATGCGGATGTTGCTGAAAACGATAACCCAGACAAGGAAGGGGATGATGAGCATCGTTACAAGAGCCAGCTGTACATTAATCGTCAGCATGATCCAAAAAACGCCGATAAAGGTCATCACGGCAATGAATACATCCTCGGGCCCATGATGTGCAAGCTCGCCGATATCGAACAGGTCATTCGTGATCCTGCTCATGATATGGCCTGTCTTCGTGTCGTCAAAAAATTTGAATGATTGCTTCTGTACATGCTGGAATAACTGCTGCCGCATATCGGTTTCTATATTGATGCCAAGCTTATGTCCCCAATAGTTTACGATATATTGCAGGAAAGTACTGAGCACATAGAGCAAAAGCAAGCCGATGCTTACCGAAACAATTGCCGGCCAATCGTTTTGCGGCAGCAGGTCATCGATGAACCATTGAACCGCGAGCGGGAATCCCAATTCAAGCACGGCAACTATGACCGCGCTGCTGAAATCTAACATAAATAATTTCTTATGAGGCAGATAATATGAATAAAATCGGCGTAACATCCAAACTACTCCTTTTGGAACAAATATAATAGGATTATAGTGTCAAAAGGAAAAGTTTTCAAGCAGATCCATTTTGAATTAACCATGAAGATACTATTGACAATCTGCTTGTCCTTGTTGATCATCCTGCTCAGGAATCCATGATTGGGACTCTTATAACAATGTCCACACTGCATCCCTCAAGACTATGAATTCACGATAACTGCCCTATAAATGAGTCAACGCAGCTAACTCGATATTTTTCGCTTCACCACATTTATCGCATCAGACGAGTAAATGAGGATACTCACGCTTCCTCCTTGCTTTTTGGCCTGGATTAGTATGGGTTGGTTATACTCATTTTTAAAACGAAAATCGGGACCATACCAGCTTACCGTTGCATCCCTCCCATTTGGCACATAAGGAACTCGCCTGCTATGCGAATAGCGCTCCACAATTTGCAGCCCCGCTCTGTCGATAGCATTAAATAAAGTGGAAGACACCTGGCAAATTCCACCGCCAATTCCTTCCGACAACTCTCCTTTTATGATAATCGGAGCACGCAAATATCCTTTGCCAGATGTTCTGTTACCGACAACCTTGTTGAATGAGAACGTTTCACCTGGAAAAATGACATGATTGTTGATTGCTTCTATAGCAAGAGAAATATTTTGAGAGCGTTCTTTGTTGTTAGCATTAAAAAAGGTTACGTAATGACCAATTCGTTGGATACGGATGTTAGCAAGTAACTCGCTGTCAACTTTTGGGTGAATCGTTAGCTTTGGCACTTCTATTGTATTTGGTCCGTTATCAAAAAAGTAGGTGTAAAACTGTTTTTCGAATTCTTCTTGATATAGCTTGATTCCTGTCCGCCCTGGTACAATTCTGCCATGATCATCAATTTGAGCATTTTTCGGTGCCTGGTATATTTGTCGCTTCAGTTTTTCGACAAGCTCATTATATTTTTCTATATGAATCATTGGAACTCCGGGCATTGGGACAGCAATTTCAGCTCGGTTAACGTCAGCAATAGTCTGTCCATTTTCATTTATGGATAAGCTGTCAGGAATATGAACTTGCTGGGCAAATAGTAGAAGTACGACAAAGGATGTAAGCCTCATAAACATATTCCTCCCGATATCTCTCTAACGCAAAGGATCGTCAAGTGTTCTTATTTTAGTTCTTTATAGAGATTTTTTTGATCAATTAACCAGGCATCCGTTAAGCTTTCCCTGCGGACGATAAAATGGATAATCTTTGCTTCCTTGCGATTATCCATCGTAAAATAGGTGGCCTCGACAGGTATATCAACTTGTAATACCCTTTCGTATTTTTAAGAGGACGGTTCAAGTATCTTGTTACACTAAAGTACTTCATGTTATTGGCAACTTTATTGATGCGATTTGGAGAGCCGAATTTCGAAACGATCGCATGTAAAATTTTAGTGTCGGTTTGATTAATAGCAATTGCAAAAATATTGATGAGCTCATACGGCTCTGCTTCGTTTAAATATTCGTCAATCTTACCGGAAGCTTTCAAAATCATTAATTCATGGGCAAGATCTGCACGTCCCGAACGATGTGTGGTGCTTCCAGAAAAATGAACACAGAAATGACCGGGAAAACCGTTATTGATTGAGCCAGCACCATGTGGCATCCCATGCATAGATGCAGCAATCATTTGATCTTTGACCAATACGATAATGGCCTTTTCCAACTCCACCTGCCATTATAAATTTTCTTCATGATCGCAGTAACTTTTCTTGATAACGGTTGGGCGTCCAAATGCATCTTCCCAGCCCTTCGTTGAACCTTGAATTGCAGACCGGTTTCACTATCGATGATCGTGAATTTAGAATGATTAGGGAGAAGTTCATTTACTTTTTCCCAAGATAACATTTCAATTTTATAACTGATTGGTCCATCTTCATCTTCTAGGTTAACCGCTGCTGTATGATGATCGTTCATGAATAAAACGATAAATATAATGATTATTTTTTAAAATCTTGTATCGACGACCATTAGTTTTCTCCTTATTTTAAGGGCTAGTAGCCTTTTATCGTCTAAGCATCAGATTATTTTCATTAGCTGGAAACGCGGCCCGCTCTTTCTAATCGAAGTAATCAGGTTTGAATATGATGAAGTTAACAGAAACTGCGCATTAGGGAACCTCACTCATTATGTATCTAAAGTAGTTTCACATGACATCTGAAATCCTTTTGATTAGTTTTAGCTTAACCATTGTCCAATATGAGCGTTTGCTCCAAAAAAAATAGACCCATCCATAAATGACTAGGTCCTGTCTATACTATTTTTTACAAATTATCATCATCATTTCCGTATCGCGTAAAAATGTTCTTTTCAACCAAAATATTATCCTTCATATACTCCCAATTTTGAGGGGAATTCAATCCGAGATGCCAGTAGGTGACGCCTAATAAACCGTAAGCGTCAACAAGCTGATATTTTCTTATGTAGCTTCGAATATCTTCAAGCCAGACAATGTGCTGGATTCGTTCCTGCCAATACTCATACCTGGGGGCGGCGGCATTCTCATCATATATAATGACACTGCCTCGTGAAATAGCCTGGTTTTGGGCATTTAACACCGAAAGTGACCTTGCTGAACCGCTGGACCGTGGCCAATCATAGCCGTATAAGGGAAAGGCGGCCTGCATTTTTTTCGGGCTTATATTGGCCGTGGCATATCGGAGCACTTCTTCCACCCACCATATCGGTGAAACAGGATTTGGCGGTCCTGCTTGATACCCAAATTCAATCGTCATTACGGCCACGATATCGGCGACATTGCCGATGGCCCGATAATCATGTCCCCCTGCAAGCCGGTTTGCAGGATTATCGGCTGTTTTGGCGTGGACGCTTACATGTAGAACGAGCGATCCGAGCGCCATTTTTAAATCGCGCAAAAATTGGGTAAAATCATTTCGCCTTTCCGGAGGGACAAACTCGAAATCAACCGAGGCACCTCCGTACCCTTTTTGTCTGACAAAATTAATAATGCTTTCGACAAGATTGCTTCGATAATTTTCACTTTCGAGCACTCTGCCAACAAGCTCGGCGTTGAATTGTCCATTGCTTATATTCCGGATCATTAATAAAGGATTCACATTCAACTGTTTGCTGCGCGTTAAAAGCGGTTGGTCATTTCCTTCAAGATAAGCATATCCTTCAGTTGTAAAAGAATAAGCGGTTATTGCTAAATAAGTCAGTCGGTCTGCCTGTTGCTGCAGGTTGGTAAAAACCGCTCCGCCAGTTGCAGGAAAGGCGAAAGCAAGCGATTGTATTCGCAAGAGATTAGGTGATGGAATCAAGATTTTCTGGCCAACCGTTAACCTATCAGGACTCACTCCCCTGTTTGCAGCAAGTATTCTTTGAACAGTAGTATTATATCTCTGCGAAATTTTCCAAAGGGTATCTCCTTGCTTTATGATATACAAGCGTTCCGCTCGTCTTCCATCTGGAATGTATAGCGCAAGGCCAGGAATAAGAGCAGTTGCTGAAACAAGCCCGTTCACTCTGATAAGTTCTGCAACGCTTATCCGATAAGAATTTGAAATGGCCCAAAGCGAATCACCGGCTTTAACAACATGGACAGACATCTACACCCCGCCCTTCATTTATGTTCCTTGCTTAAAGCATATGGGTGGAGGGAGAACATATATGTCTGTCCTATAAGATAAAATGCTATAGAAGTTCTTTTATATCATAAAACCTTCCGTTTTCAAGAACTTCTTGTTGAAGCAGATTTAGTAACTTTTCAGCCACAACCTGAGGAGTCCTTAACATTCCTTTGTCTTTATACGATTGAAAAGTGGTTGCATCGGCGAAATCCTTTTCATCCGCTGTACGAATATTTGCCTGCATTTCTGTATCCATGATACCAGGCGAGAATGAAACGATTGTGACAGGACTTTTTTCTTTTTGCTGCTCAAGACCGGCTGTACGGGTGAACATTTCAAGCGCCGCTTTTGTGCTGCAATAAGCCGACCATCCATGAATTGGTCGCAATGCCGCCCCAGAAGAAACGTTTACAATGATCTTTTTACCGTTGAAATCTTTCGTTCTTTCTATAAACGCATTCGAGAGCATGACCGGAGCTAAATAATTGACCTTCATGCTGATTTCCATTTTTTCCTGCTCCAGCTGGCCGACAGGCTTAATCGGTTCGATCACACCAGCATTATTGATAAGATACAGTTCATCCGTTTCGCCGATTTCTGTGAAGATTCTCTCAATTAAAGCAGGAAGCTCTTCAGTCTTGCTAAGATCCGCAGAAATGCTGCTTACCTTTATACCATGGTGCTTGGCTTTCTCGACTAGTTCTTCATTTGTTGAACGAGCCACTAAGATGCAATGATTCCCTTTTTGAAAACATTGTTCCGAAATAGCTTCCCCCAGCCCCTTTGAGGAACCTGTAATGATGTAAGTTTTCAATTGTTTTCACTTCCTCCCTATGTCTTCATTCTTTTCAATAGTCACTTCTTCCAACCACCTATCCATTTTTAATCCGACAGTATCCATCTTTTATTAAAATGATTCGACATAGTAGGAAGCGTTCTTTTAAAATTTATCCGTAAAAGTTATTGACTAGATAAAATGACGGCCATTTCATCTTCAATTTTCTTTACCACCTCATCATCAAGTACATTATTTAATAGGACGGAAAATGCATACGTCTCCCCGCTTTTCCCGGTAGCATAGCCTGAAAGTGAGCTCACTGTCGTAATCGTGCCCGTCTTGGCTTTTACATTTCCGGTTGCCGTTGTATTTTTCATCCGGTTTCTTAGAGTTCCGCCAACCATTCTTTCACTGACACCTGCAACAGGCAGTGCATTCTGGTATGCTGGAAACCAATTTTTGTTCTGTACCGTGTGAAGCAGCGTAGAAAATTCATTGGCAGATACTAAATTGACATGTGAGACCCCTGAACCATCACGCATTACTATTGATTCAGTATTAACTCCGAACGATTTTATGTTTGCCTCTACCACGTCAAGCCCTTTCTCCCAGCTGCCTTCTCCTTTTTCCACTTTTCCCATTTCCTTCACGAGTGTTTCCGCATGGCCATTGTTGCTAAGCTTCATAAATGGAACTAGTAATTCGGATAGCGGCATGGATTGATGGGAGAAAAGAACGTTAGCCCCGGCCGGTGTTTTTCCCGTTAACACTCGTCCTGCCACTTTTATTCCGTGTTCCTGTAATGACTTTTTGAATAAATCAAGTGCATATCCGGTTGGTTCCCATACGGCAATCCAACTTCGCATCCTGCTCGCTTCCAGTGGTATTGTGCCTTCCGCAATAATTGTATTGGAACCATGTTCGCGGCGGATTTTCACTTCTTTTTTTGCTCCCGCTTCAACCGTTTTTACATGGTTAATGATTTTTACATAATCTGTCGCCGGCGATAATGAAATGGCTCCCTTTTCATTGGCTGCTTTCCCCGGATTGACTTCGACAATGACCGTGCCTGAGTCATAATCTTCATTTGGGGCGGCTGTTAAAGCAGATACCTGAGCCCCATAATATTCCGTTTCGTCTGTCCATGACAGATCAGTCGAATAGCGCTCATTATCATACCAAGTATCATCACCGATTACATTTCCGACAATCATCTTCACCCCTTTGTTTTTTAAAGAAGCGGCCATTTCATTAAAGTCTTCCTTTAATAAAGTGGGATCACCCTTTCCTCTTACATAAACATTTCCCTTTAAAATGTTAGCTTTCAGTTTTCCGTCTGTGAGTACATCCGTATGGAACTTGTAATTTTCACCAAGCGTGTTAAGCGCCGCTGATGCCGTCAACAGTTTCATATTGGAAGCTGGCCTCAGGCGTATGTCACCGTTTTGTTCAAAAAGGATTTCTCCTGTTGCTGCAGACCTTACACTTACTCCGGCTACAGCACCATCCAGCAATGGGTTATCCAAAACGCGCGTAATCTGCTGTCCCAATTCGGTTCCTGCGCTGGTCGCCGATTCAACCGGATGATCCAGATCAACATATGGAATTAAAGCTAACATAAAAACCAAAATAATGACCATGCAATTTTTCATCTGTCTATTCAATTCTCTGCTCCACCTTTCTATGTTCGCATTCTTATCTTCTTTTCCATGTGGACATCTGTCTTTCCTCTAATTTTTCATAGGGAAAACGAATCATTTTTTACGGCCCGCTATTAGGGTAAATAAAACAGAGAATAAGACTTTATGCATTAAGGCTCTTCACCATAACTGGTGGTTTAATATTGATTAACGTAATATCTCAGTTAATTTTGCAACAAAGTTGATTGGCGAGGATATGCGAGACTCCTCGAAAATGCATACGCATTTTCTCGTGCGGTGCCTATTCATGGATGAAGATTCAACGTCCTGCGGGAAAAGCAGACCAGTTAACGGAACGTCGACTAAGATCTGCCGCGTCCTTATGTCTTACGTCGACGCCAACACATCCTGTGTAAGTCCCGGAGGCGTGCCCTTTGCCGAGGAGGCTCCCGGACTGTCCGCGGAAAGCGAGGGCCTGGAGCGGAAATCAACGGATAATCAAAAGCTTAAACCACTTCTTTTGGTGAAGAACCTTCATTAAAGCTAGATATGGAATTATTGGTTCACACTTGGTTTTAATTGCCTTTTTGCTTTTTCCTTATGGTTTCCAATGTAAGTCTTCTCTCCCCTGGTTTTTTATTACGGTATACTTTTTAACACTATGTAAAAATAAAGTGCGTACTTTCGAAAGATAAATATACATAGTATACTGACACAGTACCTGTTCTAAAGAACTTATTACCTAGTGTTAGGTGAATTCTTAATGGGTACATTACTATTGTGCATTAGCATAAAACTATCTTAGGAGCGTGACATTCATGGAATTACAATTAGCATTGGATTTAGTAAACATCCCAGAAGGCATTAAATTGGTTAAAGAAGTGGAAGAACATATCGATATCGTCGAGATCGGTACACCGGTTGTTATAAATGAAGGTCTTAAAGCCGTTAAGGAAATGAAGGAAGCATTCCCTAATTTGAAAGTATTGGCAGACTTAAAGATCATGGATGCGGCAGGATATGAAGTTATGCAGGCCTCTCAAGCTGGAGCTGATATCATTACGATACTCGGGGCTGCAGAAGATGAGTCCATCAAAGGTGCAGTAGAAGAAGCAAAAAAGCAAGGGAAAAAAATCCTGGTTGATATGATCGCTGTTAAAGATATCGCCACTCGTGCTAAAGAGCTTGATGAACTTGGAGCAGACTATATCTGTGTTCATACTGGTTATGACCTTCAAGCGGTAGGACAAAATTCTTTTGAAGATTTAGCTACCATTAAAAGCGTCGTTAAAAATGCGAAAACTGCCGTTGCGGGAGGCATTAAATTAGAAACTCTTGCTGAAGTAATTAAGGCACAACCTGATCTTATCATTGTTGGCGGAGGTATTACTGGTAAAGACGATAAAAAAGCCGCAGCTGCCGAAATGCAAAAAATGATCAAGCAAGGGTAATCCTGGCATGCAGACTACTCAATTTTTAACGGAAATTATAGATGAATTAACGCGGACAGTGGACTTGATCGCTGATGAAGAAGCTGAAAAGCTGGTAAACGGGATTCTTGAATCAAAGAAAGTTTTTGTAGCAGGCGCTGGCAGATCCGGATTTATGGGTAAATCTTTTGCGATGCGAATGATGCACATGGGAATAGATGCCTATGTAATTGGCGAAACCGTTACGTCTACCTTCGAAAAAGATGATATCTTGATCATCGGTTCCGGTTCTGGAGAAACGAAAAGCTTGGTCTCTGTTGCCCAGAAAGCAAAAAGTATCGGCGGTACCGTAGCGATTGCGACAATCGTTCCAGATTCAACAATTGGCAAATTAGCCGATTTCACAATAAAATTGCCCGGTTCACCTAAAGATCAGTCAGAAAGTGATTATAAAACGATCCAGCCGATGGGGTCACTTTTTGAACAAACTCTTTTATTATTCTACGATGCCGTGATTCTCCGGTTCATGGAGAAAAAAGGGCTGGATTCAGATAAGATGTACGGCAAACATGCCAATTTAGAATAACCAAAAGCAAAAGACCGTCCACCTTTTAAAGGATATGGCGGTCTTTTTTCATGTTTGATTTAAATGAATTTTGCTTTCGTTTAAATCATCCTGATTTTCGTTTAAATGAACTGTATTATTGTTTAAATCACAAGGATTTTCGTTTGACTTACTGCTCCTAGATAAAAAACACTGTTCTACATGACTAGCTCTTTAAAATATAGGTAACTTTATCAATCGCTTTTTGCAGCTTCTTACTATTTTTCACATACATTTCTTTTGCTGTCTCATTATCTGTCGCAAGCGCAAATGACTCTAAATCCGCTTCGCATTGTTTCATCGTCGCCAGGATCAAAGGCCTTTCCTGCGGGGACGGTATCTGGAGTTTATCATCATAAACGTCGATGGTTAATTCGCCATAGGAATTCACTTGGCCGAGAAAGACGTTTTCAAGGGTGACTCCCATTTTCCCTACCTCGGTTAACAGCCATTTTCTGCTCCGTCCAATCGTCGAAAGCGGCTCATCCATAATTTTGCCGTCCATAATAACCGTTTGAGGTTCTTTTACTGAAGCCACAGCCAACTGCAAATCTTTTGCGGTTAACGGCTGGTTTTCTTTCTTTAGCATGACATTTAAATCACCGGCTGCCTCCAAGACCGCGAACTCCACATCTGCCACGCTAAAAACATCTTTCCTTCGAAGCAATTCCAGTAGCTCATCAGTCGTATATTTTTCCTTTTTCAAATTATCTTCCATGATCTTGCCATCCTTGATGAAAATAGTCCCTTTCCCTTCGACAAAATCGCGAAATGGCTTGCTTTTTATAGAAATTAATCCGGCGAGAAATGGCGCCAACGCAAATACCCCAATGGAGAGCACACCATGCATCATGCTTTGGTTTGGTTTTGTAGCAACTTCGGCTCCTATACTGCCGATTGTAATACCGGTGACATACTCAAAAAAGGAGAGCTGTGATATTTGCTTTTTACCCAGCCATTTAGTGATCAAGAACAGGACAACCAAAAACAGTAGGGATCTCACAATGATATTTAACCAATCTGGCATCGTTTTTCACCTCCATTACGGTCTCTTTCTATTAAAAGCCTTTGTATGTGAATTCTTCCTCTTCTATTTCACCGACTCTCATTTTAAGATCCTTTACGATTTCATGGACGACCATCATCGTTTCGTGCAAGGTTCTTTTTGAATCGTCATCCTCTGTCCGGAGCGCTAAGCTCGAGAGATCTGTTTCAACTCCCTTCAGACTTGTAAGGCATTGCTTCACTTGAGATGCGACAGTCATTTTTTATCCCCCTTGTTGTTGGCTACATTTCAATCGATACCGCATGAGCGATACAAGGTATTGTTTCATTTTGTTGGAAGGATAACGGGGATAATAAAGCACCCGTTGCACAAACCAAAATCCGTTTCAACTCTCCTTTTTTCATTCGATTCAACAAATGACCATACACAACCGTTGCTGAGCATCCCGCTCCACTGCCCCCTGCAAGTACAGGCTGGCCATCCCGGTAGATCATTAATCCGCAATCTCTAAACTTTTCTTCTTCAATCGGGAGCCCGTGTTTTTTAAATAAATCAAGGGCAATTTCCCTGCCAATCTGAGCAAGATCCCCTGTTACAATCAAATCGTAATAGGATGGATCGAGATCCCGTTCCCGAAAGTGGGCCTCTAATGTATCAACAGCCGCTGGGGCCATCGCTCCCCCCATATTGAATGGATCGGTCATTCCCATATCGACCACACGTCCAATCGTGGCAGATGTAACACGTGGACCTTCTCCGGTATCACTTAACAAAGCGACTCCGGCACCTGTAACTGTCCATTGTGAAGTAGGAGGCTTTTGGGCACCATATTCAGTCGGATAGCGGAATTGTTTCTCTACCGCAGCGTTATGGCTGGATGCACCAGTAAGCAGGTACTTGGCACCTTTTGTATTAACAATATAGGCACCTAAAGCCAAGCCCTCCATCGAGGTTGAACAGGCACCAAACAGACCGAAATACGGTGCCCCTAACGTCCGGCTCGCAAAGCTTGTGGGCGTAATTTGATTTACGAGATCCCCCGCAAGAAAGAATTGAATTTGTTCTTGCTGCAGGCCCGCTTTTTCCATCGCTCTTTGGTTCGCTTCTTCCAGAAGGATCTTATGGGCTTTTTCATAGGACTCCTGTCCAATCCATAAGTCTGAGTGAAGCACATCGAAATCTTCAGCAAGCATTCCGTCTGCCTCAAACGGCCCGCCTACTGTCCCGGTGGAAACGATAACGGGCTTATTATCAAAGACCCACGTTCGATGTCCTTTTAGCATCACAAGCCACCCCACTGAATAAGAATCGTTTTGATGAACGCGACCACAAAAGCGGAAAAAACGCCGAATATGATGACAGATCCTGCCAGTTTAAAAATGTTACCGCCCACACCTAGCACAAATCCTTCACTTCGATGTTCAATCGCTGCCGAAATGACCGCATTCCCGAAGCCGGTTACCGGCACGGCCGTACCTGCTCCTCCATATTGCGCCATCCGGTCATATACACCGAATCCCGTAAGCAGCATCGTAATAAAAATTAAAGTCCCTGTAGTCGGATTGCCCGCCGTTTTCTCTGTAAAATCAAAATAATAGATATAAAAGAATTGAATGGCCTGTCCAATCGCACAAATCAATCCACCTACCAAAAAAGCTTTTATACAATTCATTAAAACGGGTCTCTTGATTTCCCGTTGGTTTTGAAGGATTTGATATTCCTGTTGAACAGGTGTTAACTGTTTCTTTTTATTATTTGCCATGTCTGCCTGCCCTACTTTCATCTAAGTAAAAAGGAAGTGTAAAAAAAGGTTGGGATAAAACCAACCTTTTATTTTACTTATTCTTTGTATTGCGGTTCTTCTTGGACAATTTCATCTACACGCGGAGATAACTTATCAACAATTTGCTGCGTTTGTTGAGCGGCTTCTTCATAAAGTTGTTTTGCCTGTTCGTTATCAGTACCAAGTGCGAACGTTTCGAAGCTTGCCTGCGCACTTTTCAATCCTGCAAGTGTTGTCTTGACATCTGAAATCACAGTCATGTTTCATTTCCTCCCTTGGTTTATTCAATTACAATAATAGAATAATGTTTTTCCATCCTTTTTATGCATCTGAGTATCATCCAGAATAAGTAAAAATCGGGAATTATATAACTCGTGTGGAATTAAATGACTATTGAACAGTTAAAGAAAACTCGTCAATTGACGAGCCCTAAGGCGGAGATTAAACGTAGTTGCACCTATAAAGAAAGGGAAGTTTATACTTTCCTGCCAAAAAAAGACGCCGAAGCGCCTTTTTCATTTTATTATGTGGTATCCCTTACCAATGATGCGCTTTTGCGTTGCTTCTCAGGATGATGTTGGTTTGCGACATTTGCGTATGGCCATTCACCTGGGACTTCGAACGCTTCGGTCTGGTCCAATTATGGCGAAATAGCTCAGAGTGCGGATCAACATATCGACCTTGGTAACCCATCTAATCACCTCATCGCAGGATACATTCGATATTCATTCCGAATATCACATTTAGGATTTGTCAGGAACATGAACTTACACACTGAAAATAATTCCTCTTAGCCACAGCTTAATCTGCATCATTTGATTTTTTCCCTTAGCCTTGTAATGTTTACAAGAATTTCTGCTACAGAAATAACCTGTAATGGATAAAAAAACACACTTAACTTCAAGCTAAGTGTGAATCATCAATATTTGTCGTTTTATTCCGATTGCCCAGGCAATTCATCTGGGGCGTTCCAATGTAAAAGTATCGCCTACTTTTGAATAATGATTGCCTGCGAGCCGACTGACCGGTTTTAATCCATTAGCATCAATTCTGCCCTCATGGTAAATAGATGGCTCAATATGATAAGCAACCACTTTGCCAATCAATAGATCACAGGCTGGCTCCAAGTCTGTACCTCCAAGCTTTATCGTTTGTTCGAGGAGGCATTCAAACCTTACTTTTGCTTCTCTTATTCCCGGAACCGAGATGGAACTGCTTGTGACCGTCGATAAACCTGACAAAGGGAGTTCACTTTCATCGAATGGCAGCTCTCTAGCCGTCTTATTAGCTGCCTCGACATTGTTCTGATCGGTGATATGGACGACGAATTCTCCTTTTTCAATCGCGTTTCTGGCTGTGTCCTTTTGTATTCCATTTCTCCGCTGGATCGAGAGCGAAAGCATCGGCGGGTTGGCACTGACAATATTAAAATAACTGAACGGGGCAATATTGATTACGCCTTGATCAGAAAGCGTCGTGACCAGGGCGACGGGTCTGGGGATGATGCTTCCCGTTAAAAACTTATAGTTTTCCCGCTCGCTCATTTTTTCAGGATTTAATGAAATCATATGTGCAAACCTCTTTCTAAAAGTTCTTTTGGAACCACGCCGCCCCAGCTTCCGCCTCCATCCTTGTCAGCTGATGGCCATGCTGCTCCCAATGGATATCAACATTTGCTCCTGCATTTCTTAAAATGGCGACGAGATCTTCCGTTTCCTGCGGCGGGCAAATTGGGTCATTGCTGCCTGCGCCAATGAATACCGGCACCCCAGTCAGTTCAGGGAGCTCGATTCCCCGTCTTGGAACCATTGGATGATGAAGAATCGCCCCTTTCAGTGAATCTTTATAATGGAAAAGCAGACTGCCGGCAATATTAGCCCCATTTGAATAACCGACTGCCACAACCTCGGAGCGGGAAAACCCGTATTGTTTCGCGGCGCTTCCCAAAAATTCGTTCAATTCCTTCGTTCGGTAAATCAAGTCCTCTTCATCAAAAACACCTTCGGCGAGTCTCCGAAAAAACCTTGGCATCCCGTTCTCCAAAACGTTCCCTCTTACACTCAGAACCGGAGATTGCGGCGATATCATTTCCGCCAGTCCAAGCAAATCATTTTCTGTACCGCCTGTGCCGTGAAGAAGCAACAGCACAGGTGCCTCTTTCCCGCTTCCTTGTTTAAAAATATGTTTCATCTATTCTAGATCCTCCTTTAGTACCCTTGCTTCAGCAGGAAGAAGAGTTCTTTCCAGCTTGGGACGTCTTTCCTCCAGCCACGGAGGCAGCAAAAGCCCTTTGCCCATCTCTTCCGCTGATTCATCCCTTGTAAATCCCGGGGGATCAGTGGCGATTTCAAACAGAATCCCGCCCTCTTCCCTGAAGTAAACGGCATTAAAATACTGGCGGTCAATGATCGGGGTCACTCTGTATCCTTGATTATCGAGGTATTGCCTCCAGCTTTCATGGTCACCGAAATCATCTGCCCGCCAGGCGATATGATGGACCGTGCCTACCCCCATTGAACCCGGGGGTAACTTCGTCCGGCTTACATCAATGATATTGCCAATGTCATCCGCTGTTCGAAATCTTGTTAAATCATCTTCATCCCCAACTTTATCAAGTCCCATCACATTTGTGAGTACAGTCATTGTCTTTTCCGGGTTCGCAGATAAAAGCACTGCACCGCCAAACCCCTTAATGGCTACTTCAGCAGACACCCCTCCAAAGGACCATTTGCTGTCAGTCCCTTCCTTGCGGGCTACCAATTCAAGCTGTAAACCATGAGGGTCTTCGAAAGCCAGATAGTCCTCTCCGAATCTGTTTCGTTTTTCAAAAGCGACTTTAAACTTTTTCAGGCGCCTTTCCCAGAAACTGAGGGTTCCCTCTTGAACAACATAGGAAATTATCCCCACCTGGCCTGATCCTATTTTTCCCTTATAGGCATTCGGCCAGGGAAAGAAGGTGATAATGGTTCCCGGACTGCCCGCTTCATTGCCGAAGTAAAGGTGATAAGTGCCTGGATCGTCAAAGTTCACCGTCTTTTTGACCAGCCTTAATCCTAACACACCGGCATAGAAATCAACGTTTTCCTGCGGATTCCCGACTATCGCGGTGATATGGTGTATCCCTGTGGTCTGTTTCTTCATGTCCAGTTCTCCTTTTTGAATGCATGTCCCATTTAATTGCTCGTATCAAGCGGCTTTAATTTCGCCTCGATGATGGAACGCTTATCTTCCAGGAAGGGCGGCAGCGCAAGAGACTCTCCCAGATGCTCGAACTCTTCATCGGTATCGAAACCGGGTCCGTCCGTTGCCAATTCAAAGAGAATCCCGTTCGGTTCCCTAAAATAGAGTGACCGAAAGTAGAAGCGGTCGACAAAACCGGAATTCGGTATGTGTGCTGCCTTGATTTTTTTAACCCACTGCTGCATTTCTTCTTCATCTTTCACCCTGAATGCGACATGGTGAACACCGCCGCGGCCAAGACGTTCCTTTGGCAAATCATTTCTCTCCTCAATATGGACTTCTGCGCCAGTACCGCCTTCGCCTGTTTCATAAACGACAATCTCACCTTGCCCGGAAGGATATTTTCCTTTTTCCCGAAACCCGAGAATATTGGTCAAGTTGTCTGCGGTTAAACTTAAATCACGTACGGTGAGTTTCACAGGCCCTAACCCAAGTATTCCATACTCCGCGGGAATCGGACTCCTGTCCCATGGTTTCCCGCCACGGACCCCTTCATTATTTTCATCGGAAACAAGAACTAATCGCTGTCCTTCAAAGTCTCTAAACGGTAAGGCTTTCCGATTGAACCTATCTGCAATTTCTCCGTGTTCAATGTTTAATTCCTCAAAACGTTTCGTCCAAAACACCAATGCTCGATTATTTTTCACTCGTAATGATAATTCTGAGATACTGTTCGTACCTTCATGAGTCCGGGCAGCATTCGGTATTTCAAAAAAGGTTACCTCTGTACCCGGATTACCGCTTTCATCTCCGTAAAATAAATGATAGACCGAGATGTCATCCTGGTTGACGGTTTTTTTTATTAGTCTCATCCCTAACGTCTTCGTATAGAAATGATAATTTTCCGGGGCTTTTGCGGTTAGGGACGAAACATGATGAATCCCTTTTAATTCCATGATCAATCACCTCATTATAGAATGTACCCTACTTTTGCGGCACTCATTATCTCGATATCGAGATATCATCTTAAAAAAATAGGCTTTCGGTTTGATGTCTCGATTTAAAGATAAATGATATGAAGATAAATGTCAAACCATGAATACCCACAATCATTCTGAATAAGGAGCGTCTCGCAACGGTAGTGACCTTGTCCGACTGCTCCCTTGTGAGAAAATAAATCTGCAGCGAAAAAGAGGGTCCAAATGAACCCTCTTAAAGACACACCTTTGTATCTGTAAGATAAACTTATTCCAATGTATCAATATATGTAAAGGAAAGCTAATGAGCCCACAGAGCATTACCTTTCCTTTCTCAACGGTCCAAAGAATTTTAACCCAGGAATGTTATTTTGGTTATGTCCCTCTCTTTTATCCGATTCATTCACTCGTATATCGCTTTTATTTCCATAATCGGCCGTCAACTCTTCCAGTTTATCAATATATCCTCTATTAGGGTTTAAAAAAATTAGGAAGGTTCATCAATGACATGCAACATTACAATCCGCTGATCGATGATTCGGTCAGGAGCGAATGGAATGTACCAAACAGCTGGAAGCTGATCGCCCAAATGCCATTTGGCAAGCCTACGGTGGAACCGGGGGATAAGGAATGCAGCTCTTTGGAAGATCGAGTGAAGTTTTACAATTAGTAAAAGGGGCTGCTTTTGTTTAAAAAAGTCAGCCCCGCATGATTGGAATGTTGTTTTGTTTCTAATTCTCAACTGCCTCAAATGAGCGCAATGTTTTCTTTATATGATAAGGTCGCTCTCCGGCTTCCTTGCGCTTTTTATTCATATCTTTGTGCTCGTTAACATGTTCCTCTCTCGTGATCCACTTTTTAAAGTCTGCTTCGCTTTCCCACTTTGACACCATCACGTACTCAACCGTTTCTGTATGTTCTTTTCGCCAGCGTTCAACCGCAATAATCCCTTTTACGGCCGACAATTCTTGTTTATCCTTCTTACCTTTTTCTTCTAAAATATATTCGTAATCTTTTTCAATTTCAAAGCTTGCATTCATGATAAACATTGAACAATGTCTCCCCATTCCTTTGATAATGATTCTCATTATATTTTACAGTGCATAAAAGAAAAAGAGAAGCAAAATACCCCCCTTTTTTGTGAATCTGTTTTACACTAAGGTATAGACTAATGTGGAGGTGGAGGTATCTATGACCGAACATCATTTTCATCTAAAAGCAAATTGGCCCGGTTTAAGAAATGACGTCGGCGAAATCGAAACCGGAAATTTACAAACGAAAATATCGATTCCACCAGAAATGGACGGTCCTGGTATCGGTACTAATCCAGATGAAATGCTTCTCGGAGCTGCGGCTACGTGTTATATCATTACCCTGGCTGCAATGATGGAACGGAGCAAGCTTGCAAAAAAAGGATTAACAATGGCGTCGGAAGGAATCGTGGATATAACAAACGGAGTGATTTCTTATAAAAAAATCATACATCGTCCAAAAATAGTCTTAGAAAGCCATGCAACTGATAGAGAAATCAGCCTTGCTCAGCGACTTGCTGAAAAAGCTGAGACCTCCTGCATGATTTCACGTGCGATTCAAGGAAATGTGGCCATTGAACTGGAAATTGATATCCAACTTGAAGAGAAATAAGTTATAAGGGGCAGTTTAAATTCTCCTCTAAAAAAAGACTAAAGAATCGTTCACTCTTTAGTCTTTTTTTACTATTGAATTCTATTTTCTACTTGCTGGCAAACTTCATCTGCCGTCAACCCGTTCGCTTCAATAACCGACCCCTGAATGGAAGTGTCCTGCATTCCCATTACATTGGAATCTAAGCCCGTAATCACACAGAAATCACAGCCCTGAGTGTCAGACTCCTGTTTCAACTCGACCACATCATGTCCTTTGTCCCGTAAAGCCTGTTGGATATTGCTAAGGGATTGCTCAACACCAATTCTCGCCATGCTAACACCTCCTCCATCATTTAAAATGCCCCACCCGCCCGATTTCTATGTATAGAATCCACCGTAAATAGAGAAAGTAACGGTGGAGGTGACAGGCATCCATGAACCATAAACGTAAAAAGGATCCGTCAACGATTGGGTTAGGATCATCCCAGGTAGAAGGTCAAGGAACAACCAACCAGGAAACTGGTGCAGCACGCGTTTCCTCAGCAAACAAAAAACAAAAAAGAGACTGAATAAGGCCTCCCTTTTAAGATTCCTTTGTTGATCTTAAAAGGGATTTTTCTGTTTGAAGATGTAGCCAATTTCAGTCTGTGGTATCGGCTTTTTCCATTTCGAAGCTTGAGATTTCTACTTTGGTTTTTATTGCTAAAATTGATTTGGATAATAAATGCTGCGTTTGGATAATAAACTCTGTGATTTGGATAAACGGCCCAATTCAGATAATAAAGGCTAAACTGGCAACCCTGCACTTCGTTCTAAAAGCTAAAATAAAAATAATCAAACGAATTTATTAAAGATTTTGCTTTCTTACCTCGTTTTCCGTTTTCATATCGTTTATTTCCTCATCTGAAACACCTTTAATCTGTGCTCCCCTCTCAAGAGACATATCATTTGCTTTCTGGTTATTATTCGGGGCTGCCTGTTCATTCCATTTGTCCATAACGATCCTCCTTACATCTGACTCACTCTCCATTCTTCCACCAATTGCTTCCGGTCATCCAATAATGGGAATGCATATTTTCGTTTGTAGGTTAAAAGCTAAATTCAGGAGGTGCTTACGATGGAACCAAGACAACCAGGCAATAAAAATATGCCCGATTTTAAGGAACTGAACGACCGGATTATCGCTGAATCATCAGATAGCCCGCGGCTGGTCATCAAGACAAACTTGGATGAAGACAATGTGAAAAATGAAAATCCTTATGCACGACAAGGTGAAGATACAAATACTCTGCTTCGCGATTATTTCGATGAATAGGAAAAAGGCCTCCATAACGGAAGGCCTTTCTGCTTAGAAATATTTCTTTTTCCAGAAAACGAAAGCAGTTGCCCCTGCAAGGCCGACAGCAATTAATAATGTAATGATAAAGGCAAATGGATGATGTTCAAAAGGAAGCTTCACGTTCATTCCGAAAAAGCTCGCAACCATAGTCGGAAGCGTTAAAATGATGGTTACGGAAGTCAAAAACTTCATCGCGATGTTTACGTTATTTGAGATAATCGATGCAAAAGCATCCATCATTCCACTGAGGATGCTGCTATGGGTTTCCGCCATCTCAATTGCCTGGGTATTCTCGATAATCACATCTTCTAATAATTCCTTATCTTCATCATACATTCTCAAATAGTTAAACCGGAGGATTTTATCGAGCACGACTTTGTTCGATTTAAGTGATGTCGTAAAATAAACCAAACTTTTTTCCAGGGTCAGGAACGTATATAATTCTTTATTTTTCATCGATTGGTGAAGTTCCCGTTCCGCTTCGTTGGAAATTTTGTTAATCTGCTTAAGATAACGCAGATAGTATGACGAAATATCAAAAAGAAGCTGCAAAGCAAAGCGGGTTTTTTTATTCGTGTAAAATTCTTTTTTCTTATTGTTCTTGAATCCGTTTAAAATAGGAGTTTCTTTTAGTGAGATGGTAATAAAGCAATCTTCTGTGAAAATCATTCCGATTGGTATCGTTTCATAAATCGCCTGGCCGTTGTCATTTCGCTCTATATAAGGATAATCGACAATAAGCAAAACATTTCCATCTTCTTTTTCGATACGCGGGCGTTCCTCATCATCGAGCGGATCCTTTAAAAAATTCAGTGGCAGGTTAAGACTTCTGCTAACTTCACTGATCTCTTCCTCTGTCGGGGAAACCATATTAATCCAGCTTCCCTTTGAATAATCGCCCGCTGTCTCTAATTGCCTATCTTCGGTTGTTCTAAAGATCTCTATCATCTGTTAACCTCCTCTTTTTCCTGAGGAAGCTATTCTATCTTTTTCGAGTTGATACTTTTACAGCTATCAAATCATGGATGAAATTAGCTTCCCCGCTCTGACTGGGACCCTCAGGGTCATAGGAACTGTTCATGTGTATCAACTCCTCTTAGGTCTAGTAAAAAACAAATCATCATTTACCATCTTAATCCTTGAAAGTGCAAAGTACAATCTAAATTTCATGTGCTAACTTTCATGTTTTGTAGAAAAAATTAGCTTCAATGTAGAAAGCTTATATTATGATTCGTTCTTAATTGAGAAGCTAAGCCGAATGGACTGTTTTTTCTCCGCACTCTTGCAAGCGGAGAAACGTCATTGTACAATTCATTTCGGTTCATAGGAACATGTAACTGTTATTGCCACAAGATTAGGATATTAAGAAGATATAAAGGGGAAATCAATCATTGAGTTTTACAAGAAATGAAAAGTTAAGTATCTATAACGGTCTTGCCTCGACTGCCTCGGTTCATATGGTCAATGGCTATATTCCGTTGTTTGCCATTAGTGTTCTTGGAGCTACAAACAGCCAAATCGCACTTATTACATCATTGCCATCGATTATTGGCATGTTAGCCCTGATCCCAGGTGCCATTTGGTTAAATAAATCGAAAAGCAAGAAAAACTTCACGGTCGCCTCTACACTTGCCACGAGATTATTATTCATGCTGATTTTATTCGTCCCCTTCTTTTCAGAGACTGATTATGCCGCATGGCTGCTTGTCGGCTTGATTGCCTTATTAAATTTTCCCGGAGCACTTTCCAATTTGTCATGGCAGTCCATGATCGGGGATTTAATACCGGAAGAAAGAAGGGGTAACTTTTTCAGTTCAAGAAACAAGTTCAATACAATGGCCGCATTAGTCGTAACATTGTCAACAGGACTATTTTTGAGCCTGTATGATAAAACTGATCCATTTCCGTATCAAGTCCTATTTGCGGCGGGTTTCCTATTTGCATTACTTGAGGGGCTTTATCTCTTCAAGCATAAAGAGAATCTAACGATGACGGAAAATAATAATAAAATAAGTGAAAACAAAAGCTTCTCTCTAAGCATTTTTCATCACAAGCCGTATATGGCCTTTTTGGTTTGTGCCCTGTTGTATAATATTTCCGCTCAAATGGGCTGGTCGATCTTCAGCATCTATCACATTAAAGTAGCAAACGCTACGGCCTTATGGTTCAGTTTATTCTCTGTTACGAATCAAATCGCCCAAATCATCAGCATGAAGTGGTGGGCTAAATTTGCGGACCGTTGGGGAAATAACTTGCTGCTATTTGTGGCCACAGCTGGAATGGCGTCCGCGCCGGTTTTGACGATCTTATCTACAAATTTGACCTATATTACCCTGATTAATGTCTGGATTGGCATCTTCGTAGCCGGAACGAATCTTCTTCTGTTCAACCAGCTATTGAAAGCAACCCCGGATGCAACGCGCACGAATTACATTGCCAACTACAACTTTTTATTATCAATAGTTGGCTTTATTGCCCCGCAATTCGGTGTATTTTTATTGAATGCGCTAGGAATGAATTCTGCGATGTCGCTTGTTTCCATGGCAAGATTTGCGGCTGCCTTTTCTTTTTTATTTGTGGCCGTTAAGCTAGAGAAACGCCAATTGGCGGAAGCGCTATAATATAAGAGCGGACTAAAAAACGCCCAGGAATCGATTCCTGGGCGATAATATTAAGCTTGCTGCTCTTTTTGGTTATAGTATTTAACGCTGAACAAGGCTCCTTCATCGACCATCCGGTTATCGGGGATATCATATGGATCCGGGTGTCCCGCCTTTTCAAGAAGTGGTATTTCCGGTTCTGTTTTCTGTCTCGACCATATCTTCATTGTTTTTTCTTTTAACCCTTGAAAGGCTTGCGTGACTTTCTGTCGATTATTCCTGACGGACAAGTATGAAACTCCGGCAACTCCTACTCCAAGCAACACATATGGACTTATACCCCTTGAATTTGCCATCATTATCATCTCCTTTTCACTCTTTTACCCAAAGCTTGAGAAGAGCAAACATCAAAAAACACCGGATGTGGTTTCATCCGGTGTTTGCGAATTAGAATTTTTTTCCTAATTCCTTAGCTCTTTCAATTCCGTCCTGCTTGATTTCTTCAGCACGATCTGGGAATTGATTATGTCCTTCGATAAATAATCCTTCCAGTGTTGGTACACCAAAGAAGTCCATCATGATTTTGATATATCTGTGTCCCATTTCGATTTCGGACATCGGCGCTTCTGAATAGATGCCGCCGCGTGCTTGGATATGAAGGGCTTTTTTATCTGTAAGCAAGCCCACAGAACCTTGTTCTGTATATTTAAATGTTTTGCCCGCTTGTCCAACAGAATCCAAATATGCTTTCATGACTGGAGGGAATGAGAAGTTCCATAACGGCGTAACAAAAACATATTTGTCAGCGGCCACGAACTGATCAGAAAGTTCATTCAAGCGGCTAACTTTTGACTGCTCCTCTTTTGATAACTGATCAAATTGAGAACCGGAACGAAGTTTGCCCCAGCCGCTGAATATATCCGCATCAAGCTGAGGAATGTCGATGCTATATAAATCCAAATGGACAATTTCATCCGTAGGATTTGCTTCTTTGTATGAATCAACGAAAGCCTTTCCCGCAGCCATGCTGAAAGATTGTGTTTCGTCATGAGGATGTGCTGTGATGTACAATACTTTTGCCATTAAACTGTAACCTGCCTTTTCTATGATGTATGATCGATCCCATGTCGCAAAATATAGTGAAGGATTAAAGGAGTCTGTTATGATGACCCACACGTTTATTTTTCGCTAAAGATCATTTTTTACAGATGGAATTAATTCCTCTTCCATTACTTACTTTACGTTAGCAAGTATAGTATTGTATATAAATATCGTCAAGTAAATAGATTGGTATATGTAAATCTGTTACAAATGACTAATAAAGGGTATAATATACCTATGAGGTGATGTTTATGAATAAATCAACAGTATGTCCCCGTTTTGAAAAAGGCATGCAAATATTGAGCAAACGCTGGACAGGACTAATCGTCAGCCAGCTTTTAGACGGTCCTCAGCGCTTTTGCAACATTGAATCCTCTTTTCCGATAAGCGGAAGGATTCTTTCTGAGCGATTAAAGGATCTGGAGCAGGCAGGAATCGTTAAAAGGGAAGTCTATCCAGAAACTCCCGTGAGAATCGAATATTCCCTGACGGAAAAAGGCATTGCCCTTTCACCGGTTATCAAGGAAATACAGAACTGGAGTACCGAATGGATGGAAATCTAATAGTTTTCACAAAAAGGGGGCCGGAATGAAACCAGCCTCCTTTTTCTTTACTTTTCCACCCGTTTTTTAGCAGGATTGCAGTCAGGCGGCTCAGTTTGAGTGGATTCAGCCAACTTCATTAAATAGTAGCATTCTTCCCTTGACATGTGGTCAGCCATCAGCGCTGAGAAAGTTCCCAACACCTGTTCAGTTAGCTCCAACTCCTCCAGTTCCTCTAAAAACATCCTAAATAATCTCATCTCCAGCTTGACATCTTTGTTCATTTTTTCTAACGCCGGAAATTTGTGCAGGTTCGTTCTTAAATAACCGGTCAGCTCGACTGCTTTCAAATAAAAATCCTCAAACTTTTTCGTAAAGGCCGCAGATTTATATTTTATATCCCTTTCGACACTGTCCATCTTGTCATTGATCGTCCCGGCATGGCCCGCAGCATCCACGAGCCATAAGAGATGGTGGTGCAGTTCATGAAAAATTGGAGGCTTTTCTCCTTTTTCAAGATAACTGATAATGTTTAAATATTCTTCCAGCTCATTCACCATATGATTGATAAAAGTCGCAGTCATATTCATTTTTAATTTTCCTGTTAGATGTTTTCTTATCAAAGATAATTTGAATTCCCGGAAATGTTCCGTCAGCTTTTTCACATTTTGCGTAAAAGTGAGTAATTGGTCCTCTGGAATTTCTCGCAGCCCGTTCAACAATGAGTCATAATTTTGTTTAAAATACTCGGCTTTCTGTATGTCTTCCCTTTCCACCGGGGCCAGGGTTTCTAAAATGAATCTAGAATGGTCACCAAGAACCTGCAGCCAAAAGCTATGCTCAAACAAAGCATCCTGCTTGAATGTCATCTAATCCCTCCCTTTCAATTCTTTATATATTCCGTCCGACACATTTTTAGAAGGTAGTTTATTGACGGAGTGATAGTGGTATATTTTTGAAATATGCGATGAAAACTACAATCGAGGTGCTGCGAAAAAATGAAAAAAGCGGATTGCATTATAATCGGAGGGGGCATTGCCGGTCTGCAAGCTTCCATTCAATTAGGGAGATACAACCATAATATTTTGGTGATTGATTCCAATCAAGGTCGTTCGACGGTTTGTAAATGTTACCATAATATATTAGGCTGGCCAGATGGAGTAAGCGGAGAAGAAATAAGGCGCCTCGGAAAACAGCATGCCGAGAAATATGGTGTCCATTTCGTGGAAGACAAAGTACTCAACTTACAGAAACTCGATGGTTCCTTTAAAATGAAAACAGAGAAGAATGAAGAATATGAAGCAAAAACCGTTTTTCTGGCTACCGGCCTTGTGGATAAGCTGCCTGATATTGAGAACCTGTTTCCATGTCTCGGCAAAAATATATATGTCTGTCCGGATTGTGACGGCTACGAAGTAACCGGAAAGAAAACGGTAGTATTAGGGGGCGGAAATACCGGCGCCCATATGGCAATCACCCTGACTTACTGGTCGGATGATATCGTGTTCATAAATCATGAACAAGCCCCTGTTGAAGCTGCCATTGCAGAAGATTTAGACAAGCATAATATCCAAGTGATTAAGGAATCGGTTTCAAAAGTTCTTCTCGATGATAAGGAAGACCTTATCGGATTCGAACTGAACAGCGGGAAAATCATCGAGGCAGAACGAGGCTTTACAGGCTTCAGCGGAAACAAAATGAATTCCGAGCTGGCCGAACAAGCCGGCGTAAGACTAAATGAGAAAAACCATGTCCTTGTATACCCACGTACAAAAGAAACAAGTGTTGCAGGCATATGGGCGGGCGGAGACCTAATCGCCCACTCCGAACAGGTCACGATATCCATGGGAGACGGCTCACAGGCAGCCATTTGGATTCATAAAAGGCTGATGGGGGAAGGCCCTCCAGATGGAGACCTTCTATAATTTCAAAAAACATGGGCGATATGTGCCCATGTTTTTTGAATGTCCAGTTCCTTTATTTCGGTCATATATTTTTAATCGAGCATATATCTCAGATTTCGGGCATACATCTCAAATATCGAGCATATACCTGAGATTTCGGGCATATTTCTTAAATATCGGGCATATCATAAATTTCGGGTACATATCCCATGTTTCGGTCATAGGTTTCATTTTTCGGAGGCGTGCATATTTCTGCTTTCGGTGATATATTTGAAATTTCGATGATATATCTTAATTTTCGGTGATATATTTCTAATTCCGATAATATATCCGATATTTCGGTGATATTCGAAGTTTCGTTGATATATCTCAATTTTCGGCGATATATCTCTAATATCGGTGATATAACCGATATTTCGGTGATATCCAAATTTTGGTCTATACCCCACTACAGGAAAGCATCTTCATTTCACTTACATAATTCTTCATTATTGACAGAAAATAAATGTTAATTCTGAAAGGAGACAGCGAATATGAAGAAACAATTGCTTTATATCTTTACTGCCTTTGCATTGGTGTTTGGAGCGAGTGTCAGCGCCGCTCTTGCAGCTCCTCCCCAACAAAAGAATATACAACTGACAGAAAAGCAGAAAACGGAACTTAAAGTGTTGCATAAAGATGTTTTGGAAAAGAAAAAAGTATTAATTCGAAAATATGTGGAATTTGGAATGCTCACGAAGGAAATGGGTGATAGAATGATTCAACGGTATGAAAAACATTATAAAATGATTGAACAAAATGAATTCCGGATGCATCACCACAACCACTCACATTAATCGAGTTTCACCTATCGGAAAAAGTCCATATATACAAATAAAAAAGAATGGTAAAGAGCTGAAGCCTCCGCCATTCTTTTTATTTGTATGAAATCTTGGAACTGCAGGGATGGCAGTTCGCCTAATTACGAGTTGTTTTCATTCTGATTTTTAGATTCCTCCATGTTTTCCACGGCACTATCAAGTGCTGATGTAGTGTAGTTATCACTAATTTGCTCATGCGTCACGGCAAGACCTGAGGACACCTCATCGTCCCTGTTGTAATCCTCGAATTCAAACGTTCTTCCAGCTATCTTGCTTGAATTTGCCTGCTGTTGTTCTTTCTCGCTCATGTTGTTCTCCTCCTGGGTTAATTTACGTATTTTCCGTAGTCGGGCTTGGCAATCGCATCAAAATTCCGTACCAGCCTGTTCAAACTGTCAGTCAATTCCTCTCCTGACATCGGAAGACCATGACCGGTCACTGCCACCGATGGCTTTAGGGAAGCGAGCTTCTCCACTGATTGTTTCGCGGCTTTCCAATCGGTCGTAAAATACCTTGGCGGTCCATGTATATCTTTTTCCTGTGTTATCACTTTGTATAACGACTCCTGCTTGACCGTGACAAATGCATCTCCGGCAATTAAGGCGCGATCTTCCTCCCGGAACAACGAAATATGTCCCTCGGAATGACCAGGCGTATGAACCCATTTCCAACCAGGAAGATGCGGAATTGACCCATCCGAAGGAAGTTCGTGTACATGCTCATCTAAATTGATTCCCTGATTAGGGAATAGGCCAGCCATCTTGGCGACCATGCCCCCTTCGACTGTAGGGTGTGGTTTAGGATAATCCTTTTCTCCAGTCAAATACGGCATTTCCAGTTGATGGGCATACACAG
This sequence comes from Bacillus sp. CECT 9360, assembly GCF_918741275.1. Lineage (GTDB taxonomy): Bacteria > Bacillota > Bacilli > Bacillales > DSM-1321 > Peribacillus. The sequence continues at coordinate 51,624 of NZ_CAKKNA010000015.1, forward strand.
GGACATTCCAACGTTCCACAAGGTCAATTAAAGCACCGACATGGTCAAAATGGCCATGTGTCAAAACAATCGCCTTGGGCGGAACATCCTCACCAAATAATTCCTTTGCCGTTCCTACTATTTCGTCTGCCGAACGGGGCATTCCCGCATCAATCAGTACCCAATCAGAAGACTTTTCACGGTTTCCGATATAACAGACGTTTACGATTTGGATCGGCAAGCAATAAATATCACTTGTAACAGACTGACCGTCTCCGCTCGTTACAGAGGTGACGGGAATAAATTTCTCACTTAAATGGTGATCTTCCATTTTTCATCCTCCTTTTACGGACAACATTGCTTTTATTGTTTTCCATAGACGCAGTTATGATACGAAAAGAGACAAATTACGATCTATTACTTTCCTTACCCTGTACGCATTATGTTATTCATCTTGAATGGCAAAAAAAAATCTGTCCATAAAAGGACAGATTTTTTTTATAAGTTTTTAACTACTACTGAACAAAAATCTTAGCTGCTCTTTCACACCATTAAAAATTGTGAACTAATAAACATCCTGTTTCGTAAATACCGCGAATGAAACCATAAGTGCCGCCGCCCACCAGACAAGTAAAACAATCATCGATGAAAGCAAGGTCATTCCTTCTATAGGCGGGGCTACACCATTTAAATAGTTCGTCAGCTTTAAATTAACCATGAACAGGTATTGCGCGGATTCCCACGATGAAACCATCTCGTTTAGGATAGCACCCGAAATAAGGGCAGCGAGCATCACTCCCATCCCTGCCGCGGTGCTTCTTATCAATACCGAAATCATGAAAGCAAGTGTCCCCACGACAACCGCAACGAACCAGACAAGCCCAAAATCCATCATGATAAACTCCCATTGGCTGATAAGCCTAACCTGACTTGTATCGAGATTTCCGCCTTCAACCGAAAAACCGGTAATAACCGGGGCGTTTATCCCCTTATAGCCAAAAATAATCCCCGATATGAGGTAAGCCAACAAGCCGACCATTGCCATGATAACAGATATGGACAGAAGCAACGTTATATACTTGCTCAGGAGAATTTTCCAACGTTTCACAGGCCTGGTTAATAGCAGTTTGACAGAACCAAGACTATGCTCCGAGGAAACGAGATCGCTTGCAATGATCATGACTAGCAGCGGGATAAATAAATCACTCGAATTTTCAATAAACATTCTTACAAATGAAGGGGCTCCCGGCTCTGTTGGATTGATGTTTTGATCCAAATAATATTGCTGCTGCTTCAGACTGACCTGAAGCTGTTCCCGCCAGTCATCTGACATTCTGCTCGAACCTAGCCGATTTTGGATATCGATGATCTGCTGCTGTAAGGCCGCCCTCCAGTCAGAGGTCCCAAGCTTCTCCCGCTGTTCTTCGACTTGCTTATATTGGGCATATGTAAACAATAAAACTAATATCCCCACGATGATTGCAATGACCTGGAGGCGTTTTCGGGCGAGCAGCTTCATCATTTCATTCTGAATAAGATTAGCCAATCCCGCCACCTCCCTCGGTCAGTTCTAGGAATAATTCCTCCAGCGCGGGTAATTTACGATTCATTTCCATAACCTGAACGCCTTCTTCGATTAATTCCCGGTTCCAGTTAGCAGCCTGTTTTTCTTCATATGGAGTGACAAGATATTCATCATTCATTTCAATCACTTCGGTATATCGGCTTAAAACCTCTTTTCCTTTTCGGATTGGTTCGAGTCTCCAAATGATTTTTTCCTGTTTGTTCAGCAAATTATCTACCGTATCCACCTGAATGATTTCACCCTTTGAAATGATTGCAACCCGGTCGCAGAGCAGCTGAATTTCACTTAATAAATGGCTGGATACGAGGACACTTAGCCCTTCCTGCTCCGCGAGCGCCCGGATGAATTGCCTCATTTCCCGGATGCCCGCGGGATCGAGCCCGTTTGTCGGTTCATCCAGGATCAATACCTTTGGCTTATTTAACAAGGCCTGGGCAATGCCAAGTCTTTGTCTCATTCCGAGGGAATAGGTTTTGACTTTGTCATGAATCCGCGCTTCCATTCCGACAAGCGAAACCACCTCCTGTATTCTTCGTTCATCCACTTCTGGAAGCATCCGCGCGAAATGCAATAAATTATCATAGCCGCTCAAAAAAGGATAAAGCTCAGGATTTTCAACGATACAGCCCAAATACTGCATAGCCTTGGTGAAATCCGTTCTCACATCATAGCCACAAATATGGATCGAACCTGCAGTCGGTTTGATCAAACCAACAAGCATTCGGATGGTGGTCGTTTTCCCCGCCCCATTCGGACCGAGAAATCCGAACACTTCTCCTTCTCGCAGTTCAAAGCTTAAGCCTTTGATAATTTCTTTTCTTTTGATTGTTTTCCGTAAATCGGTGACTGCTAGCGTGACCCGGCTCATCGCTGCTTCTCCTCCCATTTGATCAAAGGAGCCACCCGTTCAGAAATCAAACGGTAGCCTTCCTGGTTTGGATGGAATTTATCCGTATATAAATAGTCATTAACCGATAGTTGAAATAAGTCGAAGGTAGGAACGAAAACCGTTTTTGGAAAACTTGAACTCGCAGCCTCGCCTTGATAATTCCACTCCCTGACGACCTTACTCGTTTCACTGCCGTCTTCCAGTTCGATAAAGGGATTATACAGGCCAAGGTAGAAAATCGTCGCCTCGCTGTTTGCTTTGCGGATATCTGTAAAAATCGAATGGAGGTTGCGGACATATTCAGACTGGTATTTACCTATTTCATTAGGGTTGCGATCCATAAGGGTTTGCCCTCCTTGAAATAAATCATTTCCGCCGATCGTAATCAAAATCGTGTCTGCCGCAGCCAACTGGCGTTGTACCTCGCTTTGCTTGACCTGTTCCCTTAGTTCCCCTGAAGTCTGGCCGTTTATTCCAAGATTTTGCAGTGTCACCTCATTTTCAAAGCGATCCTGAATGTCCTCTGTAACAAGCCCGACATATCCTTTTCCTGTTTCATCACCAGTACCTCTTGTCAATGAATCCCCTAATGCCACGATAGTAAACTCCCGGTTGTCCATTTCCTGGACATGACTGGTATCTTTATTCTCTATTTCACCTTCTGAATGTTCTCCGTAATAATCCTGAACCGCCCATCCAAAACCGAAAAGCCATAATACTCCGAATAAAATAGACAGGATGGTGACGATTTTCACTGTACTTCTACGCAGAATGATCAACTCCCGACAGTTTATAATACAACCATTAAAACATAATTCAACACCAAATGAAAAATTTGTTATCCGCAAAATAAACATAAAAAAAACCAGCCCCCGTTACAGAGACTGGTTTTGTTTACAAATATGTAAGCCGCATTTGCCGTAGCCAACTAAGAAAGTTTTAAACCACCACTTCTCAAAGTGGGTGTTTGCAGAAACGTTCCTGTATATCCTTTATCCGTGATAAAGGCCCGCCATTCCGGTTTCAATATAAAACTCCCTATTACAGCTTAAAGGTTAAAACTTTATTATGCTATACGAACAATGCAGCTTATATAGTTATATTACAGGAAAGATGAGCAAATGGCAAGAAGAAGGTTCTTCCAAAAGTCATTCCCCAGAAGAGTTTAGACTCATTTTTTACTTTTTTAAGTACGTTCCCTACAGTTAAATTGGTAAGTCATATATCAGGATTTTATTTAAAAATATGTAAGCCGCACTTGCCGTAGCCAACTAAGAAAGTTTTAAACCACCACTCCTCAAAGTGGGTGTTTGCAGAAACGTTCCTGTATATCCTTTATCCGTGATAAAGGCTCGCCATTCCGGTTTCAATATAAAACTCCCTATTACAGCTTAAAGGTTAAAACTTTATTATGCTATACGAACAACGCAGCTTATATAGTTATATTACAGGAAATATGCTCAGGTAACAAGAAGAAGGTTCTTCCAAATGTCATTCCCCAGAACGCTTTTCCATCAATTTTTTCACCTTATCAGTCGGTTCCCAACAATTAAACTGATAGGTCGTATGAGTATTATAACCAAGACGCGAACAAAAATAACTCATCTTGCCTTCTTTTTTCTCAGCGCGAAAATGTATGCAGGTTGCACAGCAATGGTAGTTCATATAACCATTCCCCTCACTATTTGAAACCCAGGAGCCGAGAGAACCATACTTCATAGCTTTCTGACTCAGATATCTTTGTATATGCCGGAGCTTACACCGCGGTTCATCCATTGTTGCTTCTGTTTCATTATCGCTTTTTTCCGCTGTTTTGTCAGCCATTTTTGTCCCATATATTGCTAGCAGATCATGCCATACACTGATAATTGCGCAGTTGCCCTCTTTGCATACTATATTATAAGGCTTTTCGGCTGCTGCCCGGGAGGCACAGCTTATTCAGGTCATATTAATATTTCAAAAATTTAATTATCTCTACTGTTTATCAAAGTTTTCATGTATTGTAAATATAAAAAAAGCTATAGGAGAGAAAGAATGGAGACCTCATCATTTTTAACTAAAGTGCTCGACACCGAAGATGCGGAGCAATATGTGCAGCTCCGTTTAAAAGCCTTACAGGAAAGCCCTGAAAATTTTCTGGTCACCTATCAAGAAACCATAGAGCAGGCAGATCTTCTGCAGAGCTTTCAGGAACGTTTGAGGCCGACAAATCAAGCCTTTACGATGGGTATTTTTGATGAAGAACAATTAGTGAGCATCGCAACATTAGTAAGGGATTCGCGAGTGAAAGTACTGCATAAAGCGGGTTTGATGGCTGTCTATACAGACCCGGCATACAGAAAAAAAGGGCTTTCAAAACAGCTGGTCAGAACGATTATGGAGAAAGCCAAGGAAATGGAAGGAATAGAGCAGATTTATCTAACGGTGGTTAAGACGAATAAAGTGGCAACCTCCCTTTATCAATCATTAGGATTTCATACATATGGAATAGAAAAACATGCTATGAAATGGAATGGCCGCTATTATGATGAAGATCACATGGTTCTTTTCCTTTAAACTAAAAAAGCTGTCTGGTTGAGTACCAGGCAGCTTTTTGCGTTATAAATTAAGGAATCCAATGAAAGTCTTTCTCCATTTTAATCAGCCATAAAGTCAGAAGGATACCCATCAGCGACAGGATGCCAAAAAAGAGATAGACGCTATAGATATCCATCTTTTCCAGGATAATTCCGCCCGTAAAGGTACTGAACCAGTTTCCTAGTCCATTGCCAATTGCGGAATACACAGTCACAGCCGTCACGGTTATATGCTGCGGGGTGATACGCCTTATATATTGCAGACCTGCTGGGATGAACAGTCCAAGTGAAAATCCCTGGATGATCGAAGTTGCATAGATAATCTCCAAGCCTGGCTGTGTAACATAAAAAATCCACCTTACTAAAGAAGCGATGCCGGCTATCAGCGCAATCGGCAACAGGCCCAATTTCCTGATCCAGCTTCCTGCAATCCGCATAAACGGAATTTCTGATAATACAGCGAGCAAAAAGGCGATGCCGATGCCGGTATATGTACCACCCCTTGCTTCAACGAACAGACCATAATATACGTTGTTCGCGAGGTTAGGCCCGAAAATCAGGAATGTGACAGCAAGAAAAATTAAAAATCGTTTAATTCTAAACAGTTCCTTAATGCCGTGTGTAATCTTTAATTTTGCCGACTCGTTTTCCTTCGGAAGACGGAGTGCCAGCAGAGATCCAATCGTCAAGGCGATAAAGGTCGCATAAAAAATCACCGTCGGTCCGAGATCAGTCTCGGATAGGCGCCCCATAATAAATACGGCAATCCCAAACCCAAGCGATCCAAACAATCGTATATTCCCGTAATTGGCTTTGACCTTGCTTGTATACTGCAACGAGATACTATCTGACACAGGAATCATCGCACTTTGAAAAATTCCGAATAAAACGGCTACACCCAGGATTAAATAATATTGATCAAAGAACAAATACCCTAACGCAAAGACCCCTGCCAACAGAGTTGTTATCGAGAGTATTTTCGTCGGTTTCCCCGTCCAGTCGCAAAACATGCCCCACAGCGGCTGAAACACAATCATAATCACCGGTCCGACTGACATGATCGTACCGATTTGGTACCCGTTTAATTTCTCGACTTCACTTAAGTAAACACTCAACAAAGGGGTCAGGCTTCCCAATGCAAAAAAGGAAAACAAATAATATCCCTGTAAATTCAAAAGGTTGAACCTAATATGTTTATCCAAGACTATGTATCCTCCACGTTGTTCATCTATTATTCAAATTAGCATAATCCCACAACAAAAGCTATGCAAAAAAATTGTCCACGCAGCGGAGCAAATAAAGAAAGAAGCTGAACCATTGTTGGTCCAGCTTCTTTCTGCTATATTTATTGGCCTTCTTCTTCGGTTTCCTCTTCTGTACCTTCTTCAGTGCCTTCCTCAGTACCCTCTTCTGTTTCCGTTTCCTCTGTATTTGAATCTTCTGTCTCGGAATCCTCGCTGCAACCAGTGGCAACACCTACTAACATGAAAGCAGACATTAAAGCTAATAGCCAATGTTTCAGATTTTTCATTTTTTCCTTTGCCTCCTCGATAGTTCCATTTTGGATTACAAAACTATCATACAAGTTTTTGGGCAAAAAAGAAGATGAATCACCCATTCTTAACTATTGTTTACCATTTCTTTAAATGAGCTTGATTTTTTTATATAACATTAAAAAAACTCGGTACTATTGTGCGATTCTTTTTCTGAAAGCAGGTCCCAACTGCCCAAAAAACAGGGACGTCACCATCCCTGTTTACAATCAAAACTATGCACTCTTAGCAGGAAGCAAAATGCTAAAACTCGTGCCTTTATTAAGTTCGCTTTCGACAAAGACCCGGCCGTTATGGCTCTCGATTATTTTAAAGCTTACCATCAATCCCAGGCCGTTACCGGTTTTCTTCGTTGTATAAAACGGTTCGCCAAGCCTTTTTATTTTATCCGCTGGTATGCCTACCCCTGTGTCAACGATTGATATTTGAACTTCTCCCTCTTTTAGCTCTATGCTCACCTGAAGGTTGCCGCCATTCGGCATAGCATCCATGCCATTTTTCAAGAAATTCAGGAATACTTGCTTTAAGCGATTTTCATCACACGAAACAAGAATCTCCTCTTCCTTGCAATCGAAATGTAAATAGACATTTCTTTTCCTTGCTTCGAATTCTAGCAATGAAAGCACATTTCGAACGACCGGGACGATATTCTTCGTCTCGAGATTCACAGTCTGCGGCTTTGCAAGCACCATAAAATCCTCTACAATATCATTCACGCGCTCGATTTCGTCGAGGATAATGTCGAGAAACTCTTGCCGCTGCGGATCGTTCTCATCCAACTGAAGGAATTCAGCATATCCTTTCATCGATGTTAATGGGTTCCTGATCTCATGGGCGACTCCTGCCGCAAGCTGTCCAACTGCTGCCAACTTATCCTGGCGGCGAAGAGCTTCCTCAGTCTTCTTCCGTTCGGTAATATCATTTCTGATTGCAAGGTATTGATAAGGCTTTCCCTCATTCCCCAAGAAAGGAACGATTGTCGTATCGACCCAGTAATAGGAACCGTCCTTAGCCCGATTGCGGACCTCCCCTTTCCAGACCCTGCCGCTGGCAATCGTTTTCCAAAGGTCTGCAAAGAAGGCTTTTGGATGGTACCCGGAATTCAATATGTTGTGATTACGGCCAATTAACTCTTCGCGATTGTACCCGGAGATATCACAAAACTTTTTATTAACCCGGGTGATGGTCCCCTTTGCATCCGTAAAGGCCACAATGGAAGATTGATCAAGCGCATAATGGATATCGCTAACTTCTTTCAATGATTCCTTTAAGTCCTCTTCGACTTTTTTCCTGGCGGTAATATCCGTCCGGATCGCAATATACTGATACGGTTTGCCATCTGACATAAATGGAACAATCGTCGTATCAACCCAATACAAGGAACCATCCTTGGCCCGATTGCAAATTTCCCCTTTCCAGGTATGCCCCTTGGTGATGGTTTGCCAAAGCTCCGTAAAAAAATTCTTTGGGTGATAACCAGAGTTGATAATGGAATGATTCTGGCCAAGCAGCTCATCCTCGCTATATTGGGATATTTCCTGGAATTTATCGTTCACAAACGTAATAATCCCTTTTGAGTCCGTGATGGCCACAATGGCCGACTGGTCGAGAGCAGAACGGATATCTCTGACATGCTGATCACTTCTTGCAAGACGCCTGCTTATAATCGCGCTTGAGCCCAGCAGCCCTGCCAATATGACGATAGACATAAATAGAACTAAATATACGATAAAGGGTGTGTCATTGACCAGCTGATTAACCGTTCTAACCGGTGTATTAGCGGGAAGGGCCCTTTGCAATAACAGATGTCCTTGTGCAATTGCACCTGTCATGATAAAGGTGGAAACCGGCTTAAACCAGAGACGATTGGCTGTTCCCATTCGGTTCCCATAAAACAAAATCATAAGCGCAAATAAAAATAATGTAAAAATGATGGCAAAAGTCACGATTAGCATCATTATTTGAAGCTCGAGGCTGTAGTTTAATGAATACATTCCAATCACATAATTGGAAAGCAGTGCAAAGGTAAGCAACAGACTGCAAATGACTACATTAGACAAACGGAGCTTTTCTGCAGTAACCGTGAAAAAGCCCATCGCAGTCAACGCAATTCCCAGAACGATCGATAAAATGGCAACCGGCAAATTATAGGTAGCCGCGCCACTCATGTCGAAGGCCAGAACTCCCAAAAAGTTCAAAGTCCAAATTCCGATTTCCATAGAAAAACTTGCTCCAAGAAAGAGGAATCTCTTATTTCGCTCTGCAGTTTGCAGCATTGTTAACAAATCAAGCGCAGTATAGGTAGCGATAAAAGTTAAGATGATTGCCACCAATAATAAAATCGGATTGGAGGATACAATACTAGCGTCCATTAACAACACCTTTCTCTAGCAAGACTTCAATCATACTAAAATAATCTTAGCCTATTTAAAGAAAGACAACAATACATGTGAGAATAATTGTTCACACGTCGGCCACACTTTTGAGTACTTTTCTATATAACTTCTGGTATAATTTTCTATTTATATAATCGTGAAGCTGCTCCAATTCTCGGGAAGCATTTTTTTATATTTGTTCGTCAAGAACCGATCATCCGCTAAAACGATAAGTCCGTGGTCGTCTTCCGAACGAATAAGCCTGCCACCTGCTTGGAGCACTTTGTTCATCCCGGGATAGACATAGGCATAATCAAAGCCGTTTTTTCCTTTCGATTCGAAATAGTTCTTGATAATATCCCGTTCCAGTCCAATCTGCGGCATCCCGACTCCGACTATAACTACTCCGCTCAATCGATCGCCTTTTAAATCAATCCCTTCTGAAAAAATGCCTCCCATCACCGCGAACCCGATGAGGATCGATTCGTTCCCTGGCTCAAATGCCGCTAGAAAAGCAGTTCTTGCTGCGTCATCCATAGCCGGGTTTTGGATGATTGTTTGGAACCTGCCATCCTGGTTAAAATCTTCAAATACCTGGTTCATGTAGCGGTAAGAAGGAAAAAAGACAAGATAGTTCCCGGTTCGCCCGGTCAAAAGGGACTGAAGCATCGCTACAAGATCTTTTTTCGATGACTCCCGGTTACGGTATCGGGTGGAAACCTTTTTAATATATACTTCATTTTGTTCAGGCGAGAATGGCGATGAGATCGAAATAGAATAGTCGCTCTCTTCCCCGCCGAGCATGTCAATAAAAAACGAAAGCGGGCTGAGCGTAGCCGAAAAATGGATGGCCGTTCGATACCTTTTTGAAGTTTTCTTTAGTAATTCTGATGGATCCAGACAGAAGATTTTTAACATCATCTCTTTACGGCTGATTTCTGTATAGACAGTGAAGCGTTCATCATATAACCCGGAAATCCGGATGAAATTCTGGGCGCTGAAATAGGCTTCCAGCAATTCCTGATTATCTGCGTCATTCTGTGGGTTCAACAACAGATATTGTTCCGCCGCGTCAGTAAATTGCTCCAAAAGTTCGAAAAGATCTTCCGGAATGCCGGTCAATTCGATCACTTTTTCGGATTCACTTCGTTTTTTTAGATCAATAAAAAATTGATTAATCTTGTTGGATGTCGTAAATATTTCTGCATGTTTATCTTTATATTGTCTTTTTAGCTGTAGAAAAACGGACTTTAATAACTCTGCTGAAAACATGCTTCTTGCCCGGTCTACCAGATTGTGGGCTTCGTCCACTAGCAAGATCGTCTTTTTCTTTTGTTCCTCCATAAGGCGCTGCAGCGAAACTCTCGGGTCGAAAACATAATTATAATCACAAATAATCGCATCGCTGACATATGCAAGATCCAATGAAAACTCAAACGGACAGAGTTTTTGCTTCCGGGCGTAACTCTCGATTGTTTCCCTGGAGATAACATTCTCATTTTTCAAAATATCGAGAAGAGCCGGATTCACCCGGTCATAATAACCGTCCGCAAATTCGCATTGCGCTTTGCCGCAAACAGTAGTTTCTTGAAAGCAGATCTTTTCTTTAGCGGTAATCGTGACCGTCTTTATGGACAGACCGTTTTCGACAAGTAACGAGAAAGCATCTTCGGCGGCCTGTCTCGTGGTTGTTCGGGCCGTTACGTATAATAATTTTTCAAGTACCCCTTCTCCTACCGCTTTTAATGACGGGAAAATCGTGGATACCGTCTTTCCTATACCGGTTGGCGCATTTGCAAATAAGCTCTTTCCTTCGGCAATGGTTTTATATACGGCGCCAGCAAGCTTCCTTTGCCCCTTGCGATAGCCTTCAAATGGAAACTCCGCACTCTGAAAACTGGCATTTCTCTCCGCTATATGCACGACCTGCCAGTGGGCAAACTCGTAGTAACCTTCCGCCATAAGCCGAATAAACAGACGCAGTTCTTCCATTGTATATGTTTGCTTGAATCGTATGATTTGTTCTGTATCAACCTGCACATATGTCAGCTGCACATTTATTTCTTGGATTCCGTGATCAATCGCATACATATACGCATAGCATTTTGCCTGGGCCCAATGTACGGGATAGCTGTCTTCAGTTATGAGTTCCAATTCACCTGAGGTTGATTTTATTTCATCGATCGTAACGATCCCGTCATGAAATAAAAGACCGTCACACCTTCCTTCGATATGAAACTGAATATCCCGGTATGGGAAAATCGTCTGCAGGAAGAGTTCTTTTTGGTCCGTCTTCGCATACTGTCTTTGAATTTTTTGATGGACTTTTGTTCCCTCCGCCATGGAGGTGTTCGTCCTGAAACGTAAATCAATGCTGCCGCTCCTGTGGACATATTCAACTAAAGCCCTGACTGAGATCCGATATTCATGAATCATGACATCACCCAACTTTTAAATATATTTCCTATTAAAACATATAAATTGGAAACAATATATGGCATGAGTTTTAAAACAGTAATAATCCTGGAGGGATCTATGAACATGCCAGAAATCATACCATCAACGAACCTTTCAGAAATCATCGATAAACAGGCTCAGCAAAACAAACTTACTGCGGGCAGGACTTTGCAGTGCGGCTTCATGATTACAATTGGAGCAATCCTAATGGGCGTCGGGCTAGAAATGTTCCTTGTCCCGAATCGGGTCATTGACGGCGGCATCACAGGGGTATCAATCATGCTCTCTTATTTGACAGGCTTGAGACTCGGGACATTTATTTTTCTGCTGAATCTTCCCTTCTTCTTTATTGGGTACAAACAGATTGGAAAAACGTTCGCCTTTTCTACTTTATACGGTGTGTTCATTTTATCGTTAACAACGACTTTACTGCATCACACGTCTGCGCTTACCCACGATATTCTGCTAGCCAGCATTTTCGGCGGAATAATTCTAGGGGCAGGGTGCGGAGTCGTAATCCGATATGGCGGTTCACTCGACGGTACGGAAATCTTAGCGATTCTCGTCAATAAGAAACTGCCGTTTTCGGTCGGCGAAATCATTATGTTTTTCAACCTATTTATTCTGGGCACTTCTGGTTTTGTCTTTTCATGGGACCGGGCTATGTATTCATTGTTGGCATACTTTGTCGCCTTCAAGACGATGGATTTGACGATTTCGGGGCTGGACGAATCCAAATCGGTTTGGATTATCAGCGATGAATACCAGCAAATCGGTGCGACGATCATTAAACGGTTAGGACGGGGAGTTACCTACTTGACAGGTGTTGGGGGGTTCTCAGGTGATGATAAGAAAGTCATTTTCTGTGTGATTAACCGGCTGGAGGAAGCTAAATTAAAGGAGATCGTGACAAAAAATGATCCTTCCGCATTCTTTGCCGTAGCGAATATTGACGAGGTCCGCGGCGGTCGTTTTAAGAAAAAAGTTTATTGATTACATATAAAAAGGACTGACCCAAAATTCTAAGTCAGCCCTGCCATATTTATTTCATTCTCGGATTATTAATCGCCTGAAGCATTTTCGTCGCTTCCTTCATTTCACTTTTACACAGCGGACAACTGGGCTCGTCACTAAAAGTGAAATTATCGCGAATCCATCCGTTGCATGTTTCGGAAGTACATTCCCATACTTTGGTTTCCTCCGGGGGGATTTCTTCTTCATTATTACGTCTATACAATGCATCTCACTCCTTTGGTTTGTTTGAATCGGATACTCCAGAAAATCCTTACCTTTGATGAAGCAAGATAAAAAATTGCTCACGAGAAAAAAGAAATGCATTTTCATTATAGCATAAAACACTCAGGTATATTGAAAAAGGCTATCTCCATTTTACGAAGATAGCCCTCACCGCATGACTTGCATGCATATTAATCTTTTTACAGCGACAATTTCTGCTGTTCAAGATAAGAGAGTAATTTCCGCGCCTAACCCAAAACAATGAAAGCCCTACCTCTCTCCCATCCATACGGTTCCTAGACCGCGCCAGTGAGAATCAGATTTTCCGGCTTTAAAGCACATGTTTATTAAAAGGGGACTGTAAGTCAAAGCTGATTTGGAGCAAGTCTGTCCAAATAGTAGAAGTAAGTTAAAGTAGAAGAACAAATCATGAGGTGAAAAACAGTTACATGTCTAACTTTGTCACTAACCTTATTCTAAATTGCATGATGACATTCATTTCTTTTTATAAAAAATCTGTACCGCTTACTTTAATAAAAACGCACCTATTAAATTACCCTCACTGTCCATCCGAAAATATTTCAGATAACAGAAATTTAATTATATCAACTTTTTTATGATAAGTCAAGTTTATTTTTGAAAAATGAAAAGCCACTATAAAAGTGGCACATGAAAGGTTGTATTAGCGAAATGCATTGTATTCATTTTGGATTTTCGGCAGCTCGCGAATTTCCTCTGTTAAATTGTCGCCGCACATTGGGCACGTTTCATTATCAGCCGCAAATTCTTTTCTCATCCAACCATTACACTCTTCCGATGCGCAGGCGTATACGACTGTGTCCTCCATGATTACTACTGGTTCCTCTGAATTCTTTTTGCCAAAGTACATGAGTAACCTCCTCATTTTAGGTATAGCAAGAAAGTATAAACATTTTCAGGCGAACGCGAGGCGCGCTGCCGCTTTACCTATATAGTATACGCATGTAGGCAGTAAAATATTTATGATAAACACAGTCTCATTTATGAGGTCATTTCTGGGCCTTCGCTTCTTCAGGTCTATCGTGAAGATGGGCGGCAATAGCTTCCAGAAATGGTTTTCCGTATCTTTCTTGTTTTTGGCTCCCTACTCCTTTAACTTCGAGAAACTCGTCCACTGTCCGCGGAAGCCTTGCTGACATGTCCTTTAGAGCGGCATCTGAAAATACGATGAACGGCGGGATCTTTTCAGCTTGAGCAATTTCTTTTCTGACAAGCCGAAGCTTCTCGAACAGGATATCATCAGCGGCAGCATGTGCTTGCGGTTGAATACTTTCCCTGCGCATTACTTTTTCCTTGCCAAGCAGGACATTTTTCCCCTCGTTCGTCAGCTTAAGTACTGGAAATTGGCCGCTTCCCATCTCGATATACTCTCTTGCCGTCAGAAAATCGATAAAATCGGCGATTGATTTTGCGGATTGGTTCCGCATGAGTCCATAGGTCGAAAGCTTATCAAAACGAAAATCAGTTACTTTTTTATTCCTTGAACCGGCAAGCACCTGACTGATCATAATTTTACCGAATCGTTCACCCATCCTCATCATACAGGAAAAAACCATCTGTGCTTCAACCGTCACATCATTGTATTCCCTTTGATCGAGGCAATTTTCACAATGTCCGCAATCAGCAACACCCGTTTGTCCGAAATATTTTAAAATAAACGCCTGCAAGCAGCCTTCCGTATGGCAATAATCCTTCATTAGGTTCAGCTTCTTTAACTCCTGCTCCTTCATAGCATTAGAAGGATTTGACTGGTCAATTAAAAATCTTTGGATCCTAGTATCTTGCGGGGAATATAAAAGGATGCACTCACTTTGCAAACCATCTCTGCCCGCGCGCCCCGCTTCCTGATAATAGCCTTCCATGTTTTTTGGTGTTTGATAGTGGATAACAAAGCGGACGTTCGATTTGTCTATCCCCATCCCAAATGCATTTGTTGCGACCATGACAGTAACGTCGTCCTGAAGGAAACCATCCTGCTGAGCGCTTCGTTCCTTCTCATTCATGCCGGCATGATATTTGCCAACTTTTATCCCCGCTTTATGTAATGTCTGATATAACGAGTCTGCCACTTTCCTTGTGGCCGTATAAATAATTCCTGATTCCGTTTTATTCTGCTCTAGATATTTTTTTAAAAAGGCGGATTTATTTTCGCCTTTTACTACTGAGAAATATAAGTTGTCTCTGGCAAATCCGGTTTTGACGACATTATTTTCTACGATGCCTAGCGTTTTGCAAATATCTTTCTGGACAGCTGAAGTCGCCGTTGCGGTGAGAGCCAAGATAACCGGCTTGGATGGGAGCTGTTCAATAAGGGTTTGGATCCTCAGGTAACTGGGGCGGAAATCATGTCCCCATTGAGATATACAATGGGCTTCATCAACAGCGACCAGTGAAATGTCAAGCCGCTTCAGTTTTTCGAGAAAATAGCTGTTCTCCAGCCGTTCGGGAGCTACATAGATCAGTTTATAGACACCGTTCGCTGCATCCGCCATTCTTTGATCCGCCTCTGTCGGCGATAAAGTGCTATTCAAAAATGCTGCAGAGATTCCATTTTGCAAAAGGGTGTCCACCTGATCTTTCATTAACGAAATCAGCGGTGAAACAACGAGAGTAATCCCCGGGAAAATAAGCGCAGGAATTTGATAGCAAATTGATTTTCCGCCGCCTGTAGGCATGATGCCGGCTGTATTCGTGCCGTTCAACACGTGGTTAATAATTTCTTCCTGGCCGCGCCTGAAAGAATCATAGCCAAAATACTGTTTTAAATACTGATAAGCTTCTTTCAACAAAAACATCCCCTAATTTTTCTTTTAAATGGTGCTGCAATTCGCTCATACGGAAAATTAAACGTTGAAGACAAAAAAGAAGGCAAGCTATAAACGAGGGTACCTGAGTTAGGAGTCTAACATCATTATTATATAAGAAGAAAATCGGGAACAAAAGAATTATTTAAGAGTGGATAATAAACAGGGACTGACACCAAAGCAGTGTCAGTCCCTTCATTTACTTATTTTAGAATTTTCACTGTTACTTGTTTTACGCCCCAATTGATAGCATCGCTTTGATTTGGAACGAAGACATCGATTTTGTTTCCTTTAATCGCTCCGCCTGTATCTGCGGCAGTGGCATAGCCATAACCCTCTACATATACTTTGGAGCCTAACGGGATTACATTTGGATCAACAGAAATGACTTTCGCATTCGGATTAGCTTTCAAGTCAACTCCGGTTGCGGTTACACCGCTACAGCCTTCACAACTCGCCGTATAAGCGGTTGCCCTCACTGATATTTCCCTAGCCCCTTCAGGCGCGGATTCATTGCTGCTAGCAGCCGGTTTAGGCTCAGATGCTTTTTTAACAGCCTTAGTCGCGGTTGGGACCGCCTGAGTTGCTGCAGCTTCCCCATTACCTTCTGCTATGGCAAGCTGTTTGCCCGCATGAATGAGGTCTGAATTTAATTTATTCACTTCTTTAATGTCTTCTACTGTCACACCGTATTGTTGTGCGATTTTCCATAGGGTATCGCCCGATTTTACAGTATGATATTTTTGTTGGGAAACCTTAAGTACAGCACCTGAATGAATCGTATCTGTAGTTAGGTTATTCAAGGACTTCAGTTCTTCAACTGAAGTTTCATATTTTTGAGATAGTCCCCACAATGTGTCTCCATCTTTTACTTTCACATCCTGAGCGGATGCATTTGCTCCAAGACTTCCTGAAATTACAGCCACTGCTGCGAAAGCCAAGATTGATTTCTTCATAGTCGTTACCTCCTTGTTGCTTTTTTTAAAAGCTAACGAGAATTATCATAGCATAGTTATTTTTCAAACAAAGGACAAGGAGGTGAAAGTCTGATGACAAAGATAACAGGAGGATAACGTTATATTACGAAAGGTTAGAATATAACAGTTTTGTAATATTCGAAGTAGATGAAATAGAAGATTTAGATTTTAATATATGGGCTAAACGACCATATCGTCATATATTACAATTTATTGCATACCTATTAAGTGGTATTGATTTTTCTAAAAAAGGAGGAAACCACCTTGAACAGCAAGCACCCCGATGATTTTACACCCATTAAAGCATATAAGCCTTTTCGTAGTCCATTCGATCCCTGTCCGCCGATCGGGAAAAAGTATTATCGAACACCCATCAACATTTATATGGAGTTTCAACCGCCTAATATGGAACAATTCCCTCCTCACGAAGCATTAATGAAAGGAACGCTATGGAAAGCGTTATACGACTATTACGATAATCCATATAGAGAAAGGAAGACTTAATTTGGCTAAACATATTGATGATGAATATTATCAAAGCTTAAGACAGATTCAGGCCGCCGATTTCGTTCTAGTCGAATTGACACTTTACCTAGACACGCATCCCGATGATCAGAACGCCCTGCAGCAATTCAATCAATATTCCGATTACTCAAAACAATTAAAACAAGTGTTTGAAGCAAAATACGGTCCTTTGATGCAATTTGGAGTAAGCAATGATCCAGGCCCCCGCTGGGATTGGGGCCGCGGCCCATGGCCATGGCAGGTTTAAGGAGGGGATAGCAGATGTGGGTTTACGAGAAGAAATTACAATATCCGGTGAAGGTGAGCCAGTGCAATCCTACCCTGGCGAAGTTTTTGCTTGAACAATACGGTGGGGCGGATGGGGAACTATCTGCTGCACTCCGATACTTAAATCAACGGTATTCCATTCCTGATAAAGTGGTTGGTTTGTTAAATGATATTGGAACCGAGGAATTTGCTCATCTCGAAATGATTGCGACGATGGTAGTGAAGCTAACGAAAGACGCGACACCTCAACAGCTTCGGGATGCCGGCATTGCTGACCATTATGTAAATCACGATAGTGCAGTGTACTACCATAATGCGTCCGGTGTACCATGGACGGCTTCATACATTCAGGCAAAGGGAGATCCAATCGCTGATTTATACGAAGATATCGCTGCAGAAGAGAAAGCGCGTGCCACATATCAATGGCTGATTGATATTTCCGATGATCCGGATATCAACGATTCCCTGCGATTTTTAAGGGAGCGTGAAATTGTCCACTCCTTGAGATTCCGTGAAGCGGTAGAAATTTTAAAAGAAGACCAAGGAAAGAAAAAATACTTTTAATCTTTTAATAAAGAAAACTTGCTTTAAAATTTGGGTCATCGCTCGTATTTTCAGAGAACCGCTCGTAAATCTCAATTATCGCTCGTATTTTCAGAGAGCCGCTCGTAAATCTCAATTATCGCTCGTATTTTCAGAGGACCGCTCGTAAATCTCAGTAATCGCTCCTAATTTTAAAAATTAAAAACAGCGGGATCGGACTCTCCTCCCGCTGCTTTTTGATATTCAAATCATTTTCGGTCTGAAGAATATGTCCAGCCTTCTTCCTGATACACTTTCCCTTCCTTCATGAGTTTACCAAGTGCTCTCTTGAACGCGCCTTTACTTAATCCAAAATGGAATTGGATATCATCCGGCGCTGTTTTATCACTATAAGGCATCGCACCGCCCCTATTTAATAAATAGTTATAGATGACTTGAGAATCGTCCGCCATTCTCTCCTGTCTAAACGGCATCAAGGAGATGTTCAGGCTTCCATCCTCCTTGATATCGATTACCCTTCCTTCAACGAATTCTCCAAGCCTCGGTTCCTTTTTACGCTCACTTTCATGGATAAAACAGCGATATCCTTCTGATGTAATCATAAATGAGCCAATTTTTAACAGACGATATACATGCCCTTGAACAGCACTATTTCTCATTCCTTTTTCCGGTGCCTCTACAGCGATATCCTGTATAATATCTTCGGTGGCAAGCCTCCCGAACAGACGGTCATACTTGTCTGTTTTCAATGAAACATACAATTTGTCACCGACTGCGGGCCAAAGATGTCCTAAGGCTGGCAGGTCATCAACAGAAACAAGAATATCCTTAGAAACGCCGATATTCACAAAAACGCCCAGATCTCTTTTCACGTTGACCACTTCAGCCCATCCATAAGATCCCACATGAATTTCAGGGATTTTAGTTGTCGCCGTGATCCTTCCCTGTTTATCGTGATATAAGAAAACATGAACGAGGTCGCCTATTTCTATTTCTTCTTCTATTTCATTATTGTGAAGCAAAACATCTTCACTACCGTCAGTCAGAAAATAACCAAAATCAGACTGTCTTTCGACTTCTAATTCAACTACGGTACCAGGTTCTATTTTTGCCATAAATACATGTATCCTCCCGCCTGATGCAAAACTGTCTGTATGTAGTTTACCCACCAATAAATATTTCCAACACATAAGAATCTATCATTTTTTGCCGGATAGCGCAAAAACGGAATGCAAGTCGTTAATTCGAACCAAGCAATCTTTCCGCTTCCATGACTATGGAACGGATCAATCGGTCGGCACCTGAATCAGATCTTAGCAGTCTTGTCGCCTGGCCAGCCCAAAGTGACATGAATTCTGGATTATTCCGTCTAGCGGCTTCTTTCCGTATATCATTCGTTAATGAATTTTGTGTCGGGAAGACTGCCGGCAAAACGCCGCTTCCCTCAAAATATTCGACAAATTTGTTCTTGATTCCTCTAGCCGGCCGACCTGAGAATGCTTTCGTAATCATCGTGCTTTCTTCAGTACTCGATAAAAGAGCCTCCTTATAAACTGGATGCGCTCCCGATTCGAGTGCCGTTAGAAACGCCGTCCCCATTTGAACACCTTCTGCACCGAGAGCAAGGGCTGCTACAAGGCCGCGTCCGTCCATGATCCCGCCTGCCGCGACAACCGGAACAGTAACCGTATCAACTACCTGCGGCACAAGAGAAAAGGTGCCAATGTTTGCTCCATTGGGATAAGCGTCAATGTCGAATGTACTCCGGTGACCGCCTGCATCACTCCCTTGTGCGATAATGATATCAGCACCGCTTTTTTCAGCAAGCTTCGCTTCATTTACTGTCGTTACCATCGTCGTTATTTTGATTTTGTGACGTTTGGCGACAGCCACTTTCTCAGGAGATAAAACCCCGAATGCTGTGCTGATTACCGGGACCCTTTCTTCTATCAAGACTTGAAACTGCTGTTCAAAGAGATCATTCGTTTTCAGATCTTGGTTACTTCTTGCAAACCCTAATTCTTTTCGCAATCCATCAAGAACCTGCTGAGATTCACGAACTCCTTCCATTGAACCTTTCATATCTGTGCAAAACAAATTGACCGCAAAAGGTTTGTCTGTCCTCTCCTTTATCTCCCTTATTTCCTGCCTGATTTCATCTGGTAACATATAAGCGGCCCCTAGGGATCCTAATCCCCCTACTTCAGAAACATTTACAACCAGGTCCGCTGTCGTCGGTCCCCCTGCCATTCCAGCCTGGATGATCGGGTACTCGATTTCTAGTATGTCGCAGAGCTTCGTTTTTAATTTCATAATATCCTCCAGTATGTAAAACATGATAACTTAGGCATTCTACAAAAAAATTAAAATTCCTTTTTAACTAATTTCTTTGTTTCTATTGGGAACCCCTTTGTCGTGTTATACTATCGATAAAATGAATGAAAGAGGACCGGACCATGGGGAAAAAGTTATTTTACGAGGATGCTTACCTCCAGAAATGGGTAACATCTGTTAATCAGGTAATCGAAAAAGATGATTTCTTTCTAATCGCTCTTGCGGAAACAGCGTTTTATCCTGAAGGAGGCGGTCAGCCATCAGATTCAGGAACCATTGATGGTATCAAGGTTTTGGATGTTTTGTTAGAGGACGATACGATCTTTCATAAACTCTTAAAGCTTCCAGGCACAGGTGAGATGACATGCGAAATAGATTGGCACCACCGATTCGATCATATGCAGCAGCATAGCGGCCAGCATTTATTGTCTGCTGTTTGCCGTGAACTTGCTGGTGCAGAAACGATGAGTTTTCACCTTGGAAGTGATGTCGTCTCAATAGATATTGACACGACAGACTTAACACAACAACAATCTAATGATATTGAAGCCCGAGCGAACCAGCTGATTTTTGAAAACCGAAGCATTGATAGCTATTTTGTGACAAAAGAAGAGCTAAATGAACTGCCGGTTGTAAAGCCGCCCAAGGTGACAGAGAATATCCGGATTGTCGAAATGGAAGGTATTGAATATAACCCCTGCGGCGGAACCCATGTCAAAGGCACTGGATCCATTGGAACGATTAAAATTTTAAAACTTGAAAAACAAAAGGGATTCACCAGAATTTATTTTAAATGTGGCATTAGGGCTCTTGCCCATTATAATGAATCGCTCGAAATTCTTAACTCCCTTTCCTCCCGTTTTAATACTGGACACAAGGACGTTATCAGCCGCATCGACAAATTAGAGCAGGATTACAGGCAAGCAGAAGGAGAACGCGAAAGGCTTTTTGAAGAAAATGCTTCTTACTTGATCCGTGATCTATTGCAGGAAAACAGTGGTGGCCTCGTTGCCCGCTTGTTCGAAGATAAATCGCTAAAGGAACTGCAGTATCTTGCAGCACTCCTAACAAAAGAACACGACCTTCTGGCTTTATTTGGTACGAGGAAGGATAACAAGCTGATTCTTTCACATAATGGCAGTCTGCCTATTCATTGTGGACAGTTCCTGAAAGAACATTTAGCTTCTTTTAACGGCAAGGGCGGGGGAAATGATAAAAGTGCCCAGGCCGGATTTTCCAGCAGTGAAGATTTAGTTGACTTTTTAGCGTTTACGAAGCAACAATTCTTAAAGGAAAACTGATTAATGAACAAAAAACCAGCCCCTTACATTAATAAAGGGCTGGTTTTTTAAATTATTCTCCAATTGTCACTTTCGAGACACCAAAGCGTTCAAACTGCTCATGATAGTAGTCTTCCAGTTCCATTAACCGTTCCATATATTGCTCTTCATTATAATTTTGAGTTAAATTCTCCGTTTCAATGTCTTTTCTGGCCATATAATAGACGAATTTATCCAAAAACACCATGTCCTCGTACGAATCGAGAATTTGAAAAATATCATTTTGCAGCACTGGTGACGGTTCTAACAAATTTTGCTCTTCATTATGAAAAATGTCGCTAAACGCAAACTCTTCAGCACCTGCCAATATCGTTTGCTCCACTTCCCGATAATCTTCATTAGGAGAATCTGGATTTTCGGAATCCACGACCCACATGCCATATTCAATGAGCTTGACCAAAAGTTCATATTGCTGTTTTGAAATGTCAATTTTCATAGGAATCTCCTTTTTGTACACAAAGTATTCTTCCTATTTACATTACCTCATTTTCCTAAGAGCTGGCAAAATAATTCGGGCAGGATTTCACTCATCGCGCTTGAAACTTAATCCATTTATATGCTGTTTAGCTATCTTTCTGTATTGCTTGCTTTCAAAGATGATGGAGAAATCGTAATCCAGAAAGTATAGCTTAAAGAAAAACGGCTATACTAGCCGCCCCCCAGTCACTATTCATCCAAATCCGTTACGGAAAAAAATACTGCCTTCTCTGTATCCACGACATAATGAGAGTTTTCCTTAAACAAATTATAAAAGCGGTGCTTTTGGATATTGCTAATCATTTGGGTCGTATCTTCATCTCCTTCCACTTCATGTGAAATTTCTACTCCCCCGGGAAAATAAAATGCTACCTTTAATTTCATCTACTGTCTACATCCTTTCGTCTTCACCAATTATTTAACTAACGGCTTCTCTATTTTTTTAACCTTTACCAAGCAAGCGTAAACATCGAATACGAAATTAAGTGCTGGTAATTGTTACTTGGCACCCTAAATAATTGGTAAAAGTACAAAACCGTTTAAATAAGGTAAGATATAGTCAAAAGTAAAGGAGGCAAAGATCGTGAACATTCGAAAAGCATCAGTAAGTGATGCAGAAGGTATTGCTAACGTCCATGTAAACAGCTGGAAAACTACATATAAGAACATCATCTCTGATGACTATTTAAATAGCTTAGAAATCGATAAAAGACTCGTTTTCTGGAAAAAAATCATCGAGGAAGGTAAAAGCATCGTTTTTGTTGCAGAAAATGATAAAGGTGAAATTGTCGGATTCTCAAGCGGCGGCGAGGAACAAACCAATGATCCCAAATACATGGCTGAAGTGTATGCGATCTATATTCTGGAAGGGTATCAAAAAAAGGGGCTTGGAAAAAAACTAATAAAGCCTGTTATCGAAGAGTTAATCAACAGCAGGTTTCCAAACCTGGTCATATGGGCGTTGGAAGAAAATACGGGCCGCAAATTTTATGAATCCCTGGGAGGCAAAATTGTCGATAAGAAATCAATTTTGATTTCTGGCTCTGCTTTAACTGAGGTAGCCTATGGTTGGGGTGATATCCATGATGCGCTTTTATATTTATAAATTTCGCTGACGGTGCAAGGGATTTTACAGAGGTTCTGGCAGGGTCACTGTCAGAACCTTGTACTTTTATTTAAATCCTTATTGTTCTATTTCCATTCACCATCAAGACAAAAATTGCCGAGTTGCTAAATATATTCTGGCGAGTTTTTCATTGAAATATTTGTTGACATGCAGAAATAGTGAATCCGGCTACAAAATCGGAAAATTTGCTTCAAAAGATTTCGAACTGGCTATAAAAACTGAAAAACCCGATACAAAAACAGTGATCCTTGCCACAAAATCGAAAAAAGCTGCGACTAAAACCACGCTCTTCGCTACAAAACTGAAAAATTCCCGATATATTCTAACGAGGTTTTTACTGAAATACTTATTATCTAAATAAAAGAGCGCTGAAATTACATCAGCGCTCCCGGAAAATATTTAAGATTGAATGTTACAGTGGTTTATTTTCCAGCCTTCAGGATTATGTACCACCTCGACGGCCACTGTTGCCGTTTTTGTATCGTCCTCCGAAGAAAAAAACTCGTAAACAAGCTTGCCTTTTTCCTTATTAAGTTCATAATCAATCAATCGTATGTAACTTATATCGATATTGCCAATCCTATTTCCGTAATCAATCGCTGATCCATTCATAAATTGGATCCCGCTGTCTTCGATTTCGACCTCTTTTGTTACACGCCGTTTTAATTCATCGACATTTCCACTTTTCAGGGCCAGGAAAAAGCGCGTAACATCTTCATCGATCAAAGAAACGGTCGCCTGCGTTTTTTTCAATCCTTCTATTCGATTCTCTAGCTCCAAGATTCTGTCTTCAAGTTCCAGGTTCTCATCCATGAGCGCAACCTCTTGTTCCTTTTCCAGATATCCTTCAGTATGTATCAAATCACAGGAAGCCAGAAGAAATACAACAAGTAGCACCAAAAACAGCGTTTTGCATTTCATTCCCAAAATATGCCCTCCCCGCGATTTTATCTTTATGTATATAACGAATGGACATTGGGAAAAGTTTCAATTTTTTAGATTTGATTGTCTCTAACACTTGTTTTCAGTTTCCAGTCTCCCCTTTTCCGTGTTATAATTTAAAGATATTGTCTAGGAGGAATGCTCGTAAATGATTACTGTTACTAATGTCGGCTTGCGCTATGGAGACCGCAAGCTGTTTGAAGATGTAAATATAAAATTCACCCCCGGTAACTGCTACGGATTGATTGGCGCAAACGGAGCCGGAAAATCTACGTTTCTGAAAATCCTTTCTGGTGAAATCGAAGCTCAGACTGGCGACGTGCATATGGGGCCGGGAGAGCGTCTTGCAATCTTGAAACAAAACCACTTCGAATATGAAGAACTTGAAGTCATGACCGTTGTTATTATGGGCCATGAAAGATTGTATAAGGTTATGGAAGAAAAAGACGCTATCTATATGAAAGCCGATTTTACCGATGAAGACGGAATGAAAGCTGCCGAGCTTGAAGGCGAATTTGCCGAACTGAACGGATGGGAAGCTGAATCGGAAGCCGCGATTCTTTTAAAAGGACTCGGTATACAAGAGGACCTTCATAATAAGAAAATGTCTGAACTGACAGGCGGCGACAAGGTAAAGGTCTTGCTTGCACAAGCACTATTCGGCAAGCCGGACGTCCTGCTTCTGGACGAACCTACGAACCATCTTGACATTAAAGCGATCCAGTGGCTTGAGGAATTTTTAATCAACTTTGAAAATACGGTTATTGTCGTATCCCATGACCGTCACTTTTTGAATAAGGTCTGTACGCATATTGCCGACCTTGATTTTGGCAAGATCAAAGTTTATGTGGGCAATTATGACTTCTGGTATGAATCCAGTCAATTGGCCGCTCGATTAGCTCAGGATGTCAACAAAAAGAAGGAAGAAAAAATCAAGGACCTGCAAAATTTCATCGCCCGCTTCAGTGCGAAT
The DNA here is from genome assembly GCF_918741275.1 of Bacillus sp. CECT 9360. Lineage (GTDB taxonomy): Bacteria > Bacillota > Bacilli > Bacillales > DSM-1321 > Peribacillus. The sequence continues at coordinate 76,621 of NZ_CAKKNA010000015.1, forward strand.
GCGTCGAAATCGAAGCAGGCCACTTCCCGTAAGAAGCTGCTTGATAAAATTACACTGGATGATATCCAGCCTTCTTCCCGACGTTACCCTTTCGTATCTTTTACACCGGAGCGTGAAATCGGCAATGATTTGCTGCGCGTCGAGGGTATATCGAAAACGATCGACGGTGTAAAAGTGCTTGATAACGTCAGCTTTATCATGAATAAAGGCGACAAAATCGCATTGGTTGGACGGGATGAAATCGCGAAGACCACATTATTTAAAATATTGGCCGGAGAAATGGAGCCTGACGAGGGTTCTTTTAAATGGGGAGTTACAACCTCACAAGCCTATTTTCCAAAAGATAACGCCGAATTTTTTGAAGGCCAGGATTTAACGTTGGTTGACTGGCTGCGCCAATTTTCTCCCAATGACCAAAGTGAAAGCTTCCTTCGTGGGTTCCTGGGAAGAATGCTTTTCTCGGGTGAAGAAGTGCTAAAGAAAGCCGGTGTTTTATCCGGAGGCGAAAAGGTCCGCTGCATGCTATCCAAGATGATGCTTAGTGGTTCTAACGTATTGATGCTTGATGAGCCTACGAACCACCTTGACCTGGAATCCATTACGGCATTGAATGATGGCCTGGTAAGCTTTAAAGGTGCAATGATTTTCACAACTCATGACCATCAATTCATCGAGACAATCGCCAACCGCATCATTGAAATTACACCGAACGGCCTGGTTGATAAGCAAGTGAATTATGATGAATATCTGGAAAACGCCGAGCTGCAAAAGCAAGTGGCAGCTATGTACAATTAAATCGCTTCTCTTAAAACAGGTGTAATCATACGATTATCACCTGTTTTTTTATTAGCTCGCCCTCACTCATACCATTGCTTTTTATCTTCAATGTTGTATGATGAAAACAGCTTTGTAACTTGTTAATTCGTATTGGAGTTGATGAAATGCCGCAATCTAAATTGTTTCGGATTGGTTATGGAATTGTATTAATATTGCTAATCGTATTATTGGCATCGAAGGTTAATTTTATTTTCACACCGATAGCCGTTATGGTGACTACCTTATTTACACCAATCGTCCTCTCAGGTGTACTATATTATCTACTTCGGCCGCTCGTGAACTTTTCAGCAAGATATATCCCGCGAGCGCTTTCCATTCTGATTATTTATTTAATCGGGATCGGATTGATCGTTTCACTAGTATTTGTAATCGGACCTCCCCTTCAGAAACAGTTCAGCAGCTTGATTGCAAATACACCGGAATATGCTGTTGAAGTTAGGGACACTGTCATGGAACTGAACGACAATGAATATGTTAACCGATTTCAGGAAAGCGATAATTTTTCCATCGAAGAACTGACAGGAAAAGTGACTGAATATATTAACGAAGTTGTTTCAACTATTGGTACCAATGTAGTCAGCTTTATTTCCGCGATTACAGGTATACTCGTTCTTATCGTCCTAATCCCCTTCGTCCTATTTTATATGCTTAAGGATGGTGACAAGCTGCCTGATCAAATCCTTAAGCTTGTGCCGGAGCAGCATAAAGATGAAGGCAGGAAAGTTCTGAAGGATATGGATGAAGCGCTTAGTTCTTATATTCAGGGGCAAATACTCGTCAGCGTCTTTGTCGGGATCTTCATTTATATTGGATATTTAATCATCGATCTGGATTACCCTCTCATTCTTGCGCTTGTTTCGATGCTGACCAATGTCATTCCTTTTGTAGGACCGTTTATCGGCCTGGTGCCGGCAGTGATTGTTGGCTTTATCCACTCACCTTTGATGGCGCTTTGGGTAGTTTTAGTCGTTTTGATCGTGCAGCAGATTGAAAGCAATCTGATTTCGCCTCAGGTAATGGGACGGAAATTGGACGTGCATCCATTAACCATCATCCTGCTCTTGATGGTGGCTGGAAGCCTTGCAGGAGTTGTCGGCCTGTTACTCGCCGTACCGACCTACGCAGTGTCCAAGGCAATCGTCCTTAACACGTATCGGTTTATCAAGCTAAGAAAATATGATGACACCTTTTCCGCATGACCAAACCCCGCCAAGGCTTTCCTTGGCGGGGTTTTCATCTATTTTTATAAAAAAACGTGCATTAGATTCTTAATCTAGTTGTTTAGAAAACCCGCTCACTGAAATAATAATAAATAGACCTTTTGAAAGGAGAATATGTTTGGATTCTAAAGCTGTTGAAAATGTCTTTGAGGCGAACGGATATGATTTTCTTTATAAAAAATTCACATACCAATTTTATGTATCAGGTTTATTCGATCAAATCGAGGATAGCAGGATCATCGATTGTTTTTTAGAAAACTATCACTTTGAAGAAAACGATCATACCCTTTTTGATGATTTTGTTTTCCATTTTAGAATCTTTCATAATCTTCATGTTAAAAATTCTCTAGTAAGAAAAGATATCTATCATTAACTTCTGTTAGTAATTGAAATATTGAACCGGGCAGGAACACTGCCCGGACTGAAGTAACTTATTTACCAGTAATATGGATAGCCGCCATAATAAGGATAACCTCCATAAGGATAACCACCATACCCGTAGCCGCCAGGTCCTCCTATCAGAACCCCGGCTGCAAGTCCTCCCAAGAAACCGCCTATTAATGGTGCCCCAAAACCATAAGGTCTACGTCCGAATGGTCTACGCCCATAACCATAAGGCCTGCGCCCAAATCCATAACCATATTGACGGGTCATCATATCATTCGGGTTAACAGGATAACCTTGAAATTCGTTATTCACAGTATTCCTCCTCAAGTTGCCTATATTATGCTTCCCTATACTGATATGTTCAATAGGTAGATGATGCATAGGCAAGCGTCATGAGAGAGTGAAATTTTTTTAAGAATCTTTCACATCGGATTAGCGCTCGTAAATTCGAATCGCCGCTCGTAAATTCAGATCACCGCTCGTTAATTCGGATCATCGCTCGTTAATTCGAATCATCGCTCGTAAATTCGGATTAGCGCTCGTAAATTCAGATCATCGCCCGCAAATTCGGATCATCGCTCGTTAATTCGAATCATCGCTCGTTAATTCGGATCCATCGCTCGTTAATTCGGATCATCGCTCGTTAATTCGAATCATCGCTCGCAAATGCAGATTATCGCTCGCAAATTCGGATCCATCGCTCGTTAATTCGGATCATCGCTCGCAAATGCAGATTATCGCTCGTAAATTCGGATCACCGCTCGTTAATTCGGATCATCGCTCGTTAATTCGAATCATCGCTCGCAAATTCAAATTAGCGCTCGTAAATTTAGATTATCGCTCGCAAATTCGGATCATCGCTCGTAAATTCGGATCATCGCTCGTAAATTCGGATCATCGCTCGCAAATTCGGATCATCGCTCGCAAATTCGGATCATCGCTCGTAAATTTAGATTAGCGCTCGTAAATTCGGATTAGCGCTCACAAATTCATACCCTCAATATTACCCATCTTTTTTGCATATATTACGCCTCTGAATTATAGGTTCATCTCTTCAACCTGAACGCTTTCGCTAGCAGCAGACTTCTTTGGTTTTAGCGTCAATAATACTACCATGAAGATAATGCATAGCGCACCAATCCCCTGATAAAGACCAAAGGGAATGCCGAGCAAAAGCACAGAAGATATTACAGCCGACAGCGGTTCGGAACATGACAGCAAACTGCTTTCCTTCGCTGTAATAAAACGCATACTGTCAATGAATAAATAAAATGGGATTAACGTACCGAAAATGATGACAAATAGAATTAAGCTATAGGTTGTTAAATCCAAGGAAGCCACGTTAAATGAAAGCGGCGGATACACCGGACTTAAAGCGAGGCCGCCAATCATCATTCCCCAGCCTACGACAATGATCGAGTTATATTCCTTTACTAATTTTCCAGAATAAAGCGTATAAAAAGCCAGCGCAAATGCTGATAATATTCCCCAGATAAAACCCGCCTTCGGTACAGCCAGTGTCTGCGGTGTGCCATCCGTCAACAGAAGAAATGTCCCGGCAAGCGTCAACGTAACCGCTATAATTTCAAACATATTCGGTACAGTGCGCAGTTTTACCAAAAAATATCCCAGAATAATCACTGGGGCGGCGTATTGCAGTAAGGTAGCGACTGCCGCATTGCCAGCATCTATAGAGGCAAAATAGGTGTACTGCACTCCCAGCATTCCAAATAAACCAAATAGCAAAAAGTGTGAAGCCGAATATTTATTTTTCCACACTTCCCATACAGCCTGCTTGTTGCGCCCTAATAAAGCCAACATGAGAAACAAAAATCCCGAACCGAGCAGCCTGACCGTAACAAGCCAGCCCATCGTTACACTGCTGTTTTGGAATAAGTGTTGCGCAACAGTTCCCGAAATCCCCCATAAAGAAGCAGCAACAACGACCATTAAATAACCTTTATACTTTTTCATAGCCCACACCTTCGTTATCTGAAAATTCTTTCCAATAACTAGTATTATACATGCATCGAGGCTAAAATGGGCCATAAAAAAACAAGGGAGTAAATCTCCCTTGTCCTGATCAGCCTTTTCCCGCCTGAAATCCTGGATATTTGGTCATGCCACCATCCGCATATAGCGTCAACCCCGTCACATAACTTGATTCAGATGAGCCTAACCAAGCCGCACAGGCCGCAATCTCTTCCGGCTTGCCGATATAGCCCATTGGAATCAAGGCTTCTACCTCTTTCTTCGCCACCGGATCATTAAACTTTTCCGCGTTGATTGGGGTGTCAATCGCTCCGGGTGAAATGTTATTGACGCGGATTCCATGGGGTGCATATTCAAGTGCAAGTGTTTCCGTCAACATCTTCACCCCGCCTTTACTAGCCGCGTAATGTGCAAAATGTGGCCATGGGATCCTGTCATGGACCGAGGACATATTAATGACATTCCCTTTAATTTTTTTGTCAAGCATATAAGCGATCGCTTCCCTGCTGCCCAAGAAGATTCCCGTTAAATTGACATTTATCACCTTGTTCCAATCGTCAAGGGACAATTTTTCGCTCGGTACTTCATTTTCGATGCCGGCATTGTTGATCATGATATCAAGGGTTCCAAATGTATCAACGGTAAAGGAAATCAGCTTTTTCACTTCATCTTCCTTTGTGACATCCGTTTTTATGGCAACTGCATCCCCTCCACCAGCCTTGATATGATCAATAATCTCTTGGAAATTATGTTTGTCGGAATGGTAGGTTAATACTACCTTTGCTTTTTCCTGGCCAAACCTTTCAGCCATCGCTTTCCCTAATCCCGATGATCCACCGGTTACGATAACTACCTTGTTCTCTAAATCCTGATACATAACTGATCACTCCTTATCTTTTTGTCATACCGAGTAAAACGCCGCCCGCAATTACAAGCGCACATCCAATGATTACAAAAATTAGTTCTCTTTTTGATTTCTTTTCTCCTAAAAGGAATATCCCGCCAAGCGTTGAAATGACGATGCCCATTTGCGAAAATGAAAACCCTACGGCCACGCCTACCTTTGGGTTTGCCAGAAGCAAACCAATATTTCCGATCGCCCACATCAGACCCGTTAAAATATTTCGGAACGCGTACTTTGTAAACGGTTTGTGACGAGCAGAAAGAATGAGCGCTCCGATGAGCATTCCGATTGACTGCGGTAAAATCGCGGCCCAGCCCTCAATCTCAAACCATCTAACAATTACCACATAGCCGATAAAACCAAGTGAAGACACAACGAGTACAAGCAACCCCTTTTTGAAGTTCTCATCTTTATCGTCTTCTCCTTTTTTCCCCACTGCGGTAAAAATTACACCACCGATAATACAAATCAATGCGATTACTCCAAGAACGATGGTGGTAGTGTTTGTCCATTCCTTGAAGACGATAACGCCGAACAGTGTTGTACCGAGCAATTGCATTCCGGTTGAGATGGGCACCGTTTTCGAAACACCCATATATTTGACACTGTTCAATTGATAAAGCTGCCCGACCGCCCAGGAAATCCCTGAGATGGCCCCTACTACCCATACGACTGCACTCATATCAGGTTTGTTGATAAAAAACATGACAATAGCAAAGATCATCGAACCAAAAGTAATGCCTAATGTCTGACTATAGGCATTGCCGCCAAGCTTGACGCTGACTAATACAATGCTTCCCCACATAACCGCAGGGAGCAACGCAAATAAAATCCCTTCCATTGCTTATCCTTCTTTCCTGCACAATCATATAATTTGCCTTCTATGTTTACTCCATGTGCTAACAAGCTATCTTATTTATTCCCTTATGTAATATGTAGAAACATGAAAAATTATTCAGAAAATTAGAGGAATTCCTCGAAATTTACTGATATTTTTCGATTGACAAAACGAAAAAGCCATCTTAAAATCATTATATGTCAACTTTAAATAAATAAAGGTTTACATTGAGGGGGAAGAAGATGCAACAAAATCGAGAAAAATTAAGAATGATGATCATTACTGCTCTATTTGCAGCGATTATCGGGATACTGGCACAAGTAAACATTCCGCTTCCGCTTGTCCCAATTACCGGGCAAACACTGGCAATCGGCTTGGCGGCTACCATCTTAGGTTCCCGCTACGGAACGTTAGCCGTTATTTTATACTTAATTATCGGCGCAGCCGGAATTCCGGTATTCGCTGAAATGTCAGCCGGCATCTCTAAAATTTTTGGACCGACCGGCGGGTATTTAGTCGGTTTCATTCCGACCGCTTTCTTAACCGGACTTATTCTGGAAAAGACAAAATTCACCGTGACCAACGCCATTTTAGCGAACATCGTCGGAATGGTGATCACTTTGACTTTCGGTACCATTTGGTTAAAAATCGTTGCTTCTTTATCATGGACAGCCGCTATCGCGGGTGGGGCAGCTCCATTCCTCATCGTTGGCGTCATTAAAGCGGTGATTGCCGGCTGGGTGGGAATCCTCGTGCGGAATCGCCTTGAGGCATCGAGAATGCTTCCACAAGGAAAGCTTTCCGTATAAATTGGAACTAAAAGAAGCCCGTCTCTGCATTAATATAAGCAGAAACGGGCTTCTTTAGTAATTAAGTCTTATTCTTGTTTATTAAGCAAGCAATGAATCTAAATCAATGATCGTTTCCCGGCGCTCCACCCGCCCTTTCACCGCTTCAAAAAAATTCTTCTCATGCTCGGTCATTCGGGAGAAGTCGAATTTCTTGTACAAAACGGAAAGCAGCACAATATCACGCAGCCTTAAAAACAATGGAATCGCTTCAATTGTCCCTTCTGCAAGCTTGTTTTCTTTTCGATAGCCTTCTAGAAACCTAGTAAAGAAACGCTTAGCAAATTCGTCTCGCCCCTCTTGCATATGTAAATCCCTCTGAAAAACAATATAGTACAATGGAATCGCAATATCGCTGGCGAACCAATGATAGGCACAGTCATCAAAATCAAAAAGATTCAATTCTCCTTCGTGAACAAGAAAGTTACCGGAGTGCAAATCTGAATGAATAAGCCCGTAGTTGTCAGTTGTTTTCGGAAGATTTGAAATAGCTGAGACCACTTGATCCCGATAGGCCATAACTTTCGCATCGATATCCGGCTTGATTTTCTCTATTTCAAACAATTCTTCTTCATCCCAGTGAGGGCGCGAGATTCCCGCGGGATGCTGATACGTCTTTGTAATCTTGTTCATTTTCCCCATCGCTGCGCCCCATTTACTCGCAAGCTCTTGATCTCTTTCTAGATCTCTCCAGCCGACTTGGCTTCCGGGAAGTTTTTCGTAGCAGCTCATATAAAATTCTGTTCCGTCCTCTGCTTGTACTCGTTCAATATATCGCCCGTTTATGGAAGTAAAATGCTCATATACGCATGAGCCGTTCCGTTTTAAATAAGCAACCCAATCGCTTTCTGCCTGCAGAAGTTCATAGCTCCGGTGCGAAGAGTGGGTGTAGCGGACGATGACTTCAATTCCATCTCTATGGCCGCTGTAAACATAATTCTCGAAGTCACCAATTTTTTTCAGGCTTTCCGTTTTCACCTGAAAGATTGCGGCACCCCTTTGTAATATCTCATCGCTGAAAACCATTTCAACCGTTCTTTCCATATATTCTCCCCCACCGTATTTTAATTTTTGGAATATATACCCATATACCATTTTATCATGTTATTTTCAGAAACATCATAAAAAAATCCTTATCTCGGCGTTTTATTGAAGAATAAGATAATTGCTTTTCACATTGAAATTAAGGACACAGAACTCTAAATGGCTCTGTTAAAGAAAGCTGTTATCTTATAAAACTACCATGAAAATAAACATCTCTAACTCCGAAAAAAGACAATAACTAAGAAACCCATCTCATTCGTTAAAAAAAATGGGGAAAGCCACAATTCATTGATCTATGGATTGGATTGACTGGATTAGAAACAGTATCGACAGTTCAGTATATTTTCATTCTCTGTGGTGCAGCGATGATTTTGCCGCTTCATGGATGGCTAACGAGGAGTTCAAGAACTCAAATATAAGATATAATTTTAGTTGTGGTAAAATATGTATAGTAGTATCTTCTTGTGACAGATGCTCGGAGAGGTAATTTTGTCTTATTAGGTACAATATCTATTTGTAATAAATAGCGACTTTATTTGATCAAATCTCTTGAGGTGATTGTATGTTAGAAGAACTTAGAAAAATTAATATGAAAACGGCTGTATTTATGGCGATGTGTTTTTACTCTTTGACATTCTTAATCCAAGTTCTTATTATTAGCGGCATTATTCCATTAACATGGGTTAATGGTGGACGGTCTGAATCCTTCGCAACTCAGCTACCAATATCTATTATCAATATCATTATTTCTATTATCGGAGGAGTTATTACGCTAATTGTTGGCGGAAATATATTATATAAATACAAAAGAGGTATAACCGTTATAAGTTGGTTTTTTGTTGTACTTTGGTCTTTTGGGTTTATACTACAATTGTTAGGAACACCTTTTGAAAAAATGGTTATTTCGTTAATATTGCTTCTTGGTGTCATCTCGAACTTGCGTATGGCGATTGAAAAAAGATAGCGGTAAAACAATAATTTTTAAAACATGAAACAAAGGAAATCATTTGTGAAAAAATGTTAGACTTTCAACACTATTCTTTAACAGAGCCTTTTGATAAAGAGAAAAAAATTAAGTTTTGTTGTTAAACTACAGGGTGCTTTCGTATTATAGGGTTAACCAGTTTTTACTGGTTGACCTTTTTTTAATAGGACCTATTATTTCAGTAGCCAGGGTAGAACGTACGGGTGCGTGGGAGTGAGATCTCGTCAACTAAACTGTTCACCCC
>NZ_CAKKNA010000016.1 GCF_918741275.1 Bacillus sp. CECT 9360
CACGCCGCCAGCGTTCGTCCTGAGCCAGGATCAAACTCTCCGAAGAATGTTTGACTTGCTCACTTGCACATGGATGTGCTGGCATCGACGTTGTCACAGGACGTGACGAACTTAGTCGATGTTCCTTAGCTGCTTTTTTAAAGTGTGTGCTCACTTAAAATTAACGTTGGCGCTTTGTTTTGTTCAGTTTTCAAAGAGCAATATGTTGGAGCGGGTGATGAGAATCGAACTCACGACATCAGCTTGGAAGGCTGAGGTTTTACCATTAAACTACACCCGCATTAAAAAAAAGAATAATATGAAGCTTTTCAAGAGATGGTCGGGAAGACAGGATTCGAACCTGCGACCCCTTGGTCCCAAACCAAGTGCTCTACCAAGCTGAGCTACTTCCCGTATATTTGGCGCGCCCGAAAGGAGTCGAACCCATAACCTTCTGATCCGTAGTCAGACGCTCTATCCAATTGAGCTACGGGCGCATATCATCTTTTTAGTGCGGCCGAGAGGACTTGAACCTCCACGGGGTTGCCCCCACTAGGCCCTCAACCTAGCGCGTCTGCCATTCCGCCACGACCGCGAAAGCGACAATTACCATTATATCTATTTACTCTCTTAAAATCAACAGGGAATAAATGGTGCGGGTGAAGGGACTTGAACCCCCACGCCTTGCGGCGCCAGATCCTAAGTCTGGTGCGTCTGCCAATTCCGCCACACCCGCATACAAATATAAATGGTGAGCCATGAAGGACTCGAACCTTCGACCCTCTGATTAAAAGTCAGATGCTCTACCAACTGAGCTAATGGCTCACATATGGCTGGGCTAGCTGGATTCGAACCAACGCATGACGGAGTCAAAGTCCGTTGCCTTACCGCTTGGCTATAGCCCATCATTTCGCTTAACACAGAAATAGATTATAACACTGATGACATCTTCTGCGCAAGCATTTTATCATATTAATTAAATGGCGGTCCCGACGGGAATCGAACCCGCGATCTCCTGCGTGACAGGCAGGCATGTTAACCGCTACACCACGGGACCTTTTAAAGTATACCTAGTGAAGCACCTTGATAGTTTAAACTTTCAAGGTGCTTCCGCTTAACAAGTGACCCCTACGGGATTCGAACCCGTGTTACCGCCGTGAAAGGGCGGTGTCTTAACCGCTTGACCAAGGGGCCATATTATAATAAACAATCGATAAACTGACTGGCGAGAAGGAGGGATTTGAACCCTCGCGCCGCTTACGCGACCTACACCCTTAGCAGGGGCGCCTCTTCAGTACTTCCCTAAAAAAATGGCTCCGCAGGTAGGACTCGAACCTACGACCGTTCGGTTAACAGCCGAATGCTCTACCACTGAGCTACTGCGGAATAATTATTATTGGTTCCTAAAACTACTCTTAACTAGCTGAATGAACTGTCCCCAAAACCGCATTGCAACAATGCTACGGTTATTTTGTCGACATTTATGATTATAGTCAGCTTACCATGTAAAGTCAAGGTACTTCTGATAAATTCTTTTCATAACATATAATCCGTTATTTCACCCTGATTTCCTCTACTAACTTAAGCTTACCTTTGCATTTTCCACAAACATAACGGTCTATATTAATTCTTCTTTTCCGCTCAAACATTTGGCCGCACTCAATGCATTGATATCGGCAGATCTTATTGTTTTTTCTTTTAACTCTTTCAGAAAGCGGGGTACAGAATCTAGGGGCACCGACCATCTTTAAAAGCTTTCTGAAATCTGCATCTCTATGCTGATAACCCTGCTTTTCCAGATGAAGATGGTAATGGCATAGCTCGTGCTTAATAATGCCGATAAGCTCATCCATTCCTCGTTCTTCATAATATTTTTTATTGATTTCAATGTTATGGGAGTGAAGCAGGTAACGGCCGCCAGTAGTTCGAAGACGCGGGTTAAAAGTAGCTTTGTGATTGAACTTTTTTGAAAAATACTTCAATGATGTGTCTTCCACTAGTAGCTGAAGCTCGCTATCATCCATGTTAATCACCTTCTGTTTTTGTAACATGACAACCCATTATAACATATAAATAACTAAACTTCGGGAATCTAGGGAGGTAGCTATGCCTAAGTGGTTTCAGAATCAAATGATGAGAGCCTTTTTGGAGAAAGACCGTTATCAGGTTAAAATGCTTAATCAATGTTGGTTTTTTTATATAAAAAAGGGAAGCTTGGATTTATAAGCGTCCCCATAAAAACACCCTCCTTACGTAGCGATAGGAAGGTGTTCTTTCAATTATTTGTTAGATTTGTTTTTCGGGAGGGAGCATGGTTAAGGATACTCTTTGTTTTTGACTATCGATTTGTTCTACCCAGACCGTCACGACATCGCCTACTGAAACAATATCAAGCGGATGCTTTACATAACGAGTACTGAGCTTGGAGATGTGCACAAGCCCATCCTGTTTAACGCCGATGTCTACAAAAGCCCCGAAATCGACTACATTTCTTACTGTTCCCTGAAGCTCCATACCCGTTTTCAAGTCTTCTAATTTCAGAACATCTTGCTTTAATAACGGCTTAGGAAGTTCCTCGCGCGGATCCCTGCCTGGTTTCATTAAGGCATCAATGATATCTTTTAATGTTATTTCACCCAGGTCCAGTTCTTTAGAAAGTTCTGTTATATTTACATTTTGCAGTTCTTTATTGAGCGCTTCACTGCCAAGATTATGTGACGAATGTCCTATCTTTTTTAACAGTTTCGTTACCGCTGCGTAATTTTCAGGGTGTATGGATGTTTGGTCTAACGGTTCTTCGCCGTCAACAACCCGTAGAAACCCGATACATTGCTCATAAGTCTTCGCTCCTAATCTCGGAATTCCCTTTAGATTTTTCCGACTTATGAATTTCCCTTCTTCGTCCCGCTTCTTAATGATATTCTGCGCAACCGCCTTGGATAAACCAGCCACATACTGGAGCAACGACACCGATGCCGTATTAACGTTGACTCCAACCTTATTCACAGCTGTTTCAACAACGAATGTAAGTGATTCTGATAATTTTTTTTGCGAGACATCATGCTGATATTGGCCGACACCGACTGATTTAGGATCAATTTTGACCAGCTCCGCCAGTGGATCTTGAAGGCGTCTGCCAATTGATACTGCGCTTCTTTCCTCTACCTGATAATTCGGGAACTCTTCACGGGCAATATCAGAGGCTGAGTAAACGCTCGCACCTGCTTCATTAACAATGATATAAAATATCGAAGCATCCAGCTGCTTCAGCGTCTCTGCTACAAACTGTTCGGTTTCCCGGGATGCCGTACCGTTTCCTATCGCCACTACCTCTACAGCGTGCTCCCGAAGTAAAGCGATCATCTTCTCGCGGGCAGCTTCCTTTTTAGCGACAGGAGGGTGTGGGTAGATGACACTTATGTTCAATACCTTGCCTGTCTCGTCAACAACCGCAAGCTTGCAGCCCGTTCGGTAAGCCGGATCCACCGCAAGGACTACTTTCCCTTTTAGCGGAGGTTGAAGCAGCAAGTTTCGCAAATTCTCGGAAAAGATATGTATGGCTTGATCTTCCGCTTTTTCCGTCAGTTCCTTTCGTATTTCCCTCTCAATTGAAGGCATAATCAAACGTTTAAAACTGTCTTCTATTGCTTCATTGACAGCCTGAGCAACTGAAGAAGATGAGTTTTTAATAATCTTCTTCTCAAGATAGGCCAAAATGATCTCTGCATTTGGCATGATCGTTAAGCGCAGCACTTCTTCTTTTTCTCCACGGTTCAAGGCCAAAACACGATGAGGAACAATTTTTTGGACAGGCTCTTCATATTCATAATACATTTCAAAAATGTTCTTCTCGTCCTTCTCTTTATCCTTGACGACTGAAATGACTTGACCTTTTTTAAAAACTTCGGCTCGAATCCACTTTCGAAGGGCTGCGTCGTCGGAAATTTGCTCTGCAATGATATCCTTCGCACCGGCGAGAGCATCCTCCGCTGTTAAGACTTCTTTATCCTCGGAAATAAATTCATTGGCCTTTTTTTCTAAGCTTTCTTGCAAAGGGAAAAGCATCATCCATTCTGCCAGCGCCTCAAGGCCTTTTTCTTTCGCAACCGTGGCCTTTGTTCTTCTTTTTTGTTTATAGGGACGATATAGATCTTCTATTTCTTGCAGCTTTTCGGCTTTTTCAATCTGGCCCTTCAATTCGGGCGTCATTTTCCCCTGCTCTTCAATCAGGCGAATTACTTCCTCTTTACGATTGCCGAGGCTCTCCAGGTAATTCCACCTGTCCATGATCGACCTGATCTGCACTTCATCCAGCGAACCCGTTAACTCTTTTCGGTAACGCGCGATAAAAGGAACGGTGTTGCCATCCTGAAGCAACTTAACTACATTCTGTACCTGATTTTTCTTAATCGACAATTCCTCAGAAACTGTATCTACAAGCATCTTTACCTTATCTTCGACAGCTATCAAGTTATTTCCCCCAGTAAATATTCTTCATGTATACAGTCTACCAAAATCTCCAAAAGGAAGCGAACACATGCAGTTGTAAAATCTAAAGAAAACGCGCCGATTGGTGAACCTTTTAAGAGGGGAGATTAGGCGTAGTTATAAGAAAAGCGGAAGCGCCCTGTATAAGGAACATAGTCTAAGACCGCCACATCATTATGCCTTACGGATGCCAGCCCCTTTTAAAAAGGAAGAACGACTAAGACCGCCACGTCCTTATGTCTTCGTCGGCGCAAGTCACATCCTTGTACGTCGAAGCTAGACATCAATACATCTTGAAAATTTTATATTTTCTTATCTGTAAACAAAAAAGCTCACTTTCCATGTTTTATGAAAGTAAGCTTCCTAATATAAAAGTAGTATCATCAGAGTGAAGGGTATTATTTTCTAAAATAACCCTAGCTTTTTGCTCAAGAGAACCATACTTTTTTAATATCGATTTTGCGCCTTGAATCTGCAGTCCATCTGAATGAAGGATAAACTTCGCGTTTGGCTCGTACTTAAATCTCTGGGTTTGATACTTTTGGTTCCTGCCTGATAAATAACCGGTTACCGGCAACGGATATACGAGCTTGTCGGACTCGGGATTATAGAGAAAGAACCGAATATTCCCTACTGAGCTGTACACGAACTCCTTCGTATCATAATAGAGCTTTAAAACGGATACCGCTGCTCCTCTTTTATTGATGAGAACATTATTGGCTAGGGTCATTAAAGATTCTACAGCTTCATTATGATTATTTTTCACAATTTCCGTTACCGCTGAAGAGGAATCGTAAGCGAATTGACCGCTTCCTAAACCATCTGCCAGTACACAAAGAAAATAATCATTTGTATTTATAAAGAAATAATCGTCTCCGCAATACGGCATTCCATTTTTTGAAGATTGAGAAGCCAAGAACTCAATTTCTTCATTTCTTATCACTTCTTTAATCATTATACGAACTCCGAGTTGGCTTCCGCATTGATTGCTTCCTGCAGCTTTTTGATTGCCCTGCGTTGAAGTCGGGACACATGCATCTGGGAAATCTCAAGACGGTCGCCGGCTTCCTTCTGGCTTAAATTTTCAAGGTACGTATATTGGATAATTTTCTTTTCTCTATCACTCAACACATGCAATACTTTTTCTAAAACGAGACGCTGATTCACTTTTTCATAGCCATCATCGACATTGCCGAATACATCAAGCAAAGTGACCGTGCCGCCGTCCGAATCCGCTTCAATGGAATGGTCGACAGATAAAGCCTGATAGCTTTTCCCCATTTCCATCGCTTCCAGAATTTCTTCTTCCGCCACTTCTAGATGCTCAGCGATTTCATCAATTCTTGGGGAACGATGGAGGACGGTGGTGAGTTCTTCAACAGTTGCTTTGATTTTGGGGCCCAGTTCCTTGATTCTCCTCGGAACATGGACACTCCAAGTTTTATCTCTTAAAAATCTTTTGATTTCACCGATAATGGTTGGAACCGCAAATGCTTCAAAGCTTTTCCCAAAGGACTCATCATATCTGCGGATAGCACCCAAAAGACCAATCATTCCTACCTGAACGATGTCTTCTTGATAGGATCTGCCTTTAGAGTATTTTCTTGAAATGGTTTCGACTAAACTTTTATAATGAAGGACTAGTTGACTTTGAGCTTCCTGATCCTCGTGAAGCTGATAGGCTTTTATCCATTCGTTTACTTTATCTCTCGTTGCTTGGTTAGGTTGAGAGTGTTTTTGCATCCATCTCCACCTGCTCTCCCTCTAGAAACTTAGTCATAAACACCGTAACCCCTTCATGTTCGTGAATTTTCACTTCATCCATTAGGGTTTCGATTAGGTAAAGGCCCAAGCCACCTTCTCTCAGGAATTCGACATTTTGGCCGTTATCATAAGGCCCCAGACCTTGTCTTACATCATCGAAATTACAGCTCTTTCCGCTATCTGACACCATGACCTCGAGACGGTCAGGATATAGGCCAAAACCAATCTTCACTTCGCCCTCACTGCCTTTATAAGCGTGCTGTACCGCGTTTGTACAAGCCTCGCTAGTCGCAATTTTCAAATCTTCTATTTCATCATAGGAGAAGCCCATGCGGCTTGCGATACCGGATAGCGTTAAACGAATCACTCCAATAAAATCGGGCTTAGCTGGTATATTCATTTCGATGTAATCGTATGCTTCACTCATTCTAACCCACCCTCTGCATCACTTTTAATATCGATAATATCGGCAAGACCGGTTATATCAAATAAGCGGCGCAAGCGTTCTGACAAACCTACGAGCTTAAATTCGCCATTATGCGCACGTACGCTTTTGAACAGGCCTACAAACACGCCGAGGCCTGTGCTATCCATATATGAAACTTCCGCAAGGTTCACGACCATGGAGATGTTCTCCTGCTCAGATAAAGGAAATAATGTCTCACGGAGCTTTGGTGCCGTGAATGCATCAATCTCACCCTTAACTTCTACTTCTACTTTTGAATTTATATCTTGTACATCAATCGTAATATTCATTTAATTGACCCACCCTCTTCTTTCAATTCCAATTATATTTACCCAGATTACGCAGCATCAAACGTTTCTTTTTAAAATGATTAATGTAAAATCATCCCGCAATTGGAAATGCTGAAGCTTTTCAAGTTGTTTATAAATATTATTTACTATTTCCTGCGCATTTAAGTGGATATTTTTTTGTATATATTCAATGAGAGTTTCCCGCTCGATGAATCCTTCGCTTGTCCTGCACTCCGTCACTCCGTCGGATAAAAGAATGATCATATCCCCAAGTTCAACAGCTTTCTCGTATTCTTGGTACTTTGTTTTCTTATCGACTCCAAGAAGCAAGCCTTTTGCATTCAAGTCTTTAAATTCACCCGTTTTCGCCTCATAATAAAATCCTGGCTCGTGTCCGGCCGACGCATATGAGAAGATCTGGTTATGAGGATTATAAAGACCGTAAAACATCGTGATGAACATGCTTGGATCAACATTGTGCTCAACAACCCTGTTTAGGCTCTCGAGAACAATGCTTGGCTGGTGGCGATGATCCGGCAGGCTGTCCATTGCGTATTTGATCATGGACATGCAGAGTGCGGCGGGGATTCCCTTGCCGATAACGTCCGCAATGCCGACTCCCATACATTCGCTTTCATCTTGCACGAAGTGATAGTAGTCGCCGTTCATTTGCCTAGCCGGAACACTGATTGCACCAATTTCAAGGCCTTCAACATCCGGAATCTCGGTTTCTAAAAGAGTATGCTGAACATTGGCGGCTATTTCAATTTCTGACTTAAGCTCTTGCTGCTGATGCCGCAAACTCTGATGCTCCCTGTAGGCATTTCCATATCCCATCATGATTTCAAGAAGAAAATCAAAGGAGTGGAACACCTTGTCAGGTGTGTCCGGACATATTTCCATCAAGATGCTTTTATGCAAACTAATAATCTCTTCTGGAGAGATTTTATATTGTATTGTCTTTCTGCTGATTTTTTGTCCCTGGTACAACGCTTGCTCCGTCTGATCTTTCAAATACGTAGAGAGAGCCTCACGGTACCTTTCTTCCATGTCCTCTCTAATCTCCATTCCGTCTCCCCCTAACGGAGCCATTTCGTGGCGTATATCTTTGTACCTTTCCCAACCATAGAATCTATATCGAAGTCGTCCATCAACCGTTTTACACCGGGCAGGCCGGCTCCTAAGCCTCCGGAGGTTGTATATCCGTCTTCCATTACTCTTCTTATGTCCTGTATGCCGGGACCTTCATCGGTTGCGATAATCTTCAACCCTGACTTCCCGCCTTCAAAAACCTTTTCTATGGCAACTGTTCCCTGTCCGGCATATAAATATATGTTTCTTGCCAGCTCACTAATTGCCGTCGTAATCCTCGCCTGGTCCACGGTGCCAAATCCCAGTTCTTTGGCAACGTTGCGGCCAAGCTGGCGGGCAGCTACGATATCCCATTCATTAATAATCTTCACGAAGGATTGATACTCCATATATTAATCCCCCAGTTCCTGTTGCAATTTCTCCAGGCCTTTTTCAAGGTCTAATGCTGTCATGACATCATCCAAGCTTATTCCCAGTTCGATTAGGGTAATCGCAACAGCTGGCTGGATTCCGGTAATTACAACTTTTGCCCCCATGAGTTTAGACATGCCAAACACGTCCCCTAATACTTTAGCGATGAAAGAATCAATGAAATCAATGGAGGTGATATCGATTACAACGCCATTTGCGCTTGTTTCGTGAATTTTATGCAATAAATCTTCTTGGAATTGAAGAGCCGTAGCATCGTCAAGCTCCCATTGTATAGAGACCAACAAGCAATCATAAAGCTTTAAGATTGGGATTCTCATATTCATTCTTCCACCTCCACTATCTTACGGCTTGTTAATTGTAAAGCAGCTTCGATGCCTTTTTTAAGTGAGTTTTTCGTGTCGATTTCATTGAGGTTAATTCCTAAATTAACAATAGTTTGCGCGATTTCCGGGCGAATTCCGCACAGCATGCACTTAGCACCTACCAGCCGAACAGCCTCCGCAGCCTGAATAATATGGTGGGCGACCATTGTATCAACGACCGGAACACCGGTGATATCAATCAATACAACCTCAGAACGGTGTTTCACAGTGCCAGTAAGCAAATTTTCCATAATTTGTTTGGCTCTTTCCGTATCGATTGTACCAACGAGGGGCATTACCGTGATGCCTTCAAGGACTGGAATTAGGGGAGCGGAGAGCTCCTGTAAAGCGATTTTTTGAAGAGAGACTGTCTTTTCCCACGTTTGGGAGTATATGTGAACAATTTCGTTATTTAATGGTGTTGACCATTGATCGAATGCAAATACGATATCCATTTGATTTTCAGGCGTCACAATCCCTTTTTCCTGCATGCCTTCAAACACAATCCGATTAAATTCGCGCAGCCCCTCGTTCACAAATGTAAGAGGCCATCCAAGCCGAACAACCTTTTCGGCAAAATCCAAAAGCTTCGATGAGAATTGTTCACTATTGCTTTCAATGTTAGCAACAATCATATCTATGAACTCATTGCTTGTCCGTGCAAACATTTCATCAGAGACCACTTTGATAAGCCGCTCATCCGCTTTTTCTTTCATTTTCTCCATCCACTCATTCAGGATGTCATTTTGGCTTTTCTTTATATAGCCGTAAACCAATTGATCCATAATTTCCTCCCATTCCAGCACATCCGTGCATATAAATAATTCCGAACGCAGGTACATTTTCTAAGCTGATATTGTATTATATTGCTTCAAAACCTTCCCTACATGAATGAAAACAAAAAAGAAAGATTAAATAAATTTATTGATTTCCCACGCCTTCACTATAATATTTTGTTGTTTGATTCGTCAAATGAAACAGTTTTCCTGCTTGATTCGTTTATCATTATAAAAAAATGGCTCCGGCATGATGCCGGAACCATTTAAATGGACCCGATTGTTCAATAATGAATAAAAACGATTTCAAATCAGGAGCTTGTTTTCTTATTCTTTTAAAAATCTACTAATCCCAGACTGATTTGCAAGGCATCATGCACCTTTTGCATCATGGCCTCATCAAGATGAGTAATCTTATCGGTTAACCGCTGCTTGTCAATGGTACGTATTTGTTCTAAAAGGATGACTGAATCACGTTCAAATCCATACTTTTTTGCATTAATCTCAACGTGTGTAGGCAGTTTGGCTTTCTGAATTTGCGCTGTAATGGCCGCTACAATCACAGTGGGACTAAAGCGATTGCCGATATCATTTTGAATGATGAGCACCGGACGGGTCCCACCTTGCTCTGAACCTACGACCGGGGACAGATCTGCGAAGTATACGTCACCACGCTTAACAACAATCAACGGATCAACCTCCGCTAACTAATCGTTCAACGCGATGTTCTGCCTCATATTCCGCTAAAAAAGCTTCTGATGCAATTGTTAAATTAATAGCTGCCATTTCAATATAGCCACTTTTCATAGACTCGCGAAATTCTCTTTTTTTACGGTCGCGAAGGTACTTCTTAGTCGCGCGATAAATTAACTCGCTTCGATTTACGTTTTCTTCTCGTACATACCCATCTAGCTCGGATAAAAAGTTTTGAGGTAATCGGACTAATATCTCTCTCGTTGTGCTGGATTCAGACACAAACATACACCTCCACCATCACTACACGCCTAATTATATTTCTTTTTTCATATTACCATTTAAATATCTGTATGCAAAGAGTATATTCAAAAATCTATATTATTATCAGCAAAAAAGTGTGATTCTTATTCATTTTTTATACAAAACGCTTAGAATTTCACTGCAGCAGCGGATTGACTACTTTAACAACCCTGCCCAATTGGTGATAAACCCTCGGTACCCTCGCAGAAATGAGACAGACGACCTCATAGTTAATCGTTTCTAGCTTTTCTGCTATTTCATCAACTGAGATAAAAGATCCCGCGCTCTCTCCGATCAATGTCACCTCTGTTCCAAGAGGCTGTTCTTCTTTAAGTTTAATCATGCACTGGTCCATGCAAATTCTTCCGGTGATCGGCTGCCTTTCCCCATTTACGAGTACTTCCTGACCTTGAAGCTTCCGAAGCCAGCCGTCAGCATAACCGATCGGCAGCGTTGCGATCCATTCAGGCCGACTCGCCGTATAAGTCGCCCCGTAGCTAACACTTTCTCCCGCTGACAGCTGTTTCAGTTGAACAATTCGCGTTTTAAGTGACATCGCCTGCTTCAGTGGAAATGGGAGTATTTCTTTCATTTCCATTGATGGGCTTAATCCATACATGGATATCCCCATTCTGACCGCATTAAAGTTCTGATCATGAAAACGCAAGGAAGCGGCACTATTTGCGGCATGAATAAGAGCAGGCCGGACCTTAAGCCAGGAAAGCATGTCTTTAAATGCAGCCAGCTGCTTCTGATAATATTCTATGTTTAATTCATCAGCCGTAGCAAAATGGGTGTAGATGCCCTCAAATAAAAATTTGCTTTCATTCAGCAGCATGTCTTCTAGGTGCTCTAACTCTTCTTTCGTACGTATCCCCAGTCTGCCCATGCCGCTGTCGCATTTCACATGAACCTTAAGCGGTGCATGAGGCGGAATTTCTTTGATGGCGCTTTCCAGCCATTCCTTTTGAAATACTGTTAAAGCGATATCCTGTTCTGCAGCTATTCCTGCGTTTTCAGGTCTTGAAGCCCCGAGAACAAGTATGGGCGCCTGAATTCCTTTTTTCCTTAGCGCCAACGCTTCATCAAGAAAAGCAACGGCCAAATAATCAGCTCCCGCTTCAAGGGCGGTGTTGGCTGTTTCAATGTCCCCATGACCATAGCCATTGGCTTTCACAACCGCGAATATTTTCACCGCGGCAGGGAGGTGTTTTCTCATATTCGCAACATTTTCATATATATGATCTAAATTAATTTCTGCCCATGTTTCCCTGTGGTAAGTTCCCATTTCCAACCTGTAACCCTTCCTTCTTGTCCCACACAAAGTAATCGTTATCGGTTTAGTTTAACCGTTAAACCTTATCACTCTGATTATAGACAAACTTTTTCTTCATATAAAGGAGAGTTTTTATGGGAGCCATTCATCTCGTTACCTTCATAGCATCATAGAGACCAAGACCCGGCAATTCGTCATACAAAATTCGAACCGGGCCTTAGACTTTTAATTAGAACTATTTAACAGCCGCCTCTTCGACGGATCGGGCAACATTCACCATTTCTTTAGGGGCCAAGTCTTTAGAAGCAAGCGTATAATCTACTCCCCCTACGGTCCAGGTAACCGAGTTGTCCGTCAGAGCCCCCACCGTGAACCCAAGGTCGACCGGTTCTCCGTTAATCTGATTGGAAATAAGCGATGTTTCGACGACCTCTGCTTTTTCCTGAATTAACGTAAAGCTCTTTTTGCCCTCGTAGGTGAGGACTACACGTGTACCATCCTCTATATCCAGCTCTTTTTCTTCTGTTAAGCTCACACCATCCATTTTATAGGCAGGATACTTAACCCCAAAGCTTTTATCCTTCGCTTCCGCCATAACATCTACTTCCAATTGGGCTCCGGTCATATTTTTCTTCATATCAAATGCATCCTTGTCAAATGAAGTATTAAAATTAACTTTAGAAAACTCAACGGTGACCAATGCGTTATGGTCAGGATCCATTACCTTCACACTGACAGGTGACAAGTTCTTCTTGTTGAGAGTGATCTCCTGGTAAGGGAGCATCTTATTGTTTTGATACCGCGTTTTTGTCTCAAAAACGAAATGTTTTTCAGTTGTTATAAAGGTCGCGCTTTTATCTTCGATGATATCCTTCACGAGCGACTCGTATAAATACGCCTGACTGCTGTTGTTCGGCCACTCGCTCTGGAATTTAAAGCTTTTGTTCAACGCCGGCGTCAACACATAGACTCCGTCCGTATTCCGAAGAATC
The DNA here is from genome assembly GCF_918741275.1 of Bacillus sp. CECT 9360. Classification (GTDB taxonomy): domain Bacteria; phylum Bacillota; class Bacilli; order Bacillales; family DSM-1321; genus Peribacillus. The sequence goes on from NZ_CAKKNA010000016.1 coordinate 12,914, forward strand.
ATCTGACTCTGGTCCTTTTGGGAGTTCTTCAGGTTCACTCTGTAAAATTCCGGATCTTTATGCCAAATCTCTACATCATAAACCTGTGGATCCGTCCCCATTTTCAACGTCATCTTAGCATTCGCTTTATAGCCTTTCATTTCTTCAACCTTATCGTTCAGGTCACTGACTACATCATCCTGCGTCTTTTGTCCACAAGCGGAAAGGGCAAGTATCAGCATGATCCCCGCAAAAAGCGTTAACAACTTCTTCATCTTTTCAACCCCTTTTGGTTTTTAAACGTAAAAGGGAGAGGAAAAGGCAGGATCAAGACATTGAGGTTGATACGAATCTCGCTTAGATGCTTATTCGGCGCCGTTCACGAGAGCCTTTTCCTGCAATGAATCTTTTACCGGGCCTTGTCTCCCTATAGCAATATGAGTATATGAGACAACCCTTTTGATTATGAATAGAAAAGCAGAAGCGCCCTGTAAATAAAGAAGAACGACTAAGATCGCCACATCGTTATGTCTTCGTCGTTCTGACTCACGTCGTGTTGGCCTCAAAGAAAAAACACCAGTATAAAACTGATGTTAAACAAGGCTTTCGAGTTATTTAATTTTCTACTCAAGCTTCTTCAATGACCACCTGTGCAACGGCATATTCCCGGCTATGAGTAATGGAAAGGTGTACCCCTTCTGAAAACGGCTTTTGAATAAACGGTTTGCCATTTTGATCTGTTGTAATTTCAATATCCATAAATGAAATACTTTCTCCAATTCCAGTTCCGAAAGCTTTGGAGAAAGCTTCTTTCGCCGCAAAACGGCCGGCAAGAAACTCTGCTTTCCGCGGACCTTTTAGCCCTTTATATAGCTTTGCTTCCCGCTCCGTTAAGATTCTTTCCGCAAACCTCGGCTGCCGTCCTAGGATCGCCTGTATCCTTGATAATTCAGTAATATCTATTCCAATCCCTTTAATCATCGCTACCTTCCTTCTATTTATTTATTTCTCGCATATAAGTACTGTACAAGTCTTTCTATCATGGGGCCCCGGGGGGGCCCTACCAGTAAAAAGAAAAGGATGATCATATATGTTTACAAGAACGGAAAGCTTTCAACAATTCGTTAAGCTTTATCCGGCAGTCAGCACCCTGCTCATGCTAAATATCATATTGTTCCTTCTTAGTTTGCTCCCTGTTTTTCCTAATAAGATGATTTTCGAGCTAGGGTCCGGATATAACCGCGCTATCGCTGACGGAGAATGGTGGAGATTAATAACCTCGATATTTTTGCATCGTTCATTCAGCCATTTATTACTCAACTGCTTTTCAATGGTCATTTTAGCTCCCACTTTAGAGAGAATGCTCGGCCGTATAAGCTTCTTCATCTTTTTCATGGCGGTAGGTACTGCGGCAAACCTGGCCACCTATATCATAAACCCTTTATCTTTCAGCCATATCGGAGCCAGCAACGCGATACTTGGTGTGTTGGGCTTTTATTTATATATGGCGTTGTTTCATAAAAAAAGGCTGTCCAGACAAAATACAGTTACCGTTTATGCGTTGACCGCTCTTTCGGTTATTATGACATTTATGCAGCCAGAAATAAATCATGTCGGACACCTCAGCGGATTGGCCGCCGGGATTGTATTCGCGTCTTTTTTTCAAAAGAAAATCAGCCATTTCTGGTTTTAAGTGACGTCTGCCGGGATACTACTTCGTGAGGTCCCGCAGGCTAGTTTCTTCTCTCTAGAAACCATTCCTTGATTGTTTCTGAATCCGCTGCTTCGAGATCAACTACCTTTCCTACTCGCGGTCCTACCCCTGATTTGACGACTGCCGAAATAGAAGCAAGCTTTCCCCTCTTTTGGAAGGGGCTGGTCTCAGAATAAACAGCTTGGATTCTATTTCTTTGAAAAATATACGTTTGCTTAGATAGGATGCGGAATCTCAGCTGCAGCTGATTGCTGGAAATATTCCAGCCAGCGCCCCGATAGCATAAATAAGCCCAGAAAGCACCAAGCGGCAAAAGAAGAAGTGATAAAAAGCCCCATGGTCTCAAGAAAATCGAACATAAAGCCGCAATCGGAATTATGATTAGCGATATCCTGAATAAATACCTTTTAAAAGAACGTTTTGGAAGAGGGTTGATTTGAACATGTATTTGATATTCAGGAATGAATGTCTGGATCAAGTTCTCGATTTTTTCTTTTTTAATCAATGGAAATAACATGACATTGGAACTTTCCTTATCAAGGATAGAGCCGCCAGCATACTCAACATACACGCTTGCATAGCCGAGCGGCTGCCGGATTAAATTTTCGGCAATCCGAATCGCCTGAATTTTCTCGAGCGGAATTGTCAGTTGTCTTCTCTCCAGTAATCCTCTTGAAATAATGACTTTATCCTCATGCTTCTTCACAGTAAAGAAAGCATATTTAAGGACGATCCTTGCCGTGGCAATCACATAAGCAAACATCAATCCAAAAAAGACAAGAATAGCGATGAAGGAAATGCTCCCTTTAACAACCTGTTCAAAGCCGTTGAAAAGGCGTGAATAGGGGATAATTTCATCGAATTGCCCGAAAAAGGCAATCGCCCCTGAAAAAACCACCCCTACACCGCCAGATGTCGCGGCCATGATAAACAATTCCTTAAATGACTGCTGAAAAACGCCCTGTACCTGTACGTTTTCCTCTAACCCCTGATACTCCGCATCTTGAGCTTCACTCTCGTCTTTTAAAGAAATCTTGCCTTTCTTCTTCAGTTCATGAAAAATGTCATTGATTCTTTCTGCCTCGTCTTTTGAAATGGCCGATAAAGTAGCATCAGCAAGATCGGCGCTCGACCCTGCCGTTTCAACCTTCAGCTTCACGAGACCGAATAAACGCTGCAGAATGCCTTCTGTTTTATCTATACTATGAATTCGTTCAAAGCGAATATATCTTTTCTTTTTTATAAAAATCCCTGATTCTATCCGCAATTCACCTTCCTCTACCCGGTAGGTGAACCGCAGCCAATCCAGGATCCCATATCCGATGAAAAGAAGAATAAAAACCGGAATCGCGATCAACTCAAAGCTGGCCCACCAGCCCGATTCATCGCTCCCTCCGAATACAAAGAAGATGACTAATGGAATCAACGCCTCCTTGATCATTTTAATGGCACTCAACACCGCAGCTACAGGATGCAGTCTCTTTGGTTCAGACATCTTCTTCCTCCACGCTCGCCATTCTGGATATGTAAAAGCGAAGATCATCCGCTTCCTTTAAATCAAGGGCAGGGATTTCATGAATCGTAGCCGCAGTGGAAATTTCCATGGAAGCTAAATCGTATTTTCTTAACAGCGGACCTTGCCTTGTATCCACGTGCTGAACACGAACCATCGGAACGAGCGTCCTTTTGATAATAAACAATCCGCTCTGAATTTCAATTTCTGTTTCTCTGACATCATATCTCCACCTTTTCCATCTGATAAGCGGGAAAAGATAAACGGATAGATATGTTAGTAACAAGGTTACAAGAACTACCACTGCTGGTACCCACACCGGCCAATCAAATAAAAAAGTAAGGATGATAGCTGCTATTGTAATGACCCACCATACGATTGAATAAAATAAACCGGTAAGTCGCCAAACCTTTAATGCTTTTTCGGAAATTACTTTTTGAGGTGCCATGTATCGGTATCCTCTCTTTCACGATTTTTTTAACCCGTAAAAAGTATACTATATTTACTATTTCTGCACACTCGCTTCTTTCAGGAATGGCGACCAGCTGCTTGATCAAAAAAAGAGCCCCCTGATGCCAGGGAGCTCTTTTAGCCAACTTATTTATTAAACTGTTCTCGTTTTTGACCGAAACTGCGATTCCCGCCCGGTTTACGATTGTTATTTCGTTTATTCCCATAATCCTTGCGGCCGGATGATGGCCCTCTGCCATTGCGCGATCTGCTGTTAGAACTAGATCCGGATCCAGATCTATTGCGGTCGCGTCTCATCGGCGATGGTGATTCTTCTGTTAATTTTATAGGAGTCGTATCAGGCTCTTTTGTCAGTGATTTTAGAACTGCAGCTACTAAATCGGCAGCATTATGCTTTTGAAGAAGCTCTTCAGCTTGAGACAGATAAAGAGATAGATCTTCATTTTCAACAGTATTCAAAATCTTTTCTGTTACTGCTTTTTGCTGCCCTTCCAACGCTTCTGTTATCGTTGGAGTCTTCATGCGCTCCATGCGCTTCTTGGTTGTATGTTCAACAGCTTGTAGCTGTCCTCTTTCTCTTGGTGTTACAAATGTAATGGCCACGCCATGCTTTCCGGCTCTTCCTGTACGGCCAATACGGTGAACGTAGCTTTCAGGATCTTGAGGTATATCAAAGTTATAGACGTGTGTTACTCCAGAGATATCAAGTCCGCGTGCAGCAACGTCTGTAGCTACAAGGACATCAATGCTGCCTTCCTTGAATTTCTTCAATACAGACAAACGCTTCGCCTGGCTCAGGTCCCCATGAATCCCCTCGGCCATATAACCGCGGACATTCAATGCAGAAGAAAGTTCATCGACACGTCGTTTTGTTCGTCCAAAAACGATCGCAAGTTCCGGTGTCTGAATGTCAAAAAGGCGTGCCAATGATTCAAACTTCTCACCTTCTCTTAATTCAAGGTAGTATTGCTCAATATTAGATACCGTCATTTCCTTTGCTTTTACCTGTACAACTTCCGGGTCCTTCATAAACCTTTCGGCAATTTTGCGGATAGGTCCAGGCATGGTAGCTGAGAAAAGCAAGGTTTGTCTTTCTGCCGGAACTTCAGAAAGGATAGACTCGATATCCTCAATGAATCCCATATTCAGCATTTCATCCGCTTCATCAAGGATTACCGTAGAAACCCCTCCAAGACGGAGCGTCTTACGTTTGATATGATCTAATAAACGACCGGGAGTACCTACAATAATATGAGGATTTTTCTTTAATGCCCGGATTTGCCGGTCTATGTCTTGTCCACCGTAGACCGCTAAAACACGTGCGCGTTTTCCGTAACCAAGCTTGAAAAGTTCCTCCGAAACCTGAATGGCAAGTTCACGTGTTGGAGCGATAATGATTCCTTGAACGTTTTCGTCCTTTAAATCGATTTTTTCCATTAATGGAATACCGAAAGCGACTGTTTTCCCTGTCCCAGTTTGAGCCTGACCGATCAGGTCCTTGCCTTTGAGTCCTAACGGAATCGTTTGAGCCTGTATGGGAGTTGCTTCTTCAAATCCCATTTTTTCAATGGATTTCATGGTTGTTCTGTCTAATCCTAATTCGCTAAACAATGTCAATTTTTTCGTGCTCCTTTGTATTATAGAAATTTTTTTCTCTTAAGAAAAAGTTTTCTCATTATCACCTAAAAGAATGACTACAGTTTAAAAATTAATGAACTCAATGATGATTTACCAGAAAGAAAAACATAATGAACCAAGCCATAGCACGGAATTATCCCAAAATGGAAATCGTACACAAAAGGCTGTTCAATAGTATATGTAACCAAAATTGAACTCAAGTAAACGGAAATGTCAAAAGTAGTATTCGATAAATTAGTCGGTTTATTCAGGTGAGGGCTGCTGTGCCATAATTCCATATGCAATAAGAAAAGCTGAAGCTTTTCTTATACAAAACAGGCCCTTAAGCGTTGAGGGAGTTCGGAAGCGAGAAAATCACAATGATTTTAGACTTCCTATTTTAGCAATAAAAACCGCATGTCAGCAGCCTTTAATAAAAGTTCAAGACGCGTGGCCTATTTATATGAAAATATAAGTCCTTTTTATTAAAAGGAACTATATAAAGAAAGGTCTCTTTCAAAAGATATAAATTATGTTACCACTATAACGTGTCTAATGCAATAAAAGCACGGTACCATAATTATAAATTTATTCAACCGCATTATATTTGGAAGAAGAAAAGAAAGACCGGAAGGGGTCCCCTTGGGCCCCTCCCGGTTTTAAGTAGATTATATTTCTTTTTGCAAAGCGTGTACGACTTCTTCCAGCTTCATGCCCCGTGATGCCTTTACCAGAATAAGATCATTTGACTTTGTATACTTTTTCAATTCCTCAATTAGTTCGGTTTTATCTTGAAAAACAAGAATATTTTCAGAAGAAAACTTTTTGCTTGCGCCTGCCGCAATGGCTGCGCCCAAATCTCCGAATGTAAAAACTTTATTGATTTTATCCGGGTTGATCAGCTCGCCGATATCCTCATGAAAAGCTTTTTCCCGCGGTCCGAGTTCAAGCATATCACCAAGTACAAGATACTTTTTATCGTAGCCTGTTATGCCTTCTATTAATTCTATCGCGGCTTTCATCGAAGTCGGGCTCGCATTATAGGCATCATTGATGATCTTTTCTCCCCGCGATCCTTCAACCATTTCCATTCGCATGTTCGTAAGCTGGAAACTGCTGAGTCCTTTGCGGATGAATTCTTCCTCGACACCCAGTTCTTTAGCTGCGAGTATGGCAGAAAGCGCATTTAACACATTATGGGTTCCGAGTACCGGAATGGTATACTCCGTCTCACTACTCTTGAGGGTAAAGCTTGTATGGTCCTGACCCTGTTGAATCGTTAACGGATATAAATCGTTCATATCACTGCGCCCAAAGGAAAGAAGGCGCCTGTTAAATTGATCACCTTCCAGCCTGCTTTTCAATAACGGTTCATCTCCATGAAAGATAAGTGTCCCGTTACTTCTGAGTCCCGAGATAATTTCAAGCTTGGCACCCGCAATCTCTTCGCGAGAGCCAAGATCTAAAAGGTGTGCCTCTCCGATATTAGTAATAATAGCGACATCAGGACGGGCAAGCTTGGATAAAAATTCGATTTCTCCCCTGCTACTCATCCCCATCTCCAGGACAGCAACTTCCGTATCCTCTTTCATTGAAAGAATCGTCAAAGGCAAACCAATATGGTTGTTATAATTACCACTGGTTTTATGCACTTTATAAGTAGTTCCAAGCAAGGCAGCTGTCATATCCTTCACCGTCGTTTTTCCGTTACTCCCGGTAATTCCGACTACCTTTATCGTCAATTGTTGCCGATATTCGGCGGCTAAATTTTGTAAAGCCTGCAATGTATCTTTAACGATAATTAAAGGAACACCTGCGGGACGATTCGGGACATCTTCCTGCCAAAGAGAGACAGAAGCACCTTGTTGCATTGCCTTTTCAACGTATTGGTGTCCATTTACCTGTTCTCCATTTAACGGCACAAACAAATTCTGCGCGGAAATATTTCTTGAGTCGATAGATACGCCCCTGACATCAATATTCCCATGCTCTGATATATCATTTAACCCTCCGGCCATTTGATGGATTTGCTTTAAGGTTCTTGCGATCATTTTGATCCTCCTTGCATATGTATTTTGGGTTACCGGAAATAAATGAAAAGAAGCAGAAGCTGTCAGGCTGCTGCTTCTGCTCATCTTCAGTCCGTTCTTTTAAAAGGTATGTTTTATTTTTTGTTTTTCCTCGTGGCGTTCTTTTGCTAGGTTTACTAATCTTTCAATCAGCTGAGGATACTCTAAACCAGTGTGCTTCCACAACAACGGGAACATGCTGAAAGGAGTAAAACCGGGCATGGTGTTCACTTCATTAATATATGCCTTTCCATCCTTGGTCAAGAAGAAATCCGCACGGACAAGACCGGAACAATCTAGGGCTTTAAACGATTGCATAGCCATTTCCTTCAGCAATTGATATTCAGCTTCAGAAATTTCCGCCGGGATCACAAGGGCTGTATTGCCGTCTTGATATTTCGCCTTGTAATCGTAAAAATCTTTTTTTGGAATAATTTCCCCTGCCACCGAGCATTCCGGTTCATCGTTTCCAAGAACCCCAAGTTCTACTTCTCTGGCAACGATGCCCTCTTCAATAATTATTTTACGATCGAATTGGAACGCTTCTTCAAACGCTTTCTCTAATTCATTCCTGGTCGTACATTTGCTGATTCCTACACTTGACCCTAGATTAGCCGGTTTTACAAAACAAGGATATCCCAGTTCATCTTCCACTCTTTTATAGGCTGCATCACGATCCTTCTCCCAATCGGAGCGGATAAACCAATTGTATTTCACCTGGGAAAGTCCCGCTTGCGCAAAAATATTTTTCATGATTACTTTATCCATCCCAGCGGAAGAAGCAAGAACTCCATTCCCGATATAGGGGAGATTCAGCAGCTCAAGCATGCCCTGCACCGTTCCATCTTCCCCATTTGGTCCGTGAAGGAGCGGAAAAATGACATCAAAGCCGCCGTTATGGTTGCCATTTTCGGCAGACACGGAAGCGTTTGATAAAACGAGCGGCGCCATAGACGATTCTCCGGAAAAAGCAAGTTCCTTGACGCTTTCTACTGGTCCGGTTAGCTGTAGGCCCTTTACCCATTCGCCCTCTTCAGTTATGTAAATCGGATGTATAGCAAATTTTTCTAAATCAAGCGCTTTAATGACTGCCATAGCGGTTTGCATGGAAACATGATGCTCCGCTGATTTTCCGCCATACAGTAAACCAAGTTTCGTTTTCATGTAATTACCCTCCCAATACTCTTAACCGTTTCTTATTGTAACATTTTCCGGGCTAAACGAGAAAAGTTTCTATTGCCTTATTTTAATTGAATTTCCGGGATTATCCTTATTATTTTATTATTGGTTCTTCACCAAAAGAAGTGGTTTAAGCTTTGGATTATCCGTTGATTTCCGCTCCAGGCGCTCGCTTTCCTCGGGCAGTCCGGGAGCCTCCTCGGCAAAGGGCACGCCTCCGGAACTTACACAGGATGTGTTGGCGTCGACGTAAGACATAAGGACGTGGCAGATCTTAGTCGACGTTCCGTTAACTGGCCTGCTTTTCCCTCAGGACGTTGAATCATCATCCATGAATAGGCACCGCACTAGAAAATGCGTATGCATTTTCGAGGAGTCTCGCATATCCTCGCCAATCAACTTTGTTGCAAAATTAACTGAGATATTACGTTAATCAATATTAAACCACCAGTTATGGTGAAGAGCCTTACTATTTTTACTTCTATCTTATGTGAAAGACGGCAAGGACTAAACCCGAATACATTACGAAAAACCCCGGCTCCTGAAAATTCCGGGGTTAAATGCTCTTTTTTAACTTTTTAACGTTACCGACCATTCTTTTGTTTTATGCTGAAGAACGATTAGGGCATTCGGGCTCTGATGTTTGATTTCATCATAGCCATCCGCCATATCATCCATGTTTACATAATCACCAACAACCCAAGCCGGGATTTCGATCCTGTTCCTGGCTTGCTGGGCTTGATTAAAGGAAAATACAAGGCCCTCTGCCATTAAAGGAATGAGTTGATGAAAAACCTCGGCAGGCACCGGAGGATATTCGCTGCTCTTCCTCCTGCCGAGCCACGTCCTTTTCATGCGCAGTGATTCCATTTTAATTGGAAGCAAATGACCCAGCATCTTGAAATACGTCTCAAGGGATCGGTAGTAAACTTTATTAAACCAGCCGTCATCATGCGCCAGATATACAAATTCATTGTTTAGCCTGCGATAAAAAGGCGGCCTGAGATGGTTCTTGCAATGCCCTAAAAATAATAATTCAGCGATTTCAGTACTATCTAAATCATCAAGGCCTCTTTCTTCTTCAAAATCAATCCAGCAGAAATCCCCGTACTCCTTGACATCTTCTTTCAGAAGGTCCCTGACATTTTCCTGGTTCACATATTCCATCAGGGTATTTCTATTGAACTCACCATCATCGAACTTATGCTTTAAAAGTAAAAGATTCGATAGTGGAGCCTGAAGACAGTAGGCAAATTCGCGGAAGTTCATTCCGGACGAAATCACGAATCGTTCAGAGTCTTGTATATGCATATAAAGAATATCCTTTTTCATTACACCCGTTCCCTCCGAATTACGTTTGGTGATTTCATCTACGAATTTGTATAGTCCATCTATATCTATTAATTATCTTACCAAAAAAAGCGAAAGTTTGTGTTCACTTACGCTTTTTCAGATATCCCTTGCATCGCATTCCTTACTTATGCCGCCATCTTTCTGCATGCCTCCGCACATCTAAAGCAAGCTTCCGCACATTTTTGGCAGTGCTCGTGATCATGCTTTTTACACTCATTGCCGCATGCCTCACAGATATCCGCACAAAACTTACAAATTTGTTTAACAAAAGGACTTTCGGTTTGCATGGCCCGAACAGCAAGCATACAAATGTCAGCACATTCCCGGTCCATTCTAATACACTCGGCCATCATTTTAACGTCTTCTTCTTTTAAACAAGTGTCAAAACAATGGTTACAAGCCTCCAAACATTCTAAACAAGCTTGTATACATTCTTCATACGTTTGACTCATAATAATCGCCTCCTATTTTTTCTCATCTTAAGTTAATTCCCTTTATATCCCTTTTTAATCATCATTTCTCGTCTCCTGGAAAAAAGACTATAATATATTTAAAATCAACATTTAACGTAAGGAGAAGTGTTATGCTGACAATTTATTTAGTACGCCATGGGCAAACCGAGTGGAATCTTGAAGGACGATTGCAGGGGTGGGGAAACGGAGAATTGACAAAAGAAGGAATCAACGATGCTCTCGCACTTGGCCGCAGGCTAATAAATGTGCCTATCGACTTGATATACTCCAGCTCTAGCAAAAGAGCCTATCAAACGGCCGAGCTGATTACAGGCAGCCGCGACATCCCAATCATCCAGGATGATTCGTTACGGGAGATGGGCTTTGGTGACTGGGAAGGAAGAATTCGTACAGAAATAGAGAAAGAATATGAACAGGAATATAAGGCCTTCTGGGAAACGCCCCATCTTTATAACCGCAACAGCGGGGAATTATTCTCCCATGTGATAGACCGCGTGGTTTCGGCATTTAATGAAATTGTTGAGAAGCATCCATCGGGCACGGTCATGGTCGTGTCTCACTCTATCACCCTAAGAGTATTGAACGCGTATATAAAAAAACTGCCACTCGACAAGCTATTCACGCAAAAACCTAGCTTAGGCAATACCAGTTTAACCAAAATCGTTGTGAAAGACGGCCATCCGGAGATTATTTTTGAAGGGGATATGTCTCATAAAGTTTTATAGGGCGATAGCAAGCAATTTCATCAGGATTGTGCACCCGACTTAGGGGTTTCGTTTAAATGAACCCTAGTTTCGTTTAAATCATTATGTTTTTCGTTTGAATGATAGAAATTTTCGTTTAAATCAATCACGGTAAAACGAAGCTCCCGGTATCGCCAGGGAGCTTTGTTCAGATCATTCAACATAAAATGGACCAGTGTATACCGATTCTGGACGATAAATCGCGTTATCTAATGATTGTTCCAACACATGGGCCGTCCAACCTGCTGTCCGTGCGGCAGTAAATGTCGGTGTAAAAAGAGCCGCCTCCATATCTATTGCCTTCATAATCGCTGCTGCGTAAAATTCTACGTTCGTGTAGAGCTTTCTTCCCGGTTTGTATTCCTCTAGTAACGAAATCGCTTTTTCTTCTACTGAATTAGCAAGACTTAGCCAGTGTTCATCTCCACTTATTCCCCTCGTAATTTCCTGCAAAGCAGCTGCCCGCGGATCTCTTGTCTTATAAATACGGTGACCAAAGCCCATGATTTTCTCGTTTCTATCAAGCTTCTCCCTAATCCAGACTTCCGCGTTTTCTTCTTTCTGAATTTCATCGAGCATGTTTAGGACAGCGGTCGGCGCTCCTCCGTGCAGAGGTCCCTTCATCGCCCCAATCGCCGCGGTTACAGCAGAGACCATATCTGATTCGGTGGAAGCGGTCACTCTGGCAGCGAAAGTGGAGGCGTTCATGCCATGCTCAGCTGTTAATATCATATAAGCATCCATAGCTTTCTCTTGTGATTTAGTAGGTATTTCTCCGGTTAACATATAGAGATAATTGGCAGTATGCCCTAAATCCATCATTGGTTCAATCGGAGACAAGCCCTTGTTTATTCTATATCGAGAAGCAATTAATACCGGCATGATCGCAGTCAGACGAATTGCCTGATCAATGGAAGGTTTCCAATTATATTCCTTTGTTCCAATCGCAGAAATACAAGTGCGCAATACGTCCATGATCTCCATATTTTCAGGTAAAAGATACAACATTTCTACCAAGTACTCGGGCAACTCCCTAGCCAATGCCAGCTCTTCTTTAAAAGACAACAACTCTGCGTTATCCGGGAATTTTTCTTTCCATAACAGATACGCTACTTCTTCAAAGCTGTACGATAATGCAAGCCGGCTTGCTTCATGTCCTCGATAGATGAGTATTCCTTTATCACCGTCAATGAAACTGATGGATGTTTCAGCTGCCGGAATACCTTTCAGGCCTTTTATAACCATAAATTCCCTCCTCATCTTATTAGGCTCATTATACGTGTTATAATCAATAATAAATATTAAATAAATAGCATGATATCGATTAATGAATTTAATCAGGAGGAGACGCTATGGAGCTAAAATGGTTGAAAACCTTTGTAACAGCAGCTACCTATGAAAACTTCCGCCAGGCTGCTGAAAAGCTATTTATCTCACAGCCATCTGTTACGGTGCATATCAAGCTACTCGAAGGCTATCTGGGAAGCAAGCTTTTTGAAAGAAGTGGCCGGAAAGTGGTTTTAACTGAAGAAGGCAGACGCTTTTTGCCGCATGCACGCAAACTTCTTGCCATACATAGTGAAGGAATGAAAGATTTCGAGAATTTCAGGCAAGGATTTTCACGAAAGCTTACCATTGCGATCTCACCTTTAATCGCCGCTTCCATCATGCCGTTCATATTAAGAAAATATATGAGCATTCATCCCGACATCTCCATTGACATACAGGTGCTTGAATCAAAAGATATTCCAGCCGCTATTCTTTCCGGTGAAGCAGACTTGGGCCTATCGAGAATGAACGCCATACACACTGATCTTACATGCTTGCCTTTATATGAAGATCCTGTTATTTTAGTGGCGCCTCATGACGGCTGGGACAGTGAGAACAGCCCGCCCATTGAAATGGAAGAGCTGTTTGCCTCCTACAGAATCATGTCCCATAACCATCCAGAATATTGGGATGATTTATTGCAGACGATCAAAAAAAATCACCCGGCCATTCGCACAATGGTTGTTAGCCAGGTCCATGTAACTAAAAAGTTTATTGAAGAAGGACTGGGAATCTCGTTCCTGCCAATCTCAACGGTCAGAAGGGAGCTTATGGAAGGAAGACTTCTCGAAGTCAGGATAGATTCAATCCCTCTACCAATATCGCACAGTTATTTTGTGACCAAATATCAGCATTCAGAAGGAAGAGATTTCTTTGAATTCCTAAAACGTTTTAATTTCACATGATTTTTTCTAAAGAAAACCCGTCGAATCAAAATTTTAGCTACAAAATCCAGCCTGGCTACAAAAACGGATTTCCGGCTACAAAAGTCTATGTTCCAGCTACAAAATAATGCAAATCGGCTACAAAATCAATATTTTAGCTACAAAAATCCAACCTGGCTACAAAAACGAATTTCCGGCTACAAAAGTCTGTGTTCCAGCTACAAAATGATGCAAATCGGCTACAAAATAAAAATTTTAGCTACAAAAATCCAGCCTGGCTACAAAAACGAATTTCCGGCTACAAAAGTCTGTGTTCCAGCTACAAAATGATGCAAATCGACTACAAAATCAAAATTTTAGCTACAAAAATCCAGCCTGGCTACAAAAACGGATTTCCGGCTACAAAAGTCTGTGTTCCAGCTACAAAATAATGCAAATCGGCTACAAAGTTAAAATTTTAGCTACAAAAATCCAGCCTGGCTACAAAAACGAATTTCCGGCTACAAAAGTCTGTGTTCCAGCTACAAAATGATGCAAATCGATTACAAAATCAATTTTAACTACAAAATTCCAGCCTGGCTACAAAAACGGATTTCCGGCTACAAAAGTCTGTGTTCCAGCTACAAAATGATGCAAATCGGCTACAAAATCAAAATTTTAGCTACAAAAATCCAACGTGGCTACAAAAACGGATTTCCGGCTACAAAAGTCTGTGTTCCAGCTACAAAATGATGCAAATCGGCTACAAAATCAAAATTTTAGCTACAAAAATCCAACGTGGCTACAAAAACGAATTTCCGGCTACATAAGTCTGTGTTCCAGCTACAAAACAATGCAAATCGGCTACAAAATCAAAATTTTAGCTACAAAAATCCAACGTGGCTACAAAAACGAATTTCCGGCTACAACAGTCTGTGTTCCAGCTACAAAATGATGCAAATCGGCTACAAAATCAAAATTTTAGCTACAAAAATCCAGCCTGGCTACAAAAACGAATTTCCGGCTAACATCAACTAAAATCGACCAAGTCCTTTGGCAAGAGTAACTCTAATAAAATCTGAGTTTGGATAATAAATCCCGAGTCTGGGTAATAAACTCCAAGTGTTTGGACATTTTATACAATTATACTTTCTGCATAACAAAAACCAGAGCGATTTATTCGCTCTGGTCTTTGGTTTAATTTACGTTTAATATCTCTGTGGTCTGCGGCTTAGGATCACGTTGGAATTTGCCTTCCCATTTGGCGATGACAATCGCGGCAAGTGAGTTTCCAACTACGTTTACCGCTGTTCGTGCCATATCGAGAATACGGTCAATACCAGCGATAAATGCAAGGCCTTCCACCGGAATCCCCACTGTTCCAAGCGTTGCCAGAAGAACAACGAATGACACTCCCGGAACACCGGCAATTCCTTTAGACGTCACCATTAATACAAGCATCAACGAAACCTGGTCGGCTATGCTCATCTCAATGCCGTACATTTGAGCGATAAAAACAGCGGCCAATGCCTGGTAAAGCGTCGAACCGTCCAGGTTAAACGAATACCCCGTCGGGATGACGAATGAAGCGATATGCTTCGGAACGCCAAGCTTCTCCACCTTCTCCATAATCTTTGGAAGCACCGTTTCGGAGCTTGCAGTCGAATAAGCTAAAATCAGTTCTTCTTTTAACGTCTTAATCAGTGTGAAAATGTTGAATCCGACTAATTTCGCAACTGACCCTAACACAACAATAATAAAGAATAGCATCGTCCCATAAACCGAGAATATCAGTTTACCAAGCGGGATTAACGATTCAATCCCAAAT
Organism: Bacillus sp. CECT 9360; assembly: GCF_918741275.1. Lineage (GTDB taxonomy): Bacteria > Bacillota > Bacilli > Bacillales > DSM-1321 > Peribacillus. The sequence continues at coordinate 28,045 of NZ_CAKKNA010000016.1, forward strand.
TTCGAAACCGTAACACCGATTAGGGCGAAAACGCCGAATGGTGCGAATTTCATAATCTGATTGGTCACATAAAACATGGCGTCCGCGGTTCCCTGGAAGAAGGCAAGCACCGGTCTCCCTTTCTCCCCAATTGCTGAAATACCTAATCCAAACACTAAAGCAAAGAAGATAATCGCAAGCATATCACCTTCTGCGATAGCTGCAATAGGGTTCGTTGGAACAATGTTAACAAACGTATCAACCATCGAGTGGCTCTCCTGGGTTTCAGCAGTATTCACATAGCTGCCAATGTCCGTCTTATTCAGCTTGTCCATTTCAATGCCTGCTCCGGGCTGGAACAGGTTGGCAGCTGCCAAACCGACGACAATCGCAATCGTCGTGATAATTTCAAAATATAAAATCGTTTTACCGCCTATTTTTCCTAATTGCTTAATATCACCGACACCAGCAACCGCAACGATGATACTGGAAATAACGATCGGTACCACGATCATTTTAATTAAGTTAAGAAAAATATCGCCAATGGGCTGTAAATAATTTGCTACTTGCGGGCTGCCAAAAAAGATCGCCCCCACAGCAATCCCCAGCACAAGGCCAATAAAAATCTGCCATGCTAATCCTATTTTCTTCATCTAGATCCTCACCTTCTGTAAAATTCTATGCTGCAAAAGCATTTTGTCTCGGTAAGGGAAACAAGTTAGATGTATTTCTTGCACGTAAAGACACAGGCATGCCTTTTGTGCGTGACCATTCCTACCTACTGTTCCCTATAAAGACGCTGACGAGGTTAGCTGTCGGGTTAGGACCAGGAAACACTTAGCCCTTTCAAAACTGAATTCACCCCTAGTGGAAACCTCTCCACAAAATTGGTTCCCCCGTTCTTTTGTTTAAGATTAAGCGAAAAAAATAACACAAAAAAGATATTATCCTAAAAAAGTAATTATGTAAATGGATTTACCCGTATGTAAATCTTAGAAAACCTATTTCTTCGAAAAAAAATCTCCGCGAACTTAGCTGTTCGAGGAGATTATATTATTTTTCCAATAACCCTATCAGAAGGTAGCGTACGATCTCTTTTTTCGGCAGCTTCTTCAGCGAGGATTTTTTAATTTCGCTCATATCCAGCGGCGTGATAAACAAAGAATGGTTTTGGAGTTTGTTATCCGGTTCAAGGATGACAACATCCTCTAATTTAACACCACTCTTTATTTCTTGCTTGCCATCAAAACTAAGGCCCTTAGCTATATTTTGTTTATTCACCTGTCCTTTTGAAGTTAATCGATAGACAAATGGCTTAGCCTTCCGCTGCTGTACTGCATGTTCAGGGACAGCGGGAACTCCTTTTGCTTCCGCCGTAATTACTGAGACACCTACCTTAGAACCGTTGACCAACTTGTCAGTCTCTTCTTCCATTACCGCGTTATATAAGTAGTAATTCTTCGTTTTCACAGTCGGCTCTTCTGTCGGATTGATATTGACTCTTTCAAGAGTCCCATCTATAGGCTTTTTCAGATCGGGAGAAGTTATTTGTATTTTCATGCCAGGTTCCGTTTTCTTCAATTGGTTTTCACTTAGGACTCCTTCAATCCACGGTTGTGATGACGCAATGGTAATGATGGGACCCTGTTCCTCACCGAGGTTCTGATCGACATGCTTTACAACGCCGTCGGTTTCACTTGCTATTGTCCCAGTACCGCCGTCCGTCATATTGTTAATCTTGGCATCATATGTTTTAATTTGTTCCTCTAACTTTTTTTTCTCTGATTCCTGTTCGTAAATTTCTTGCTCGAGTTCGCTTTCAAGCTCTTTATCCGTTTCATTTTTAGGACTTGCTTTCGGAATGGTTGCCTGGTAACTTTCCAATTTGCGGATATATTCATCAATACCGGCGATTTCTCCCTCAGTTTGACTCTTTTCAGCTTCCAAATCAGCTCTATCGGCATCAAGTTCCGGAGTGGTATATTCAAGCAGCGGAGTTCCTGCGGTTACGGTGTCACCTTCCCGGACAAGGAATTTTTGAAACTCTTTTTTCTCCCTCCCATAATACACAGGGTATTCTTCCCTTGGTTTAATAACCCCTTTCGTTTGAAAGGTTTCTGTAATGTTTTGCTTTTTAACCTCTGTCCATTCTTTTACAAAAACAGTCCGTTCAACCTTACTGTCGTCCTTGACAATTAAATAGACGTTCAAAGCGAAAAATAGAATCGCAGCCAAAATGGGTGCGTATAGCTTCCACTTTTTCAAGCCCACACCCCCTTAGAAAAATACGCTGACTTTTATGTAGGATAATAATGCTGCCGCAAACCAGGAAGCTATATAAAATAGCCCAATCGCAAGCATAATAAGATATTTATTCGTTTCTGAGAGTTTTCTTAAATAATAATATTGAAACAAAATGATCACCAGCTGAAAAAGTGTGATTTCTCCAAAAAAGCGGATAAAAAACTCATTTGAGATCAGATGCTGACTTATGACCCCAAGGGAAAAGGGATTGGAGCTCTGGTTGATATCCATCAGCACAAATAGCGGAATGGATACGGCTTTTTCAAACAAAGCAATAACAAAGACGATCATTTGGACAATTACGATCCGCAAATAGTTGGTATCCGTAAATATCCAAAAAATCACGGAAGACAGGAACAAGAAGATAGAAGGAAATAAAAGCCCAGCAATCAACTCCCCCGCGATTACAAGTAACTTGCCACTTTCAAAGGCAGCCTCATTCAGCTTTGTCACTTCGCCTGAAATCGATTCAGAGCCGATGCCGAAGTACGCACTGATACCAAAAATGATGATGCTCAAAACATATAAGACTAATAAATTCGGGCCGAAACGCACCACTTCCTCTGCTTGTTTCAGCCGATAGCTGTTTCCATTAGGATGGAAAAGGCCATTTAACAACCGGACTTGATAAATCATATTCGCTCCCCCGCGGAATAGAAAATTATGTTATCTCTTATTTTATCTTAAATTAGCCAAATGTGAACAACGAACGACAAAAACTTTTGGACTATAAAATAAAGTTCAGTCTAAACGGCTAGAAAAAGCCGACCTGACATTTTCTTAAAAGCGGGCTAATCGGTTTTTTTCCTGTTTCGGGCATATATTTTATGCCTAAAATGGTTCCCCTATGGCCGGGCCGCACAACATGGAAAGATGAGCTTTAAGAATAGAAATGTCTGCCGGTGTCTTTTGATAGATTTCTCCATCCATATCAGCATCCAACTCTTCATCCGTCACAATTTGAAGCTCTTTTGCCTGAAAATACAAAACCCCTGAATCAGAATCTGTACTTTCACTTAGCGCTCTTTTCATTTCCATAATTTCTTTAAAAATACCTAGGCTGGAATTTTTTACGATAATGACATCCAATAAGCCATCATCCGGCTTGATTAACGGAAATGGAAGCATGTTCGTTCCAATATAATTTCCATTTACCGTAAGAATCATGATGGCCTCGTCCTCTATCGTATTCCCGTCATAAATCATTTTAAAGTGAAAAGGATCACTTTCATTTATCGTTCTGAGCGCACTTAATAAATAACTGATTTTCCCTAATCTGCTTTTCTCCTGAGGATCGATATTATTCGAGGTTTCTGTAATCAACCCAATGCCCCAGAAGTTTAAAAAATAATTACTCCCTGTCTTTCCTACATCAATTTGAACGGTTTCTCCTTCTACCAAAGCAACAGCTGCTCTGCGGATATTTTGGGGAATATTGAGAGCACGTGACATGTCATTACAAGTTCCCGCTGGCAAAATCCCGATTAAAGGTCGCTTTTCTAAGCCTGCGAGTCCATTTATACATTCATGTACTGTACCATCACCGCCAAGAATAAAGATGACATCCATGTCTTCCCCGTGCTTTTGGCATAACCTCGCCCCCTCACCCTGCTCTCTCGTTTGGATGAGGAGGAATTCTTCGATATTTGGTGAAAGAATCGGCAGGCAATCTCTTAGTGCTTTCTCTATTTTACCTTTGCCGGCATTCTGATGGTATATAAGCATCCCTTTTTTCCACTTCATGTTCAGACCACCATCTCTTCTTATTGTAAATTGCTTTACAAATTACTTTACCTGCTTCGGCAGATTTAAAACCTGAATAGGAAAAAACACGGCCCTGCTGTTCCGCAAGAAGCCGTGTTGATTAATAAAGTTCAGATTCTACCCATTACTTCCCATTATAAGCAGAGACCGGGGCCTTTCGAATCAAAAACCATGAAATGATAAGAAGAACCAGCGCAACTCCGAAAAATAACCCGTAAACCTTCCATTGAAACATAACTATATATTTTTCCATTATTTCAAGCAATAAAGCATGAACTGGCGGTATAAAACCAAGCAGATTCAGCAAAACAATGGCTATGGTTCCCCCAATCATGCCGTATCGGTAAAAAATCAGTCCAAAAAGGAAGGAACCGCTTAGAAGCATAAAGCAAACAGCACTGTCAATATAGAACCGCACATACCAGTAATCATTTCCATTCAAAAACGAAGCTAAGTGAAAGACCTTTGCCTCTCCATTCATTAAATGTTCTGATAGGAAAGAATAAACACTAACCAGTGAAACGTGTATAATGGCCATTAATAAAGAAATCAAAAGCAACAGGAATGATAAGGCCATCCAATAATTTTTTCTTGTGCCCCCCATTTTTATTACATATGGCAATGTTTCTTTCACCCCGACAAACCCAAAAATCGCACAAAAAATAAAGACCGCTGTCTGGCTTCCCAGGTAAATGCCACTTTCTATCCCAAAATAGAGAGGAATGATCAACATAATAGCCATCACTGTAATTAAAATGGACCAGAACATGGATAAGCTGCGTCTCGCATCAATGAATGCAAAGCGCAGTATCGCCCCAATTTGTCCGCTCATGCCGATTTCTCTCCTTTCGTATGTTCCGTCAGATAAACCATTAATTCCTGCACAGGCACACTCTCAATTCTTAATCCTGCATCAATTGCCTCCTGCCTGCTTAGGTTCTCGCCAAAGAGCACGGCACTTTCCTGGCCCGCAAATGTCGAGCGATGAAGCACTTTTTTATTTCCAACAAAAGAGTCGATACTTTCTTTTGTGCCATGGATCATTAAAGAAGATTGCCTTAATGTTTCAGCCTCTTCCCACAACATGATTCTTCCTTCTGCCATCATGATGACCTCTTCAAACAACATGCTCACTTCATCAATTAAATGCGTTGATAAAATAAATGTCCTGGGCTGCCTGGTATATTCTTCGATAAGTAATTCATAGAACCGTTTCCTGGCTGCAGCGTCCAGACCGATATATGGTTCATCAAAGATTGTCACGGGCGCCTTACTAGAAAGGCCAACGACAATTCCAAGAGCTGATTCCATCCCTTTTGATAAAGCTTTTACTTTACTCGACGGATCTAAGTTGAATTGGTTTAGAAGGTACCGGGCGGTCTGATGATCCCACTGAGGATGAAATAGAGAGCAAATATATAAAGTTTCACTTATTTTCAGGGTATTTTTAAAATTACCACTTTCATTAATGAAGCAAATTTTCTCTGTAACGTTACAGTTTTCATACGGCTCTTCACCGTTTACTAAAATAGTACCTGCCGTGGGCCTCTCATAGCCTGCAATAAGCTGCATAAGCGTGGTTTTTCCAGCCCCATTCCTCCCAAGCAGTCCATATATTTTCTTTTCTTCAAGGTTCAAGCTAATCTCCCGCAATGCTTTTTTCTTGCCGAATTGTTTGGAGATGTTATTCATCTCAATTTTCATTTCTCCCAACTCCCTTCAACATGTCTATTAAATCTTCGACATGGATATTCAATTTCTCAGCTTCCAATTTCAACGGAATGATATAGTTTTCAAAGAATTTAGTTTTCCTCTTTTTGATTAATACACTTTTCGCCTCTTCAGCCACGAACATTCCGATCCCCCGCTTTTTATATAAAATCCCCTGATCCACCAGTTGGTTTATTCCTTTGGCTGCGGTTGCTGGATTAATTTGATAATGAGCCGCAAACTCATTCGTCGATGGAACACGGTCGCCTTCATGAATCGTACCGTGTATGATTTCGTCCTCAATTTGGTCGGCAATTTGCTGGAAGATTGGACGGTCACTATCAAGATTGAATTTCATAATACACCACCTTACTTAGTTAAATGGTTCATTACTAATGTAACTAAGTATAAATGTTTTTATTTCCAGCGTCAACCATTTTTTTAGAAGTCAAAAAAAAAAATGGCCATTTTCTAAATGGCCATTTCAGACTGTAGACAAACTGGATGAAATCGAGTTTGCCTGCAGTTATTTTTTTATTTGGCCTGTTAATGGGGTCTGTTGATTTCCGTTCCAGGCGCTTCGCGCACCTTAGGGGCGGGCGGTGAGCCTCCTCGTCGCATGCTCCTGCGGGGTCTCACCTGTCCCGCTGCTCCCGCAGGAGTCTTCGCGCCTTCCACTCCAATCAACAGGCTTTTAAACGTTTACTATGGAACGTTCCTAAAATCTATTTTAAAATTGATACATAAAATGATTGGGGTGACGAGGCATATTTGGCAGGATTATGTAGAGGAAACAGATCATTTGCGACACCACAAGGATGTAAAACCAATCTATGCGAAACGCAAAGAAACGATAGAACGCGTATTCGCAGATGCAAAAGAAAAGCATGGCATGCGTTGGACAAAGTTAAGGGGACTTAAAAAATTGTCGATGCAGGGGATGCTTACTTTCGCTGCCATGAATTTGAAGAAGATGGCAAACTGGACATGGCAAGGTCCAGAAATGGCCTAATAAATAAGGCTAAGTGAGGTCCATTCACACTCAAAATAAGCAAAAATAGAAATAATCACTAAAAAGGGGTTCGGAATGAGACCATTCCGAACCCCTTTTTGTCGACAATCTGAAATGGCCATTTTCTAAATGGCCATTTTTATCGTATATTAATCTTCAGCAAGATACTCTTGAAATGCACGTATGATTGAAGAATAAGCACTGTTTTCCTTCTCCCTGTTGTTGAGCATTAGCAACAGGCTTTCCAAAACGATTTTCTTCGGTGCATCTTTCCCCAGTTCCCTTTGGATTTCCGATAGCACCTCGAGTTTCTTTCTTTTCTTATTTTCGTCTGGCTGATTTTTGATGAATTCAATCTGCAAGGCAATCATACTTTGCAGTCGCTTCTTAGTGTCAGGCTCTCGATTCATGCAAACGCCAAATTGGATGGCTTTCAAAAGCGGGTCTTTATGTTTTAGGAAACCTTCAACAATTGAATCCAAACGATTTAATAAGAAGGGAGCGATGTCTTCCCTGATCTCACTATTTTTATCAAAAAGCAAAATGGAAATATACTGTTTTACCATGCTATCCAAAATGATTGCACTATCAACAATATATTCTTCAGGTAAATCCGGGTATAAGCGCCGAACCTTCCCGCCAAAAAAATCAAGCGAGTCTCTCCTGACAAAGTGTATAAATTGGTCAAGTTCCTCACTAATGTGTATCATCTGTTCCCTGATAAACATTTGGATAAAGTCTTCATTAATGGTCACTTGCTCTATTTGAATATTAATTTGGTTGATATACTTTTCCTTCTCGGTTAATGAAGAATCCTTTTCCACCTCAGCGAGCTTGGACGACATTGTTTCATGGAAATATTTGAAAATGGATATTAGCAGCTCTTCCTTCGATTTAAAATAGTTATAAAAGGAACCTTTCGCCATGTCGCATCCATCCACAATTTCCTGGACGGATGTGGAGTGATATCCTTTCGCTGAAAATAGTTTAACAGCGACATCGATAATTAATTTACGTTTTTCATTCATAAGATCCATCCTAACAATAATAGATAAGTAAACCTCGACGAAGGATGACTGAGCAGTCACTCTATATTCATTAATTGTATATTAATTTTCAATAAAGAACAATAAACATACTATTATTGGCAACTTATCATTGCATTCCAAACTAATTTCCCTTATATTTTAATTTATGACCGACCAGTCACAATTTTAAACATGGAGGGTTTTGCTTGAATTCAATTATTAAGTTTTCTTTAAAGAATAAACTGGCGATATGGCTTTTAACGATCATTATTACCATTGCCGGCTTATACTCTGGATTGAATATGAAATTAGAAACGCTGCCGAGTATCTCCACACCGGTGATAAGCATTTCTTCCGTATACCCTGGAGCGGTGCCTGATGAGGTTTCGGAAAAGATTACCGATCCTATTGAGAAGAGGGTCAGTAATCTATCTGGAGTTGATGTAGTGAGCTCTACTTCAATGGCGAATTTCTCATCTATTCAAATCGAATACAACTTTGATAAGGATATGGATGAGGCTGTTGATGAAGCTAAGGAGGCAATAGGGAGCATTGAGTTCCCTGAAGGAGCACAAGAACCAAATGTCTCTAGAATAGACATAGATGCATTTCCTGTTGCAGCACTTAGCGCAACAAATGAAAATGTAGATCTAGCTGAATTAACGAAACAAGTGGAAGAAAACTTAGTACCTAAGCTTGAAGGATTAGACGGAGTATCGACTGTTGCCATTTCTGGACAGCAAGTGGAAGAAGCCGTTTTAACATATGACAAAGAAAAAATGGCTCAATACGGATTGGATGAACAAACCGTTAAAGGAATTGTTCAAGGCTCAAATGTATCCTTCCCTCTTGGACTCTTTAATTTCGCGGATAGCGAAAAAACCATTGTCGTTGATGGAAATATTACAACCCTGGATGATTTAAAGAATATTGAAATCCCTGTTATCCCTGCCGCACCACAAGGCATGCCAGGTACAGCCGGGCAGAGCGCGCCACAAGGACCGGCCGCTCCTAATGCAGGCGGGCAAAGTCAGATGAACCAGGCACCGCCGGGACCAGCAGCAAGTCCGGGGCAGTCACAAGCTCCGCAAATGGAAAAAGTAAAGCTTTCTGAGATAGCGGATGTCGAGATCGTAGGTAAAGCAGAATCCGTTTCCAGAACGAACGGACAGGAATCCATTGGCATACAAGTAACAAAGTCACCTGAGGCCAATACGGTTGATGTTGTAAATGCTGTCAAAGATGAAATCAAACAGTTTGAAAAAGAATATGATGGTGCAGAGATTCATACCACATTGGATCAAGGAAAGCCGATTGAAGAAGCAGTAACAACAATGCTTGAAAAAGCGATTATCGGTGGAGTTTTTGCCGTGCTGATCATTCTTCTATTCTTAAGGAACTTCAGATCAACGATTATCTCTGTTGTTTCCATTCCATTGTCTTTACTTATGGCCATTCTTGTTTTGAAACAAATGGACATTACCCTGAACATCATGACACTGGGTGCCATGACTGTTGCAATTGGGCGTGTTATAGATGACTCGATTGTTGTCGTTGAGAATATTTATCGGAGAATGTCTCTATCCGGTGAACAATTAAAAGGAAAAGAACTGATTCGGGCGGCAACGAAAGAAATGTTTATCCCAATCCTTTCTTCAACCATTGTAACAGTGGCCGTTTTCTTGCCATTAGGACTTGTTCAAGGACCAGTCGGGGAATTATTTCTCCCATTTGCTTTGACAATCGTCTTCGCCCTGCTCGCTTCATTAGTGGTGGCCGTTACGATTGTACCAGCGATGGCCCACTCTTTATTTAAAAAGGGCTTAAAAGGTAAATCCCACGAGAACAAACCAGGAAGGCTGTCTGGCTTTTACCGTAAAGTGTTAACTTGGTCATTGAACCATAAACTGATTACATTTGGATTAGCAATCGTCCTCTTGGTTTCAAGTTTATTCCTCGTTCCAGTCATCGGGGTAAGCTTTATACCAGCTGAGGAAGAAAAAACGATGATTATCACATATAAGCCTGCTCCAGGAGAAAAGTTAGAAGATATTGAAGCAGCAACTGAACAATCAGAGAAATACTTTATGGATAGAAAAAACGTTGATTCGATCCAATACACGATCGGTGGAGAAAATCCAATGACTATGGGTCCTGATAATTCAGCGTTGTTCTATGTGATGTATGACCCGGATACAGAGAATTTTGAGAAAGAAAAAGAGAAAGTAATCCAAGATCTTCAAGATTTCTCTTCACAAGGTGAATGGAAATCACAAGACTTTACTGGTGCCGGTGCAAGTAACGAGCTGAGCTTGAATGTATACGGCAATAATATCGAGCAAATTCAGCCAATCGTTGAAGAAACAATGAGCATCCTTGAAGATCACGATGACTTGAAAGATGTGGATTCCAGTATCTCTGAGTCCTATGATCAATACACGATTGTTGCTAATCAGGAAAAGCTAAGTGATTTAGGCATTACGGCCGCTCAGATTGGTATGGCACTATCAAATACCGGTGAACGCGAGACATTAACGACGATCAATAATGATGATAAAGAAGTTAATGTATATATTGACGCGCAAGCTGATCAATATGATGATAAACAGGATTTAGAAAATAAAACGATTACCTCCCCTCTTGGTATGGAGATTCAGCTTAAAGACGTAGTCGAAATCAAAGAAGGGAAATCATCTGATACGATAATGAAGCGGGATGGAAAAATCTATGCGTCAGTTTCCGCTAAAATCAAAACAGATGATGTTTCAAAAGTAACAGCCGATGTGACAAAGGAAATTGAAGATATCGACCTGCCAGGAAGCGCAAGCATCTCATTCGGCGGAGTAACCGAACAAATTAACGAATCGTTTACTCAGCTTGGATTAGCGATGTTAGCGGCAATCGCCATCGTATACTTGGTGTTAGTCATCACGTTCCATGGCGGCCTGGCACCGATAGCCATTCTCTTCTCACTACCATTCACAATTATCGGCGGACTATTGGGCTTGCTCATCGCTGGTGAAACCATTAGTGTTTCTGCCCTTATCGGAGCATTAATGCTGATAGGAATCGTCGTGACAAATGCGATTGTCTTAATTGACCGAGTTATTCACAAGGAGGAAGCCGGCAGCTCGACAAGAGAAGCTTTGCTGGAAGCCGGGGAGACACGTCTCCGTCCGATCTTGATGACGGCAATCGCTACTGTTGGAGCATTAATCCCGCTGGCAATTGGATCGGGTGGCGGTGGACTTGTTTCGAAAGGACTTGGCGTTACTGTTATTGGCGGGCTAATAAGCTCTACACTTTTAACACTTGTCATTGTTCCGGTCGTATACGAATTCATCACTAAATTCCGCAAAAAGAAAGAAACAGAAGCAGAATAATATAAGTCAGCAAAAGGGGCCCCATCAGCGGCCCCTTTTTTGTATGCATTTTTTCTTAATCAAACGTTTGATTAATATTCTTCCCATAAAATATTTCATCCATTTCTATTTTCAATCTCTCCGTTATCTCTTCTATCTCCTCTGGTTGAAGCTTTTCCTTTGTGTACCCGAATAGATAGTTGTTTAGATCAAACTCTTTCAACTTACATTTCGTGTGAAAAATATTTTCTTGATAGACGTTTACATCAATCATGTCATATATGCTTTTTATACTCTCTGGGATGTAATTTTGGATAGAAGTAATATCGTGGTCAATAAATAGCTTGTGACCGCTAATATCTCTCGTAAAGCCCCGGACCCTGTAATCAATCGTCATAATATCTGTATCAAACGAATGAATCAGATAATTCAGCGCTTTAAGCGGTGAAATCTCCCCACATGTAGAGACGTCAATATCCGCTCTGAACGTACTGATCCCTTCATCTGGATGATACTCAGGATACGTATGAACCGTTATATGGCTTTTATCCAACTGCATAACAACCGAATCCGGAAGAGGTCCGGGCGATTCATCGTATGATTCAGTCGGAACTTCCACAATCGGACCCTCCGAAACCAAAATGGTGACACTTGCTCCCTGTGGCACATAATCCTGTTTAGCAATATTTAATACATGCGCCCCAATAATATCCGATACCGTTTTTAAAATTTTCGTTAATCTGTCTGCATTGTATTGTTCATCTATGTATTCGAGATAGGCTTCACGTTCTTCTTTTGTCCTTGTATAGCAAATGTCATACATATTAAAGCTTAATGATTTTGTCAGATTATTAAATCCATGCAATTCGATACGCTGCTCTGATGTTAGTCCCATGGTTTACTTCCCCTTATTCATTATTGATGTCCCAAACCTAAATATTTTTATGATACCCATTGATATTGGGACTTACTCGACTTATTGGGTTTCAGAATACGGTAAGGTGTAGGAAAAAATTGAGGAGGCGTTATTTTGAATTACCATAATGTAAATCCTGAAGAACAGAACACATTTCCAAACGACTTTAATTACGCTGGACAAATAGATGAAAGGCAACAACAACAGTCTTATTATTACCCACGCCCTCGTCCTAGGCCACGCCCTAGACCAAGACCATACTACCCTTACTACCCTTACTACCCTTACTATCCTTATTACTACCCACGTCCACGTCCTTATTACCCTTGGTATGGATATGGTGGAGGTTATGGCGGTGGTTATGGCGGTGGATACGGAGGATATGGTGGTGGATATGGAGACGACTACAATGATTAATTGTCAAGGGCTCCTAAGGCAATAAGAAAAACCGTCCGTTGACTCGGACGGTTTTTACTTTGGTTACTGTTCTTGAACTAAAAAAATGTCCACTATTTCGGGTCTTCGTTAAAAAGAAATTTTATCGATGTTCAACCCGTTGACATAGTGTTCAACCAGATGCTACTATTAAAACCAAGTAAATCAATAGGAATAATTAATTTATCTAAATAAAATATGGCTCATACTATTAAATTATTACTCCCACTCTACTGTTTGAAAGGAGATTTCACATGACTACAACACAAGTAATCCCTGGTGCTGAACCTTACTTTATTTCCGGCAATTCTGCCGGAATCCTGATCATCCATGGCTTTAATGGGACCCCGCAGAGCATGGAATATCTGGGCAAGAAATTTTCCAACCAAGGCTTTACTGTCTACTCGTTAAGGTTAAAAGGGCACGGTACACATGAGGAAGAAATGGAGTCATGCAGCTATCAGGATTGGATCGAAAATGTTGCAGCAGGATATTCCCGGTTAAAACAAACATGCAGCAACATTTATGTAATCGGTCAATCGATGGGTGGGGCTTTGGCTCTGGACTTGGCTGGTGAGGTTGATTGCGATGGCGTTATAGCCATAAACGCCGCTTTGCAGGTCCCTGATTATGAACCTTACAGAAATTTTACCGCTCCACGGTTCATTCCGGATGAAAAACCCGATATCAACGATGGCGACGCTTTCGAAATCACTTACCCACAGGTTCCGATCAAAGCGATTAATGAACTTCTTTCATTGATGGACAGAGTTAAAAAAGCGTTGCACAAAGTATATTGTCCGGTTCTTTTATTTCATTCTCCCGAGGATCATGTTGTACCTGAACATTGTTCTTATGAAATCTACCATCTTGTCTCTTCAAAAGAAAAGCATATGGTCTCACTTAATCATTCTTATCATGTCGCATCACTTGATTATGACAAAGATAAAATCGCTGAAGCTGTCCTTTCTTTTTTGAAAGACCGGGGCGAGGACATTCTTGTTTCATAACATAAGCTTATCCTTAAATGGTTTCTATTTCCTTTTCCTTATGGCGTTTATCTATGAGCGGCACGGGTATTGGTATAGTAACAACTTTAAGGAGGAGTCATGATGAACGATTTATCTGATAAAGTAAAAAGCACGGTCAACAAGGTGAAAGGTGAAGCAAAGGATCAGACCGGTAATGCGAAGAATGATCCTGGGCTTCAAGCTGAAGGAAAAATGGATAAATTAAAAGGAAATATCCAAGAAGAAATCAGCAAGCTAAAAAAATGATCCAAAAAGTACCCTATAGAGTAGACTTTTTATAATTGTCTACTCTATAGGGTACTTTTATTATCCAAACCGGGACTTTACAAAGAGTACATTTCATACCCCCTGCAGTCTTTTTATATCTCTGACCCTATACTTTCCACTTCTACATAAAGAATATGATGGCCATCTAATTCTTTCACTTTAAATAGATATCCGCCAAACTCTAAGACATCATCCATTTGGACATCAGACTTTTCGGTGAGGATCCAACCTCCCAATGTATCAATATCCTGTTCAGGCATTTCAATTCCAAGTGTATCACTAACTTCATGGATGAGCATCTTTGCGTCAAAAATATAATGGTTTTCTTTTAGTTTTTGAATGAGCGGCCGTTCATCCTGGTCAAATTCGTCACGGATTTCCCCGACAATTTCCTCCAATATATCTTCAACCGTCACAAGGCCTGCTGTCCCACCGTACTCATCTGATAAGATCGCCATATGCGTACCCTCTTTTTGCATCTTCAAGAGCAAATCATGAATGGGACTCTTCTCAAGCACTCGAATAATAGGTGTCATAAAATCCTCTACCTTTAAGGTAGCTGCGTTCTTTTCGGTAATGGTAGCTATATAAAGAGTTTTAATATTTACCATACCGATAACATTGTCTTTATCGCCATCCGTAACTGGGTAGCGGGTAAACTTTTCTTTTTGGATGATATCAATGATTTCTGGAAGATGTATATCCTTTTCAATCGTTATCATGGCCGTACGCGGAACCATGATTTCCTTAGCAATTCTTTCATCGAATTCAAAGATTTTATTTACATACTTGAATTCAGACTGGTTGATTTCACCGCTTTCGTAACTATCCGACAAAATCATCCGAAGCTCTTCCTCAGAATGTGCTACTTCCTTTTCGGAGGCCGGTTTCAAACCAAATAGACCAGTTAAAACTCTTGCCGAACCATTTAATACCCAAATAAAAGGAAACAGAATACGGTAAAACAAGATTAACGGTTTAGCGAACAACAATGTAATTTGTTCAGCTTTTTGAATGGCCGCCGTTTTTGGTGCCAATTCCCCGACAACAACATGAATGTAAGTCATGAAGAAAAACGCAATGAAAAAAGATAAAAGATGAGCAGCAGAATCATTTAGCTCCATTCTTTCAAAAAGGGGACGGAATAATTGCTCTACTGTCGGTTCACCAAGCCAACCAAGTCCTAAAGCGGTCACTGTAATGCCCAATCGACAAGCTGACAAGTACTCATCTAAACGAGTAGTGACTTTCTTTGCCGCAAGTGCATTTCTGTGGCCTTCTTCTACCAATTGATTAATTCGGGAACTTCTTACCTTTACAATCGCAAACTCTGAAGCTACGAAAAAAGCTGTCAAAGCGATCAAAATGACTACCATTACTAGTTTTATTGCTATGTCCAATGTATTAGGGAAGACCTATGAATCAAATTCGTTCAACGTTGATTCGCCTTGAGGTCCTTCCCAGGCACCTCCTACAATGCGGAAATTAATATTCTAACGATACAGAAGCATCTTTTTTCAGTTCTCCCTTTAATATTATACCGAATGCTGTCGACACGCACGAATTTTTTGGCTAAAGGCTGAACATATTGGAAGTCTTTGATACATCTACATGAAAAAACCGACCTTCCGAAAAACCGGAAAATCGGTGCCTTGGATAGAAGTATTTAGAATGAATGCGGAAAGATAGGACATATAAGCAGAGCTTCTAAAAAATCTAGTCGTATGGATTATTTCTTCGATTTCCCGTTATGCCGGTCTCTTACAATCTTTGGACCGCAATCACAGAGGATCGAATGTTTTAATTTCTTCAAAGGTTTACCGCATGTATCACATATCTTTGTTTGCATGTTATTTCCTCCAAACCATTTCATATAGTTTTAGATTAGTAGTTTAAGATTTATATTAGTTCATTTCCTTATACATTTATTATACGCTTTTTAAAATTATAATCAATATTTATTTATAATTATTATAAATAAAATTAGTGACAATCTTTTCACTTATTTATTACAAGCATTTATCTTCACAAAGCATCTTTTAGTCTATAAAATAAGAGATACCTATAAAACCTATTAGAAAGGTAGGAATTATTGTATGGAAAATGAAATGCGTACGGTTCCACGTCCTCTTGTCAGAACTAATCAATGGTTTATTGTATTAAGTGTTGTTTTAACTTGGGTTACCGGTCAGGAATGGATTCTTGCTATTCCACTCCTTGCAGGAATATCCGGTTTGTTTTTTCACTACAATCCCGTCATGCGTTTCGCCAAGTTATTCTTAAAAAAGAAGCCTTCTGAATATATTCCCGAAGAATATGACCAGCAGCAATTTAATCAGGCCATATCCGTTATCTGCCTGGCTCTTGGACTTGTCGGTTATGTAATGGACTGGACCTTTCTTGCCTATACTTTTACAATCATGGTAGCACTGGCAGCTTTTGTAGCGATCCTCGGATTTTGCATCGGTTGTTTTATTCGCTTCCAGTGGAAACAATATATCTATCGCAGATCGATCCGGCAGTCATAATCAACGTTTGGGGTGAATCACTATGAAAATCATTTGTTTTGGAGACAGTCTGACACGGGGAATTTCCTTTGTAAAAGGAAGGCTCCGGATTTTAAAGGATAATTACCCTAACACTCTGGCTAAATTGGCAGAACCTTTTTCATCGGTCGAAATATTGAATAAAGGTGTATTTAATGATAATTCCGACCTGCTCGTGGATCGGATTGACAAAGACATCATTTCGGAACAACCGGATATCGTGTTAATAAGCGTCGGCGGTAATGACTGCAATTTCAAATGGGACGAGGTTGCTGAGCACCCTACCGGTACACATGAACCGATCGTACCCCTTGAGCGCTATCTGCAAAATGTCACTTCAATGGTCAAAGAATTTCAAGAAAAGCACATAACACCTTTCTTGATCACGCTACCACCATTGGATCCCGCCAGATACTACAGTTTTATCGCTGACAAGTTTGGCCCGTCGATTGGCCATTGGGTATCTAGCGTTGGCGGCATTGAGCATTGGCACGGTATGTATAACCGCAAACTAAAAAAACTGGCCAAAGAATTGAACGTGGCGTTGATCGATGTCAGGACTTACATTAAATCCTCAGGAGATTTAGAAGAGTTGATCAGTGATGACGGCATCCATCTCACTTCAGAAGGATACCGATGCATGAGCCAGGCAATTTTTAAGGATTTGAACACGTTCTTGAATGGAAAGTAAACAGGCAAAGCGCTGGCTTTGCCTTTTTATATGCTTATAATTTCAACATTTCCGGGAAGCTTAAATGGATTCTCCCCGTTGATTCGGTCATAAAACAGGATTCCGTTCAAATGATCGAGCTCGTGCTGTGCCGGAAACCACTTGAAGCGCAAGTTCAAAGGGTTCAAAGGGTTCCCTTCCACATCATATGCCTTCATTTTTATCCTTTCATATCTTGGAACATACCCCTTTATTTCGCGGTCAACTGAAAGACAGCCTTCGCTCTGAGGCAAATAAATCATGGACTGGGAAGTACTAGTGATTTTCGGATTAATCAAGGTATATTCATAAAATTCGCCTTTTTTGTCGTTAAAGTAAGTGACGACCATCCGTTTATCCAGGCCGATTTGATTGGCGGACAACCCAACTCCCGCCCGCAGGCCATACTTTTTTGAAATGACAGGATCCTGGCTGTTCTTTAAAAGTTGCATCATACTGGCCAGTTCTTCTTTGTCCTCCTCGCTTGACGGAAGCTCGATTTCATCAATGACCTAACGCAAAATGGGTTCCTCTTCTTTTACAATATCCTTCATTGTGATGATATAATCACTCGTAAATTTGACTCATAGAGAAAAAATTCAACTGTCTTTAGGTTTTGTTTTAGCACGTTGTATCAATTATAGGGCAAAACACAGACAAAAAAAGCTTTGGACTCTATCCCGGGATTACCGCTCTCCTTCATTAGGTTCGCTTGGCATTGACATAAATTACTAGTTTAAATAGGTCATTTTACCTGTACAAGACTAATCAGAATTTTTTATACTATATGTATCTATCTTTAAGGAGCTGAGTAATTGAAAGCCCATTCTAAATTAGTGTCAAAGCTACTGCCGATTTTAACGGCGTTCATTGTGATATCTGCAGGTGTCTCCTGGTATGTATGGGGAAACGTCAAAGAAACACCTATTCCTTTCTCTTCCATTGAAAAAACGATACAAGCCGAAAGTGGCAAGCCTGTTACTATAGAAGAGAAACGGAACGGTGTGATCTACTTGACGACTGAGGAAGGAAAGTATGTTTCTCACGTTCCGCCCAATAGCCAAATAGTAAGCAAACTGATCGAAAATTACAACGTCCAATACTCATATTCACCGAACAGCCCGTATAGTCCCTGGATATTGGGCGGTCTTGCGGCCTTGGTTGTCGCTGCGGCAATCTTTGTCCAGAGAAAGGCCAGAGGCGGGATCGGTGCAAGCAAAATGAAGCACAGCCTTTCTACAGCCAGACCGCTCCCTTCGATTACATTGAAGGATGTCGGAGGTCTCCAGGAGGAGATGAAGGAGGAAATTCTTCAAACTCTCTCCATCTTAAAGGAGCCTGACCGTTCAGCCAAAATAGGAATCAAGCCCCCGAAAGGGATATTATTATATGGCCCGCCGGGTACGGGAAAAACATTGCTTGCCCAGGCGATTACTAAAGAACTAAATGCAAGCTTTTTCTCTACCAGTGGCTCTGCTTTTAATGAAATGTTTGTTGGTGTCGGTGCTGCCCGGGTCCGAAGCCTGTTCCAGGCCGCTAGAAAGCAAAAGCCTGCTGTCGTCTTCATTGACGAAGTGGACGCCCTTGCCGGGAGACGTAAACAAAACGGCGGCGAAGAAGGAGAAAAGACGCTGACCGAGCTTCTTGTTCAGCTTGACGGCGGACATGATAATGATGGAATCCTGTTCATTGCCGCTACGAATAGAAAAGATATGCTGGATGAAGCCTTCCTCCGTCCGGGACGGATTGATTTCTCATTCCAGGTCCCACTTCCAGATACAAAAGGGAGAAAGGAAATCATCTCGATTCATACAAAAAACAAACAGCTTGCAGCTGACGTACATGCCTCTTTAGATCAGCTGGCAGAAAGCACTTCCGGTTTTTCAGGCGCGGATATAAGCTCTCTTTTCGAAACAGCAAGCAGACGGGCACTTCGTAACGGACAGGACATGATCCACAAAGAAGATATGGACCATGCCATTGACCGGACTATCTTAGGCAGCACATCACGCGCACTTAATGATGAAGAAACGAAGCGAAGAGTTGCCATTCACGAAAGCGGTCATGCCTTAATAGCCGCTTTGACAAAGCCGGGATCTGTTCGAAAGGCGACAATCATTCCGCGCGGCGAGGCACTCGGATATGTCGCCCCAATCCAAAAGGAGCTTCACCTCTCTACCGCAAGCGAGCTGTTGGATCAAGTCAAAATGATCCTGGCAGGCGGAGTCGCGGAACGAATGTTCTTAGGTGAACACAGCATTGGAGTGGGCGGTGACGTCAAGCAAGCCAAACACTTGTTAGAGCAAATGGTTGAAACAGGCATGCTGCAGGATGGATTCACTTTGCTCTTCAATAAAACAGACAAAGAATTGAAGATGCAAGCATTGTTCCAGGAAGCGATTGGGCAAACAGAAGAATTGATTGATACACACCGTGAACAATACCAAGCATTAGTTGACGCTCTCTTAAAGAAAGAAACGCTTGAAGGTTCAGAAGTAGAAGAGATTGTAAATCCTAGATCTCTAATAGAGTCTGACGACTTTGCCCTGGCTTAACTTAAATAGATAGTTTGAAAGGCCCGACCCAAAAGATCCCTACAGGTGAATTTAGGTCGGGCCCTTTATATACCATGTGGTGTATGTGTCGAAATATAGTGGATATTGTCGAGAAATCGATATATGAACTAAGTTGATAATAAATGTGCCAAAGTTGATAATAAAATCGAAAACTCGATAATAAATTTGAAAAGTTGATAATAAATTTGAAAAGTTGATAATAAATTCTAAAACTCGATAATAAATATGCCAAAGCGTTGATAATTCCACAGACTTGATAAAATCTCCGCGCTTACGGGTTTATGAAATACAAATAGTAAAAAGAGCCTGAAAGAATAGAAGAAATCTCAACTAAAATAATAATAATATGATTCGTTTAAGGATGTTATCCGACAGCCATTTTTCATGAATACCTTTTGCATCCCATGGTTCGCTTGATCCGTGCTTCCTACATAAAATGCAGCCCCCATTCTGTTTAGCAACACCAGGCTATCTCTATGTATCCCTGCACTTTTTCCTTTTCCTCTTTCTTCAGGAACCAGGCCAAAGTAAAATAAACGTCCCTCATCAGACGTTCCTGGTTCAATATGGGGAATCGCTATCCCAATCGGCTTATTGTTTTCATATATTGCATAGCATGATTTCCTCCAGTAAGGGCCGAGCTCAAGTTTGACTGATTGTAAATGTTCTTCCATCGAAAGGGTGGACCTCGCATTTTCGGAACCGGACATACAATTGCCCCACAATTCTTTGTACCCTTCTTCCGTTAGTAATGATTCCTCTTCAAGATTGTTCCATTCGTATTTTAATTCTTCGGCCTTACAATCAGGTAGATCCCTGTATACCATCACTTTTGAAGAGAAGTACTCAAAATTCCTATGAAGCAGGATATTTTTCATTTCTTCATAATAGCCGGAATCCTGATGAATGATAAACGACATCCTTTTTAGATTTGCTGTCTTTCCTAAACTAATCCAATTCTTGATGTTCCGGCTGACAATTTGCAGATTTTCAGGAACCTTCTTCATTTCTTCAAAAGCGAGGTAATCAGGTGCACCGTTTAACAACCGGAAGGAAGTTCCTGCTATTTTTTGAATTGAGTTAATAGAATTCATTCGCATTACCACCTAACTAACTTGTTTTGCTATATTATAACAATGTTTATATAGCGATGATTTCCACAGATCCCGGGCAGCATAATTCTTAGGTTTCAGTCATATCTCTAATTTTGGTGATATATTTTATATTTCGGTGATATCTCAGATTTCGAGCATATCTCAAGTTTCGGTCAGATATCTCAGACTTCGGTAATATCACAAAAAAGCGGTCCAAAACCAAGCATCTATCATAAAAGTAACCTCCCAGAATAGGCGCAGCCTAACTTGGGAGGTCATGTTTTTCACCTTATTTAATAAACGGCCACCAATTCGCTTTGCCGAATATTTTCGCCATAACGGGGATAAATAGCGGCAGGATCACCAGTGCATATAATACCAAGCCAATTAAAATAATCGTGGCAATTTGCAGCAGCGATAGTACACCTGCCGGCATCATCGCCGCAAAGGTTCCGCCTAAGATGATCGCTGCAGAAATGATGACTGTACCCATTTTGCGCATCGATAAGAGCATCGCTTCTTTTACCGGCTTATCTTTGTATTCGTTAAACCGGTCCATTAGGAAGATGCTATAATCTATTCCCAAAGCTATCAATATAACAAAAGCAAAGAACGGAACAGCCCAGCTAATGCCATCGTAGCCAAGGATATTGACGAAAATGACTTCCGTGATCGCACTTGAAGTATAGTAAGTTAAAATCAAGGATGCAATCAAATAGAGTGGCATAATGAGTGAGCGAAGCAAAAAGAACAGGATCAGCCCGATACCGGAAAGCATCAATACGACAGTCCGCGTGTAATCAGCATCTGAAATATTCCCCATATCATTGTAGGTACTTGTTACACCGCCAATCGCCACTTCTGCATTTTCAAGCTTCGTATCTTTGACGCTATCTGCGACAATTCCTTTGATTTTATCAACTTGTGCAATCGTGTCATTTGAATAAGGGTTTTCTTTGAATACAACATCCATTGTCATGACTTTGCGATTGTCAGACATATACACATCCATGGACTGGCCGAAGTCTTCGCTCTCAAGCACTTCTGCCGGGATATACAATCCTGACGTTTCCTCATTTGATGAAGCAAGTCCGGATAAATATTCCTGAGCTGAATTCAACCCATCATGCACTTCATTCAGCCCGTCTGCACTTTTATCAAGGCCATCTGTCAAGTCATTCATTTGGCCGCCAAGACCTGAAAAACCGTCTAACAGCTGTTGTTGTCCATTGTTTATGCTGGAAAGTCCGCTGTCGAATTTGGACATATTGCCGATAATCTGTTCCTGGCCGTTCGCCGCGGCGGAAAGGCCTTTTTGCAGTTCGTCAACTCCCTGAATCGCTTGGTCAAGACCGTCTGCTAAAGCCTTTTGTCCGCCGGGAAGTGGTGCGAATTCTTTGTTTGCGGTTTCCATTCCACCCTGGACTTTGGAGAGATTACCGTTTAACTCCGCCAATCCATTGGCCATCTGCGGCAAGCCTTGTTGGGCAGCACCCGCTGCACCGGAAATCCTCTGGAAATCAGCATCCCCAGAAATGCCAGGATATTTCCCTGCAAGGCGAGCCAATGATTGATCGGCTCCTGTAAACGCTTGGGAAAGCTTATTGAGATTGCTTTGAACATCTTTATATCCGCCCTCAAGCTGTGCCAATCCACCGGCAGCTTCCTGATATCCGGCTAAAAGCTTTTTGCTTCCCGTAGACATCTCTAAGAGGTTTTTCTTAACCTCCTCGAGCCCGCTCTTAATTTCACCGGAACCCATCGAGCCGTCGCGAATTCCATCTTCGATCTGGGATAATGCCGTTGTAGCCTGACCTACCCCATTTTTTAATTCATCCGTTCCCGAAATCAGGCCGCCGATGCCATCTGTGGCTTCGTTTAACTGAGGCTCTGATTTAGACAATTCCCCGCCTGCTGTCTCAAGGCCGTCGCGAATCTCCTCGATTCCTTCGTTTCCTTTGCCGACACCTTCGCCGAGATCTTCAGCCTGTTTAGCAACAAATAAATCTTCGATTGGTTCACCCATTGGCCTTGTCACAGATCTAACAAAATCAACCTCGTCATTCTTTTCGATCTCCTTGCTAATTTCTTCGGTAAGCCCGATATATTCTGTTGTAGCCATCGCTTCATCATTCTTGATGACAATTTGCGTAGGCATCGCCTGACCCGGACCAAAAGCGTCAGCAATAAGGTTAAACGCTTTTACGGACGGGACATCGTCACCTGTTTCATCAAGGGAATTAAAGGACAGTTCCCCGTCATATGTCGCAAGGAACGGTACCGTTATGGCCGCGACTAACAATAGCGCTAGTAACGGACGAGCAAGGGCAAATTTCCCGGCAGCTCCCCAGAATTTACTTTCCTTATGTTCAAGATTCCCCTTGGAGGGCCAGAACATCTTTTTGCCCAGCAAGGCCATAAAAAATGGTACGATCGTTGCTAATGCCAGCATCAAAACGACAATCCCAACCGCTACAGCAACGGCTGACTGATATAGCTTAAAAGTGGAAAGTCCGATTGCCGCAAATCCGATCAATACCGCAAGTCCGCTGAAAAATACCGTTTTACCTGCTGTGCGGTAAGTCTGTATGATCGCTTCGGGAACGCTTTCCTGCGTTGATAGCTCTTCTTTAAAACGGCTGAATAAAAGGATACAGTAATCCGTTCCGATACCGAACAATATCGCGACTAAGAAAATTTGTGTATAGGATGAAATCGGGAAGTCCCATTTATCCACTAAGAACGCAACGATCGATTGGGAAGCAAGATAACTGATTCCAACCGTAAGCAAAGGAATCAGCGGCGTTACCACGGAACGAAAGACAAGCAGCAATACCACCAGAATGAAAATAACAGTGATACCTTCCGTCTTTTCTAAGCCCTCCTGGGAATTTACGATTAAATCTTCGTCAATCATCCATCCGCTTGTATAATAATGCTCAACCTTTACATCATCCAGCTCTTTATATAAAGCATCGATCACTTCTTTCGATTCACGGTCGCCTCTTTGAATCATCATCGAAACAAGGATTGTTGTTTCATCCTTTGACACAAGCTGGTCCTTCAGTGACTCTTCCTTGAAGTGAGTCGTGATTTCCGTTACCCCAAGCTCTTTTTTATGATCTTCCAGTTGATTGACCGCTCGCTCAATTTCCGCTTCATCAGCTCGAGAAAGCTTACTTTTTTCATGAAAAACTAAAGCCACTGACGATTCATCTTCGTCCTGAATCTCTTTTAGAAGCTCTCCCGCCATCGCGGAGGAATACTCATCCGGCACGTCAAGCGAGCCCTTTTCCCTAACCAAATCGGACATGTTGGGAGCGGTAAACAGCAATACCGCGACAGCAATAACCCATGCCGACATAATAAACCATTTCCCTTTTATGATACCCCTCATGCTTTTTCCACCTGCACTTCTCTGTTCATGTCTATCAATATGTTAGAAAGTTTTTCATATGTCCCTATGAAGGATGAAATCTCATCATTGTCAAACTTCGTAATGAAGGATTCCACAAGTTTCTGGATCTTTTGTTCCGTTTGAATAAACAATTCATTTCCTTTTTTCGTGAGTGTTAAATAGACAAATCTACGATCATTTTTATCACGGGTCCTTTGAATCAGCCCTTTGTCAGTCAGCCTCGTCATGATTGCCGTAATTGCGCTTTTGTTGACATTGAAGGCATTGGCCAAATCGGTAGATGTGCATTTCTCCTTTTGCCTGATAAATCGGAGCGTATAGTGTTGATCATTTGTTAAATCATCACTGATTTGCTCCTTAATGAGCGATTCACCCATTTTCCATACATGAAAAGACACCCATAAATAGCGGTCGATTAATTCTTGGACTTTGTCAGTCGCCATTTGATCACCTCAAAAACTAGTTTAATTGTTTAACTGTTTACTTGTTAAACTATATAAAGGAAATATACAGCTGTCAATTACTTTGTTTAACATATTTTGTTTAAAAGGCAGTGGAACCGGGAAAACCCTAAAAAGAAACAAAAACAATGAGGAGGAATTATCGATGGAAACACAAATGATGGAAAACACTGAAAATAATAGCAAGCTTCTAAAAGGAATCATTTTAGGCGGAATCATCGGCGGCGCTCTGACGTTGTTGGATTCTTCGACAAGAAATAAGGTAAAAACGACGGCGGTGGATCTCAAGGATTCCTCAGTGGATATGTTTTCTCAGGTAAAGGAAAATCCAGGCGAAATGAAGGATCAAATGGTTCAACGTTTCAAGAATGCATCCGACACGTTAAAAGAAGCAATCAGTGAAGCACAAAACCTTTATCAAACCGTGAACGAAGATGTGTTTGGAAAAGTGAATGAAGTAAAAGGCATTTCCACAGAAGCTTTAAACACAGCAAAGGAAGCAACAGGAGAACTAAAGGAAATCAGCTCTAAAGTAGCGGAAGCTGGCTCCAAGCTTACCGATTCTTCTCCAACGACTTCCAATGGTGGGAATTCTTCTTCAAAAATAAGCTCGGTTAGTGTCAATTCACCATCCACCCATTAATACTTACACTAAAAAGATAGATGGAAAGCAACTTCTGCTTCATCTATCTTTTTTTATTTGCCTATTTGGTTACGAATCAATTTTACAATAGCCTGATAATAGGGCTTCTCATGGGGAACAAACTTACTATTGTCTAATCTCATATGAATCGAGACTTTCTCTCCGGCATCATTGATTTCAAACCCTTCCGCTTCCAACTCAGCCCTTGCTCCCGTCCATAGTTCAAAAAATTCATCAAACTTAGCTCTTACTATCCCGGACACTTCTTCTTGTTGCAGCCGATAGTCAGCCAACTGATATTTACTTTTATACAAATAAACATGGCAAAATTCGTTATCAATGAAATCCCCTGTTAGTATACGGTCCTTGATGACCCCTAATGACAACAACTCGTTAAAAGAGACGCGGATCCCGAGTTCTTCATTAACTTCCCTGATCCCCTCATGAACCGTTTCATGTGCTAATAGATGACCGGCGGCTGTAATGTCTAAGAGATTAGGAAAATCCTTTTTGAGATGGCTGCGAATTTGAAGGTCGATATAATCTATACCATTTTGCCTACTAATGACCCAGCAATGAAACGTTTCATGCCAATGTCCCCGTTTATGTACTTCCGCGCGGGTTGCTATCCCTGCCTTCTTCCTTTGTTCATCAAATATATTGATTAATTCGTTTTCCATTCTCGCTCTCCTTTTCTTTGAAAAAAGGTTAGAACAGGCAATTAAGATCACTGCTCTAACCTTTTTATTTATTTCGAATGCATCTTAAATTCCAGGAATAGCTCATTGTAATAAGCAAGATTTTTCTGGCCAAGGTTTTCGTAAACCTCCAGCCTCTCGGTCATTTCCGGTGGCGGGTAAAAACGGGTGTCATTCACAATTTCCTCAGGCATATATTTCAAGGCCTCTTTGTTTGGCGTTGAATAACTGACATACTCCGTATTCTGGGCGGCCACTTCTGGATCAAGCATGAAATCCATGAATTTATGTGCCGCATCGATGTTCTTCGCCGTTTTTGGGATGACCATATTATCAAACCAAAGATTCGACCCTTCCTCTGGCACTACATATTCAAGGTCTTCATTTTCCCACATGATCTCATTCGCTGTTCCCGACCAGACAAGGCCGATGGATGCTTCGCCATTTTCCAGAAGCATCCGGTTTTCGTCCCCTACGATCGCCTTTACGTTTGGCGTAAGGGTATCAAGCTTCTGTTTCGCTTCCTGCAGATGGTCCTTGTTTACATCATTCAATGAATAATTTAAACTATTCAATCCCATCCCGATCACTTCACGGGCACTGTCCGTTAAAAGGATTTCATTTTTCAAATCTTCGTCCCATAAATCATTCCAGCTCGTAATCTCTTTTCCGTCGAGCTTCTTGGGATTATAAACGATCCCAACCGTTCCCCAGAAATAAGGAATCGAATATTGATTACCTGGGTCGAATGGCAAGTCCATGAAACGGGAATCGATATGCTTCAGGTTCGGCAGTTTGGAATGATCAACCGGCAACAGCAGTTTTTCTTCTTTCATCTTATCGATCATATATTCGGAAGGAACAGCGATATCATACGCTGTACCACCTTGCTGGATCTTGGTCATCATGGATTCATTTGAATCAAATGTTTCATAAATGACCTTAATTCCTGTTTCCTTTTCGAAACGATCAATCAAATCAGCATCGATATAATCACCCCAGTTATATACGGTTAGTACATTTCCACTTGTATATCCTTGAGAGGAATTCAAACGGTTAACCGCAAACAAGAGAGCGGCAGAAACAATGATTATGGCAAGAAATATACGCATAAGCCTCTTCATTTTCTTACCCCCAATCCGGCCGGCTTGTTGTTACGCTGCGCAATAAAGTAGTAGCCGACCACCAA
Organism: Bacillus sp. CECT 9360; assembly: GCF_918741275.1. GTDB lineage: Bacteria > Bacillota > Bacilli > Bacillales > DSM-1321 > Peribacillus. Next base: position 55,187 of record NZ_CAKKNA010000016.1, read on the forward strand.
TATCATCGTGAATAAAAACAAGAGGGTGGACAACGCATTGATATTCAGAGAAACGCCGCGGCGTGCTAACGAATAAATCTCTACAGAAAGTGTCGTGAATCCATTGCCGGTTACGAAGAAAGTAACCGCAAAATCATCCAGCGAATAGGTCAGGGCCATAAAGAATCCGGCAAAGATACCCGGGGTGATATACGGTAAAATCACCTTGGTCAGAACGTCCCAGCTGCTTGCACCAAGATCCCTCGCAGCATCTATTAAAGTCGGGCTCATTTCCTGAAGCTTCGGCAGGATCATTATTACAACAATCGGTACACAAAAAGCGATATGCGATAGTAATACAGAGAAAAAGCCGAGCCTTATCCCTACCATCGTAAATAAAATCAATAATGACGCACCGATGATAACATCAGGACTGACAATCATTACGTTGTTTAAAGACAGCAATGTATTTTTCGTTTGTCTTCTTTTTACAAATCGAATCGCGAGAGCACCGAAAATTCCGATGATCGTTGAAATGGAGGCGGAAAGCAACGCGATGATCAGCGTATTCAATACAATAATCAGCAAGCGGGTGTCATTGAATAATTCCTTGTACCAATCCAGTGTAAATCCTTCAAAATCATTCATATTTCCACCGCTGTTAAACGAATAAAACACTAAAAAGAAAATCGGCGTGTATAGAATTAAAAAGATCATCACTAAAAATACCGAAGACAATGGTGAAAGTTTCTTTCTCATTTTATACACCGCCTCGCTTTCGATTACCAGTCAGAAACATAATGATAATCATAACAATGATCAAAAATACCGCAATCGTTGAACCCATTCCCCAATCCTGGGTAACAAGAAAGTGCTGCTCGATCGCCGTCCCGAGGGTGATGACACGATTGCCAGCGATCAGCCTTGTTAGCATGAACAGCGACAGTGCCGGGATGAACACAGCCTGGCAACCGGATTTTATGCCATCAAGCGTCAGCGGAAAAATGACACGTTTGAATGTGGTCCACGAAGAAGCCCCTAAGTCGTTTGCGGCATCCAAAAGCGTAGGGTTCAATTCATCCAACGCATTAAAGATTGGCAGTATCATAAACGGGATGAATATATAGACCGAAACAAACAGAAAACTAAAATCCGTAAACAAAATCTGCTTCGAACCAATCCCAATAGCCTCCAAAAAGCTGTTTGCCGTCCCGTACGTCCCGAAAATTCCCAGGAAAGCATACGCTTTTAGCAAAAGATTAATCCATGAAGGCAAGATAATCAGCAGTAGCCAAAGCTGCTTATGTCTGGTTCTCGTGAGTAGCAAGGCAGTCGGATAAGCGATGAGTAGGGATATGGCCGTAATTAAAAAAGCATACCAAAATGAACTGAGTGTCATTTGTAAATAAACCGGTGTAAAAAACTTTTGGTAATTGCTGAACGTAAAATCTCCTTCAATATTGAAAAAGGAATAATAAAGGACAAGGAGAAGCGGTGCCATCACAAAAAGCATAATCCATAAGGCGTAAGGAATCAGGTACATACTGCGTGTCGTTCTATTTTGCATGGCTTGCCCCGTCACTGTATGCTTCCAGACGTTTATCAAACTCTTCTTCCGTTTCGCCAAAACGCATGACATGGATTGCCTCGGGATCAAAATAAAGACCAATTTCATCGCCTACTACAGCCTTTTTGGTAGAATGGACAAGCCACTCATTTCCATCCTGATCATAGCTCGAAATTTCGTAATGAACGCCGCGGAACAATTGGGAATCGACCCGTACCTGCAGCTTGCCCCGTTCAAGCGTCGTTATTTCCAAATCTTCCGGTCGAATGATTACTTCAACCGATTCATGCGGGTTGAACCCCTGGTCGACGCATTCAAAATCCTTGCCAACGAACTCGACAAGATGGTCCCGAATCATTTTACCTGGGACGATATTCGATTCCCCAATGAAATCGGCCACAAAACGGTTGATCGGTTCATCATAAATATCCGTCGGGGTCCCGCTCTGCTGGATTTTTCCTTCATTTAACACGAAGATCTCATCCGACATCGCGAGCGCTTCTTCCTGATCATGCGTCACGAAAATAAAAGTAATACCAAGGCGACGTTGCAGCTCGCGCAACTCGTATTGCATTTCTGTCCGCAGCTTCAAATCCAAAGCGGATAGCGGTTCGTCTAGAAGAATGACTTCATGCTCATTTATAATCGCGCGGGCAATCGCTACACGTTGGCGCTGGCCTCCGGACATTTCGCGGACTTCCCTGTTTTCATACCCCTCCAGGTTTACGAATCGCAAGGCTTCCTTTACCTTCGCGGTAATATCGGATTTTTTCATTTTCTTGATGCGCAGGCCAAAAGCAACATTTTCGAAAACATTTAAATGGGGAAATAGCGCATAATCTTGAAACACCGTATTAACCTGTCGTTCGTTAGCAGGGACATTATTAATGATCTTCCCATTAAAGAAAATCTTCCCCTGTGATGGTTCTGTAAAGCCCGCAATCAAACGGAGAATCGTCGTTTTTCCGCAACCGGAAGGTCCGAGAAGCGTGTAAAATTTCCCGCGTTCCATTTCAAAGCTGACTTCATTTAATACCGGTGCATCAGCATCATATTGTTTCGAAACATTTTCGAAACGGATAATCGATAGGTCTGTCATAGCAACCTCCCCCTTCTTTTTTCTTTATATCTGTAAACTCGGTGTAAGGTCATGATTGAACAGTTTACTATTATACAACATTTGTTATGAACTGCCATTATATTTGCTACAAATCTATCTTATTGGAAAAAGAGATTCTTCATAAAATAGAACCGTTACATGAATCGTCGGAAGATTCATTTGGATGGTCGACGCTTCTAACCAATCATTCACTTTAGTTACTCGCTATATATTCCCTATAATTGAAAATAAATAACTAAGTTAATATTTCACGTAATTACTTAGAATCCCTTGAAAATCATCTGTCCCTAATAACATTTGGATGTTTAAGGAAAACTTAAGACAGCAGTACATTTTGTAATTCGGAGTTTTTTTGATAATACGGAGTTTACACAAATATAGAACCAACTTCACAATCATTCCGGACTATTATCGGGTTTACTCGATGAAAATATATGGTATAAAGAAATGGACGTTTCCTTTGAACACGATAATCAAACCTTTACTTACGAGTTCTCTCCTGGTCGGCATCTCCTCCGAACTTATCTTAACCATTTCCGAGACAAATAACGATCTGTCCAAATACAATTTTTTCAATAACCTGCAGCATGGGATCTACTATGCATTAGCGCAAGGCAGGAAAATAATCTAAGCGATTAGGGGGATTACATGTCAACTACATTCACACTTAAAAAAATCAAATCAAATTTCTGGATCATCCCGGCGCTATACGGAGTTTGTTTTTTTCTTTTGGCGATCCTGAGCATGATGTTAGACCGTTATATTGCCGAACATACCAATCTGATCAAGTACATCTCTCCGGTGTTTTTTACCGATAAAGAACTGGCCCAGACGATCTTGAGCGCTATTTCCACTTCATTGTTAACGATGACAACGATTACTTTTTCTTCAGTATTGGTGGTAGAGACCACTTTTTTGGCGGAATTCTCTCCGCGAACCTTACAAAATTTCAACGCAGAATCCAAAATACAACAAGTACTTGGAATGTTTATCGGCGGATATATCTATACACTTATTCTGCTCATCCAAATCAGGGAGAATGAGCTGAGCAATACGTTTATTGTCCCGTCGTTTGCCATTGCCGTAGCGTTTATTTGTGTAGCTTTATTTGTATTCTTAATTCACCATGTTACAAATTGGATCAAAGTCGGAAATCTCATTTCAAATATTACAAAGGAAACATTATCCTCTATCGAAGAAAATAGAAAAGATGATAAGACAATTGGAGCTTCCAATGAATATAAGGGCCTGGATATTGAAAAGATGAAGTCTACTGAAATTCAAAGCAAGAGCCAGGGATACATTCAATTTGCAGACCTTGCAAAAATGGTGGAATATGCAACCCAAGCTGACATCGTCATCAAGTTCGAAAAAATCCCGGGCGATTATGTCGATGTAGATACGCCCCTTTTGACCGTTTGGAACAATAAAGATTCCCTGAATAAAGATCAGGTTCTTAGCTTTTTATTCATCACACCTGACCAGGATTCGATACAAGATGTCGAATTCGGGATTCAAAAATTAGTGGAAATTGCTCTGCGGGCCATAGCACCAGGTAAAAACGACCCTGAAACGGCGATTAATTGCATTGAACAACTGAGCCAAATCTTAACGAAAGTCGGGAAGACATATTCTGCGGATCCCTATTATTGTGATGAGCAAAAAAACGTACGGGTCATCTTAGAAAAACCGTCTTTCAGCGATTATTTGTACGAAAGCTTTTATCAAATCCGGCATTATGGAAAAGCCGATGTGTCAGTGATGGTTTCCGTCATTAAAGCGCTAACTCTGATAGCCGATACGAATAATGATAAGATAAAATCTGCAGTCTGGGATTTTTCTAGCTACATTGTTGAAGGCATAAATACGCAGGAATGGTTGGGGCTCGACAAAAAATTTATTAATACCCACTTGAGACAGCTGGTTAATGCCTGCGATATAGATCAGCAATTAGACTTAATTGCTCTTGATTAACGGTTAGGCTGTCGGTAGAGGTGTTATTACAGCTGCAGAAAATATCATAATAAAACCCCGTCTGGTTACCCAGACGGGGTTTCAAGTTATACGGCTGCAGATTCGTTAATTTTCGAAAGTCTCTCCGCAACTTCTTCTTCAGTTAAACCATGTTCAATAACATAACGGTTTCTAGGATCAACTCGGCATTCATGTGAACAGCTGCGCAAATGTTTGTGTTCATTCTCCTCAGAACTGAGGATTTTTTTGTTGCACTCAGGGTTGGCACAATTTACATAACGCTCACAAGGTTCGCCACTGAAGTAATCACGTCCGACAACCACATGTTCCTTCTGGTTGACCGGAACACCGATTCTTTCATCAAACACATACAATTGTCCGTCCCATCGTTCACCTTGAACTTCAGGGTCTTTACCATATGTGACAATTCCCCCATGAAGCTGGGATACATCCTCAAAGCCCTCTCTCACAAGCCAGCCTGAGAATTTCTCGCAACGAATACCGCCTGTGCAATAGGTTAAGATCTTTTTGCCTTCTAACTTGTCTTTATGATCACGAACCCACTGAGGCAGGTCGCGGAAGTTTTCAACGTCCGGTCTAATCGCCCCTTTGAAATGGCCAAGGTCATATTCATACGTATTTCTTGCATCAAGGATGACTGTGTCCTCATCCTGCATTTTTTCAAAAAATTCTTTTGGGCTCAAATGTTTGCCGGTTACTTCGTGTGGGTTCACATCATCCTCAAGGCGCAGTGTGACCAATTCTTTTCGCGCACGTACTTTCATTTTCTTGAAAGCATGTTCATCCGCTTCATCTATTTTGAAGACCATGTCTGAAAAACGCGGGTCTTTCCTCATGGCTTCGATGTATTGATCAGTCTGTTCCACCGGTCCGGAAACCGTTCCGTTGATCCCTTCAGCGGCTATAAGGATTCGCCCTTTTAATCCAAGCTCATTGCAGAAAGCACGATGTTCATCTGCAAATTCCTCAGGATTTTCAATTGAAACATACTGATAATAGAGCAATACTCTGTATGGTTTATTTCCTGTCATCTTATTTACCACCTGTTCTAAATTATATTTGCAAGATATAAGTATGGGTAGATGGTTCTAGCATTACACTTTTCTCTTACAAACAAACATTATAACAGATTTTACAAACAGACGAAGCAAAAAAGCTCAATATGAAGGAAGTACCAAAGTGAAAGACATAGTTCCTTAGTTGAATATTTGATGATAAAACTTGATTTCGCTGATGTAATTTTGATTTCGGTGATATAACTCAGATTTCGACGATATATTCTAAATTTCGGTGATATAACTCAGATTTCGATGATATATTTAAATTTCCGGTGATATAACTCTTATTTCGGTGAAATCGTATTCTGTTTAAGCAGGTACAAAAATATTCAGATGTTGCGGCAAAACCTTTGCCTGAAACGGCAGCGGTTCTCCTTCGTCCCCGTCAATATTGACGACAAGTTCCTCTGAAGCGGAAACCGTGATCGCGGAAGAACGGATATATTCTACCTGATCATGTTGCCCCAGTTCCCCTTTTAACAACCTCGGGATGATTTTCATAATTTGCGGGAAAGAAATGTCCTTGATGATAAATGTATGAATCTTTCCATCATTCACTTCCGCATCAGGAGCGAGGGATTCAAAACCGCCCACTGAATTGGTCAGAGCCGATACGACCAGGTAGGCTTTACCGATCCATTTCCCGCCGTCATGTTCGACTGTGAGCTTAAATGGTGTCTTATTGATAAACGCTTTTACCCCCTCAATAAAATAAGCCAGGGATCCCAATCTTGTTTTTTTCTCTGTTGAGACAGCATACGTGGCCTCAGCGATTGCTCCAACCGCTAGAACATTCATGAAATAGCAGTCATCGATTTTCCCGATATCGACCGGCACGGTTTTTTGGCCGGTTAGCAGTTCAATTGCATTTTCAGGTTCTAGAGGAATTTTCAGTGCCCTGGCAAAGTCGTTAACGGTTCCGAGAGGGATAATCCCGAGATCAGGCCGGTGGCTTTGTTCAGCGAGCCCGTTGATCGTCTCACTGATGGTCCCATCACCGCCCATGGAAACGACAGCATCAAATTCTTGTGAACAGGCCTCTCGGGCAAACACGTCTGCGTCTCCTTCTTTTGCTGTTTCGCGAACTACAGCTTCGTCATAGAGACTTCCCATGACCTGTTTGAGTTTAGGCAGAACTTCCGCAGCTTTTTCCTTTCCGGAAGATGGATTTATAATAATCATCGCTTTAGTCATGGTAACGTCTCCTCCACAGTATTTACTAAGTTTCTACTATAAGAAAGTTACCTCTTTCTCTCTTCTTTTAAACAAATCCCCTTGTTTTGGATCCCAAGTTCCAAAATGTGCACAATTTGGCCTTTTGATTTTGTTGCCAGTGACATTTTTGTTGCCAGTACCCGGACTTTTGTTGCCAGAAATTCTGTTTTGTTTCCTGTTCCCATTTTCGTTGCCGGAATTTTGTTTTTGTTGCCACTTTTCCCGTTTTGTTGCCAGTACCCGGGCTTTTGTTGCCGAAAATTCTGTTTTGTTGCCTGTTCCTATTTTCGTTGCCGGAATTTTGTTTTTGTTGCCACTTTTCCTGTTTGGTTGCCGATATCCGGGCTTTTGTTGCTGAAATTCTGTTTTTGTTGCCAGTTCCCATTTTCGTTGCCGGAATTTTGTTTTTGTTGCCACTTTTCCTGTTTGGTTGCCAGTAATCTGAATTTCGTTGCCAGAAATTCCATTTTGTTGCCTGTACCCGGACTTTTGTTGTCGGAATTTTCTTTTTGTTAATTCCTATTATGATTCAAAACTGTGAAGATAAGTAAAATGAAATGAGTTAAAAATTACCAGAAAAAAATTAAAAATTTTCTGATATTTACCTATACATTTTTAAATTTGGGGTATATACTGTATTATAACAATAAGAGAAAAGCTAAAACTGTATTATAAAAAGGAGGAACACGAAATGCAAATGATTAGTCCAATTGAGTTCTTTAGGAGTTTACCGCCAAAACAATGTACAGAATGTGGAGAATCCATCGTCGAACAGGCAGAGTCCTATTTAATGGAATGTGACCGCTGCTTATCAAAAAGAGATGAATAGCCCAATGTAGCTGGCCAGCAAAACACTGGCCAGTTTTTTTGTTAAAGATTCTGTTTCCTTTCAATTACTAATAAAAGAAGAATATCTACGCAAAATATTCTTTAGAAAGGAGCGGAAACACATTTTGAGATTTTTCATCATCTTGCTTTTGCTTGTATCGAATATAGGGTTGATGTTTATTTTTGATTATGTACAAGGGATTCTGTTTTATATGTTTGAATACTATAAAGTGTTGATTTACAATTATCGAAAGGAAGATTTTGTTTTATTTATCCTGTTTTGCCTCATGGGTGTGTATCTTGAAAGAAAACAATATAAACAAAAACAAAGCGGTAGCTGAGATTCATTCATCAGCCCTCCTGCTTTGTTTTTTTCGCTTTTTTATCAAGACCACGATGAAGATAATGACTGGAATGATGATTTGCAAAGGGATATGTAGATAATAAGGTACATAGGAGAGTCCTTCTTGTATGTGCATATTATAATTCGGCGCTATCATGATTGAGGATAATAAAATAATAACTCCGATCGGAAATACAAGAGAATTCGGCTCCTTTATCTTAAATAAATCGGCCGTTCCCTTTACGGCGCAAAAAAAGAAAATCGATATTTTTATAAAGACAAGTATGACTAAAACGATAATAACGACTGTTTCTAAACGCTGAATAAAGCCTATATTGATATAGCTGGCTGCTGTGAGAATCGGAAAGGTAGCTCGAAGCCGTACACTCGGAGTAATGACTGAAATAGTTATGGCTGTAATTAGTGCCAGCAACAGCCCGCTTACTAAAACGGCAATCATGCCTGTTTTAATTAGCTTCTTATCCCTTACATGTGGCATCAGCATGGTAAATACGATTAATTCCCCAAATGTTACGGTCAAGGTTCCTGGGAATACTTCTTTCAGGACGGGGTCCCATCCATTTTCCAACATGGGCTGTAGATTTCCCACCTGTATATCGCCGCCTGCAAAATGCAAAGCAATGATAATCAACAAGGAAGAAAGAATGAAAAACAAGCCGAGTTCCGTTGTCCGGGAAAAAACCTCAATTCCTTTTAAATTCGCATAAATCAGAGCCACCATCATCGTAACACCGATCGAAAAGATGGTATTTTCCTCATAGACGGTGTTCATTAATAGCTCTTCAAAGTCACGCAAAAGTCTGGTTGTGATATACATAAAATAAATGACATAGGCAAACCCGATTAGACGCCCCAGAAACTTGCCGAATACTAACTGAACATACCCAGTTAAGGGCAGTTTTGGAAATGCAAGACGAATCAGCATATACATCCAGAATAGTAAGATTCCTAAAACCATGGCAATCAGAATGACCAGCCAGGCGTCCTGTTTTGCCTTTGCAGCTGTACTGAACATGACGGCGCTGCCAATTTCAAAAAGAACGATCAGACAAAAGAATTGAAAATAACTGATTTTCTCTTTCCCCATAACCTTCACCTGCCTTTAAGTTTCCAAATTTGTATGCGAATTGACCTATCTAAAAGGGTACGCTTTTGTCCTCATGCTTGTTCCTTGAATTTTGAAACTCACATTCACTTTTACTTCCGCCTTGGAAAAAATCTCACCCCACTCATTTTCATGCTGTTTCCATACATCATGATCACTCCTGCGTAACATTTCACCAAAACCGAATATATCACTTTGATGTTTCTTAGCTTTACTAATCCCACCACGGATGATTTTGCTATATTCCTGCGCTGCTTTCTTTTCAAAGTCCTGAATGACTTTTTGGCTGCTGATATCTTTATTACACAGACTTTCATCAATCATTCCATTCGCCTTTATAGCAATATTTATAGAGGCTCTACCTTGTTTTATTGTCACTTTGGATTTGCTATTAGATTGCTTTACCCGAATGGAAGTATATCTATTACGATCACAGGCTACGCTGAGGTTCGTCGTCTTTAATTTATTTTTAACGATCTGGTAAGACTTCGTATCCTGTCCCTCCAACCAACCGACTAATTTCCCTTTCCTGAACATCCCTATACCATTCAGATAAGTATGGGTATAATTCACTTTCTCATAATTCTTTCTTGATAATCCAGTCTGCTTGCTGCCATGAATCTCTATGCCGCTTATTGCCGGCTCCGCTCCTTTGGAGGAAAGAGCCTCAATCACTTCGTATATTTTGATTTCGGTATTTTCACCAAGAAGTTTTGAACTGTTTTCTACTTTACTAGCAATGGACATGGACGGATCTTCAATGCTGGGAAGGATATTCAACACTTCTCTCGCCTTTGCTCCTTTGCTGATTACCACCGGGATGCTCGACCGGATCTTTGCATCTCTCTCGAAGACATCTAAGAAATAATTTAAGCTTTCTTTTCTTGCTAGATCTTCGTCTATAATTAAAATCATGATATGCGAATAATCATTTTGCCTTGAAAAATGCTGGGTCGATTTCCTGGCCGCTTCAGAGATTGTTTTCCCCGTGGCATGATAGGATACAACAGGAAGGGCCCTGCCTGCTGTAGGAGATTTTGATTTTTCATTTGGATTGATGACTTGAAATGATACATCATATCGCTTCTTTCCTTTGTTATAATCAATCCCCATACCAATGATGAGCGCTGTTTTATTCAATTCTTTATAATTGGCACATCCTGATAAACATAGGACGGCCAGGCAGCACATTATGACACATCGTCTAATCATCCCGGTCACCGCCATTCCCAACCGAGCTTCTCTGATTCTCGGTTGCCGTTGGAGAAGGGCTTAATGACGTGCGGACGATAGCGTCTTTTTGTTTCCCTAAACGGAACGGAGCCAATGGAGCTATATAAGGCATGCCAAAACTGCGCAGACTACATAGATGAGTAAGAATGATAATGGAAGCTAGCAATATGCCATATAGGCCTATATACGCACCAGAAATAATGAGTGTAAATCTTAATACTCTGGCTGTATTGGATAAATTATAATTCGGCAACGTGAAGCTCGCGATAGCTGTTATGGACACAACGATTACGGTAGCAGCCGATACAAGACCGGCTTCAACAGCTGCCTGTCCGATGATAAGGGCGCCAACAATCGAAATCGTGTTGCCAACTGCTCTGGGCATTCTCACTGCCGCTTCCCTAAGAATCTCGAAAGCCATCTCCATGATTAAAGCTTCAACGATAATCGGAAAAGGCACCCCTTCTCTTTGTCCCGCTAAACTGAATACCAATAAAGATGGAATCAACCCTGCATGATGTGAGAGAAGCGCGATATACAGGCCCGGAGAGTACAATGATAAGAAAAATGATATAAATCGTAATCCTCTTAAAAATGTACTGATATACGGATTATAATAATAGTCCTCAGGCGATTGGAAAAACTGGATAAAGGTGGCCGGCCCAATCAATACAAATGGTGTTCCGGCTACAAAAACAGCGAATCGCCCCTCCAGTAAGTTAGCAGCGACTACATCAGGTCTCTCTGTGCTAATTAATGTTGGAAAAGGAGATTCCCGATGATCCTGTATTAACACCTCAATATAGCTCGAGTCTAAGATTTGATCTACTTCTATTGTTTGGATTCTTTCTTCTAATTCCTTAAGTAGGGCAGGGTCGATAATTCCCTTTATATACATGTACTCCACATTGGTTTGGGTCAGTTTTCCAAGCTTTACTCCCCCAATCTTTAGGTGCGGGCTTTTAATGCGCGAACGGACAAGTGATGTGTTCGTTCGTAGATTTTCCGTAAAACTGTCTTTCGGCCCGCGGATAACCGTCTGGGAAGTCGGTTCTTCAATGCTCCGGCTTGCCGTTTCTCCTGTAGTGGCAATCAAGAATGACGAACTCCCTTGAGTCAAAATCACGGTATCGCCACTCAAAAGGTAAGCGGTGGTATCTTCCAGCTGGTCGGTTTTCACCAAGCTGGAAACCGACAATAAAGTTTCCAATTGATTATAAGGACCAATATCTGAATCCGGAATTTCAATATCTTTTGATAAATAAGTCAAAGGCTGAATAATATTCGAATGGATAACATTCTTATCTGACAATCCATCGATATGTACCACAGCGAACACAGTGTCCGGGCTCTCGAACTTTTTTATTTCTCTAATTATTAAATCAGGACTGTTTCCGATGTTTTCTTTTATGGCTTTAAGGTTGTTTTGTAAAAGGTTGACGGACGAATCAGCAAGAGGTTTTGTATCTTCGGAAGTAATAGATTTAGGGGGACTTTTTCTGAACTTTCTCATGACGGGGACCCACACCTCTGGTACTCAAAATAAAGTATGTGTGTAGTTTTAGCTTTTCGGGTGAATATATACCATTTTCTTCTTTGCGACCCGCTATTTTTCCATCTCTCATATAAATTTATTGGAAAATATTTAAACGTTCTCATTCAAAAGTATGAGATAAAATACTACCTGCTGCCGAGGAGGAATGCCTTATCTTTTTTTAAAATGAGTATAGACACAAAACATAGGAGTTGGGGAAATCATGAATCACTTTATTTGTACGACTTGTGGCGTCCAATATGATGTTTCAGCAGTGGTGCCTGCAAAGTGCTCGATTTGCGATGAAGAAAGGCAATATATCCATCCTGAAGGACAGTCATGGATTACTATGGAGGGACTGAAAGAGGGCGGTACTTATAAAAACATGATTACATGTGAGGAAACAGGATTATACAGCATCGAGACGGCACCCAATTTTGCGATCGGGCAAACAGCTTATCTTATCCAGAACGATGGATTTAATCTTTTGTGGGACTGCCTGACTTATCTTGATGAAAATACCGTCAACCAGTTAAATGAATTGGGCGGTATCCAAGCCATAGCTTTATCCCATCCACATTATTACTCCGCACAGGTCGAATGGGCCGATGCCTTCGATGCCCCCATTTATATCCATGAGGATGATAAAGAATGGGTGATGAGACCAAGTGACAGGATTATTTTTTGGTCAGGCAACTCGCTCCAATTAAATGAAGGACTTACTCTTTATCGCCTGGGAGGGCACTTTAAGGGTGGAGCAGTCTTACACTGGCGTTCGGGGCGGAATGGGAAAGGAGTCTTGATGACTGGGGATATTATTCAAGTTGTCGCTGACCGGCAATGGGTCAGCTTCATGTACAGTTACCCCAATCTGATTCCGCTTCCTGCATCACAAGTGGAAGAAATGGCACATAGAGTGAGCGATCTACAGTTCGATCGTCTTTATAATGGTTTTCACCGGGTTGTGAAAGAAAAAGCCAATCTAGCTGTACAAAATTCAGCCAAGAGATATATTGAAGCTTTGCAAGGAACTCTGTTTGTCACCTAACTAGTAAACATAAGTCAGCTCTGGTGAGCTGACCTTTAAATGCATATTTAAATGATCCGCTAGATACTGTCAGTGCCTCACTAAGTTTTCACCCTATAATAAATTCTCACCCTTTCAGGGAATTCTAGCATATAAGGAGGGATGAAAATGGCGAGAAGAAATAAAATTCTTGTCCCGGAGGCAAGAGGAAAATTGGATGAATTAAAAGCGAAAGTTGCCAATGCCCAAACTCCGGAAGGCGCTAAATTCGAAGCAGCCGAAGAAGTTGGTGTTCCCCTGAAGAAGGGCTATAATGGGCAGCTTACTCCCCGTCAGGCCGGCAAAGTCGGCGGCAGATTAGGTGGCAGCATGGTTCGTGAACTCGTCAAGATGGCCCAAGAGAATATGAATAAAAAATCGTGAATTTCAAAAAGGCATTCCATGGACAGCCTCCCTATCCTTTTGGGTAGTGGAGGTCTTTTTTAATATATGAATTCATATTGTTGACATGAAACCAAATGGTTTTATATAATTCAAAGTGAAACTAAAAGGTTTTACATTTTTTCATGAGAAGGAGATTTATTATGACAAACACACTTGAAGATATCAAACAGACCGTTGTTTTTGACGCACCGATTAACAAAGTATGGGATGCAGTATCTACGTCTGAAAGCATTGCTTCCTGGTTCATGCCCAACGACTTTGAACCAGTTTTGGGTCAGGAATTCCATTTACAATCGCCATTCGGTCCATCTCTTTGTAAAGTTACCGAACTGAATCCCCCAAACAAACTTTCTTTTACCTGGGATCAAGACGGTTGGTTCGTTTCCTTTATTTTAAAAGAAGTAGACGGCAAGACCGAGTTCACCCTTATCCATGGAGGATGGAAAAGCCCTGACAATATCATCGGGAAAGCCGGAGAGAAAAGCTCCGTCATTCGTGACCGGATGGATCATGGCTGGATCAAAATTATCGAAAGCCTTGGAAAGGTTGTTGAATAGCGGTGTCTTCTTCAGCACAAAAGCATGATGTATTTCAAGCTATCGCTGACCCTACACGCCGGAAAGTACTTAAATTACTTGCTGAAAAAGAATTGCCGATTTCAGAGATAAGCAGTCATTTCCCGATCAGCCGGACAGCCGTTGCCAAACATCTCCATATCCTTTCAGAAGCCGACTTGGTGAGCGGGCGAAAGGTAGGAAGGGAAAAACGTTATCGACTGCAGCCTGAGCCATTAACAGAAGTAAAGCAGTGGCTTGCTTATTACGAAAAATTCTGGGAAAACAAGCTTTCCATCCTAAAGTATATCGTTGAAGACCAGAACGGAAATGACCCGGATATAAACTAATTGCGCGTAACACCGTTCGAAGTTATTGAACGGTGTTACCTGCATATAGATAGTATAGGACAAACTTATAATTCCATATATTTGACGTCCAGGTTTGATATACTTATAACTATAAAGTAGGATAGAACAACTTTCGGAGGTAACACATGCAAAATTGGATTACGGATTTTATGGAACAGTTTGGATACTTGGGCATATTTCTAATGATTGCATTAGAAAATGTGTTTCCCCCTATCCCTTCTGAGGTGATTCTTTCATTCGGTGGATACATGACTACTAAAACGGATTTAACAGTACCTGGTGTCGTTGCAGCGGCAACCATCGGTTCAGTGGTCGGTGCAGTCATCTTATACGGCATCGGCCGTCTCCTGGATGTAGAGAGGCTCGAAAAAATCGTCGACCGCTGGGGACATATCCTCCGGGTTACAAAAGCGGACATCCACAAGGCAGATGCCTGGTTTGATAAATATGGTTATTGGACGGTATTTTTCTGCCGGATGATTCCATTGATTAGAAGCCTAATTTCGATCCCTGCGGGTATGTCGAATATGAAATTCGGACTCTTTCTTCTTTTTACAACAGCCGGGACACTTATTTGGAACATTATTCTTGTCTCCGTCGGGGCCGCGTTAGGCGAATCTTGGGAAGATATCCTTAGTTTCATGGAGATTTATTCAAATATCGCCTATGCCTTAATTGCAGTAGGGATAGTCGTTTTCGTCATTCTATTTATCCGTAAAAAAAGAAGAACTTAGGCATTTTTGGCTACTTATGCTACTGGCCCGGCTTCTTTTCCCCCAGAAATCTATTAATCAAACGTTTGATTAACAATAGAATACTGAAATATGAACCCATGCATTAAAATACCCCCTTCGGCTTAACTGCCAAAGGGGGTTTTCATCATTTAACAAATAGAGTCAGTCGGCTTTGGATTTTTCAAGCCGAA
The DNA here is from genome assembly GCF_918741275.1 of Bacillus sp. CECT 9360. Taxonomy (GTDB): domain Bacteria; phylum Bacillota; class Bacilli; order Bacillales; family DSM-1321; genus Peribacillus. Next base: position 70,506 of record NZ_CAKKNA010000016.1, read on the forward strand.
CAGCGGACGAATAAATAAGGCCAGGAACGTCCCAAGCATCGCCATGGCCATCCAAACCCAGCCGTGAAGGCTGAACGATGCAATCCCACCGAAGTAAGCCCCGATATTACAGCCAAATGCAAGGCGGGCCCCATATCCCATTAAGATACCGCCAATGATGGATGCTCCCGCAACTCCCGGCTTTATTTTCCCAGGCTTGAATGTTCCCTGGAATGCGGCTGAAATAAACGCACCTAAGATAATTCCAAAATTCATCACGCTTGTGGAGTCAGCCAAAACCGTTTGGGTAAGGGCCGCCCCGTTTGCTCCGGAAAAATAGCCCCAAGTTGAGACATCGACGCCCATTGCCATAAGGGCCTTTCCTCCCCAAAGAGCGAAAGCGGATGTTATCCCCCATGGATTCCCCCTGATTGTTAAGGTTAAGGCATTTAATACAGCTAAAACAATGGCCGCTGTAAACAATGGCCAGGAGCCACGAATGACTTTTTTCCAACCACTCGTGGTCGGGAGTGGTTTCATCATGGGAGGATTTTTCTTTTTCGCGATCTGAATGGTAAGCCAATAAATAACCCCAAAAATCATCATTTGAACCAGCCAAGCTCCAAAGAAACCGAGGCCTGTTGATTCAGCCAGTGAAATTGGAGGAAGTGAGGGCGTATCTTCCATCCAGAATGTGAAGTGTTTTGCTCCAAGCACCGAACCTGCGATAAAGGCAAGCAGCGTCAGAATCATTGAAGACGAGCCGCCGCCTACTGAATACAATGTCCCTGAAGCACAGCCATTTCCGAGTTGCATTCCGATTCCAAAGATAAACGCACCAAATATAACGCTTACCCCTACAGGTGAAACATAACCAGCGGGCGTAACCCCCGTAAAGCTAAAGCCCGTACTCAATATAAGGGCAAATAATGTAGTCGCTATTGCCAGCATAAGCATGTGTGCTTGAAGCCCCTGAACATTCCCTACTGACACGAGCCGGCGAAAGGCTGAGGTAAATCCAAAACGGGCATGAAGTAAAGTAGCGCCTAGGGCAAGTCCGATTATAAACAGTACACCCTGCGTCAAGTTCGTCAAACTAACAATGGCAATAAAAAGAATAATAGCTGCAAGAATCCCAACTGTTACTAACGGCTTTTGCATCGGGCTAAGCTTTGTGACAACGGTTGTTGATTTCCTATTCCAGTTAGCGGGCGTATCAACTGTAGTTTGTGCCAATTTATACACTCCTTTTCATATATAAGTAGTCGGAATTATATTTAAATATAGTAATAAAGGATAAACCTATTTAATCAGAAAGTAAACGATTTTGCTTATTGTCGGGATTTACAATTTTCATAATATGGTTTGGTTACATGAATTCTTATCATATATATAAATGGCTATCTATCACTTTTAAAATAATTGTACGGAATGAGGAGGAATATACATGTTTGTATATACGGTCCGACAAGGTGATACTTTAGATGAGATAAGCTCAAAGTATGACGTTCCCGTTGATCGGATAAGGCTTGTAAACGGGTTGAACCAAACAAATATTGTTCCCGGCCAATCTCTTTTAATTACGACTTTCACATACACGGTTCAGCCCGGAGACAGTTTTTATCGAATTGCCAATATGGCTTATGTCCCTCTAGATAGACTTAGAAGAGCGAACCCTTCCGTAAACCCGAACGCCTTACAGCCGGGAATGAAGATCACCATCCCGGATATTTCCGATTACATCGCCAGTACGTTTGGCTTTTATACCCTGCGTACTCCTGAGCTTGATCAAGCTTTGATAAATGATTTTGCACCATACCATACATACCTGTCTATCTTTGAGTACCACTTTTCTACCACTGGTGCCCTTGTTAATGACCTTAACGATTTGCCAGCAATTCAGACAGCATGGCAGCGACGGCTGCAGCCATTGATGACTGTGACAAATCTAACGACAGAGGGTTTTAATGCCGAGATTGCCCATCAAATGCTAAATAATCCTGCTGCCAGATCCAACCTCGTTACGAATATTTTTAACGTGGTTTCCAGAAAAGGATATGCAGGTGTAAATATTGACATTGAACAAGTAAGGACTGAGGACCGGGATCTTTTTTCCGGATTTTTGCGGCAGCTTCGTGATCGCCTTCAGCCATCCGGTTATCTTGTGACCGTTTCAGTGCCGGCCAAAACAAATGAAGAAGTCCCGTGGTTAAGAGGCTACGATTATGGCGGGATCGGCTCAGTAGTTGATTTGATGTTTATCATGGCTTACGACTGGCATCATGGAGGAAGCGAACCAGGGCCTGTTGCTCCAATTAATGAAGTCAGAAGTACCATCCGTTTTGCCTTAAGCAGAATAAGAAGAGCTAAGATTATTCTAGGTGTTCCTCTATACGGCTATGACTGGCTGCTTCCTTATACTAAGGGAACCATTGCACCCGGGGTATCCAATCAAGCCGCGATAGAAACAGCAATGAGATACCAGGTGCCTATCCAATACTCTACAGAATATGAGTCACCCTTTTTCCGATATGTAGATAACCAAGGGCGCACGCATGAAGTTTGGTTTGAAGATGTCCGGAGTATGAGCAGAAAAATGCAATTGGTACGTGAATTTGGTCTGGGTGGAATTGGCGCCTGGCAAATTTCACTCGGTTTTGCACCTGGTGTTTGGCTATTGAGTAAATTTTTTCAGATTAGAAAGGTTTAAATACTGAGTGTTCCGAACAAAATGTTACAATCTCTCTACATTCTAATAAATTGGCAAATAATTGGTTTACAATCCTGCTGCCGGTGCTATAATAACTAACGTAGACTAATAAAATTAAAGGTGGAAGTTCTCATCCTGTTTTTAACCCAACTTAGCTGTTCTCACATCCAAGATTGATGTTCACAACATACATCAAACTTTGATCTGGGGAGCCGGGCAAATTGATTTTTAGTTTTGCACAGGCTAAAAAACCAATTGAACGTACGAGAACAATTTTCCACAAAGAAAAAAGGAAGTGCCTGGCGGGGCGCTTCCTTTTTCTTTGATTATTCCCTATCAAATTTCGCTGTTTTCATATGCAAATACCCATCATCTTTTCGTTCGTTGGGTCGAAGGATTTGATCCCGGGTTCTACCAAACCCAAAATCATGCATATTTCAAACAAGCTACTCACATAATAGTTATAAGGCTAATCAAAGGCCCTTACAAAAATGGCGAGAATGAGCCCACCAACGTGGTAAAGAATTTCGTATCAACCTTGCCAGTACAGGCAAGTACAATAAAAACAACTGTCAAGACAATCACAAACGTTGCTTTTGCAAAGTTCAGGACACTTTGGCTAAGCAAATGCGTATTGTTCATATCTTTCTCCCCCGCAGGCTTACTCGCTTTCGAACCAGATAATCTTTTTTTCGCGGATTTAACAAAAATGGACTTAGTAGACTTAAAATTAAATAGTGGTCTCATCTGTTTGACCCTCCGCTTGTTCAGACTTGGTGAACGAAAAGACGGAGTATTTAACCCAACTACTTACCAATAACTTTATCACGTGTCCACTATTTGGGAATAAGCCTAACGTCCCTATAGAGTTGGGAAAATTTCAAGAAAGTTATATTCATCACGCCATGTTAGTCTAATCCCTAAAAAAGCCCCTTTCTCCGCATATATTTTTCTCATCCATAAAAAAAAGCAATGTAATGAAAAACTTTATTACTTCCAAGAAATAATAATGTCTTTCTTTACATTGCAATAGTTAAAAAGCTTATTAATGTTGATTTGGCAAATCATAAAGTGGAGTAGGTTCTGATTCTGTGGCAGACGCTTGAACTTGACTACTAATAGCTAAAAGGAATACAGCTAGTCCCGCAACGATTAATCTTTTCATACTTAACCTCCTTTTTCTTTATAGGTATATTTTACTGTATTTTTCGAAAGGGATAATCCGTGCTTAAAGACGATTTTTATCACTATTGATAATTATTTGTGTAGAAATCTTGGAAATTTAAGGTAAAATATAATTATAGTTATATATAAAAGGGGGGTGTCTTTAATGCCAGATAAAGCCCAAATAATTGGAAAGACCATCAAATACTTACGTAAACAGGCTCAATTGACCCAAAGTGAGTTGGCCGATGGCATTGGTACTCAAGCTCAGATTAGTAGAATCGAAAAGGGAGAGGTCATTCCGCTTTCCACGACTCTCTATGAAATATCCGCCAAACTTGGGGTAGATGTTAATTATTTATATAATCAAGCATATATTCCAAGAGTCGATTATGTAAAAGAAGTTAAATATCAGATTAGGAAAGAAATAAGGGATAGAAACTATGAGGAGGTAGACCGAATCATAAAGGTAGAGGAACAAAATATTGCCTTTAAAACATCTAATAATCTCCAATACATTGTCTGGCATAAAGGAATCATTGAATTTTATATTCGAAATAATATCGAAACTTCCTTACATTTGTTGGATGCTGCTTTCAACATTGGAAAGGATGAAAAGAAAACACCTATATCTCTCCAGGATATCGAAATCTTAAATAGCAAAGCCATTATTTATAATGAAATAAAGAACTATATGGATTCCATTGAAACTTATCATAAAGCTTTGAACTATTTAAAACACATACCTGAAGTAACCAATAAAAAAGTGGAAACCCGTCTCTATTATGGCATTGCTAAATCTCTTTTCAAGACCGGTTCTTATAGAGAGTCTATCAATTTTTGTAAGAAGGGCATAAACCTGTGCATTCAGGAAGAAATATTATATTTATTAGGTGAACTGAATTATGAAATCGCTCAAAACTATCAAAAATTAAATCATAAAGATTCTGCTTTAAAGCATTATTTAAACGCAAAACATTTATTTCAAGTTGGAGAAAGGCAGGCATTTGTGGAAATAGTAGAAGAAAGAATTCAAGAATTAGAGGAATGAAGATTTCAATATGGTTGTTTTTTTATAAATGATATTTTCATGAAATGTACCCCAGGTCTTTAGAAGATAATTGCCCCTACCGCCCTCTTTTCACGAACCTGATAATGAGCAAGTAGGGCAAGGAGCTTTCCTGCCTTCCTCCCTTTATTTTAGCCGGGTTACTTCGGTAGAATGTTCCCTTATTTCTACAACATACGAGTTACTTGATGACATTAATGCATCTTCCATAAAAGAAAGACTCGGCGCATAAATAAAGCTTCCGCCAAGCTTTAAGGATTTCAATATCTCCATATATTTCTGTGCATAGATTTCAAAATTCCCATCGGCTCTTAGATGATGATGCATAAAATGATTGGAAAAAGCCATGTGGGAAATGACCGTCCCCCATTTATTTGTTGTGAAAGAATATTCAAGCCAACTCATCTGATATAAATAGTCCATCACATCAACATTTCTATCTACGCCATATGCTTCAATACCATTCTCTCTTAAAAAATGAACGAGACTTGCTTGAGGACCGCACCCTATATCTAAAACAGGCTGTTTCATTGTAGGCAAATCACTATTTAATAATTTCATTTGAAATTCAGGTGTATATTCAGCGCATTTTACTGCGAACAAATCGGGATTTTCTCGATATTTTTTAAATATCTCCATACCATTTGAGTCCAATAAAAAGGTCTGTAAATTTTTATAATGGGAACGAAACAAATGATCAATATCTCGATCAGATGTTTCTCCTCTATTGCCCATAATGCAAACCCGTTCAAATAGATCCCCATAGAATTTTTGAAGCTTCCGATGATCATCGTGATTAAAATCTAAATACTGATTCACTTCCATAAATAATTCAATGTTTTTTTCGGAAATATCCTTTAGTAATTCTGTATATGTACCATTCACCTTCGCTGATTGTATAAATTCTCCTATTTCCCTGGCTTTATGTTTTACTAACTCTGTACTTTCTTCGGAAGGGCTCAATACCAGTCTTCCATCGGCTAACGTATAAAAGAGACTCTTATTACGATTATGAAGAAATTGCTGTTCGATTATATTTTGAAAGTTGGATAATGTGAGCATGTTCTCCTCCTTTTGTCTTTTCAGGAAAAATCCACAATGTATTTATTTTATATCCAATATTTAGAAATGTCTTCCTGAAAATATTCATGTCTTATATTAAATCACAAGGGGAACCAGGTATCATAAGCGTTTATGAATAAAATTAAAGCGTATATGTTATGATGAAAAAAACATCTAAAAGAATAAGGTGAACTTTATGAATGACATGGGCAAAGTGCCAGATAATATTTCCCTTTTACATGCTTTAGACAGTATTGGGGAAAACATCATTATCGCCGATAAAAACTATAGTTTATCCTGGATGAATTCACACGCTGTTCAATTATTTTCAGTGGTTGCACCTTTATATGGTTTCTCTGACGTAAAACAAATGATTGGCGTTAATATGGGGAAATTTCACAAGAACCCTTCGCACCAGCAAAAAATAATGGATGAGCTTACGGGCCATCATAAAGCGCGCATTAACATCCTTGACCGATTTGTCACCGACATTGTGATTACCTCTATAAAAAATGAGAACGAGGAAATTGATGGATACGTTGTCATGCTTATGGATGTCACAACGAAGGATGAGGAAGAGAAGAGAAAAGATAAGCTAATAAACACGTTATCTGTGCCGATTATAAAGATTTGGGAGAAAACCATCGCCGTGCCGCTCATTGGAGAGTTTGATATAGATCGCGCCAACAGACTGATCACAAATGTGGTCACGGAAAGTTCTTCTCAAAATATTGAGTTTGCCTTAATTGACCTTAGCGGAATTGTTGAATATGACAATGTTATCGGAAGCCATATCCAAACGTTAATTGATACCTTAAAACTAATTGGCACCCAATGTATCATTGTAGGTATTACTCCTAAACTTGCGATGTCCATTATGGCTTTAGAAAGCAATATCCCTACTTTCGCAAGTGCTCATACTGGTTTGCAATACATTATAAACGAGCAAACAAAAAGGAAGTCGATATAAATGTCGGCTTCCTTAAGCTATGGTTTATGATTGACTACCTGAAAAAAGCTTTGTCGATATTGTACTTAGCGTGAAGATTATTAATGATATAGGTTTCATAAATTTCTCTGTCCATTGGTTCTTCCACATAACACACATCAATGGTGTATACTTCATCCCTATGCTCTTTGATTGGTGAAACAGTATCTTCAAAATGCTTCTTTATTCTTGGCCGTAGCTTTCTTGCCTTGCCTACGAACAATAACTCGTCATTAATATTATAGAACATATAGATCCCGCCTTTATCTCTTGGGATCAAATGGAAATCAGTAAATCCATAAATATTGCTTAATTGTGGGTTATCCTGCTTCGTAATGGAAACGTCCGGAGTAGGAATTTCTATTTTTATCAAAATGTTCACATCCTCTATATAAGTAAAGGTCAATATTATCACAGTTCTCATGGGAAATATATCTAAACCAATTATTCATTCTTTTATTTTATCCAAAATTGCTATTTAATATAAAAGTTGCTTCTGGATTGTAATCATTTTAAGGAACTCTTTTTACAACTAACGCATTAGTTAGTTTTTGAAGAAACTGTTTTTATTCAGCAGCTGCTATATTTCGGTTCTATCACCTTTACTATCGCTCGTGGTATTAGCACCCGATTTTTTAACACCCTTGCTTACGTAAGGTTTGGCGCTTTTTGCCCTGTTCGCACCAGCTTGCCAACGATTCCAGCCCTTCTTGTCTGTTCCTCTGCCTGTTCCGCCTTTGCCCTTAGCTTTGCTCATATATATCCACTCCGTTCATTATTATTTCTACGGCTGAGCTACCTGTCGTTGGTTAGTTTTATCCATTTTACTTGGTTATTAACCAAGCATGACGAAATCAGATACAACAGCATAACAGTCAGATTTGTGTAGAGATCGTTTACACTTGATTTTCTTCTTCCACTCTCTCAGTATGATCGATGAATCTCTGGAATGCTACTTATAAGAGGATATATATATATTAAAATACAGATAAGTTTGTGAAAGATTCCACCAAAATTAACGGGGCAGGTTAGCATTCCTGTAGATCGTTATTTTTCAACTTTGAAAAAAATAGAGCTCCTCGGTAAGATATGAGTATAGACACCACTCTAACTCAAAACTTTAGGAGGAACCCTTACTATGAAGTTTAAAATGCAAGACAAACAAAATCAACTAATAGAAAAAATCTCCGATCAACATCTCGTTGTTGGTGTGGACATTGCTCAACAATTACACGTGGCTCGAGCTGTGAATTTCCGTGGAATTGTAGTGGGCGATCCTCTCACATTTGAGAATACCGAAGAAGGATTTACTATTTTGTTGCACTGGATTAACAAACTAAAAAAGACAAATAACTTAGATGCAGCTATAGTGGGCATGGAACCTACCGGACATTACTGGATTAATCTATCAAAGTGGTTATTCGAACAGAATATTGATGTAGTAACAGTAAATCCGTACCATGTAAAAAGAAATAAAGAGAATCGAGATAATACCCAGTCAAAAAGTGATAAAAAAGATGCTCTAGTTATCGCTGATATGGTGAAGAACGGCTACTATGCCATCGTTCGCCCAACTTCTGAATCATTTGAAAAACTTCGAGTTTTTATGTCTAACCGTGACGTGATTGTTAAGCGTCTCGTCAGTTCAATCAACCAATTAAATCGTTGGGTAGATATTGTCTTTCCAGAGCTTCGACAAGTGTTTAAAGACGTGACAGGTAAAGGGGCAATCGCAACCCTTCGCCTATTTCCTACCCCAACTGAATTGCGTTCAATGCAACCTCAAAACGTTGTGATCGGCTGGAAGTCACTGATGAAGAGACAGCCTGGGTTAAAAAAAGCCCAATTACTTATTCATTTAGCTAAACGTTCGATCGGCACCAGGCAAGCACTTGATGCATATAAATTTCATTTAGAACAATTACTAGAAGAATATGATCTGGCAACAACACAACTGGAAAGAGTCGAACAACAAGTCACAGAAGTACTTATACAAATTCCATATGCAAATCAATTGCTTACCATTAAAGGAATTAGTGAGATTTCATTGGCGGGTATATTAGGGGAAGCTGGAGATTTAAGTGGCTTTGCCCACGGCAATTCTTTACTACGTCATGCAGGATTGCACCTAGCCGAAGCAAGCTCGGGAAAGTGGAAAGGTCAAATTGTCATTTCTAAACGCGGAAGATCCAGACTGCGGCGTTTCCTCTATTTAGCGACAATGAGCCTTGTCATGAATAACCCTGAGTTTAAAGCCCTACACTCCAATAATGTTAAGGTGAAAAAAATTAAGAAAATGAAGTCAATCATGAAATTGGTTGGTAAACTGGCACGGGTATTTGTAGGAATAGCCAAACGAAATGAATCCTATCGTCCAGAAAAATTGAAACCTATAACTTCTTTAGCAGCATAATATCTAATAGATTCTTAGAAAGACACACTAGTTTCCCGTAGGGGAAAACGCTAAATAAATAATAATAAAGAGTGATCGTTAGCTTTACCCTTATCGAATGTTGTCTTATTCGTAGGATTTCAAATATGTACGGAGTACCAGATTTCTTCAACAAAAGGGCACTGACCCATCAGGTTAGCATAACTGGCCTCCACCCCTTGGAATAGGCGTAACGAAGGAATGAGAGGGCATATTTTTTGACCCGTTGAGACATGGGAGGGAAAGCCTCCAAGGGCAGCGTGGAGAATGTACATCATATGGTAAAATATGGAGATAATACTTATTCCTTTATTTCACTATGCCTTCACGAAGCCTTAATGATCTGAACTCGTTTCATTTAACCTTCAACTTAGTTTCATGGGTTATGAAATCCTGCGAATAAGTGAGCACTCGAGAGATATATCTATCATACTGAGGGAGTTGAACAAGTTATTAATTGAATAGTTTAAAGTTATATAGCATTTCTTTGTAACGAGGGATGTTTTTATTTTTGTCTAAAATTAAAAGGATATTTCTATAACAACAATAATATAATAAATTTCAATAACAATTTATTTTAAATCGATAAATTATGTGTTAAAATCCAAATTAATAATAAAATAGGTGAGGTGCTTTTTATGAAACGAGAAACATTCTTTTTAAAGTTCGTTGTTGTTCTTATGGGACTTCCTGTCCTTGCTTTGTGTATATTTTTGTTACCTGGGATAGCTGAATTTTTTGCAGAATTAAATCCAAAGTTAGATTTTTTGCAATATCCCTTTTTAATCGGGTTGTATGTAACAGCGATAGTATTTTTCGTTGCATTGTACCAGACTTTAAAACTTTTAGGCTATATTGACAAGAACCAGTCGTTTTCGGAATTATCTATAAAGTCTTTAAAGAATATCAAGTACTGTGCCATCACCATCAGTGCCTTATATGTGGTATTTATGCCACTCTTATATCTCATGGCAGAGGTAGACGATGCCCCAGGTATTATACTAATCGGAATGGTCATTATTTTTGGTTGCATGGTGGTTGCAGTCTTTGCCGCTGTTCTTCAAAAGCTATTAAAAAATGCTATCGATATAAAATCAGAAAATGATTTAACGGTCTGAGGTGAATTACATGGCAATAATAATCAATATTGATGTGATGCTGGCGAAAAGGAAAATGAGCGTAACGGAACTTTCGGAGAAGGTTGGAATCACGATTGCGAATCTTTCTATATTGAAAAATGGAAAGGCAAAAGCGATTCGATTATCCACTTTAGAGGCAATTTGTAAGGCTTTAGAATGTCAGCCTGGAGATATTTTAGAGTACAAACGTGACGAAGACATTCAAGGATAAAAAAGTAGAGATATATAACATTGTGATGAATTTATTCAACTAAACCAGCTAATAGTTTGTCAACATTTTTCAATAAAAAGATTAATAACGTCATGATATACTAAAAATGTTCATGCCAAATAACCTTCCTCTATGTTTTATTTGGAAGGTTTTGTTGTATTTAGT
>NZ_CAKKNA010000017.1 GCF_918741275.1 Bacillus sp. CECT 9360
AAAAGCAACTTAAGAAAAGCCTTCCAAACGGCATTTGGAGGGTTATTTGTCGTGTCGTTGAATAGTATATCACGAGCAATACTTCTTTTTAATAAAAAACTATTGACTCCTATTAGCTGGTTTAGTTGAACAACAAATTCTATTTTTCGTAGCAGTCAAAACCCTATGTTGTAGTAAATGAAGTCATATATTGTACAAAAAAGGATAGATGAAGCAGTTATTGTTCCTGCTAGATCTATCCTTTTCATTTCCCTCATATAATGTCTGACATTCTATCAGAACTCTTTAATGATCTCGAATGTCAGCATTAACATACCTTTTGATAAAACTCTATGATAAGGATTTTTACATCCTTATAAATGAATCGGCAGAACGTAGAACAACACCGCGAAGAAATGTGCAGCTGTGCCGCCGATCACGAACAAATGCCAGACTGCGTGATGAAAAGGGAAACCGCGCCAGACATAAAATACAGCTCCAAGCGTATATAATAACCCGCCTACCATAAGCAGCTGCATTCCGGCAGCCGGAATTGTCGCAGCCATTGGATTCCAGGCGACTACAATTAACCAGCCCATCGCGATATACAGGACAGTGGAAAGATAAAGGAACTTTTTCACAAAGAATGCTTTGAAAACCACCCCGACGAGTGCCACTCCCCAAACGATTCCCAAAAGCGTCCAACCAAGGGCCCCATTCAGTACAATCAGCATAAATGGCGTGTATGTTCCGGCAATGAAAAAGTAAATCGCCGAATGATCAAAAATCTCAAATATATCCTTTGCCTTACCAGGCGGAAAACTGTGAACGAGCGTTGATGAGGTGTATAGCACGAGCATGCTGACTCCATAGATTGTTGCAGCAACGACATGCCAGGCTGACCCTTCCTGGGCGGAAAAGATGATCAGGAAAACGAGCGCTGTAATGCTTAGTAACACGCCAATTCCATGGGTGATCGCGTTTACCAATTCTTCTTTTTTAGAATAAACATGAGTATCTGCCAAAATATCATCTCCTTATTTAGCTTGTTAGAGGAGATTATACCCCCATTATCATACAGTTAATTATAACCTAACTCTTTACCACTTTAAAGAAAAGAATGATATGATGCTAGGTCTGAATATGGTTTGAAAGATTCCGTTCGAAAGTCTTTCTTTTTTTCAGTTGGGAATAAACAATCAGAAACAGTGGCACACCAAAGACTGCGGTTGCACTGAGCGTGCCAAATAGCAACAGCGGCTGCCCAGCTCCGAAGTGACCAAGCAATACCCCTCCAAACCAAGGACCGATTACATTTCCCAAACCGCTAAAGCCCAATGCACCGAAATAGGTTCCCTTTATAGCCGGATCCGCTAGTTCGTCAATGAACAAATCAGTCATCGAAAACATAAGTACTTCCCCAATCGTGAACAGTACAATGATCAAGATAAAAGCGGGAATACTTTTGGCATAAGCAAATCCGATAAGCCCTAAGCAAATGATTAAATTTCCAGCTGCAATCGACAGAATAGACGGAAACCTCTTGCTGATGGCCACGATTGGATATTGGATGATTATGACCAGCAGGGCATTTAACGTTAACAAATAAGAAAAGACAGCCACTCCATTTTCAAAGCTTTCTGATGAGGAGAAGAATTGCGGGAGCGTGGAATTAAACTGTGAAAAGCCGGTAATCGATAGAATTAAAGCCACTAATGCCAGCGTGAAGGTTTTATCTCGATTAATCACTCCTGCTGCCTCTCTCATTGTGATTCGATTTTTTAAATCAACGGTTTTATCTTGATGGTTTTTTAATGAAACAATCAGTGATAGCCCATACAATGTATAAATGATACCAGCCACGTAGAACGAAGACATAGAGTCGGCGGAACCCAATTTCAAGCCCAACAGTGGTCCGAAGGTGACTCCAACGTTGATTGCTGTATATCTTAAATTAAAGATGAGCAGCCTGTTCTTAGGCTCGGTAATATCAGAGAGCAAGGCCCTGGATGCCGGTTCAAACAGGGCTCGGCACAAGCCGTTTAATGAATTCATAATAAAAAAGGCCAGAATCGTTTTTGAAAAGCCGTAACCTGCAAACACAGCCGCCCACATAAAGATCGATAAAATTAAAATCCTTTTCCGGCCGAACCGGTCCGACAGATACCCCCCGAGGAAACTCGCCAACACTCCGACAAGGGCACTCACAGCGACAATCGCACCAGTCATCGCCGGAGAGACGCCGAGTGACTTCGTCAAATAAATCGCCAAAAACGGCATGCTCATCGAAGTCGCCATCCTGCCAAACATCGTACCGATAATAATATTCCAGCCAATCGGGCCGACATCTGTCATTAACTTTTTCATCTAAAGGACCTCTTTCGACTGACTGTTTCGACTATCGAAACAAATAGTGTTTTCTGAATTTTAGTCCTTTGAGAATGTTTCGTCAATAGGGTAATGGCAAAAATGAAAAAGCCCTTACATGGACCAATTGTAGTAATCCCGTTCTGCCATGTATAATGCAAACATTGAACTTACGCAGCCTTTAATAAAAACGACCTTAGCACCAATGCGAAGAAAAAAACGAAATAACGATGTACAGCAGGTGAAAAGGCATATTGTAGCGAAAATAACCATTTATAAAAATACTTGATACATAACCTGCACGTAATAATAGGGTGCCGCCATGCATACTTAAAATTCGTCAATTCATCCCTTACATAGGATTTCCCTCGAAATGTCATGTGCATAATATCGAAATTCATCATATCAAATCCGGTCCTTGAAATATTTTTCTACATTGCGTATGATGCCACCGTACTGACACCAGCCAATAGATCGTCCCATTCCTCTGAAGGTGCGAGATGGATATGAACCGGCTTGGTTGGATTGTCCGTGTATTCAGCAAGCCAAATACCATTAGGAGATGGCAGGAAAAAAACGATATTTTCCAAGTATGGATCTTTTTCATAATGCGGTATGTTGAAATACGAGATGTTGTATAGCGACCATTGTTCATTTTCGAGATCCGATATGAATTTATTGAAGCTTGTTTCTTCTTCAATAGAGAATGATGACATCTTTCGAACTTTTTTTATTCGATTTTTGTCACTTAATAAATCAAACGCCTCGTCAGTTATTATAAATTCTTCTTTTATATGTGATTGATCGATTTCAAAGGAATAATAATCATTGATCTGTTCACTTATTTCTTTTGCTCCTATGTATGAAAATTCATGTATGATATCTTTATGGATAATATGGCGTAACCATTTTTCTCCCTCAAAATGATGGATCATTAATGCACTTTCCCTTGGATAATCTGAACAACGAATCATCCATTTCGCTTCAACATAACTCTTTATGAAAGCTTGCATATCTTCCGTTAGAGGAACTTCATCATTGGCAAACTTTTCATCATCCCAAATTTGCTTAAGCATTAGTTGATGGGTAGTGGCTTCCATAATAGCTTCCCATTCTTTCGAACTCTTTTTTCCAAGTGTTTCTTCGGCTACCCCTTTAGCTACGTGAGGGTATCCACACATAGTCACCAGTAAAGTTAACTCCTCTGTTGTACATGTCAATAAGAATTGCATTCTTTATCCCTCCTTCACTCTATAACGCGATGATGTTCATCTAAAAAAGGTTAAAAATATATTTAATACTTTGATACACGATAATACATACAATTCCCGATAAAATTAATATTCCAAAAAAATAAATCTTCCTTAGAAACCAATTATATTTTCTTAATCTTTTATAGAAATGGTAGCCAAAGCCAAACAAAGCATTACTTACAAAGTTTATCACTTTTTCACCCTTTGATTCAGGGATTTCATAATAACCCCATTCAAAATACTCCATCATGGTTTCCCCTAATAATAAGATAGTCACCGCATACGCAAACTGTGCTCCCACAAAAATAAGATAAAAAGTCTCAAAGTAATATAAAAAATCCTCAACCAAAGTAAATTTCTCCTTATTTTCGATAATTTCGTTTTAATTCATTAAATCTTGTTATTTCAACCAACTGCCGATGGACTTGAGAGTACCCTTTGGATCAGAAATACCCTTACTAACAATTTTACCTAATTTACCGCCCGCTTCTTTGATTTTTCCACCATACTTGGAACTTATAGCAGCGCCAGCTAAACCTCCTACTGCTCCCCCCACAACGATACCGACCGGACCTCCTATGCTTCCTATCGTTGCTCCAACTTTGGCTCCTGCACCTACTGCTGCTAAATCTGTTACAGTTCCAGCAAAAAACCTACCAAATTTTTCTCCCTTCTCCATGCTTCTGTTATTTGAATCCGTAAATTCTCCTAAGTTTGAAGCCACAGTAATTATATTGCCTGCCACCGGAACTCTCTTAGCTGTTCTAGCAAGTCCCTTCGCGTTTGCAGTCTTCTCAATTGCCTCCTTCACACCAGCCTTAAATCTTTCAACAGTGTATTTCCTAAAACTACTCCCTTTTTGAATCCCAACCATATTCTTAGGGTAACCGGCGGCGAACTTAATCAAATCAGAAGGGGTCCTAAATGAAGCAGCTACTTTTTGAATTCCTCTGAGTACAGAATTGGAGGGGTTTGACCTTTGAAGCTCCAAGAACTTTTTTGCCAGCCAATTGCTATAATTGCCACGGCTGGTCCATGAATCTGCCGCTCGGACAGAGAAGCGATAATCGCCCCTGATTTTCTGCATTAAAGTCGGTTTTCCGCCTATATATCTAACTTTATGGGTTTTTGCAAACACTCCAGACATTAATACGGATGCCGTTTGTGAAGCTAACAGGATTTCATCCCCGGTACTCAATTGATCATCAACCCAGGACAAAGGACCTATCACATTTGATAAAGCATGATTTCTATTAGCATCCTCAAATGTCTCCGTCAGTTTATTGTATGAAGGGTTTTCGGATAAACTGCCTGATTTGTATGTACTGATATTTAAGTTGCCGGATTTGAACCTGGATTCTATTGCGGCAATATAATCCATAATAATATTGGATTCAGTTTGTAACAGATTTAATCCATCACTGTGCTTTTTATCAAAATCTATCAACTTCTCGATTGTTACTTTCCTTTTCTCTTGGGCATCTTGAATCATTTTCTGGAAAGAATCGTCATTAAGCCGAGTTATTGCGACAATGTCAGCTACTTCATTGAGATGCCCGTTCACTTCATTCGTTAGCTCGTTTGTTATGTTGTTTACTTTGTTCAATGCTTGTTTAAGATCTTGTTCCAGAAAGCTTTGCAAAATAAAACCGTTATTATTGGGTTCCAGTTCATCCAATTCCTGATCCATCTTCGTTACGGCTTCTTCATAATAATCCGTAAATGTTTTAAAGAATTGCAGAAAGGGCAGATGGCATTCGTTATAGAAATCCAGGATGGCATCAGCGCCTTTTCCTGCAAACAGGTGGTTCATACCGATTAAGTCACTAATGCTTTTATGGATTCCCTCAGCCTGCTCCTTTTGAGAGTTTAAAATCTTTCGGGTTTCTGTCAAGCCACTTTCTAAACTATTGACATCTAAGACTTTCATTTCCCTTTTTAACACCTCACTTCCTACATGTTATTTATAGTGCTAGCGACTTGTTCATCAGCACGGCTTAAGGTTTCCGCAGAAATGACAGTGGCGTCAACATTGGACAATAGTATTCTTTGATATGTTTCCATTGCTTGCTGCATTGTTCTATTGATCTCGTTCATTGTTGATACAACATTAAGCTGGTTTCGCGGTCCAACTTCAGTTGGATAAGCAGTCTCCAGATTGGTTGCTGCAGATTTAATATTTGCTAACGCTTCAGTAATGGCTTCAATTCTGAGATTAATTTCTCCACTCATTTTCCCACTTCCTTCCGCTTATTTTACTCGACGTCTTTCCATTTCTCTTTCTCTTTCAAGTCGTTCCTGCTCTTTTTGATAAGCAATCCGCTCGCGCAGGTCCTCCATTTCAATATCCATTCTTGAAATGGCGTTTTCCACTGTGCTGATCGCGTTTTCCAGCTGGCGCTGTCCGAGATCATTATAATAAAAAAGAATGCCTTCCCTTCTCAGATCATCGAATTCCGAAGCCCATTTTCCGTGCCAGGTATCCGGCGAGAGTTCAGGTTCGGTACACAGTCTCGTATAGTTGATAAATTCATCCTGGCTACCGTCCAGTCTGCTCTTGCAGGTTATCAATCTCCTTTGTTGTTCCTGCTTTTCTGCCAGGCGTTCATATAAGTAATCCAACAAAATCAATTTCCCCCCTTTTTGCTCAAACTGTTATGTACTGTATGTACGATAAAACTGCAAAAATATAGTCATTTTATAATATATCATGTAGAAATTTTGGAGTAATGGGTGTTATGGATTATTTTTCCTGTAAAATAATCACCGACTTTAATCCTAATTCATAATACAAAATGCCTGTCTGCGGTCTTTGTTTTCTTGTAGAATAAGGCATAATTTAATACTTTTATTCCAATTTATGCCTGTCTTTTGGTCATTACCCAAATTTTCGATTGTTTAAACTGCAATAGGTTAAATGGGCGTAGAAAAACCGATATCTGCTATAATAGCGAAAATAGCAGATACCGGTTTATATATGTAGGACTTCTAATTCAAGAGATTCTTTTTCGTTTCATTCCATTCTTCACGAATCATTCCCATTCGAATCGAATCATAATAATACCCATCGTAATAGCGGCATTTTCTCATCCTTCCCTCCATTTGCATTCCCACTTTTTTTGCAGCTGCCATCATTCGTTCATTGCCTGACCATGTGGTCAAGCCTACTCTTTCAATCTCTAGGTTGTGAAACAAATAATCGATATATAATTTCAGCGCCTCTGTTCCATAGCCTCCGTTCCAATATTCCGGCTTGTAGATTGTAATCCCGATTTCCAGCCAGCGAGTGCTTTCATTTTCCCAATAGTAGACAATCGTGCCGATTATGTCTGATTGAACCTGGATTAACAGGTGTGAATATACTCCCGCCACTTGATCCGCTGCCGCACGCTTTGCTTGATTTTCTTTGAATTGTGGAAGGTCCATATTCTCATAAGGAAAATAAGGGGCGTCCCATTTTTTCCACGCTGGTTTATCTTCCCCATGCCGCAATTGCCAGAGCGTCCCCAACTCTTCACTTTTTATATTCCGCAATATAACCTTTTTCCCTCTAAGAAAGAGATCCTGCAAACGATCATCCCCCAGTATTTGATTGTTACCCTTTCACAAGCTTCACATAAAAATGCCGATCCCGCGGGCCGTCGAATTCGCAAAAATAAATGCCCTGCCATGTTCCAAGCACCAGGTTCCCTTTCTCGATGATGACATGCTGCGAGGAACCGACCGTGCTTGCTTTCATGTGTGCAGCGGTGTTCCCTTCCTCGTGCAAATCCATCGTATGGTTCCATGGATATACTTCATCAAACCTGCGAAGCATGTCCCGTTTCACATCGGGATCCGCATTTTCATTGATTGTAATCCCGGCCGTTGTATGCGGGCAAAAGACGATCGCGATTCCTGTTTCAATGCCTGCCTCGTCAATCAGCCGCTGCACCTCGGCCGTAATATCTTTCATCTCGTCACGCTTGTTTGTCGTTAACGTCATCTTCTTCAACATCCTGTCCGCCTCCTAACTTTTTGTGTTTTTCATTTAGCTAGAGCCTGTATAATCCGCCAAATATCTCGACCGTCTCACTCTCTTCATTTCCGTCAAAAGTGACCAGAAAAGGTCGCTCTCCTTTTTTGGCAAGAAGCTCGTTTATATACTCATTCCCGCCCGGTTCGATAAAAATCAGCTCGGTCTCTCCAATAGCAATGCTTTTGCAAAAGCTGCCCAGCCTCTTATCCATATATGCTTCACCTGCTTGTATATTGAGAAGGCGGGACCATTTTTCCGAAGCTGCCTCGATATCCTCTACCCCAAAATGGACGGATGAAATCTTTCTCCCGGCCTGTTTTTCCGGGATAATTCCCGACTGCTTCATTTCTGAAAACCGTTTTTCATCATCCCCGCTCCATTCAATAAAAAACGGATAAGGCAATCCCGGGTTCTCTTCTTCGATGAATAGCATCTTCCATTTCAGCATATCGCCATTATCTCTTCTTCTTTCCGCATGTATGACAGAACTCGTTTGTATGCCTTTGTGTTCCAGGTCTTCTTTCTGTTTTTCAATGCCATCTGTGCGCAGACAGACCTGGCCGAATCCTTCCTGGTCCTGGATAAGCAGCTGAATCAGCGGGTTGGTGGATTTTTCGGCTGTTTCCGTATCTTCAACTGCCAAGAACTCTATGTAACTCAATCCGGCATACAGTAAACTATTATAAGTCCCCCACATTTCATGCCTTCCGCCGGACACGCCTTCCCACCCATGAACCTTCATCTGCTTGGCCGCTTCCATAGGGTTACCCTGTATAAAGTGTACAAGATGGTCAAAGTATAAAGTCATTCAAATCCTCCTCGAAAAATAGAGTTGATTCATTATCTCATTTTTTCCAGGATTATTCAGCGATGGCGACCATAAAGAAAAAGGGATAAGCTTTAAATCGCTTATCCCTGCATTCACTATTGTGCTTTCTTTTTCCAAACCCCGAGCATGATTGCTGTCACAGCGGCACCAATCAAAATCGCCAGGATGTATAATAACGGATTATTCACCAAGCCGATAACGAAGATTCCTCCGTGTGGAGCCGGGAGGGTTACCTCGAAGAACATCGATAAAGCCCCTGCTACAGCGGAACCGACAATGGAGCTTGTGAGCACCCGGACCGGATCGGCAGCCGCAAATGGGATGGCGCCCTCGGTGATGAAGGATGCACCCATGAAATAGTTTGTGAAACCTGACTTTCTTTCTGGTTCTGTAAACTTATGCTTAAAGAATGTTGTGGCAAGCGCGATTCCAAGAGGCGGGACCATCCCGCCAGCCATAACCGCTGCGTGCGGACCAAAGCTTTGCGCTTCGATTGCTGCGATACCAAATGTGAACGCGGCCTTGTTGATTGGACCTCCCATGTCGACAGCCATCATTCCGCCAAGAATGATTCCAAGCAAGATTGCGTTGCCGCCCGATAAACCGCTTAACCAGTCTGTGAGCCCTTTATTAATAGCTGAAACTGGTTCGTTGATAATAAAAATCATAATAAAACCGGTAATTAGCATTCCAAAAACAGGATAAAGCAAGACTGGTTTAATTCCTTCGAGTTGTCTTGGTAATACCTCAAACCCTTTTTTCAATGCCACTACAATGTAACCAGCAAGGAAACCGGCAATTAAACCTCCAAGAAATCCGGCTCCGGCTTGAGCTGCGAGCAACCCGCCGACCATACCCGGCGCGAAACCTGGTCGATCCGCAATAGAACTAGCGATAAATCCGGCTAAAATCGGGACAAGGAAGAAGAACGCGCCGTTACCGCCACCGATATCACTCAATGCTTTTGCAATGGGGTTGTATGTCTCATGATCCGGGTTGGCCGCATGAATCCCAAAAACGAATGAAAGGGCAATTAAAATACCGCCGCCGACAACGAATGGCAGCATATTGCTGACACCGTTCATGATATGCTTATAGAAGCCGCCGCGGCTCTCTGTAGACTCGCCGCCCTCGTTCTTCTCGTTGCTTCCTTTATAGACAGGAGCTTCTTTATCTATGGCGCGTTGAATGAGTTCACCCGGTTTCCTGATTCCCTGGGCAACCGGAACGATGACGACATGCTTGCCTTTGAAACGGTTCATTTCTACTTGTTTGTCTGCCGCAACAATGATCGCATCAGCAGCTTCAATTTCAGCTGCCGTCAGTCCGTTTTTAATCCCTGATGAGCCGTTTGTTTCTACCTTGATGTCGATGCCCATTTCTTTCGCCTTTGCCTTTAAGGCATCTGCAGCCATGTAAGTATGGGCGATTCCGGTCGGGCAGGCTGTGACTGCCAGAATTTTTTTATTGCCGGAGAATGATGTTCCCTCTCCGAGGATTTCATCTGCAGCCTCTTCCTCGTTAACTTCTTTTTCTTTCTCATCAATAATCGAAATAATCTCTTCTTCAGAAGAAGCAGAAAGCAACTTTTTACGGAAAGCTTCATCCATCAAAAGGGTGGAAAGACGGGCAAGTGTTTCTAAATGAGCATCATTCGCCCCTTCACTTGCCGCAATCATGAAAAATAAATGCGCCGGCTGGCCATCCAATGATTCGTAATCAACCCCTGGATCAGACCTTCCAAAACTAATCGAAGGCGTTTTTACCGCAGAGGTTTTGGCATGCGGAATTGCGATTCCTTCTCCGATTCCTGTTGTACCCTGCTCTTCCCGCTTCAAGATTGCCGCTTTAAAGGCCTTGCGATCATTCAATCTCCCCGCATCTGCAAGCTTTCCAACCAGATCGTCGATGACTTGCTCTTTCTCTCTTGAAGCAAGATGCAAAATTATCGTGTCTTTTTTTAATAAATCTGTAATCTTCATAAAATCCCCTCCACCAACTCTTTTATTTCTATTTGAGGTATCAAAACTTCAATATCTTCTTTACGGGCTAAATCCGCTGAAAAAGCGGTCGCGCTCCCGGCAGCGAGGCCAAACTTGAAGGCTTCGAGAATGTCAGCCGTCTTAGTGTATGTACCAACAAATCCTGCCACAACGGAATCACCCGCACCTACTGAGTTAACTACCTTTCCGCTTGGCACATTCGCACTGTACATTTTGTTTTCCGTACAAAGTACCGCACCCTCGCCAGCCATTGAAACGATGACATTTCTGGCGCCGAGCTCGATTAGTTGCTGCCCATACTTCGCAGCGTCCTTTGTCGTTTGAATCTTAGTTGAAAATATCTCTCCTAATTCATGATGATTCGGTTTAACCAGGAAAGGCTTGTGCTTGATCACATCCATTAATGACGGACCGCTCGTATCCACAATCACGCGTATTCCTTGATCCAAACATAATTTCGTCACGTGTTCATAGAAATCAGATGGCACAGATGGCGGAATGCTTCCGGCAAGGACAACGATGTCATCAATAGTCCGTTCATTAATTTTTTTTAAAAGGTCTTGATAGTTTTCCTGTGTCACTTCCGGACCCAAGCCGTTTATTTCGGTTTCACCTGCGGATTTTAATTTGATATTAATCCTTGTATCCGTTGCTACTTCTGTAAAATCCACGGAGATATTTTCTGTTTCCAAAAAGTTTTTGATAAATTCTCCCGTAAAGCCACCTGTAAAACCAAGTGCTTTGCTTTCGATTCCGATTCGTTTTAGAACCCTCGATACATTGATGCCTTTACCGCCAGGAAATTTAGCTTCTTTCTTTATACGGTTTAAGGAGTTACTCTGAAAATCATCCACCTCGACGATGAAATCGATCGCAGGATTCAGAGTTACAGTGTATATCATGCTGTCACAACCTTTGCGTTTGGATGTTGTCTTATTGTTTCTAGCGCAGATTCGTCAAGATTATCGGTTATGATTGTCGCTTCAGATAAATCTGCCACTCTTGTAAATGTTGCCTCATTCAGCTTCGTGCTATCCGCCAAAACATAGCTTTCCAGAGAAAGCTGTAAGGCTGTTTTCTTTAAAATTGCTTCATCTGGGTCCGGCGTCGTGAATCCAAGTCCCGAATGTACGCCATTCATGCCAAGGAAGCATTTATCGAACCGGTAATTTTTTAAAAATTCAATCGCGGTGCTGCCTACAGTTGCGTTGGTCGACACCTTGATTTGTCCCCCAACTAAGAGGGTCTTTATCCCTGATTCCATTAGTTTCGAAATATGCATTAAGCCGTTTGTGAGAACGATTACATTTCTATCTTTCATAAAAGGAATCATTTCCATCGTTGTTGTCCCTGCATCCAAGTAAATACAATCCCCATTTTCAATAAAGCTGGATGCTATTTTGGCAATTCGCTGCTTTTCCGCGACTTTTTTATTCTTTTTTTCAAGGATGGTTGGCTCCAATCCTTTTCTCTGTGTCAGGGCAGCTCCACCATGGACCCGTTTTAATAATGTCAACTCTTCTAATTGACTTAAATCCCGTCTGATGGTCGATTCTGATGCTTGCAGATGCTCGACAAGCTCCTGAAGCTTCACTGTTCCTTGTTGTTTAAGAAGCGACATTATCATTTGCTGCCTTTCTTCTGTCAGCACATCCTCACCTCCCTAATTCCATCATAAAGGAAGCCTTTTCATAAATCAATCAAAAACAATCAAACTCATTCAATTTCTATCAATAATTATACAAAACTATCAAAATCATTCATTAATTGTTCGAAAATTAAGTTTTGGTGATAATTTTCAATTTCAGTGATATATCTCAGATTTTGGTGATATATTCTTGATTTCGGTGATATCCCCAGTTTGGGTGATATATCTCCAGTTTCGGTGATATATTCAGTTTTGATGAAATATCTGCAGTTTCGATGATATATCTCAGATTTCGGTGATACCCCAATTAAAATATCAACAGCAAAAAAGCCCTTCCATTCTATGAATCAGAATGGAAGGGCTCTAACTTTTTACTTATATGGTAATCAGCCTTCTAATAGCAATTGTTCTGGATCTTCGAGTAAGTCCTTAACCGTTACAAGGAAGCTCACGGCTTCTTTTCCGTCGACAATACGGTGATCATACGACAGTGCAAGATACATCATCGGTCTGTTCTCCATACGCTCCTTGTCAATCGCAACCGGTCTTACCTGGATCTTGTGCATGCCGAGGATACCGACCTGCGGCGCGTTCAGGATTGGCGTCGATAGCAATGAACCGAATGTTCCTCCGTTTGTAATCGTGAAAGTGCCGCCTTGAAGGTCGGAAAGCGCCAATTTATTGTTACGTGCTTTCACTGCAAGGTCTGCGATGGATCCTTCAATTTCAGCGAAGCCTTTTCTGTCAGCATCTCTGACGACCGGGACGACAAGGCCTTCTTCAGTGGAAACCGCTACACCGATATCGTAGTAGTTTTTCTGAATGATTTCGGTGCCATTGATTTCGGCATTCAATAGTGGATATTTCTTGAGTGCCCCGATCACAGCTTTTGTAAAGAATGACATAAAGCCAAGCTTCACCTCATGCTGTTTGAAGAAAGCATCCTTGCGGCGGTTTCGCAATTCCATGATCGCTGTCATATCTACCTCGTTAAAGGTTGTAAGCATCGCAGCTGTCTGTTGTACTTCAACCAGGCGCTTGGCGATTGTCTGGCGGCGGCGGGACATCTTAATGACTTCTACACGGCCATCATTTTGTACTGGCGCGGCCGCTGCAGGTTTTGCAGGAGCTGCCTGGGCAGGAGCCTTTCCTGCTGATTCCACATCTTGCTTGCGTACTCTGCCAAGAGGGTCGGTTACAGCCACTTCGCTTAAGTCGATTCCTTTTTCACGGGCAAGCTTTCTCGCTGCCGGTGAAGCAATTGGTTTTTGTCCGTTAGAAGCCTTGGCTTCCTCTTTTGCTTCCGGGGCAGGAGTACTAACTGGTGCAGGTGCCGCTTTTTCCGGTGCTGGTTCAGCTGCCTTAGAAGCATCAGCCGTTGGAGCCGTTCCGCCTGCTGCACCGCTCTCATCAACTACAGCGATTGCCTGACCGACTTGCACGGTATCTCCTTCTTCGGCAAGAAGCTCTTTTAAGGTACCGGCATGATCAGAAATGATTTCAACGTTTACTTTATCTGTTTCAAGCTCGACAATGTAGTCTCCCTTTTCCACATGATCCCCTGGCTGCTTCAGCCACTGGGCCACCGTTCCTTCAGATATTGATTCCGCTAATTCTGGCACTTTCACTTCAGCCATCTTACATATCCCCCTCTATCGTCCGTGTAATTGCTTCATTAATGATTTTTTGCTGCTTTTTCTTATGAGCCAAAGGATCTCCCTCTGCAGGACTTGATCTGCGTTTCCGGCCGATATAAGATACAGATACTCCAGCAGGTGCGGCAGCGTTCAATCGTGGTTCAACAAAAGACCACGCCCCCATATTTTTAGGCTCTTCTTGAAGCCAGGCTATTTCCTTCAAGTTTGGATATTTTTTCAGCAATTCTTGAACCCCATCGAATGGGAACGGATAAATTTCCTCGATGCTGACAATCTTCAACCATTCAAGGTTTTTCTCCGATGCAGCCTTTTCTCTCAGCTCCACTGCAATTTTCCCTGTACAGAAAACGACTCGCTCTACCGATTTAGGCTTTCCGCCCGGTGTTTCAATGAAAGTCTGGAATTCTCCATCGCTGAATTCAGACAGTTCGGAAGCCATCGTTTGATTTCGGAGCAAGCTCTTCGGTGTCATGAGTACAAGCGGACGAACCTCATCCATTTCGAGGATTTTTGCCTGTCTTCTCAGGATATGAAAATACTGTGCAGCGGAACTTAAGTTCGCTACCGTCCAGTTCTTCTCGGCGGCCAATGACAAGAATCTTTCAAGGCGTGCGCTGGAGTGCTCAGGCCCCTGTCCTTCATAGCCATGCGGAAGCAGCATAACCAGACCCGATTTTTGGCCCCATTTCGCGCGTCCCGCGGCAATGAACTGGTCAAAAATAACCTGTCCTGTGTTTGCGAAGTCCCCGAATTGGGCTTCCCAAAGCACCAATGTTTCCGGCGCGAATACGTTATAACCATATTCAAAAGCAATAACCGCCGTTTCGGTCAACGGGCTGTTATGGACTGCAAAAGAAGCATTTACATTCTCAAGCGTGTGCAGTGGCGAATATGTCTTCCCGGTTTCACTGTCATGCAGAACGATATTGCGCTGTGCAAATGTCCCACGCTCCGAATCCTGTCCTGTTAATCGAATGGGCGTCCCATCCTTCAAAACGGTCGCAAATGCCAATGTTTCAGCATGGGCCCAATCGATCTTGCCACTTTCACCAAATGAATCAAGGCGGCGGGTAAGGATTCGCCCAAGCTTTTTGTTTACACTGAAACCTTCAGGCCATTTCAAAAGCTGTTCATTGATTGCTTTCAATTCATTCGCCGAAACGGAAGTATCCAGCTTTGGAATGCCGTGTTCAACATTATCAGGAGGATCGAGCTCCCGGCCTTCTTCCGGTTTATTCCCGGAGACTTTATTGTAAGACTCCGAAAATTTAGCATCTACCTGTTCTTCAATAGCTGCGAGTTCTTCCTTGGAAATCTCCCCAGCACTAAGCAGCCTCTCAGCAAAAAGTTCTTTTGCAGTCGGATGCTTATGAATCAATGCATACATTTGCGGCTGGGTCACAAGTGGTTCATCCATTTCGTTATGTCCGAAGCGTCTGTACCCAATCAAGTCGATCAGGAAATCCTTTTTAAACTTGGTACGGTATTGATGGGCAAGCGAAACCGCAGCCAAACACGCTTCCAAATCATCCGCGTTGACATGTACAATCGGAATTTCGAAGCCCTTAGCCGGATCGCTCGCATATTTAGTTGAACGGGAATCTTCGCTTTCCGTCGTAAAGCCAATCATATTGTTTGCGATAATGTGAATGGCTCCGCCTACTTGATAGCCTTTTAACCTGCTCAAATTGAGCGTTTCAGGGATAATCCCTTCACCTGGAAAAGCGGCATCTCCATGTACGAGGATAGCGAGCGACTTTTCAATATGTTGTTTAGGAAAACCGGCCTGGGTTCTTACTTCCTGTGCAGCACGGGAATACCCTTCAACAATCGGACCGACTACCTCTAAATGACTTGGGTTGTTTGCAAGCGTCAGTCTTGCCTTTTGCGTATTTTCTTTTGTAATTTGCTTATCAAGCCCTAAATGGTATTTTACGTCCCCAGTCCAGCCATAGTTAATTCCGGTTGAGCCTTCGGATGGCACTAAGTCTTTGTTAGGAGAGTGCTGGAACTCGGAAAAAACCACTTCATAAGGCTTCCCAAGCACGTGTGCCAATACATTCAAACGCCCTCGGTGTGCCATGGCAATATTGATGTTCGGTGTCCCGTTTTGAACAGTTTCCGCTATAATTTCATCGAGAACCGGCACCAATGCATCAAGGCCTTCGATGGAGAAACGCTTTTGACCGACATACGTCCGGTGCAGGAATTTCTCAAATCCTTCTACTTCGTGTAAACGCCTTAATAATAACGTTTTCTTTTCCTTCGTCATCTCAGGAAAAATCTTACCCGTCTCGACCATATCATTCAGCCATTTCCTTTCCTCAAGATCATTCACCTGAGAAAATTCAAAAGCAATCGTTTTCGTATATAGCTCTTTTAAGTATTGAATCGCTTCATATCCATTTCTTACATTTGACGGTGCTTCCGGGCAGATCAAGTCTGCTGGAATGATTTTCAAGTCTTCCGCTGTCAAATCATAGTTATCGAGATGAAGAAGCTCACTGTCAAGCCTTGCCTCATTTAACGGATAAATATCGGCAGCTAAATGTCCATATGTACGAATGTTTTCAGCAAGCTTTACAGCAGACATCATTTTCTTCATGGAAAGTGATTCGCTCGGCTGCTGTACAGGTTGTAGCGGAGTCCCATTCTGAGAAATTCCCGAAAGAACCTCTTCTGAAGGAGGACCATACGTTTCAAAAAAGTTTTTTAGTTCCAGATCGACTTCATCCGGATTGTTTTGGTATAAATCGAATTGTTCCATGACGTACCCAAGGTTTGGACCAGAGAATATTTTCCATGGGTTATATGCCTTAGCATCCTGGTTGGTCAATTTGTAAACCCCCAACTGTTCGTAGAATTTCATATCTGCGTTTTACCTCTGTCAAATAAAATCCTTGCCAAAAATTTTTAAACTATATAAAAATAGTTATTTTTTTAAAAGATTATTAAAATTCAAAGCATAAAACGTTTTCATTTGTTATAGTAACATGTTTGTGAAGAAATATCCAAAGGATATACCTGTAATAATAGTGAAAAATAGTCGCAATTTCCGGGTTATTAGCGCAAATTAAGCCAAAATCCTACTTTCTTCACAATTTGCTATGAATTTCGCTATTTCTACAAGTTTCTTCTTTTCTCAGACAAAAAAATGAAGCTTTTCTCCTAAGAGGAACAAAGCTTCATTACTGAAATATTTCCCAATATAAATACTTCATTCATTATATTTAGATATTTATTTAAAATTCCCATGCACTTAAGCTTAAATTACCGTATTGGAAACATCTATGAAGCAGTCGCGGGTCTTTATTTTCATGCCCAGCCCCCATCGCTATTAATAGGGGTGCAAAATGTTCTTTTGTCGGAACAGCCGCTTTTGCAAAAGGCGCGCTAAGTTCATAGTTAAACAAGCTGTTTAAATCCCATTCGCGAATTCTTTTCTCCACCCATTCTTCGAAGCATAAGGCCCAGCCTTCTGCAACATCCATCTCAAGGAGTAGCTCATCAGGGTTATGGACAATACCGCCGCTGCCAATAATTAAAACATTCTCGCTCCGCAGTGCGGACAGCGCCTTTCCGATCTCATATTGCTTATTATTCGAAAGCGTTGGGTTAATCGAAAGCGGAATTACAGGGATATTTGCCTCTGGGTACATCACACGCAGCGGTACCCATGCCCCGTGATCCAAAGGTCGCTTGTTATCAAGCATGGCAAATACTCCGGCCTTAGCCAGCAGAGTGAGGATATGATCCGCTAGATCAAGCGTTCCGGGTGCAGGATATGTAAGGCTATACAGCTCTTCTGAAAATCCTGCAAAATCGTACAAAATATCATGTGTCTGCACTGCAGTAATCATTTGTTCACGGCTTTCCCAGTGAGCAGACAAGATAACGATCGCTTTTGGAATCGGAAGATCCAAGACGTATTCTTTTAAAAACTCAGCGTATCCATGACTCTCTATGGCAAGAGATGGTGTTCCGTGTGCTAAAAACAGTGATGGAAGCATATTTATGTTCGTTTCCTTTCTTCTTTCTGGTCTGTTTTCTATTTTCCTCAACCAGTCAAAACTAAACCACTTCAAGAGTAAAAAGTGGGTGCGCATTGTAAATATGAACTTCTTCTAAAACCTGACCAGTCGTGCAGCGTCTGCGCAAGTTGCATCCTATAGATCGAAGCTGACCATCGATTCTCTACATTTAACACAGATTAGGAAGGTGCCCACCATAAGAATGTATTTTTTGTAAAGGCGTTTTCTCTTTTTCCTCGAAATCACACGCGTACAGTTAAGTGCGACTCCCCTTGCATTAATACGAAATATGCCTATAATTTTTCAATCCTCGCTCGCATGAAAGATGCGACTGATGAATACAAAAGAGATTACAAATTTACTAGGATCTCAATCCACGCATCCATAAAGGATGCGACCAAACACGGATACGAACGAGAGAAGCTCTGGCAAATTTCAATCCTCGCTTCCATGAAAGAAGCGACGAAACAAGAAATCACAAAAGCAGAATTGGCCATATTTCAATCCACGCATCCAGGAAGGATGCGACCCCTCCTCGGAAACTTAATAACTCAACCATTCGATTTCAATCCACGCATCCACGAAGGATGCGACATGCTCAGATCGGCTGGATCCTTGATACATACAGATTTCAATCCACGCATCCACGAAGGATGCGACCCAGCAGTTAATCATTCAGTTTCCCGATATAGATATTTCAATCCACGCATCCACGAAGGATGCGACGCAATGGGTTAATCATGGCCGCCT
Organism: Bacillus sp. CECT 9360; assembly: GCF_918741275.1. Classification (GTDB taxonomy): domain Bacteria; phylum Bacillota; class Bacilli; order Bacillales; family DSM-1321; genus Peribacillus. The sequence goes on from NZ_CAKKNA010000017.1 coordinate 18,537, forward strand.
GTGCCATTTTAATTTCAATCCACGCATCCACGAAGGATGCGACGGGTTATATTTCTATTACAATAAAGGGGGTATGGTAATTTCAATCCACGCATCCACGAAGGATGCGACCTCCATTTGCAATCTTGTATCGATCAATACTGTCCGATTTCAATCCACGCATCCACGAAGGATGCGACGTAAACAAATCAATCTTGTGGGCAATTCTTCATGATTTCAATCCACGCATCCACGAAGGATGCGACACGATTAGCCGAGGTATTAGCCCAAAACTGGGGATTTCAATCCACGCATCCACGAAGGATGCGACATTCTGCATTAATACGTTTGCAGGATTAAAGTCATTTCAATCCACGCATCCACGAAGGATGCGACCGGGAGTGGCAACCATCTTGAACCAGGAAAGATATATTTCAATCCACGCATCCACGAAGGATGCGACGGTCGATGACATTGGCTTAGTCAGTTCCCAAAATATTTCAATCCACGCATCCACGAAGGATGCGACACTCCGTTCGTGATCCGATCACAAAAATGGAAAAATTTCAATCCACGCATCCACGAAGGATGCGACATTATCGATATGCGTATTTGGAAATACCAAAAAAATTTCAATCCACGCATCCACGAAGGATGCGACATTGATTGCAACACGAGTCAAGTCTATTTAAATATTTCAATCCACGCATCCACGAAGGATGCGACATAGGTAATTTTAATATCTAGCGTGTAGTTCAAAATTTCAATCCACGCATCCACGAAGGATGCGACGTTGCTATCCCTATCCATGACGGGGATGGGGTATTTCAATCCACGCATCCACGAAGGATGCGACGGTTAGCTGCTTGAGCGAGAACATCCGCAACTCGGATTTCAATCCACGCATCCACGAAGGATGCGACAAGGATAGATATTCCCTCATTCACAACAAAAAAGATTTCAATCCACGCATCCACGAAGGATGCGACTGCATAGGTCGTCTTTTTAATTTCTATAAAAAGATTTCAATCCACGCATCCACGAAGGATGCGACTACAATAACGCAGCGGCCGCCATGAAGCGTACAATTTCAATCCACGCATCCACGAAGGATGCGACCGGGGGATTCCGTTATTACTGGTATTACAAAGGATTTCAATCCACGCATCCACGAAGGATGCGACGCCGGAATATAACATCACCACGGAACCGGCATATAATTTCAATCCACGCATCCACGAAGGATGCGACTTTATCGCCTTCATAAATTCTACTTCCTATCATTATTTCAATCCACGCATCCACGAAGGATGCGACCTCCGGCTCTTACGGCTCTTCCGAAAGAGCAGTATGATTTCAATCCACGCATCCACGAAGGATGCGACCAAGAAGGAATTTTCCATAAAAACATTAGATAAATTTCAATCCACGCATCCACGAAGGATGCGACTTATCATCGCAGACGATCGACTAGTATGGGTTAAATTTCAATCCACGCATCCACGAAGGATGCGACCTGCACCGATTGCCAATACCTTGGGTTACTCACTCATTTCAATCCACGCATCCACGAAGGATGCGACTATTATAAATAAACCTAATCATTATCACAAAAATATTTCAATCCACGCATCCACGAAGGATGCGACAAAAAGCCACCATATATGGATTTGGATGATTAGATTTCAATCCACGCATCCACGAAGGATGCGACGACTGCATCATCATCGGGGATAACACGTTATATGTATTTCAATCCACGCATCCACGAAGGATGCGACGGAACGATATGAACAGGCGGTGCAGGACTTCGGTATTTCAATCCACGCATCCACGAAGGATGCGACTTATATCCAAAAACAATAAAAGCCCGTGCTGAATTTCAATCCACGCATCCACGAAGGATGCGACCAGATCAACCTCCAAAGATTGTGGATGCCAACATATTTCAATCCACGCATCCACGAAGGATGCGACTTACTTTTCTCGATCGTATATAACTCACCATCAAATTTCAATCCACGCATCCACGAAGGATGCGACAATTACAGCAAATGATTAAAGATATTGAAGCAGGATTTCAATCCACGCATCCACGAAGGATGCGACAGGGGGATACAAGCTTTATAAGCACCTCTCGAAAATTTCAATCCACGCATCCACGAAGGATGCGACTTTTCACAGACTTCAAATCTGTAAGCAAATACGGATTTCAATCCACGCATCCACGAAGGATGCGACATCCACTGATGATATGGATTTTGTATTTATCAATATTTCAATCCACGCATCCACGAAGGATGCGACGGTATTGGCTGATAATTCTTGCGCTTTGCTATTATTTCAATCCACGCATCCACGAAGGATGCGACAAAAATACACCTACTGGGCAGGTGCTTCGGTTGTCGATTTCAATCCACGCATCCACGAAGGATGCGACAATAACGGCCGTAGCAAGCCGAAGTATGGAAACCATTTCAATCCACGCATCCACGAAGGATGCGACTCAGGAGCCATCAAATACAATTCCGAAAGCAAGATTTCAATCCACGCATCCACGAAGGATGCGACTATTATGCAATACACACATAAATTTGGTAAAGAGATTTCAATCCACGCATCCACGAAGGATGCGACGCGCGCAGCTGCGGATTCTAAGGAACTTATTGAGATTTCAATCCACGCATCCACGAAGGATGCGACTACTGGCCCATCCAGCTTCTGCAGCTTACGGGTTATTTCAATCCACGCATCCACGAAGGATGCGACGCGGATTTTGATGTAGAGGATATGACCGTTGTTTTAGATTTCAATCCACGCATCCACGAAGGATGCGACGATGGCGGATTTTGACGCGGTCCGGACAGCGATATTTCAATCCACGCATCCACGAAGGATGCGACGCCCGCCCAAACATGGTATTGGTCTGAATTGGTGATTTCAATCCACGCATCCACGAAGGATGCGACACGAAAGCCATCGCACTTTTGGGTGTGCCTGAAATTTCAATCCACGCATCCACGAAGGATGCGACTCGAGGCACTTGGTCTCTATCGGGATACGAAAGGTATTTCAATCCACGCATCCACGAAGGATGCGACTATGCGAGATATTGAAAGCGGATATGATGCAGATTTCAATCCACGCATCCACGAAGGATGCGACGGCAATCAATAGGTGATAAAATCGCTTCTGTGGTATTTCAATCCACGCATCCACGAAGGATGCGACTAAAACTCCAGCCGCTCCAACGCTTACACAAGCAGATTTCAATCCACGCATCCACGAAGGATGCGACCTAAGGCAGTACGCAAGGCCGAGCAAGTCCTCTCAATTTCAATCCACGCATCCACGAAGGATGCGACGAGATCTTCATGGACAATATCCGGAAAGGGATTGAATTTCAATCCACGCATCCACGAAGGATGCGACATGGAGGGGTTTACTGCAGGTTTAATTGCTGGAGATTTCAATCCACGCATCCACGAAGGATGCGACTACTGCTCGGCACGCTGGAGGTCAAAAAAGCGAAATTTCAATCCACGCATCCACGAAGGATGCGACTTCCTCAAAAACTGTTCATTGATCACATTAATCATTTCAATCCACGCATCCACGAAGGATGCGACAAGAATGTAGTGTCTTAGCAATAAGAGGTAGGACATTTCAATCCACGCATCCACGAAGGATGCGACCTTTCCCCCTAAAATAAAAAGCGACTCCTGAGTGATTTCAATCCACGCATCCACGAAGGATGCGACATTACTGACGACAATTGCTGTCATAGGTTTGGTATTTCAATCCACGCATCCACGAAGGATGCGACAATAAGTGATTTTTATATCCAGTGTATAGTTGAGCATTTCAATCCACGCATCCACGAAGGATGCGACACCGCATCGGATCCAATCGTTGCATTTACTGCCTATTTCAATCCACGCATCCACGAAGGATGCGACTCTTTCTTCCCAGCGTAGTCACTATACACGTGAAATTTCAATCCACGCATCCACGAAGGATGCGACGCCGGCCAGTAGAGTGACTTATCTTTGCAGTATTATTTCAATCCACGCATCCACGAAGGATGCGACATTTCACCTTGACCGCCTTGGTCGAGTGGTTTAATTTCAATCCACGCATCCACGAAGGATGCGACAGAAGGTGTTGACCTTACATGATCTAACTTTATATTTCAATCCACGCATCCACGAAGGATGCGACCATATCATTTTCCCCTTTTCTTTATCCCTTATCGATTTCAATCCACGCATCCACGAAGGATGCGACCCCTGCCTTGTATACCATCATCAGTTCTTACATGATTTCAATCCACGCATCCACGAAGGATGCGACTTCACTCTGATTGGATGGATTATTCATCTTTCTCATTTCAATCCACGCATCCACGAAGGATGCGACGATGCAATAGGAAGTAAATTATATACAGCCGCAAATTTCAATCCACGCATCCACGAAGGATGCGACTCGGTTGTGCTTGGAATACTTCATCAGCAGCAGGATTTCAATCCACGCATCCACGAAGGATGCGACACCAGCAAACAGTACATCTGTAGATAAATTAGCAGGATTTCAATCCACGCATCCACGAAGGATGCGACGAAAAGGTTCTCCACCTTATCGATGCCTATGATAATTTCAATCCACGCATCCACGAAGGATGCGACATCGCAAATCAGAGACAGCTTTACTATTATTCTTATTTCAATCCACGCATCCACGAAGGATGCGACGTGCCGACAAAGTTAATTCTTTGATAGGATTCAATTTCAATCCACGCATCCACGAAGGATGCGACCCGGAGTCGGTTACAAAGCTTCTGCGGCCATATAAATTTCAATCCACGCATCCACGAAGGATGCGACTCACATCCCGGGCATTTCACATAATCACCGACGTATTTCAATCCACGCATCCACGAAGGATGCGACAATAGCAGGAAAACGAGTCCTATTCCTAATAAAGATTTCAATCCACGCATCCACGAAGGATGCGACATTAGCCGGTGGAGCAACATTTGAACATACGATATTTCAATCCACGCATCCACGAAGGATGCGACTTCACTTCACATTGGTTTTCGTACTTTTCTTCAGAATTTCAATCCACGCATCCACGAAGGATGCGACGTAAATTTGATATTCTCTTATCCTTCGTTTCTTTATTTCAATCCACGCATCCACGAAGGATGCGACTATAAGAATCCGGTGAATGCTGTTCGATTTTTTATTTCAATCCACGCATCCACGAAGGATGCGACTTCATAAAAGCCTTGGTCAGTGGTGATTTTGAGGATTTCAATCCACGCATCCACGAAGGATGCGACTTTTCAGCTTCTTCTTTCACCGTTTTCCCATCGAATTTCAATCCACGCATCCACGAAGGATGCGACGTCATTATGGATTGGACTCCACACGAATACTTACTATTTCAATCCACGCATCCACGAAGGATGCGACCTTCCACGATTGGCGAGATTGCGAAATTTATTGTATTTCAATCCACGCATCCACGAAGGATGCGACCGGAACAAACGTAAAATTAACCGCAAATGGGCAGATTTCAATCCACGCATCCACGAAGGATGCGACGTCACGCCTTATTTTATTGACTTGTTACCGGGAGAATTTCAATCCACGAAGGATGCGACGACACCCATAAACCGAGCTGAGTCGGTTATGACAATTTCAATCCACGCATCCACGAAGGATGCGACAGAACATATACACTAATCCGGCTGTTGCATCAGTATTTCAATCCACGCATCCACGAAGGATGCGACCCCATACCTCGACCTTTACTGTTTCCTCATCCAATATTTCAATCCACGCATCCACGAAGGATGCGACGACACCCATAAACCGAGCTGAGTCGGTTATGACAATTTCAATCCACGCATCCACGAAGGATGCGACTAGTCAATGAGAGAGAAATCATCGAAGCAACAGATTTCAATCCACGCATCCACGAAGGATGCGACGTTTCTAGAGTGGACTAACAACATGATGAAAACATTTCAATCCACGCATCCACGAAGGATGCGACTGGCTATCAAGGTAATGTGGCGAATATCGAAAAAATTTCAATCCACGCATCCACGAAGGATGCGACAAGAGCATTTAGATGATAAAGGCCGCCGGATAGCATTTCAATCCACGCATCCACGAAGGATGCGACGATGAAATCTACTACACCGTCACGCTATGAGTCATTTCAATCCACGCATCCACGAAGGATGCGACGTGGAGCCATTGGTGGAGCATTTGAACATACGATATTTCAATCCACGCATCCACGAAGGATGCGACGTTAGAACTTGACCATATTAACGTAAAAGATAATATTTCAATCCACGCATCCACGAAGGATGCGACTTCACCTTGACCGCCCTGATCGAGTGGCTTAGAGCATTTCAATCCACGCATCCACGAAGGATGCGACAGGAACCGTTTGATAAATGCCCGGTTATCTGCATATTTCAATCCACGCATCCACGAAGGATGCGACTACGTATACAAACCATTGACCTCGCAAATGAACTATTTCAATCCACGCATCCACGAAGGATGCGACAGTGATGCAAAGCACAATCCCAAAAGGCTGCCAACATTTCAATCCACGCATCCACGAAGGATGCGACAGCGATTTTTGAACAAAATAATTTAATAGTACATAATTTTGATCAAAAATACGCTATTTTCTTTAATTAAATAAAGAAAGCAATATAAAAAATATAATTATTGGTAATTAAACACAAGAATTCAGGTGCGAATGTTTCAGGAAATCTATGTGCACTATACATTCGCACTAAATTATTAGAGGACCTTCTAAATCGACTGATTCTTTCACGCCAATATGTTCTACCTTTGTCTTATAATTATTACCTAGCTGATAGAATCTGAGGCTATCTAGATCTTCGTCAATAATATCAGAAAGTTCTATTTTTAAAGTGGCAAATTGAGTTGCATCTACAATGCATTCAAATACTGAATTCTGGACTCGCTGACCATAATTTTGACATACTTTCGAAACCTTCCGCAGTCTTTTTTGGCCTCCATTATTAACAGTACTTACATCATACGTAATTAACACTAACAAATGCTACACCTACTTCCATAAAAATGGTGGGTACTCATCTAAGTCATTACGTAAATAACGGGCCAATAATAAAGCTTGTGCATGTGGTACTAATCCCCAGGATATTTTTTCTCCTAGATATGGATGAGTTATCTTTTCTTGCTTTTTATTTTGCCAGGCCGCTAAAAATTTCTTTCTTGCGTCGTCCGTCATAATCACTGCTCCATTTTCCTTTTTTAGAAAATCATCCTTGTTCAGGACTTTTTTATTGATTAATGACAAGACAAACCTATCTGCATAGACACCTCGCAGCTCTTCCATAACATCTAAGGCTAAAGATACTCTTCCAGGCCGGTCTCGATGAAGAAAGCCGACATACGCATCCAGTCCAACTCCTTCTAGCGCAGATGCCATATCATTGGCTAATAACGTATAAGCAAATGATAACATAGCATTCACATTGTCTAACGGTGGTCTCCGAGAGCGCATATTAAAATAAAAATCCTCATTTTGCTGTAATATCATTTGATTAAACAATTTATTGTAACTAATCGCAGCCTGGCCCTCTAAACCTCGTAGTCTTTCTAAATCTTCACAGATCCTTACCTCAAGAATAATAGAAGATAAACGTTGCGATATTTCTTTAAATTGTGCGACATCTATTCGTAAAGGATAATCCCTTGTCATTCTTTCGATGATCCATTTATTATTGTAAATCTTTCCAATAATAAAATTACGCGCAATCTTTGCTGACTCAGCCTCATCATCTGATACACCATATTGTTTCTTTCTTAGAACTACGTTACCCTTACTTTTTCCGATTACTCGTGCAAGAAATCTTCCGTTCATTGTTAGAAAAACTAATGAAATATTTCTTTCTGCACAATACCCCATTAAAGCCGGACTTGCACCCGTATAACCAAAGGATACAACCGATTCTAAATTATGAAGAGGAAGCCTCCCCAATTTTTCCTGTTCCTTGAGAAGGACAATATTATCGCCGTCTAACGATAAATAAACGTCTGGCTGTGTAATAAATAACGTATTAAGAAGTTTTTTCATTCATTGATCTTCCCTTCAATATAACTGCTTACAGACCGCTTATTCATTAATTTAGGCAAGCAAATATTTTCAAGGGAACAGTTTTTGCAAAAGGATCCTGTTTTTACTTTAGGTGTATACTTGCGATTATGATATTCGTGCATTTCCGCGACAATTGACCTGACTTTATTCTTATGATCTACTGTTAGCGATACTTCAACTCTATGTTTTATTTCATTATAAAACATAAAACCTTTGCTTATTTCACAAAGCAGCATTTCCTCTAAACACATAGCTTGGGCTGTTAATTGTAATATATCTGAATCGTTCATTTTTGGCTTTCCGCGCTTATATTCGATAGGATAAGGTAAGTACTTTCCTTCAGCACCTTGTATTTCAACGCCGCGGTTATCTTGAATAAACTCTACTACATCACAAATACCTGTTATTTTAAGTTCATTTGACTTTACAGGCATCGCACGAACAATGAGTTTATCCCCACGTTTCTCTCTTACAAATGGCTTGTCAGCTTTTCGGTGGAGATGTTGACCTTCCACCGTCTTAACATTTTCTTCCCACTGCTGTTCAATGTGAATGAGAGCCCACTGGCGTCGACAAAATTGAAAATGCTGAATGCCCGATAGCATCAAATAACTGTCTTCGTCATTATAGTCCATTAATGACTTCAACCTTCAAACCATCTAATTCATTAACCGTAATAGTATAATCGTTAATTGTCTTTGGCTCTTCAATTTCCGGCTTAATATCGAGTAACCGATGGACTTTAGCAGATGAGTATTGCCCGAGCTTTGAATTGTGCTCCCACCAGCACACTTTATGAACTTCCATACTTCCATCAGGTCGGGCAGCTGATGTATCATTTTCAAACAGGGTGACAAGTGCATTTTTTATTTTTTCCGCATCCTGATTGGTGAAACCAGTTTTTTCTGCAAGTTGGGTGTTAATGCTTCCATAAAAAACGTAAACCCCAAAATCGACACGATGTTTCATTCCCATTGTATCTGAACCTCTCTCCTTCCCAGGTTCAGAGTTAACGCTTTTGGTAATTTGCATACTGGTAATATCGATTGGATTAACACTTGTTGCCGTATGAATAGATACAGGGCCTCTTACACCAACGGACACACCTTTACCATTGCCTTTAAAGGCAAAAACCTGGCCAAAGCTTCTCACATCCATCCATTCTTTACATGCAAGCATTGCAAATTGTTCACTTGAACTGTCTTTTGATTTCAATATTTTTTCCAGTTCTGGATTTCCGTCAGCTCTCTCCCTTAAACTATTAAATTGATCTGCCTTTCTATCATTGGATTGGACAAAAATAGATTCCTCCATATCCTGAAGCCGATTTCTAATTTTCCTTTTGATCGCTACATCAGAAATTTCTCCATGCCCATCATAATTTTGTCTCGGACGATTTCCATTCAGCGGATCCCCATTAGGATTGGCCTTCGTTACGGATAATACAACAGCAAAATCAATTTTATGATCTAATATTGTCATCTTCTTTCTCCTCCTTTAGTTGGTTGCTACCTCTTTCGCATCATTGGTTTCTTTTTTCTGATATAACTCATGCCGCTGACTGTAAAACCCTAATAAATATTTGCCGGATAACGGTTTATTATTAAAATCCTCAATATTCATTTTAGAGGCCACTTCATCTATTAACTTCGATAAATATAATCCTTTTGTTCCCAGCCTTGCTTGATATGGCTGAAGGCTTTCTTGAATCGTCTTCCATGTTCTTGCAGGATGCTTGGAAAATGAATTCATATAACGAATTGCATTGCTTGCACGTGTTTCCTCAGAGCCAAGTGCACGTCTTTCCAAGACATCTGCAATAGCCAACAACCGGCCAAACAAATAATCACGGTCATTATTCTCTATATCTAAAGCCACATTATATCCCTCCAGTTTATTGATTAATGCACATGTAATGCTGAGTGTTTTTTCCCATTCCCACTTTTCCATTGAAACAGGGTTAGAAGCCCGATTTAACGCACTCTTGACAATGTCTAGAGGGATTTTTTTTTCATCGATGATACATGGCAGCATACGCTCCATCAGTCCTTTGACGAGTTTCTCATTCGCTCTTGGCCCATATGCCGCAAATGCTATATCCTTTGTAGCCGGAGCTCCATAAAATTGAACAAATTCACTTTCTTCATTTTTTCGGTAGCGATGAACCCATGCACAAGTCGAATGCCAGCTTTTTAGCCTATTTAAATACAGTTCCTTATCCACATTGCGATAGTATAGAACTGCCAATCTTCCTGTTGTAGCTGAATCAAGTATAAGAATATTCACATTGGCCGTAGACGTTAAATTATTTTTATATCCTTCGATAGCCTTAGCAACTTCATTTGCAAAATCTTCATTTGTGTAAGATTTAATTTCTGTTTTATCCGTAGGCGTCAAGGCCGTTGCAAATATAGAATAACTATCTTCTACAGGATCTGGAATATCAGTAACGTCATTCCCCCAGACAAGGAAAACACGCTGATCAACAATTTTTCCCTGGCGGTTAATAAGCCATTTGAGTGCATTATGTGCTTTTTGTGAAACCTCGTAACTTATGTTTGCTACTTCGTTTGCCTTGTTAAATCTCCCTCTGAACGTAAAACCGCTTGTGTCATTTGCAGAAATCAATTTCGCCTTGTCCGCAGGATTCCTTATTTTGTTTGCATGCTTATCAGTAGCTGGCTTAAGTTCTCCTGTTACATAGCAAAAATCATCATCACTTAGAAAATCTTTGTAAAAGCGGATGAAGGATTCATACATATCAGGATCCTTCCAGACCTTGGTTAAAATTTCATTAGGAGAATACACATTAAACCTGATAAAAGCGCTTTCCTGGCTGCCGGTAATGGCCGAAAAGATCGGTGGCTTTTGCCCGAATAATGACTCATCCTTTTTATCCCAGGTATCAATTAACTGGCCATCAGCATCTACATGCAAAGTTCCTTCCTGTACTAGATCCTTTATCAACGTTTTTTTGCTTAAATAGTTATAAATACTTTTTACTTTCGCTGTGCTATAAGGCGATTCCGCCCATTCTTCTAGTTGTTTTATGTAATATGAAAAGGGCTCTTCTTTTTTTATCTTTCCGCCATAGGCCACAAAATCCCCAGCCACATAGCTCAGTTTATCGTGAAGCGGATAAGGTGCTATTTTTGATCCAGCCCGGTTTGCTGAATCTTCCGTACATGGAATTAACGTACTCGCATCACTCTTATCAATAATTGCTGCTGAGTGAAATTCACCATCTTCTGTTATTGAGACTTCGATGTGTGCATTTTGGGTGGTATGGGAAATTGGCAGCAAAGTATACTCTTGGCCGTTATTTTTCTTATTAATCTCGCCGACCCGATCCAAATTGGATTGATACGTCTCATAAAGATTTAACAACCAGCTCATTTATTCACCCCCCTCTTCCAATTGTCTGAATAGCTCATCTGCTGATTCCACGTTTGAACCATCAAAATATTTCGCTTCCATATCCATTATCTTGCGAATTTGCGTACACTGATCCGGCCTAATAAATCGGATAATTCCATCTTTTATAACCGGATTCCATAAACGAACTTCCATTTCGTTTCTGCCCGTTTCATCAGGATAATTAATCCCGTGAACCATAGTTCCTAAATGAATATCGCCATAATTGTCATAGAAACCTTTGCCTTCACCAAATTCACATGGTTCTACATAACCCTGGCATTCCCTTGTGCCTAAAAAAATATCTCTGCGGCCTCCAGCTTTAAGGGAGCGCTTAAGGATGTTATGATGCTTATTTTCATTTCGGTCAAAAGCCATATCCGGCCGATGTGGGTTAAAGATAAAATGAGCTTTGACCTGGTAACGGACATCCTTAAGATAAGTGTAATTTGCAAGTGTGTTCCCGCCTCCATAATCAATCGGGCGAATGCCTTTCGATTCCATTTTGATAGAATTCAGAACCCTTAACTCATCCACTATCATTAGTAGAGTTGGCTTCCAGTAAATCGATTCAACAATTCCCTTCAAAGCCTGGTAAGTGGGCACATTATAAGTTAATTTTTCTCCGCCCATCTTCATCAAAGGATCCGTAAATAGCGCGTAATCTCCAAATATTTCAAATTCAATAGAATTTCTCAATTCCATTCACCTCCTTTTTTGTTTTTTCAAACTATAACTTTTTCTTGTTAAATATATTTATCTTAAATGAGATAGGTATTTTAAAATATTGTTGATGTAAAACCGCTCTCATTATTAAGATCTAAACCATATTCGTTATTATAAGCTCCTTCTTTCAGAGCTATAATTTTTCCGTCCATATAGTAAACAAGCCCATCATTTTTAGACAATTGTTCTTTTTCATAGTTAAATAGATTAATCGTATATTGTTGGGCTTTCCGTAATAAACGGGAGAGATCCTCAATCGATCTATTGCTATTTAATTCAGCTATAATATCTTCACCTTCTCCATATGGAACAATCGCAGAATTTGCTAGGCTATCAATGACATGGAAATGCTCCGCTGCTGTTTGATAGCTATTAGCGATAAGTAATGGAAGATGCGTTTTATTATTATTTTGAAAATAAGCCTGGTAATAACTATACTTTGACTTAGGCGCGGCCAATAGCTCTGTCATTTCCTTCTTTAACTTAGGGATAAAGTAATTTAAGTCAGATTCAAATTCGGCATAGTACTCTTGAAAGTATCTTTCCATAGCTTGTCTTGACAGAATATGGCCTCCATGATTCTGATCATCTTGCTTCATATCAATGAGGATTCTATTCGAAACTTGTTTGCCAACTTTGATTTCTTTTAAACGGGTTAAGTTTTCTTCCTCATGATCAATAACATAAACATTTTGGATTCCCATTTCCCCATGCCGATTGCAGCGGCCTGCCGCTTGAGCAATAGAGTCTAGTCCTGCAAGTGAGCGAATGACACATTCAAAGCTGACATCTACTCCTGCTTCAATGAGCTGGGTGCTCACACAAATGATTTTATTGCCCTCTTTAAGCTGCCATCTTACTTCATTTAAAATTCCATTTCTATGTGCAGCACACATCGATGTGCTTAAATGATAAACCGGGATATAAGTGCCCTTGTTTTTTAATCGCTCATATAAATCTTTTACAACTGATTTTGTATTCAAAATTACTAATATACTCTGCACTTCTTCTATTTTGGCATCAATCAATTCAGTCAGCTTTTCATTATCGAACGATTGATCCGTTGCAAGATCGACAATTTCAACACGCTTGAATGCATGAATTACTTGATCAAGGTTTTCAATTATTTCTGCATCCGTATCGATTGCCAGCTTATGTTCGACAAAGTCCAATGCAGGCTGTGTTGCTGTACAAAGTACAATGCTTGTTTGCCCATTCTCCTTTAAAAAGTTCAAAGCATCATTAAATAATGATACGCAAGAAACCGGAACCTTCTGCACCTCGTCAAAGACAATAACCGACTCACTTAAATTATGAAGCCTTCTGATATTCCTGCTTCCCTTAGCGTAGAAAACATTCAAAAATTGGACCATTGTTGTGAAAATAATTGGGGAGTCCCAATTATCCTTTGCCAGCTTTAATTTTTGCTGCACACTCATCCTGCCATCTTGATTCTCATCATCATCATTTGCATCTTCTATTACATTGGAATGATGCTCTAAAATATTCTCCTCCTCATCCTTTAATATTTTCCTCACTTCTGCCGCATTCTGCTCGATAATCGTGGTATAGGGAACAACGTAAATAATATGTTTTTTGTTATAGAGGTTGGCGTGCTTTAGCGCATATCTTAAACTCGCTAATGTTTTTCCTCCCCCGGTTGGGATGGACAATGTATAGATTCCTGATTGCTTTTCGGCAAAACGATCGCATTGATCTGACATTTCTCTTCTTAAAAGATTAATAGGCGAATTTGCGTCAGGATGTTTTTGAAAGGATCCGATTTTTGTTAACAGTCTTTCATAGTAAGCAATAAACAGCCCTTTATGGTTAACTACAGAATCGCTAGTCTTATTTTCCTCAAAAAGCCGAGTATTTGTGCGATCGGCATCAATTAGAGCGCTAAAAATAAATTTAGTGAGAAACATAACTTTTTTCTCATTGGTTTCCGAAGCGTCTTTCAATAAAAAATTCTCCAATTCAACTGCAGCCCGATCAACATATTCAAAAAAATCATTCTCATTTACAACATGTTTAAAAAAGTGTTCCTTAGTCTTTTCAAATTCGGCTAACTCTTTATCGCGAACCCTTTTTAAATAATTTGATTCTAAATTTGGATTTAAAAAATCTTGGAGATACGCATGATGAGAAATAATAGCATTTCCTACGATTTCGGCTACTATCCCTTTGTACAGGGTAATTTCCCTCCCCGTATGGAAAAGTTCATATAAAAGTTTTCCGCCTGCCGTTGAATGATCAACACTTCCTCTTTTAGGTGGAGAATCAGGATTACTTACTGCTTCTAATATGTATTCTCTAAACTCATTGGTATATTTGCCTAGATCATGGAGCATACCAGCTAAGCCAGTTAAATGTTTGACACCAAGCTTTTCCCCATATGATTCTGCTAATTGTTTTACTTCTAATAGATGCTCTTCAACAGTTTGTATCTGACTGTCACTACCACGGATGTGAGCAATATAATTCATGTAATCCCTCCTTGTCTATACAAAAAAGAGCAGAAGTCACACATTAAGGTGTTCATCTTCTGCTTTTCTTGTAGTATGTAAATGTAAAACACTAATATAGTAATCTTTTAAATTTCGTCTGGTAATGTACCCTAAAGTTTTAAAACAACCCTATGGTACCATTTTGAAATTTTTAGCTAAAAATGTCAATAAATATTAGTGTCATTCAGAAAAATGTTAGAATGTAAACCATTTAGTTAAAGCCCATATTCGGCAGGTGCCCCCCATAAAAAGGACCTGACACAAAATGTACAGATCCCCTAATGTTTTATTTGATTAATGACGATAAAGGTCTATCAAATCCGGCTTTCTCGATGATTTTGGTTATCTCTTCAGCCGCATCTGTGATCGAATCGCCCTTGACATAAAAAAATTTCCCATCATAAGAATTTTCTTTATGTGAATAGAGCGGGTCGTAATAGTCAACAAAGAGAATATAAATCAGCTTTCTGTAATCTTCCGTTTCAACGGCGTGATACAGGTCTTTCAGTTTCTCCTTATCTTTAATCCGTCTCTCAATTTTGCGCAGGTTTTCGAGCACATTAGCTTTAAACCCTGGATCTTCTTTATTGAGTTCGACATATTCCTCATACGTCCGTTGAATCCGGTTTTCCATTGATGTATCGACACTAATATGAATTCCTTCTTCTTTTGATTTGAGAAGGAAATCAGGCTGTGTAGCATGCCCAATCCGTTTACTCTCGGCCTCCATAATAAAATAATTCGACGGCTGGATAGATGATAGTCCGTCAAAGAGCAGGGCATCAAATTTTTTCTGGTTATGGGCACTGCCCTCTCCAAATGAGCCAAAAACGGAGCCACGATGTTTCGCGATTCCTTCCAAATCAAGAACAGGGTACCTTCTTAATTTCAGCTCATGGAGAATGGATGTCTTGCCTACTCCTGTCATGCCGTGAAGGACAATTGCTTTACCCGGCAAGAGCTCAGGCGTTTTTTCAAGAATCCTTTCACGATATGCCCGGTAGCCGCCGACAATTCTTGATACCTCAATTCCCGATAGAGTGGCAAAAGCAGCAACTGACTGGCTTCTGCTCCCGCCGCGCCAGCAAAACAAAACCGGTTCGTTTCCGTTCTCTTTTATCGCTTTTATTTCACCGAGAAGTTGCGGAAGCTTTGGAGAAACAATTTGCATCGCCTTCCATTTTGCCGCTTCCGATCCTTCCTGTTTATAAATCGTCCCTATCTCCGCTCTTTCCTCATTTGTGAACAGCGGTAGGTTGACGGCATGGGGAATCGAACCTTCCGCAAATTCAACGGGAGAGCGAACATCGATGGCGACGGAATCTGACTGCTGGATAAATTCGTCAATGGATAGTTCTTTCACGGATATTGCCTCCTTCTTCATATCTTCATTATAGTCAAATAACGCAACTGTTCAACCAAGAAGGAGTCTTCTTATCTGTTATAAAGTATGGTTCATTAATAGTATTTTTGGTTCATTCGTGTGAAACCAGGGTTTCACACGCCTTTCAACTCTGCTGAAAGGTAGCTTCCCATCCATGAAACCGAAAGAGAAAGCGAGCTTTCTCCAATCGTTTCATGGATGGGAAGCAAATGACCCAAAAATCAACAGAAAATTTAACACAGCCATCATTTAAATTGTACTTGCTGTGAATCATCATGGATTATATCAAAAATATATCCTTGTTCTTTCAAGCCTTCAATGATTTCAGGAAGCGCGCGGACGGTATTTTTCATCTCGGTAATGTCATGGAGCAGGATGACCGCCTGCTTTTGGTTTCTTGTCCCCTTTAAGACCGAATTGATGATGGTTTGCTCGCTTATGGAAGAGCTGAATCCATCCTTCGAATCGACATTCCAATCACAATACACATACCCTTTTTTAGAAAGCTCCTGAATCACTTCATTGACGACATGTTTTGTTGCAGCCTGGCGCGTCGTGATATTCCTTGAACCACCGGGAAACCGGACTAGCCGAGATGAAATGCCGAAGTTTCCTTTTAAAAAGGCTTCAAGCTGGTTCAGATCCTCGAAAAAACCATCTTTTGAACGGTAAATAACCGAATAATCATGGGAAGAAGAGTGGAGCGCAATAACATGGCCCCGTTTATTAATCTCCCGGTATCCCTTCATGGCGTATGGTTTTTCGTTTTCTTTAACAAAAAAAGTGGCCTTCACATGGTAACGATCAAGTACATCAAGAATGTTCTTTGTATTCAATGAAGGCCCATCATCAAATGTTAAATAAGCAACCTTTTGTTCGTCATTTTGTTTAAACGGCGATAATTCAGCAGGAATAGGACGTACACCTGTCTGGCTTGACGCTTGAACTGCTTCAGTTTTACCGGCCATAGGTGCCTCAGCTGAATCAAAAATCAGGACAAAGAAAAGTAAAAAACTAAACAGAACCCTCATAATATAACATACCTTTCGTTTTTACTGTTTAAGGTTGGCATTTGGGCTATGTTTCATACAGGTTCGGTATGAACAAACAAAAAACAACATCCAAGAATGGTGTTTGGATTGATCATTAATTTTTCTAAGACATCCACTCTGTACAAAAATAAAAGGACCGACCCAAAGTGCGTAAAATTCAGCTTTGGATCGGCCCCGTACAGATGTATTTTATCTATTCACATTAAAATATCTTGCTTCAGGGTGCGCTAGTACAATCGCCGAAACAGAAGCCTCAGGCTCCATCATGAATCCTTCCGTCAAATTCACGCCGATCTCCTCGGGCTTCAAGAGACGGAATAGCTTTGCCTGGTCTTCTAGATCCGGACAAGCCGGATACCCGAAAGAATATCTTTGTCCCATATACTTGGCTGCAAATCGATCCTTCATCGTCATATCGACTGAATCGCCAATCCCCCAGGAATCCCTCATCAACTGGTGCATCCGTTCAGCGAATCCCTCGGCGGTTTCCAGAGCCAATGCAGAAATCGCATGGCTTTTTAAGAAATCACCGTCATGCTTCCATTGTTCCGCTAACGCACGGATTCCATTCCCTGCCGTAACGACAAACATTCCGACATAATCCATTTCGCCTGATAAAATCGGCTTAATATAGTCAGCGAGACAAAGGTACGGACTTGTTTCCTGGCGAGGAAAATCAAAGGTTTCGAGTACCTCAGTGTGATTTTCCGGATGATATATCCATACTTTGTTCCCTTCACTCTGAGCCGGGAAAAACTGATAGACGCCGTTTAAAGAATAATCCTTATTGCCTCTCAGAAACGAAGCGAGTTCTTCGGTTAAATCATTCAGCAAAATGGCCCTTTCGTCTCCTTGCTTCAATAACTGGTCAACCTTGCCTTTCAAGCCAAGGTGATGCCCGATCAGCATTTGTTTGTTGATATAAGGATGTACGACTTCAAAGGGGTAGTCTTTTAAAATATGCCGTTTTAAGTCTGACGGTTTTTTCACCGGAACATTCGTTAAAACAGGAGCTACAGATTTTTTCACTTCAGGTTTGACGATGAGAGCCGCTGCCTCCGCATTGGAAGCTGCGATTTTACGTTTAGCATCCAGTGCTTGTAAATGGGCTGTCTTCTTTTCTTCATCATGCAGGATGTTTGCCGTCGCCAGCCCGTCCATTGCATCTTTTGCATATAACACTGGCCCTTCATATTCAGGAGCGATCTTAAAGTCCGTGAACTTACGGGATAACGCAGCACCGCCAACCAAAATTGGCGTATCAATCCCGGTCTGTTTTAAATCCTGTGCGGTCAGCACCATTTGTTGCGCTGATTTTACCAGTAACCCCGATAGCCCCACTACAGTAGGCTTGTGAGTCCGAACTGCTTCGATGATTTGCTGAGACGTAATTTTAATCCCCAAATCGATGACTTCATACCCATTATTGGACAGGATGATATCAACGAGATTTTTCCCGATATCATGGACATCGCCCTTAACCGTTGCCAGCAGTACCTTCCCTTTACTGGCACTGTCCGCTTCGTTTTCCATCAATGGCTCAAGGTAGGAAACCGAAGCTTTCATCGCTTCTGCACTTTGGAGGACCTCTGCGACAATAAGCTGATTATCATTGAATAATCTGCCAACCTCTGCCATTCCATCCATAAGCGGGCCGTTGATGATAGCAAGAGGATTATCTCCTCTTTCCAAGGCTATATTAAGATCATCAATTAGTCCCTCTTTTGTACCTTCAATGATATAATTGGCCAGCCTCTCCTCTAATGGAAGCAGAGCGATATTTTCCTTTTTTTCTACTTTTTTACCGCGATAGAATTCAGTGAACGTCTGCAGCGTTTCCTTTGATGTTTCAAAAAGAAGCGCCTCAGCTAGCTTGATTTCTTCTTCAGGAATCGAAGCGAACCGCTCCAGCTTTTCCGTATTCACAATCGCATAATCGAGTCCTGCTTTCGTGCAATGATATAAAAACACAGCGTTTAATATTTCTCTGCCGCGTGCTGGTAGCCCGAATGAAACGTTTGAAATTCCGAGTATCGTCAAACAGTCCGGAAACGTTTCTTTAATCGCCTGAATCCCTTTCACCGTTTCCAGAGCTGCACCAATGTACTGCTCGTCCCCCGTTCCAACCGGAAAAACGAGCGGATCAAAAATGAGATCTGTGGCATTAAGTCCATACTTATTCACGAGCAGGTCCACAGAGCGCGCTGCAATTTCGAGCTTGCGCTCAGCGTCGACCGCCATGCCTGTCTCATCAATCGTACCGACAACAACAGCAGCCCCATATTGATGGATGAGCGGTACGATTTTTTCAAACCGTTCCTCTCCATCCTCTAAATTGATTGAATTGATGATTGCTTTTCCCTGCGAATTCTTTAAAGCGATCTCGAGCACAGCTTCATCAGTCGAATCGATAACAAGTGGCACCTTTACCTTTTTCACAACCTCTTGGACGAACTCTTTCATATTGCCAAGCTCATCATCATCAGGGTCAGCCAGACAAATATCGATGACATGCGCGCCTTTTTTTACCTGTGCCCTTGCAATCTCGGCTGCAGGTTCAAATTGCTTGTCGCGGATTAGCTCCTTGAATTTTTTAGAGCCAATTACATTCGTGCGTTCACCGACGAAAAGCGGACGCATCGAGTCATCGTATAAAAGCGGCTCAATTCCCGAAACGGCATGCTGATGTGGCTCTCGGGAAAGTTGACGAGGATTTATATCTTGTAATACCTTAGTTAATTCCTCGATATGCGCAGGTGTCGTTCCGCAGCAGCCTCCAACAATATTAACCCAGCCTTTTTCCGCAAATTGAAGCATTTTTCCGGCCAGTGACACGGGTGATTCATGATAATGTCCTTCCTCATCAGGAAGTCCGGCATTCGGATAGCAGCTGACACCCGAAATGGAGAGCTCTGACAAGCTCCGGATATGATCAGTCATAAACTCGGGCCCTGTCGCACAATTCAGGCCGACCGCAATCGGGTTCATATGTTCGCATGATAAGTAGAACGCTTCGATCGACTGTCCCGCAAGCGTTGTCCCCATTGGTTCAATCGTTCCTGAAATAATGATCGGAAGTTCAGTCCCGGTTAAAGAGAAAGCCTGCTTTATTCCGGTAAAAGCCGCCTTAACATTGAGCATATCCTGGCTTGTTTCAATAAGAAGCAGGTCGCTCCCGCCATCGATCAAGCCTCGAGCCTGTTCTTCATATGAGGCTGATAACGCGTCAAATGTCGTTCCTCCGGTTACGGATAACGTCTTGGTTGTTGGTCCCATAGACCCTGCGACATATCTAGGCCAGCTGTCAGTCGAGTATATATCACAGGCGGCTTTTGCCAGCTCTGCCGATTTTTTGTTCAGTTCATACGCAAGTGAGCTAAGATCATATTCATCCAGCACAATGCTCGTCGCACCGAATGTATTTGTTTCAATGATATCCGCTCCAGCCTTCAAGTAAGCTTCATGAATCGACTGAATGACTTGTGGTGCGGTTATCGATAAATATTCATTGCAGCCCTCGTACTCTTCCCCGCCGAAATCTTCAGGCGTTAAATCGGCATCCTGTATCATCGTACCCATCGCTCCATCAAGCAGGAGGATCTTCTCTTTCATTTGTTCCTGTATCTGTCGTTTATTCATGTATGGTCACCTCAACGAATCGTTCACTGTCAACTTTTCTAATATAGCGCGAAAGCTCCGCGGTCATTTCATAACGTAAAAAAGGCGTGATTAGATAGATTCCTTTAAACCTATCAAGCGCCGCATCAACTAGCTCCCTAGCGATAGCCACTCCTTCAGCCCTAGCACGGGCAGGATCGCTTCCGGCCGTGGCCATTGCGTTTCTTACATCGTCCGGAAGCTTGATGCCGGGTACCTCATTATGAATGAATTCGGCATTGCGGGAGCTCGTAAGCGGCATGATCCCGATAAAAACCGGTGTCTCCAGATGCTTTGTTGCCGCGTGGACTTCCTCGATCTGGCTGATGGAATAAACAGGCTGGGTCAAAAATGACTGGGCGCCACAGGCAATTTTCTTTTCCATCCGCTCCACTGCTTTGTGAAGATAACGAACATTCGGATTGAAGGCTGCGGCGATTTTAAAATTCGAGCGCTGTCCGAGACTTTGACCTGAAAAGGACAAACCTTCATTAAACTGCTTCACAAGGCTGATCAAATCAAACGATGAAAGATCATAAACGGAAGTAGCTCCCGGAAAATCACCGATTTTTGAAGGGTCTCCCGTTACAACTAAGATTTCATTTAATCCGAGCGTTTGCAAGCCCATTAAATGGGACTGTAGTCCGATTAAATTACGATCCCTACAGGTAATGTGAATAAGCGGGTCAGTACCGATCTGATTTTTCAGCATCGTCCCGATTGCAACATTGCTGATTCTTGGCGTTGCCAGTGAATTGTCCGCCAATGTGATGGAATCGACCCCGGCTTTATGCAAGGCTTTCGCGCCTGCCATAAAAGCTTCAACGCCTAATTTCTTAGGAGGATCCAGTTCGACGAGAATGGTCCGTTCTTTTCTGGCTTTTTCATAGAGGGCCGTCGTTTTCTCGTGATGGTCATTTGCAATGATCTCAATCCGACGAGCTTTAATCTCTTTTTCTGTAATGGGTTTCAAGTTCCCAATCGCCTGCTTTACCGATTCAATATGCTTAGGAGTCGTTCCACAACAGCCCCCGATGATACGGGCACCTTGTTCGCGAAGCTTTAAGGCGCTTGACCCGAAGTAGTCCGGAACGGCTTCGTACACCAACCGTCCATCCACATAGTCCGGAAGGCTCGCATTAGGATAGACGGAAATATACGCCTGCTTTGGAAGCTGCACTTCTTCAAGAGACCGAATCATATGGTGTGGTCCTAAACGGCAGTTGATGCCAACTACATCAGCACCTAATTGTTCGAGTCTTTGAAACGCTTCATTCAGATGGATCCCATTTTGCAAATAACCGATTTCATGCATTGATACATTTGCAATGATTGGTAAATCTGTTTCATTGCGGGCAATTTGCAGAACGGTTTCCAGTTCTTCTAAGTCATAGTATGTTTCGAAAAGCAGGCCATCCGGACTTTCCACGAGCTGGCTGTATAACTGCTCGCGAAATCCCCGTTTGATTTCCTCCAAACTTAAGTCAGATTTACGGATGCTTCTTGACGCACCGATGGTTCCAAAAACAAAAGCTTTATCCTTAGCAGCCTTTCTTGCCAGGGAAATGCCTTTCCTGTTTATATTGCTTACCTCATCCTCAAGGCCGTAGCGTTTGAGTTTATAATAATTGGCACCGTAAGTGTTGGATTGCAGGATATCCGCTCCCGCATCCAAATAGGCAGCATGGATTGTTTCGATCCGGCCAGGATCACTGATGTTCAATTCTTCATAGCAGTGGCCGATTCCGTTTGAATATAAAAGGGTACCCATCGCCCCATCACCTATTAGTATTCTACTCTTCAACTCTTCACGAAAATTCATTATGCGCCCCTCTCTCAAACAGTTTGTGTCTATCGAATCTGTGAGGGAAAACAAAAAGCCTTCTGTAAGAAGAAGGCTTTTTGTCACATTCTCCTCATCTACCAAGCACGAGCTTGCTGGATTTAGCACCTTGGCGATAGCCGGTTGCTGAGGTTTCACAGGGCCAGTCCCTCCACCTCTCTCGATAAGATCACTATATAATTGTTTGCA
This sequence comes from Bacillus sp. CECT 9360, assembly GCF_918741275.1. Classification (GTDB taxonomy): domain Bacteria; phylum Bacillota; class Bacilli; order Bacillales; family DSM-1321; genus Peribacillus. Next base: position 41,469 of record NZ_CAKKNA010000017.1, read on the forward strand.
TATTCTAAATTTAATAATTATTACTTTACATGATGAAAGGATATATTTCAATAGTTACAATCAATTTGATTTGCAAATATGTGGTTTAAAACGATTCATTTGGTGAAAATATAATATATTCACTAACATGAGGAGGGTTTGATATGCTTGAAACCATCGCAAAGCAGTTTCGCAAACCCGTAGGTATACTGGGCAGGCTAGCAGGCATGATTATGGCTTTTGAAAACCGCAAGATTAACCGTTGGACAATTGATCGGCTTAAAGTAAAACCGGGCGATCATATATTGGAAGTCGGCTTTGGCCCCGGATATGCCATCGAAGAAATGCTGCAAAAATATGATAACCTCAAAATAGATGGCGTCGATGTTTCGAAAACGATGCTCGAGACTGCCCACATCCGGAATGAAAAAGCGATCGACAAAGGACGGCTGAATCTCTACCAGAAAGATGTAATGGATTATAATCAGCGTGAGTACCAATATGATAAAGTCATATCCGTAAATAATTATCCGTTATGGAAGAATAAAAGGAAATCATTGATGCGCATCCATCAATTGTTGAAGGATGGCGGCAGAATCGCCATCACAGTCCAGCCGAGGGAAGACGACGCCTCCCGCGAAAAAACATTTTCCCATGCGTTCCAGATTGAACAGGATTTAGTCTATGCTGGCTTCCGGGATATTTCTGTAAAATTCAAAAAAGTAAAACCCGAATTAACAGTCTGCGTCACAGGCGTTTGTAAAAAAAAGCATATATGATTGAAAATCAGAGGTCATCCAGCATTTATTTTCACATAGCATGGAGGGATTTAACCTTCTGTTTCTAACAAGGCGGCTCTTTTCCGCATAATTTTGCTTTTCCATACGATTGCCAGCTCATCAATGGTAAGTAATCTATCAAGTCCTATCAAGCCCTCCTTGTTATGAAAATAAATTTCATTCGCAGATAGAACGCTGACATGATTTTGTACCCTTTGTACGAGCTCGATACTGTCGTCTTCACGGACCTGCCCTTCCTCCAAAACTCTTGCGAAATAACCAGTGTATGATGTCTCGATAACCTCCTTTAGAAAGCCAGTCTCGTTATTGAAATGAGATATCATCGCACAAGGTATTCGTCCCTGTGTAATCTGAGTGATGCATTCACCAATTCTGAAAATATCTCCTATGTACACTTGTTCTTCTTTCATCCCAGAAACCGTCAAATTTTCACCGAAAGCGGGGATCGATATTCTTTTTCCAAATCGTTTCTCCCACATCTCATAATGTTCGTATGGATAAAAACAAATGACCCTGTCCGGACCACCATGGTGTTTCTTGTTGCCGATGCCGTCGCCTTCTATCTCAGCCTTTGTTACAAAGGCGGTTTTTACCTTCTGCTTATTGATCCCCGTATTAAATTGAGCACCGGAAAAGACTCTCAATTGTGGCCTGCCAATCTGAAAAGAAACAATTTTTCCTGTTATCCCCATTTTCTGATTCTCCTTTTTTGAGAATTGCTCATTAATTATAGTCGTTCTTCAGGTTTCGTGACAGATAAGAAATCATGTGGTATTCTAAAGAAGGATATGTAATAAAATAAAAAAAACTCGTCGATTGACGACCGTAAGGCGGAGGTTAGACGTAGTTGAGGCCCACAGGACGTGGCGCACTTAGTCTGTTTCCTGCTTTATGCAGAAAGGAAAGTTTATACTTTCTGCTAAATAAAAAGCCGTAAATGTTGCAGCATTTACGGCCTACGATAGACATGGTCCCCCCAATAGGGGATCGGCCTACATTGGATGAATAGACCTCTCCCTCATTTTTCGGACAAGGGAGGTCTATTTTTTATTTTGGAATGACAAAATGGCAATTATCAGAGTAGCAAAAGTAAACATCGCCATTAAGGTTTCGAAAATTGTCAAGGCTTCACCCCCTTTCCTCGGGGTTAGCCGACCGCCCTTAGGAGACCTCCTAGGGATTGTCCTATCGTACAATTATTATATCACAACAAACACTATTTTACGAACACTCGTTCTATTTTTGTGAAATAATGACTATTGTCCTAGTTCTCAAACGAGAGATTTAGTCAAGTTTCGTCAAAATTTTCTAACAATAGTTGCGATCGTGAAAAAAGATATGGTAAAATAGAAACACAATATATAGTCGAGACCCTATCGCGTTCGCCTGTATATTGATTCTAGAGATCGATATTTCCGCTTCTTTCGCTCTTGTTTGTCAAAGAGCGATTTTTTTGTACCTTGAAAAGTATGGAATTTTCAAGCTATATATACCCAAATACGCTTATTCCTCGTCTTAAGATGCTCGCCAATCATACTTTTCTCATTGTTACAAGATGTCCAAACAAGTGGTATCATAAATACATCCATATGCAGAGAAAGGAATGGGAACCCAGTTTTGTTTAAAGAGTTTAAAAAATTCATTATGAGAGGAAATGTGTTGGATCTCGCAATCGGTGTTATTATTGGTGCAGCCTTCAGCAAAATCATTGACTCTGTCGTAAACGATATCATTATGCCGCCAATCGGGCTGATTGTAGGCAAAGTCGATTTCAGTAATCTATACATAAATCTGTCAGACAAGAATTACAGCTCGCTTGCAGAGGCACAGGAAGCGGGAGCGGCCACAATCAACTACGGTCTTTTCATTAATAATATCATCCATTTCTTAATTATCTCATTTGTCATCTTCATGATTGTTAAGCAAGTCAATCGCTTTCACAAAAAAGAAGAACCCAATAAGATTGAAACAAAAAAATGCCCGGAGTGTATTTCGGAAATTCCTGTTTCGGCTAAGCGTTGCCCTGCTTGCACGACTTATTTGACTGCAGATGAAACCGAATTAAGCACTGATACCTAGTAAAGAAAACTCGCCAATCGGCGAGTTTTCTTTTATATAGCTTCACATTTCGGGAGTTTGCGCTTCTTCGATCGCCGCATCCGCTTCCGTTTCAAAATGTTGTCTTTGATTCTCATCCCAACCGAATGTTTCTTTCATATAATCAACAACTCCCTGTTTCCACTGTTTTGCCTCGTCAATGTTAAACAAGATCGCACCAGTTCTTCTTAGTAAAAAATCCACCGGTGTTGCAGCAGCTTCCTGTTCGATTGAATAGACAAGCATAGCGTATACCTCAACGGGTAAGTTATATTTTTCTGCATCTTTTCCACTGTTTTCAATGATTTCATACAGCTTCCGAACATTCGTCCCGTACATTTGTGCAAGCTTTTCGGCCGTCTGTTGGCTTAAACCGAGACGGGTTCCTCCCGTTGCTTCCGTTTTTCTGAAACTATCCAGGTTACCGGAACCACCAATGTCGCCTCCCGAAATCGGGAGGTGCTTCGTTTGACTGCTGTCATACTTAATGCCGAGCTCTTCTTCAAATTGGGCTGCAACCCGGTCAAGCACCATTTCCGCCATTTTACGGTAGCCTGTCAATTTTCCGCCAGCGATTGTGATTAAGCCCGAATCCGATACCCAGATTTCATCTTTACGGGAAATTTCTGATGGATCCTTCCCTTCTTCATGGATCAATGGACGGACACCTGCCCAGCTTGATTCTACATCTTGTTCCACAATCTTGACTTCAGGGAACATATAGTTGATCGCCTCGATAATATAGGCTCGGTCGGCTGCGGTCATTTTCGGATTCACCGGATCGCTATCGTAAAAGGTATCGGTTGTCCCTACATACGCTTTGCCTTCACGGGGAATCGCGAAGACCATGCGCCCGTCCGGGGTATCAAAATAGACAGCCTGTTTTAACGGGAAACGCGATTGGTCTATGACAACATGAGCTCCCTTTGTCAATTTTAGGGTTTTGCCTTTTTTGGAACCATCCTTTTCACGAAGCGTATCCACCCAAGGACCAGCCGCATTGACAATTTTCTTTGCTTTGATTGAAAATTGTTCTTTCGTTAACCGGTCTTCTACAACCGCACCGGCCACTTTGCCGTCTTCATAGATAAAATCAACCACTTTAGCATAGTTCATTAAATTTGCGCCGAATTCGGCTGCTTTTTTGGCGACTTCAATCGTCAACCGGGCATCATCGGTACGGTATTCAACGTAATATCCGCCTCCCATTAAGCCTTCTTTTTTTACAAGCGGTTCTTTATTAATTGTTTCATCGACTGTTAACATCTTTCGCCATTCTTTGCGCTTAACACCAGCAAGCAGGTCATATACTCGCAGTCCAATTGAAGTTGTAAATTTGCCGAATGTTCCGCCTTTATGGAAAGGAAGCAGCATCCATTCAGGAGTAGTGACGTGCGGTCCGTTTTCATAAACAATCGCCCGTTCCTTGCCCACTTCCGCGACCATCGCCACTTCAAACTGCTTAAGATAACGAAGGCCGCCATGGACGAGTTTGGTGGAACGGCTTGACGTGCCTGCTGCGAAATCCTGCATTTCAACCAACGCTGTATTCATTCCGCGGGTAACGGCATCAAGCGCAATTCCTGAGCCTGTTATTCCCCCGCCGATAATCAACAGATCAAATTCTTCCGACTGTAATTTTCCACGCAGTTGCGCGCGGTCAAGATTCGAAAACTTCATAATAAGTTCCTCCTTAATGTCTCTCTAGTTAATGTATTACCCTACTTCCCCATGATTATGATAATAAATGCTTCTTTATATAAAAAGGCCACGAAACAGACGATTATCAAAAGTAATCGCAGCATCGTGGCCTCTCCAAATCTCGAACCGAATATTAACTTACTTTCATTATATACCTATTTCTAAATTTGTAAAAGATAAAACTTCTACTCTTGCGAAAACGATCGCCATAACTCCATATTTGAAGTGGTGATCCCGACCGCTCCCGCTTTAAAGGCATTTTCGACATCCTCTTTTGTTCTGATAAATCCGCCCGCCATAATCGGAATGTTCACCTTGCTGTAGACTTCTTCAATCACCCATGGCATCGCGCCAGGCAATAGTTCGATACAATCCGGCTGCGTTTTCTCAATCAGCTTCAAGCTTTTTTTCAGCGCCCCCGAATCGATTAAGAACATTCTTTGTATCGCTTTAACACCTTTTTTCTTTGCTCTTAAAATCACGTTGATTTTTGTGGAGATCAGTCCGTACGGGTTATACTCTTGACACACGTATTCGGTTCCGAAGTCGTCGTTCTTTATCCCATGGATCAGGTCCATATGATAAATCATCTTTTTTCCGCGCTGCTCGGCCAGCCTTTGGACAGATTTCAGCATCGAAATATGTATTTCCAAAAAAACACCGATTTCATAGGAACTTTCAAGAAATTGCTCGAATTCCTTCATATTTCTGGAAGCTGGAAAGATTTTTTGCATTATTGTCGGTCTCCCCTCCTTTTTTTAGTAAGACTGTATTCAAAGTAGCGCAAGCCTAGTCCGCAAATGGTCAACCATGCTCCGCCCGCGGCAAAGCCCCCAACTACATCGCTTGGATAGTGCACCCCTAAATATATTCTGCTTATCCCGATTAACAGAATGATCAGCGCACATAAGCTGCCAAAAATCCAATCAAGTAGGGCATACTTAGAAATTCTTACAAGGATAACTGCCAGAGCCCCGTAAAAAACAAACGAACCCATGGAATGCCCGCTTGGAAAGCTAAAGCCGTTTTCAGCGATGATTGGCAGCAAATCAGGCCTTTCCCTTTTAAACATCCATTTTAGCATGAAATTCAATACTAACCCTGACCAGGAGGTAAACAATAAAAAAACGGCATATCGTTTTTTTTGAAAGAGAACCAAAAAAATCGATATGGCGATTGCTGCCATGATAAACCATGGAACTGACCCAAAGAAAGTCAGCACTTTCATGATAGACGTCAGCTGATCGGAAATCCGCCCTTGAATAAATTGTATGATTGGAGTATCGAACTGTTCAAGTTCTTTTTCTTTCAATTTTTCTGCAAATTTTGTGAATGTGAAAAAATATAAGGCCAACAACATGGCTATAAAGGTAAAGTATACGATAGTTTTAATTTTCAGCAAAATCACCTCGAGCGAAATATCATTCTTAAGAAATATACCTCACTACCCGCTTTTCAAACAAGATGCAATACTTATGATGATATTTCAACCTCGAAATGTGAGATTTGTGGATCGATTCTTCAAATTTGTCTTTGATCATTCGAATTTCTGCTCGATGATATGAATTTGTGATCGATAATTTGAATTTCTGCTCGATGATCCGAATTTGTGCTCGATTAATTGAATTTTTGCTCGATAATCCGAATTTGTGCTCGATTAATTGAATTTCTGCTCGATGATCCGGATTTCTGCTCGATTAATTGAATTTCTGCTCGATGATGAGGATTTGTGCTCGATTAATCGAATTTCTGCTCGATGATGAGGATTTGTGCTCGATTAATTGAATTTCTGCCCGATAATCCGGATTTGTGCTCGATTAATTGAATTTCTGCTCGATGATTCGGATTTCTGCTCGATGATCCGAATTTCTACTCGATATTCCGGATTTGTGCTCGATTAATTGAATTTCTGCTCGATGATCCAAATTTGTGCTCGATAATCCCGATTTGTGCTCGATTATCCGAATTTCTGCTCGATGATCCCGATTTCTGCTCGATGATTCGAATTTGTGCTCGATAATGGAAAAATCTGCTCATTAGCGTTTCAGACCATAGACTTTTATCTTAACGCTATATAAAAAAATCAGAGCGGAAAAGATCTCCTTTAGCCGCTCTGATTAATCAAGCCTCTTTCTTTTTCGTTGCGGCCCGTTTACGCGCCGGCTTTTTCTTTGCTGGAGGCTTTGTTCTGTCGATGGACGCCTGAAGTGCCGCCATTAAATCGGTCACATTGGATGTAGCCGGTTCTCGTTCTTTTGGCGTAATCGTTTTGCCTGTCTTTTTTGATTCAATAAGTTCCAAAAGCGCGGTACGATAATCATCATTGTACTTACTTGGTTCAAACTCGGTCGTTAACTGGTCAATAAGCATGATCGCCGTAGACAGCTCCCTGTCGCTCACATTATCCGCAGCGGGTATATTCGGGACGTCAGCGACAGAGCGGACTTCATCAGGATAATGGATCGTTTCCATGATCAGAGTGTTTTCCACTACCCGGATGACCGCCATCTGTTCTTTCGCTCTAATGATGATTTTTGCCAGACCCACCTTTTTTGAATCTGCCAGAGCAGCCCGAAGCAGTGAATACGCTTTGACGCCGCCTTCATTGGGCGACATGTAATAGCTTTTGTTAAAATAAATCGGATCAATTTCCTCTATTTTAACAAAATCAATGATTTCGACCGCTCTGTCTTCATTTACCTTTCTCAACTGCTCCAATTCTTCATCTTCAATAACGACGAACTTACCTTTTGTATATTCAAAAGCTCGGACGATATCATCTTTGCCCACCTCTTTTTCACAGACAGGACAAACTTTTTCATACTTAATCGGAGAATGGCATTCCTTATGAAGCGTCCTCAGGGATATATCCTTATCTTCTGTTGCGGCATGCAGCTTTATCGGAATATTAACCAGCCCAAAGCTGATGCTGCCCTTCCACATCGTATGCATGATTTCACCTTCTTCATTTTCTTTTTCTAAAGTTAATTTGCCTAAGCATATTTTTTCTCTCCAGCTTCAAAATAACACCTATAAACAATTGGCAAACAGAAAGAGTGATCTGATGAAACCTATGCTTCCGACGTATCATGATAGTGCCCCGACCGGAAAACCATGGAGATACGAAGTGAAATATGACGGCTTCCGTGCCCTGCTTACAATTGGCAAAAATAAAATCGAACTGACTAGCAGAAACGGTAAGAATCTGCTCCCGTCATTCCCGGAAATCGAAGAATTCGTTGATCGAATAAAACCCGCATTAACGGAGCATTTGCCGATTCAACTCGACGGCGAAGTTGTTTGGCTTGCCAACCCATACAAGTCCGATTTCATGCATCTTCAGTGGCGTGGCCGCCTGAAAACAAAAAAAACGATTGAAGAGGCGGCTCTTGTTTCCCCAGTCCGGTTTTTGGCGTTTGACCTCCTTGTTCATAAAGAGGAAAAACTGCAAACATTGGCCTATTTAAAACGAAAAGAACGGCTCGAAACACTTTGCAAGGAGGCAAAACTTCCGCTATCTCCAAATCCCATCAATGAAGCAATCATTCAATATGTCCCGCTTTTCAAAAACTTTTCAGATCTTATGGAAAAAGTTGTGCTGTATGACGGGGAAGGGATTGTCGCCAAGCATGAAAACAGCATGTGGGAGGAGGGAAAAAGAACGTCTCAATGGGTAAAGGTTAAGAATTGGCGCAGGGCTGCCTGCTTTATCACGGCCATGAATAAGGCAAATAGTTATTTCGCGTTAGGGGTCTATAGAGATGGTATACCGACAAGCATCGGGCAAATGAAAAACGGGATCAACCAACATGACCGGTCAATCCTACAGGATATTATTAAACAAAACGCTTCTTCTGAGGACGATGGCAGCCTTTATATCCATCCTTCCATATGCCTGGCGGTTGAATTTCTGCATGTGTATGAAGAAACCGAACTGCGCGAGCCGCAATTCAAGGAATTTCTACCAACAGTCAGACCCGAAGAATGCACCTGGGACGGGTTTATCGAAAGCCAATTCACCTTCCCTGCCCATATTTCGATTACGTCACCTGGCAAGCCTATTTGGGAATCAGGCAATAAAATTATCACAAAGATTGAATACTTACAATACTTGCGCGAGGTTTCATCCTGGTTTTTGCCCCACTTAAAGGATAAGGAGCTCACGACAATCAGGTACCCGCATGGAACGATGCACAGCAAAGAACGCTTTTTTCAAAAAAACCGGCCGGACTATGCCCCTGACTTCATCAAATCTTTTTTTGCGAATGACAATGATTATATTCTCTGCAATGATTTGGACACTTTACTCTGGCTCGGTAACCAGCTTGCGCTGGAGTTCCACACGCCTTTCCAAAGAGCAGGAAAAACCCATCCGGATGAGCTTGTCCTTGATCTCGATCCGCCGGCGCCTGAATCGTTTCATCTAGCAGTAAAGGCTGCCCTTGAAAGCAAGAAGGTCCTGGATTCGATAAACGTGAAGGCGTTTATCAAAACTTCTGGCAATAAGGGCCTGCAGATTCATATTCCCTTGCCAGCAAATACATACAGCTACCACGACACGCGGATTTTCACCAATTTTCTTGCTGACTTTCTGACTAGCTCATTCCCGGATGACTTTACCGTTGAGCGGCTTAAGAAAAACCGCCATAACCGTCTTTATCTGGATTTTGTCCAGCATAGTGAAGGGAAGACGATCATTTCTCCTTACTCCCCCCGCGGAAATGATTTCGGCGGCGTTGCCGCCCCGCTCTTTTGGGAGGAATTAACCGAGGATTTATCGATAAAGGACTATACGGTTTGGAATGTTCCAAAACGGATCAGGAGTTCAGGGTGTCCTTTCGCAGATTATGAAAAGGCCAGGCACGAGCAGCCGTTTGAGGAAGTGATCCCATTTTTGAAACGAAAATAGATGTACCATAAAAAAAGCCGGTCTGCTGGAGTACAGGCCGGTTTTTCGTGTTCGATTATTTACCCTGCAAAAATTCCTGGATTTCCTTTTGAAATTCAGCGTACAAACTGGTTTCATTGTTGAATGTATCTTGACTAAGCATATTGAAATTCTTTTCATTTCCAAGTTCGACATTAATCTCTGCTTTATATTCATACGTTCCATTGCCGATAAGATCAATATGATATTGATCTTTTTCCGGGTCATGATGAACGACACATTTCACTTGTCCGCCATCATTATAAACGGAAATTTCTTTTTCCAGTTCATTGAGACCGTTTAAGCATGTGACAAGGCTCGATGCTGACATGGCGGTTCCGCATGCATTCGTGAAACCAACGCCTCTTTCAAAGGTGCGGACAAAAATACGCCCTGTTTCAATTGGCTTGATGAAGCTTACATTAACCCCGTCCGGGAATAAATCATTTGGTCCATTCACCTTCGTCGCCAAATCTTCTTGAATGCCGGAAGCAAGTATCTCATCGGTAACAATCGAAATCAAATGCGGATTCGGCACGGCAACCGCCGTAAAATCAAGGGAATCAGAAAGCTCCGGCAGCTTCGCATTTAACAGTGTCTCGCTTTCGATTTGAAGAGGCAGGTCTTTGACATGAAAGGAAACCGGTGAAATTTCCACTTTATAGGTAGGTATGCCACGATAAATTTCTTCTGCCTTCTCGACTGCTAGATCGGCTTTCATCGTCTCAATCATCAATTTGTCTTTACCAAGCACTTCGTGGGTGAACCGCGCCACACAGCGCAGCCCATTGCCGCACATCGATGCCTCTGAACCGTCGGCATTAAAGACACGCATTCTCGCATCACATGTATCACTCTTCATTACAAAAAGAATCCCATCTGCGCCAAGGCCGCTATTGCGCTCACACAGAGCCAGCGCGAGGTTTTTCCGTTCTTCTTCCGAAAATGAAAGATCCTTTGTCAGTTCATCAATTATCAAAAAATCATTGCCAGATCCATGGCACTTTAACAATTCTAAAATCATCTAAGTCACTTCTCCTAAACAGTTACAACTGTGAATTATTATATTATTCTATTAAAGAATAAGCGCTAAGTAAAGGAGATGCGATTATGAAAGTGAAATCTACTTTTAGAAAAAACCATTTCATTTTTGATTTTTTTGTTGATTCGGTCATTTCCATAGAAAATGAAGAGCCCCCTGCCAAACTGGCGACTGTCACTACGGTCATACAAACTTTCGATAAACAGTTATTGTGGAGCGGACGTATCCGCGTGAAAGTAAACGAGTTTGGCATATACCCTCTGCCTGAAGATGTGAACTCGATTTCCGGTCCCCTGTCGATGAAAAAAATGATGCTCGGGGAGTTGAGACGGTATATCAAGCCTCAAAAGCCTTTTTTATGAAATGGCTCTGTTAAATTCCATTGTTGATTTTCAAATGGTCATGGAATCTACTCGCTTTCCGCGGACGAACTGGCAAGCCTCCTCACTCGTACCTCGCTGCGGGGTCTTGCCAGCCCGTTTTTCCGCAGGACATTGATTTATCATCCTTGAATAGACACCGCACGAGAAAATGCGTATGCATTTTCGAGGAGTCTCGCAGATTCCCTTCCCAAAAACAACATTATCGTTTAACAGAGCCTATGAAATAAAAAGAGCCATTCCACGCGCAAAGGATTCCGCAAATGGCAGAAACCTGAACGCAGGAACAGCTTCTTTTTGTTACCCGAGCACTTGGAATACAAAGTACACCAGGAAAAGTGCTGCTATTGCATACATGACGATGGAAACCTGTTTCGCTTTGCCAAGCATAACCTTTAGAAAAGGATACAGGACAAATCCAACTGCCATTCCGTCAGCGATGCTGTACGTGAACGGAATCATCGCGATGATCATGATAGCCGGAATGCTTTCAGACAAATCGCTGAAATCGAGATGCTTGATATTTTCAAGCATGAGTATCCCAATGATGATCAGTATCGGAGCAATGGCGCTATCAGGAATGATTTTAATGACCGGTATAAAAAGCATCGACAAAAGAAATAAAAGGCCGGTCACAACCGAAGTAAATCCGGTACGGCCGCCGGAAGCCACACCTGCTGCCGTTTCTACCGTTGCCACAGTAGGACTCGAGCCGAATACGCCTGACAAGAGAACCGATACACCCGTTGCCCGGAACGCTTTTTGATATCGTTCAGGCCGTTTGATGCTGTTAACATGGCCGTGAACGAGGCCGATATTCTCAAAAATGATGACCATCGTCAACGAAAATACGGCAATCCAGAATTCAAATTTCCCTAGTTCCATAAAAGACATGGAAAAGAACACTTCTTTATATGCCCCTGGATCCATTCCGCCAAATGACAGTTCGGAGAAATCAATGGTTCCAAACAGAAAAGCAATGGTGCAACCTGCAATGATTGTAATCAAAAAACTCCCCTGTATGTTTCTGATAAACAATACAAGCGCGATTAACAGTGTCAATACCGTAACGATTACGTCCGGATTCCCGAGGTTGCCGAGCGCTATCATCGAGGTCTCGCCCTTTGTAATCAATCCGCCTTTTTCCAGTCCCAAAAACATTAAAAATAACCCGAGGCCAACCGTAATCCCTTCTTTTAGGGAATTAGGAATCGAGTCGCTGAGGACCTTGGAGAAAGGGCTGAACGCGACAAAAACAAAAATAAGCCCAGATACAAAGACGGCGGCTAGAGCGGCTTGCCAGGACAATCCCATACTTCCAACCATGGTATAAGCAAACAAAGCATTGATTCCCATACCGGGTACCAGGATAATCGGTACATTCGCCCAAAACCCCATCAATAAACAACTCACTGCTGAAAGAAGGATGGTCGCGATTATCGCGCCGTCCAGCGGTATGCCCGCTTCAGCAAGAATCATCGAATTGACGACGATAATATAAACGATCGTAAAATAACTGACGGAGCCGGCAAGTATCTCCCGCTTTACTGTCGTTCCGCTTTCAGAAAGCTGAAATATCTTTTCAAAAATTGACTGTTTCATGTTGTGTCCTTACTACGTAATATCCCTCTCCCACCCGTTTGTTTCAGTGACAAACCACACTATGTGATTGTAACAGATATTTGTCTATATTCAAGTTTTCTAAAGATTGACGAGCCGTAAGGCGGAGATTAGGCATAGGTTTCCTTATACAGAAAGAAAAGTGCGTGATTTTAATCAGGTCATTTGTATTCGCTTAAATGTCGCGTAAATGGACTTTGCTTTTGCTTAAATCAACTCTGTTTTCGCTTGAATGCCCTGTTTTCCCGCTCGAATCATAATCGTCACCCTGAATCAGACATAAAAAAGAACTGCAGCAACGCCTGCAGTTCAAGCTTTGTAACCATCAACCACCACATCAAGCTTTCCGGTTTCAGGCGATATAACAAGTCCGTGAACAGATACATCTTTCGGGATTAATGGGTGGTTGCGGATGATTTGGACGCTGTTCTCCACGCTATCCGAAACATCTTCAAAGCCGCGAAGCCACTTTTTCAAGTCGATTCCTGAATGTTCCATCGTTTGAATCGTTTCTGGTGCAATGCCCCGGCTGATCAATTTCTCAATCATTGCATCCGGATTAATTGACGACATGCCGCAATCGTGGTGCCCCACCACGAATACCTCGTCCGCTTTCAGTTCGGTGACAGCCACGAGAATGCTGCGCATGGCGCTTCCAAAATGCGAAGATACGACAGCTCCTGCCGTTTTTATATGCTTAATATCGCCGTTTTTGATATCCATTGCTTTCGGAAGCAACTCCACAAGTCTCGTATCCATACAGCTTAATACCACCATTTTCTTATCAGGGAATTTATCGGTTTGATATCTGGCGTATTCTTTCTCTTCTACAAACTTACTGTTAAATTCAATGATTTCATTCAGCAAAGTCACTTTTATCACCACAATTTCTATGTATTTATGAAATTATATCAGATACTATCGTAAAATGCCCCTGATAAGCATTAGGGATCATTGCTAGTTGGATCGGTGATTAAAAGCTGCCGCACAAAATCCGAAAACTGCGATTCTCTCGTCTGCTGTCGCAGCGTCATGAAATGAGAGTATCGGTGTATTCATTTCCTTAAACCGCTTGGCCCACTCAAGAGGCATCCAGCCTTTTTGAAAGGAAGCAATTGTTTTCCCGTCAGTTGTGTCCATGTGAAATTTATTGAGCAGCCCGCTGACATTCACCGGCATCCATTCTTGTCCTTCTGCCGTATATATCATGCCCTTCAGGCGAACAATTGATTCTTTCAAGCTTTCCTTGTAGTACCCCACTCGATTTCCGGTGCCGTCCATCATCGTGATCATCGTCTTGATTCCTGCTTTCATTTCATATTCGGCAAGCACTATCCCTGCAGCATTCGTTAGGACGTATCGCTTTGGCAATAGAACCGAAATGGTATTGGGAATTATCCACATAAACCGTTGCATCCTCCGGTCTCTTATTTCACCGAGTAACGAACCATCGGGATGGAACAGCAGCACCCGCAATGTTGGCGCGGGCATGAACGCAAGTAAAATGTCCGTAGTTTCCAACGGAGATATTAGCGAGACGACATTTTCTTCCGGCAGGTCCTTCATCCTGTTTTCATAAATCCGCGACCCGATAAAATTAACAATGCTCAGGATTAAAAACGGCGCCGTTTCGGCAATGACGTTCCCTCCAATAACATGGCAGACATGGAGCACAAAAAATACAGCGGCGATGATTAGCGTGATCCAGGAAACATGGAAACACATCCTGGCAGTTTTTTCGTAATAAGTACGGATATTCATGCTCTACACCTTCGTTTCTATCTTATCCTTTTTAGTCCTATCTTTTTGATCCATTTCTATTAATGATATTCATTGTTTGTATAAATAGAATACTAAGCATTATATTCTACTATAAAGTTTTCCGAGTGAGAGAAAGGAGCCTATCATTCCATATCAACACTTTTTTTATGCTATGATTGCTTCTATCACGATAATATTTGACAGAGAGGGACTTGGCAAATGAATGATTTTTACATAGCAAAAAAGGAAGTCCAGATTTCTTATGCGGACACCGACATGATGGGAGTTATCTATCACGGTAATTACGTTAAATGGCTCGAATTTGGCAGAACTCAGCTTATCGAGGACGCAGGGTACGACTATCTTGAAATGGAAAAAGCGGGCTATTATGCTCCTGTTTATAACCTTGAAATCACTTATAAAAAATCGATCAAACTAGGCGATAGGGTTTTTGTGAAAACATGGATCGAGGAAAACCTTGGGCTGCGTACGGTATATGGTTTTGAAATCGTTAATGATAAGGATGAGGTATGCGCGGAAGGAACCACAACGCATATTATCGTGTCCAAGGATACATTTAAGCCTGTCCAGTTTAAAAAGGTCTTTCCGGACTGGTTCCAAAAGTACGAGGAAATTAAAAAGAAATAAGAACGTCTATAAAAGCAGAAAAAATCCTGGCCGATTGGCCAGGATTCTTCATTTATAAAATGCGGAAGATCAACGGTATGCGGTACTCTTTCCCATCATACGCCTTGACGGCCGCGATGATTGTGAAAATAATACCGACCACTCCTAGAATAGGAAGGATTACAAAGCCAATCAGCACAAACATCAGCAGACTCGCCACAATTCCGTATATTGTATAGGAAATCAGAAAGTTCAAGTATTCCCTTCCGTGATAATCAATAAAAGCGGAGTCGCCCTTTTTAATCAGCCAAATAATGAGCGGGCCGATAAAAACGGTAAAAAAGCTCGCGATATAGATAAGTGCTGCCAACAATTTTTCATCTTGGTTTACCACCTTCAAATTCCCCCTTCATGTCTCTATACTTTATTATACGTATGATTGCGATGCCGGTTTCATTTTTGATAAAATGCTCATTTTTTAGACATGTTCCTCTTTTGCCGGCATACATTTAAACAGATTGTCCTTACATGTAAACGGGAGTGAGTTTTATGTTAAGTGAATTTCAAGCATTCATACTTGGACTGATTCAGGGCCTGACTGAATTCCTGCCTATATCAAGCACCGGCCACTTATATTTGGGGCGCCATCTTTTCGGGCTGGATGAAGCGGGCATTTTTTTGGATACGATGCTTCATATCGGTACGCTGCTGGCACTCATTGTCGTTTATAAAGAGGAGCTGTTCTCCTTGCTCAAAAATCCTTTTTCAAAACTGACGCTGCTACTTATCTCTGGAACAATTCCTGCTGTGTTTGCTGGTGTACTCTTAGGAGATTGGTTTGATGAGTTATCAAGAACCGGCGTAACTATCGGCTGGGAATTCCTTGTTACCGGGTTTATTTTATGGTTTGCTGACAGCATTCAGACCGGCCGCAAAACAATTCAGGATATCTCTGTGAAGGATGCGTTCATCATCGGCTCATTCCAGGCTGCGGCAATCATGCCAGCCCTTTCGCGGTCCGGCCTGACGATCGCCGCAGGCCTTTTCTGCAAGCTGGACCGCGCAACCGCCGCGTATTTTTCCTTTTTGCTGTCGATCCCGGCGATTTCGGGAGGCATCGTGTTTCAAATGAAACCTGTACTGACCGGGAATGCTGAATACATTTCTTTCCCTTCCCTGTTAGTCGCAACGCTATCCGCTGCTATTTTCGGTTATATCGCAGTTGTCTGGATGATCAATTTCCTGAAGAAAAAATCACTGAAGATTTTCTCCTATTATGTATGGGCCCTTGGCAGTTTGATTTTGATTCTCCAATGGACTGGATATTTTTAATATAAGCAAATTGGGCCGGCGTTCAGGCTTAAGAATCTGCATGATCGGCTTATCTGACCTCCACGTACGGAAGCATAATGGAAACCTTTGTGCCGGATCCTTCTTCACTTTCAATGTTAATCTTTCCTTTATGGTTTTCAATGATCTGATACGATGTCATTAAACCGAGGCCTGTCCCTTTTTCCTTAGTGGAATAAAAAGGCTCTCCTAGTTTAGGCAGCAATTCTTTCGGGACACCGCAGCCGTTATCCATAACCTCAATACAAATAAAGTCCTGGCTCGTATGCAATGTAACACAAACGCTGCCGTTCACTTCAATCGCCTCGAGGGCATTCTGGATGATATTTACGAAAACTTGTTTCAGCGAGTTTTCATCTCCGATTACCTCCGGGACTGCGCTAATCTCAAGAATAATTTCCTTGTTATGTATATGTGCTCCTGCGCGGACAAGGTGGACAACCTGTTTAACAAGCTCCTCGATTTTAAGGACCCGCATTTTTTCAGTATGTGGCTTTGCCATCGAAAGAAACTCTGTAATGATCGTCTCGATTCTGTTTAATTCATTTAAAATAATGGCCGTATAGGCCGGGTTGTAGTTTTCCACACCTGATGACAACAATTGCAGGAAGCCTTTAATTGGCGTCAACGGGTTTCGAATTTCATGGGCGACTGCGGCAGCCATTTGACCGATGACCGCAAGCTTTTCTGATTTTCGCAGCAACTCGTCTGTTTCTATCCGCTGCTGGATATCCCTTGAAATGGAGATGAGCTCTCTTGCCTGCCCTGTTTCTTTATCCATTACAGCTTTCAGACTAGACTCTAACCATATATATTCACCGTCTTTTTTCTTGCAACGATATGTACCTCTCATTGGCACTAAATCAGAGACTACTTTTTCATATTTCTTGATGACTTCATCTCGATCATCTGGATGAATATATTCGAATGGCTTCCTACCGAGCAACTCTTCTGTTTCACAA
Source organism: Bacillus sp. CECT 9360 (assembly GCF_918741275.1). Lineage (GTDB taxonomy): Bacteria > Bacillota > Bacilli > Bacillales > DSM-1321 > Peribacillus. The sequence goes on from NZ_CAKKNA010000017.1 coordinate 58,715, forward strand.
CCTAAAATCCCTTTGATTGAAGGGGATATATAAAGATAAGTACTGTCAGGTTCATGTAGAGCGATTATATCTGAAGAGTGCTCCGCCAGCAGTCTATATTTTTCTTCCTCTTTTCGCAATGCCTGCTCTATCATTAATTTTTCAGTTAGATCAATTAATTGCCCAAGACAATATGCATTACCTGTGTGGGGATCTCGAATATAAGACACATTCAAAATGGCCGTCTTCACTTGACCATCCTTAGTGATGTATCTTTTTACTACTTCATAATCCTTCCTTTTTCCTTCTAGCAATTCAAAAAAGAGCTTTTCGTCTTTCTCATGATCCTCGGGATGCGAAAAATCACTCATAGACATATTTTTCAGTTCCTTGGCTGAATAGCCAAGGAATTCTATAAAAGCTTGATTATAAAAAGGTTTTCGATATTCTAAATCACCGATAACTTGAGGAATCCTAGACTGATAGAATACTTCTGCAAATAATTTCGATTTGACCATAAATCCTACACACCATCACTTTGCTATTCAATTTACCCCTATTTATAATTATTATAATCTATAATTATTTTTATAGCCTTGCAAATATTCAGGTCTGTCAACCTGACCTGCTTTTTGTCATAAGAAAACGCGCTTCCCTTCGGATGCGCGCACTTTTTTATGGTCTGTTCTCGACGAACTCCACATATAGGTTACGGACCACATAGGTTTTATAAAGCTTCAACTTTCGTCTTTCTACAGGATGCCTTGTAATCCCCGCCTTTTTTAACTGCTGGATGAACCAGCCTTTTGAATAAATGTGCACCATGCTCTTCCTCCTCGGCTTTCATGTTGTTTATAAATATGAAAAACGAGGAAGCTTCATGACAATATTTTCTATAGGCTGGGCTAGCCTTTTAAGGCGAAGTTATACGTAAGCAAGCCTCTAGCTTTTTGAACCATATTTTAAAATCATCTGGTACATTTCCTCCGCTGTTTTAAACGGTTTTTTCTTAGTCATTGTTTCCTTGTACAGCGGTGCTTTCGCAAGTAAATGGTCGAGGGTGGTTGTAAACTTTTCGAATTCCAAATCTTCTTCCTGGATGACCTTGCAAAAGCCCTGTTTCTCGAAGCTTTCAGCGTTGAGAATTTGATCGCCCCTTGATGCTTTTGCACTGAGCGGGATAAGCAGCATCGGTTTTTGAAGTCCGAGAAACTCGAATATCGAGTTGGAGCCCGCCCTGGAAACGACTACGTCTGCAGCCGCGAGCAGATCAAAGATTTCTTCATGGACATACTCAAAGGGCTGATACCCGTTCCGCTTTACATCTAAACTTATATTCCCCTTGCCGCAAATATGGATGATATTGTAGTTTTCCAGCAAACAATCGAGATGGTCGGTTATGAGACTGTTGATTTTCATGGAACCGAGGCTTCCGCCCATCACCAGCATAATCGGTTTATCATTTTTAAAGCCGCATAATTGCCTTCCTTTTATAGCGTTTCCATTGAAAATACCATTTCTTAGGATGGCTCCAATATATTTTGTTTTTTCTTTCGGCAGAGAACTCCCGGTTTCCTCAAAGGTCGTAAAGATTTTCGAAGCAAACGGCATGGCTATTTTATTGGCCAGTCCGGGGGTGTAATCCGACTCATGGATCAGGATGGGAATATTCAGCATCCTGCCGGCAATCACGACCGGCACTGACACAAAACCACCTTTTGAAAAAATAAAATCGGGGCGGACTTGCTTTAATAGTTTCCGTGCCTCAAAAATTCCTTTTACAACCCGGAATGGGTCCTTTATATTTTCTATGGATAAGTATCGTCTAAGCTTCCCAACGGTTACCGTCCTATAGGTGACTTCCGGAAACTCCTTTTCCATGATTTCCCTTTCAATACCGTTCGCGGAACCAATATAGGTGACTTCCCAGGCATTCTTAAGAAATTCGGGTATCACCGCGGCATTGACGATTACATGTCCAGCAGAGCCGCCGCCGGTAAATACAACTTTGTTTTTCAATATGCTTCACCCGCCATATTTAATAGTTTAGGGATTAAAAAATCATCATACACCATTCTACGTTATTGCCACCAGATAAAGTCTTCACAAAAAAAGCGAAGACATTTTGTCTTCGCTCTTTGATTCGTTTGATTGATCATTGAATTATTTCTGCTTGCGGATCAACAGCTGGTTCAACTGGTTTTGGCGGTAGCTGGCCTTTTATTACTGTGATCTTATTTGCCAAGAACGTTTCAGTAGCTGGGTACTTAATATAGTTCTTGTTCGCTCTGATTTTCTCAGCATTCTTTGTTTGCTGATCGTATTGTGTCAGGTTCGCTTCCACTGCTACATAATCTTCCGCTACAACTTGCTTCTCCATTAGTAAAATCAAGTTATATCTTGAAATATCCAAGCCAAGGTTTTCCTTGGATACTTTAGCCGGAGTGATATACTTCGCGGTTGCATATTTTTTGCCATTCGTGCCATACATTTTGTTGATCCTGGCTTCGGCATTAGTAATTGATTTGTTGAAATTATTATAAGCTGAAACGGTAGTGCTATCAAGTTTGCCTTGTTCGAAATAGCCAGTTAATGTTTTATTGGCACTCACTAATTTGTCCCCATCTGTGACGGCATTCATAAAGTTAAGGGAATTGTCCCTATATGTTTTTGCCGGTTTCAAAGCGGCAGTTGGACGTGAGCGATATTTACTTGGCAGCTTATTAATCGCCGCTTGATTTTTATTCACTTCACTATTTACTTTGTTGTATAAATCTTTGAATGCTTTATCCACTTTTAAACCACTGGCAACCTTTATATCATAGTAAGGCTGCAGTTTTTTCGCTGTTGCATCATAGGCCTTGATTTTCTTCTCCAATGCTTGGCTGGCGGCAAGCTGGCGGCTATCGTATAATTTCCCGCCTTCCTGGGCTACATAAAGGCCGACCGCACTGTTTTCGCTCCAGACTCTTGAAAACCTGCTGAGTGGTACATGGGTTTGCCCGGCATATGGGGCAATTTCAATTGTAAATGCCGATTTTTTCCTGACCCTGGAGAACCAGTCGCTGAAGCCGCCGCCTCCGCCAAAGCTCTTAGGGTAAACAAGATCATAGCCGGTCATCCGGCCTAAAGCCTTCGCATACCCATGATCCCGCGTATAGCGGCTGCCTGTTTGCTGGTAGTTCCAGAATAATATCTCTCCGCTGCTATGATAGGAAACGGCAATTTCCGGCGAGAAAGAACTAACAAACGATACGACCGCTTTCGTCTCTTTAGCGGAATGAGGCGACTTGCCCTTATAGTTCATATAGCTTGGAGACTTAGGCCCAGTGATCTGGGCCCATTTGGCATTGTATTGCCGGTTCAAATCGACTCCTTTGCCGTTTGCCTTCCACCTCTTAAAGCTTTTGCTGCCGTTATTCATTTTGATTAATCCGGCATGCGAATTTTTCGGGAAATGCTTTAATCCGGTTTGCTGAAGGGTGACCCCGTCCGGATTGACCATCGGCACAAACCAAATCTTCGAATTTGTAAGTATTTTTCTAACATCATAGCCTTTTATTTTTTGATTCCGCTGATATGCATAAGCATATTTGTCGATCATATTCATATTCACATTGGTCGTCATCCATTCCCTGGCATGGTGGGAACCGTTAATGAATACCGTTGAGGATCCTTTTCCGATCGACACAGCGTAAATATCCCGTCCATATTCGCTTTTTCCGATCGTTTTAACCTGGATAAGATCCGGGTAGGCTTTCTTCAGTTTGTTAATGTCCGAGACCATATTGGAGTATGTATAGGTTTTATTCGGATTCACTATGTAAGATTGCGCGGAAGCGGTTTCCGAGAATAGAAAACATGCCAAAACAAATAATATGGCCATCAAACTGCCCTTAAGCTTATTCAATATGACCTCACCTCTTTCTGCTAATTCTACTAATTTCTACAAATATTTTACATGATGTTAGTAGATAAATATATAGCTAAATTGCTAATCCTTATCTATATATTCGGATCATCAGACAGAAGTTTAACTTTTCTAGCAGAGATTTTGAGTATCGAGCACAAATCTGGATCATCGAGCACAAATCCGGATTATCGCGCACAAATCTGGATCATCGAGCACAAATTCAGATCATCGAGCACAAATTCAGATCATCGCGCACAAATCCAGATCATCGCGCACAAATCCAGTTCATCGAGCACAAATTCAAATCATCGAGCACAAATCCGGATTATCGAGCACAAATTTAGATCATCGAGCAACAATCCGGATTATCGAGCACAAATTCGCATCATCGAGCACAAATCCAGTTCATCGAGCACAAATCCGGATCATCGAGCACAAATTCAAATCATCGAGCACAAATCCGGATCATCGAGCACAAATCCAGTTCATCGAGCACAAATTCAAATCATCGAGCACAAATTCAGATCATCGAGCACAAATCCGGATTATCGCGCACAAATCCAGATCATCGCGCACAAATCCAGTTCATCGAGCACAAATTCAAATCATCGCGCACAAATCCGGATCATCGCGCACAAATCCAGATCATCGAGCACAAATTCGCATCATTGAGCACAAATCCGGATCATAGAGCACAAATCCAGATCATCGAGCACAAATCCGGATTATCGAGCACAAACCTAAAAATGACCATTAGATAATTCAAATTACATGCAGGAATGAACCAATTAATAAAGAATTAATCTATCAAAAGAAAGGAATGATATTTTGATTGCAAAAAAAAGAGAAGTTCCCTTAACGATATTGAAATTGGAAGCATTACTGAGAAGACTCCCTCTTCAGCATCCAAAAAGGGTACTAGCAGAAAGAGACTTAGCGAAAAGGAACGCCGGTTTCAAAGGAGAGGAATCAGTTGATATTCGCTTCAACTCGCTTCCCGAAAAAGAGTATTTCATTTTTCACGACCTATGTTTGAACAACGGAACATATAACTTTCAAATGGACAGTCTTATTATTTCGAGAAATTTTGCCTTAATCACTGAGGTGAAAAACATTGCGGGCACTCTATATTTTGATCGTACTTTTAATCAGCTTATAAGAATTCTCAACGACAAAGAGGAAGGATTTCCCGATCCCATTTTGCAAATGAAGCGGCAGCAGCGGGAACTTGTATCCTGGTTGGAGGATGAGAAATTCACAACTCTGCCTACTGAATATTTGGTTATCATAAGCAACCCATCCACTTTAATAAAGTTAAAATCAGGTTACTCTCGTGAATATGAAAAAATAATTCACTCAGCAGATTTAGAAAATAAGATAAAAGAATTAGAAAATAAATATAGTAAAGAAGCTATTTCTCAAAAAGAGTTCAAAAAACTAAGCCGTATCTTATTACGAGAACATTCCCCGCACGACCCCAACATTCTCGATATCTATTCAATCCCTCGTGAAGACATACTCACTGGTGTTATATGTCCAACATGTTCTCATTTTCCGATAATCAGAAAAAAAGGTTTTTGGTTATGCCCGTCATGCAATACAGCGTCTGAAGATGCCCACATACAAGGAGTTCGCGACTATTTCCTTCTCATTAAACCTTCTCTCACAAGCGCCGAACTTCGGAAGTTCCTGCATGTAGATTCCCGACATACCGCGACCAGGATTCTAAAATCAATGGAGCTGTCCTCTGAAGGAGCCCCCAAAAATAGAACCTATTTTCAACCACCCCATTAAAATAGGGAAGCCCTCTCTAAAATTGCCGCCATCTTAGCCTCTATACTGTCTTGTCTTAAAAAAGCTCCATCCACTATCGAAATATAAAACTAAAATTCTCTTCATTCCTCAATCCTTGTCTTTCCACCATTCCAGTGCCTTCTTTTCCAGTTCCTGCACAAATTGATCCTTGCCGTTGATATACGCTTCCATATCGTCGCAAAATTGGTTGGCTAATTGTTCTTTCAATGCGCCGTATTTGCTTGCTTCTTCAGGGTGTGAGCGCAAATAATCTCTAACGGCCAGGTGGCGGGTTATTTCTTTTTCATAATCAAACTGAAAAATATGGACGTGGTGGGTTCTGCGATCACCGCCTTTTCGGTAAAATCTTCTCCCCTCAATACCATACTCTCCAAGCGGTTCGTAGCCGAGGGCGATCATCTTGTCATTGTATAGATCGACTGTTTCAATATTCTTTACAAGCGGCATCATATCGATGACAGGTTTCGCCTTTAATCCCGGAACCGAGGTGCTTCCGAAATGGTGAATGGCCACGAGTTCTTCTTTAAAAATCCCCCTTAATCTTGCTGCCTCTTCTTCAAATTCCCCAGGCCACCTTACATCATATCCCGACACTATTACATTCATAAAATGACAGCCCCCCTTCCGATAGTTTAAGAAATCATTCCCGCCATTCCATACTCAATAAGTTTTTCATAGGGATCACCTTCGAGCCCTAAAACCATACAAAATGCGGGCTCCGTTTTATAACCTCGTTGTTTTAGTCTTACCACTTTTTCTCTTAAAGCAGGGTACTCTTCCAATAATCTGTTTTCGATTATCATATGGAGATATGCATACTGCTTATCAACGGGCTGCGTTTGGCCAAATAGCTAAAATTCAAAACCCTCAAAGATAAAATTCGCTTTGATTACTGGAAGATCCCTAATAGTAAGCCTCTTGATTTTAAAATTTTGTTTATCTTCATATAAAGTTCTCACTCTTTTTTCAAATTGGTTAAAATCAGCCACTTCCATAATAATGTCTAAATCAGAGCCTTCAACATCTACTTCAATGGATAATGTCCCACAAAGTACAGGAGTATACATGGATAGTTCATTCATGATTCCTAAACTATTAATTACTCTATGGGCTTGGCGTTGCTTGTCACTGCCCAGAGTCAAATAATCCAAAGTTTTCAACATAGCCGATCCTTGCATTATCTTAATAACATAGTTATTTTTCACCAAAAAGGACTTTAAGAGCAAGGTATATACTCATACCTATAGCAGCGGCGATCATTACAGTCATTCCAATAATCCCTAAACCCATTCCGCTCCAGCCGCCTATAACGAAGCCGAATGGAATGACAATTAATCCTAAAGCAGTGACACCAAGACCAAACAGTACATCATAAGGTTTATCGGGATATTTATTTCTAAGCAGCCAGGAGACTAAAAGAACAAATAAAATGATCGCTGCACCAGAGTAAATAAAGAATTCAAATCCATCCATCAACCTCACCCCTTCTTACAAATATTAACATTCCTTCTTCATATATTTCTACAACGATTTGCCTCAAATAAAAAATGCATGTAAACCTTCTACATGCATTTTCATTTCGTTGAGATAATCACTCATCACTTTGTTTAGGCTGGGTAAAGAAAAATATAAAGATAATCAGCGGCAGTGCCAGCAGAAATGCGTTACCTTCAGAAGATTTAATCGTTGGAATATCCGTTAAAGCCAAAGCTATTCACCCCTTTGCAATAAATTCATTAGTTCTGCGTTAACATGGAAATGTTCTGATGTAACCAACTCGAATTCCTTGAAAATCTTTTCTAAATCGGGAAGGGATACATCCTGTTTGCGGATTCCAAAAATGGGGCCGCTGACACTGACGGTAAAACTGGTGGAGGAGACAATCGTGCTTGTAAAGTTAATTTCGTCTTTAATCAACAGGATAGCTGTTATGACATCCATTACATCGATGATCCAATTTAATGTTTTTTTTCCTGACTTACCTTCTAAACGAAGTCCTCCTGTCAGGGGCCCTCCTACTGAAATCCGAAACCCTCCAGGTACGATAGAAACCCCTGCTATGGTAAGTTGTCCAGTCAATAGTAATACAGCCAGGATGAGATCAATACTTCGTTGAACGTCCTTGAGTGTTTGTTTTTCTTTTTTCTGTTCATCATTTCCTTTCAATTCATCACACCCTGAAAGCTTTTCACACGTTTGTTTAGAATTCATCATCAAAAAAGACATGTCCATTATTGTGAAATCTACTTATAAAATATGAAAACCTTTCATCAACGTGCTTACCAATTCCAAGTCAGGTGTTAGCGGAAGTTTGTGTATGTCCAAACAATTAAAACACCTTTTTCATAACATGTAATTGTGATTCATAAAGGAGGTGTAGCCAAATGGGATATGAAGATAAAGGAAATGGTGCTGGATTTGCGTTGATTGTTGTTCTATTTATTTTGCTGATTATTGTAGGTGCTGCATACGTTTACTAAATCAAATAGGTTAGCGAACGTATAAGTTCACAACACCAAAAGACGATTTGATCCTCTGCGCAGGAGTAAATCGTTTTTTGTGCTTTCCATGTTAGTTAGACAAATAGGATGGTTGGCAAATTACCTTTATCCTATTAATCTCCATCGACTAAAATGGATGGAGCAGGTAAAATATAACTAATCCATAAATAAAGCTGGTGAATCAATGGTTGAATTAATGTATGAGATTCACGATTTATCATTATTGATCTACCTTACTTACTTATTCGCTCCATTATTGATTACCGCTGGCGCTTTTTTGTTAACGAAAGCCTTAAGAAGCGACGATACAGCTCATTCACATTTTTGCTTGCGCCATTCGGAGCAAGTCAATTTATCCATAGAGTATACAGAACATCGAATTTCATTTGTAGACTGGCTTATAAAGCAAATCAAGCAATTAATTAAAACCGCTGATGATGACGATGCCTATTTTCCTCCGATTTATATGAACTAATTATAAATTGGAGGAGAATAATTTGTTTGATACTTTTTTTGTAAAACCTTTTGTTTATTTATTAAATTTTTTTGCTGATACATTCCAAGGGAGCTATGGCGTTTCGATCGTTTTAGTCACTCTCGTTGTGCGATTTTGCCTGTTGCCCCTTTTTTATAAGCAGCAGAAGCAACAAAAATATACACAAGCAAAGATGTTAAAATTGAAACCCGATTTGGATGTTTTTCAGCAAAAATTAAAAGAAGCGAAAACGAAAGAACAGCGACAAGACATTCAACAACAAATGGCTTCTCTTTACAGCGAGCATCAGGTTAACCCATTAGCTATAGGATGTTTGCCGATGCTGGTTCAATTTCCAATCATGATTGGTCTTTACTATGCCATCAGCCACTCATCGGAGATTTCTTCCCATTCTTTTCTATGGTTTGATCTGGGAAGCAGCAATGTGCTTATGGCTTTGATAGCGGGTTCGATTTATTTTGTTCAGTTTATCATCAGCCAAAAACTGAACAACTCTCCCACACCACGGGACCAACGACTGAATCCATCATTAAATATGATTGGTTTGCTATCACCAATCATGATGATTATTTTTTCTTTAAATATTCCTGCTGCCCTTCCGCTGTACTGGACAATCGGCGGATTATTCATGATCGGACAGACAATCGTTTTTCAAAGATTCTTAAAATCAACGGATGAAACGAATGGCAAGGCGATAGTCAACTCAAATCAAACATAAGAAAAGGGATAAGTAAATAATAAGCTGAAAGAATAGGGAATAGGCAATGAACCGGCACGCGATGTTGTCGGTTCATTTTGGTTTATTGTGGTATAATTTCCTCATTGTCAAATTAACGGATAGAGGTATGCGCATGAACGTCACTCACAAAAGATCCGAAAAGCTTCGCCAGTTTTTCGTTATATTAATTCCGATACTAGTCACTCAGCTCGGTTTATATTCGATGAATTTCTTCGATATCATGATGTCCGGCAAATACAGCACAGATGATGTGGCAGGCGTTTCGATCGGAAGCTCGATCTGGGTTCCGGTGTACACGGGCCTGAGCGGAATCCTTTTAGCCATTACGCCAATCGTCTCTCAATTAATCGGTGCAAAGAACAAAAAGGCCGTTCCCTACACTATCATCCAGGCGGTTTATCTAGCAGTCGTGATGGCAGCTTTGATTATCATTATTGGATCGTTTATTCTAAACCCGCTCCTAAACGGGATGAACCTTTCACCAAAGGTACATCAGGTCGCGCATGATTTTCTCGTCGCTTTGTCATGGGGGATGATTCCTTTATTTATTTACAATGTTCTCCGTTCCTTTATCGATTCACTCGGACACACAAGGGTTTCGATGATCATCACCCTCCTGTCACTTCCGATAAATGTCCTGTTAAATTATCTGCTCATTTATGGTAAATTCGGATTCCCGGAGCTTGGCGGCGTCGGGTCAGGCTATGCTACCGCGATTACATATTGGGTCATCACGTTAATCGCCGTGTTTGTAGTCATTAAAATACATCCCTTTGCTGAATTTAAAATCTTCGGGACATTTTTCAAGATTTCTGTCACGGAATGGCTTTCATTATTAAAAATCGGTGTACCGATTGGATTCTCGATTTTCTTTGAAACGAGCATTTTCGCTGCAGTCACCCTTTTGATGAGCGGTTTCGATACGATTACAATCGCATCGCACCAGATTGCGATGAACTTCGCTTCATTCCTGTACATGATGCCTTTAAGCATATCGATGGCGCTTACGATTGTCGTCGGATACGAGGTCGGTGCCGAGCGACTTAAGGATGCACGGGAATACAGCTTGATTGGGATCACGATGGCTGTCTGCATGTCACTACTTAGCGGACTAATCATTTTCTTTTTCAGGGATGAGGTGGCATCCATTTATACAGAAGATGCGGCCGTGATGAAGCTAACGGCACACTTTTTAATTTATGCCATATTTTTTCAGCTTTCTGACGCAGTACAAGCACCGATACAAGGAGTATTAAGAGGATATAAGGACGTGAACATCACGTTTCTAATGAGCTTAATCTCATTTTGGGTCATCGGGCTCCCAACCGGCTATCTATTTGCCCGTTTCACGGATCTCGGGGCTGCCGGCTATTGGATTGGACTGATTACAGGCCTTGCGGTTGGTGCCATCGGGCTTTCGAGCCGATTATTCTATATACAAAGGGTCAAGTATCCGAAGCAATATGCTTGAAAATGAGAAAATCTTCCCGCATAGCTATGGGAAGATTTTTCTCATCAATATGAACTGGTTTCTAGTCCGAGGTACAGGACATACTAGGAACACGATTTCGCAGTTGTCGATGTTCCTTATTTACAAGGCACTCTTCATTCCTGATAAATTTTATTCAATACATCTTTTCCCCCGGTGACCGGGATCACGCTTCCCGTTATGAAATCCGACTTTTCATCGCAAAGAAAGCGAATGACCCTTGCCAGATCCTCACCGGTTCCCGGCCTGCCAACAGGCACCGCTTCATCTTGATGCTTCTTAGCTTTTTCGATATCGCTTTCTTTCCAGTCACCGGTAATATCACCGGGACAAACCATATTAACGGTAATTCCATTTACAGCTTCTTCGAGGGCGAGGGTTTTTGTCAGGGAGGTCAATCCCGTCTTAGCAGCCGCAAAAGCCGAACGATAGATCCATCCCGGGGCTGTTTCACTTCTCTCAAAACCAAAGGTCACAATTCTTCCCCATTTATTTCTCCTCATATGAGGTACGATTTCTTTTGCCATATAAAAAAATCCGTTTAAATTGCCGTTCATTAAATAATTCCATTCTTCGCTCGTATAATCAATCATTGTTTTCCGTTCATGTATGTATGGCCCTGCATTGTGGATAAGGATATCGATCTTGCCGTATGCCTTTATAATGGTGTCGACTGCCTCAACGCACTCTGCCTCTTGCGATACATCACCTTTCACTGCCAATCCGCTCGCTCCGTATAACCTTTCGATTTCATCGATAAGGGCTTCCGCCTCCGTTTTGCTTTTTCGGTACGTTACAGCTACAGCTATTCCTGCTTGTGCCAGCAAATGCGCTGTTTTCCTCCCAATCCCCGTTGCCCCGCCTGTAATGACAGCTATTTTTTCCTTCACAGAAAATTACCTCTTTATTCTGACTTTAATTTATTTTAGCAGATAAGAACGTATAAGGCTCTTCACCATAACTGGTGGTTTAATATTGATTAACGTAATATCTCAGTTAATTTTGCAACAAAGTTGATTGGCGAGGATATGCGAACTCCTCGAAAATGCATACGCATTTTCTCGTGCGGTGCCTATGCATGGATGATGATTCAACGTCCTGCGGGAAAAGCAGGCCAGTTACGGAACGTCGACTAAGATCTGCCACGTCCTTATGTCTTACGTCGACGCCAACACATCCTGGGTAAGTCCTGGAGGCGTGCCCTTTGCCGAGGAGGCTCCCGGACTGCCCGCGGAAAGCGAGCGCCTGGAGCGAAAATCAACGGATAATCAAAAGCTTAAACCACTTCTTTTGGTGAAGTACCAATTATAAACTTTCTTATCTGCATAAAGCAGAACACAGGCTAAGTGCGCCACGTCCTTATGTCTTCGCCTGTGTAACCCACATCCTGTGGGCCTCAACTACGCCTCTGACTTCGCCTTTCAGGCTCGCCAATCGACGAGTTTTCTTTATTATACATGAATTTCTTTCATTCTCTATTATTAACAACTGCTTTTAAGTATTCCCAAAATGATAGGCCGCTGATAACTTTCCATGTATAACATTAGAAAACTGCAGAAGAATAAAGAAGGCCAAACCGTATACGGTTTGGCCTAATCATCACTATTATTTACCGATAAACATTTGAGTCCAGTAGTTGCCTGAAGCAACATGTCCCACACCAATGTGAGTGAAATTACGGTTCATAATGTTTTCACGGTGTCCCTGACTGTTCATCCAAGCTTGTACTACTTCTTGCGGTGATTTTTGCCCTTGAGCGATGTTTTCACCGGCATAACGGTAACTGATCCCAAATTTCTTCATCATATCGAATGGAGATCCGTAAGTTGGGCTGTTATGGCTAAAATAGTTTTTGTCTTTCATATCTTGTGATTTAATTCCTGCTACTTTGCTAAGCTCGTTGTCAATTTGTAGTGCTTTTAATCCTTGCTTTGCACGCTCTGCATTCGTAAGATCAACTACTTGTTTTTCAAATTGGCTTACTTCAGAGCTTGTTGGTGCTGGATTGGTTGCTGCTGGCTTTTGTGCTGGTGTAGCTGGCTTTTGTGTAGCTGGTTTTTGTGTAGCTGGTTTTTGTGCTGGTGCAGCGGGTTTTTGTACAGCTGGCTTTTGTGCTGGTGCTGCTGGTTTTTGTACAGCTGGCTTTTGTGCTGGTGCTGCTGGTTTTTGTATGTTAGTAACTTGCTTAGGAGATTGAAGATTATATTTTGCTAGATATTGGTTTACTAGTTTTTCAGCTTCTTGCTGATTTGAAACCTTGTACACTACTGGTTTTACTTGTACATTTATAGTAGAAGCATCCGCTTGATTTGCTCCTGCACCTGATAAGATAACTGCAGCTGCTGCTGCGGCTGAGATAAACATTTTCTTTTTCATATTTTCTAAATCCTCCCCAAATTGTTTGGTTTGTTTCTTGCAAAATCATCATAACATGCGTTTTTTGTAATAATTGGTCCAACTATTGCCAAGATGTTTAAATGAGAAGAAACCAGGGAAATTAAATGAAGCAAAAATCAATAGAATAATAAACGAACCTTATAAGGACAATGTTTGATGGATAAATGGGACAATTTTCAATGTTTAACTTAATCTTCCTGTCAATGGCAAGGATGCATCTCGTTTTCCATTTATGTACTAATAAAAGAGTATTGACAGTGTTTTGAGGCAAGCATCTTTTGTAATAAAGATTACAAGTCTATTACAATTGTTATATCAATATATTAATATTCGGATTATCCTTGACAGAAGAAAAGAACCCCGACATAGTCAGGATTCTTTAGTTACTTCATATTAATGGTTATGAGAAGACTCCCCTTGTTCCTCGTCGTGTTCCATATGATTGCTGCCGCTTTTCTCTTCAGGAGCACTCGGCTTTCCAATTACAAATTCTTTTTTTGGCATGCTATGCGTTCTTTTAGCAGTAACATGGGCGTATACATAATAGGTTCCTTCTTCGGAAAAGGATTTTTCAAGCCTATAATCACCATTTTTGGCGTTGGTAACTTCAAACTTTTCATGGTTCTCGCTTTGAGAACGCCATATTTCGAATGTAACTTCATCCGCATCCGTGACTTTTTCTTTTCCGTACGTCACCTCTGCTTCAAAAAGGACCGTTTCACCGGCTTCAGCCTTCCCCGGTTCAATGCTTAAATCAACCTCCAACATCTTTGGTACTTCATCCTTCTCCTCACTATTCGAGCAGCCTCCTAAAAAAGCGAAAACTGCTATAGTAAGTACGAACAATTTCTTCATGATGGATACCCCTTTGCATGAAATAGAAATAAACTTCTTTTATTAAGATATCATGGACTAAAGAAAAAAGACTAAACTATATTAACATTCTCCCATTATATTCACATACACAGAAAGAAGTTCAACTTTCTCTGCTTCCGTTAATTCTGAAGAAATCACCCTTTTCACACTGCTGTAAAACTTTTCGAATTTTGGCTTTCTCGTTCGCGGGTGTGAGTTCTCATCCAGCAATTCCCGTTTGATGAGTTCGTATAATAAATCAACCGGTGCTGAACTGCTGTCAGTTACTGTCCGATTGTTCCATATTCGCAAATAGGAATCTAATAATTTTCCTGAATCATTCAACTGCTCTCACACCTTCTTTAAGAACCTTTTTCCTGGTACATATTTTGAACAATTTTGGCAAAAATAAACGGTAAAAAGGAGTGAAAAGATTGTCACAAGTATACCGATGCCCTAACTGCAAAACGAACAAAATGAGGTTTAATCTGATTCAACAGGTTTCCACACCTGTTAAAAAGGACCCTAATTCGGGTGACATCGTACAGCAATACACAAACGAGACATTGGATCCTTTCCATATTCCCTATAAAGGTCCGGATGTACGGGTTCAATGCGGAACATGCGGGTTAATTGAAGATGAAAAAACATTTGCCGCTTTTGGCCAAATGAATAGATAACGAATGAACTGAGGCAGAGATGGCTGCCTCTTTTTATATAGAATATAGTAAAGCTTCTACCCAAACCCACATTTAGCGTATTTTTTTAATAAGTTCGAGAAAAGTCGTTAGTTCTTCATCCGTCAGCTTGCCGAATTTCCTCGCCAAATATTCTGTTTTCTTAATTTCCAGATCCTCAATCATCTCTTTGCCTTTATCCGTCAATTCAAAATTAACGACCCTGCGGTCATTTTCCATACGGTTTCTTGTAAGCAGGTCCTTTTTTACAAGGAAGTCGGTTACAGTCGTTATATGACTTGCTGAAACGTCTAATTCCTTTGATAAGGCAGAAGCTTTTTGCGAACCTGACACCGCAATAAATTTAAGGACCAAAAATTCGTTGCTGTTGATTTCTGTACCGAATAGTTCATTGAACTCCTTTCGCATACTACGGAAAACACTTTTAAATTCTTTTTCAAGGAGAAACATTTTTTCTTGATTAATGGGAATCATTCCTTCTTCAACTCATTTGCTAACTGATAACAATTATAATTATATTCTATCATGACAAGATCAAAACGTGTAAATCAGCAGCAAAAAAGCAGGCCTGCCAACTTTGTGCAGGTCACTGCTTTTTCCATTCGTTCAATTAATCTTCTTTTTCCATTGCCATTTTTGCGCGATCGATCGCAATCGGGATGGCCCGTCCGTCTTCATAACCGTCGTCCAGCAGAGCGTTGGCAATCTCTATCGCCTTATTCCTGACATCAGCATCCAGGTTTTTCATGGCATCCGGATAATCATCCTTACTCCAAGGCATATTTGTACCCCCTTCAGAAATATTTTCCCAAATCTTTTCCCCTCAGTCCTGTAAAGAAAACATCAATAGATGACCTTGCATAAGCGAAGTTGCCTTATAGGAAAGCTTATATGTCCTATCTTTCAATAAATTCTTGTAACGCTGCTTGGTTTTTCTCTTTATCCAATTCCAAAACGGCCCCTGAATGGGGATAGGTCTCATCTGTATAACTGCCCTCTACCGGTATACGCAATGTCTCGACCTCATCGATTGGATTGAACAGCAGAGACGTTCCTATTTCAATAAGGGGTTTCATTCCAATATCCGTATCAATGAGTGAACGGGCTTCACCCAGTACATGCGGCATTGCTGCTACTCCCTCTACAGATGAAAGCCGCTCAACAACCTTTTCTTTTAACTGAACAAGTACCTCCTGCTGCCGTTTTACCCGGCCAAAGTCACTTTCACTGTCATGCCGGAAGCGAACGTATTTAAGAATTTCTTCTCCGTGTAGAACATTTTCCCCCTTGCTTGCTTCAATAGTCATGTCCTCAATCATTTCCGGTTTCACATCTACTTTTATTCCCTCCGGTGAAAGAAGGTCTATCAGCTTTACAAATCCGTTAAAATCAATGATGGCTACATGATCGACTTTGATATGAAAATTATCATAAATCGTCTTTTTCAAAAGGTCGCTCCCACCCAGGTAATAAGCCATGTTGATCTTATTGTAATTCAGTTTGTATCCCGGAATTTCCACATAACTGTCTCTCATAATCGAAGCTAGCTTTATAATTTTTTGTTTCTCATCATAACGGGCGAGCAAGATAGCATCTGACCTAGAAGAAGCTTCCCCTCTTGAATCGACGCCAAGTAATAAGAAGGTCTTTTCATCCAATACAGCTTCAGAAACCGAGTCATTGGCGTCACTCGGAGAACTTTCTTTATTTTTAGATCGATTATCCGGGACTCCCATACAACCAGAAACAATAAGCACAAGGGCTAATATTGCAAGTGTGCGTAGTCTCATCACGTTCACCTCAGTTGGGAAAAGTATCCTTAGCTTCCCCTACCTTTTTCAAGAATATACCAGCATTTGCCTAATGATATAGAAAAGGCCATCTCACTAGGAAATGGCCTTTCACTTTATTTCATTTCTTCTTTTAAAATCTCGATCGCTTTTTTCACTTGGGTATCATTCTCAAGGATTTTTTCACGCAAAGTTTCCATTAATTTCATCGTTGTTTCATCTTTGATCGTGCCTGTTGCCTTAAGCTTGTTGTCTTTCTGAAACTTAAGGACGGCTGCCTCTGTATCCTGGTCATAAAAGCCGTCGACTTTTCCTGGATTATATCCGGCAGCCTTCAGCATTTCCTCTGCTCCTTTAACCTCGGCGGAGGAATCCGATTCTTTCAGTTCCTTATCCGGAGAGATAAAAGGCAGATTTGCATAAGCCGGCAGTGATACGGCCACGTCCGGCTCAACTCCTTTTTCATTAATCCAATTGCCTTTTGGAGTCAGCCATCTTGCGGCTGTAAATTTAAAGTTGGATCCATCTTTAAAATCCTCGGCCGTCTGGACTGTCCCTTTACCGAATGTCTTTTCGCCAATCAACTGGATTCCTGCTGATTCGCTGACCGCACCGGCAACAATTTCAGAGGCGCTTGCACTTCCTTTATCGATGACTACAACCATTGGCGTTTCCAATGTACCATCGTTCTCGGATTTAATGATTTCTTTCTTGCCTGAACGGTCTTCCACCTGCAGGATAATTTCTCCGTTCGGGACAAACATGCTGGCAATCTCTATCGCCTGATCAAGCAAACCACCCGGGTTGCCGCGCAAATCAAGGATTAAGCCCTTCATGTTTTTCTCCTGCATTTCCGCTAAAGCCGTGCGCAGTTCCTTCGCAGTTTCATCAGAAAAGCTCGTCACCTGGATTTTAGCAATGCCATCCGGTAGCATTTCTGCATATACCGTTTCAATCGGGATCGTGTCCCGAACAATCGTCACCTTCATTGGCTCTGCATTAGCACGGGATATCATTAAGTCCACTTTCGTGCCTTTCTTCCCTCGGATATGTGTGACAGCCTCGCTTGAACTCATGCCCTGCAGGCTTTTCCCGTTAACACTCAGAATAACATCATTAGGCTTTAAGCCGGCTTTTTCAGCTGGAGAACCTTTGATCGGGGAGACTACCATGATCTTGGAGTCCTGTTCTTGAATTTCTGCCCCAATTCCCTCAAAGGAAGATGAAATGCTCTGATGGAAATTTGCCGCTTCCTCTTCATTCATATAATCTGAATAGGGATCATCGAGCGATTCAAGCATTCCGTTTATCGCACCATTAATGAGCGTATTGTCATCGACCTCTGTAAAATATT
Source organism: Bacillus sp. CECT 9360 (assembly GCF_918741275.1). Lineage (GTDB taxonomy): Bacteria > Bacillota > Bacilli > Bacillales > DSM-1321 > Peribacillus. Next base: position 76,741 of record NZ_CAKKNA010000017.1, read on the forward strand.
TCTTCTTTATCGTATCGTAGGTTGAATATAATTTATTAAACTCCTCACGCTGATTTGCCACTGATGGAGCGATGGACTGTACTTTTTCGTCGCCAAACGTCAGAGCAAGCGTTGTAATTGCTGCGGTTAAAAAAATAAGCATAAAGATCCCCATGATGAATGGGAATTTTTTTATTTTAATAAATGCAGAACCCTTGTCCGGCTCCTGAGGTTTATTTTCCTCTTCCACTAACATATCACCACTTTCATGCACGGTTAGATGCAAGCATATAATTGTAAAGACTATTTTATCAGTGTTTACGCGAAAACGCGAAAAAAAAAATATCCTACAGTAATTTGTCTTAAAAAGTTTCTCGTAACAATAAGATAAAACGGGGTTCGAGAAGAACCAGTACTATCCAGTACGGTCCCCTTCACTTCTCGAACACCCGTTAACCAGCTAAGAACTTTTATTCCTGGATCGCTGCTTCCAATGCAACCTCAATCATGTCACTAAAAGTCGTTTGCCTCTCCTCGGCCGTTGTTTCCTCTCCTGTGAGAATATGATCGCTTACGGTTAGCACGGACAAGGCTTGACGGCCTAACTTAGCTGCAATCGTATATAAAGCAGCGGTTTCCATTTCGATGGCGAGAATTTGATATTTCGCCCACTTTTCGAGGTCGCTGTTATCATTATAGAATTGGTCAGCAGTAAAAACATTGCCTACCTTTAGCTGGAGACCTTTGTTAATGCCGGCTTCATACGCCTTTTTTAACAAATCGAAATCAGCCGTCGGAGCATAGTCCACTCCACCGAATGTAAGGCGGTTCATCTGGGAATCAGTCGATGCACTCATGGCGAGGATAACATCCCTTACCTTTACATCCTTTTGGATCGCTCCCGCTGTTCCTACGCGAATCAACTTTTGAACATTATAGCTTTGCATAAGTTCGTTTATATAAATCGAAATCGAAGGAACGCCCATCCCTGTTCCCTGGACGGAAATGCGCTTCCCTTTATATGTGCCTGTGTAACCAAACATGTTACGGACTTCGTTATATAACTTGGCATCATCTAAAAAGGTTTCAGCAATATACTTTGCACGAAGCGGGTCGCCAGGCAGCAGCACCGTTTCAGCTATTTCGTTTTCTGCCGCTCCAATATGTACACTCATACTAATACCTCCTATAAACTCGGGTTAACAAATAAAGCATCGCTTTTAACTATATCATAATATCTCCATGTTTGGAAAAAAGAACCCCATTGCCATGCAGTTCTCTTCTCATATTTTTTGAAGATTGCCCTCAAAATATAACCAGGGACGGAAATCCTCAGAAGCATTCGTACACAGGAGGCCAAATATGGGAAAAAAACACCGAAACCGCTTAACACCTAAAAAAAATAATCATATTCCTGCTGACACAATCATCGCCGAACACGAAGCACATGCTAAAGAATACTCGGCGATCAGAAGAAAGCCGTAGCAATCGATTAAGCGCATTTGCACCTTATGCAGAGAGGAGAGTTTGCACGTTCCTCTCTGCTAAATAAAGAAACCACCGTATATAGCAACGGCGGTTCCCTATCCTAAAAATTAAAGAGCATTAAATGTTTCAGTTAATACTGGAACGATTTGTTTTTTTCGTGATACTACCCCTTTTAAAACTGCTGTATGGTTAGACAGCTGGACGTTATAAGCCTTTTCCACCGCCTGCGTTGCGTTACCAAGAGCAAGTGCGACCGAATCATTGGTTAAGATATCGGTAACCACAAACAGGAATAGATCAAGGTTTTTCTCGGCGATGACTGAAGCAATTACAGTTTCAAGTTCTTCTTGGTGAGCAAGAACTTCATTCGTATCCACTGCGTTCACCTGCGCGATCTCCACTTTCTTGCTTCCCATTGAAAATTCTTTCGCGTCAAGAGAGATAAGGTCTTTCGCGGTTTTATCGCTCAAATCCGCACCTGCTTTAAGCATTTCCAGCCCGTAGCTTTCACTATCCACCCCTGCGATTTCAGCCAATTCACGGGCTGCCTGAATGTCTTCATCCGTGCATGTCGGGGATTTAAAAAGCAAAGAATCTGAAATGATCGCTGACAGCATCAAGCCGGCCGTCGCTTTCGAGATTTCGATGCCTTTTTCTTTGTAAAGTTTATTTAAGATCGTTGCCGTGCAGCCAACCGGTTCGGCCCGGTAATATAATGGATCGCTTGTTTCAAAGTTGGCGATGCGATGGTGGTCGATAACCTCCAACACCTGAACTTTTTCAAGATCTGAAACACTTTGCTGGCGTTCATTATGGTCAACGAGAATGACGCCGTCCACTTCGTTTGCCACCGTTTCTACCAGACGAGGCGCTTCTGCCTTAAAGTAGTCGAGAGCGTATTGGGTTTCACCGTTGATTTGCCCTAACCGGACCGGTTCAGCATCAATGCCTAACTTTGTTTTTAGTTCTGCATAAGCGATAGCGGAACAAATGGTATCTGTGTCTGGATTTTTGTGTCCGAAAACTAGTACTTTTTCCATGATTCTCTCCCTCGGTCGTCGAATGGTTTTTAACAGAGCCACGAGCAGCCCCATTCCTACCCATCATTTTATCATAAACTCGGCTACTTTCAATTTTGGAACCAAAAAAATTTATGCAGTATCTATAATAAAAAAAGCGTGAGTAAGAACATCGACGAAAAATTGCCTCATCAAGATGTCTTCTCTGATCACCGCTCATATTTTTGTGGCATCGCTCATATATTTGGATAATCGATCATATTTTCGGAGCATCGCTCATATTTTCGGATCATCGCTCATATTTCAGATTACCGCTCATATTTTCAGATTACCGCTCATATTTTCGGAGCATCGCTCATATTTTCGGATCATCGCTCATATTTTCGGAGCATCGCTCATATTTTCAGATTATCGCTCATATTTTCGGAGCATCGCTCACATGTTTGGAGCATCGCTCATATTTTCGGAGCATCGCTCATATATTCAGATTACCGCTCAATTTTCGGAGCATCGCTCATATATTCAGATTACCGCTCATATTTTCAGATCACCGCTCATATTTTCGGAGCATCGCCCATAGATTCAGATCACTGCTCATATTTTCGGAGCATCGCTCATATTTTCGGAGCATCGCTCATATATTCAGATTACCGCTCATATTTTCGGAGCATCGCTCATATATTCAGATCACCGCTCATATTTTCGGAGCATCGCTCATATATTCAGATTACCGCTCAATTTTCGGAGCATCGCTCATATATTCAGATTACCGCTCATATTTTCAGATCACCGCTCATATTTTCGGAGCATCGCCCATA
>NZ_CAKKNA010000018.1 GCF_918741275.1 Bacillus sp. CECT 9360
CCACCTTTCAATCCCCCAGCTAAACAATAATTCAAAAGAAATATTATAGCTTAGCAGGTTTATATTATGGAAGAAAAGTGTTCAATCTTATCTGGCGGAAACTGTTCAATTTAGTTTAGCAGTTACAAGCAGGTGATCTATCTGGATTTTCTCATGGAAATTCTCTGTTACGTCATGCAGGATTACACCTAGCTGAAGCAAGTTCAGGGAAATGGAAAGGTCAGATTGTCATTTCGAAGCGTGGTAGGTCAAGACTTCGACGCTTCCTCTACTTAGCAACTATGAGCCTTGTGATGAACAACCCTGAGTTTAAAGCAATCCATTCCCATAATGTGAAGGTAAAGAAATTAAAGAAAATGAAATCAATCATGAAACTAATAGGTAAATTAGCAAGGATTTTTGTAGGAATAGCACGACGGAACGAGTCTTATAATCCACATAAAGTACAAGCTACAATCCCTTTAGCAGCTTAGGAAAAACAGAACTAAAGGTCTAACAAAATATTAGTCTATATCTTTATCTTTAATATTGAATGTTGTCTTATTCGTAGGAATTCAAATATGTACGGAGTACCAGGTTTATTGAACAAAAGGGCACTGTGACCCATCCCGTTAGCATAACTGGCCTCCACCCCTTGGATAGGCATGACGAAGGAATGATAGGGCATTTGACCCGTTGAGACATGGGAGGGAGAGCCTCCAGGGGCGGCGTGGAGATGTACATTATATATGGTAAAATATGGAGTATTAGCTAACTCCTTTATTTAACTATGCCTTCACTAAGCCAAAATGACCCGAACTCGTTTCTATTACCCGTAAATCCTTTTTCAAGGGATATGAAATCCTGCGAATAAGTGAGCATTCGAGAGATATTCGTATCAAACTGAGGGAGTTCAATAAGATATTTAATTCCTTAACACGGTCATTTTTATAAAACTAACGCTTTTTAAGATAGAAGAGATTTATATATCTCTCCAATAATCCCTTCCAATTGATGAACGCCTAATTCTGCATTCGTCATAATAACGGCACCTTTTTCCAAGTGTGGATGTGCCACCATCATACATTGAAAACCTACTCCCCAACCGAGTGATGTAATTTCTAGTTCTTTTTCGGAGCCTTCAAGAAACACACCTAATCCTGTCCAGCTTTTACCTCTTTGCGGGGTTATCATTTCTTTTGCTAAACTTTCCGAAATACCCAGCTTACTTTCTCCTTTTACTGCATTCATTAACTCAAGAACTAATTCAGCTAAATCCAAAGAAGTTGTCCATAGTCCAGAAGCTGCTGGATAAGGATATATAGGATGTTTACCATCTACTAATTCCCCGTTTTTGTTATGACCGCAAGAAAAGTTATCTCTATCCAATTCCGACATTGTTGTATTTAATTGGCTATTTTTCATTCCTAGTAGTTCAAATATGAACTCATTTACCACTTGATAAAACTGCTTTTTAGTTACATCTTCTATTAGTTGCTGAATAATACAATAGCCTGCATCTGAATAATGGAATTCACTCTCTGGCTCGAATTGAACTTCAATAGGAACCTTACAATAATGGGATTTTCCCTCTAACAATTCAACCATCGAAGGAAAACCTATATCTGAATTTAGTTCTAAAAAACTACCTTCAGGGTCCTTGATTCCAGATTGATGACTAAGCAAGTTTCTTAAAGTAACTTTTTTATTTTTTGTATATTCATTTTCAGGCACTTTCCAAGTAACAAGTCTTTCATTTACATTTTCATCTAAATTAAGATGCCCTTCTTCTAGTAACTTTATTGCTAACATTCCAGTTAAGAATTTACTAATTGAACAAGCACTAAAAATAGAATCATCATTTACTTTTCTATCACTATTAACTTCAAGTAAACGATAGTTTTCTGTTCCGCTGATTTTACCTTCTTCGAACAATGCAATACTTAAACCGTTTACATTATAATGTTCCATTCGTTCTTCAATTTTGATGTTATTTAATTTCATTATTCTCCTCCTAGATAACTTTATAATGAAATTATAACACGAATGTACGTTCTGATGTATTTATTTGGAAACAAGATTTCCTATTGAACAAAACGTTTGCAATAGGTAAGCGTTTGAGGTTATCTCCGGCTTTTCCCCTGCTCCGCACGGAACGTGCCAGTTTCCAAGCATTCCGCGGTCCATCTAGCGATGGTTTTGTTAATTATAAGTTTCAAGTTACTCTTGTTGACTTGGGTTATTTGATTTGTATTAACTCACATTTTTCACGATATTTATTAATTTTCTGTATCATCGGTTCTGTGATTCCCAAGTTCCCCATGAGTGTATTCATCTTAACTGTATCTGTCATATGGATAAGTTTATGTAAATCTTTATGTAGGATGCGTAGGTTATGAAACTTGTCGCTTCCACCGAGTTGTATAGGAATATAGTGATGACAGTGCACATCTTGCGCTTGGAGAAATAGACCTGTGATTTCACAGTTTCCTTTTTTCATACTGTATCGGCTAATTCGATTATCCATATATTCGACACTGCGTGTCGGGATGTTCGATTCCATCAATAGGGCTAATTCTCGCTTGATATTCTTGTGCAAATTCTTATGAATCTGCGCTCTACCTTTCACAGTGAATGGTGTTAGACTTTGTGTGAAGCTAATAACGTTCTTTGTCTGAACATTCGCAAGGGGAAAAAGGTGAATACCAGCAATTTTAAATGTCCTGAATCCCAGACTATAAAATTTCTTATAGGTTGGGGGTGGATTTGTTGGATGAGCATACTTCCCGATAGGCTTAAGACGATTGTACATCATTGCACCTGTTTCATAGGCAATACGTGAGAACGCTAAGTTGACATGTGTCGCTCTGTTAAAGTAATTATGTAACCCTAAGACAAAACTATTGAAACGTAAGGCATTTTGGGCTGTTGGTGAGGAACGGAGTATTTCGATCCGTTTTTTCGCTTCAGCTTTTATTTTCTGAATTTTCTCGGCACGAACGAAAGTATGAGCCACTCGTTTTTTACCTTTACGATTTGCGCATATGGTGAAGCCAAGAAAGGCAGATTCATGTTTACGTAGATTAATAATCTTCGATTTTTCTTGTGAAATATCAAGTTTTAGACGTTCTTTTAGAAATAGCTTTACTGCGTGATACCATTTCTCGGCTGTTTTCCAATCTCGACAAAGTATTTTAAAGTCATCTGCGTAGCGTACTAAATAACCTTCTTTTAGTTGAGTACGTTTTTTTGCGAGAAGTTCACCTTCCCTAGTCTTGAATGGTTTATGAAGGGGGAATAGTTCCCATTGATTCGCCACCCATTGGTCCAATTCATTTAGCGTAATGTTCGAAAGTAACGGTGAAAGTAAGCCACCTTGCGGCGACCCTTTTGTCGGAATGCCTTCTCCATCTACCTCGGCTTTCAACATTTTTGATATACAAGCAATTACTTGTCTGTCTCTAATGCCTAGATTCCATAGTTGTTTAATCAGCAACGTATGATTGATATTGTCAAAAAAACCTTTAATATCAATATCTACAATGTAATGAAGTTTCGAATGGTTAACGAGAAATTGAACTCTTGCCATTGCATGATGGGTAGACCGTAGAGGTCTAAAACCGTAACTATGATTGTAAAAGTGAGCTTCCGCAATTGGCTCTAGCACTTGTTTAAAACACTGTTGAATAATTCTGTCGAGTATACATGGAATGCCTAGTGGTCGCATTTTGCCATTATCTTTTTCTATCAGTTTCCGTCTTACTTTCTTCGGGCGATAATTCTTGAGCTGTTTTTGTATTTCTTCTATTAATTCGTTCTCGGTTCTCTTCTCAATATCCAAGATGGTTTTCCCATCTGTACCTGGGGTCTTCGACCCTTTATTTGACTTGATTGTACGATACGCTAATAAAATATTATTCCTAGACGTGATGATGTCGTAAAGATAATGGAATTTTTCTTTATCTTTGGCTCGTTGATGTAAGTCTGTAAAGGTGTCGGTCATGTTGTAATAATCCCAATACCGTAGAGCTTGCACTGTGGCATCATTCCTCTATGAAGTGATGTTCCCACGTTCTTACCCGACCGGTGCAATTCACGTTTGAAAAATAATCATTAACTATCGCTAGACTTGGGGCTGTTCCTCCACCTCCATTACAGAGGCTTCATTAGTCGTACCCCTACCCTCATAAGGATAAATGCATTTCGCTATACAACTTATAGCAACCGTTTCGGGTGACAGCCCTTCAATCAACGTTCCTTACTTTCCAAGTACCTTATTAACCTAGCTATCTATTCTAAACTTAGGTGCTTCCTGTAAGCCTGTGAGCTGGATACCGCCATTGTTCGGTATAATGTGTTTCAGAGAAGCAATTTTTACTCCACATCACTCACCCCATCGTAAGATGGGACAATAGTTTCCTATTGCTCGTAACTCTAGACCCGTACCTTCGGAAGTTCGTCTGTTCTTTCCACAAGAAAATTCTCACCATATTTAGTTTTTCAGCCATCCGGCATATCCATTGGCATACCTTTTCCGGTAGGAATGGCTTCAGCCTTTGTTCTGCCGACTTCACCTGAGCTCCAGACCCCATAATCTGTCTATTATGACGCATGCAGGAGTATCAATGGGATAGTTTCAAAATACGTGGTTTTATCATTCCTATCCTCAGTTATAAAGTTAGGATTTCCGAAGAAACCCCTTGTCGTTTCACACATTAGCGCTTATGACAAAACTTGTCGCGCTGCTTCTTTAGCTTAAGTACATTGCTTCACAATATCCTCGAACTACGTACTTGATTATGAATAAATATTTAGTGCATTTTTTTTAATCCCAAGAAAAATAATAATTTAAAGTTAATATTTAGGAGATGATTAAAATTGACTTATAGTAATAAAATTAAAAGTATTCTTGGTGTTGATGTGCGAGCTCGTTATCTTAATCTTAATGAAGACGATCTAATTCATGATCCTTTCAAATATCCAATAATCCATAAACAAATAAATGGTAAAGAAATTGTTCCACTTAATTTAGTAAGATTGTGGCAGAGATAAAGTTTACTAAATATTGACTACCTTACGGATTACGTGGTTAAAAATTGTTCATAATAGGATTGACGCTGCCTCGGAATTTCCTCCGAATTCTAGAGTCAATTTTGTCGTAAGAACACCCAAACTGACTCCCCTTCTTTTGGGTGTTCCTTTTGTGCAATTTTTGTCATGTTATACTTTCCTCGAATTGCGACATTTTTTTTAAAAGTGTATTTTTCTTCCTATAATAAGCATGATAAAGAAAAACATCTGAGTATGAAAATGTTAGTAGCGTCAATTAGAACTGGTCTTTTTTTAATTCCTTGGTTAACTACTTTCTTTATTCCAAAAAATGAGTTTAAAAAATATACTCCTGTTGCAAGCTTCGCAGCATTACTTGTTGTAATTGAAAGTATGTTATCTGTTCCTTTTAAATGGTGGACCGTCAAAGGCGGAAATTTGAATAAGGTTTTTAATGACTTGAGTTTGATTTTAGGACCGTTCTTTATTGGGACCATTTGGATTTTCCGATTTACTTTCGGGAAATTTTGGCTGTACATCATGGTTAATGCACTTATGGATTTATTTTTGGCATACCCAATTAATTGGTTAATGCAGAAATTAAGAGTATACAAATTAGTTAATTTCAAGTCGAAACACATTTTTTATACAGCCATTAGTTTTGCTCTTGTTATCTACGGATTCCAATTATTTATTACTCGTTCAAAGTATAGAAACTAAAAACTGTCCAACATTAATATAAATATTGTAATCAGTCACTTTATATCCTCTCAAATACCGTTGGAATTTTCAAATTCCTCCGGAATAGTTAATATACTTCTCTGGAATAATGTGCTAAGTTTTTTGCATATTAGAAGGGGGAGTTCTTTTATGATCAAATTTCATGATTTTGGTATTAGCTTAGTGGAGTATGGAGAAAGAGGAAAAAAGAATGAATTTCCTTTGTTTGATGAATGTCCTAACTGCAAATGTCATTCCCATGGGAATCTTCATCGTAACGGCTATTACTGGCGTTATGGAATAACTGATGAGACAACCCTACGTATCCCTATTTGTCGCCTAAGATGTTTACAATGTGAAGTAAATATCTCAATCCTTCCAGACTTTCTTATCCCTTATTTTCAACATACTATCCATACAGTTTTAGAACGAGTGAAGAAAATTCTTCAAAGGAAAAAAGCAAAAGGCAGCCGTCAGTTATTGAGGTTTTATCTAAATCGTTACTTAAAATGTATAAATTGGATTCATAGCTTCTTTATCAACTTAGGAAAGATTAGTGGCATGTCAGAGGATATAAAAAAAGAGGCCACAAAATATATGAAAATGATCCTTGATTTTGGCGAATCACCCTTCTTACGAAGGTCCTGGGGTCATTTATCAAAATACTTTATGGCAAATTAATTCTATCATATTTAGGTGAATTTAAAAATATTGTTTGTCCCACATACCTTTTTCATAGTCAGAAAATATCGAAAAAAGTAGAATAATAACCATGGATGACCGGTCGTCCTTCTATGAAAAAGGAGGAAGATTCCATGAATGAAAAAGAGCGTGAACAAGTGGCCTTATTTCGGTATGGCCTAATAGCCCCTCTCTTGAATGGGCAAGTTGATCCGAAAGAATATTTAAAGGGATTGGAGGGAAAGGTTCATTCTATCCCCCATTATGGAGAAAGAAAAATTGCAGAGAAAACAATGAAAGAGTGGCTTCTGCATTATCGAAGAAATGGATTTGAAGCTTTAAAGCCCAAGAAGCGCATGGATCGAGGGAATTCTCGAAGGCTATCCCCTGATGACCAAGATCTTGTCCTTGAAATACGAAAAAAATCTCCCCATATGCCGGTTAGTGTTTTCTATGAACAACTAATCGAGCGTGGAGAGATACAAAAAAATCAAATATCTTACTCTACTATAATTCCATTATTAAAAAAACACAACCTTGTAGGGAAACAAATTGTGGCGACACCAGAAAGAAAACGGTTCGCTCATGAAAAGGTGAATGTGTTGTGGCAGGCTGATTTATCCCATGGACCTTATGTACCCGTTAACGGAAAAAAGACAAAGACATTTTTAATTGCCTACATTGATGACTGTTCTCGTCTTGTGCCGTATGCGCAGTTCTACTCGTCAGAGAAGTTTGATGGATTAAGAGTAGTCACGAAAGAGGCTTTAACTCGTAGAGGGAAACCCACAATCATTTATGCGGATAACGGTAAGATCTATCGATCTGAAACGCTTCAGTATGCCTGTGCACAGCTTGGAATTACATTAGCCCACACGCAGCCGTATGATCCCCGTGCTAAGGGGAAAATAGAAAGGCTATTTAAAACGATTCAAACAAGGTTTTATCCGCTATTACAAGTGGAACCAGTTCATTCACTAGAAGAGTTAAATGAACGATTTTGGAGCTGGTTAGAGAAAGATTATCACCGAAGAGTTCATGCCTCTTTAGATGATAAAACGCCTCATGAAGTGTTTCAATCTCAACTAAAGGATATAACATTTTTGGAGGATTTGTCTATTCTTGAGACGATCTTCTTAAAACGAGAACAACGTAAAGTAAAGGCTGATGGGACGATTACGTTAAATAAAGAGCTCTACGAAGTGCCTTCCCGTTTTATCGGTCATTCTATTGATGTTAGACTAGACGAAAATGGGGTCTATATCTTTGAGGATGATAAGAAAGTGGCTGAAGCAATTCCTGTATCCATGAAGGATAATGCGCATGTAAAACGGGCTCGCTCACCATTTTCATTGTCTCAAACAGCTGAAGTGAAAGGGAAACAAGATCATGTATAAATCTTTTTACTCTTTAGCTCAAGCACCATTTTCGAAAGATATACGCCCTTCGGAGGCATTTCCTTCCATTGACTATCAAGAGGCTTTAAATGCATTAAATTATTTACAAAAATCAAAGGGAATGGGTCTCCTTATTGGGGATCCAGGCGCAGGAAAAACGTTTACCTTACGGTCCTTCAAGGAGTCATTAAACCCTTCTTTATATCATGTAATTTATTTTCCCCTTTCAACTGGTGGCGTCATGGATTTTTACCGTGGGTTAGTATACGGCTTAGGGGAGGAACCGAAGTTCCGTAAAGTTGATCTTTTTAGGCAAATTCAACATGGTATCGAGCGAATGGCTGGGGAACGTAAAATCACACCTGTTTTCATTTTAGATGAAATGCATATGGCAAAAGATGCTTTTTTGCAGGATATAGCGCTGTTATTTAACTTTCATATGGACTCAACCAATCCTTTTATCCTGGTTTTAGCTGGCTTACCGCATTTAAAGACTCGATTAGCATTAAATCATCATCGTCCACTATCACAGAGAATGATTATGAAATATGAGATTCAGCCATTATCGAGAGAGGAAGTTTCCAATTATATTCATCATCATATGAAACTAGCAGGATCGAAAATGCCCATTTTTACAGAAACCGCCATAGAAGCCATTGCATTACGATCTCAGGGCTGGCCTCGGGTTATTAATACATTAACGATTAATAGTTTATTATTTGGATCCCAGCTAAATAAAGATCAGATTGATGAGGAAATTGTTAGATTAGCTATAGAGGATAATGGCTTGTCATGAAGCGAGGGATATTAGTATTTGACCATTATCAGCAAGAATGGAGAGCATGGTTAGGACAACAGTCTTTTTGGGTAGAGCAAGGCCATTCATTTGAACTGCGAATCCAAACCAGGTATTTAAAGGCAAACTTGCAGAAGGACTTTGATTGGTTCATAACTCTTGAAAGTGAAGTAAGGTTCGTGCTCCACACTCACGAGGTGTATAAAATTCGGATAAAAAGACAGGATTATATAACAGTTCATGCCCCTTTTTAGGGGTTTTCTTTTCCTGAAATTAAGCTGAAATTAATTGAAAAAGATTTTGCAAATTCCGAAATATAGTGAAAAAAATAGCACAATATTTCAGATTTCCTCCCGGATTAAAATGGAAAAGAGTATCTGGAATATTGTGCCCGTTTACATAAATATTTATTGGATGTTTTTACCATTACATTCGTTACTTTGAAGCACTATACTTATTAGTGGTTGAGGGATTGATGCTCTCGACTTTTCCCTTTAAATAAAAGTTTTTTTGGTCGCCTGTTGGTTCAATACATAATATGGGTTCCATATCATCTTACGTAAACCATTGTATTATTTTGTAATTAATGTACAGAATAAATCCATGCCACGTTCCTAGTGTCGCTTGGTAAATATTTGATGTGCTGTCCATCCTTTAGGGGTGGACGTTTTTATTTTTTTCATCTGGTCAGAAGATCTATAAATCTTGTCGCTAGGTGAAGAAGAGGTTATAATGCTCCTCTTTATTTCGAATTTTGGTTCAAATACGACGTAAAAAGACATGTAGATTTTTCTCCCTCTTGTTTCACTAACCGGCTCCGTTTGTTTAAGTGCAATCCTTCACAATTTTTGGATCGACATGTGAAGATAAATGAATTTTTCCGATTTTCCAAGTATTCTTACCTTACAATGTGTATGTTTAAGACAGGAAGGGGGTGTTTTATGGGAAGGGAAAAAGTTCAACCTCATGTATGGCATGTAGGAAACCTTTTAAGAGAAATGATAAAGTCTACACTGACACCATGTTTACGCAGATACTGCATGTAAAATGTTTTATATACAAACGTGAATTTATAAAAGATACAGGAACTTATCAAGAAATAGTAGAAAAATATCCTCTATACCAAAGATCATTTATTGTAACGGATAAACCAATTACTGATCTAATGGTAGTTTCTTCACTTAAAAGAAAATAACAATGAAAAAAGGATTCAGTAAATGTCTGAATCCTTTTATTACTCTCATTCTTACCATCCATAACTCCACCTACCTGCCTTAATTTGAGGCAGAATACCCTTATGTATTCCTTTAGTTCTTCTGTTAGCTCATCCAGTGTAAAGTAGATTATTTGTGGAGCGGCTGTATCCATCACCTGGACTTGTATTTGTGATTGACCTTTTATATCAAAAACCTTTTTTGTCAACATAATGTGATATGGCATGAAATCACCTCATTAACACCATAACAAACATACGTTCCTATGAGTAGCATTTTTTTCTAATGAAAAAGCCTAGGTAAATATTTAACCTAGACTTAAAAGTACATAACATGCTGTTTATAGCCACTCAATTTCAATTGTTACTTCAGGAACCTCTGTTTTAGTATTATGATTTGCAATCGCATTTGTTGAAAACCAAATTTTTTTAATGAACGTTTTTAGGAAAGCATTACACTCCTCTGGGTCAAGCATCTCTATCCTATCTATTACATCAATAATTTTTTCTAACCTTCTTTGTTCTTTTTCAGTGTTTTTTAAGTTTTTTATTTGAATATCCACTAATTCCAGCTGTTGCTTTACCTGTTTAATTTGTCTCTCATTCTCCTCACTCATTACAAGAAAATCACTCTTACTAATTTCGCCGTCTGCTCTCATTATTGTTAAATTTTTTTGTCTCTTTTCAAATTTTTCTAATTGCTTTCCTAAGGAATCGACTTGATTTTTTAATTTATTTTCTTCATCCGAAGTATCAAGAGATTTTAATTTCTGAATTGCCTTTTCAAAGTCTACCTTCTTTTCTTTGACCTTATTAATCACATAATCTTCCACCGGAAGATATTTATGCCCCCTATCTCTGCAAGTATTATTGCTTATTTTATAACTACAAGATTTGATATAATCCGTTTCGTTTCCATCTATTTGGATATATCTTTTTCTTTCACAGCAATTACAATAAATTAGGTTTTGTAGTTTTCGTGTTGCTTTCTTTTTGTTGAAAAATTTTCCTGCTGTGTTTTCTTCAAGTATTTTTTGCACCTCTAACCATTGTTGCTTTTCAATGATCGGTTCGTGTGCATTTTCAACGAAAACCTCATCAACAACTCTACCGTTTACCCTTCTACATGCTTGAACTACACCATAGTAAACAACATTTCTTCTTAATGATGATATATGGGAGGAAGTTAAGACTTTTCCAATTCTACTTCTCCAACCTAGCGTATCTAATTGTTTGGCTATTTCATTCGCACTAACTCTTTCTAATGTCTTTTGGAATATGTACCTAATTATTTTTGCTTCTTCTTCAACAATGACCAATCTTTGATTTTTGTCCTTTTCATATCCCAAGGGTGCCTTATTACTGTTTGTCCATCTACCTTGTTCTGCAGCAGCTAATCGACCTCGACTTAGACGTTTTTTGATTTGCTTATACTCAAAATTTGCCAACATTGCCTGGAACGAATATAACATCTCATTACTTTCCTGAGTAAGATCAATTGCCCCTTGGGGTGTCAAAATTTTTATGTCATTTGCTATTAGCATGGTTTTAATTTGTTCTGCATAGGCATTGTCACGGGAAATCCGATCAATATCCATAACCAAAAGATAATCGTATTCATCTAATTTATTTAGCAATTGAGTTAATTGAGCTCTTTGAGTATTGATACCACTAGAAATTTCTTGATAAACGTCATAAGTCAAGTTATGTTGCTTTGCAAGTTTGACAAGAGCATTTCGATGATGTGTTAAAATTTCCTCAATATCTAATTGTTCCTCATTCCTTGATAATCGTAAATAAATCGCAGCCAATGCCATTTCTTATCCCCCTAATGTGTCAAAATAAAATCATAACACATGACCAATAATAATAGAAAGTTAAAATCCGTGACGTTCCCGACTGTCCCGTACATCGTAATGACCACCGTATCACCCTTCTTGAACTTCGGCTCTTTCCTTTTCCCCATTAGTGACATCCCCTCAAGCATCGCCCTCAAGTTTAATTAAAATAGTATATGCAGGGGGAAATATTCGGGTTAATGGAAAAGTGTTCAGCCTTCAGTCTGAATATACAACTCCCATGCTTGATCAAAAACGGTCATACTATCCAGATAGTGACCGTTCATTTCAAGATAGGTGCTGATTTCATGATAATCGGATGATTGCTTTGGAAAACCATGATCTTCATATGCTTGATTAGCAAATGCCGTAATCTCATCAATGTTTTTCGGCTGTCTGTACTTCATAAGAAAATGATAAAAAGATTTCATTACAATCCCCTTTTTAATTAGTTAATAATAGACTTTATTTCGATATTACTATAGCGGATGAAATCACCGCGGTCTAGTTTAACGTTCATTCGGCTATGTACGTTTCTCCTCTTATTATGAATCCTTTGTAAGCTAAAAATAACCATGGATTTATATGCAAAAAATATTCTTAAGAATTGTTAAACAATAAAGAAAACTCACCACTCCGGTGAGTTCCTCCGTGTATACTATTTATGCTGCTCTTCTTTCTCGTCTACTGTTTGCTGCGGTTAACCTTAATTAAAACCAAATAATCCATTTTGAAGCAGTTTGACCGGCTCCCGCCATCAGGAAAAATCAAAATAATTCCTTTTCAAAAGCCTTGGCACCTTCATTAACGCTTCGAATGGAATTGATTTATCCAGCTGGGCTGTGTTTATCAAAAAGAGCTGATCTTCAATTTGCTTAACGATGCTGTCCACCTGATAACAGGCACCGCAGGCATCACATCGTTTGGAAGGGGTTGCTGTAATTTCAATCGCTTTTGTGCCATCCGGCAACTCCCAATAGACCGGGGCCGTAACATCAGAAAGGCTGCCTTCGTTGCACCACTCGCATATCTCCACTTTGATCATCCTTTTTCCTTTTCTTGTTCACTGTCCTTCGCCAGTTGCGCTTTAAATTTTTTTTCTTTTAAGGTGTCTCTTTTTTCACGCTGGTCTTTTAGCGATGCATGACTTGGATTCAATTCATAATCCTTTCGTCTGTCCATTCGCTTCAATCCTTCCGGTACAAGATTGAACTGTTTATCGTTCATTAAACCGGCAATGCCGGTATCTGAGCCCTTCTCTTCCATATCAGGATAGATATGCTTGAAATAATCATCTGCTCTGCCGGGCGTGTAGTTCTCCGGCTCCGGGTAACTGGAGATGACCCCTTCAAAATTGCGAAGAATGGTTTTGGCCGGTGATTGCGAAAGAATATAGTTAGGCTGAAGGGTAACTTTTCCGCCTCCTCCAGGTGCGTCGACGACAAAGGTCGGCACCGCATAGCCCGAGGTGTGGCCACGAAGTCCCTCGATGATTTCGAGTCCTTTTGAAATCGGTGCGCGGAAATGACCGATTCCTTCGGATAGATCACATTGGTACATATAATATGGACGCACTCTGATTTTGACAAGGTCATGGACCAGTTTTTTCATGATCGCCACGCTGTCATTAATACCGGCCAGAATAACAGCCTGGTTACCGACCGGGACACCCGCATTAACAAGCATTTCACACGCTTTTTTTGACTCTTCGGTTATTTCAATCGATGTATTGAAATGGGTATTCAGCCAAACCGGATGATATTTCTTTAATATTTCACACAGGTTTTCGGTGATTCGCTGCGGGAATACAACCGGTGCCCGCGTACCAATTCGGATGATTTCAAGGTGCGGGATCTCGCGCAGGTTTTTTAAAATATATTCTAAAATGGTGTCATTAATTAGCAGACCGTCCCCGCCTGAAATGAGGACGTCCCGGACTGCCGGCGTTTCCCGGATATAGCTGATGGCCCCGTCCAGCTGTTTTTTCGGCACACCCATCCCAATTTGTCCTGAAAATCTGCGGCGCGTACAATAACGGCAGTACATGGAGCATTGGTTTGTCACCAAAAACAGTACTCGGTCAGGATATCTGTGTGTTAATCCCGGAACCGGTGAATCCTCGTCCTCCGCAAGCGGGTCTTCCATATCATATTTCGTTTTGTGCATTTCTTGTGAGATCGGGACTGACTGCATTCTGACCGGACATCTTGTGTCATCGGGATCCATCAGGGAAGCGTAGTAAGGTGTAATATTTAAAGGAATTGTTTTCGTAGAAATCCTGACGCCTTCTTCTTCATCAGGAGTTAGATTAATGACCTTTTTTAAATCCTCCAGCGTTCTGATTGTGTTCGTTAACTGCCAAATCCAATCATTCCATTTTTCCTCTGGCACGTCTTTCCATAGCTCAATGTCCTGCCAATGGCGTTTTGGTTTGTATAAATTATGAATCATGGCATTGCCTCCTTGTTTGTGGTTACTAATAATTGATGCAAGAAGCATGCCAAAATGTATAAAAAACAGATTCACTTCAAAAAAAAAGAGCCCATCTGTTAGCATGGGCCTCTTAAAAGTATGCAACATCCATTTATTTTTGCAGTAACATTTCATTTTTGTTCATTCACTCGTTCAGAATCTCGTGCTTTTTGATTTTATATTGCAGCGTTTGTCGCGGGACTTCGAGAATTTTAGAAGCCTGATAGACATTGCCATTCGTCTGAACTAGGGCCATCCGTATCAGTTCTTCTTCCGTTTTTTTGATTGCTTCCCTTAGCGGCAGCAAATGTGTATTGATTCCTGAGAAACCGTTGAATAATATCGGGAGCTCATTTTCCGTTAAAACATCTTCTTCTGTAACGTTCATCATATATTCGATCGTATGCTTTAATTCCCGGACATTTCCCGGCCAATGATAATGTAAAAAGGCACTTTTCACCTTTTGATTCAATCCTTTTACTGTTTTGCCAAGGTTTTGGTTGAACAACGACATGAAATGATTGGATAGCAATACGATATCCTCTTTTCTTTCTACTAAAGGAGGAAGTCTGTAGCTCATGACATTCAGCCGGTAAAACAAGTCGGCGCGAAGGTTATTTATCTTAAGTGCTTCTTCAGGATGGATATTCATTGCGGCAATCACTCTTACATCAACGGAGGTGCTTTTCGTGCCGCCTATCCTTCTTACGAGTCCGTCCTCCAACACCCTTAACAGCTTTGCCTGCAGTTCTATCGGCATCGACTGCAGCTCATCAAGAAAAAGCGTTCCTTCATGAGCCAGTTCAAACAGCCCCTGTCTGTCCATCGCTCCTGTATAGCTGCCCTTGGTCGTTCCGAACAACAGACTTTCGAGCAGCGTATCGGGGAGCGCTGCACAATTTTGGGCGATGAACGGGCCATTCCACCTCTTGGAAGCATTATGAATACTTTGGACGAATAGTTCCTTGCCAACGCCGCTTTCCCCATAAACCAACACGGACGAAGATGAATATGCCGCTTTTTTTCCTTGTTCGATAATCTGCCGAAACAGAGGACTGTCTGTTAAAATATCCGAAAATGAATACTTGGCGCCATTATGGTTCGTCGGCTTTTTTTTCTGCTTGGTTATCGTGCTTTCGAGGTCCAATAATCGTTCAGACAGCACCCTTAGCCTGGAGACATCCTTCGCTATCTCCACCGCTCCAATCAGACTTCCTTCCACGAATATAGGCAATGTTGTGTTCATCGTTTCGATCATCTTTCCATGAAGATTCACGTAGGATTGACCTTTGTATGTAATCGGCTTTCCTGTCTCGATGACTTTCAGCAGTGTGGAAGAGTGCCTGGTCAAAGAGGGGAATGCCTCCAACAAAGGCCTTCCCAACACCTCTGTAATTTCCAATCCGTCATGTACCGCTGCCACTGCATTATAAAAAATCGTAATCCCCTTCGTATCAATGACATGGATTCCTTCATCAATACTTGTTAATATCGCTTCTAATAGTTCTCGGGTGTTATAAAGTTCAGCTGACACCTTCTCACTCCTTATAGCTTGCATTTCCCCTGACGTGGAGGTTTGCTTACTACCATATATATGAGGAAGTGCCAAATACTTGCCGTTTTGTGCTGAAAATTCGTCAATTCTTCACCCAAAGATTCATATCTTCTATTTTATCGAAAATGTAGCAATTGTTAGCGAGCCGCCCCCTGTATCCATATCCAAGCTGAAAAAACACCGCGTTCATCCCGTAGGAGAGCGCTCGTGCAATCGAATACACACAATATATTTCGTGATCAGCCAAGTATTCTTCCAATTTGGCAATCAACAGCTTCATTAAGCCAAACTGCCGATGCTCCGGCAGGGTCGCACAGTCAGTAATTTCGGCATTATGATATGTTTCATTCACTTCCGCAGAAGCGGCGCTGACGATATGACCTTCATATTCATATATGTAAAAAACAGTTCCAGACTGCATGCATTTTTTTACATATTCCGGCTGATTCATCGGTACCGGATAAATTTTGAAGACATGACCGTATAGGTCAGCCAGCCCTGAGGCATCTTCTTCGCTTGCTTTCCGTACTTGATAGCCTTGAGGCGGGGCGATTGAGGCTTTCTTTGGCAGTGAAAGTACGCCATCAAGGATGTTATCCGCTTCTGTCCATTTATCACTGTTTCTCCTGTTTGACTGAAAATATTTCGCAAAGAAAAAACAGTCGCTTCCTAAAAAATATTTGTCTACAGATCCCTCATAGAGAAACCCCCGGCTGATTAGTTCCTGGAAATTTTCATGCCTTGCCTTAACGATCAGTTTTTCCGCATCGCTATCGGCTGCGAGATGAATAGCTTCCGTCATGCATCCATTGAAATTCCCGAGGTAGTCATCGACTCTTACCCTGCGGTTAAAACGGTCAATTGTAATGTTTAACGTATATCCCTGTTTTTTTATCAGCTTTTGCTGTAATGGATTATCCACCTTTTTCCTCCCTCGCCCTTAACTGGACGCTGCGACTTCTTAGTCAAGCACGAACGTTTCAAACTGTTTCACTTTTTGTTTCCCCTTGATCGACGGCCGTTTCTTCAATGCCGCACCAGTTAATGATGGTAAGCGCAATAATTTCCGCCACTTCCATCATTCTATCTGTTTCTATATATTCATTGGCATCATGGGCCAATTCGGTCTTTCCCGGTCCAAAAACAACGACCGGTATTTTCCCTACATTTGAAAGATATCCGCCATCCGTACCCCAGGGCGACGCTTCGATCGAAGGCTGTTCACCCTTGACTTCAACAAAGCTGTCGGAAATGGTTTGCAATAACGGATGGTTTAACTCTAAATTCGATGGAAGCCATCTGGCACCGAACCATTCCAATTCGATCGGTTTTGCGCAGAACCATTCATTTGTCGCATTTAAACCGGCTATGCAGTTCTCAAGCGCTTTTTGGGCCTCTTCCATTTTTTCAGTAGGCGCAATGCCGAACCTGCCTTCCATAATAGCCGTATCCGGTACCGATGAAGGCCACTCCCCGCTTGAGATTTTTCCTATATTAATCGGGATCGGGATTGGGATGTCTTGATAAAGTGGATGATTCAAAGCCTCATTCCGTTCTTTTTCTAGTTTCTTAATTTCGTTGATTACCTCCATAGCAAGCTCAATGGCGTTTACCCCTTCATATCTTGTGCCTCCATGAGCAGATTTGCCTTTTATCGTCAGTCTGAACCACATCGATCCCTGTTGAAGTGGAAACAGCTTCAGATTGGTAGGCTCCGGGATGATGGCCCCGTCAGCACGATAACCTCTTAACACGGCAGCCAATGTCCCGGCGCCGCCGCTCTCTTCTTCGATGACACTTTGAAAAATCACATCGCCTTTTAATTCAATTCCCAAAGAAATGATGGCTTCGAGAGCCAAAAGCAGAGAGACCGTCCCACCCTTCATATCGGTCGTTCCGCGTCCATACACCTTCCCATCCTTCACCATTCCGCTATATGGTTCTTCTTCCCAATCGCCAGGATTGCCCTCCGGGACCACATCAATGTGACCATTTAAGATCAGTGACTTACCATTGCCTTTTCCTTTCCTAACAGCGACAAGGTTGGGATTACCACTAAAATCCCTCCGGTCACAATAAAAATGCCGGTGCTTACGCAAGGCATCGTCTCCAATTTCCCATAAGTCTATTTCCAATCCGAGCTCCCTGCATTTCTCTACAATAATCGCCTGGGCCTTACCTTCCTGTTCCCTCCTGCTAGGTTCCTGAACAAGCCTCTGTAAAAGTTTCACTCCACTTATTCCATGTTGCTTCAACCAATTATGGATTTCCTTTTCGCGAGCCATCAATACCCCTCCTGTCTACTCCCCATAAACCGTAAGTCTATCTGAAACCTGAAATGGCGCCTTTGTATATGTTTTAATTTCATCGATTGTAAACGGCACAAATAAATCCGTTAAAAGTAACACGTCAGCCAAAACAGAAAATACACCCATTTCCGTTATGACCATATGTACACACTTTTTTGCGGTCAGCGGCAAGGTGCAGCTTTTTACCAGTTTCGACATACCTTTTTTGTCTCGATGATTCATAAGCACAATCACCTTTTTAGCCTTGGCAGCAAGCTCCATGGCCCCTCCCATCCCTGGTACCCTTTTACCCGGCACGATCCAGTTGGCAAGGTCGCCCCGTTCGCTTACCTGAAGCGCCCCAAGGATCGTTACATCGACAAGCCCCTTTCTAATCATTCCGAACGCAACCGTACTGTCACAGTACGAAGCACCATTCCGTATAGTGACCGGGTATCCGCCTGCATTGCATAAATGAGCGTCCTCCATGCCTTCTTCCGGTGATTTTTCCATTCCAACGATTCCGTTTTCCGCATGGAAGATGATCGTGTGGTCTGCCGGCAAAAAATCGGGAACGAGTGAAGGGATACCGATCCCCAGGTTCACAAGCATCCCATCCTTTAGCTCTTCAGCTGCACGCCTTGCGATTTTTTGTCTTCCCAAACCCATTGCCAATCCACTCCTTCCGATTTAACGATATGGTTGACAAAAGCGCCGGGAGTAATAATCTCTTCCGGGTGAAGGGCACCGAGCGGCACGATTTCCGCCGTTTCCACAATCGTGACCGTCCCGGCCATGGCAGCGAGGGGATTTGTATTACGGGCACTTTTGTCAAAAACAAGGTTCCCATATGGATCTGCTTTTTTGGCATACACAATGGATATGTCAGCGGTTAGAGCGGTTTCAACTAAAAAGGCTTTTCCCTCTATGGTAATCGTTTGTTTATCTCCCTTTACAATCTCTTCTTCCAATCCTATGTCTGTAAGGATGCCGCCAAGACCCATTCCGCCGGCTCTCATCCTTTCAACAAGCGTTCCCTGCGGGGAAAATTCCACGTCCAGCTCGCCCTCGGTCATATACTTTCCGGCATTCGGGTTGGAGCCGATATGTGAGACTATGATTTTTTTTGCGCGTTTATCACTCACGACTTTGCCTATCCCAATATCAGGGAACCCTGTATCATTTCCAATCAATGTCAAATCCTTTATCCCTGAATCCAAAATGAGATTCACCAGGCCCGGTGGTGTGCCAATGCCGCCAAAGCCGCCAAACATGATGCTCATTCCATCCCTGAATAAATGCCTAATATCAGCAAATCCACAAATTTTATGAAAAGTGTCTTCTATCAAGGTTTTCACTTCCCTCTATCCTGGTTATGAATGATGAGGCAACATTTCTGCAAATTGATTCAAGGTTTTTTTAAATCTCCGGATCAGTTCTTCGATTTCCCTTTTCGTTATCGTTAAAGGCGGCGCAATGATGATGGCTGCACCTGTCACTCCATCTGGACCGGCGGAAGCCGGATATACAAGCAGACCGTTTTTTGCCGCTAAGGAAACAAATTTATTAGTAATGTCGAGCTTTACCGGAAACGGTTCCTTCGTTTCTTTGTCCTGAGCAAACTCCACCCCGAGCAGGAGGCCTTTACCGCGGATGTCGCCAATGAATGAATACCTGCACGCAAGCTTTTCGAGCAAATTTCGCAAATACACACCTGCTTCCACAGTTTTAACAACAAGATTATTCTTCTCTAAATATTCAAGGACTGCCAGGGAGATTGCACAAGATTGGGGATTGGCGCTGAAGGTATGCCCGGCCATGATTGATTTTGAACCGTTCAAGATCGGTTCCATGACTTTATCGGTCATAACGGCAGCGGCAATCGGCGTGTAACCGCCGCTCATTCCTTTGCCGAACGCAATGATGTCAGGCTCCACATCCCAGTGATCGGAAGCAATCATTTTGCCGGTCCGTCCAAAGCCGGTCATTACTTCATCCGCAATAAAAAGAACGTCATATTTTTCACAGATTCGCTTAAGCTTCTGGAAATATCCGTCCGGCGGGGAGATGGCGGCTCCGGCGGCTCCGATGACCGGCTCGGCGATAAAGGCGGCAACGTTTCCAGGACCGATCCGGCGAATGGCCGACTCCAGTTCCGAAGCACAGGCCATGCCGCAGCTGTCAGGCTCAAGGCTATATGGACAGCGATAACAGTATGGTGCGGAAATGGCCGGGTACGATTCGAGCATGGCCGCAAACCGTTCCCTGCGCTGCGGGTGCCCTGACATCGACAAAGCGCCAAGAGTGATTCCATGATAGCTCATCCATCTGGAGATGATTTGATTTTTTTTCGGCTGCCCTTTTTCCTGCCAATGCTGGATCGCAATCTTTAGGGCTGTTTCGGTTGCCTCCGAGCCGCTATTCACAAAAAAACTCCAGGTAAATCGATCATTGGTCAGACATGCGATTTTGGACGCGAGTGATTCAGCCGCTTCGCTTGTGAATTGAGACCGGTATACAAACGAAACTCTTTTTGCCTGTTCAGACATCGCTTCTGCGATTTCTTTTACACCATGTCCAATATTGGCAGTAACAGCCCCGGATGAGGCATCAAGGTATTCCTTTCCTTCCGTATCATATAAATAAACACCTTCACCAAAGCTGATGATTGGATAATCTCCATCCAGGACGGGTTTAATCAATGATGATTGCTTCATAATCTGCCGCACTCTCCTTTTGCCGCAAGCAAAATGACAATATAGTAAAGTGTATGATGGATCAGGTTTAATCTTTCATCCTATTTCATTTTGAACCCTGTTGCATGTAAAGAAAACTTGTCGGTTGACGAGCCTCTTAAGGCAAAGACAGAGACGTAGGTGACTTATGCAAAGGAAAGTTTAAACTTTCCTTTCTGCCAAAAAAAGCTACCCCCCTGGTTTCAGCTTCGAGGGGGGTAACTATCAATTGTTGTTTAAGATTTTGATTTCGGCCTTGCTGCCTTTGGCGGCAATCCTGGCCCTGCCGCCAATCGGTACAGCCGCAAACGGATGAACATGGCCAAAGTTCGCATTTGCAATGACCGGGATCCCGTTTAATTCTTTTTTGGAAGCGATGATTTGCTCCAGCGCATAATCCGTCATCCCTGACTCCTTCAGGCAGATGAAGGACTGATTGAAGGTCACGGTCAAAGGTTTCCGCCGATAATCGTCCCTTCGGCTGCACCCTCCTGGAGAATCCGGTAGCCTTCGTTCTTATGAAACGTCCGGTTATGCTGGTCAAGAAACCAGGCATCATCACTCCACGTTTCACTCGCTTCGATCGTGTATTCTTTTGCTTCTGTTACCGCCTTTAGGAAATAATCCTGCGTATACTCAAATCCCGCTTTCACGCCAAAGGTAGAAAAATGGGGGCCGGAATAGGAAACAAGCCCTGCCTTTTGGAGAATCGCGAGGTTCAGCCCGGTGATATCGCTGTACCCACAAAACACCTTAGGATTTCTCCTGATCAATTCATAATCGATTGACCGCAGCAGCTGGTTGGCATTATACCCGCCGATTACCGTAAGAATCCCTTTCACGTTTCTGTCCGCGAATGCCTCGTGCAAATCCTCGACACGGGCTTCAATCGAGTTCGAGAAAAACTCGTCGTGATCATTAATATTTTTTCCATATGTAACGTTAAATCCAAGCTGTTTCAATCGGTCTTCCGCTATCTCTCTTTGTTCTCCCTTTATGATCGCCATGCTTCTTGATGGGGCGATAATCCGGATCTCATCCCCCGCCTTTAATGTAGAAGGCACCATTTTCCCACTCCTCTCCATTTAAACCATTTTATCAAAAGTGGTTTTAAGTTGCATAAGAAAAGCAACCCCTTGTAAATAAAGGACTTTGACTATAACCAGCCGCCTTTATGGCACATAATTATAATGACCCCCCGCGTTAGCTGGACATTTAATAAAAAAGTTCTACTTTAATTAAAAAACTCCCTGGCACTGGATGCCAAGGAGTCAAACGCCTTATACGGGTAAAGCTTCTTTATGCCGGGCAGGTTTCCCTGTCGATTTTTCCACAATATCGCGTGCAATCCAGACACCGCAGGCACTTGCCTGGGCTAGCCCGCGCGTGATTCCCGCTCCGTCGCCTCCGACATAGAGACCGGAGATTTCCGTTTCAAAGCGGTCGTTCAGCTTGGGACGCGCTGAATAGAATTTCGCTTCAACCCCGTAAAATAATGTGTGCTCCGAGGCTATCCCTGGAGAAACCTTATCTAACGCTTCTGTCATTTCAATCAGGCTTTTCAGCGTATTATACGGCAAGGCAAGACCTAAGTCTCCCGGAACCGCTTCCTTCAATGTCGGTTCAAGGAAACCCTCTTTGATTCTTTTATCTGTTGAACGGCGCCCTTTTAAAATATCACCATATTTCTGGACAATCAGCCCGCCGTTGGACAGCGCATTTGCCAGTTTTGATACTTCGTGTGCATATTCATTCGGCTTATCAAACGGCTCGGCAAATGTATGGGATACAAGCAACGCGAAATTGGTGTTATTGCTTCCGAGTTTCGGATCTTTGTATGCATGTCCGTTTGCAAGCATGATTCCCGAATGATTCTCGACCACGACATGACCTGAAGGATTGCTGCAAAATGTCCTAACTTTTGTACCGACCGAAGTATTAAAAATGAATTTTCCTTCATATAAATGCTCATTGATTTCTTCCATGACAATATTGGAAGTCTCGACCCTCACGCCGATATCGACTTGATTATTCAACATCTTAAGCCGCCTTTTCTTCAGAAGGGCGCTCAACCATTTAGATCCATCCCGTCCCGGTGAGATGACGACCTTGTCTGCCAATATCGTTTCACCGTTTTTCAACAAAATTCCCCGGGCCTGATGGCCGTCCGCACCCTTTTCGGTAACAAGGTCTTCCACTTCCTGCTTGAAAGCCATATCTATTTTCTCTGTTAAGTATTCATAAATGCTTTGCATGATCATTAAGTTTTGCTCTGTACCTAAATGACGAACCTGCGCACGAAGCAGCTTCAATCCCGCTGCATAACCCCTGTGTTCAATCTCCCTGACTTTATCCGTCATTGGGTCTGTGATTGTATCGGTTGCACCGTGACTCAAATTGATTTCATCGACATATTTAATTAAATCAATCACCTGGGAATCCGGCAGATAATCGGTCATCCAGCCGCCAAATTCACTGGTGATATTAAACTTTCCATCTGAATAAGCACCCGCCCCGCCGAAGCCATTGGTAATCGAGCAGGCTGGCAGGCAACCCGCAAATTCCTTCCTGCCTATTGCCGGAGGACATTTCTCAATCTTCCGTTCCAGGATTGGACAATTTCTTCGGTATATATCGTGGCCTTTATCGATCAATAAGATGCTAGCTTCCGGCATCTTCAACGTTAGCTCGTAACAGGTAAAAATTCCAGCCGGACCCGCGCCGACAACAATTACATCATATTGGGATTTCATCATAATTCCTCCCGGTTAAAAACAATTAATAATCTTTCCTATGCAACTATAACAAAGCATGCAAAACAGGTCAATTGAAATACGAACATTTCTAAAATAATTTTATTTAATATTCGTAAATATTGCTTTTTCCCTAATGGATTTTTACCTTCCCTCTAAACTTGTCCCTTTTTTGACGAAAAAAAACCGACCAAGAGGTCGGCTTTTCATTAATATTAATGCCCGAAAGAAGCACCAATAATTATCAACAAAATAAACAATACTACTATTAGCGCAAAGCCGCCGCCAAATCCTTTGTCATACCCGTCATGCCCGTCATACCCATGGCCATATCCATGGTCGCATCCACATCCGTACACAGAATTCACTCCTTTGGATTTTTGCATTCTCATTACATCCTTACAATATGTCTAACAGCCCGCCCTTGTCTGTGCTCTAGCCCTATTTTACAAATATTAATTTTTTTTATTTTTTCTATTTCAGACTATTACATATTGAAGTATAATTTGAAAAAAGATAGAAATAATTCTATAAATTAAATTGATTTGCCGGGGGAAATGTATTGAAAAAGAAAGGCCGCTTAATTGCACCTTATGCTGCTGCATCATTATTGGTCCTATTGATTTGTTTTTTTGCGTTTCAAAAACACCAAGCCACTTATGGGTTTGATGAGACCTTAACCGTTTATGAAAAAATTTCGGAGAAGAAGCCTATAAGATATACGGTGATTGGTGACAGTATTGGCCGTGGTTCCGGTGCAGAAGCACCCGAACAAAGATGGTTCAAAGTATTGGAGAGCAAGATGTATGCCGAACAGGGTATAAGAATGTCCGGTGAATATAGCGTCCAAAGTGGAGCAACTGCTTTCGAGGGATTATACAAGCTTTCTCAGTTTAAAAATGCAGGTAAGTCAGATCTTGTTTTCATCGTCTTCGGCGAGAATGACCGAAAGTATATGGAGGCCAACGATTTCAGTGTACTTTATGAATCATTGATTCGAAAGGCTAAGGCTGTGTTTCCTAATGCTGAAATCATGACCATTACGGAAAGTTCTTTGACATATGACAGCTTTGCCGCAGAAATTGAAAAGCTCTCCGCTCATTACCATGCCTCTCACCTTGATATGCGGTCAGTCTTTCAGGAAACTGGCATTCCTGCTAAAGAATTAACTAAGGATCTCGTCCATCCAAATGGACGCGGATACCAATTATACGCAGACGCAATCTATCGTCAGTTGACACACGATGCAGAACAGAACAAAGAAATCACTGCTATATTCGAATCGCTAAACGACCAAACATTTGAGAAATTTAGGACGATTTCTTCCTTTAAAGAGAACCAAGGTTTTACGATGAAAAATGGCTATTTAACGAGCAGCCAAAAGGGAAGTTCTCTTGAATCTGAATTCCATGGCGAGGTCCTAGGGGTGAAGCTTTTAAGAAGTCCTGACGGCGGAGAAATAAACGTATATATTGACAGGAAATTCGTAACAGCGATCAGCACTTGGTGGCCATTCGAGCGTGAACGTTATCTATATATCGCAAGCGGTTTATCAGATGGCCCGCATACTGTCCGCCTTGAAGTGTCAGGTGGAAAATCTCGAAACAATGTATCCGAGAACTCTATCATCCAGGTTGCATCGATAATCGTAAATTAAGAACAACAAAAAACTCCAATCCCCTGTAAAGGGCCGGAGTTTTTTCATTGTTATTTCGCCTTGATTGTCAGAAGTGGTGTTTCTCCTCTTTGCAATTGAGTCTCCGTTGTCTTTTCGATACTTTCAACGGCATCTCCATTCGTAATGATGATCGGTGTTAGCGTACTGCTTGCTTTTTCCTTGATGTTTCCAAGATCGAATGTAATCAGTTTATCGCCTTTTTTAACTTTGTCGCCTTCTTTGACGAAGCTCTCGAAGCCTTCACCGTTTAAGGAGACTGTTTCTAAACCGATATGGATCAATATTTCGATGCCACCTGCCGTCACTAGGCCGACCGCATGCTTGGTTGGAAAAACCTGCACCACCTTTGCGTCGAGCGGTGCTACCACGACGCCTTCTGTTGGTTCAATCGCCAGCCCATCACCCATCATTTTCTCTGCAAAAACAGGATCCGGTACGTCTTCAAGCTGTACAAGCTTCCCCGTTAAAGGGGCAGTCACGATTTCCTCTTCCGCCTTCTTGCCGAACAATTTTTTAAACAAACCTTACACCAACCTTTAATGATAGATTGCCGATATTATTCTGTTGCAATTATTGTTAATTAAATAACTTTGTGTATTCCCCGTACCCTTCTTTTTCGAGGTCTTCTACAGGGATAAACTTTAATGCTGCGGAATTGATGCAATAGCGTAACCCCGTCGGTCCCGGCCCGTCATTAAAAACATGCCCTAAATGGGAGTCAGCTGTTTTGCTGCGTACCTCCGTGCGTCTCATTCCAAAGGTTAAATCCGTTTTTTCGGTCACTTCTTCCTCTTCTATCGGTTTTGTAAAGCTCGGCCATCCACAATCGGAATCAAATTTATCCTTTGAGGTAAACAAAGGATTTCCGGAAACGATGTCGACATACAATCCCTCTTCTTTATGATTCCAAAATTCATTACGAAAAGGTGGCTCCGTCCCGTTATTTTGCGTTACTTCATATTGTAATGGATTCAGTTTTTGCTTTAATTCTTCTTTATCAAATTTACTCATTCGATTCACCCCAATGTTTGTCAATAAACCCAGCCCGGCCCGAACCAACGCGGTAAGCGTTATAATGTGCCGACCGTTTTTTGTAGTAGTCCTGATGATATTCCTCAGCTGGATAAAACTCTTTCACCGGTAAGATCGGTGTTACAATTGGGCGGGAAAAACGACCGCTCTCTTGCAAGTTAGCCTTCGATTGCTCGGCGATTTGTTTTTGCTCTTGGCTATGATAGAAAATCGCAGTCTGATACGAACTTCCCCGATCACCAAATTGGCCGCCTTCATCAGTAGGGTCAATTTGCTGCCAAAACAATTCAACAAGTTTTTCGTATGGATACACTTCAGGATCAAACGTTATTTGAACTGCTTCAAAATGACCGGTTGTGTCAGAGCAGACCTCTTCATAGGTTGGGTTTGCTTTTGTGCCACCGGTATATCCGGATATGACGGATTCAATTCCGGGCTGTTCGTGGAACGGTTTTACCATGCACCAGAAACAGCCGCCGGCAAAAGTTGCTTTTTCAACTGTCATTGCTACCATCCTCCATTTCAGCTAAAACCCTTATCTATCTAATGAATTTTATCGTTTTTTACTAACGATGTAAAATGATTTGCAATATCCAATTTGACTATATGTTTTTTCTGACACCTGCCCACGTCCACGTGCATACTTTGTTAGGAAATGAGAAATGAATAGGAGGGAAACGGATGCCAAACAAAAATAGCGATCATTATTTCCATAAAGCGGCGAAGTATGACTTGCTCGCCAACTATTATAAATACACACGTCCCGATTTGCATGTCCACTATTACCAAAAACATTTGCAAAGCATGGAGAAAGCTATGAGTCCAAAGACACGGCAATACCAGCCTGATCAGAATGCTGCTAAGGTTCGTTTTCTACACGGATCCCCAGACGGGCCGAACGTGGATATTTTTATAAATGAACTGCGTGCGTTCAAGGATATCCCTTACAAAACACTCAGCAACTATTTATCAGTTCCTGCAGGAAATTACCAAATTGATATTTATCCGACAGGAGAAATGATTTCTGCCTTATTAAGTTACAAATTAAAGATAAAAAGCGAAACGTTCTATACACTGGCTGCAGCGGGTGCGGCGGATAACTTAAGGCTGGCCACCATTGAGGACAATCCTTTTGTACCGGAAAGAGAATCCAAAGTGAGGTTTGTCCACTTATCATCCGATGCTCAAGCCGTAGATATCGCTGCCAAAAATGGTGATGTCGTATTTCGGGGTTTACCTTTTAGAAGAGGCACGAGTTATCTTGGATTGACTCCAATGGTTGTCGACTTTGAGGTCCGTGCAGCAGGCACGAGCGAGACGGTTCTTGAGCTTCAAGGACAACAGTTTGACCCGGATACTGCCTATACTATTTTTCTGGTAGGATTTGCAGGCAAATCACCGGAATTAGAGGCAGTCAGAGCTACTCCATAAGTCTTCTTGTATATTGCACAAATTCAGATCATCGAGCACAAATTTCGATTATCGAGCACAAATCCTGATCATCGAGCACAAATTCTGATTATCGAGCACAAATCCTGATCATCGAGCACAAATTTCGATTATCGAGCACAAATCCTGATCATCGAGCACAAATTCTGATTATCGAGCACAAATTCCGATCATCGAGCACAAATTCCGATTATCGAGCACAAATCCGGATCATCGAGCACAAATTTCGATTATCGAGCACAAATCCGGATCATCGAGCACAAATTCCGATCATCGAGCACAAATCCGGATCATCGAGCACAAATTCCGATTATCGAGCACAAACCCTGATCATCGAGCACAAATTCCGATTATCGAGCACAAATTCCGATCATCGAGCACAAATCCGGATCATCGAGCACAAATTCCGATTATCGAGCACAAATCCTGATCATCGAGCACAAATTTCGATTATCGAGCACAAATCCTGATCATCGAGCACAAATCCGGATCATCGAGCACAAATTCCGATCATCGAGCACAAATTCCGATCATCGAGCACAAATTCTAATAATCGAGCAGAAACCCGAATTATCGAGCACAAATGTGGATATTCGAGCAGAAAATTCAAATTAGCATTCACAAATTGAGTTACTCGGTCACAAATTAGGATTAGCGAGTAAAAATTAAGAAGGTATAGCTAAGGCCTGGCATTTTGGATACCACTCCTTGTCGCTATACCTTATTCTTTAGATGGAACCGTCAGCAAAAACGAAATGTCATCATTTTTTAAATCAAATTTCTTGGCTTTAATTCTGGCATCGCTATCCAACTCCATATTCTGCAAGGATATATATATCAATTCATCATCCGGTTGAATACTAACCCATTCAGGTGTTTTATAGCGATTATTGACAAAATTCAACACATATGACACCGGCAGGTTCATTTGCCCAAGTGATATCGATTTTTGCCGTAAAATGAGATCGCCATTTTCTAGTGCTTCCGGTTCAAACGATAATTTAAGCTCCATATCTTCCCCAAATACAGGAAGCGTTCCGAACAGCTCGACATCATCCTTTAGATATACTTCATAATGAATCGGCCCGGTCATACCTTCTTTAGCCAAATATCGGTTTATCAGCCTGTTCAGATCACTTTTATTCGTATTCACTTGAAATTCAATGTCATCTTCTCTTGAAATCCCCGGTTTAATTTCCCGATCATCTGCAGGTAAGACAGCCAGGATGAAAATTGTTAAGAAAGCCAAAAGATTTAAAACAAGCAAGCCAAAAAATAAATACTTCCACTTTCGTGTTTTCATTGTTATTCCCCAATCCCTTTCGCACTAGCCTCCAGTGTATCCTCACCGAATTTGTTAACTTCCATATTTTTATAAATCCGTGCAGCAATCAATTCATATCCGCGGTCATTAGGATGAAAATAATCTTCTGAAAAAAGCAAATCCTCTTTTGACTTACTAAAAATATCTCCTATCTCTATAAAATAGGCGTCATCGTAGTCTGTGATGATTTCTTTACCGCTTTCATTCCAATCATTCATGATAAAATCCAATTCCTTAAATGAAGTCAGCCACTTGGAAAATGGATTATATAAGCCGACAAGATATATTTGCGCATTGCCATTATATGAACGGACTTTGTTAATTATCTTTGTTAATCTTTCTTCATACCCTATTTTTGCTTGTTCAAACTGAGCTATCGTTAGATTCGAGAAGTTTTCACGCACAACCTTCATAATATCATTGCCGCCAATAGTAATGACCACTGAATCCGCTTTTTCGATGTCCTCCCGGAGCAGGTTGCTGTCAAGCCTTTTCAACAGTTGGTCTGACCTGTTGCCCCGCTTGCCGTGATTGATCAAATGGGCAGCAGTTATCTGTGGTTCCTTCTCTAACCGGTTCCTTAAATACGGCAAATATCCGCCAGCTTTCGTGCTATCTCCTACCCCTTGAGTAAGTGAATCTCCAATCGAAACAATCTCGATCGGATCAGGAAAGAACGCTAACGGAACTGCCTCTTTCTTAACGAGACTTGTGCTTTTATATTGGCCCGCCATACTTTCCAGATAAGTTGGCCTCATGTGGGAACAAGCTGATAGTAATATAGCACACAAGAAAAGATAGGTGATTTTTGTCTTCATTGCTCTCACCTTCCTTCATAATTATCTATATTATATCACCAATCTCATTTTACTATCTGTCATACCGCAATGACATCTATCTTATTTTATTGTATTAGCCTAGACATGATTCTGTGCGGGTCAAAAGAAAAGCGGAAGCGCCTTGCAAGTAAAGAACATCGACTTGGCAAACATAAAAAACAGGCCGGATGCGACCTGTTTTACTGATTTTGCAATATTTTAATGTGTTTAATGATTTCCTCAAAAGGGTCCTTGTTGAGACCGGTATAATACCGGATGATCTTCCCTTCCTTATCGATTAAATAAAAATCGGTTCCATGGATCACCTGGTCTTCGGCTTCAGGCTTTTGGACAATCGTCTTAAAATTGTCCATTGCGAACTCTTCAATTTCGTTTTGGGTGTATCCCGTCAGAAAATGCCAATTTGAAAAATCCGCATTGAAGCTTGCCCCAAATTCCTTTAAAACCTGTGGTGAGTCCACTTCGGGATCAACGGAAAAAGAAACAAATTCAACATCTTTAATCCCCTCATCGTTTAATTGTTGTTGAAGCTGTGCCATATTGGATGTCATGGGAAGACAAACATCCTCACAGCTTGTAAAAATAAAATCAGCAACCCAAACGCGCCCGTCCAGATCACTCTTCGAAAAGGGTTTCTCTTCTTGATCCGTAAATGTAAAGCTTTCCACATCCCAGTTTTTAGCGTCAGGTACTCCGTTTGAACCGCAGCCGGAAAGAACCAGACCTGCCACCAGAACAACTGCTAATAACAATTGAAGCTTCTTCATTCCTTAACCATCCTTTATGTAATCGGTTCGTCATCTATTCATTCTAGCAGACGAACTAATGGTATGGAAGAATAATATTGTTATGGTTCAGGTTTATAAAAACGATTGTTTATGGTTAGCCTTAGAAATAAATGTTTCCACAAAGGAATTAATATATCGGGCATAGTTAAAGTCAACCGCAACTTTATGGCTGGGATAGTCTGCTTTGATCCTTCTTTCACGAAAGTCACCGATTGTTTGGCCAAAGCTTTCGCCTTTATTCGTAATGATTTTTACAGGAACCTCCTTGAACCTTACATCACCCGGTTTTTCTAACGCCCATATCACCAAAAGATCATGAAGCGGAGTCCCTGCAATCGTAGGCATCATTTCTTTGTAGGCCTGATAGTAATACGTATAGATTTGCATCGTGATTTCAGCCATCTGGTGATCGACTTGTTTTATAACGGAATGGACGTATTCGATAATAGGAGGAGTAACAATGGCTTGGTGTGTCACGTTTAAAGGAAAGACATTTATTTTGACCGGAGAATTTGTAAAAACAATGTTGGCCGCGTAAGGATCTCCGTATATGTTCGCTTCTGCGACAGGAGTTACGTTGCCGGGATAGTGGAAAGCGCCTCCCATAATATAAATCTTATTGATTTTTTTCATCACGTTTGAGAAAAAAATAAACGCGGTAGCAAGAGATGTCAGTCTCCCCACCGAAACAATCGTTAATTCGTCCCCGTATTTGTTAATGAGTGGAACGATTTCATGGAAATTCTCGAAATTTGATCCCATTTCTTCCGGGATTTCAAACGGTCCGAGTCCTCCCTCACCATGTATCGTCGGATAATACTCAGGCTCACTTCCCGTTAGCGATTTCGAAGCACCACCGACAATCGGGATGTCTGTAATATCAAACAGCTGCTGAAGGAATCTTGCGTTTGCAACCGCTTTCTCTTTTGATACATTCCCGTAATCCGCGACAATCCCGACAACATCAATCTGTTTGGAATAATAAGAATAAATTAAAGCGAAAATATCGTCTATTCCAAAATCACCGAAAAATAAAACTTTTTCTCCCAATACAGTCACCGCCTTGAATCGATATACTCTTTATATATACATTTTATCCCAATTAGTGTTTAGGAAAATGCTGCTTAGGAATTGTGGCTAAATTCGCAACGAATAGGAATAATCGTATTTCCCATATGATTATATGATAAGATGTACCCGATTAAATATAAAAGCAGGTGATCGTTTTGAAAAAGAAATATACTATTTTCACTTCAGTGTTTTTTTCAGTTTTTCTAATCGTAGCTGGGTGCGGAAACGAACCTACCGAACATTCGGAAAGTAAGGAGAATGCTCATTCTGTAGATCAGCAACATAAGGGTGATATTCATGAAGAAACAAAGTCAGCCGACGATATGCCTCAATTTTTAGATGGAAAACCTGAAGATTTGACCGCGATCTATGCAGAAGCCGCTAAATACCAAGACCTTCTGGAGCATATTCCATGCTACTGCGGCTGCAGTGAATCAGCCGGCCACCGTGATAATTATGATTGCTTCATTCATGAAAACAAAAAAAACGGCGCCATCGTCTGGGATGACCATGGCACTAGATGTGACGTTTGTGTTGTAACGGCAGCGGAGTCTATTAATCAATTTAATGAGGGCAAAAGCATGAAGGAAATTCGGCAGTATATTGATGATAAGTATAAAAAAGGATTCCCCGAGCCAACACCGACTCCGGTGCCTGAAGCCTAATGAGCCCCAATGATTTTAAAAGGGACCTCCGATCCGGAACTGGATCGGGGTCCCCTTTGCATTTATGTTCTTATCAACTTACTCAGGGTCCCAGTAATACATAAGGGCCATTGCTCCCTCACCTGCATGCGTGCTAATAACAGGTGTCGTTACCTCAATGGTGATGTTTTCAAATCCTGATACTTCTTGAACAGCTTTTCTTACTTTTTCGGATAGTTCCAGGCCATTGGCATGGGCAATTGAAACACCCTTTAAAACTTTGCCTTTTGTATCATCTACAAACCGATTAAGCAGATTTTTGATGATCTGCGACTGGCTGCGTGCCTTTGAAACGGGATGTAAAACACCGTCCTCAAGAATAGCGATAGGCTTAATGTTTAATAAAGAACCGAAGAAGGCAGAAACCTTTCCGATTCTTCCTCCCTTTGCCAGATTTTCAAGGGTGTCAATGACAATGATCAGGCTTGTCTGATTTCTTATTTTAGTCAATCGTTCTGTTATTTCAACGGCAGTCTTGCCTTCCTGTGCCATTTTGGCAGCTTCAATTACTTGAAAGGACAGTGCTTTTGAAATGAATTGAGAATCGATAACCGTCACCTTTGTTTCTGTCATTCCGGCTGCGCTTTCAGCGGAACGGAACGTACCGCTCATGCCTCCGGTCATATGAATGGAAATGACTTCACTTCCGTCAGCTCCAAGCTTGTTGTACACATCAATAAAAGCACCCGTGGACGGCTGTGAGCTTTTCGGCAGTTCTCTCGCATTTCTCATTTTCTCCAGGAAATCGTTCTGTTCAATTTCAATTTTATCTAAATAAACCTCGCCATCAATCGAAATAGATAGCGGTATCATTTCAATCTCGTATTTCTTAAGTTCTTCCACAGTCATATCCACCGTGGAATCCGTTACAATTTTCACTTTACCCATCAATTCACTTCCCTACATTTACAATTCTCTTTGTATTATACCTATTCACACCTACCATTCAAACTATTTATACGCAAAATGAAGGAATTTTCACTAAATCTCCAAAATTGTAAAGAAAACACGCCATTTAGCGATTCTTTTAAGGCAGGGATGATTAGACATCATTGCACTTATTCTTCTGTTTCATATTCCGATTCAAGCAATGCTTCCTTTTTTTGCTTTCTTTTAAAGACGATCTTAGAAAGTGAAATGCTGATTTCATACAAAAGCAGCAAAGGAACCGTCACTAAGAAATCTGACATGAAGTCCGGGGGAGTGATCGTGATCGCAATCAATACGAGTACAAAATACGCGTATTTTCTAAGCTTTTGCAGAACGTATGGATTAATGACGCCAATGGAAGTAAGGAACATCGTTACCGCTGGCAGCTCGAATAAAATCGCAAAAGGCAAAGTCATAGTCAAAATGAAACGAAAATATTTATCGGCGGTAAAATTCGTCACAAACAGATCGCCGCTTAAATCAAGCAGGAAGTCTAATACGGTCGGGAAGATGACAAAATATCCGAACGCAAGCCCCCCGATAAACAGAATGAATAAGGCCGGAATATACGATAAAGTGATTTTTACTTCATTTGGCATCAACGCAGGTTTAACAAATAGCCAAAGCTGGAAAGCGAATACGGGAATCGTAATTGTGATTGCAATAACGGATGAGATCATGAAATACACCCAGATAATGTCACTTGGTCCTAAGACGGACAATTTCATTTCCAGATCCTCAACCAGCCATTTATAGATATCTTCGACGAATATGAATCCCAGTATAAAAAAGACCAAAAAGGAAACCGCGACGATGATCAGCCGTTTTCTTAATTCACCTAAATGGTCGACGAGGTTTAATTCTTTGTCTGCCAAAATTGATCCATCCTTCTTTTATGGTAAGGAACTCTTGGAACGCAAGAATCTGCATTGTTCCCGAATAAAAAGGTGTAAGACAGCTTCATCTCACACCAATTGCCCTTCTATGATTTTGACGCATTCTTCTTCTCATCTTCATCCATTGTGTCGCTCGTCAGTTCGCGAGTCGATTTCTTGAATTCGCGCAGAGTCTGTCCAAAGGCTTTCCCGATTTCCGGCAGCTTCTTAGGACCAAAGATGATCAAAGCGAGTACAAGAATTAAGATTAAGCCCGGAACACCAATATTTGAAAACATGGAAACATCCCCTTTAGGTATTTAATACAATCTACTGTTAGTATAGTATTTATTATTACTATTTGAAAGCATATGGCAAATTCTTCATAGTTCGTTCACAATTTAATCATGTTGATGTGTCGTGGAAATACTCTACTATTCTACCTGAAGGTTGAAGGATATTCCAGCTTTAGATTAATAAATGAAATAAATTACTGTTTTTATTAACTTCCACAAAAGGAAAGCCCTTCTGCTCCATCCGCGAAATCAGCCCTTGGTAATCGCCTTGTTTTTTTAACTCGATTCCGACCAGGGCCGGCCCGTTTTCTTTATTATTTTTTTTCGTATATTCAAATCTTGAAATATCATCGTCAGGTCCGAGCACTTCATCAAGGAATTCACGCAAGGCACCGGCCCGCTGCGGGAAATTGACGATAAAATAATAAAGCAATCCCTCATAGAGCATCGACTTCTCTTTAATTTCCTGCATTCTCCCGATATCATTATTGCCGCCACTAATCACACAAACAATCGTCTTCCCTTTAATCTGCTCGCGATAAAAATCAAGAGCCGCAATAGAAAGCGATCCTGCTGGTTCCGCAACAATCGCGTGTTCATTATATAAATCAACAATCGTTGTGCAGACCTTGCCTTCCGGAACGACGACAATATCATCGACAAGCTCACTGCAAATCTGATATGTCTTTGTTCCCACACATTTGACAGCCGCTCCATCAACAAATGTATCGATCGTCTTGAGGCCTTCCACCTTGCCTAGATTGATGGCATGTCTCATGGACGCTGCGCCCTCAGGCTCTACGCCAATGCACTTTGTTTTAGGTGAGATACTCTTGAAATAAGTAGACAGACCCGCCATTAACCCTCCGCCACCAATTCCTCCAAAAACAAAATCAATTTTCTCATCACAATCATTCAATATCTCTACTGCCACAGTCCCTTGCCCTGCCATAACCAGTTCATCGTCAAACGGGTGAATAAAGGCTCGGCTCTCCTTTTCGGCACAAAGTAACGCCTGCTCGTAAGCATCATCGTATGTGTCGCCCGTTAAGATGATTTCAATGCTTTCTTTTCCGAATAGTTCTACCTGGTTCACCTTTTGTCTTGGTGTCGTAGCCGGCATGAAAATCTTCCCATGAATTCCTAAGGCACTGCATGCATAAGCGACCCCTTGAGCGTGGTTGCCGGCGCTTGAGCAAACAATTCCGTTTTTTATCTCGATCTCAGTCAAGCTTTTCATTTTATAGTAAGCCCCGCGTAGCTTAAATGATCTGACATGCTGCAGGTCTTCACGTTTTATATAAACATTACAATTGTATTTTTCAGACAAACGGTTGTTCTTTTGCAAGGGAGTATGGTAAATGATATCTTTCAACTCTTTATATGCGATTAGAATATCCTCAATGTGAAGCAACTTGGTTTCAGAAGTTGTCTGATTCATTGTATCCCTCTTTCTCTTCACTGTTATTTAATTTGTAAATTATAACACTTTAGCTTGGTAAAACAACAGATTTTTCTAAAAATTCTTATAAGAAAATTAGCAGCTTCATGCTTACGTCGATGCCGGCTCTAATAAAAACACCACATCCTGCGACGAAGTCTTTGGCAAACGCAATTTTGAGTTTGGATAATAAATGCCTCAGGTCGGATAATAAATCGCTAGTTTGGATAGTAATGCCGAGTTCGGTTAATAAATGCCTTAGTTTGGACCAAAAAAGCCGCCTCAAATGACTGAGGCGGACTTAGATATTATTTTTTTCTTTCCAAAATAATAAAGTCGTGCGGATAACGGTTTTTTTCATCAACCGTGCCTGGTGTTAATGATCGCTGCACCCATTCTGTTTCTTGGATTTCAGGAAAATAAGTATCTCCCTCAAAGGCATGATGGATTTCAGTAATATAAAGCCGGTCTGTGACAGGAAGGATTTCTTTGAAGATTTCCGCCCCGCCGATCACGAATAGCTCCTGGGCCGAAGAATCAGCCAGCTGTTTGACATCGTCGATGGAGTGCAGAATCGTCACTCCTTCGGCGTCAAATTCAGCATTGCGGGTCACGACAATGTTTTCCCTTCCTGGCAGCACACGGCCGATTGACTCAAAGGTTTTGCGTCCCATCACAATTGGATGCCCCATTGTCACGTTTTTAAAATACTGCAAATCCGCAGGCAGGTGCCACGGCAGCTGGTTGTCCCTGCCGATCAAGCGGTTCTCATCCATTGCGAGCATAAGCGAGATCATACGCTGACAACTCCCTTAATATGCGGATGTGCATCATAATCTTCGAGCACAAAATCTTCAAAAGAAAAGTCAAAAATGTCCGTCACTTCCGGATTAATTTTCATGACAGGTAGCTTCTTCGGCTCCCTTGTAAGCTGCAGGTTGACTTGTTCCATATGGTTCGAATAAATATGTACATCACCGAAGGTATGCACAAACTCGCCTGGCTTCAGTCCGGTAACCTGGGCGACCATCATTGTTAATAATGCATAGGAAGCGATATTAAATGGCACACCGAGAAAAACATCGGCAGAACGCTGGTATAGCTGGCAGGAAAGCTTTCCGTCCGAAACGTAAAATTGGAAAAACGCATGGCACGGTGGAAGCGCCATGTCTTCCAACTGACCAACATTCCAGGCACTTACGATCAGCCGCCTTGAATCCGGGTTGTTTTTAATTTGCTCGATTACCTGCGAGATTTGGTCGATCTGCCTTCCATCCGCTGTTCCCCATGAACGCCATTGATGGCCGTATACCGGTCCTAGTTCACCGTCTTCATCAGCCCATTCATTCCAAATGCGGACGCCGTTTTCCTGAAGATACTTTGCATTCGTATCACCTTTCAAAAACCAAAGCAGCTCATGGATAATGGCCTTAAGAGCCAGTTTTTTGGTTGTCAGCAGCGGAAAACCTTCTCCCAGGTCAAACCTCATCTGATAACCGAAAGTACTAATCGTCCCCGTGCCTGTCCGGTCCTGTTTCTCGGTCCCGTTTTCAAGGACATGTCTGCATAAGTCCAAATATTGCTTCATCGTAACCCACCTTTTAAAAATCTTCTTCTCTATTCTATCAGAATATCAGTCCAGTTGTTTGATGAAAAAATAAGTCTTCGGTGCTTTCGTTTGTAACTCCGTTTTATCGCGAGCGTTTTTATAATAATACATCGCAAAGGATTCAGCGAAGTATTCTTCAGGGTGGGTGAGAAAATAAGGCCGTCCCGGAAAAAGCTCAGGCGCTTCCTCTTTCCAGATGCGGAGAAACCCTTCATCTTCGCGGATATTCCCGTAGACGATCGTATCCAATGTATGCGCCAGCTCATGAAGCTCGAGGCTGACTGAGCCATGACCGCTTCCCTTTCCGCTCGCGCCTATCTTGATGAGAACATTTCTAGTTCCGCCCATTCCCGGCACATCATCCCATGTGTGTTCAGAATTTGTGTAGCCTCTCGGCTTTTCTCCTCTTAAATGCCTTGCTGACCGGTTATCGGTCAAACTGCCTGTGAACAACTTAATCCGCACATTGTTCTCGACTAATCGATCAAGCATGAACGGCGGAAGACTGTTGATGGTCTTTATAATAGAATACGCCTCTTCATTATTAAACACTGAATTGGAAAAGAGAAACAGGCGTTGAAGGTTTTGATTATCCTTGATTAGCTTTTTGTGCTTCAACGGGTTACTTTCCGGTAACTCGGCCCATGTGATCCCTTCTTCAGATGCAGAAGGAAGAGAATCAAATGAAAAGAGAGCGCCTAAAAGAACAGCCGGAAAAGCAAAGATAAAAGCCAGCTTCTTTATATTCATAATAATCCCTCTCTAAAGAAAAAAGTCTGCTCAAGTAGCAGAACTTCTTTTTGTTGATGTAATCTCAAATTGGTTCAGACAGCATCATTATCATGAAGATGCTCTGACATATATTAAAATTATAACATATGAAAATAAAAAAATAGTACGGCGACAAATGTTTAATAATTGGAAAAAGCAGCTTATTATGTGTCACGCTATGCGCGGCCCGCTCATATATAGATAGTATTCAGACTTACAAGGTGATTGGGATGAGACACTATCATAAACACGAAATAGTAAAACAGCACCCTGAACTTGCTGAAGATGTTTTGGACGTTTTCAGCCTAGAGTTATTCGTATACCTGGATTTACTGTTGTTTTCTGTATTTCTCGGCCTTTTCCTTTATCCGAACATGAATTCACTTTTGCCCGTTTTTATCGTACCTTTTGTCTTCTTCACGTTTTTTTCGCTTTTATTCCGATTCATGTGCAGAAGCACGTACAAAGAAGGACAGTCAAATTCCTGACTGTCCTTCTTTTATGCTGACTAATTTTAAGATAGATAGGCGTTATCCGCCCATTTAGGCGGGGTATTTTTATCCCAATAAAGCTTACCAAGCTCGTAATGGGTAATGAACTGGTCGTGATAGGTATGGTAATGAAAATTAAACCAATATCCTTTTTGGGGCGGATTTTCCTGTCTCACATGAAAACGGATTATATCCTCATTTGTCGTTTCATTATAAATATGAAAAATCTTCTCTCCCCTTCCAGTGGCCGGTTTTTCCGAAATAGCCAGCTGGATAAGTTCTTCCTCCGGAAACTGCAGGGCAATTTGGTCAATTGTTTCCTCCATTTTCGGCAGAATAACTTCTTTAAATTCATCTCCAATTTTCACATTGATTTTTTCGCCAAATTTCATATAAGAATTTCTCTCCGCCTTCTTAAGCATTTCTTCGACAAACAGTTCCCTCTTAACGGATTCCCTTTTATAAGAAGTCGCGTTATGCAGGAATTGTGTATCAGCTTCTTGTACGGAATCCTTTTTCGGACTCTTACCATCCTCCGCTTGCGCTAACCACTGAAAGTCGGAAGGGGTAACCAGCCCGAATGTTAAAATAGAAACTAAAACAACAAGACTTTTTTTCAACCAATTGGCCGCTTTCATGGCAACCCCTCCTTTCGAACTTCTTCTTGTTTTTGTGGATGCGTTTTTATATGATTCTAGTATACATGCCTTTTCGCTTTATTTCTAACCTTTATTCAAAAATGTTTTAATAGGACGAAAAAAGGATAATAATAAGTAGCTGAAGGCCATACTAATGTATAAACTAAGGGAGGCCCGTCATGGAGTGGTCAATTGCAATCGTTATTCTGAGCTTATTAATGTTAACTTATTTCGTTTACTTGTCATTTACTGATTAATATTAGACATACTACTATTTAAGTCCTTGTCATTTAATTGACAAGGTTTTCTTTTACCCTTCAAGCTGAAAAATCAATAACGAACTTTACGTTATTTTAAATTCATAACTAATCTTTTACATTTTAAGGGGGCTTATTAGCATGGCTTATCATGAAAGAGAAACGGCAACCGGTAAAGCCGGGATGGTCGTCACGGCCCATCCGGTCGCAACGGATGTGGGCGAAAAAATTTTAAAAGACGGCGGAAACGCGGTCGATGCGGCGATCGCGATCCAATTTGCGTTAAACGTCGTTGAACCGATGATGACTGGTATCGGCGGCAGCGGATTTATGATGGTTTATAACAAAAAGGTCAATGAAATAAAAATATATGACGGTCATGTCAGGGCACCAAAAGCCGCTCATCCTGAAATGTTTCTCGATGACAATAAAGAGGTCATCCCATTTAAAAAAAGGTCAACTTGTGCGACCGCTGTTGGCATTCCCGGTATATTGAAAGCGATGGAGGAAGCACGTAAAGCACACGGGACGAAACCTCTTTCCGAGCTTATTGAACCATCGATAGAGCATGCCGAACAAGGGGTGCCTGTTAACTGGGTATTATCTGATGCCCTGGAGAATTTCCATTACCGTTTAGGAGATGAAGCCCAGACCATCTTTTCACCAAATGGGAAAAAGATACAAGAAGGTGACATTTATAAAAAAGAAAATCTTGCAAAAACCTACCGGATTCTGCAGAAGGAAGGAATTTCGGCTTTTTATGAAGGAGAGATCGGAAAGGGAATCATCAAAGCTATAAGAAATCTTGGTGGGTTTATGGAGCTCAGCGATCTTGCCGATTACAAAATCACAGTGGACGAGCCTGTCTGGGGTACCTATAAAGACTACAAAATCGCGTCCTCGTATGCACCGAGTGCAGGCGGATTCGCATTAATCCAAATGCTGAAGATTCTGGAAGGATTTCAACTTGAACAGTACGGTGCAAGGTCCTGGGAAAAGTATTATTTAATCGCCGAAGCAATGCGCCTCACGTTTACTGATAAAAAAGCATTCTTTGCAGATCCTGAATTTGCAGACTTGCCATTGAAGGGGCTTCTTCATGAGGATTATCTGACTCAAAGGAGAAAGCTGATTAATTGGGAAAGCAGGAATTCGGAAATCGACTTTGGGAACCCATGGCAGTACGACACGGTAAAACAACGGGATATTGTCCAGCAGCCTGATGATGCAGATTTGAGTGAGACAACCCATTTTACCGTACATGACAGATGGGGAAATATCGTCGCTTGCACGTCGACAGTTGAACACCCATTCGGTTCCGGGATCATGGTTCCTGAATATGGTTTTATGCTGAATAATGAGCTTACCGATTTCGATTCGATACCGGGCGGCATGAATCAAGTGGAGCCGGGAAAACGGCCAGTCAGCTTTAAAAGCCCCACGATCATTTTTAAGGATGGCAAACCTGTCTTAACACTTGGCTCACCGGGAGGCCCGACCATTCTCAGTTCTGTTTCCCAAACGCTTATCAATGTCATAGACTTTAATATGAACTTAAAGGACGCCATTGAGGAACCGCGCATCTTCACGCCAATGGGACCGCATATCGAATGGGAGCAAGGTATGGACATGGTCAGCAAAGGCCGCCTCGAGT
The DNA here is from genome assembly GCF_918741275.1 of Bacillus sp. CECT 9360. Classification (GTDB taxonomy): domain Bacteria; phylum Bacillota; class Bacilli; order Bacillales; family DSM-1321; genus Peribacillus. The sequence continues at coordinate 41,324 of NZ_CAKKNA010000018.1, forward strand.
CCATGGGCTTTGCCTTCAATGAGGTTTCCCACAGTATCGGCAATGTCCAAGGCATCCAAATAGATCCTCATGACGGGACTTTATTTGGAGCAGCTGATTCCAGCCGGGAAGGAAAAGCTGCCGGGCTGACTGAGGAGGATTATCTTAATTAGCATAAGAAATGGCAGGCGGGTTGTGCGGTCTGCCATTTTTCTTTCCTTATAAGGCGAACAGTACTTTCGCGTAAATGGAGCGAACTTTCGCTTGAATCAGCACTATTTTCGCGTAAATCGCCATATTTTTCACTTAAATGGGCTCTTATTTCGCTTAAATCCTCATTTTTTCCGCTTAAATCAACTGCTCACTTATTTGCTTGCACGTCTATATAGCCAAAATGGAACTTTGAGGTTTTTCGTACAATGACTTGAAAACCAAACCGGGCAAATCTTTCGCTACGAAAATAGTCTTTCAGCACGACTTTCTGTTTTGCGACCCGCTTGGCTTCTTCGATTGTTTCCGCTAGCAGTTCATCTCTGGCCGCAAAATAAGTTAGCGAACGAATCCCGTCTGACTCTGCAATGTTTTCTTCAAACATCGGATCAAAATAAACGACATCAAAGCTGCCGGTTGAACATGACCGTAATACGTCCAGATGGTTGGATGTCTTAACGATCACTCTCCTTAAAGCGTGATCAATTGCTTCATTTCCCGACGACCATTCTTCAAGTCCCTCTTCGACCACAAACGAAAGCAGCGGGTTTTCCTCAATCCCTTGTACGTTCCCGTTTTTCCCCGCTACGAAGCTCGCAACGATAGCGTCCGCACCTAATCCAAGCGTACAATCGAGGACACTTGAACCATTTTGGATTCCGGCTGCATATACAAACGGATCTGGTTTCCCTTTTAGCAGCCTTTTGATTCTTAGCATGGCGACATTCGGATGAAAGAAAAAAGGTTCTGCCTGATTCACTTTATATAGTTCAAGCCTTTGTCTTCCAATAACTAAACAATCGCCACCGTGAATTCTTTGGAGCGAGGCCACCGAACGTTTCAGCCGCGGAACGTATCGCAGATCCAAGTACTCCGCCGCTTGCTTCGCTTTTTCTATCGTTTTATCATCGGTGCGTCCACCGGTAGTAACAAACATAATAAATCTCCCTGTCAATAGAAAAGAGAATGCCTTTTGACACTCTCTCCATTTTTCTTATGATAATTTTTCAAAAGCAGACATGAGGTTTTCCATAACCGCTTCCATTGGATGGTCTTCAATATCGTGCCGCGGAATGAAGTGGACGACTTCTTTTCCTTTCAAAAGTGCCATTGAAGGAGAAGAAGGTTCAATTCCTTTGAAAAACTCCCTCATTTTCGCAGTTGCCTCTTTATCTTGTCCAGCAAACACCGTCACCAAATGATCTGGCTTTTTATCAGAACCGAGAACCGCTTGTGTAGCTGCCGGACGGGCTAGCCCTGCTGCACAACCGCAAACGGAGTTTACAACGACGAGTGTCGTTCCCTCGGCATTATCCATATACTTCTCGACCTCTTCTTCTGTTTTCAGTTCGTTAAAACCTGCCTGTACAAGCTCCTGGCGCATTGGTACAACCATTTGTCTCATATATTCTTCATATGCCATTGACATAATATAACCTCCTGTTATCACATTTTCGTGTGGTAGTTTTAGCATACTACATCCTTTTATTATTGTGCAAAGGAGGCGTCTTGATAACTCATTGTTTAGTAAAAATTGTAAAGAGCTCCTTATTATTTAAATAAAAGTTTGATAATGGCAGAAACAGGCCAATCATCATGTATTTTATCTGTAAGGGGGTATTTTTTTACAAAATATGGCGATTAAACTGGAGACTTTTATCATTCAAACGAGAAACTTAATGATTCAAACGAAAACATAGCCCATTTAAACGAAACGTATATTCACCATATTTTTTTGCAGATTAAAAAACCAGGCCGAAAGCAAAAGCTTCCGGCCTGGTTCTCAATTAATAACTCTTCACTTCAGAACGTTCTTTTGCTGTTTCTTCTTCAAACAAATCCGTCACAGCACCTTTGGAGGCTGAAGAGACCAGTCTTGCGTATTTAGCTAGAGTTCCTCTTACGACCAAAGGCGGAGCCTGCCATTGCAGTTTACGCTCTTTGAGCTCTTCTTCGGTTAGCTGGACAGCAAGCTCTTGCTTTTCTGTATCAATCGTTACGATGTCACCTGTTTGAATCAGCCCGATCGGACCACCTGCCTGTGCCTCAGGGGCGATATGTCCGATGACAAGGCCATGTGTTCCTCCTGAAAAACGTCCATCGGTCAGCAAGGCAACAGATTCACCGAGGCCTTTTCCGACCAGTATCCCGGAAATGGAAAGCATTTCAGGCATTCCCGGACCTCCTTTTGGCCCTTCATAGCGAATGACGAGAACATCGCCCGCCTGTACTTGATCATTTAAGACCGCTGCCGTAGCACTCGGTTCATCGTCGAATACTTTTACGGGACCGCTCATAGTTTTCACTTTTAAACCTGAAACTTTGGCAACGGCTCCCTCTGGTGCCAGATTGCCTTTAAGGATCACAAGCGGGCCATCTTCCCGTAGTGGTGCGTCAAGCGGGTAAATGACTTCTTGCCCTTCAAGAAGATCAGGAAACGCTTCTAAATTTTCGGCAAGTGTTTTTCCTGTCACAGTTAAACAATCCCCGTGAAGCAAGCCGCCTTTTAATAAAAGCTTCATAACGGCAGGCACACCGCCGACATTAAACAAATCCTGCATAACATATTTGCCGCTTGGTTTAAGATCGGCAATATGAGGAACTTTCTTTTGCAGGCGGTTAAAATCATCCAGCGATAAATCGACTTCAGCTGAGTGAGCAATCGCCATTAAGTGAAGGATTGCATTGGTTGAACCGCCCAATGCCATTACAACGGTGATTGCATTTTCAAATGCCTTTTTCGTTAAAATATCGCGAGGATAGATATCTTTTTCAAGCAGATTATAGACGGCTTGTCCTGCCTTGAAGCTGTCATCATGTTTTTCATCTGTTTCTGCCGGATGGGAGGAGCTTCCTGGAAGGCTCATCCCAAGTGCTTCGATCGCGCTTGCCATTGTATTTGCGGTGTACATGCCGCCGCATGATCCGGCGCCAGGGCAAACATGGCATTCTATTTGGTGCAGGTCATCCCTGTCGATCGTTCCTGCATTATACTGACCTACCCCTTCAAATGCCGATACGATATCCACATCATTTCCTTTTAATTTTCCTGGTTTGATTGTACCGCCATACACAAAAACGGCCGGCAGATTCATCCGGGCAATCGCCATCATACAGCCCGGCATATTTTTATCACAGCCCCCGATTGCGACAAAGCCATCCAGGCTTTCCCCGCCAACAACCGTTTCAATGGAATCTGCGATCAAGTCACGGCTCGGCAAAGAATAACGCATGCCTTCCGTACCCATGGAAATACCGTCTGATACAGTAATCGTATTAAAAATCATCGGTGCTCCACCGGCTTCTTTAGCACCGGATTTTGCTTTTCTTGCCAGTTCATCGATATGTATATTGCATGGAGTTACTTCGCTCCACGTACTTGCAATGCCAATCATCGGTTTTTTAAAATCTTCATCGGTAAAGCCAACAGCCCGGAGCATCGCACGGTTAGGAACCCGAGTCTCTCCCTCGCTGATGACTTTGCTGCGGATTCTTAGATCTTTTGCCATCATAAAACCTCCATTTGTTTTCTTATCAATATAGAAAACTTTGAAGATAATTTCAACAATTTTCTCATAATTTTAAAAATATTATCTTTTGAAGATTTATTGTTGGACTTTTTGCGAAAAAAATGGCTTTGGGAATGATTTTACTTTTTCATTCTCAAAGCCATATATTCTGCTACTTATTGCTGTCTGGATTCGGTCATCTGCTTCCAAACCGAACCTTTTGCTTCTTCTCCAGTTTCGATCCGTTCGATTGCCATCTTCGCTTGCATCGCCACTTCGAACTCCGGATCATTTTCCGCGTTCTTCAGTGCCGCCAGTACTGTGGTATTACCGGATTCATATAAAAACATCGCGGCTCTCCATCTGACGAGTTTATTTTTATCTGAAAGCGCCTTCGCCATTTCATCCATTGCCTCTTCAAAGCCGAGATCTGACAGGCAGTCTCCCGCTGTTCGGCGGACGGGCGAACTTTTATCATGCAACCCTTTATAAAGTGCCGGCAGGACTGTTTTATCTTCTATCATCCCTAAGTAGACAACAGCCAGCCTTCTGATAGATACCTTGCTGTCATCCAATGCCTTTTCAAGCAGCGGAATATCCTCTACCGTTGGATCATCCATTTGATCAAGTGCCTGATAGCGCTTTTCCCAATCATCTTCGGCAAGCATTTCTTCCGTGAGTTTGATTTTATTCCTTTTAACGACTGTATCTTTTTTCTCATCGCTACTTTGGGCGGCCTTCACGAGCGTTTGCAATCTTTCCTTCGGATAAGCGGCGATGAGTTCTTCTGTCACCTCCGTGCCGATTGCGTCCATCTCACCGTAGCGGACACCGTAGTCCTTCCATTTTCGAAGGATCACGACATTGTCATCAGGAAGCTGGGCGTCTCCTACCGCTTTTACGAAATAGTCGGGAAGTGCGAATCTTTTTTCTGTCGTGCCGTCATTCATTTTTATTTGCATCGGAATCCCTTTGAATTGCTGAATGAGCACATATACCTCACCATAGTGGTCAAGCATCGTATTCTCGCCTTTTTCTTTGCCAGTATCCTCTCCAAAGCATTGACGGACTTTAATCAGGATTTCCTTCCAGTCGAATTTAGGATTTCGTTCCACGGCAAGAAAGTCTGCAACATGATAGACCCCTTTCACCCCGTCTATTTGGAGAATTTCTTTTATGACTGCAGGCGCGGAATCCGCCTGTTCTTTCTTGTAGTTATTGCTTTTTCCGGAAACAAGCTCTTCGGTTAAATTTATTTTCATTGTATTAGGGCTTGGTGTTGGTTCAATTGATTTTATTTGCAAGAATGCTCTCTCCTTTTTTAATGAATCAAGGACTTTAACACAAATTTTATCATAGTACCCGGTTAATATCAGTTCTGCGGATCCTCGGATTAATACATAGGCATAGGCTGCCTAATAGCCTATGCCTTTCATTCTTCCACTTTTTCCGCAAGATACTCCCAGCGCTCCATCATATTTTCAAGCTTTTCGTTCAGTTCATTCTCTTCGTCCGAAAGATCCTTTACTTTCCCATAATCACTGCCAGCGGAGGCCATTTCTTTGGAAATTGCGTTTAACCTTTCTTCAATCTCTTGCATATTGTCCTCGATTTCTTCCCATTCCTTCGCTTCTTTAAAAGTGAGCTTCTTCTTCTTTGTATTCTCATTCACCGGCGCAGTTGTTACAGAAGTTAGCTTTACACTGACAGCGGCCGTGGCTGCTTTCGATTCCTCAAGAAACTCGGAAAATTGTCCATAATATAAATCGACAACCCCCTCGCCCTTAAAAACAAACAGCTGGCTGCACGTCTTATCAAGAAAATAGCGATCATGCGAAACCGTGATGACTACGCCTGCAAACGATTCTAAATAATCCTCTAACACTGTGAGGGTTTGGGTATCGAGGTCATTTGTCGGCTCGTCCAGCAGCAGTACATTTGGAGCTGACATCAGGATTTTCAATAAATAAAGCCGCCTCTTTTCGCCGCCGGAAAGCTTTCGGATCAGCGTTCCATGGGTATTCATTGGGAAAAGGAATCGCTCGAGCATCGTCGCCGCAGAAATGTAGCTTCCGTCTTTAAGCGAAATCGATTCTGCCGTTTTTCGGATATATTCAATCATCCGCTGGTTTTCATCCAAGCCTTCATTTTCCTGAGAATAATAGCCGAGCTTAACGGTTTGCCCGATCTCGATTTCCCCATTATCGATCGTCTGTGTTCCTGATAGAATATTTAACAGGGTCGACTTTCCGGTACCGTTACTGCCGACAATCCCAATCCGGTCACCCGGCTTGAACAAAAAAGAAAATCGATTCAAAATCGGCATGCTTCCGAACGATTTTGATATTTCTTTCAGTTCCAGCACCTTTTTCCCAAGTCTTGAACCACTCAATTCAATTTCGAGGTTTTCCTTCGATTTTTTATTCTTTAAGTCATCATCTAATGTTTCAAACCGTTGAATTCTTGCCTTTTGTTTCGTTGACCTGGCTTTTGCACCGGTTCGAATCCAGGCCAGTTCTTTTTTGAACAAGCTTTCCTTCTTAGACCGCTTTAGGGACTCATTTTCTTCGCGGATCACTTTGCTCTCAAGGAAGTCGGCATAGCTACCTTTATATTCATATAAATCCCCTTGAGAAATCTCCCAAATTTTGCTGGAAACCCGATTAAGGAAGTAGCGGTCGTGGGTCACGAATAAAACAGATTGTTGGTAATTGCCCAGATAGTCTTCCAGCCAGGTAATGCTATCAAAATCTAAGTGGTTAGTAGGCTCATCGAGAATAAGTAAATCCGGGTTTTCAATCAATGTCCTGGCAAGCGCTGCCCTTTTCTTTTGCCCGCCTGACATTTCAGAAAGCTTTTTGGAGAAATCATATAGACCGAGTTTAGTCAGGATTGATTTGGCGTCGGCACTCGTGTCCCATGCATTGGTTTCGTCCATGGACTGTTGCAGCTTTAATAGCCGTTCCTGTGTGTTCGTATTTTCAGGATTGCTTTGTAAAAGCAGCAATGTTTTTTCATAATTCTTTATCAAGGAGAAGACCGGAGTATCAGCGGCAAATAAATATTCAAACACTGTCAGTTCTTCGTCAAAGACCGGGGCTTGTGATAAATAGGAGATCGTGTAGTCCTTTGGATGATCCTTTGTTCCTCCGTCGCTTTCGTCCAATCCGGAAATAATATTCAATAACGTGGACTTCCCCGTGCCATTCACGCCGATAATCCCAATTTTGTCGCCTTCCGTTATGGAAAAGGAGATATCCTTGAAAATTTGTTTCTCCCCTTGCATTTTTTCAAGATTCTCCATACTGAACACTTTCATAATCTAACATCCCATTCTTTATAAAATTGCTGTAAAAAAAGATGCATAACATCATGGCGTTCGGCTGCAATCTTTTTTGCCGTGCTCGTATGCAGCATTTCTTTTAATAATAGCAGCTTCTCGTAAAAATGATGAACGGAAGTACTATTGCCTGAACGGTATTCCTGTTTCGTCATATTCTCCCTGACTTGAATAGAAGGATCATACATTGGCTGTCCCTTTTTTCCGCCGTAAGCAAAGGTCCTGGCGATTCCGATCGCTCCTATCGCGTCAAGCCGGTCCGCATCCTGGACAATCTTTGCTTCAATCGATGGAAGATCGGAAATCCCTGCGCTAAAGGAAATCGTGGAAATAATCTTGATGATCGCTTTTTCCCGATCTTCAGACAAATTTATCTCTTTGAACCAGTTCAGGAGAATATCCCAACCAGCCTCTTCATTTTCATGTAACTTACCATCGGGAATATCATGCAAAAGCGCCGCCATTTCGACGACGAATAAATCCCCAGTAGCCTCCGAGCTTGCTATATGCAAAGAAAGCTTTCGTACCCGATCAATATGAAACCAGTCATGGCCACTCGCATCACTGCCAAGCTGGTTTTTTACGAACTCCTCAGCTTTCTGTATATAAGATTGATTCATATCATTCTCCTTTTGGGTTATCGGTACTATTTTATCATGAGTATCGCCAATGAAAAGGAAATTGGGTTGATAATCAGAAATAAAGAAAACTCGTCGATTGACGAGCCTAAAGGCGGAGATTAGACGTAGTCAGAAAGGAAAGTTTATGCTTTCCCTTCTGCTAACAAAGAGGATGGCTTAACGGGTGTAAAAATCTCTTTTTGCTGTTAATCAATCTTGAAACCAGCTTAGGCCAATCGTGCGGTCTCCTGCATGGACACCGATTGCAGTGCCCAATGGATAAATGTGGAGGGTCAGATCTGGATTTGTTTCAAGGAGTGTTTTTTTCAGGCTGTCTGCCTGCTGAGGCGAGGAGCCGTACAAAATGCAGCATTCCTTTACCGTTCCTTTAGTGCAAGACACTGAGAAATGATCGATGAGTAATTGTTCTGCCCTCTTTTCACTCCTGACTTTCGTTTTTATTTCCAAGGCTCCATTTTCAATGGTTACGACCGGTTTTACATTCAGAACGCTCCCCAATAAATAATGGGTGCCCGACAGCCTGCCGCTCCGATGCAACTGCTCAAGGCTGCCAATCATTACATAGGTCTCGTTTCTGTCTCGATAACTTTCCGCTCTATTCAAAGCTTCCGACACGGAGCTACCATTTTCAATATCACTCATGATCTTTTTTAGTAGAATGGTCATCGGGAAGGATATGAGCAAAGAGTCCAGTACATGGACAGGAATTGACACCATATCAGCTGCCTGTATGCTTGATGCTACCGTTCCGCTCAGCTTGCTTGAAACATGAACCGAAATAATACGGTCATAATCACGCGCCAGTTTCTGATACAGCTCCAGAAAGGTGCCGACAGATGGCTGTGATGTAGTCGGGACTATCTTTTCTTCCTTCATCAGCTTAAATAGCTCTTCAGGCATTATATTTTTGCCGTCTTCATATTCTTTTCCGTTTATAATCACTACCATCGGAACGACGTAAACATCGGGGTTTTTCTTGAGCTCCTCATCAAGAAAACCAGTGCTGTCGGTGATCCATGCTGTTTTTTGTTGCATGCGCATCCCTCCCCAATCCTGATTCATTATATTTCGATGTAAGGCATTTGTATTCCTTTACTTGAAAAAAATGAACCAAATAAGGGTTTGAATTTCACATCAAGGGTTGGTGTAATCGTAGCAGGTTTTCGAATTTTGGAACGGATTTTCAATTTTCATAGAAAAGTATCGATTCTGCCAAAAAAGAGAAAAGGGGCCCCCCTTCCGTTTAGTCAGGAATGGGGGTCCACCATTTTAAAGCTGCTTCTTTATATCGCTTTCGATTTCAAGCGGCTTGGTTTGCGGTGCATATCTTTCTACGACGTTTCCATTGCGGTCAATCAGGAATTTCGTAAAGTTCCATTTTACTGCTTTTGAACCCATCACCCCGGGGGCGTTTTCCGTCAGATAGTTAAATAGTGGATGGGCATCCTTTCCATTCACATCGACCTTTGCAAACATTGGGAACTTTACACCATAATTCAGCTTACAAAACGAGTCAATTTCTAGCTCGTCACCAGGTTCCTGGGCGAGAAACTGATTACACGGAAATCCAAGCACGGAAAACCCTTTGTCCTTATAATTTTCATATAAGGTTTGGAGCTCTTCATATTGAGGAGTAAAACCGCATTTGCTCGCTGTGTTTACAATCAGAAGTACTTCGTCTTTATATTGGCTCAATGGAATTTCTTCACCATCTATTTTTTTAGCCTCAAATTCATAAACTGACATCGTTCATCTCACTCCCCGTTATTTTGTATCGTTATATTACCCTTTACATGCATTGAAAGCAATTTTAAAACTCTCCATAGTGACTTTCCAGCATCACCAATGAATCTACCATATAATCAGCCATCGTCAGCAGGTCGTCCATTTGTTCTTCTTTTACCAATCTGCCGAAGGAAACGGAAGCAACGGAATAGGAGGTATGGCTTCCGCCGGCTTTCGAAAATTGCACAGTACTGCTTACGTCTATGATTCTGTCTTTACCCCAGATGGTTTCGAGAGAACCGATCAATTGTACCGCTTCCTTTTCGTCCATTCCACAGGGCAATGTGAAACGGACGGTCACCACACTTCCTGATTGCGAATCCGATTCCTTTTCCAGAAGCTCGGATGCCAGGTTTTCTATAGTAGCCTCCAGCAGAATGCAAGACCTACAGGCATGATGATCCGGAAGACTGATTTCAATTTCATATTGTCTGGAGAGGGTAGAAAGATTTACGAGATCCTTTCTATTTGTGACAATAGCTTTGCCGTCCAATTCTTTATCGTAGATGGCGCCCTCCAATACGACTTTCATGTTTTCAAATGCGGTCGGATCAAACATGTCCGCTTCACCTCCTTCTGAAAAAATTACCGTTTAGCACTTAAAATAGCCCCAGTGCGTTTCCGGACTCATCGACATTCATATTCATCGCGGCCGGCTTTTTCGGCAGGCCTGGCATGGTCATGATATCTCCGGTCAATGCGACGATGAAACCAGCGCCAATCGACGGTTTTAAAGAGCGAACCGTTATGACAAAATCTTTAGGGCGCCCAAGCTTGAGCGGATTATCTGAAAGGGAATACTGCGTTTTCGCCATGCAGACAGGCAAATCCGACCAGCCTTCTTTCTCAAATTGAAGCATCTGTTTTCTTGCATCCAAACTGAACTCCACATCGGAAGCGCCATAAACCTTCTGGGCGATGGTCCTGATCTTCTGTTCTAAAGAGTCAGAAAGGTTGTATAGTGGTTTAAAAGTCTTTTGATTATTCTTAATCACACCGAGCAGTGTGTTTGCCAGTTCGACTCCACCATTTCCGCCTTTTTCCCATACCTCTGTCATCGCAAAAGGGATACCACTCTCTTTGCACAGCTTTTCAAACAGCGAGATTTCTCTGGTGCTATCAGTGCTGAACCGGTTTAAGGCTACGACAAAAGGTAGACCGAATTCGTTGATTGTCTCAACATGCTTCTTTAAATTTTCAAAGCCGTTTTGAAGTGCGGATACATCCTCATTGACCAGCTCTTCTTTGTTTAATCCCCCGTGCATTTTTAAAGCTCTAAGCGTCGCTACAATTACGACCGCTTCGGGTTTAATCTCGGCACTTCTTGCTTTGATATGCAAAAATTTCTCTGCGCCGAGGTCCGCTCCAAAACCAGCCTCAGTCACGACATAATCAGCAAGCTTTAAAGCCGCCTTTGTCGCGATTACACTGTTGCAGCCATGGGCAATGTTTGCGAAGGGGCCCCCGTGAATCAGGGCTGGTGTATGTTCGATCGTCTGGACCAGATTTGGCTTTATCGCATCCTTTAGCAGCAGTGTCAACGCACCCTCTATCTGCAAATCTCCGACAGTCACCGGGTTTTGCCCGTAATCATAAGCGATCACCATTTTTGCCAAACGAACCTTCAAATCGGCCAGATCATCCGCCAGACATAAGATGGCCATGATTTCTGAGGCGACAGTAATATCGAATCCATCTTCTCTCGGAGTCCCATGCGCGGGGCCTCCAAGACCGACCACCACGTTTCTCAGGGCACGGTCGTTCATATCAAGCACACGTTTCCAAACGATTCTGCGCGGGTCGATTTTCAGATCATTTCCTTGCTGGACATGGTTATCAATCAATGCGGCTAACGCATTATTGGCCGTCGTAATTGCGTGGATGTCGCCGGTAAAATGCAAATTGATTTCATCCATTGGGAGAACTTGGGCATACCCTCCGCCGGTCGCTCCGCCTTTCAATCCCATAACAGGTCCGAGCGAAGGCTCTCGCATGGCAATCATCGCTTTTTTGCCGATTTTATTTAAAGCATCCCCAAGCCCTACGGTCACGGTAGACTTTCCTTCACCCGCTTTTGTCGGATTTATCGAGGTTACCAGTATGAGTTTACCGTCTTCTTTCGTCTTAAGCTTCTTCAGCATATCAAAAGAAAGCTTTGCTTTATATTTTCCGTATAGCTCGATTTCTTCTTCACCAATCCCGATTTCAGCTGCTATTTTCTGGATGTTTTTCATTTCAGAACTCAGAGCGATTTCAATGTCGCTCTTGAAAACTGCCTTTGACTTCATTGACCATTTCTCCGCCTCTCGACTAAACTATTAACATTTTATCACTTTACGCTGATTCTAAAAGGAAATACTAATATTTTTTCTAAATTGGTGCGGTAGCGCACTAATTTATATATAATGGACATAATGCAATTTTGAATTTTCGGAACAGGGGGTACATACATGCCGATTAAAATTCCTAGTCAGCTGCCTGCGAAAGAAATATTGGAAAACGAGAATATTTTCGTGATGGATGAAGAACGCGCAAGTAAGCAGGATATTCGTCCTTTAAATATCATAATCTTAAATTTAATGCCTGAAAAAGAAAAGGCAGAGGCTCAAATCCTCCGCTTTTTGGGAAACACACCGATCCAGGTCAATATTTCTTTTATGCGGTTATCCTCCCATGAATCGAAGAATACGAGCAGGCTGCATTTGGATCAATTTTATAATACATTTGCGGATGTGAAGGATAAGAAATTCGATGGCATGGTCATCACCGGTGCCCCGGTTGAAAAGCTGGAGTTCGAAGAAGTAGACTATTGGGATGAACTTAAAGAGATCATGGACTGGACAAAAGGGAATGTGACATCAACTTTGCATTTATGCTGGGGGGCCCAGGCAGCATTGTTCCATCATTTTGGCATAGGCAAACATGCCCTTCCACAAAAATGCTTTGGCATTTTCGAGCATGACGTCCTTCTGCCGAACACCAAGCTTGTAAGGGGCTTTGATGAAACCTTTCTGGCTCCGCATTCAAGGCATACCGACATCGACACCGAGAAGCTTGAAAACCATGACAATCTGCTGATTGTGTCTAAATCTCCACAGGCTGGGATATTTCTACTATCATCAAAAGATGGCAAACAAATCATGATTACCGGGCATCCTGAATATGATGTGGATACACTTTCCGTTGAATACTATCGCGATCTTCAAAAAGGAGTGCCTATTCAATTACCGGAAAACTATTTTCCTGATAATGATCCAGATAAAAAACCAGTTTATCGCTGGAAAAGCCACGCAAGCTTACTATTCTCGAATTGGCTCAATTATTATGTATATCAAGAAACGCCATTTGAATGGGACTAATCGAAAAGCGAAAGCGCCCTGCAAGTAAGGAAGAACGACGAAGACCGCTACATCGTATGTCTTCGTCGGCACTTGCACGTCCTGTATGTCGTAGCTAGACATCTTCCAAAGTATTTTAACAATAAATCTATCGAGCCCAAATCCGGATCATCGAGCATAAATCCAGATCATCGAGCAAAACATCCCCGCCAATCATTAAATCGGCAGGGATGTTTTTTTGTATTAGCTCTGATTCGGTTGCTCGTTCGCTGCTTTTTTCTTAAAAATAAACAACCACATAAATGATACAGCCTGCAGCAATTCCTTCGGTAGGTCGGCAAGTTTATCAACATCGACGCCTCGTTTTTCCACACCGGTATCGGCAAACAGCTCCCAGCCATTTTCTATCGCAAGCTGTTCAAACTCCCAAGACTGCATCGAATTGATGATGACCTTTTCACCATACAATCTTTGGTAACTGTTATTTACTCTTGGTGCGGCGGTCGGGCCCAGAATCCCGAAGCAGGCGTATCCCCCTGGCTTTACAATTCGTTTGATTTCGTTTAAGGCTTGAAGCGGGGACTCTGTCCATTCTATTGAATTGATGGCCATCACCCCATCAAACTCTTCATTCGGGAATGGCAGTTTAGCGAGGTCTCCCCGAATGAAGGATAAACGGCTGTTGTCAGCGGCTCTTTGATTGGCCGCATCAATCATTTCACTGGAGATATCCAGTCCGATGACTTCGTAACCCCTTTTGGCAAGCAACAGAGAACCATAACCGTCACCACATCCGAGATCGCTTACTTTCCCACCTTCAGGAACGTACTTAGAAAAAAACGGAATGATTTTCTTGCGGCTTCCATTGTCCCACATTTCACGGGAGTTACTTGCCCACTTGCCGGCGAAAGAATCCCATTTTCTTTCGGCCTCTTGATGCCAGCCGTTTTTATTCATTGTCCCCTCTCCTTTACTTGCAGAAGGAAAGGATAAACTTTCTCTATCTGCATATGTGTAGCTGCGCCAAATCCCGGCGACAAAAATAAGCCGGTTTTTCGGCTTACTCTTCGTCTTCGGTTTCATTCAGTTTTTGGATCGTTCTTAACTCTTCCATTCTTTTCGGGGATTCTTCGAAAAATTGGACGAGATCGCCTATCCTGTCAATGGCATCCCAGCTTAAATGATGTTCAATTCCTTCAACATCCCGGTATATATTCTCTTCCTTCACCCCGATTAACCGTAACATCTGTTCCAGTAAATCGTGGCGGTATACAAGCCGTTTGCCGATCTTTTTTCCGTTTGGGGTCAATACGAGACCGCGGTATTTTTCATAGACCAAGTACTTTTCCTGGTCAAGCTTTTGAACCATTTTCGTTACGGAGGATGGATGTACGGACAGGTTTTCCGCAATATCGGAAACACGCGCATACCCTTTTTCTTCTATTAGTAAATATATTTGTTCTATGTAGTCTTCCATACTCGGTGTAGGCATCCCGTATCCCCTCATTTCAAACGTATATCATAAGAATTTTACTATAATATCACTCTTGAAACAAGAACCACCATATTACTTGACGGGATAATATTCTGGTACTATGCTTATTAATAATGGAAAATTCTGAATATATTTATATATCTTTAATGATGCATTAAAGGAGGATGGTCGTTTGGTCATTTCCATGAAAAAACAAATGGATCAACTGATACGGCAAGCTGCTTCCATCATAAACTCCCATCAAGGCGATATTCAAAAGGAATGGGATTATGTTTTTTATCGCATCAACCAAAATCAACAGCTGATTGACCCCGAACCCAATGGCCGGGAACAGCTCAAACGTATCCCTGAATTATTTTGGAAGCATCTTCCGAGCCTTTGTACAAATGACGCCGATCCTGTTTTCAGACAGTTGCAAGCGGAATGGTCCAATCATAACGAACATCCATTCAACTCTCAAAAGCTCATTTTGATTTTTACCATGCTGGAAAATGCCATTCACAAGGTCATCGGTAAAAATAACACGTTTGAATTTCATGTTCATCAATCCATCCAACATCTGTTTTCATTGACCGTTCAATCTTTTCTTTCAAAGACAAAAACAGAAATGATAAATGTAGATTATTTCGTCTCGCATTTGTTTCAACAAAAAGAAAATCATTTCCTTTGGGCTGCTAAAATCGTAAGCGATGAGATTGGTTTCCGAATTGTCAGCTTCACTTCTCATCAAAAGCTTATCATAGATGACACATGGAAAAATATGATCATGACGCTGCAAGGTCCATCACTCACGCTTCTATCCGATGCGATACTCCGTCTGCTTAACTGCTCAACTCCTGTTAACGAGCTGGAGGTCTTTCCGTTAACCGCGGGCACGGATACTTATTTATTTTGCATCCATAAAAGCGATGGGGAGCATATAAAGCCCTTTTTTTCACTGTCTCTGCAGCTTTTGCAGCAAAATGAAGATGTATTTCAAAATATGCAGATGACTAACGAATGGAAGGATTCACTCATCCTTTTTGATGAATGGATTATGCTTGCGAGGAATTTTGAGGAAGCCGTAGACAAAGTTGTAAACGGTTTCGTAAATTACTTGCCGTTTAAACGGGCTGCTTTATTTTACTACACGGAAACGGAAAATGGTGAGGAGATCGGCATCGGTGTGATGGGCCATAAAATTAATACGAATGATATTAGGAGAATTAATGAAAACTTAAACAATCTCCCTACGATCAAAAAGAAGATGACACATGTGCAGCCGATTTATGTATCAAATGCGGAAGTGATTCTGCCAGAGAAATTCGTAAAACAATTTGAATTAAAATCACTCGTCCTTGCCCCAATTTACAGTGCTTCCAACAACCAAATATGGGGCGGTGTATTCTTGGATCAAGGGGAAGGAAATACATTCGAGGTATCCGATTCAGTTCTATCTGTAATCACAAAATTCGGCCAGCATGCCGGTGAAATTCTGTCCAAATATTCCAGCAATCTTGAAAAGACGTGGTCATCCCCTAAAAAAACAGCACTCAAAGATAGGGAAATAGAGATACTGCGTTTAATGGCCGATGGGAAAACAATCGATGAAGCAGCTGATCTGTTGTTTCTAAGTAAATATACAGTAAGAGATTATATCTCTGAAACAATGAAAAAGCTGGATGCACAAAACCGGGCCCACGCTATTGCTATGGCGATTCGCCAAGGTCTAATATAAGAAAATGTTAAAGCCTGGGGGCAAATGCCCCATATGGCTTTTTTTATGAAATCAAGGTATAAAATGAAATTAATAAATGAGCTTTTTTTTAGATAGCTTGCTTATTTCTGCTTGATTGACGGATGTTCCCTTATTAATGAACCCATTCTTATCGTCTGGCTGTTGCAGATGGGCAACTAGCCTATTAAGATTTTCTTCCATCCTTAGAAGGCGCTCTTCCATTTGTTCGAGCTTTGATTCATCGCCCTGCATTTCCTTTGCAGCAGCGCCCAGCTCGCCCGATCTCGCTTTGATCAGCTCCTCCCAACGATCGCCGATATCGTATTTGGTTTTCAATAGCCACATAACGATATCCTTTGTTGAATAGTCATCAAGGAACACATCCCGAATCGCGTCTCTAAATGTTTCCCTTTTTCCTGGGGTGCCATGATCTTTGCCGTCCAGCAGATGTTTTTCAATGATTCTACTAATTTGGGGGTTATTCGGGCCGCCGCTTTGTGCATAAAAGGCCTGGATCCGCTCATTCATTGTCTTTTTTTCCTGCTCATTTCGCATGCTGCTCCTCCTATACGATTACGTATTTTACACAAACATGCTAATCCCCGCTAAAAAAAGGACCTTGTCTTTCTTGTCCGCCATATCCGCCACAATAAATAGAGACCTAAAACCAAGCCAAGCGCAAGTCCCGTACTGGCGATGGCGGCCTTCGTCAAACCAAAGAACTCGACATTCGGCATATTGCTCATAATTAAGCCGGTCGCAATGATAATCGAAGCAACGATCATCGTTAATGCAAGGCGGTTCATGATTTGATTCGCCATGTTCTCCGTCCGTTTGTCCACCCGCAGTTGCATATTCATCCGGAAATCGTTGTAATAGAAGTGTTCCAGAATTTTATTGATCCTGCGCGGCATGGTGCCAAACATTTTCACAAACTCGGTAATCCAAGTGGCATTGGCGCGATAGTTGAACCTGCGACCAATGACTCCCTTCATCACTGCCGTATCCGCAGATTCCACGACATGATGGTAGGAAACTTCCGGACAAATCCATCTTGCTGTGCCTTCCGTGGCAGAAAACGCTTTTGCCCAGAGCGCCAAGCCGTTCGGGATCTTACAATAATTCATCATCCCAATATTGATCAGCTGCAGCACCAGCCGTCCCCAATTATATTTTTCGCCCTGGGTTGAGTTTACATAGTTCAAAAACATCGCGCGATACTGATCCCTTAACTTTATTGTGTCCGTGTATATAGTTGGCATCACGACATCCATTGCACACTCTGCCGCATCTTCCGCCTGGTTCAAGCGGGTGTGCATTAAGAACCGGAAAATAGCCTGCGTATGCATCGTATCCATCTTTCCGATCATTCCCCAATCAATCGGCACCGCCTTTCTTGTTTTCTTGCAAATTAGTATATTTGAGCCGTGCGCATCGGCATGGTAGTTTCCGTTCATAAAAGACTCGATATAATAATGGGCCAGGTCGAGCATGATCTGCAATCGCTCCTCAAACGTAAAAAAGTCGACCGGAAAATCTTTAATCGTCCATCCATCAATGAATTCCATGACAAGTACATTTTTTGTAGCGAGGTACACATCAGGTCCGCGGAGCCATTCAAAACGATCCTTGGCTATTTTATGGTGTTCTTCCATTGTCCTTGCTTCCCGTACCAGGTTTAATTCATCCATGGAACCGCCGTAATAATCATTCAACAGCTCATTTAAATCGAGAGAAGCAGCCATTTCCACCGGCAGTTGCTTTTGCAAGCGCCGGGCCCATTTCTTAATGATCGAAATATCTGTCTGAAACAGCTTTTCAACAGTTGGGCGAAGCACTTTTACAGCTGCATCCTCGCCTGTTTTCAGGCGGGCGCGGTAAACCTGGGCAAGTGAAGCCGACCCAATCGGTTCAGCATCGATCGATTCAAATGTATCAAGTCCTTCAGGAAGCTCCGTTTCCAGTATATATTTAATATAGTCAAAATGAATCGGGGGTACTTTATCAAGCAGTGATTCCAGCTCCAATGTAATTTCTTCAGGCAAGATATCATTCCTCGTCACCAATACCTGGCCGAGCTTGATGAACGTAGGCCCCAAATCCTCAAAGACCATCCGCATCCGTCTGCCAATCTTCTGGAGCTTTTCACTTTCCTCGGGGGAACGATTCCGTTTTCTAAACAGGCGAAAGATGTTTGAATCATTAAGAATATAGCCAAGTCCATGTTTGGCGATGACTCCGACAATCTTCCTTTGCCTCTTTGCCTTAGAAATTTCCGCTTTGTACTTGTCAATTTCCCGTTTGATTTGTTCCATTTCCGCTGCGGTTAGCCCAAACGCGCTTTTTTCAGCTACTTCCATCAAACAGCCTCCTTTTTATAGGTGCCTGGCCCCAGGCCGCAATGGGGCCCCCAGCATCTTAAAAAAATGTTAACGGTTGATCATTCAAGTCGACAATCACGGATTTGGTTTCAAGGTATGCATCCAAAGCGTTAGGTCCGAGTTCCCGTCCTAAACCACTTTGCTTAAATCCTCCAAATGGAGCGGTAGGGGTCAAAACCTGATAAGTGTTTACCCAAATCGTACCTGACTGGATTTCCTGTGCCAGTCTGAGCCCACGCTTTAAATCCTTTGTCCAAACAGCAGCCGCCAGGCCGTAAATCGTATTGTTCGCCATTTCAATCACATCTTCTTCATTTTCAAACGAGAGGACAGCCCCCACCGGCCCGAAGATTACCTCCCGGGCAATCCGCATATCAGGTTTCACATCGGCAAATATGGTTGGCTTAATGAAGTACCCTTCTTGCCTATCGCTTTTGCCTCCGGTAACCATTTTGGCTCCTTCCCGTAAACCGATTTCAATATATTCATTGACCTTTTCAAATTGTGCGTGACTTACGACTGGTCCTAAATCATTGGTTAGATCATCACCGGGCCCTACAGTCAGTCTTTGGGCATGATCAGCTATTTTCTTCACAAACGATTCATAAACGCTTTCCTGAACGAAGATCCTCGACCCTGCCTGGCATACCTGGCCCGAATTTAAGAACAAGCCGAACAATGCACTTTTTGCAGCCTGCTCGATGTCTGCATCGGCAAAAATAATATTTGGCGATTTACCGCCAAGTTCAAGAGTAACCCGCTTAATGTAGGGGGCGGCTGCGGCAAGTATTTTTCGGCCCGTAGCCGTCTCGCCTGTGAAAGCAATCTTCGGCACGTCCGGATGGCTGACAATCGCTTTTCCTGCTTCGTCGCCGCCCGGCAATACTTGGAGCACGCCATCAGGCACGCCGGCCTCCTGGCAAAGCTCTGCGAGTTTTAACGCAGTAAGCGGCGTTTCGGGCGCCGGTTTCAAAACCGCGCTGCACCCCGATGCGAGAGCTGGAGCGATCTTCCATGCCGGCATAAGCAGCGGCAGGTTCCACGGTGTAATAAGCCCCGCTACACCGAGCGGCTCCTTTACGGTATAGACGAAATGATTCGGCGGGGAACCAGTCGCCGAGAACGGCTGTGTTTGTCCAATCGGCTGCGCCACAAGAGAGGCCATATAGTCAAAGCACTCCACCACCATCGGGATTTCAACAAACAATGCCATATTGATCGGCATCCCATTTTCCCGCGTCATGATTTGGGCTACTTCCATTTGATTCTCTTGAATAAGCCTCGCAACCTGATGCAGGATCCGGCCTCTTTCAAGGGGAGTCATCCCCCGCCACCGCTTGTCTGCAAACGCCTCTTTTGCACCCTGAACCGCCCGGTCTACATCTTCCACGCTTGCTTCACTTACTTCGGCAGTCGGCTTTCCGGTAGCGGGATTGTAAACGAAAAAGGTTTTTCCGGTATGGGATGAAACCCATTCCCCATTAATATAAAGCGAAGCCGTTTCGATATCAGGAGATATGATGGCCATTGTTTTTTCACTACCTTCACAAATATGATATTTTAACCATTTAGCACCAAAAAGGAAAACGCTTACATTTAACGATTTAGTTAAACAGCTAATTCTTCACGGCCGATTCTTTTCAAATATTCACGGTACAACGGATACCATTGCTTGAGCTGCGGAACTACCTTTAACGATTTAGAAAGGGGGCCGGTGGCTTTCATTTGCTGGCGTGCCAACGCTTGCGTCAGATCGACCTCTCCAAGCCAAAACCTGTGCCCGACATCTGAGGTCATTTCGAATGTGAGCTCTGGATTCAGCTCCTCAGCATCACCAAATACGACATCAATGCTCCCCCTGTCATTTTCAACCCAGGCCATTTTCGCTTCCGGATTATGATAAATATATTGAACAAGCGCATTGTGCTGATCAGATTTCTGATAAGAGGACATTATTGCCTTTGCCTGCTCTGTATCCTTTACTTCATTAAAAAAGCCCTCGAACACCTGATACATTTCCTCTGCCGACTGAAAAATCGCCATCTGGATTCCTCCTTCAAAAAGTTAAAATTCGACTACACTTCGGGCCACTCTTCCTTCCTTTAAATCATCGAATGCTTCGTTTATCCCTTCCAACGAGGTGTATCTTTTCGATATCAGCTCATCCAGCTTGATTTTCTTCGCCATATACAAGTCAAGCACCTTGGGAATGTCTACGATCGGGTTGCTTTGGCCATACCAGGATCCGGTAATCGTCCTGCTCTGGGCCGGCAAGGAGAACGCGTTAATAGATATATCAACATGCGGCGGCGCTATCCCGACTACTACTGCAGTCCCGCCCTTCCCTAAACAGTTGTAGCTTTGCGCAATGGTACCTGGACTGCCGATAACCTTAAACGCATAATCGGCGCCCCTGCCATTCGTCAATTGAAGCACCTGATCAATGACATCAGTCTCCTTGGCATTCACCGTGTGCGTTGCCCCGAATAACCGCGCAGTTTCAAATTTGTTCGCAGTAATATCGACCGCGATAATCCGCTCCGCGCCGGCAAGCCGGGCACTTTGAATCACGTTTAAGCCAACTCCGCCTGCACCAATCACCACAACACTGCTTCCCGGAACAACCTTTGCTGTATTAACGACAGCTCCAAATCCGGTTAAAATGCCACAGCCAACCAGGGAAGCCTGGGAAAACGGGATATCCTTATTAATCGGAATAACGCCGTTTTCAGGAACTACCGTAAATTCACTGAAAGTGCCGGTCATGCTGAATTGGTAGATTTCTTCACCACCTTTGTGAAAACGAGTCGTCCCATCTGGCAGAGTTCCCGTTGCAGCCGTGGTTTGGGCTGTATCGCACATATCCTTCCGACCGATATGACAGTAATAGCACGTACCGCATTCCGGAACCCAATTTAAAACGACATGGTCTCCTTTTTTCACCCTTGTGACACCTGCCCCGACCTCTTCTACAATACCTGCACCTTCGTGGCCGAGAACCATAGGTACCGGCAACGGCAAATCGGCGGTTACCACATGCAAATCACTATGGCAAATGCCTGCCGCTTTCATCTTCACGAGAACCTCGCCTTTTTTTGGACCCTGCAGTTCTAGATCCTCAACGGTTACCTGTTGGCCGTAATCCTTTAAAACGGCTGCTTTCAAAAATCCTCCTCCTCCTATCCATGAGCGCATATCCGTTCAAGTATTTTCAGGCATGCGTTGTAATATTATTATAAGATTTAGAATTTTCAAAATAAATACCGTAAATAATCGGATTCCGTATACGACATTAGTCGGGATACTTAAAAAAGAAAGATTAAAAAAAACGACACTTTACGTTCTATTGTAACCGTTTTTAAATTGGTTATAGTTTAGCTATCAACATTATTTTGTAATGATGGAGGCGGTAAAATGAAAGGATTAAAAAATGTTCATGAACAATTCCAAACGTCAACAGACAAACTGTTAGACTGGAATCATCCGATGTATAAACTCTATGAAAAAGCGAAGAAGTTTGGCGGATGGAACCCAAAGGATATTGATTTTTCGGTTGACAAGGAGAGCATTAAGAATTGTACCCCGAAAGAAAGGAAAATGGTGGGACAGCTGGTCGGGCTGTTTGGGGCCGGGGAAGAAGCAGTAACGCTGGACTTCCTGCCAGTGCTTTATACAATGGCTAACGAAGGCCGACTTGAGGACACGATCTATCTGACGACTTTTCTATATGAAGAAGCGAAGCATACCGAATTTTTTGCGCGATGGCGCCAAGAGGTCGGGATGCTGGAGGATCTATCGCAGCATCACTCCGACAATTATAAGAAAATCTTCTATGAAAAGCTTCCTCAGGCAATGAACGCCCTTTATACCGATAACTCACCCGAAGCACAAATCAAGGCATTAACGACCTACCATATGGTCGTGGAAGGGATGCTTGCCGAATCAGGCTATCATTCGTTCCGGCTTGCCTTTCAGTCAACAGGGCTATTGCCTGGCATTATTGAGGGTATAGCTAATCTTGGGCGTGACGAAGGGCGCCATATCGGCTTTGGTACTTATACATTGCAAAGGCTAATTGCCGAGGATCCAAAGCTGTACGATGTGTTCACAGCGACGATGGACGATCTCCTTCCATATTCAATCGGGTTGATCAACGACACAATTGCCATCACTGAAGGAGAAGAAGTTTATGGCATCGACTGGTCGATCATGACGGATTACGCCATCAAACAGTACAATGCACGCGAAGCGGCCATTGCCAGGGCCAAGAAGCAGTTTGACGCCTATTCCGAAATTGAGGAGGAAGCTGTAGTCACTGAATAACTGAAACCAATAGAAGCAGGTGGGTCCCCCCTGCTTCTATTGATTTATTTAAAAGAAAAGCTTACACGCTTTTCCTGTTCATTCCATTCCAAATAGGCATCAAACGTTTTATCCGCCTTCTTAAATCCTTTAATTAAATCGGATTTCCCGTTATCAAGGATTTTTTTCGCGTTTGTTTGGGAAATCTGTTTGCCTAGCATTTTTTTGGACAATGTAAAATTGCACTTTGTTTTGTTATAGTTCGAGCACCCGTAGAATTTCCCCTTGTCGATGACTGTGCCCTCGCATAATTTGCACTTGCCCACCGATTTCCCTGCAGAATATTTTGAATTGGTTCTTTGTATGGACTCGGTGTCCAGCCCTTCGAATTTCCATTCTCCCGATGTCTCTGTCGCGTCTTGAATGATTTTAGCCGAGAGTTTCTTTACTTGTTCCATAAATTCGGAGGCGGAGGCTTTCCCTTCACCGATTTCCCTAAGTCTTTGCTCCCATTTGGCGGTCATTTCAGGAGAGGCGAGGATTTTATCGCCGATCGCTGAAATCAATACCTTTCCTTTGTCGGTTGCAAAGACCTGGTTCTTATTCACTTCAATATATTTTCGGTCCTTTAACATGGTAATGATCCCGGCCCGGGTTGCTTCTGTTCCAAGCCCTTCTGTCTTCATCAGTACTTTTTCCAGCTCTTCATTATCGAGGTGCTTACCGGCTGTTTTCATTAAAGTAATTAATTGCCCTTCTGTATAACGTTTCGGGGGTTGCGTTTTTCCTTCTTTCACTTTTACTTTGACTACTTTTCCCTCTTCACCTTCAGCAATGATCGGTAGAATGACATCATCATCTTTATCGGCTTGAAAAATGACCTTCCGCCAGCCTTCCTGGATTTGCTGCTTTCCTTTCGAGACAAACTCCGCCCGCTTGTCAACAAGCGTTTTAATGGTTGTATAGTCAAAAATCGCTTGATTATAATGCGCGGCGATGAGTCTCCTGACTACTAAATCGTATATTTTCCTTTCGTCAGCCGAAAGCTTGTCCGGATCTTTCACCTGTTCAGTCGGAATGATCGCATAGTGATCGGTCACTTTCTTCTCATTGACGTACCGTTTGTTATCAATAATCGAAGGGATTGGTACAGGAAACAACTCTTTATATTCGGGAAGATTGCTTAATTTCTGGAGAATGTCTGGAAACGTTTCGGCCTCTCCTTTTGTTACATAGTTCGAATCGGATCTTGGATAAGAGACGATTCCTTTTTGATACAAGCCCTGTAATACATCCAATGTTTTTTTCGGTGAAAACTTAAAGATTTTATTGGCTGTTGCCTGCAAAGCCGAAAGATTAAACAGCAAAGGCGGCTGGAATTCTTTTCGTTCCGTTTGCATTTCATCCACAATCGCCGGTTTATTCTGGCAAAAAGCTGCTATTTTAGTTGCTGTTTCTTCGTCCTTAATGCGAGATTCATTGTCTTTCTGCCATTTGCCTTCGTATTTCTTCCCCTGAATATCAAAATTGGCCAATACCTCCCAAAACGGCTCTGACTTGAAGTTTTCAATCTCTTTTTCACGTTTCACAATTAACGCGAGTGTTGGTGTCTGGACACGGCCTGCCGAAAAAACATCCGACATCCCTTTCTGTTTTAAAAGAATGCTATAAACTCTGGATGCGTTCATGCCAACAACCCAATCAGCACAAGCTCTCGTATACGCCTCAAAAAACAAATTCTTTGTTTCCTGTTCATCTAATAAGTTTTTGAAACCATCATAAATAGACTTCGGAGTTAACGACGAAATCCAAAGGCGTTTCATTGGCTTTTTCACCCCGGTCAAATTGACGATATTCCTGACAATCAATTCGCCTTCCCGCCCGGCATCACCAGCGTGAATGATTTCAGTTACTTCCGGCTTCTTGATTAGCGACCGTACAAGATTGAATTGTTTGGCCTTGGAGCGTGTCACTTCGTATTGAAACCGCTCCGGAATGATCGGCAGTGTGCCAAGCGACCATTTCTTCCATTCAGGACGATAGGTTTCCGGGGAGACAAGCTGACACAAATGGCCAACCGCCCAGGTTACATAAGCACCTTTTTGAAAAAGCTCGTTCGGAAGGATCTCTATATATCCCTGTTGTTTCTTCGTTTTGAATTGTGAAGAAAGAGCAGCCCCCTGATCCGGCTTTTCCGCGATTATTAGCTTCATAGTTTTCACCTGATTCATTTTTGATACATTCATTATACCTGTTTAGATTGTGGGAAAACATACCTAGTTTTTTTATGCAAAAAGAGAGCCGCTTTCCTAAAAGGAAAAGCGACTCTCTATATGTTCATATTTTTATGCTGTTTCTGATTCCAGATTCATCGAAGGTCCAAAGAATTCATAATGAATTTGACTATCTGAGATTCCAAGCTTTTTCAGGATACCGACGATGGCCCGCAGGAATGGAACCGGTCCGCATACATAGTAATCGGCATGGGGGTCCGTTTCTATTCTCCCCTTCAGCCATTCAGCATCCATATAGCCCTGCTTGCTGAAGTATTCGTCCTGGAGATCTTCTTCTGCGGGTTGTTCATAAACAAATGACAGCTCATAGTTAGTCAATTTATTGTTTAATGCTTTCAATTCCTCTTTGAAAGCTTGAAGCTTTCCGTTTCGTGAGGCGTGGATAAACTGTACCTTTCGTCCCGGCTGTTTTTCAGAGATGGCGAAAGACATGCTCAT
Organism: Bacillus sp. CECT 9360; assembly: GCF_918741275.1. Lineage (GTDB taxonomy): Bacteria > Bacillota > Bacilli > Bacillales > DSM-1321 > Peribacillus. Next base: position 66,753 of record NZ_CAKKNA010000018.1, read on the forward strand.
GAATGGTGTAATGCCGACTCCGCCACTGATAAATACAGCAGGTGTTTTCTTTTCCGTGTCGAGAACAAAATCTCCTGCTGGAACGGTAACTTCGATCACATCACCAGGATTAATATGATCATGCAGGTAGTTTGAAACCCTTCCATCCGGTGCATTGCCTTCCGCTTCCCTCTTTACGGAAATTCGGAAATATTCTTTGCCGGGCGCAACAGACAAGCTGTACTGACGGTTAAATAAATATTCTTCTCCAGGGATTTGCAAGCGGACCGTAATGTACTGACCCGGTTCAAACGTCGGAACTTGAGAACCGTCAGCCGGTGTTAAATAGAATGAAGTAATGACTTCGCTTTCCTTCACTTTATCGATGATTTTAAAATCTTTATAATCCGCCCACCCGTTCGTTTGGATGGCGGCTTCCTCATACATTTCTTTTTCAATATCGATGAATACTTGTGCAATCACCCCGTATGCTTCCGCCCACGCATCGATGATCTCATCTGTCGCAGCATCTCCGAGCACTTCCTTGATTGCCTTTAGAAGGTATTCACCTACAATCGGATAATGCTCCGGTTTAATCGCCAGGCTCCGGTGTTTATGGGCAATTTGCTTGACTACCGGAATGATCGTTTCAAGCTTGTCAATATATGTAGCTGCGGCCAGTACCGTGTTAGCGAGAGCTGTTTGCTGACGTCCCCTCTTTTGGTTGGCATGGTTAAAGATGTTTAATAATTCCGGGTGGTTTTCAAACATATTTTTGTAAAAAACGGTTGTAATTTCTGTACCTTTTACTTCTAAGGCAGGCACGGTCGATTTAATAATATCAATGGTTTTTGGGGATAACATGGAACGATCCCTTCCTCTCTGAATAAGTAATATTTAAAATACATGTTTATCATAGTGCTCAACTGATTAATAAGCAATAAAATAAATACATCTTTTAACTCGAAAAGATGAAACGTTTAAGAAATGTTCACAATTATGATAAGATGAAGGCAGAAAGAGATTGCGAGGGAACATACATGCGTTTAACCACTTATTCAGATTACTCAATCAGAGTATTATTATATCTTGCCACATTAGAGCAAGGGAAACTTTCCAACATTAAAGAAATTGCTTTCGCTTACGATATTTCAAAAAATCATCTTATGAAGATTATTTATAATTTAGGGAAAATGGGCTATATTGAAACGATTCGCGGACGGAATGGTGGCATCCGCCTCGCAAAACAGCCATCCGAGATTAACATCGGGGAAATTGTCCGGAAAACGGAAGAAGATTTCTATCTTGTGGAGTGTTTCGGCAATAACCATGACAATTGTGTCATCGCACCGGTATGCTCGCTAAAGCATGTGTTGAATAAAGCGCTTGATACATTCCTGCAGGTGCTTGATCAATATACATTGGAAGACATCACTCATAACAAAGTCTTGTTTCGTGAATATTTCGAAGCCAAACAGCAGGCCAATAAAGAAGACTCGCTGACTAGCGAGCCTTTTGAGAAGAAAACAGAATGGTAGTTGCAAATGTGTAGCAGATACTCTCCAATTTGCCGAATTAAAGTCCGATTTCATAATAATCGGTCTTTTTTTTATTTTCACACCGGTTAATTTGTGTTTGGGTTACCCGCAAGTTTATGCCCGATGTCTTTCAGTTTTTCCCCCACTGTGCATTGTGATATACAAAATTTATGCGCGTGGTTCCTGCCTTTTTCTTTTCTTAACGTGCTGTACAGAAAACAGTCCTTACAGTAATCCTCGAGGACTGCTTCCACTTCTGAGTATATGACTTTTCGATTCATCAATGTATGGCTCCCTCTTATTTTTCATTTAAGTTTAGCTTGCTAAGTATTTCTTCCCCTTTTAAAGCCTGGGTTGCCAGCTTATCTGCTTCACTATTTTCTTTCCTTGGAATGGGTTCGTATATGGGTTTAATGCCAAGAGCCCCGATTTTTTGTTCGATACGATCAAGCCACCTGTTCAAATTTTCTTCAAAGCAAGGCCATTCCCCGGATAACTGATTTAGGACCACTTGTGAATCGCCCCTAAAAATACAGGATTGATGGTGGACGCCTAGCTCTTGAAGCTGTCTGATTGCCTCAAACATGGCCGCATATTCAGCTTCATTATTGGAGTCAAGTTCTCTGAGAACCGCATTCATCCTGATACGCCAATTCTGATTGCCCTGTGTATAATAGATGACTACCCCGATCCCGGTCAACCCATCTTCTTTTTGGTAACCACCGTCAAAATATACGGTCACATTACTTGGGTCATCTTTAATTTCGGTCAATAGCTTAATCAATTCTTTTTTTGTCCAGGATGTGCCGATTTCATCTTGAAATTCAACATCTTTCATGCGGCCTGCTTTTTCCAGGTCATCTGTTATTATAAGGGCTTTTGGGGCATCGAGCCAGTCAGAAGTAAAATCCGCGGCAGGCTTTTTCGGGCTGCCATATGTCCATCGCATAATCACTTTCATTGCATTCATCCTTATGATATCTAGTTTTGGTTATTTTAGAATATGTTTTCGTTTTTTACAATTCCCTAATTTTTTGTTTTGCAATCTTCCCTTGGCTTGCTATTATATAAAATAATATGTTTTTCCTTAACTAAGTTGTTCGTAAGGGGTCTTTTTATGATTGAAGTATATACCGATGGAGCGAGCGCGGGCAATCCAGGTCCGAGCGGTGCCGGCATTTTCATTAAAAATAGCGGGTCGGTCGAACGGTTTTCGATTCCGCTTGGAATGATGGAAAACCATGAAGCAGAATACCATGCCGTCATCAAAGGACTGGAGTACTGTTTGGAAAAGGGGTATACGACCGTCTCCTTCCGCACGGATTCTCAGTTGATCAGCCAGGCATTTGAAAAAGAATTCGTGAAGAATAAACGCTATTCGCCGCTTTTAGAAAAAGCTCTTGAATTGTCCAGCCAACTGGACTTGTTTTTTATGAAATGGATTCCGAGCAGCGAAAATAAATCAGCCGATGAATTGGCGAGAAGGGCAATCCGCTTGAATGAGGGTACAGAGGAATGAGAAATTCATCACTGTCTGATTCAACGTTATTATTCGTCGTTTTTATTTGGGGAGCAACCTTTGTAATGGTGCAAAACGCCATTCCCTCCCTCGAGCCTTTCAGCTTTAACGCGGTTCGTTTTTTTGCAGCTTTTTTACTGCTTGTCATTTGGTACCTTTTATTTTCTAGAAACAGAAGAACAAATTGGGATAAGGGATTATTGTTTTCGGGGGTGAAGCTCGGGATCTGGCTTTTCCTCGGATATGCGTTCCAAACCTTTGGATTGCTGTCCACAACCCCATCAAAAGCCGGATTCATTACCGGATTGAGCGTCGTACTCGTGCCTTTATTTTCGATGATGCTTTTAAAGAAGAAACCATCCAGAAACGCGTTGCTCGGTGTTCTCGCTGCAACGATAGGATTGTATTTGATGACGGTATTCGAGAATTCTTCTTTATCTTCCGGGGATTTCCTCGTCTTTTTATGCGCGATTAGTTTCGCCATGCAAATCATAATGACAGCGAAGTTTGCCGGAAATTATCCAGCGCTGCCTTTGACGATTGTCCAAATTTTCACCGTCGCGCTTCTTTCATTTATGTTCGCAATGGTTTTCGAAAATTTATCGATCGTTTTAAACTCGGAAGTAATGTTCAGAAGAGATGTATGGACCGCTTTATTGGTTACCAGCTCTCTAGCCACGGCATTCGCGTTTTTGGCCCAGACTTATTTTCAGGCATATACCTCTCCGACAAGAGTGGCGGTCATTTTCGCGATGGAACCTGTATTTGCAGCATTGACCTCCTATTTTTGGATCGGAGAAAAGCTAACGTACGTGACAATTATCGGATGCCTGTTTATTTTCATGGGAATGATCCTGGCAGAACTCCCTCAAAAATCTAAAGCAGCTGCGGATATATGAAAAACGGCAGAAATTTTCTGCCGTTTTTTCAGATACGCAGACCACGTTCCTTCGCAAATAACTCTGCATCAGACCGGGTATGTATTTCGCTTTGCTTTAACGCTTCAAGCAAAGATATATAAAAGCTTCCGTCAAAATTCTTCTGTGCTTTAAGAGTCATCTCAATCGCCATATTGACGAGAAAGTCATCAGCGTTTGTGTAATGTTTACCGAAAAAGATAAATTCGATAGCACCCTCCCCGAACGAAAAACCTTTAGATTCAAGGTTGCTAATGTACTCTTCTACTGTTTTTTCCACAGGATCCCTCCACCTGCCTCATTACCATTTTCCTCCTACATATTACCTTATAAATTCTCTTTTGACCATACATTTTTCGACAAAAGTTGCCATTATACACTTGCTTGAATTTGTAAAGATTAAGAATAGGAGGTGTTTTTAATGAGCAAAAACAGAAACAGGGGTGCAGATGCATTCAGCGGAGTGAATCCCCAAGGCTATTCCACTGGGACAGAGCGTGCAAGGGATCCAAAAAGCAGGCTTGAAAACGCTGCAAAAAAAGCAAATAAAAAATAGAAGAAAAAAACCGCTCTCCGGTCATTGAACTGTGACCTATAAAGTGGACAGTGTAAAAAAGCACCTAGTAATTTACGCTGTTAATAGATGGCTCCGGTATTGTACCGGAGTCATTTTATTTAGCGTCCATTGATAACGATAGTTATTGTAT
>NZ_CAKKNA010000019.1 GCF_918741275.1 Bacillus sp. CECT 9360
GTAGGGGGTGAACAGTTTAGTTGACGGGATTTAACCCACGGGTGCGACGTTCTACCCCGACTACCGTAATATTAAGACCATAAATAAAAAGGTCAACCAGAAATATCTGGCTAACCTTATATTACGAACGGGTGCAAGAGTTGATGATATAAAGGGGATTTTTTATGGATTACAAAATCGTTTTTTTCGATATTGATGGAACTATTACACATCATGAGGATGGTAGTATTTCAAATAAAACTAAAGAAGCAATTAAAGCATTGAAAAGCAGAGGATTAAAGGTTGTAGCTGCAACAGGAAGACCGTTATCCATGTGCAAAGAAATAGGGGAATTGAGGATAGATACCTTCATCACAGCAAACGGAGCGTATGTGAAGCACAATCAAAAGGTAATTTATAAAGTACCGATGGATCAAAACATAATACAAGAAGTGGTTGATTTTGCATACACAGAGAATCACGCTCTTTCATTCTACACCGAAGATTTTAGCATGAACGGTGTAAAAGATACTAACATACTAAAAGCGTTGAAGGAAACTTTGTCATTGAATGATTATCCTGCAATAAATCAGCTGATTCATAATCAAGAAGTATTTTTAATGTGTCTGTTTGCAAATGATGAAACGGTTGAGAAATACATTCATAAATTTCCTCATCTAATATTTAAAAGATGGCATCCTTTTGTGTTGAATATATTACAAGAAGAGGTATCTAAATCTTTAGCCATCAAAGAAGTTTTACAATATTTTAACATTGATAAATCGGAAGCTATTGCGTTTGGCGATGGAGAGAATGACATAGACATGTTGGAATTAGTAGGACTTGGTGTAGCAATGGGGAATGGAAATGAAAAATTAAAAAATGTTGCTGATTTCGTAACTAAAAAATCCAGTGAAGACGGTATTGAGTTTGCATTAAAAAAATATGGGATAATTTAAACAGAAACAAAGGAGTTCTTTTTTATAAGAACTTAATACCGACTCTCAATGCATCAAGTTAACACATTCTAATTGTACTTACCTATGGGAAACTCAATGGAATCGGGTCATACAATCATGGTCTCATGGGAAAATGCCGCCGAAGAGGGTATTTCGAGTCCCCGTTCAAAGAAGGAATTCCGTGCCCCTGCACTAGCGTATAAGGAAATGGAAGTGATAGATGGCGGAAGCTTTTTTTTAATTTGATTTCAATGCTAATAATCGTAAATACTGTTATAAAGAAATGAAGTCTAATAGAATAATTTGGTTTTATTAGGGGTGTCCATTTTGGATCCTCTTTTTGTTGCTTGTTAGCATCATTGGCACTACTTAGGTATAAAGGTTTCTTCAAGTCGAGCTATGTCAAATAGCGATATAGTGATCACTTAGCTACTCTATCTTTATTCCGCCACTACATCGTGATCCGATCTAGGTTAGAGAGTAACGGACTAAAAAGGCATAAAAAAGGCTGACGCATAAGCGTCAGCCAGGGCAAGGCTCTTATTTATCAAATTGAAAATCAGGTTCACCGTATTTTTCATTTAGAGACACGGAAAGATCATGTCCATCAAAAAACCACAGATCGTCTTCTTCAATATAAAAAGTGATGCCGTTTTTTTCTATGGTTGTAGCAGGATTAAAGGGAGCCTCATTGTTGATTCCTAAAGAGAAGCCGCTTTGGACTTTGCTGGAACCACCATATCGGGCATAGAACCGAAGATGATCCCCGGTATGCAAATTCATCTCATCTGCATACCACGTTACTGCTTCATCGGAAATAGTTAGATTCATGAAAATCTCCTCCTTCATAAGTGATGCTATAGTATAGAGGATAACATAAAAAGAAACGAATGAACCAGTTTGGAGCTAGCAGGAATTACAAACATCCTGTTGAATTGTTATTGATATAGATCCATACCTAAATGATAAACTATTCATTATTAAGATATTGTGACATAAATCACTATAATTTAATAAGATATAGAGAAGGAGGCTATGTTGCGGAAAACTGAGCTTCTAAAAGGAACGACTGAGATGATTTTATTATCACTTCTCAAGGAAAAAGATATGTATGGGTATGAGTTGACAGAATTGTTGAGGCAAGTAAGCAATGATTACCTTCAGTTAAAAGAAGGAACGTTATATCCGGCATTGAAGAAACTCGAAGAAAAAGAATTGGTGAAAAGTTATTGGAAGGATTCCTTTGAGGGGCCCCGCAGGAAATATTACTACATAACAAAATTGGGCTTTCAAGAATTAGAGGCTTATGTGAACCAATGGAAGGATTTCCAAGTCATCATCCAAAATATAATCGAATATAGAAGATGAGAAGTGTGGGATTGGAAAACGAAAGCTACCATTTATTATCGACATGGTAGCTTTTCGTTTTATTCAGGGTTCGTCTCTTCGTTTTTTTGAATCTCGGCAAGCCTCGCGAGCAAGATATGCTGAGGCATATGCATGATTTGTTCGAGCGGCATGTTTAAAGATTTTGATAGTTTTTGGGCCGTTTCCGGTGATATTTGTAAAGGGCGCATTTGTTTCTCCTTAAAAGAATATTATTTAAAACGTTGTAGAACAGTTCCTTTTCCAGCTTCAATTTCTACCTCTGCATAAGCACCGTTGATAAACGTAATTTGTGGAGGTAAATGGCCACAATCGATATCATAGATAATAGGTATTTGAAGCTCATCCGAAAGGTCTTTATACACATCTTCCGCGGTGTAGTTACCTTCAGGGATATTGGCTTCACTGCGGCCGAACATAATGCCTGAACACCCGTCAAACCAGCCTGCTAATTTCATTTGGACGAGTGATCTGCGCAAATCAGTGGTAGATAGATCACAATTCTCTAAATACCATAAAATCGGTTCCCTATTAATAACCTGTTCTCTGAATTGTTTTACGTTTCCATAGGGTGTGCCGATTAAATGTCTGATTACGTCAATGCATCCGCCAAGTAAGCGGCCTTTAATCTTTTCACTTTTCCCCGAAACGGTTTTCCAAAAAGTTGTCTCGGTCAAGTTAAACACATATGGTGATGGATTATCGTGTTGCCATTCCTTTTGATATTTCTCTGAAGAATGTTGGATGACTGATTCCCCGATTGTTGTGGTAAGGACAGTTTCCCACTTGGCCGTTGTATTATCGGAAAATTCACCCCTGAGATCAACCAAATTTGTTCCATGAGCCGTTGCCAAACCAGTTTTCAGTGTGATGGCCAGTAACAGAACACTTGTGTCAGAATAACCGAGAATCCATTTTTTATTGATGTTATCAAAGTTCACGTGTTCGATCATTTCGATTAACAGCTGCCCGCCCCATGGAGGGATAATGATATCTATATTATCATCCTGCGCCATTTCATTAAATTCTTCGGCACGCTTTGCAGCGGGAGCAGACTTTGCCTTGTCTTGGGTCCAAACCGTCTCACCGCAAATGACGCAATATCCTTCTTTTTCCATGCGCCTGCATGCGAGTTTAAACATGTCGTGTAATTCTTCCGGGACACCTGAAGAAGGTGCCGTCACCCCGATTGTTGCCCCTTGTTTTAAAATCGGATAGTTAATCATTGAGATTCCCCCTTAATTTAATTAAGTTTACATCTCTCAAAACTAAAGTTAAATGACTAAAAAAGAAGGTCGTGAAGAATACGTAATAAATATGACCAGCTGCTGCTCCTTTTCCAGGCCGGTTTATTTGCATTCAAATTCGGGGATTGTTATTTTATATAGAAGGTTAAGAGTTCATGAAGTTTCAATCCTAAAATAATGACAAAGGAGGGGCAGCCTAATGTTTGATATGACAGCCGTGGCATATGATAAAATTCATTCGATCATTGAAGATGAGAAAAAAAAGGAAGAAACCCTGTATTTGCGCGTCTCGATGGGCATTGGCTGAGGCGGCCCTCAGCTAAAGCTTTCTCTGGAAGAGAAGCCACTCCAAGAAGATCAGGTTGTTTCAATTAGGGATATTAATGTCCTGATCCATAAGCGCGACGAACCTTATTTTAATGATGCGACACTTGATATTAGGGAAGACAAATTCGGCCATAAAAAATTTGTTTTGAATAAGGAGTAAGGAAAAACCGGGATCAACGAGAGCCCGGTTTTTCTTATAACCACTTTATTTTCGGTTCGGTCTTGTCGATTATTCGCCTAATATTTGCCCTATGTCTGTAAAAGATGAAGATTGCCAGTATAGAAATCACAATAATCAGTGGATCCTTAGGGGTGGTTATTAATGTGTAGATCACAGCGACTACAGCGACAATCATAGAAGATAAAGATACATATTTTGTTAGATATAATGAAATAAAGAAGATGATGACGACCAGCAAGAATAAGAACGGCGTATACGCCAGCAAGATTCCGCCTGATGTGGCAACCGCCTTTCCGCCCTTGAAGCCGGCAAAGACCGGGTACATATGTCCGACCACTGCCACTACACCCGCTAACAGTAGATGGACATCAGCTTCCGTTCCTAACATGAGCGGCAGTAACGTCGCCAGCGTCCCTTTAAGGATATCCATCGCTGTTACGACTAAGCCCGCTTTAATGCCCAGCGTGCGGAATGTGTTGGTACCACCAAGGTTTTTGCTGCCATGCTCGCGGATATCTGTATTGTAAAAAAGCTTGCCAATAATTAATCCTGAAGGGATCGAGCCGATCAAATACGCCAGCAGGATGGTTATAACCGTCATAATCATAATAATTGCCCTTTCTTAATAAGTTATGTAATCTGAAAATTTCAGTTGAAATTAAAAGAATGAGTGCTGCCTGAAGAAATGCTACCTTATTTTATCACGTAAATGAGAAAAAACCATTCCCTTTCTCTCATTTTTTTGAGACAGCAAAAGATCTTAGGGGATTTTTCATCTTCATCACCGGAACTTAGAAGTGAATAAAAAAGAACTGTTGTACTAAAACGTTATTTCTTTTTTTCGATTTTATTTCCATGAATAGGGTATGTATATAAAATAAGCAGTTATTTAGCATGCATGTTGAATGATTTGCTAATATGGAAGTCAAGAGGTCGTTGCTGGAAAAATAATAACAGGGAGATGTTACTTATGGTTATAGAAAATCCAAGCCGTGAAGAAATTGGCGCTATTTTGAAAAAAGCAAAACGGATCGCCGTTGTCGGTCTTTCCGATAATCCTGAACGAACGTCTTACATGATTGCCAAAGCGATGCAGGATAACGGCTATGAAATCATACCGGTCAACCCTTCTGTAGACGAAGTCCTTGGTGTGAAGGCAGTATCGTCCTTGAAGGAAATTGAAGGGCATGTCGATATCGTCAACGTGTTCAGACGTTCTGAATATTTGCCGGAGATCGCAAAGGAATTCGACGAGATCGATTCCGATATTTTCTGGGGGCAGCTTGGCGTGGCCAACGAAGAAGCCTACCAGTTTCTCAAAGACAAAGGATATACGGTCGTCATGGACCGCTGTATTAAAGTAGAACACGCAATGACTAAATAGGAAACCTAAAAAGGCTCGCCAATCGGCGAGTTTTCTTTATTTGACAGAAATATACCAAATGTAAGCAGAATGCAACTGAAAAGAGCCGGAAACACAAAGGGGTATACGCTTTTAGCTAAATTTTTAAAAACGATTTGCCAAATAAAAAAATATCGCTACAATTAGTCATATACACTAAAAGGCTTTAACTGGGCGATTCATACATAAAGCTAAAAGCCGAGGAACGAACATTTGTTCTTTTTGTACAAATCATTTATAGTTATGTTATAAAGGGTTAGTACCTACTTAAAGATGAGAGTCATTTCATGCAGTATGATATGGCCCGGAAATTGTGTTGCAAGGAAAGGGGAATTTCTGTGGCAAGAAACATTAATTCATTTGATTACAACGATGATGCGATTCAAGTACTTGAGGGACTTGAAGCCGTAAGAAAACGTCCGGGGATGTATATTGGTAGCACCGATGCCCGGGGACTGCATCATCTTGTTTATGAAATTGTTGATAACTCGGTTGACGAAGCTTTGGCCGGTCACGGTGATCATATAATCGTCAAAATTCATAAAGATGATAGCATCAGTGTAACAGACAAAGGCCGGGGGATGCCGACCGGAATGCATAAGCTTGGTAAGCCAACCCCAGAAGTAATTCTGACCATCCTCCATGCCGGCGGTAAGTTTGGCCAGGGCGGCTATAAAACGAGCGGAGGCTTGCACGGTGTTGGTGCTTCTGTCGTTAATGCCCTCTCAGAGTGGCTCGTTGTGACGATTAAAAGGGACGGTTTTGTCTATGAGCAAAGATTCCAGGATGGCGGGAAGCCGGTCACAACACTGGAAAAGCTCGGGAAAACCAATCAGTCCGGCACGAAGATTCACTTCAAACCGGATCCATCGATTTTTTCGACGACGACCTACAATTATGTAACAGTAAGTGAAAGGTTAAGAGAGTCGGCATTCCTCCTAAAAGGAATGAAGATTGAATTAATAGATGAGCGGCACGAAGAGCATGATGTCTTTCATTTTGAAAATGGCATCGAAGCATTTGTGCAGTATTTGAATGAAGAAAAAGATTCGCTTCATACCGTTGTCAGCTTTGAAGGGCAGCAAAATGACATGGAAGTCGACCTAGCTTTTCAATTCAACGATGGATATTCGGAGAATGTGCTAAGCTTTGTCAATAATGTGAGAACAAAGGATGGCGGCACGCATGAGGTCGGTGCGAAGACAGCGATGACTCGCGCGTTTAACGATTATGCGAGAAAAGCTGGCCTTTTAAAGGAAAAGGATAAAAACCTGGAAGGATCCGACATTCGTGAAGGCTTGTCCGCGATAATATCGGTGAGGATCCCGGAGGAATTCCTCCAATTCGAAGGTCAGACGAAAAGCAAGCTTGGGACAAGTGAGGCACGGTCTGCCGTTGATTCCATCGTCTCAGAGCATCTTGCTTATTTTTTTGAAGAAAATCCCGAGACGGGAGCACTTTTAGTCAAAAAATCGATCAAAGCATTCCAGGCTCGCGAAGCGGCAAGAAGAGCCCGTGAGGATGCGAGAGGCGGCAAAAAACGGAAGAAATCCGATGCCATTCTATCCGGTAAATTGACACCGGCGCAATCGCGGAATCCGCAGAAAAATGAATTGTACCTTGTGGAAGGTGATTCCGCGGGTGGGTCGGCCAAGCAGGGACGCGACCGTCGCTTCCAGGCCGTGCTTCCATTGCGTGGTAAGGTAATCAATACGGAAAAAGCAAAGCTTCAGGATATTTTTAAAAATGAAGAAATCAATACGATCATCCATGCCATCGGCGCAGGAGTCGGTCCCGAATTTAACGTAGAGGACATGAATTACGATAAAGTCATTATCATGACCGATGCGGATACGGATGGTGCCCATATTCAGGTATTATTGCTCACTTTCTTTTATCGCTACATGAAACCACTGTTTGATGCTGGGAAAGTGTATATTGCCCTTCCTCCTTTATATAAGGTGAGCAAAGGCGCTGGAAAAAAAGAAGTCATTGAGTATTCCTGGAGTGACGATGAGCTAAAAGATGCACTGGAAAAGGTAGGCAAAGGTTATATGATCCAGCGCTATAAAGGTTTGGGAGAAATGAATGCAGACCAGCTTTGGGAAACAACGATGAATCCTGAGACAAGAACACTGATCCGCGTCAAAATTGATGACGGTGCCCGCGCGGAAAGACGTGTGACAACGCTGATGGGAGACAAGGTTGAACCGCGCCGTAAATGGATCGAATCCAATGTTGAATTTGGTCTCGAAGAAGAATCGAATATTTTAGATAATGAAAATATGTCGGTTGCACAGGAGGTCAAATAATTTATGTCTGCAAGTGAGAAATTTCATGATTTGCCTTTAGAAGAGGTAATTGGCGACCGCTTTGGCCGCTATAGTAAATATATTATCCAGGATCGTGCCCTTCCCGATGCCCGGGACGGTCTGAAGCCCGTGCAAAGACGTATTTTATACGCGATGCATGTGGAAGGAAACACAAACGATAAAGGATACCGAAAAGCTGCAAAAACAGTAGGGAATGTCATTGGTAACTATCACCCGCATGGAGATTCTTCCGTGTATGAAGCGATGGTACGGATGAGCCAGGACTGGAAGCTACGGAATGTCATGATTCAAATGCACGGCAATAACGGAAGCATCGACGGGGATCCGCCGGCTGCTATGCGTTATACCGAAGCAAGGCTTTCCGCGATTGCATCGGAATTACTGCGAGATATCGATAAAAGAACGGTCAATCTTGTGCCAAACTTTGATGATACTTCAAACGAACCAGTTGTTCTTCCGGCGATGTATCCGAATTTGCTTGTTAATGGCTCTACCGGTATTTCTGCGGGTTACGCGACCGATATTCCTCCGCATCAATTAGGAGAAGTGATTGATGCGGCCATTATGCGGATTGAAAAGCCGGATGTGACCGTTGATGAATTGATGACGGTCATTAAAGGGCCCGATTTTCCGACAGGCGGCATTATCCAGGGGATAGAAGGCATCAAAAAGGCTTATGAAACCGGAAAAGGGAAAATCATCATCCGAGGTAAAGCGGAAGTGGAAGAAATCCGCGGCGGAAAGCAGCAAATCGTCATTACCGAAATCCCTTTTGAGGTGAACAAAGCCAATCTTGTCAAAAAAATAGACGAGTTTCGTATCGACCGCAAGATGGAGGGCATTGCAGAAGTTCGTGATGAAACAGACCGGACAGGCATGCGGATCGTCATTGAACTGAAAAAAGAAGCAGACGCAAACGGTGTATTGAATTATTTATATAAAAATACCGATTTGCAGGTGGCTTACAATTTCAACATGATCGCGATTTATAAAAAGCGGCCGACGTTGATGAGCCTTCCGAAGATGCTCGATGCTTACATCGGTCACCGTAAGGAGGTCATCACCAACCGTTCGCGCTATGAATTACAAAAAGCGCATGACCGCGCACATATCGTAGACGGGCTGATGAAGGCCTTGTCGATTTTGGACGAGGTCATAGCTAGTATCCGTTCATCCAATGATAAGCGGGACGCCAAGGATAACTTGATTGCGAAGTTCGATTTTACCGAGCCGCAGGCTGAAGCGATCGTTTCTTTACAGCTTTACCGCTTAACGAATACCGATATTACGGCTCTGCAGGCTGAAGCTGCGGAGTTGAAAAACAAGATTGCCGAGCTGACAGCCATTCTTGAAAGCGAGAAGGTTCTCCTGGGAGTCATCAAAAAAGAGCTGAAGCAAATTAAAAAAGAGTATAACGATGTACGACGCTCTAAAATTGAAGACGAGATCGAGGAAATTAAGATTAATCTTGAAGTGCTTATCGCAAGCGAAGATGTGATGGTGACGGTTACGAATCAAGGCTATGTCAAGCGCACATCACTCCGTTCCTATGCGGCATCCGGCGGGCTTGATTTTGGCATGAAGGACAGCGATCGCCTGCTGCAAAAGTTAGAAACCAACACAACCGATGTTATTTTACTATTCACCAACAAAGGAAATTATTTATATTGCCCGGTGCATCAGCTTCCGGACATCCGCTGGAAGGAAACGGGCCAGCATATTGCTAACATCATCCCGATCGAACGCGATGAGCAAATTGTCAAAGCCATTCCTATCAAGGATTTTGCACAGCCAAACTATTTACTGTTTGTCACAAAACAGGGAATGGCAAAGAAAACCGAGCTGCCCGCATACAAAGCACAGCGCTATTCCAAGTCACTTGTTGCGCTTAACTTAAAAGGCGGCGATGAGCTTGTGGACGTCCATTTGACAGATGGACAGAGTGAAGTCTTCCTTATAACTAACTACGGATACGCCCTGTGGTTCGATGAAGAGGAAGTGAGTATCGTCGGTGCCCGTGCTGCCGGTGTCAAAGGCATTAACTTAAAAGATGGCGATTATGTCGTAGGCGGTAAGGTCCTGAATAAGGAGAATGCGGAAGCCATCGTGATTGTGACCCAGCGCGGAGCCATTAAGAAAATGAAGCTTACCGAGTTTGAAAAAGCAAGCCGCGCCAAACGTGGTGTTGTCGTATTGCGAGAGTTAAAGTCGAACCCACATCGGGTCATCGGCTTTGAAACGGCTGTGAAGACCGATTCCATTTTCATTGAATCAGAAAAGGGAGCGGTCGAAACCGTTCATGTTTCTTCTCTTAAATTTACTGACCGTTATACGAATGGATCGTTCATCCTCGATGATAGCGAAAGCGGCAACGCAAAGGGCATTTGGAAAATCAGCGTCGAAGAAAAAAGCGACACTCAAGAATCATAATTAGTTATTTTTTAGGACCAAATCATTGGATTTGGTCCTTTTTCTTTTGATTTCCTACAAGCTTCTAATCTGTCCAAAAATAAACAACTCCAACACACCAAAACCACATAGACCTGGCAAAGGTTTAAACCACTTAGAACCATTGCGCTATTTTTAATAAATAGTGGAAATACCTTCAATAATTTCTTTTCTCTTGGAAATACTAAGAAAAAATTATACCAGACGGAAGGAAAGATTTGATGGATCATTTAGTAATAGCCCGGTCGATGTTTGGGACTACGATGGGGTTTCATATTATTTTTGCAACGATTGGAGTGGGATTGCCGCTCATGATGCTCCTCGCTGAATTGATGTACCAAAGGACAAAGGATTTCCACTATGCCGTTATGGCTAAGCGCTGGACAAAGACGTTTGCCGTTTTGCTTGGTGTCGGTATTCCAACCGGTACTATTGCAGGAGTACAGCTGTCTTTGCTTTGGCCCGGTTTTATGGAGGTTATCGGGCGGGTTATGGCATTGCCGTTCCAAATTGAGATTTACGCCTTTTTTGTAGAGGCCTTATTTATGTCCATTTATGTATACGCAGCGGATAAGATTCCACCGTGGATGAGAATCATTAGTTTGACGTTAGTGGCATTTGGGGCGGTTGCTTCTGCTGTACTTATTTCCAATGTGCATGCCTTTCAGGGGACTCCCGCAGGCTTTAGGGTCGAAGATGGGAGAATCGTCGACGTTGAACCATGGAAAGCGTTTTTTAATAAAAGCTTCCTCGTAACAGCGGGTCATGTTGCTTTATCCGCCTATACGACCGGTGCGTTTGTGGTCGCCGCTGTTGCCGCCTTTAAAATGATCAAAGCAGGGGCAGGTTCGATGCTGTATGGTTTTCATAAAAAAGCGTTAATGCTCGCTGTCATAACCGGCGGGGTCTTTAGCTTGCTGACAGCTCTCAACGGGCATGCTACCACTCAAAATATATTTCACACCCAGCCTGAAAAATTGGCGGCTGCCGAAGGATTATTTGAAACACAAACCCATGCGCCTTTAAGCGTACTCGGTTTTACTGATAAAGAAGAACAGGAGGTCAAATGGGGAATTGAAATTCCTTGGATGCTAAGCTTTCTTGCCGGAAACAGTTTTGATACAGAGGTGCAAGGCTTGAACGACTTTCCGGAAGAGTTATGGCCGCCGCTTTTTGTCCATACGATGTTCAATATCATGTTCATAACCGGGTCCCTGTTAATTGTGCTGGCATTCGCTGCAATTGTCTGGGATAAATGGCTGAAAAAAGATTTTTCAAAATGGATGATATGGTTATTCGTTTTGTCAGGCCCGGCTGCTGTGGCTGCAATAGAAAGCGGGTGGATTTTGGCGTGCACCGGCCGCCAGCCATGGTCGATTTACAGGACATTATCGACGGCGAATTCAGTCACATCCGCGCCTAATCTGGGGATATTATTTATGTTATTTATCATTGTCTATATCATTCTAGGGGCGGCGGTCGTATTTGTGATTCTCTATTATTTTAAACGGAATACGGTTATCGATGATATACACCGCGCGGAGGAAAAAGGGGTTCACTTATATGGTTCTAATTGATAAGGGGGAGATGACGTGACGGATGCAGTAATCGCGAGTACGGTTCTTTGGGGTTTTGTTTTTATTTACTCGGTTATGGCCACGATGGATTTTGGTGCTGGATTCTGGTCGATGGTATACATTAACCGTACGAAGACAGGCGCAACGAATATCGCCAATCGCTATTTATCACCGACCTGGGAGGTTACAAACACGTTCATTGTCGCGTTGGTGATTGCCGTGTACAGTATGTTTCCGGGGGCAGCCTATACGCTTGGCACCATTCTGTTAGTTCCGGGAAGTGCTATTTTGCTGCTGCTTGCACTCCGCAGCGCTTTTCTCGTTTTTTCCAATACTGCAACGGACTATAGAAAGGTCCTTACTTATATATCCGGGATCGCGGGAATCATCATACCCGGTTTATTAATCAGCGTGCTGCCCATCACGCACGGAGACTTTGTGGAAATCACGGATGGCAACGAAATACTGAATTTAGGTGAGGTATTTACCAGTCCAAACACGTATGCGTTTATCGGCTTTGCGATCAGCAGTACATTATTTTTGTCTTCCTTGCTTCTTTCCGACTATTCAAATGCATCAGATGAGCTGGAGGCTTTCAAGGTATACCGCAGAGATGCGATAATAACGGGTCCGATTTCGATGATTATGGCTCTAATCATCATGGTGACTTTAGAACAGGAAGCGAACTGGATCTATGTGAAAATGATGGAGGACCTGCCGCTTTTAATTGCCTCTGTCTGTTTTTTCCTGATCGGTGGTGTAGCGCTATACCTGCCGTTCTTTACGAAAAAAGCTGTCAGCGGCTTGCCAAGGGCAGCCGTGGTGGCGGTCACCATTCAATATTTGATTGCCAGTTTTGTCTATGGACGGGCCCATTTGCCGTATATGGTCTATCCGCATGTCACAATCGAATCTGGCTTCACTGATCCAAATTCGTTCCGGGCTGTTTTTGCCACCTACATTGTCGGTTTCCTGATTCTATTTCCAGGATTTATTTACTTCTGGTCCATTTTCATGAAAGACAGCCGTTCGAAATCTAAAGAGTCCAAGAATCCGTTGAGAGGGGGATAAATGGCATGTCAGGCAATTTACTCAAGCTTTTAACGATTGTTTTATGTGTGTCAATTGGTTATAACTCAGCAGCTGCCCAGGAGAATTCAAAATCAGATGAACAGACAGTTGTGACAAATAAGCACGATGTGACCGGTGATGGTAAATTGGATAGCGTATCTATAGAAGGGGTTCTCTATGAATCCGAAAGCCTTTTTTTAAAAAAGATCAAACTTGTAGTTAAAGTGGCAAAAGGGAAAAAAATCGAAGTTCCGCTGGATGCAGGCTATGAACCGAAGCTTGAATTTGCCGACTTTAATCGTGATGGAGTGGATGATGTGTTCATCACCATTCCAACGGGTTCCAGCGGAGGTATCATTAACAGCTATGCTTATACGTTTACCGGCGAGAAAGCAGTTGATTTGACGGTACCGCCACCTGTTGAAATAAACGGGCAATTTTTAGATAACTATAAAGTTAACCTTTCAATACCTTTTCAGAAAACTCTTTTCTTGGACGTCAGTGAGCGGAAAAAGGACTATGAAAGAATCGGTTTATATCAACCCAATGGCAAGTTGAACGAACCGACAGAAGTCATGGTCGACCCCTATTCATTATTGAGAATTTTCGACTCCAAGAACAGCGGCAAAGGGTTAAGGGGTACTCAACGTGTCAGCGGCGCTTATCATGCGGATGCATTGGCAGACGTCTATTCAGAATGGGAGTACCAAGATGGGAAATGGGAGCTGGTCGGAACAAGGACGAAAACGCACATAGAAAAGAACAGTAAGGAATAATGTAAGGAGCTGATTCATTCGTTGCGAATCAGCTCCTTTGTTATGCACCTCAATTCATCATTTAGACTTGACCGGAGTTCCTTGATGAAAACACATTTTCCATCTTCCGTCTATATCCTTCCAAATAGAACTGCGCAAAGTATGTTGCTTTCTGGTTAAATCATGTAAACGATAGGTAATCAGCACGACATCTGAAGCCAAAGGCTTTATTTCAAAATCAGACCTTGTGCTTTCAAATACAGTCAACCCATCGAGACAATCCTGTTTATTTTTTGTTTGTCCAGAGCTTGTAAATTCAAGAAAATCGTCTGAAAGCAGACTCTCAAGTTCACCTATAGATGTACGAACTTCAGCCGTAAGCAATTGCTCCTCTAACTGACGAATATGCTCTTCTAATGATGAATGGCTTTCCATGGTCATCCCCCCTATAATAATTCTAAAAATTATAGCATATTTCGGACGGAATCATAGATTATGCTGTTGCACTTTTTTCCTTTTTATCTATAAAATAGAATAGAAGAAAACAAATGTTAGATAGGAAGTGTTACGATGAGATACTACTCGAAAAAAGGACCGTTCATATCAGTAGTTTTATGGGGCCTGATCCTTTGGGGAACAGGAACTGCTATTTATCATTTTTTGAAAGGTACCGGAGAGGGCAATCTGGCAGATGTCATCATACCTGTCCTGGCTGCTGCTTTAGTTGCCTGGCTGTGGTTTACGACTTATTATGAGATTAAAGGGGAAACCTTGTACGTGAGTTCCGGACCTATAAAGAAAATGATACATATTAAAACGATCCATAGCATCCGCAGGACCTACAATCCGATATCAAGTCCGGCATTATCTTTGGACAGAATCGAAATCAAGTATAACATGGACGATACCGTCATTATTTCACCGAAGGACAAAGAGCAATTCACCTCAGCACTTAAAGAAATCAATCATGATATAACGATAGAATTGGAAACCAAGGGCTTTTAAAATGCAAATTGACAATTCAGAAATGTTTGTTAAAATCAGATTGAAAGCTGCTTTTTTATATTTGCGAGTGATAAGGAGTGATGCCTTACGGATTTAAAGGACCGCATTATTGAAACAGCGCTCAATCTTTTTGAACGTCATGGGTTTCATGGCGTTACGGTTAATCAGATCGTCAGGGAAACCGGCACGTCAAAAGGCGGTTTTTACCACCACTTCGGGTCGAAGGATGAACTGCTTTTTGTCATTCATGACTACTTCATCTCATATGTATTAACCAAGGCACAGGAAATTATTGAAACCGATATGAACCCCTCAGAAAAAATGCAGAAGATCATTAAGTCATTTGTAAAAGTGTTTGATCTCTATAAACCTCACATTTCAGTATTCTATCAGGAAAGTATCTATTTAAAGCCCCAATATGTTGACGCCATCAAAGAAAAACGAGAATCCTATAAAGTAATCATTTTTGACGTAATCCGGGAAGGGATTGAAAAGGGAGAATTCCGGCCTGAACTGCCTGTCGAAATCACCGGCATGTCCATTTTAGGAATGGTGAACTGGTCTTATAAATGGTACAAAAAAGACGGTGAAAAAACGATCGAGGAAATCGCCGATATTTATGTAGACCTAATTCTGCAATCGCTTTTGACAGAGCAGACAAAGAAAGACGGCATATTCAAGGAATATTTCTTGGAAAGCAGATTAGCTTTAGATAAAAAGTAAACGCTTACATTAGCGATTAACCGACCAACCAGTCGGTCTACGAACGGAAAAACATGAATGGAGGAGGAGTTATATGGAGTTTGCACTCTCTAAGGAACAGCAAATGGTCAAGGAAATGGTGCGCGAGCTGGCAGAGAAGGAGATTAAGCCGATCGCGATTGAACTAGACGAAAAGTCACAATTCGCGGAAGATGTGTTCAAGAAAATCGGAGAACTTGGCTTGCTGGGCATCCCGTTCCCGGAAGAATACGGCGGTTCCGGCGGGGATACAATTTCCTACGCGATCGCGGTCGAGGAGATCGGCAAGGCGTGCGGCGGCACCGGTTTAAGCTATGCGGCAGCGGTATCCCTTGGCGCGAGTCCTATCTACTATTTCGGAACAGAGGAACAGAAACAGAAGTATCTGGTCCCGCTCGCAAAGGGTGAAACACTTGCCGCGTTTGGGTTAACCGAACCGAACGCCGGGAGTGACGCGGGTGGAACCCGGACACAAGCTGTGCTCGTTGGTGATGAGTACGTGATCAATGGCGAGAAATGCTGGATCACTAACGCCGGCTACTCAGAGACCATCACGGTGACGGCTGTCTCAGGAAAAGACGAACGTGGCAAGAATATCATTTCCGCATTTATCGTTCCTACAGATACGCCGGGCCTTACGATTACTTGCAATTATGAAAAGATGGGCGTGCGCGCTTCCAATACATGCGAAATTATTCTTGAGGACGTCCGTGTACCGAAGGAGAATTTATTGGGAGATCCGCAAAAAGGCTTCAAGCAATTCTTGTATACGCTTGATGGTGGCAGAATTTCAATTGCCGCATTGGCCGTAGGACTTGCCCAGGCGGCGTTCGACCGTGCGCTTAGCTTTGCAAAAGAACGGCAGCAGTTCGGTCAACCGATATCCAATTTCCAAGCGATTCAATTCAAGCTGGCTGATATGGCGATGGAAATCGAGTTGGCAAGGAATATGGTCTATAAAGCCGCCTGGCTAAAGGACAATAATAAGCCATTTACAAAAGAATCAGCCTATGCCAAGCTTTTTGCCACTGAAATGGCATTCCGGTCATGTAATCAGGCAATTCAGATTCATGGGGGCTCTGGCTATATGCGTGAATATGAAGTCGAGCGTTATTTACGAGATGCCAAATTACTTGAAATCGGTGAAGGGACTTCAGAGATTCAGAGAATCGTCATTGCCAGACAATTAGGCTGCTAGTTGAAAAGCGCAAGCGCATTTCAAGAAATGAACGTCGACTAACACCTGCCACATCGTTATGTCTTACGTCGACGCCAGCCCATCCTGGGCAAGTCCGGAAACACACCATCAATCATAAGACAGTCGTAGAGCATTCATCCTAAACTAATTCATGGGAGGAGTCAGATGTCTGAATTATTGCATGTTACGGTTGGGAAGCTTTTGGAACAAACAGCGAAGAACGAGGGAGAACAGGAAGCGGTTGTATACCATGACCTTGGATTGCGCTACACATATAAAGAATTTGAAATGGTTTGCCGGGAAGCAGCCCGGGGATTCATGTCACTCGGAATCGAAAAAGGGGACCACATCTCCATCTGGGCCACGAATCAACCGGAATGGCTGATTACCCAGTACTCCACTGGCAAAATGGGGGCTGTCCTCGTTACGGTGAATACCAATTATCGGGCCGCCGAATTGGAATACCTGTTACAACAATCTGATTCTTCAACGATCATTTTGATGGAAAAATTTAAGGACCATTCATACATGGAGACGTTATATGAGATCATTCCCGAATTAAAAACGTGCGAGCCAGGGAAATTACAATCTAAGAAACTGCCGAAACTAAAAAATGTCATTGTTCTTGGCAAGAAGCGATATCCCGGTACTTTTTCCTGGGATAATGTCATGGCTGGTAAAGACAGCGTCTCTGAAGAGATGCTCGATGCCCGGATGGAGTCTATGGATCCCGATGATGTCATCAATATGCAATACACCTCGGGCACGACAGGCTTTCCGAAAGGGGTCATGCTGACGCATTCCAATATTGTCAATAACGGCTACAACATTGCTGCCTGTATGAAATTGACATCAACAGACCGTTTATGCATCCCGGTACCCTTTTTCCATTGTTTCGGCTGCGTGCTTGCCAATATGGCCTGTGTATCGGTCGGAGCGACAATGGTCCCGCTTGAAGAATTCAACCCGGAAAAAGTGCTCCGGACCGTGGAAGCAGAGAAATGCACCGCGCTTCATGGCGTCCCGACGATGTTTATCGCGGAACTGAATCTCCCAGACTTTGACTCTTATAATCTGAGTTCCCTAAGAACCGGGATCATGGCAGGCTCCAACTGCCCAATCGAAGTCATGAAAAATGTCGCCCATAAAATGGGTGCTTCGGAGATTACGATTGCTTACGGGCAGACGGAGTCCTCACCTGTGATCACCCAAACACGCACGAACGACCCGCTTGAATTGCGAGTATCCTCCGTGGGCCGGGCGCTGCCGAACGTCGAGGTGAAGATCGTAGAACCGGGCACATCTCATGAGGTGTCGCGTGGCGTCCAGGGTGAATTGTGCACAAGAGGCTATCATGTCATGAAAGGATACTATCATAACCCGGAGGCAACGAAGGAAGCGATTGATGGGGAAGGCTGGCTGCATACCGGCGATTTGGCGGTCATGGATGAAAACGGCTACTGCAGGGTGACCGGAAGGCTGAAGGATATGATCATCCGGGGTGGTGAGAATATCTATCCCCGCGAAATCGAGGAGTTTCTTTATCAGCATCCAGCCGTCCTTGACATACAGGTAATCGGGGTACCAGATCAAAAGTACGGAGAAGAAGTCATGGCCTGGATCATTCCGAAAGAAGGAGAAACCATAACGGCGGAAACAATCAGAGAATATTGTAGCGGGAAGATATCGCGGCATAAAATCCCCCGTTATATTCAATTTACCGACCAATATCCGATGACAGCATCAGGCAAAATCCAAAAATATAAATTGCGTGAACAATCGCTTGATTTGTTGAGCGAGACTCGCGCGGTAGGGAGGGATGTGCGTGTTTAGCAAAATTCTTATTGCAAACCGTGGGGAGATCGCCGCTAGAGTGATCCGAACGTGCAAACTCATGGGGATAACAACAGTTGCCGTTTACTCCGAAGCAGATAGAAACTCCCCGTTCGTATCCCTGGCAGATGAAGATTACCTTCTCGGTGGACCGAGGGTGAACGAAAGTTATTTGAATGGGGAGAAAATCATCGAAATCGCCAAGGAATCAGGCTGTGATGCGATCCATCCCGGGTATGGCTTTTTAAGCGAAAATGCGGACTTTGCCGATCGCTGTAGTAACGAAGGGATTGTTTTTATCGGTCCGGATTCAAAGGTAATTCGGAAAATGGGCAACAAAGTAGAAGCAAGAAAAACAATGGAAGCAGCCGGTTTGCCGTTAGTGCCCGGACTTTCCCGCCCATTGGCTGATAAAGAAGAAGCGTTGCTTGAGGCTGAAAGAATCGGCTACCCGATTATGTTGAAAGCATCAGCGGGCGGCGGCGGTATCGGCATGCAGGCTGTCAATAACAATGAAGAGCTTCTAAAAGCCTTTGAAGGGAACCAGAAGCGGGCGCAAATGTTTTTTGGAAACGGGGATATGTTCATTGAGAAGCTGATTGAAAAACCAAGGCATATCGAAATTCAGATTCTCGCTGATAACCATGGTGATGCCGTTTATTTATGGGAGCGGGAATGCTCGATTCAACGGCGGCACCAAAAGGTAATCGAGGAGGCCCCTTCGCCTTTCCTCGATGAAGCAACTAGGCAGAAAATGGGAGAAGCCGCCGTTAAGGCTGCAGGAGCGATCGGCTACAGCAATGCCGGAACGATAGAGTTTTTAGTAGATAAGGATAAAAACTTTTTCTTCCTGGAAATGAACACCCGGCTTCAGGTTGAACATCCGATAACCGAAGAAATTACCGGACTTGACCTGGTTGAACGGCAAATCAGGATTGCCTTCGGGGAAAATCTTTCTTTGAAGCAGGATGAGATTATTCGGAATGGTCATGCGATCGAAGCCCGGATTTACGCAGAAGATCCGTTGACCTTTTACCCGTCACCAGGTAAGATCACCGCGTTAAACCTGCCGAAGGGTAAAGGGATTCGTCATGAATTGGCGATAAATGAAAGTTCCGAGGTTACCCCATTTTATGATCCGATGATAGCTAAATTGGTCGTCAAAGGATCTACTAGACTGGAAGCAATTGATAGATTGCAGACAGCCCTTGCTGTTTATAAAGTCGAGGGAATTAAAACGAATGTCCCAATGCTGAACGAAATCGTTTCTTACAAAGAATTCAAGCAAGGAGAAACAACAACTGATTTTATCGAAAAGCTCTACAATCAACCGCAACTACCAACGTCGTAGCTCAGGAGGTAATCATTATGGCAGAAGTGAAAGCAAGCATGGCAGGCAGCGTATGGAAAATCGCAGTGTCCGTTGGTGAAAATGTTACGGAGGGACAGGATGTCATCATTCTGGAATCAATGAAAATGGAAATCCCGATATCAGCAGAAATGGCAGGGACGGTCAAAGAAATAAATGTGAATGAAACTGATTTTGTGAACGAAGGCGATGTTTTAGCGATTATCGAGTAAAAACTGACGGAGGGATTCGATGAAGTGGCCTGATCAAATAATCATCAAGGAAGTCGGTCCAAGGGACGGCTTACAAAATGAAAAGGAAATTGTTCCGACAGAAAGCAAGATCGCTTGGATTGACACTTTGTCTCAAACAGGTTTGTCATACATTGAAATTACGTCATTCGTCAATCCGAAATGGATCCCCCAACTGAGTGATGCCGCTGAGGTCGCGAAGGGAATAAAAAAAAATCCGGGGATTACATATGGCGCCCTTGTCCCAAACATGAAAGGGCTTGAAGCTGCGCTGACAGCGGACATTGATGAGATTTCTGTATTTATGTCAGCCAGTGAAACCCATAACATCAAGAACATTAATAAATCAATCGAAGCTACTTTTCCCGTCCTTCAGGAAACAGTCCGTTCAGCCCATGATGCGAGAAGAAACGTCAGGGGCTATGTTTCAACCGTGTTTGGCTGTCCATATGAGGGCAAAGTTTCTTTTGACCAGGTTTTCATGGTTTGTGACAGGCTGTTGGATATGGGAATCGGCGAGCTCTCACTCGGTGATACAATTGGCGTCGCTAACCCAAGGCAGGTGGAAACGTTTCTCGAGCTTGCAGTAAAGAGATATGATCGAAACAGGATTGCCCTTCATTTCCATGATACCCGGGGTATGGCCATGGCGAATATCCTGAAAGCATTGGATTATGGAATTTCGACATTTGATTCAGCACTTGGCGGTCTTGGGGGCTGTCCGTATGCCCCTGGTGCAAGCGGAAACGTGGCGACCGATGATCTTGTCCATATGCTTGAGAAAATGGGGATTTCCACAGGAGTCGATCAGGAACTACTGATGGAAGCAGCGCTGCTCATGCAGAAAAAACTTAACAAACAGCTGCCAAGCCATCAGATGGCCGTCTATTCCAACCAGTTAAATTAACCCCTTTTTAGGAGTGTTTCTTATGTCTTCCATTATTAATCTTAACAGAGATATCCCGGCCATCGCGATTATCACAATGAATCGGCTGGAAGCGGCAAATGCTTTGTCTTTGACGCTGTTGAATGATTTGAGTGACGTTTTGAAAGAACTGCAATCCGACCCTGCGGTGAGATGTGTCATATTGACCGGTGCAGGCGATAAGGCATTTTGTGCCGGTGCTGATTTAAAGGAGCGGGCCGGCATGAATGAGACGGAAGTGACACAGACCGTCAAGCTGATCGGTGATACGATTTCTGGCATTGAAATACTGCCGCAGCCTGTGATTGCGGCGATTAATGGGTCGGCATTCGGCGGTGGCCTTGAGCTTGCTCTTGCCTGTGACATCCGGATTGCGGTCGAGACTGCGAAAATGGGGCTAACAGAAACGTCCCTCGGCATCATTCCCGGGGCTGGCGGAACGCAAAGGCTGCCACGAATCATTGGCACCGCCAAAGCGAAAGAGTTAATTTTTACAGCTAGAAGAATCGATGCTTTTGAAGCAGAGCGTATAGGTCTAATCTGTAAGGTAGCTGACAATGACCAATTGCTCAATGAAGCAATCTCCATGGCGAATGAAATAGCCCGCAACGCGCCGATTGCCTTGCAGGCCGCAAAAAAGGCAATCAATCAGGGGATCGAGACTGATCTTGCAACAGGCTTGAAGATTGAAGAAATTTGTTATCGCGAGACTCTTCATACAAGCGACAGGCTCGAAGGACTCAACGCTTTCAAAGAAAAAAGAAAGCCGGTTTTTACGGGGGAATGAGCGACTGAAAGGAGGAATAAAGCAACATGTCATTAAAAGAAAAACTCAATGAAACCGTTGATACGATACATAAGGGCGGTTTGGAAAAATATCACGAAAAGAATCAAGAAAAAGGAAAGCTGTTCGTCCGGGCAAGATTGGAGCTGCTATTCGATGAAGGCATTGAGGTGGAAGATGCTTTTTTCGCCAATTGCATGAGTGACGGCTTACCTGCAGACGGCGTCGTCACAGGGATTGGTAAAATTAATGGCCAAACCGTTTGTGTAATGGCGAACGATTCCACGGTAAAAGCGGGATCCTGGGGAGCGAGAACAGTTGAGAAAATTATTCGTATTCAGGAAACGGCCGAGAAACTTGAGGTCCCGATGCTTTATTTAGTTGATTCAGCCGGGGCGCGCATTACCGACCAGGTGGAAATGTTTCCTGGTAGGAGGGGAGCCGGCAGGATTTTTTATAATCAGGTGAAGCTGTCCGGAAAAGTACCGCAGGTTTGTCTCCTTTTTGGACCATCTGCTGCAGGGGGTGCTTACATCCCTGCTTTTTGTGACATCGTTGTCATGGTCGAAGGAAACGCGTCGATGTATCTTGGGTCACCACGGATGGCAGAAATGGTTATCGGTGAAAAGGTGACGGAAGAAGAAATGGGCGGGGCAAGAATGCATTGTTCCGTATCGGGATGCGGCGATGTCCTCGTTCATTCAGAACAGGAAGCCATCGAATATGCCCGCCGTTATCTCGCATACTTTCCAGCTAATTTCTCGGAGAAGCCGGCAGAAAAGGAGCCGCAGCTTCCTGAGGAATTCAAAAAAACGCTGGAGGACTTGCTTCCGGCCAACCAAAACGCACCATTTAATATGCACGACTTCATTGTTAGGATCATAGACGAAGGGTCGTTTTGTGAAATCAAGAAATTGTTCGCACCGGAATTAGTAACAGGGCTGGCCCGGCTAAACGGCAAAACAATCGGGGTCATCGCCAATCAGCCGCGTGTCAAAGGCGGCGTTTTGTTCCATGATTCTGCCGACAAAGCGGCAAAATTCATCACCCTTTGTGATGCTTTCAATATCCCGCTTTTATTTTTGGCTGATATTCCAGGCTTCATGATCGGCACAAAAGTGGAGCAAGCTGGTATTATCCGTCACGGGGCAAAGATGATATCGGCGATGAGTGAAGCGACTGTTCCAAAAATTTCAGTTATCGTCCGAAAAGCATATGGCGCGGGTCTTTATGCGATGGCCGGTCCAGCATTCGAACCCGATTGCTGTCTTGCACTGCCGACCGCGTCGATTGCGGTGATGGGCCCGGAAGCCGCGGTCAATGCCGTATACGCTAATAAAATCAAGGAGCTGCCTCCTGAAGAGCGCACTGCTTTTATAGAGATAAAGCGCGAAGAGTACAAAAAGGATATTGATATTTACCGTCTCGCTTCGGAAATGGTCGTTGATCATATTGTCCAGCCGAACGATCTCCGTAACGAACTAATCAGCCGGTTCGAAGCATACATCTCTAAGCAGCAAACTTTTACAACACGCAAACACGGGGTTTATCCGGTATAATAAGTCGAATTATGTAGGCACTATTTTAGTAAGAATGTAATGGTGAAATCCTCTGTTTTCTTACAGGGGATTTTTTCTATTATTCAATCGAAGGCAATAAATATACTAGTCTAACAATAATCCATTATAGTGGATTACTTTCCCAATGAATGACGAAAGGTAAATCTGTTGAAAATAACCATAGTTGGGTATAGGATAATTAGTAATTATAACGTTACTAATTACTCTAGGCCACGTCAGAAAGCGGGTGTTGTCGTGAGCAAAAAACTAGATGATGAATCTATGCCACGCTATGATTCCTCCAAATATAGAACACCTGATGGGTACACCACAGATATTGCGATCTTCACGATCGAATCCTTTAAGCCAGCTGAAAAGGTCCCGCCGGAAATGACTTTGAAAATCATGTTAATCAAGCGCGCTGCTAAAGACAACGAAGGCAATCCGAATTATGAGGGCGATAAATGGGCGTTACCGGGAGGGTTTGTCCAGCATAATGAGACAGCCTGTGAAGCTGCCAAAAGAGAATTGCTAGAAGAAACGGGGATAACCGGTTTTCATGTCCAACATTTTGGGGTTTATGATACTCCAGGAAGAGATAAACGGGGTTGGATCATTTCCAATGCGTTTTATGCAATTGTTCCTGAGCAATATCTCGAAAAGCGCAGAGCTAACGACGACGCTGCAGATGTATCCCTGTTTGATATGAATGAAGTATTTTCGTTAGAGTTAGCCTTTGATCACGATAAGATCATTCGCGAAGCTTATGAGATCATCAAAAAAGAAATGGTCCAGACGACGATTGCCCGAAACTTTCTGCCCGAAGAATTTACCTTGTCCGAACTGCAAAGGGTTCTTTTGACGGTAGGAAAAGATTCCAAGATTAGTTCCGACTCGATTTTCTTTGCAAAAGCACCTAAATTCCCCTTTTTAGAAAAGGCAACAGATGAGAAGGGGCGACCGAAAAAAACAAACCGGAATTCTTTCCGGCCTTCCCAGCTTTACTGGTTTAATAAACAGGAAGTGTTAGATTCCATTTATCATTGAATTGGGGGATTACTACTATGAAAACCAGCTTTGAAACCATTGTTAACCTGCAGGAAATCGGAGGCCCAAATACAAAAAAATTAAACGATTTGTTAGCTCACGCAAGCATCGAAGCTATTTCACCTTCTACAAATGATACAGAAAGGGTATTATTCTTAGGCATCGACATTCAAAACGATTTTATGGAAAAGGGTGAGCTGTCTGTCCCCAATTCGCATAAAGATGTCGAAAATGTAACACGCTTCCTTTATAACCATATCGATAAGATTACTTCGATAGCGGTATCCATTGATACCCACCAGCCACAGCAAATATTCCATCCATCCTGGTGGCTAGACGAAAACGGTAAACATCCTGAACCGTTAACGATAATAACGGCAAGGGATGTAGAAGCAGGCAAGTGGAAACCGGTAAAAAATTACGCTGAAAGCCTGGAGTATGTCACGAATTTAGAGAAATCCGGAAAAAAGCAGTTGTGCATATGGGCTTATCATTGTATCCAAGGAACGAATGGCGCGGCATTGGAAGGGCAATTTTCAAACATGATCCACTTCCATTCCGTTGTGAGAAATTCCGAAATACAAAAGATCGTAAAAGGTCTGGACCCATTGAGCGAAATGTATGGCATTATCAAGCCGGAGTATGATCGGGACAACTATTATAACATCGAATTTTTGGAGTCTTTGAAAACATATGACAAGATTGTCGTGGCCGGAGAGGCAAAATCTCATTGTGTATTAGAATCCATTAAACAAATAACAGAGCATTACAATGACAACAAGGAGATCACTTCAAGGATATTTCTATTAGAGGATTGCATGTCCCCGATACTTGGATTTGAAAGAGTGACAGAAGAAGAATTTAGTCTTTTAGAAAAGCATTATGATGTGAACATTGTAAGATCAAGCGATTTCTCATTGTGATCATTAGGAGGACAAACATGTATTCTAAATATGTAGATGACAGTTACGGACTTCATACGGATTTATACCAAATAAACATGGCCGAAACGTATTGGCAGGACAACATACATACCCGCACAGCCGTTTTTGAGTTGTTTTTCAGAAAGCTGCCGTTTAAGAGCGGCTATGCGATTTTCGCTGGACTTGAAAAAGTCATCCATTATATTCAGAATTTCCGTTTTTCGGATACCGATCTGGCTTATCTGCGGAATGATTTAGGATATGATCCGGATTTTTTGCAATATTTAAGCGAGCTTCGCTTCAGCGGCAATATCCGCTGTATGAAGGAAGGGGAACTGGTCTTTGCCAATGAGCCGATTCTTCGGGTCGAAGCGCCGCTTGGCGAAGCTCAGTTAGTTGAAACGGCGCTGCTTAACATCGTCAACTATCAAACGCTCGTGGCCACGAAAGCATCACGGATTAAACAGGTCATCGGCAACGACTCGGCACTTGAATTTGGTTCCCGACGCGCCCAAGAAATGGATGCGGCGATCTGGGGAGCCCGGGCCGCCTATATTGCCGGATTCGATTCCACAAGCAATGTGCGGGCGGGGAAGCTGTTTGGCATTCCTGTTTCGGGAACTCATGCCCATTCGATGATTCAGGCCTATAAAGATGAATATAAAGCGTTCCATAAGTATGCGAGCACACATAAGGATTGTGTATTCCTTGTCGACACATACGATACACTGCGGTCAGGAGTACCGAATGCCATCCGGGTCGCACTAGAGCTAGGTGATAAAATCAACTTTAAAGGCATCCGACTTGATAGCGGGGATCTTTCGTATTTATCCAAGGAAGCAAGAAGGATGCTGGATGAGGCCGGGTTTACGGAAACGAAGATCATCGCTTCCAACGACTTGGATGAATATACGATCATCAACCTGAAGTCCCAGGGGGCAAAAATTGATATTTGGGGCATTGGTACAAAGCTAATTACCGCCTATGATCAACCGGCTCTCGGCGCCGTCTATAAATTGGTTTCGATAGAAGATGAAAAAGGGAATATGGTAGATACAATCAAGATTTCATCGAATCCGGAGAAAGTCACGACCCCAGGAAAAAAAAAGGTCTATCGCATTATCAATACGGTGAACAAGCATTCGGAGGGAGATTATATTGCGATGGAGGATGAAAATCCGAACGAGGAGAAAAAACTGAAAATGTTCCATCCGGTGCATACCTTTTTAAGCAAGTTCGTTACCGATTTTAAAGCGGTCGATCTGCAGGAGAACATTTTTAAAAACGGAGATTTGGTATACAATCCGCCGTCCATGAATGAGATTCGCCAGAATACGGAGAACAATTTGAACTTGTTATGGGCTGAATACAAGCGTGCGCTTAACCCAGAAGAATATCCAGTCGACCTCAGCGAAAAGTGCTGGGAGAATAAAATGCGGAACATTGAGGAAGTCAGACAAAAAGTTGAGGCCATGAAGAATCAGGTATAATACAAGAAAAGGGAAGAGAGGGAGTAGTAGCAAATGCGTCCATTACAAAAGCAAATTATTGATAAATTGCTCGTGCAGCCGACGATTGATCCGGAATCAGAGTTTAGAAGAAGTGTTGATTTTTTAAAGGATTACTTGAAAAAGCATACTTTCTTAAAGAGCCTGGTATTGGGAATTTCAGGAGGCCAGGATTCTACGTTAGGCGGCTATATCGCTCAAACCGCAGTCAATGAACTGATCGAAGAAACTGGCAATAATGAATATCAATTTATCGCTGTCAGCCTTCCATATGGTGTACAGAAAGACGAAGCCGATCGACAGGAAGCGTTACAATTCATTAAACCAAGCCGGAATTTAACGGTCAACATCAAACCGGCCGTCGATGCGAGCGTAGAAGCGGTTGAGCAGGCTACAGGCGAAGAGTTGTCCAATTTCCTGAAAGGCAATATAAAAGCAAGGGAACGGATGAAAGTTCAATATGACCTGGCAGGGATGTACCATGGCGTCGTCTTGGGAACAGATCACGCGGCGGAAGCCATCACTGGGTTTTTCACGAAACATGGCGACGGTGCGGCAGATCTCGTGCCATTATACCGCTTAAATAAAAGACAAGGCAGAGCCATTCTTAAGTTTGTCGGCGCACCCGAAAAACTGTACAATAAAATCCCTACAGCCGATTTGGAAGACGATAAGCCGCTGATCCCAGATGAAGTGGCATTAGGTGTTTCTTACAATGATATCGATGATTATTTAGAAGGAAAAGAAGTAAGGAAAGAAGCGGCTGATAAAATTGAAGGCTGGTATTTAAAGACGGAACATAAACGCAATCCGGCAATCGATGTATTTGAGGATTGGTGGAAATAGAAGGGAAGCCTGCCGCTCGGACTTGCCCAGGATGGGCTGGCATCGACTAAGACCTGCCACACGATGTGGCAGGTCTTAGTCGATGTTCCTCTTACAGGACGCTTGCGCTTTTCTTATTCAAACAGCTTTACGTCAAGGCTGCAGCCATTCACGGTCAAAAAAGCATGAATTTGTCCCCGGTGATGATAAAAGTGGGATAATATCTCAAGCAGCCATTCGTACCGGGTATAAACGGTGCCCCAGTAAGAAGCTTGTTTTTCACTTAATTGGCTTTCAGTAAAACTCAGCGCTTTATCGCTAAAAAAGGTAAAGCTATCCGTCATATATTCCTTGATTTCTTGTTTTGAAACCGGATTTGCCTGAAGGTAATACTCTTCCATTTCTTTCTGGGAATAGCCACTCATAATATAATAGTCAGCCTTACAAAGGGTGGCGAGATGAACAAACATTTCCCTGATTGTTCTTCTAACTTCATCAGGTTTCCATTCCAGCAATTCATCCGGTGTTTGTTCAAGCATTTGTATCGATGAATTCACAGCGACCGATAGCTGATGCAGCATTTCTTTTACATACAAAGTAATCACCTGCTTTTTTTTATTTGTATTTATTTTACCGTAATAGTAAGAGGAATTGGTCCAAGGAGGAAAAAGTTATGGAGAACATCGCGATATCGTGGAGCGGAGGTAAGGACGGGTGCATGGCGCTGCATAGATTAATAGAACAGGGTGATTCCGTAAAATGCTTGTTTACGACTTTGCCAGAAGATATCGACGGAAGGACTTGACATGGAGAAAAAGCGGAATCGATCAAACTTCAGGGCGAGGCGCTCGGCATTCCGGTCGAATTTATCCACTGTACCTTCAAGACATATACGGAAGATGTGAAAAACGCTCTTATTCATTTAAAGAATAAATACGGATTGGATGCGGCGGCATTTGGCGACTTATATCTACAAGAACATCGCGATTGGGGCGAAAAGGTCTGCGAGGAAATAGGACTAGCCGCCGTTTACCCATTATGGATGCAGGAAAACGAGGCATTGCCTGGTTTGAAGATGTTTGTTGAATCGAGTTATAAGGCAACTGTGATTCGGATTCGGGATGATAAATTATCTTTGTCATGGCTGGGTCGGGAACTGGATGAACGTTTTATTGCTGATATCCAAAAGGAAGATGTGTGCCCGATGGGAGAGGCAGGGGAGTACCATACCTATGTTTATGATGGACCATTATTCCACAGAAAAATAGATTTTACTTGTGGAGAGATTCTCCCGCTTGAAACAACCAAGCGAATGGAAATTGATGATTTAAAACTAGTCACTAAGTAAGAAGAGTCGCTACATCTAAAAAGAAAAACAGTGGGGATCAATCCACTGTTTTTCTTTTGGTTCATTTACTGATTGAA
This sequence comes from Bacillus sp. CECT 9360, assembly GCF_918741275.1. Classification (GTDB taxonomy): domain Bacteria; phylum Bacillota; class Bacilli; order Bacillales; family DSM-1321; genus Peribacillus. The sequence goes on from NZ_CAKKNA010000019.1 coordinate 29,038, forward strand.
AATGGCTATTTCTTCGTCTGCGTTCTGGGCCTTTTCCAGTTTTTCATTATAGCTCTCTGCTGTACGCAAGATTTTTGCGTAATGTTCAGCAAACATATTAAATTGTGTTCAATAACTTGAGACCTTTGTAGCTGAAGAAGCAGTTGTTTCGGAAGGTGACATAACCCATCTGAGGAAAAATAGCGACACGGCGATGCAGGAGCGGCATTGCTTTTTTCGACATCATTTCCATATCCGCTTATTAGGTATGTTTTTGAGAGAAAAGAAATCCTATCCCAATTCGATAGTTTCATAGGGGCAACGACTTTAATAAGTATCATTTACGCTAATGAAAGATTGACGAAAGCATTCGCTACGGGGCGACCGTTCCTTTGTTAAGCCATTTGATGGCCTCAAGTGCATCCGGATTTTCTAATGAAGTTAAATCACCGGCAGGCCGATTCAAATACGCTGATTTAATGACGCGGCGCATCACCTTTCCGTTTCTCGTTTTCGGCAGCTCGGAAACGATGTGGATTTCCTTTGGCTGCAGGGACTTGCCGAGATGCTTGACGACCAGCTGGTAAAGCTCCTGTACAAGCGATTCATCTACTTTTACACCCGTCCTGAGGACTGCGAAGCAAACAGCGGCTTCGCCTTTTACCTCATCCGGCACGCCGATTGTTGCCGCTTCAACGACTGATTCATGCTCCACAAGTGCGGATTCCAATTCAGCTGGGCCTAGTCGTTTTCCGGCAATATTCAAAATATCATCCGAACGTCCTGTGATCGTCCAAAATCCATCATCATTCTGAACAACCCAGTCACCGTGTAGCCACGTGTCTTCCCATCTGTTCCAATATGTGCTTTCATAGCGTTTGTTTTCATTCCAAAACCCGTTTGTCATGCCGACCCAGGGCTGTAAGATTACCAGTTCGCCAACCTGATTGATGACCGGGGAGGCGTTCTCATCATAGACATGGACGTCCATTCCGGGGATGGGGGAATTGAATGTCACGGGTGATATCGGCTTCAATAACACGTTACCTAAAATCCCGCCGGAAATTTCCGTTCCCCCGGAATAATTCATGATTGGGATTTGTTTTTTTCCGACTTTTTCAAACAGCCAAGTCCAAGGATCTGGATTCCACGGTTCTCCGGTGGAACCAATCGTTCTAAGTGAAGGAAAATCGTGCTTATCCACCCAGTCGGTGCCGTGCTTCATTAAGCTGCGAATCAAGGTAGGGGAAATCCCCAGCTGGGTTACGGAATGTTTGCTCACAAGCTGCCAGAGGCGATCAGGCTCGGGAAAGTCAGGCGTACCTTCATATAATAGAATGGACGCACCATTGACAAGCCCCCCAAAAACAAGGAAAGGCCCCATCATCCAGCCCATATCGGTAAACCAGAAAAAGGTATCGCCTTGCTTAACATCCATACAAATCCCTGCATCAAAGGCAGCCTTCAAAGGGAAACCTGCATGTGTATGGACGGCTCCTTTCGGTTTGCCGGTGGTCCCTGATGTATATATCAGCATGAATGGATCGTTTGCATTTGTATCGGCGCTTTTGTAAGTGCTTTCGCTTTTTGTCAAATCAGTCCACTTCATATCACGTTTTACATCCCATGGCACATCTTGTCCCGTTCGTTCGACCACGATGACCTTTTCGATAGTAGGAGACATGGCAGCTGCACGATCTGCCTCTTCTTTCATCATAATCATTTTGCCGCGGCGATAATAACCATCAGCCGTTATTAATACTTTTGATCCGGCTGCATTGATGCGGGTTGCGACCGCCTCGGCTCCATAACCGGAAAAGGCAGGCGAAAAGATCGCGCCGATTTTGGCGATGGCTAGTAAGGAGATGACGGTTTCTGGAATCATCGGCAAGTAAAGTGTTACGACATCCCCTTTTTTGATTCCGATCGAAGTAAGGCCGAAAGCTGCTTTGGAAACTTCACGGCTTAGCTGTTCAAACGTGAAAACGGTCTGCTTTCCGTCATCGCCTTCCCAGATGATCGCGTTAAGGTGTTTAGTTTTCTCATTGGTACCCCATTTATCGACTGCATTCTCGACGATATTCATCTTTCCGCCGACAAACCATTCCGGATATTTCAAGCCTTTAGATAAATCAATCGTTTTTTCGAAAGGCCGGTTCCATGATATATCGAGTTCTTTTACTGCTTCGTTCCAAAACCAGGATATATCCTCAATGGATTTGTCATAAAAAGAATCGTAATCGGAAAATCCAAGCTTTGTCATCCATTTATACATTCTCGTTTCTTTCATATATTCTTCTTTAGGAAACCAAACGGCTTTTTGACCTGACAATGAAAGACCTCCCCGATACTAATATAATGTAAGAAGTTTTTTAAGATTAAGACAATTTTATTATATTATAAAGGGAAATAGAATGAAAAGAGACGGAAGACATACAGATAGGATAAGCCTATTTAATTTTTGAGTTTAGAGAAAGAAGGTAAGGGGGAGAAATGAAAAAGTATATTTTTTTATTGGATCTCTTGTTTTATTTGGTATTTCCGCTGCTTATTTGGAACGTGGGCAGAGCATATATCGGGGATTATAACTCGATGCTGGTATCCTCCATACCGGGAATTCTCTATAGCATTTACCGTTTTTATGAAATCAGAAAAGTAAATTTCACGGGGATATTTATCATTAGTACCCTCATTATTGGTACGCTTATGGATTTTCTGGCAGGCTCTGCGATGCAGCTGCTTTGGAATAATGTTTTTTTCTCCATTGGCATGGCCGGTTTTTATATGACAACCATCCTAATAAACCGACCGGCCGCCATGCTTTTATCTTTGGATCTTGTTGAGATGCGGGGGAACGACCGGTCGATCACGAAGGATATTTTTTATCAAAAGCATATTTTTCAGGTCTTTCAAGGCATTACTTTGCTATTTGCCTTCAAAGAAGTTGTTTTTTCAATGATCAGGGTATTTTTAATTCAAAGATATGGGGTAGAGGCGTTTGATCATGGAATTATTTATCGGCAGATCCTTAGCTGGATCTTTACATTGATAAGTGTATTCGGTTTTATCTATATCGCTAAATCGTTTAATGAAACCCGTACAGTGAGGTAAGCTGCGCTATTTATGAAAAAGGGAATAGCTGCTTACGTTTTTTATCCATGCTTTGGCCCCATTCCCTTCCTGGTCTGCTATCCATAGATCACTTTTAGAAAAGTCGTTGCTTATCCGAAGCCAAGTGAGTACCTGAGAAGTAAAGACAGGCTTTTCATCACCAAATCCTTTAGGCGGGTCGGTGATTTTCTTTTGCGCTTCGCCGGATAAGGACACTTTATAAAGCGAAGGTGACGGGCGCTCTTGAGGCTCATTGGACCATTCGGCTTCTTTCACCCGTGAAACGACAAACTGCTGATCATCGACCCAGGTAAAACCGAAGTCGGCAAATCCGGCGGGTGTCAGCTCCGCTTTTGTAAAGGCCGGGAAATCGGCTGTGTTCAGCTTCTTATTTTTAAAGCCAAAGACTATTCTGCCTCCACCAGCTATATAAGCCAGTGTGTTTTTGGTATGTGCCCATTTAGGAGGTGTCACATGGGTAATCACTTCATCGAGAACCGTAAAGTCTTTTCCAGCGCTTGAGAGAACACAGAGCATATTGCTGTCCATCGACCATGAAGCAGTCGGAGAAACGATGAATGAAATCCATTTCTGGTCTGGTGAAAAGGCGAAATCGCCTGCATTAATCGAGATTATTTCGTTATCTCCTTTTGCCAATGTTTTAGGGATGACAAAAATTTCTTTCACTGGCATTTTTAAATCCTGGTGAACAGGTATTTTAAACAGAACTGGATTTGTCCAGCCATCAGGTCGCAAATTAGCGGCAGAAGAAATAATCAATCCTTTTCCATCCGGCTGCCACTCATAACTGTCGACACCGGTGGCAACATTCCGGAATCCTTTTAAATCAGACATACTTAATCCTCCACCGTGGTTAAAAGCAATGATATTTTCGGTAGGCGACCACTTGGGGTTCCAGCCTTGTGCAAAGATTCTTTTGTGCTTCTTGCTTTCCATGTTATAGACCCATAATTCATTATGGTCGTCCGATACCATATTCTGATACAGTACCCATTTTCCGTCGTGCGACCATTGCGGTGGATACTCAATCTTTCCTTGAGTTGTAATTTGTTGTTCACGCGAAAGTACTTTAGTCCAAAGATTGCCTTCCCTTATAAAGGCGGCTTGGACAACGTCATCTGCTTGAGCTGCCAAAGGTTGAAGGAAGAAAGCGAAAAGAATGACTGTAATTATTTTTTTCATTGTTGACTCCTATTAAAATGGCTTTTGTGTTAATATTTCGTATACTTGTCTGAAACATGTAAATGCTATTATGGTAAAATTGTGAAAGAGGCACTAAATTATCACTTTCTTATGTTGTGGACTATAATGAATGTTGAATCGTGAAATATCACTTATAAGGACAAATCGACAGCTTCTTCGTTTTATAAATAGAAGCTCGCTTAGGAGAGATGAGATTTGGTTAACGAAGTAATGTTAGATGAGACAGTAATTAAAGTAACTAACTATCAGGAAGAAGTTGCTGAAAAAACAGGGGCACGCCAAATCAGCTTTGAATTTAAAGTGAAGAGCAGTGAATATCACGATATCACCACATTGCTGTATAAAGGCACATTCGATGTGAAAGTGCCGGAAAAAGAGCTAGCATTCGAGGGGACCATCTTAAATTATTACACATCGGTAACCGACCTTTATAAAGAAAACCAGGTTGGCGACTTCCATCTTGTGCTTGTTGAGAAGAATTAAGTCGCTTAAAACGGATAGAGAAAAGGGGCCCAACGCCTCACCTGAAGTCCCTTTTTTCCTGAAACAAACTTAGAAGGTGAAACAAATGAACGTTAACATAAGGGTGGAGCATGTGAATATTTTGCTTCCATAAAAGAAGTAAACGATTTGGCATTCGGCCAGGAAAATGAAGCCAAATTAATTTCGGCGATCCGCAATTCTGAAGAATTTATTTCTGGACTTTCGCTGGTGGCTGAAACGGAAAGTGGAGAACTGATTGGCCACATCCTTTTTAGCATTATTTATATCGATCTGGGCATGGAAAAGGTTCCGACGCTTGGGCTGGCGCCGATGGCTGTTAAGCCGGAATACCAGAATCAAGGAATTGGGTCCACTTTGGTTAAAAGGGGTTTGGAGGTTTCTGGAGAGATGGGTTTTGAACATGTCGCTGTATTGGGACATCCAACCTTTTATCCGAAATTCGGTTTCATCTCCTCGATAGAGAAAGGAATAGAATCCTCTTTCCCTGTGCCGAATGAGGTTTTCATGGTTTGCGAGCTAAAGGATGGATCTTGAAGGATATTAAAGGGAAGGTTGTCTATCCTCCACCTTTTGAAAGTGTTGATTAATTTTGCTGCTAGTAACGAAGATAGCTACAACGTGTCGATTGAAGCGAAAGGCAATGGATGAGGGCCTTTCGCTTTTTTAGTATGTCCATTTTATCCACCATCGCTTGTTGAATCATGCTAAAATTAAGAGATAGATGCTCAAAAATAGGGCTAATAAAGACAGAAACAAAATATGTATGAAGGTAGGGGTGGCATGAAAAAACTCGGTTGGATTTTATCAGTGGTAGGAGCGTTTTTGATTATAGGTAGTGTACTGTATCCTTTAGACTTTATAGAAAAGACGACTTTTCTCGTCATGATATTAGGCGGTGCCGGAGTCATGTTTGCTGGGTCCATGATACGAAGTTTTTCGATGTTGAAGAAATGAAAAAGTCGTGAGGTGAACAAATGGTTGAGAATGCTAATTCTGAATTAAGAAGAATAAGAATAACGCTGATTATATTAGCAATAATTGTTGCGTTTACATCAGGTGGTCGCACGGTATCAATAGATCATGAATCGTATGATAGTGACTTCAATGAAGACGAGCCAGTTTATAACTCAAATATGGTACCTTTGGAAGATCGCTATTCGGTGTCTTAACTAGCGACCCCATTGATTTAGAAAAAGTAGTAAAAGTCTATTATTATGACAAAAAGCAAAATAAACTCATTTACAAGAATGAAGCGATTCTTGACAGCTTAGAGCAATGAGATATTTGAGGGGATGGCTATGTTTCTAAATACATATTTTGGGGTTTTAATAGTCTTTGTAGTTTTCACCTGGTTGTTTGCGATCATAAAACCATTGAATTATGGGATTTATCTGAAGCTTTTACGGAAAACCTTGTATGTCATTTTTATTTTGGCGCTTGGATTGGGAATCATTTTTGACAGGGTAGACTTAAATGATTGGCTATTTATTGTGACAGTAACCGCGGTTACCGTCTTTATTGATTTATCGGTTTTAATGACGCCGAGCATCTTAAAAATCTGGAGGACCGAGTTTCAAAATGGCAGCGAATTTCTTGAAGAAATGATTAAGAAAAACGATAAAATCCAAAAAAGCATGGTTTCAAAAGTAGGATATATGTCCATTCTAATCCAACAATCCGATCAATACTTTAAAGATGTGCAAATACCGGCAGATCATCAAGAATATGCGAAGGGTTTAGAAACCTATTTAGAGCAATATAGTGACGAGTTTGGATTAAAGGTTCAAATCCGGGAATTCCCAACATTTTTTCATGAAAATGAAAGCGAAATAAAGGATAAGATTAAAGCGGAATTGATCAAGATCGACCGTATCAATAATTTCGACATTAATTATAAAAATATAGATGAGTATATTGACGCAGTTTACAACTCTGAAATCATCTCAATGGTCGAAAACGACAGCATGATCATCCCCATTTATTTAGAAAATAGAAATATAATCATCATTCTGAAAAATGATAAAGGGACGTTATTAGAGGTGGATGGGGTCCATATTGCAAATTTAGTTTATCTATTCGATTCATATAGGTAATTTAGTGTTATAATGGGTATATACAAAACACTGGAACAGGAGGGAGTTTTATGACGATAAAAAGCAATAGAAGTACAAGCAGAAGGTCAGAGTCTTCAGCAAAGAGTAACTCTTCTTCCGGCCAAAGGGTTACGCATCTCTCTGAAAAATCAACGAGTAAACTGTCGAAAAAAGTACATGAACTAAACAAAAAAGCACTCACCTATATATCCAATCAATAAAAGACAAAGTGATTCATTCCACTTTGTCTTTTGTTTGCAGAAAGGAAAGTATTAAACTTTCCCTCCTGCACAAGTGCAACGATGCCTTATCTTCGCCCTACCGCTCGCCAATCGGCGAGTTTTCTTTGTATTCTCCCATAGACTTTTGCATATAATACAAAAAACGGCTTAGGTGGGAGATCGTTATGTTTTGGAAGAGAAATGATAAAAACAAGAACGAAAAAGATAACAAGAAAATTACCGTATACAAGGGTGAGACGAAAATGAGCAAAGAAAATCAACATGCTTTAAAAATCCTAAAAGCCATAAAGGATAGACTGGTCTAACTATCGTCCATCCCTTTCTTACGAATCTTCTCCATAACCCCCTGTAAATCGTCCGGCTTATGAAATTCAATCGGCGAAACTCCTTTTTCAAAGGTAATTGAGTCAGCTTCAACGAGGAGAATGTATTTGCCGTTAATTTTGCCTAGATGAATAGTATCGCCAAAGCTACCAAGCAGTCCTTTGATTTCGGTTTCACCGAGCTTCATCTTTAACTGAGCTTCAGGCGTATGTTCTACAATCTGGGCGACTGCTTCGACTACCTGATTCGTATCCAAACGCTCCCGAATTTCACGCTTTTCGCTCGCCTCCCAGATTTCCAAGTCTTCTTCAAACTGCTTCAGTTCCTCGCTGTTATCTTCAAAGGTTTCATACACATGCTCCTGAACCATGTTCATGACCTGGGCTTTCATAATTTCAGGCATCGATTCGCCGTATTCGACGAATTTCAGAAAGTCCTCAAAGTAGCGGGCATGGGAGGCCTGGTGGATTTTCAGTTCACCTTCTTCGACCATGCCTTCTTCGGGCATGTATGGGTATTGGATCGATTTCATATTTTTTGTGGTAATCGCCATTTCAACATTCCGGATCAGTGAAGATTCATCGGATATCGAGGCGACTTTTGGTTCAAAGTCACATTTCATGATAAAGACGAACGGCTCATCAAAATACTTTGTCAGCTTAGCCGCAGCAACCAAAAAGACACCGCCGCGGACAGCACTCGTATCAAGATAGGAGCGGACGAACTGTTCACTTTCTTCATGGAAGGCTTCCTTTGTTTCCGCAAGCCTGACCCGATTGAAAAGATTATAATTAGGATTGGAATCAAGCTCATGGCCTTCTTCGACAATAAAATGGCCGATTTTGGTAGGGACCTGCTCGGCTTTAGGATGGCGGTCCACTTTGCGCTTTGAAATTTTCATAAGTTCCCCATCAAGGAATTCCTTTAAAGGACTGCTTTCGTAATCTCCAGTATCAAGGGTTTGGAAATGCTTAAACCGTTTGTCGGCTTGTTCTCCTTTGCCGTCGACATGAATGACATAAAAGGATAAAAATGTGATCGAAAAATCCATAAAATCCACCTATTTCTATAAAGTAACTTCAATCAGTATAGAAAAGGGAATCGTAATCGTCAAATGAATTTTCCTATATGATTTCTTTCCCTCAATCAGGGTAGAATCCTTAGAAAGACAATGGAGGAGGGAGACGATGAAAATCGTAATTATTTCTGATACCCATATGCCAAAAATGGCAAAAAATCTCCCGGCCAGCCTGATTGAAGGACTTAAGGGTGTCGACTTGATCATCCATGCCGGAGATTGGCAAACCCTGGATGTGTACGAGCAACTATTACAATATGCAACGGTTGCAGGAGTCAGCGGGAATGTTGATGGGACCGATATAAAAGAAAAATTTGGAGAGAAAATGATTTTACAGCTAAACTGTAAACGGATCGGCGTCGTCCATGGCCATGGTCAGAAGGGAACGACCGAAAAAAGAGCCCATGCTGCTTTTAAAGACGATCATGTGGACATGATCATTTTCGGCCATTCCCATATACCAGTGAAGAAAGAAATGGACGGGGTTCTCTTATTCAATCCTGGCTCGCCGACGGATAAAAGACGCCAACCTGCTTTTTCTTATGGGCTGCTGCACATTACAGATACCATCCATGCTGAACATGTTTTTTATAATAATAAAGGTTAAAAAATTATTTCGGAAGCCGATATAATCTCTGTAAGTTATTTTACTATAATTAAAAAATGGATATAGGTTGAACCTACATCTAGAAAAACTTTTAGGGGAATGATGCTGGTATGAAAAGCCTGTTAACGAGAAGCAAAAACATCGAGGAAAAAAAGTACGACCAGTTCAGCAATAAGGTACATATGCAATTACAGGATCACCCGGATGTACTAACCCAAATTAAAATGATTGGCTTGACAAACCGAGATTTATGTATCATCCGTTCCCTCCAGCCTTTGGTGAAGGAACATCTGGAAGTGTTAGTGGCAAACTTCTATAAAAATCTTGAACACGAACCTTCGTTAATGAATATCATTAACGACAACAGCACGGTCAGTCGGTTAAAAACCACCCTGCATAAGCATATCTATGAGATGTTCAGCGGGCAAATAAATGATGGATTTATTAAACAAAGAAACATCATTGCCCATGTCCACGTAAGGATAGGGTTACAGCCCAAATGGTATTTGGCTGCTTTTCAGGACTTGTTAAACAGCTTGATCGAAGCGATAACACCAACATATCGGGAGATTAAAGAATACCAGGAAGCGGTACTGGCCGTTACCAAAATATTGAGCCTGGAACAGCAACTCGTCTTAGAGGCTTATGAGCAGGAAAACGAGCGAATCAGGCAAATCGGTGAAAATGAAAAAGAAGAACTTAGGCAGAATGTGAACCGGAATGCGGAAGATCTTGCGGCAATCAGTGAACAGACAAGCGCAGGCACACAAGAAATTGTCGCGAAAATAAATGAAATCCACTCGTTCACAGAAAAAGGATCAGAGGCAGCCCGAAACGCTGAAACCAAATCAAGGGACGGCTCAATGAGGCTGAAGAAGATTGAAGAAGTCATGAAGGATACACAGCAGAACATGGAGAAGATTTCTGAGGATATGGAACAGTTAACGGATACCTCGAAGCAAATTGATTCCATCGTGGCCATGGTTACCTCGATTGCCGATCAAACGAATTTACTCGCTTTAAATGCTGCGATTGAAGCTGCAAGGGCAGGGGAGCATGGAAAAGGCTTTGCGGTCGTTGCCGGGGAAGTTCGTAAGCTTGCCGAGAACACAAAAGATTCTGTATCCGAAGTATCAAAACTGATCGGCGGAATCAGTAGTTATTCCAGTGCCGTCCATTCATCGATCACTCAAGTGAATGAAGACGTAAAACAAAGTGCGATCGAAACAAGGAAGACGAGCGATTTTTTCTCTGAAATAGTCGATTCAATGGGCGGTGTAAAGGAACAAAATGTAAGTATTTCCGGCGAAGTAAATCAATTAAGAGAAATTCTCGAAGGAATCAGTGGTGCCATTGAACAGGTTGCCATTTCGTCTGATGAATTAACGAAAATGACTATGACGCTATAGTTAAAACTTTAATAGCCGGCATTTTTGCCGGTTTTTGATTATCAGTTTTTTAGAGATATACAGTGAATATCATAACCCGATACCTCGATAAAATTCAGACATCTTACATATACATATTCGGCTTCACTTCTCCTAACACTAAGGGAAAATGGTGATTTAGGGGGAGAAAATGAAATGGCATCCGGAAAAGATCAGGCCTCCGGGTCTGAAAAAGGGAATTTAAAGTGGTGGCAGCTATCACTCCTAGGAGTCGGTTGCATCATCGGAACAGGTTTCTTCCTTGGTACGGGAATCGGAATTAAAACAGCCGGCCCTTCGATTCTTATCGCCTTCATAATTGCCGCATTTTCCACTTATGTAGTGTTTGATGCACTTGCCCGACTGACTGCGGAACATCCAGAAAAGGGTTCTTTTTGCGCATATGCCAATCATGCGTTTGGCAGATGGGCGGGGTTTAGCAACGGCTGGATGTACTGGTCTGCCGAGATATTAATCACGGGTAGCCAGCTTACCGCATTAGGATTATTTACCCGTTTCTGGTTTCCGCATCTGCCCTTATGGATGCTGGCAACGGTTTATGCCGTGCTGGGCTTGATTGTCGTATTCATCGGCACAAATGGTTTTGAAAAGGTAGAAAATGTGATGGCGGTCATTAAAGTTCTCGGTATTCTCATGTTTATCGTAATTGCCGCTTTGGCCTTGTTTGGAATATTTGGGTACCATGGAAAAAAGCCCAATTTGTCATTGGATTATCAATCATTTTTTCCTAACGGAATGACAGGGCTTTGGTCTGCTTTAATTTTTGCTTTTTATACCTTTGGCGGAATTGAAATCATGGGCATGATGGCGAATGAGTTAAAGGATCCGAAAGACGGGCCAAAGGCTGGAAAGGTGATGCTTTCGCTGCTGGCAACCATCTATCTCTTGGCGGTCGGGCTCGCCGTCCTGTTAGTTCCCTGGACCAGGTTCAATACGAAAGAAAGTCCATTTGTTATCGCGCTTGCTGATTATCATTTATCGTTCGTACCGCATGCGTTTAACGCAATCTTGATCATTGCCGGCTTTTCGACGATGGCAGCTTCCTTATTTGCGGTAACGAATCTGCTTGTAACGCTGTCCAAAAGCGGGGATGCGCCAAAAGTTTTCGCCAAAAAAGGAAAATTTAAGGTCTCGCTACCTGCACTTGGAGTGACAGCAGGCGGCCTTGCGTTTTCCATTATCATGTCCTTGCTGTTGCCGGAAAAAATTTATGAACATATTACCACGGCTGCGGGTTTAATGCTTTTATATACATGGACGCTTATCTTATTTTCTTTTAAAAAACTGATGAAATTAACACTAGCAGACAACATCAAAGGGCTGATTTGTATTCTGTTTATCTTGCTGGCTATATCGGGAACGCTTCTTGAAAAAACAAGCAGACCCGGCTTATTCATTTCCATCGGGTTTCTTGTTGTCATTGCGGCTGCAACGTTAATTATGAGTCGAAGATGGAAAACGAGTAAAACATGAAGAAATCAGGAGAGGAAAACCTTTGCCGCCTGAATGCCGAAATACAAGCCAAACCCTACGAGCGATAAGCCGGAAAGCAATGATATCATTTTAAGAAGAGAAGGAGTTAAATACTTCCTTGCTATGCTAGCCATGAATGCCATTGATATATCCCAGATGACAATCCCAAGAAAAATGGCCGAGCAAATGAGCAACAAATGATTAAAGTCATATTTTGCAGACGCATTGGCCATCACGGACCCGAAGATCCCAAGCCAAAAAAGAATCGTGAGCGGGTTCGATATCGACATAAAAAAACCCGAGAAAAATGATTTGGACAACGACTCTTTATTTCTCATTTCATTTTCTGATATTTTCCCGGCGCGGATCATGCTTTCAATGCCGGTATAAGTGAGCACGAAGAAGCCAAACAGCCAGAGGAATGTTTTCATGAAGGGCGTTTCCAGAAAATGAACTACCCCCAGGTAAACGAGCGCCATATATATGGCATCAGCCAATGCAGCTCCAAGGCCTAGTATCCAAGCATTCCAAAATCCATTCTTAATTCCTTGGTCAAGCTGGGCTGCATTGATGGGACCGATTGGAGCAGCGAGTGATAATCCTAAAAAAATATAACCGATTAATGCGCTCATCTTTTCACCTCATTTATTATGTTCGGGCAGTCTCGTACCATCTTATTCAGAAATCATGGGCCGTACTACAAAAATTTGGACAATCGTCTATGAGATTAAATGGTTGTAATTCGCTTTAGTCCATGCTATATTTACGTAGCGATGAGCTAATTTGTGTAAGCCGACGGACAAGCTTCGTTTGGATGTGGCCAAACGGTCCTTCGCCTCAAAACGCATCAAAGACGCCCGGCTATTGCCAGGCGTCTTTTTCAGTCTTTTACATAACAGGTTATCTTGAAGTTTAATCGAAATAGATAATAGGGAAAAAGTCTTTCAGGCAAAAGTAGATATTGTTAGAGATAATGGGAGGAATGGTAATGCCAGTTAACACGTTAGTTTTCAATCCGTTAAGCTATGTGGGATGGGGTTCCTTGCAGAAGCTCGTTCCGGTCGTGAAGAAATATGAAGCTGCTAAAATTTTGTTAATCACTGACCCGGCGCTTGAAACGTTTGGATTGACGGACAGGGTCAAAATACCGCTCGAAGAAGCGGGTTACGAGGTGGGTGTATATACGGAAGTCGTACCCGAGCCACCGCTCGAGGTTGGAGAAAAATTGGTTGCTTATATGAAACAGCAGCAAATTGAATTAGTGATTGGCCTCGGGGGAGGAAGCGCGCTTGATCTAGCAAAGCTTGCCGCGGTATTGGCCGTCCATGATGGCAAAGTCGCTGATTATTTAAACTTATCTGGTACGAAACAAATCAATCAAAAAGGGCTTCCAAAGATTCTGATTCCAACAACGGCAGGCACGGGATCGGAAGTGACGAACATTTCTGTGCTCTCATTGGAAAGCACAAAGGATGTCATTGCCCATGATTATTTACTCGCTGACGCGGCGATTGTCGATCCAGAGCTTACGGTTTCCGTTCCGCCAAAGGTAACAGCGGCGACAGGGATCGATGCTTTGACGCATGCCATCGAAGCTTATGTATCGGTGAACGCTAGTCCGACGACGGAAGGGCTATCACTTCAGGCTATCCGTCTGATCAGCCGTTCGCTTCGAAAAGCGGTCAAGGATGGTAATGATCAGCAGGCCCGCATCGATATGAGCGAGGGGAGTTACATGGCGGGACTTGCTTTCTTTAATGCAGGAGTTGCTGGTGTTCATGCGCTTGCTTATCCGCTAGGCGGACAATTCCATATCGCTCACGGTGATTCAAACGCGGTCCTTTTGCCTTATGTGATGGGATACATCCGAAACAGCTGCACGAAAAAGATGGCTGATATTCTGAATGCATTAGGCGGCAATGCCAGCAACGTGTCTGAGGAAGAAGCGAGCATTAGATGTGTTGAAGAGCTGAAAAGAATGGTTGAAGATGTCGGGATACCCGGTACATTAGGAGAATTCGGGATTCCGGAAGAAGCTCTTGAAAAACTGACAGAGGATGGCGTTAAGCAAAAACGGCTATTGGCTAGAAGTCCCCAGGAATTAAGAGAAGAAGATATTAGAGCGATCTATCGCTCGGCATTTGCCGGCAAGGTCGCCCAGCCTAGTTAAGATTTTGCCCCTCTGTAAAAAGGAGGGGCACTCAAGGTTTATAACTAGTTTTTCAGGTGAATAAAGTACTACTGAGAGACTTGAATGGAAGCTGTGATTCAATCATCTCGTCATAAAACTATCATTACACTCATACATTACAAGATATGAAACGATTAAAGAGGAGAAGCCAATGGACTTAATAAAAAGAAAAATCTTCATGCTGCTCATTTTACTGGCAGTTTTAATCGGGTTGTTAATCTTATGGCTAGGGAGCTCAGGCGCGGTCATGCGGGAAGCGGAAGTCGTCGAAAAATATTACTCACCGAACGGATCCGGCAAGGTGCGAGGCATCACCTCGAATGAAGTCGCGGAAGTAAATGCCAGCGGCAGCAGTCCGACCTGTGCCATGAAATTCAGTAATGATAGGATACTGATTTTGGATTGTGATAAGTATCTTGATTACCAAATTGGAGATAAAGTAGAAATTTCCTATCGAAGAGGGGAAATTACCGAGATACGCGGAAGAGATTAGTCATGTTTTCAGCAGAAAACGTTCCTATTGTTTCGACAATTAGAAGGATTGATATACGGATTTATACGGGAAACGACATCATTTTAAAGGGAAAATGAGATGTTGGGTAAAAATTTCCATTGCATTATTTTCTGAAAACCCCGATAAATATAGTAATACAGTGTTAGGGGGAAATATGATGTATAAAATAGAAAAAGGTTCTATGGAAGAAGTATTGATGATTCTACAGAACATTGGCCTGCAGCTTAATGAATATGAAAAAACAAACACTGTTATCCCTATCGCCACATACAAAGAGTTACTTGAGTTCAGTATTTCAATTGCCAGACGCACAAATGATGTTTCAGATACGATAGACGATATTATTGAAACGATAGAAAACAAACTTTAAGTAAACATAATCTATGGGAGGCCTGCATACCTATTACTATAAACAGGTAGGAGGCTCCCGAAATGCTTAACCTTAAACAGTTATTAAATGATCATTCATATACACTATTGTTGATGATAGTTACGCTTTTCTTTACTCTCATCTTGATTAACTACTAAAATGAATACAGTTACATGGAATGATAAAGCTTAAAAACATGAGAGTTCAATCCGATAAATGGAGTAAAGGATTGAATTGAGGTGCTGTTTATGGAAACAAAGAGTCATGAATTAATACATGGCTGGACATTAGTTGGTCATAAGTCGTATGATATTTATTGCAATAAAGCAAATTCGTACGCAGTCATGGATATCGACAGTGACGTCGTCATGAGGTTTATTACACAGGAAAACGAAATAGAGATCCTGGCAAGCAACTGGGACTTGAATTATAAATTGAATATCGGGTTAAAAACGATAAAAATTCTTACTGATCCAGAAGAAGAATAAGTAAAGAAAACTTTCCGATTGACGAGCCTGAAGGGGAAGTCAGAGGCGTAGTTAGGCCCACAGGATGTGGGTCACACAGGCGAAGACATAAGGACGCGGCACAATTAGCCTGTGTTCTGCTTTATGCAGATAAGAGAGTTCATACTTTCTTATCTGCCAAGCAAAAAGACATTCAAAAAAATTTGAATGTCTTTTTCTTTTTGCCTATTCTTTTTTATCGATATGGATCGTGCCGTCTGATTGCAATTCTGCGTACAAAATTTCATCCATCGAATCAATGCCCTTTATTTGCAGCTGATCAATCAGCCAGGCCTCACTTTTGTTTAGTTCTGCCAGGTTCCTCGGAATAGCTTTGCCATCGACGACAAGCTCGGTCGGGAGATACAGGCGGGGAGTCGTTTGTATATTAAAATCTTTTCGAATGGTAGGCACATGCTCTTCCTTTTTCAGCACGCTTAGCTGCCCGTTCGGCTCAAGAATAGCATAATCGACTTCGGCTACAGAAAAAACATCCTTTAGCCGAAGAAGCATGGTCAGATCGTCCATATTTAATTTATTGGCTGACATGGCTTTTTCGACGATCTTACCTTTTTTTATGATAATCGAAGGCTCACCATCCAAAAGCACTCTTGCTTTCGCTGATTTGAGGCTTACATATTCCATAATGAGAGTTAAAACAGCCCAGAGGGTAAGGCCGGTAACACCATCAATTATTTTTATATCCCTGTGGACAACCATATCTCCTGCGATACTTCCCAGCGCAATTCCTGTTATGTACGTAAAAAAGGTCAGCTGGCTTATCTGCTTCTTACCGAGAATTCGTGTCAGGATAAGCAATAAGAAGAAGCCGATTAAAGTCCGTAATGACGTTGTTAATATAGATTCCATATTACTCCTCACGATTCAGCATATTCTTTTGCTATTATTCAACAAAAAGTAGATATTTAACCATCTATTGGGAGGGAGTTACTGAAGATGTTTGCAAATCCTCTCTAAAGGAAAAGGTAAGTACATAATAAAATAGGGCAGTCTTCTGACTATCATTAGACAAAGGATGAGTGAAATGGGATGTAAGTCCAATGACGAATTGCAGCAGCTTGTTGATGAAGCAAAAACCTACACAAAAGAAGGAAAAGTCGCCGATTATATACCGGCTCTTAAAAAAGCGAAGGCAAACGACCTATCGGTGGCGATTTATTATCCGGACGGGAGCGGCTATTGTGCAGGCGATACGAGTGATAAATTGACCCTGCAAAGCATATCCAAGGTGCTGACCCTTGCCCTTGCTTTAATGGATAGGGGCGAAGATTATGTATTTTCCTATGTGGGAAAGGAACCCACCGGAGATCCGTTTAATTCGATTGCCAAGCTGGAGACAAATAAGCCTTCCAAGCCATTAAACCCGATGATCAATGCCGGTGCTTTAACTGTGACGCATATGATTAAAGGAGGGAGCGTGAACGAGCGGTTCGAGCGGATTTTACAATTTATCCGGGACTTAACCCAGAATCCCGGCATCCATTTTAATGAAGAGGTAGCCCGTTCTGAATACAAGACAGCCGACTTGAATCGTTCCCTATGTTACTTTTTAAAACAGCATAACGTCATTAATGAGAATGTAGAACAACTGATCGATTTGTATACCAAGCAATGCGCGATTGAAATGGACAGCAATGACTTGGCGCGAATAGGCTGTGTTCTGGCCATGAATGGAAAAGCCGTATTAACGGATAAGCAAATTATCCCCGGGGATATTGCGCGCATTTGTAAAACGTTCATGGTTACCTGTGGAATGTATAACGCCTCAGGCGAGTTTGCGATCAATGTAGGAATCCCTGCAAAAAGCGGGGTATCCGGAGGAATCATGGGTGCTGTACCAGGCAAGTGCGGCATCGGGATTTACGGTGCGGCACTCGACGAAAAGGGAAATAGTGTCGCCGGAGTAAGAATATTGGAAATGATGGCGAAAAAGTATTCTTTAAGTATGTTTAACACATGAATAGTTGTTTAAATAAGCGATCCAAGGGCAAACTACTATATAATAGAAGAAGGAGAATGCCCATGATCTGTTCGATTTGCAAGCGAACCAAGGAAATCGAGTATGCGTCACCGGAAAACCAATATTGTCTTGACTGCTGGTCTGTCTTGTCATCTTCCTATGATTTTTTATCTGATCAAGGAAGAGAGTATTTGTTAAGAAATCCCCAGATTCAAGAATAAGTCCAGGAGGCTAAAAGCCTTCTTTTTTTCTGGTTTATAGGCATATTCAGACTGCGAAAATTAGCTGTTTTTGGTGATGGAAACTTATTAAATTCATGTAACTTTCCCCGGTTATTAAACGTTTAAATTATGTAAGAAAAAATTCAAACAATTGTAGGGGGAGTATTCATGGGTGTTTCATTAAGGATTTCAAAATGGTTTGTCATCATTGCAGCAGTCATTACCTTGGCATTCGCATTATTATTCTCACCACTGACAGACAAAGCCTCAGCAGCAACTTCATCATCCGGTCAGAAAGTTGTTACCTACGCAAACAGCTTAAAAGGCAAGCCGTATAAATGGGGAGGAACAACTCCAAAAGGCTTCGATGCTTCAGGATTTACCCAGTATGTTTTCAAAAATTCAGCAAAAGTTACTTTGCCACGAACTTCAAAGGACCAATTTAAAAAAGGGGTAGCCGTTAGCCAAAAGTCCCTGCAACAAGGAGATTTAGTTTTTTATAAAACAGGCGGGAATCAGGTTTCTTTTGTAGGGATTTATGTGGGCAATGGCCAATTTATTGGCGCTACTTCAACGGGCGTTAAGGTGAATTCGATGTCATTAAAGTATTGGAAGGACAGGTATGCCGGAGCTAAGCGGGTTTTGAAATAACGTAAATGTATAGTGTAAAGGAGCCGACTTTAGGTCCGCTCCTTTTTACTTTCCAATAAATCCAAAACGATTTTTGAAGGTGCTTCTGTGGTAAGTTGCTGATGATATGTGGAGATACGGCTTTGATAATCATCAAGGCGAACGCTGTCTTGAAAAAAGCTGGCTAGCCAGTCATTTAATGAAAACTCATCATCCTTCCACTGTTTTAAATGAAAAATGACTCCTAATTGCTCTAGCGTTTCCAAATTGATTTCCTCTTGTCCGGGCAGAGCATGATAAATAAGGATGGGTTTTCGTTTAGAAAGGCATTCGCTTATCGTCACCCCGCCCGGTTTTGTAATAATGGCATCCATCTGATCATAGAGATCATTTATTTCTTCTTTGGATTCGATATATTTTAAGGGAGTGACGTTGTTTTTATCCAAGCTTTTCAGGTTGCTATACAATCTTTCATTGGTGCCGCAGAGTACATAAAAATGAATCGTACTATCCTTCTTTATTTTATTCACTAATTCTTCTATCGTTCCAGCCCCGAGGTTCCCTCCCGTAATCAAAATGTTTAAAGGAATTGCTCGCTCCAGCCAATTACCAGGCTTATTAAGCTTGCTGATTTTATGATGAATTGGGATGCCTGTTATAAAAATCCGATCATCATGGATTCCTTTCTGTTTTAAATATTCTTTCATCTGAAGCGAGGTAACGAAATGGTAGTCGATATTCTGAACACCCCAGAAACGATGAATGAAATAGTCGGTATAGGCATTGATAACCGGAATCGTTAGCCCTTCCTTTTCCTTTAAATGATTTAACATATAAGATGGCAGCGCGTGAGTACAAATGATGAGATCAGGCTGCTTCTCCTTCAACAATCTCCTCATAAAAGGCAAAAAAAGAAATTCATATAGTCTATAGCGCTTGTTTTCTTCCAGGTTTTTATAGACCGAATTCCGGTAAATCAGGCTATACAGCGCCGGAAAGGCGTGAATCCATTTGATGTACGTATTTGATACCATCGACTCTATTTTTCCATAGCTGAATGAAAGAATGTCCAGCTTTTCACATTGAATATCCGGACGATTTTGCTGAATCCCCTCCATTAAGGCTTTGGCAACTTGATGGTGCCCTGAAGGGATTTGCAAAAATGGTAAAAATAAGATGGATTTCTTTACGGTCTTTTCTTTCATGGCGACAGCTCCAAGTATGACTGCTTTATACCGTTATCTTTTCCTGTTCTGGGAGTGGCATTCGTTCCATCAATTACCGGAAGGATTAAGGGCTTTTTTTATGTATAATTGTAGCTGGAGGTGTTTTGTACATGATCCTTTTTTTATCCGCAGTTTTATTGATAGCACTTTATTATTTAATTAATAGAGCCTATAAAAACACAAAGGATATCATCATTAACCGCATTCAAATAAACCACCATCAAACAAACGAACATGCCCCCATTTTAAATATCCTTCAGCTTTCCGATCTGCATCTGGAAAACATCTCAATTTCCCCTATTGAGCTTTATGAGAAAGTAAAAGATGAAAAGATTGACTTGATTGCAATTACCGGAGATTTCCTCGACCGTAAACGTTCAATTCCAAGGCTTATGCCTTATCTAGAGACACTAAACCAATTGGATGTTAAATACGGAAAATATGCGGTTTTTGGCAATCACGATTACGTGCTCAAGAAGGACGATTTACAAGTACTGCAAGAAACGCTTGAACAATACAATTTTAATGTAATGAAAAACGAGAACAGCATCATTGACGTCCAAGGCATACCGGTTAATATCATTGGCGTAGATGATTTCAGTACTGGGCGAAGCGATCTTTCGGCTGCGTATAAAGGGATAAGACAAGGGACGAACCTGGTCCTAACCCATGATCCAAACCTCGTACTGGACATGAAGCAATATCATTTTGATTACTTGATGGCGGGCCACTTCCATGGCGGCCAAATATGTTATCCAAAGGCATATCACCTTGTGAAAATGGGGAAGCTTGTCCGAATGAATATGATTAAAGGCATGCACATCCATGATGAAAAGCCTTTTTATATTAATGAAGGATTGGGTCAAACCGGAGTAAATATCCGGGTAGGAAGCAGACCTGAAATAACGCTGCATCAATTGTCGTTGCGGGCTGCTGAGAGTAGATCACAATATGCGATGTAGGACTGTTATCCGTAACGGTCCTTTTTTGTTTAACTTTTATATAATTTTGTTAATGTATCCTTAGACATAAACAAATAGCTGGGAGAGCTTTGTTTTATCATATTCCTGATGCTTGGCTTAGTAGGAGACAGCCACATGATCGGTAAGAAAGTAATCAATTTGACCCTTTTGTATACAGGGTGGGAAATATCAACCACTTCAAACCCCAATCGATCACAGACTTTATTTAAAGTGGTGATTCCCACGATCCCTTTAATTTGACTCGAAGACTCGTGGTTACGTATAAACGATTCAATTTCGGGCAACGACCTTTGGACACTTTGATAAATGATTTTTGCTTTTTTTAATTCACTGTTTATATGCTTTAATTCATTCAGCAATCTAGCATTGTGTAAATGAATTTTGACCAAGGTATCATTCTTTTTTATATGGGTGCCATCTGAAAGAGAGACATCCTTTCCTTTATAGTAGGTAAGGCGTACCCTGAAAATATTTTGAAAAGAATCTCTCTCTGGAAGATAACTAAGCCGAGTGCAGCTAAAATACAATGGATCCAACAAATTCCAAAGTGATAATAAATACCCTTTCATATGTCAACGTCCTTTTGTAAAATGATCAAGGTTGTTAAAGGCAACGATTATAATTTCAGCCTATTACGAGCTAATTATGACTGTGAATTGTTACCTGAAAGATTAATCATCGAAGGACCATGAACACATAAATAAATTGTGGAGATCCAATAATAAGATAAAAGGATTCTAAAGGGGCTTCACACATGGCTGAACTTCCGGAAATCGAACGCTACCGAATGGTGTTGAGCGAACAATTAAATGGTAAGCAAATTACTTCGGTCCAAATAAACAGTGAAAAGTCGATTAATATGCCTGTTCCCCGGTTCACCTCCGAACTGCTCGGGATTCGAATTACAGGAATAAGAAGAAGGGCAAAGTATTTGATTATTGAATTGAGCTCAGGGAAATATTTGCTGCTGCATGTGATGATAGGAGGCTGGTTGTTTTTAGGGGATGACCAGGTCTACCCTAAACCTGCCAAGCAAGTAATTCTGTCATTTGGAGAAAGGAAGTTATTTTTTGTAGGCCTAAGGCTTGGCTATCTCCACTTACTGATGGCTGAAGAACTAAACGGGAAGCTTGAAGGATTAGGGCCTGAACCATTTGATCTGGCATTTTGCTATGAGGACTTCCAGGAACGGATCAGTCTCAAAAGAGGAACGCTCAAATCAATCCTGGTTGATCCAAAATTCATAGCCGGCATCGGAAGCTGTTATTCAGATGAAATTTGTTATCAGGCAAAGCTGCGGCCAACCAAAAAAGCGAACGAACTAACCGGGGAGCAGACACAAGCGCTTTATGATGCGATTAGGCTAGTATTAACAAGGGCCATTGAAATAGGAAGCTATATGGATTATCCTCTTTATGCGGACGACACAAAGACGGGACAATACAATAACCATTTTCTTGTTTATGCCTGCGAAAACCAGCCATGTAAAAGATGTGGTACCGTTGTCGAAGAGGTACTCATCTCCTCAAGAAGGTCATATTTGCCCGGGTTGCCAGGAGTAAAGATATTGATTTTTGTCGTTTGAGGATAACCCATCAAGTGTCGTTGCTGATAAGTGAGTTTCAAGAATATGATATATTGTAAATTAATTAAAGAGCTAGCAAAGTGAGGCCAGCTCTTGTTGTGATCCTCCATATTTATGGTGAATAATAATTGTTTGCCTATAATTGAAGCGTTGCCGTTCTTTTTTCTCTGCCCCGGTAGTAGGTGACTTCCACTTCATCACCGATTTCCTTTTCGGTATAAAGATACTTTCGGAGTTGACTGGCATTGTTAATATCTTGATCATCTAACCGGGTTATCACATCAAACTGCCTTAAACCGGCCTGGCCGGCCGGTGAAGAAGGTTCTGCTTCTCTGATCACGACTCCGCTTTTAACATTTCCAGGCAATTTCAAAGTCTGTTCATAATATTGGGAGGGAATTTCTGAAAGCGAAATCGGGAAAATACCAATCTGGGGACGACGTACCTCGCCATGCTCTTCAAGGTCCCGAAGGATTGGCTTTGCAAGATCAACCGGTATGGCAAACCCGATTCCTTCGACAGCTTCGAGGGCGATTTTGGACGAATTAATGCCGATCAGTTCTCCTTGTAAATCAATAAGGGCTCCGCCGCTATTACCCGGATTGATCGACGCATCGGTTTGGATCACTTCGGATTCCCAATCGACGCTTCCATTTTCATCAACATCCACTGGCATCGTGCGTTCAGCGGCACTGACCACGCCGGTCGTCACGGTCCCCTGTAAAAAACCAAGCGGATTTCCGATCGCGATTACCGTCTCCCCAGGTTTCAGGTCATCTGATTTCCCCATTGTAATGACGCTATCAATTTTCTCGGCATCCACTTCCAGCACGGCAAGATCCAATAAAGGATCAGACCCCATCAGCTTTGCGGGCATTTTTTCTTGATTGCTCAAACTGATTTCAATCTGACTGGCTCCGGCAATGACATGGTGGTTTGTAACGACATAAGCTTTATCGTTTTCCTTTTTATAAATGACCCCTGAACCAGACCCGGCCTGGGTACGTTCGGAGCCTTCCCAAATATCGCCGCCTCTGTAATTGAAGACACTCACGACCGTTTCCATACTTTGTGCAACGGCGCCTGTGACTGAAGGGGTTCCGTTATTTCCTGCTTCAGCACTGGCGTTCGTCCCCGCCGTCTTGTCAGTGGCCTGCTGATTCGTTTCCTCACCAAAAAGCGACATACCCAAGAAAATAATCAAGGCACCAATGACCGCACCTATAAATGCGGCCGTTATTATTTTTTTATTGCCGCTTTTTCTTTTGTTGCGATCATCCCGATTATATTCACTCATACATTCACTCAGTCCTTTCTTTGAGCCTTCTGTTTTCGAATGAAGACCTTATTCATTATGGAACGTTTAGTCTTTAAATAACCCAAACTTTTTTGAATAAACGTGATAAGACGATAATTTTCCTTCTATATTTGTGAAAACATTGTCTGTCACAATCCAGTGACGGACCAGGATGAAGCAATCGATTTATTGACCCGCTAATATACCGGGCCTTTTTCTTGCATAATATGAAACAAAAGGTCTAGAATTGGATTATCTGTTTTTTCAACGATTATGAGATAAAGAAAGAGGATTAGTTATGATATCGATAAAAAGCGAACGTGAAATTCAATTGATGCATGAAGCGGGAAAGCTACTTGCTGCCTGCCATAGAGAAATTGCCAAAATGATTAAACCGGGAATCACGTCAAAAGAAATAGATAACTTTGTGGAAGAATACCTGACTAAGCATGGTGCTACACCTGAACAGAAAGGCTTTCATGGCTATAAATATGCGACATGCGCCTCGGTCAATGATGAGATCTGCCATGGTTTTCCTTCCGACAAGCCTCTGAAGGAAGGAGATATCGTTACCATCGATATGGTCGTCAATCTGAATGGCGGTCTTGCAGACTCAGCATGGAGTTATGCAGTGGGGGAAGTGTCAGAAGAAGCGAAACACCTGCTGGAAGTAACGAAAAATTCCCTTTACAAAGGGATTGAGCAGGCTCAGCCCGGAAACCGACTTGGGGACATTGGCCATGCGATTCAATCCTATGTAGAAGGTGAGAATTACTCGGTTGTACGTGATTTCACTGGCCATGGCATCGGGAAAACGATGCATGAAGAACCGACAGTCCTGCATTATGGCAAGGAGGGTAAAGGGCTGCGCCTTAAAGAAGGAATGGTCATTACGATCGAACCGATGGTGAATGTCGGAACCTGGCATTCCAAGATGGATGATAACGGCTGGACAGCACGGACCGTGGACGGCAAACTGTCTGCCCAATATGAGCATACCGTTGTCATCACAAAAGACGGACCTTTGATTATAACCGAACAATGATAAGAAAAAATAGCATGCTGCGAAGCGTGCTATTTTTAATTCTATATGTTAATTAATAAAGTCTTTTACGATAAGACTCATCTAAAGATGTTGCCACTTCTTTTTCTGTCATGTCGGGCAATTTAGCATGAGCTGCCAGCATTTTTGCAGCAGACGGGAGGGCAGCTTTCTCAATCCATGTGTCTTGGTTCCATAATCCAGAGCGTTCAAACGCCTTGCCGCAATGTATGAAGCATTCCTCGACCTCAATTGCAATCCCAAGTAAGGGAGTTTTTCCGTTTGCTTTCATATTCTCAAGGATGTGTTCATCACGAATCACTGTTGCGCTTCCGTTTATTCTTAACGTCTCATCCAAGCCGGGGATGAGAAAAAGCACGCCGACCTGAGGGTTTTCCAATACATTCAGGATGGAATCCAGACGACGATTCCCTGGTCTTTCAGGGATGACGAAATGTTTTTGATCGATTACATGGATAAAACCGGGGGCATCTCCCCGTGGTGAACTATCGCAACGCCCGGAAGAATTAGCAGATGACACGATGAGAAAAGGAGATTTGCGGAGAAACTCGATACAATTCTCATCTAGATAATCTATCACCTTATTCTTTGCTAGTACGCCGGGATTGCCTAATAAGGAACGCAATTCTTCTTCGGATTTCACTTCATTTATAAACTTCAAACAAACCATCTCCTTAGGAAAATCATACCTTAAAAATTAAAAACACAAAATTTTTTTTAGAAATAATTGGCTTGTGCTTTATAACTATGCTGAAAAATAACGTTTATCCACCTGGTTTTTCTGCATAGTTATTATTTTGAAAAGAACCTCGATAGAATATATTATTGTCCGTGAAAATCTATTAACAGATGGAGAAACGAAATGTAGGCGTACGTTAGCAATCTTTTAATGAGATTGTAATAAGCGATTTACAATACATTGTTATGATAGATTCGACAAATTGAGAGGAGTTTGACAGATGAACTGGAAACCAAGGCTATTATTAGCAGCAACTATATTATCATTCGCTTTTCCCGGCATGCAGACTCAAGCAATTTCAAGTGCAGATAAGCAGGATGGAGGAATCGGCAACACCAGTCATTATCTTGATCATAATCCGAATATTGAGTTGGAACCGAAAATAAACCATATTATCTATCCATTGATGGGGACACCGGCCATCAAGAAAAAAGGGACACAATTAACCTTGCAAGTGGACACAAAAGGAAAGGATCCTGCCGGGTGGGAGGTAAAACTCAATGAAACGCAGAATTCAGGCGTGGAAGCCGTTTACTCGCTCCCTGTTACAAAGGTCGAAAAAGGGGATTCATATTGGAAGAATAGCAGTTCTATTTACAATTTAACCGTTGCGATTCCTGATAGTACCGCAGAAAATTTATACGATTTAGAGATCAGTTATACGGCTGACGGAGCACGTGTAAAAGATGATGAACCGAACTCCGTTAAAATCGTGAATGAATTTAAAAAGGATTTTACGTTCATGCATCTGACTGATATACATGTGGGCTCACCACGAAACATTTCGGATCCCGCAAACATAATAGAAGCAGGAATGTGGAATCCAGACGAGTCAAAACGATGGCTGTATCTCCAAAAAACGATTAAACAGGTGAATCTGTTAAAGCCTGATTTTGTAGTGATGACAGGTGACTTAATGTTTGGTCAAATGAACCCGCAGGAATATATGTATGAGTACGAAGAAACGTATCGGGTATTGAAGAAATTTGATGTGCCAGTCTATCTTGTACCGGGCAATCATGATTTTTATGCACAAGATGCGACACTGGCGGACGGTGCAAAATATTGGGAACAGTACTTTGGCCCGCAATATTTTTCGTTTGATTATGGTCCATATGCCCATATGATTGGGTATAACTCGTTTGACTGGCACAAATTCGATCGCCAGGGACATGGATCGGTATCTGTTCCGACCTGGGGAGGCCAATTACGTGACGAACAACTGGACTGGATTAAAGATGATCTCGTAAAAAATAAACAAACAGCCCAGGGTGGACAAGTAAAAGGCCTTTTCTCACACCATAACCCGCTCTGGCGCGACCGTGACATATGGCCATCCTCTGATCCGGAAGTTCAGAACTATTGGAAAGAGTATGATGCCCAGCATAATCCGCAAAAATTGACAACCTTGCTTAAGGGTGAAAAACTGAGCGTAGAATATGATCAACAATGGCATGGAGAAGGTGCCCATGAATTAATCGACATCATGGAAAGGAATAACGTGAATATTTCCCTGCATGGACACACGCATGTTGATAATATAACAAAGCAGGAAGGTATCCTTTATTCCACGACGGCCTCCATTGAATTATCGGCCAAACCATGGGTAGGCTACCGAGTGTTCCAAAAGGAAAAAAGAGGCAACAATTTTAACTCTTACGTATATGAAGGGCCGGATCGGTCCATTCCAGTATATAAGAATGGCGTGACTTCAGAAGGTATTGTCTCGTTTGAAAACCAGTTTACTCAGCCGAATGATGGCACTCAAGCCACACAAACCGCTGTTGTAACGAACCGGTTAAACAAAGACATTACTTTATATCTCCAGTTCTATATGAAACCCGGAAACTACAAGGCATCATTTGGTGAAATTACACAAAACAAGCTGTATGGAAGCAAACAGCAGCTGGAAGTGAAAGTGAAAATACCAGCAAACACTAAAAAGGAAATTAAGCTTCAACAATGAAACATGGTCTTTAATAAGAAGACATCCCCGCTCCAAACGGAAGCGGGGGTTTTTGCAAATAGGGAAGGGAATCACTTGATCATCTGGCTTTGTATCGCCTGGGCTTTCTTGATCGATTCCAAAATCAACACTAAAGCAATGCTTGTCAAAGCGAAGAAAATGATAGGCGTCAACGGAATCCATGGGTACGCCCGTAAAAATTGATAGGAAAAACCTATCAAGCCCGACCATTCGTTGGAAATCGAGCTCACTGTGCCTTCCTCGACCTTGGTTCCACCAAAGAATAATTTTAATACTCCCAGATGTGCCATCAACAGCAGCACCTGGATAAATTGCTGCATAAATAGTAACAAGACCTTATCAGAGACAGCCGGGATAATATGCTTCCTAAGTATATGGAATTTCGATCCGCCCAGAACCCGGGAGCTTTCCACATATTCTTCATCCCAGCTTTTTTTCATGATGCTGGATAAATGTAACGTTAAAGAAGGCAGGGCAATCAGGCTCATGACGATCACCTGGTACGTGGCTATAAGCCAAAACGGATGATGAAATCCCTCCATCGGCATCCACAAAACGCTGACTAACAAAAAAAATACGCAAACAGGGTTTGTGGAATAATCGAAAATGGCTCTGCAATCCATTTAATGAAAGGAATCAATTTTGATAGATATGTAGAAAGGACAGCACTTAGTAGAAAACTGAGCAAAATCCGAATAATGACAATCACCAAGCCAATTCCGATCGTAAACTTCGAACCCTGGATGACGAGGCCAAGCATACTGTATCCATCCGTGTTGGTGCCAAATGGATAACGGAAGGAAGGGGGATATGGCGGTACAGATTTCACCGATGCATCTTTATTGAACTCGATTAAAGTCTGGGGGACTTCCCTATCAAAAAAAATTGAGTTTATAAAGCTTAGCGTTACAAGCCCTATCAAAAAGGCGGTGCCAAGCAAGAACATTTTATCTTTAAGCAACAAGCGTATCAAGAAGGTTCCCCCTTAATGACTCGCGGGACAAATAAGTCATAGCATTTATAGATAAGGAAAATCGGCAGAAACAAAAGCCTTGTCCTATCATGAACATCTCGGGGGATTGATAGCGGGTAATCAGGTACGTAATTCCTAAAATGTTAAACAGATATTCAATCACAAATAAGGAAGATAACATCGTCCAGATGATCGTCTTAGAGTTTATGAATAATTCATCGAGTATGTTCCGGATGATATGGAAGTTTAATAGTTTGATATTTGTAGTACCGACAGAACGGGCAAGCTCGACATAGGGTTTTTGATACTCTAAGAAGATGACATGTAGAAAGATCCTGATGAAATAAAAACTGGAAGGAATGCTTAAACAAAAAACAGGTAAAGCAATGGTTCTATTATCTCCAAGAGAAACGACTTTAAATAACAGGACTCCAGAATTTTTATAGATTAATATGATTAAAATAGGAAGTAAAGTGATTGTAAAAATATCCGGTATAGCCTCAAGGATCGTAACGATTTTGTAATGATTCCAATTCGATTTTTAAATAAAATAAACGACAAATAGGCAATGATTGCGGAAAACAGCACAGAAATTAATAATGCCAAGAATAAAATATAGTAGGTTTCTGCCGCCTATTCCAAAGCAAACGGAAACAATGTCCATACTTCCCATTTTCGAGAAAAGTGTCATTGTTAAAATGAATAAGTTTATCAAATAGCATCCACGTATGATCCCAATATTCCTGCCCGTTAATTTTCATATCGTTAAATAAGATAAGCCAACTGCTAATCAATAAAATGATAAAAAGTGAAAAAAAACATCTGGCATATAACAATCAATATCTTTTTGGCAAGGCGGGACAGTGTCATGATTTGTTCTTCCTTCCGTCCGATTTGAAATAACAACAAACCCTGCTTGATTAGATTTTAGCAGGGTTTGTTTGCATTAAAATGAGCTTTTAATTTTCATCCCCAGTTACTTTAATTGCAGGTGTATTGTTATAAATGTAAGTTGGCGGAAAAGTATTATGATCCTTTTCATTTCCATAAAAAGCTTTCTGCATCTTAATGTTGGCACTTTCTGCTTCAGAAAGACCCTCGGTGGAAGCCCTTAGTTTATTATCTTCCAATTTTTTATTTAATACAATATTCACTTTTACTGATTCCTCGGAAAAAACTTTTTCAACGTCCAATTATTATCCCTCATTTCTCAAATTTAATAAAAATCCATCGCTTGCTAATAATATTTTCAATCCATAATTATTTTATGAATGGGCCATACTAAAGGAAAATCTTATCTTATTTATTTCAAAACTTAGGAGGTATTCAAAAATGAAAACAATTAAATACTTTGCGTTATTGGCGCTGCTTCTTATTTCCGTATCTGGATGTGGAAATCAGGGAGAAAACAACAATGGAGGCAACGGGGAAGGCGGGGGAGACCAGCTGCAAGGCAATGTCAGTGTGGACGGCTCATCTACGGTCTATCCAATAATGGAAGCCATCGTTGAAGAATATATGGCCGAACAGCCAGAAGTAAAAGTTTCTGTTGGGACGTCCGGAACAGGGGGCGGTTTTGAGTCATTTGCTGCAGGGGATACTCAATTAGCAAACGCTTCCCGTCC
This sequence comes from Bacillus sp. CECT 9360, assembly GCF_918741275.1. Taxonomy (GTDB): domain Bacteria; phylum Bacillota; class Bacilli; order Bacillales; family DSM-1321; genus Peribacillus. The sequence continues at coordinate 59,012 of NZ_CAKKNA010000019.1, forward strand.
GATTAAAGAGGAAGAAAAAGCGGCACTCAAGAAAAACGGGATTGATTATACAGAATTCAGGCTAGCCTTTGACGGGCTCTCTGTCGCTGTCAACAAAGACAATGATTGGGTGGACCATTTAACGATTGAGGAGTTAAGAAAAATGTGGCTTGAAGATGGCAGTCCTCAAAAATGGTCGGATATTCGTGAAGGATGGCCAGATGAGGAAATCCAGTTTTATTCACCAGGAACGGACTCCGGTACATTTGATTATTTCAATGAAATTGTACTAGAAGAGAAACCAATGGTAGAAGGGGCAACCCTTTCCGAGGATGACAATATCCTTGTACAGGGTGTAAAAGGAGAGAAGCATGCAATCGGCTTCTTTGGATATGCCTATTACGTTGAAAATAAGGATGATCTAAAGGTTGTTCCAATTGACGGCGGCAAAGGACCGGTCGAGCCAAACAATGAAACCATTAAATCCGGGGAATATGCGCCGCTGTCCCGTCCGTTATTCACTTATGCGAATAATGCTGAGGTAAAAGAAAATAAAGAGGTGTATGACTTCCTCCGCTTCACGATCGAAAATTCTGCTGAATTTTCCGAGGACGTTGGGTATGTGCGCCTTCCGAAAGAAGAGTATGAAGCGGATATGGATAAACTGGAAGCTTTAAAGTAGACTTGCTTGTTATTTGATGGGAAGTGACTCCTTACTTCCCATCTTCTCTTATAGTGAAATATGGAAAATGATGTGGATCGAAAGGAGTTTTAAATTTTTGGATAATAATCGAAAAACTTCATCGGTGCAAGAAATGATTTCTGAAAATGTACATAAGAAAAGCAAAGGCTTTTCATTTGAAAATATCGTACCGATTTTGTTATTTATCACAGCAGCTATATCCATACTTACCACAATCGGAATTGTGCTTACGCTTATATTTGAAACATTTATATTTTTCAACACCGTTTCGATTAAAGAGTTTTTGACGGCGGACAAATGGTATCCTTTTTCGGCAACTAATGCTTCGTATGGTATTATGCCTCTCGTTTCTGGAACGTTGAAGGTGACGGCCATTGCCGTCTTAGTGGCGGTACCGATTGGAATTGCGACCTCCATCTATTTGAGCGAGTATGCCACAGAGCGTTCCCGCAGGATCATTAAACCAATATTAGAGGTGCTGGCAGGGATCCCGACCATTGTCTATGGTTATTTTGCTTTAACCTTTGTAACACCGCTGCTTCGGGATATAATTCCTGGGCTTGAAATTTTTAATGCGTTAAGCCCAGGACTTGTCATCGGCATTATGATTACACCAATGATTGCTTCTTTATCCGAGGATGCGATGTCATCGGTTCCGATGGCCATGCGCGAGGGAGCTCTCGCATTAGGTGCAACCAAATTCGAAGTTGCTATAAGAGTTGTTTTGCCAGCAGCGATTTCCGGGATCATTGCCTCCATTGTGCTTGCCATCTCGCGGGCGATTGGAGAAACGATGATTGTCGCGGTCGCGGGCGGTTCGACACCAAACCTTTCATGGGATGTAACCGGCTCGATCCAGACGATGACCGCCTATATCGTCCAGGTGAGCCAGGGCGATGCAGGCTATGGCACTACGATTTACTATAGTATTTATGCGGTTGGAATGACGTTGTTCCTGTTCACGCTTGTGATGAATTTTATCGCGCAATTTGTCTCACGCCGGTTTAGGGAGGAATATTGATGAAGTTCATTGATCACGGAAGAATCAAGAATAGAATGAAGCCGAGACTTGCTTCAAACATCTTTTTTCGTTCTTTGTTTCTCTTGGCTACACTATTTGCGTTGCTCGTTTTAGCGGTCTTGCTATATCGAATTATCTTCCAGGGAATTGGTTATTTGGACCTTCAGTTTTTGCAAAGCCTGCCATCGAGAAGGCCGGAACAGGCTGGGGTACTCACCGCGTTGATTGGTTCGATTTGGCTCATGGCGGTCGTTGCCCCGGTTGCCTTGATTTTAGGGGTGGGCACTGCGATTTATTTGGAGGAATATGCAAAGAAAAATGCCATGACTACATTCATTCAAATCAATATTTCAAATTTGGCTGGAGTGCCATCCATTGTATTTGGCTTATTAGGGTTAACCGTTTTTGTTCGTGCGTTAGTTTTGGGTACGAGTGTTTTGGCAGCCGGCTTAACCATGAGTCTGCTTGTATTGCCGATCATTATCGTTGCTTCTCAGGAAGCGATTCGGGCGGTCCCTAAAGAATTAAGGGAAGCTTCATTTGGCCTCGGGGCAACTAAATGGCAAACCATCATCCGGATTGTGCTTCCGGCTGCTATCCCCGGTATATTAACTGGCGGAATTTTAGCTTTATCAAGGGCGATAGGAGAAACCGCGCCGCTTGTCGTCCTCGGTTTGCCTTTATTCGTAGCCTTTTTGCCAAGAACTGTATTTGATATTTTCACAGTTCTCCCTATGCAAATCTATAATTGGACCAGCAGGCCTCAGGAAGAGTTTCACGCTATCGCTGCAGCGGGTATCATTGTATTACTCGTACTTTTACTTCTATTAAATACGATAGCCGTTCTAATTCGCAATAAATATCAAAGGAGATATTGATTATGGCGGAGAATACTTAATGGAGGAGGCTACACAATGGATAAAACGATTGAAAGTAACCAATCCAGAAAAGAAAACCAATCGGTTGAACAACCTACCGAAATCCGTTCTGTTTATAAAACGAGACAGTTGAATCTATGGTATGGTGAAAACCAGGCATTAAAAAACATTGATTTAGATATCAACGAAAATGAAGTAACAGCTATCATTGGCCCTTCAGGGTGCGGGAAATCTACGTATATTAAAACATTGAACAGAATGATTGAATTGGTGCCAGGGGTGAAAACCTCAGGAGAAATCGTTTATCGCGACAGAAACATCCTTGACAAATCATATAATGTAGAAGAGTTGCGAACTAGAGTAGGAATGGTATTTCAAAAGCCAAATCCTTTTCCAAAATCCATTTACGAGAATGTCGTGTATGGTCCAAAAATCCATGGCATCCGCGATAAAAAGATGCTTGATCAGATCGCGGAAAAGAGTCTGAAGGCAGCGGCGATTTGGGACGAGGTGAAAGACCGTTTAAACCAGAATGCATACGGCCTATCTGGCGGTCAGCAGCAGCGGCTATGCATTGCCAGATGCATGGCGATTGAACCCGATGTCATCCTTATGGACGAACCGACGTCCGCCTTAGATCCTATCTCCACCTTAAAAGTCGAGGAACTGCTTCAGGAGCTAAAAAAAGATTTCAGCATCATCATTGTAACCCATAATATGCAACAAGCTGCGCGTATCTCAGATAAGACCGCCTTTTTTCTCAATGGAGAAGTAGTGGAATTCGCGGATACGACAAAGATGTTTTCCAATCCATCCGATAAAAGGACCGAAGATTATATTACCGGCCGATTTGGATAAAAATAATTCGAATTAATTAGGACGCGTGCCTGATTAGTTATGTGGGGAGTGTAAATATGGCCATTCGAGAAAGCTTCGAGGATGAACTGACAAAACTACAAAATAAAGTGCAGGAACTAGGAGATTTTACAAACGAGGCGCTGACGAGAGCATTGGAGGCGCTGGAAACGCAAAATATAGAATTAGCGCTCGAAATCATGGAAGATGATACGAAGGCAGATATACTGGATGAAGAAATAAATGATCTTTCGATTTGGCTTATAGCTAGCCAACAACCAGTCGCTATTGATCTTCGCAGAATTATCGGAGCCATCAAAATCGTTACAGATGTTGAGAGAGTAGCCGATTTTGCAGTAAACATTGCTAAGTCGACAATCCGGATCGGTAAGGATTCCGAATTGGCTCCGGTAGAAAACATCCGGAAAATGCATGGGATCTTGTTGGAAATGCTGCGATTATCGCTGGAAGCCTATAATGAGGAAGACATTGAAAAAGCGAAAAAAGTAGCCGACATGGATGATGAAGTAGATGAGTTATACGGCCAAACAATCAGAGATTTTCTTTCCAAAAATGAGAACAATCCCGAGTCACTCCCGCGAGTCACCCAGCTGTTGTTTGTGTGCCGCTATTTGGAAAGGGCTGCGGACCATTGTACGAATATCGCGGAAAGTGTATATTACCTTGTTAAGGGAAGACGGTATGATTTAAATAGTTAACAGAAAAGCGGTACCTGTAAACTTGGGTACCGCGTTATTTTTTTGCAAAAATACATAGTAATTGTAAAGAAGCATGGTATAAAACCGCAATTTGGTTTCAAATGTTGATTTTAAAAAAAGTTCGATAATTTATAAAAAAGATTGATAATTTGTAATAAAGTTTGATCAAAATCCTATAATTTAGATAGGATTTTTCTTTATTGCTTTTGTTAATGTTATAAAACTCCATTCTTGTTCTTCCACAAACGGGCCATTAAATTGAATAAGACCTTCTAAATAAAACTGGATATTTATGTTAAAATTGGCGTGAGATTGTAAAAAAATGTACTTAAACTAAAGGGGCAGATTTGTGAAATAACAGTTATATGTAAGTTTTGATAAATTGTTAAAACAACGCATCTATTCCCTGATTTATTTTATAAAATTTGAATTAATCCTTATCACTTTCAGTAATTGAATATTCTACACAAGGCGGATTTTCCAAATTCCTTTTTCCATTTTTTACAGTGTAAATATTTAAGGACAATAACACAAGCTATCTGTGAGGTGATGAAGATGGAACAAAATCAAAAAAAATCCATTTCCATGGATAACAATGTTTTATATGAACAAACTGACATGTCTACGGGAACTGTAGAAAGAGAACAGGAGAAATTGGGTCCAAGAAACACTGAATTGAGTCGCCAATTTATAGCACAAGCTGGAGCTAATTTTTGGGGAACTTGGTACACGGTTTATTCTCATACTGCGGGTATAAATATTACCATTGCTTACAGAACAGATGCTGATACTACTGTATTAGGAAAGGTTCGTTATTGTTCTCGCTCGGAAGGTAGAAAAAAAGAACAAGAATTTATTGATGAAGTGAACCTTGGTCTATGCGATGGTGTCATGGATGTAGTAGAAGTTTGTTTTAAGGGGTCTCCTTTTGGAGCTCAGGTTACAGGAACGGTTTGGCCTTGAGTATAGTGAAAAACTAGATTCTTCTCCTTTTAATAAAGGAGACATTAAACAAAGGATATCGAAGAGGTGTGAACAATGAAATACGAAGTTAGGGTTAAGACTAGCGATGAAGAAGGTTCTGGTTCCGATTCGAATGTGTATTTTACTTTCTGTGGAACAGCTGATAAATCTAAACAGCTAGGTCCTTATACCAACTTTGAAAGAGGTAAAACGAAAAAATTTATATTCTCAACTTACGAAGAACTGGGTGATATCGACCAATTAATAATTCATTTTAAAAGAACAGAAAATAGTACTGATTTTAAATGGTCTCCTTTTACAATTCAGGTACTTCCATTACCTGATTATAGGAATCACCCTGGATGGCTGTTTATGTTAAATCGTGTGTTAAATTGCGAGCATGGTACCCATTGTTACAGAGCAACAAGAACACCATACGCTGGAAAATCAGCATCTGAAGGAAATCCGTATTATGATAAACCTCTTTGTTCCTTTAATGAACATGAGTGTACCAATATTAACTAAAATGGGGGCTTTTATATACCGACTTTGCATATAAATATATTTTAGAATGTGAAGAGATGTACTTAAAGTAACGGGTGCGTTCGTATTATAGGGTTAACCAGTTTTTACTGGTTGACCTTTTTTTAATAGGACCTATTATTTCAGTAGCCAGGGTAGAACGTACGGGTGCGTGGGAGTGAGATCTCGTCAACTAAACTGTTCACCCC
>NZ_CAKKNA010000020.1 GCF_918741275.1 Bacillus sp. CECT 9360
GGCCCTGGATGGGGAGGAGCAAGGAGGTCGAGGAAACGAGTGAGTGAGGACCGGAATGTACTATGTACATGAGGACCGGAGCGAAGGAAGCTTGACGAAGAGATCCGCGGCTCATCGCCATCCAGGAATCCGAACGCGGAAGTTAAGCTCGAGCGCCGATGGTAGTTGGGGGATCTCCCCCTGTGAGAGTAGGACGTCGCCAAGCAAGCAGAAGATCAGTCGAATAGGCTGGTCTTTTTTTGTGTTTTAAAACCGAAGGTTAGTAAGAAGTTCAAAGTATGATGGGAGTTAAGTAAAGAAAGTCAGGCCCTGGATGGGGAGGAGCAAGGAGGTCGAGGAAACGAGTGATGTTAAGGAACGAAGGCTAAGAACGCAACATCCTGTTGCAACGCCTTCATGACCTACATCCTGTAGGCCTCACGGAAGTTAAGCTCGAGCGCCGATGGTAGTTGGGGTGAGTCAAGGACCTTCTGCTAAACCCGCCACATCCATGTGGCAACGCAGAAGTCAGCACATCCTGTGCAAGTCCTGTGAGAGTAGGGCGTCGCCAAGCAAGTGAAGACCAGCCGATTTGGCTGGTTTTTTTTTGTGTGAAAATGCGTTTCGTTTGAATGGACGATGTTTTCGTTTAAATGCCCGGAAGTTTCGTTCAAGTCACTAGGACTTTCGTTTAAATGGACTCGATATTTGTTTGAATCATAGAAATTATCGTTTAAATGATGAAAGCCTTCGCCAGAACTTCCACATATTGTAAAACTTACACAGTCAGAAACATAGAGATATATAACTCGTATCAAAAATGATCAACTTTTTTAAAAAAAAGGCTCTGTTAACGATAATGTTGTTTTTGGGAAGGGAATCTGCGAGACTCCTCGAAAATGCATACGCATTTTCTCGTGCGGTGTCTATTCAAGGATGATGAATCAACGTCCTGCGGAAAAACGGGCTGGCAAGACCCCGCAGCGAGGTACGAATGAGGAGGCTTGCCAGTTCGTCCGCGGAAAGCGAGTAGATTCCATGACCATTTGAAAATCAACAATGGAATTTAACAGAGCCAAAAAAAAAAGAATCTTTTGTTCCCCCTTATCTCTATTTTTCAGAACCCAGGTTTTACAGCAACAAATATGAGGTATAAAAATAAAATAAACGATCGGAACTTTTACGTATGTTTTAAATACATAAAAACGGGCGAAAATAATATTGTTACCAAAGGGCATTATTATTGAAAATTTTTAAATTCACTGTATAATAAAAGTCAAATATAGTCAAAGTCAGATTGGAGGAGGTTGGGTGAAAAATATCTCCGATGTAATTGAGAATTACTTAAAGCAGATATTAGAGATGAGTGAGAAAGATATTTTAGAAATTAAAAGAAGTGAAGTAGCGGATAAATTTCAGTGTGTTCCTTCTCAGATCAATTATGTCATCAATACCAGATTCACCATCGAACGAGGTTATCTGGTAGAGAGTAAGCGTGGCGGCGGCGGTTATATCCGGATTATGAAGGTTAAATCGTATGATTACGCGCATTTGATTGATCAGTTAATATCTCTTATTGGATCCCGCGTTTCTCAAGCGACTGCTGCGGGGGTTATTAGCCGGCTGATAGGCGAAGATATTGTGAATGAACGTGAAGCCAGAATTATGTTAAGCGTCATGGATCGTTCCGTTATCTATATCGAATTGCCGGCCAGGGACGAATTAAGGGCGAGAATCCTGAAGGCGATGCTTACAACCTTAAAATATAAATAAAAAGTGCCTTGAGAGGTGATAAAGATGATTTGCCAGGAATGCAACGAACGGCCGGCGGCCCTGCATTTTACGAAAATTGTAAATGGAAAAAAAACCGAAGTTCATATTTGTGAGAGGTGTGCCCAGGAAAAAGGCGAGATGTTTATGTTTAATGGCGGCTCGGGTTTTTCGATTAATAATCTGCTAGCGGGTTTATTAAACATAGAATCCGGCTTTCAACAAGCAATGCCAAATGCTCTTCCCCAAAAAGAAGTGCTTCGCTGTAAACGTTGTAATCTTTCGTTTCCGCAGTTTGTCCATGTTGGTAAATTTGGCTGTGCTGAATGCTATGAAACCTTTAAAGACCAACTGGATCCTATTTTAAAAAGAGTGCATAGCGGAAATACTTCACATCATGGGAAAGTACCTAAAAGAATTGGCGGAAGCATTCATATAAGAAAGCAAATCAACGATTTAAAACAAACACTTAAACAGTTTATCGAACAGGAAGAGTTTGAGAAGGCTGCTGACATTCGTGACCAGGTTCGTTCATTGGAAAAACAAATGGACAGTGGTGATGAAGGAGGGGAGCGGTCTTGAGTCTGGAACATTTTTTGGAAAACGCTATTAGCTCATGGATGAATGAAGAGGGCCCCGATTCTGATATTGTACTAAGTTCGCGGGTACGTCTGGCAAGGAATTTTAAAGACTTTTCTTTTTCTACTTTATTTTCACAAGAAGAAGCTGTGGCGATTATAAATGTAATAAAAGATCGTTTAAAGGATACGGAGATACCTGAGGTCGGGAAGCTGGAGTTTTTGCAGGTAGAAACACTTCAGCCACTTGAAAAATTGGTATTGGTTGAAAAGCATTTAATCAGCCCACATTTAGCAGAAGATTCACCATACGGGGCTTGCCTGCTTTCAGAAAATGAAGAAGTCAGCATCATGGTAAATGAAGAGGACCATATTCGGATCCAATGTCTATTTTCCGGATTGCAGCTAAATGAAGCTTTGCTGAGGGCAAATGTTATCGATGATTTTATCGAAGGGCAAATTGATTATGCTTATGATGAAGAGCGCGGCTATTTGACTAGCTGTCCCACAAATGTCGGTACCGGGCTCCGGGCCTCAGTGATGATGCATTTGCCGGGCCTCGTGCTGACAAATCAGATGAACCATCTCGTTCCTGCCATCAATCAATTAGGTCTTGTTGTCAGAGGGATCTATGGAGAAGGCAGTGAGGCGCAGGGGAATATTTTTCAAATTTCGAACCAGATCACACTCGGTAAGTCTGAAACGGACATTGTGGAGGATTTAACGAGCGTTGTACAACAAATCATCGCTCAGGAAAGGTCTGCGCGTAAAGCATTAGTGCAAACCTCTAACATACAATTAGAAGATAGAGTCTACCGTTCATTAGGTACTCTGCTGCATGCCCGGGTCATCGAAACGAAGGAGGCTGCAAGATGTCTCTCCGATGTTAGATTAGGAATTGATCTTGGGTATATTAAGAATATTTCCAAATGCATTTTGAATGAGTTAATGATTTTGACTCAGCCGGGATTTTTACAAACGTATGCCGGCGGCCCGCTTCGTCCTCAAGATAGGGATATAAGAAGAGCTGCTTTCATTAGAGAACGATTCGAATTAGAGAAAAGAGATAATACTGAAGGAGGAATTTCCTTATGATGTTTGGCCGATTTACAGAAAGAGCCCAAAAAGTATTAGCATTAGCCCAAGAAGAAGCCATCCGTTTAGGTCATAATAATATTGGAACCGAACACATATTGCTAGGATTGGTTCGCGAAGGCGAAGGAATTGCTGCGAAGGCATTGAATGCGCTTGGATTAGGAGCGGATAAAATCCAAAAAGAAGTGGAAAACCTAATTGGCCGCGGTCAGGAAAACGCCCAGACCATCCATTATACACCAAGGGCAAAAAAGGTTATTGAGTTATCAATGGATGAAGCCCGTAAACTGGGACATTCCTATGTCGGCACAGAACATGTCCTGCTCGGCCTGATTCGTGAAGGCGAAGGTGTTGCAGCACGGGTTCTGAATAATCTTGGCGTTAGCTTAAATAAAGCACGACAGCAAGTATTGCAGCTACTTGGCAGCAATGAGTCAGGCGGACATCAGGGTTCTTCATCCGCAAGCGCCAGCACACCAACATTAGACAGCTTGGCGCGCGACTTAACCGCGATTGCCAGAGAAGGAAGCCTTGACCCGGTTATCGGCAGAAGCAAAGAGATTCAGAGGGTCATTGAAGTGTTAAGCCGCCGTACAAAAAATAACCCGGTGTTAATTGGTGAGCCTGGAGTTGGTAAAACAGCGATTGCAGAAGGTCTTGCCCAGCAAATCATTAACAATGAAGTGCCAGAGATTCTTAGAGACAAACGCGTTATGACTCTCGATATGGGTACGGTCGTTGCTGGGACGAAATACCGCGGGGAGTTCGAGGACCGTTTAAAGAAGGTGATGGATGAAATCCGCCAGGCGGGCAATATCATCCTGTTCATCGATGAGCTTCACACTTTAATTGGAGCCGGCGGTGCTGAGGGTGCGATTGATGCATCCAATATTCTGAAGCCTTCCCTGGCACGCGGAGAGCTTCAATGTATCGGAGCTACAACACTTGATGAATATCGTAAATATATCGAAAAAGATGCGGCCCTTGAACGGCGTTTCCAGCCCATTCAGGTTAATGAACCTACGATGCCGGAGTCAATTCAAATTCTTCAAGGACTTCGCGACCGTTATGAAGCTCATCACCGAGTATCCATCTCGGATGAAGCGATTGAGGCTGCTGTTAAATTATCAGACCGCTATATTTCCGATCGTTTCTTGCCGGACAAAGCCATCGATCTAATTGATGAGGCCGGTTCCAAGGTGCGTTTGCGCTCCTATACGACACCACCGAATCTTAAAGAATTAGAAGTCAAGCTTGATGAAGTAAGAAAAGAGAAAGATGCTTCCGTACAAAGCCAAGAGTTTGAGAAAGCAGCTTCTCTCCGCGATACGGAACAACGTTTGAGAGAGCAGCTGGAAGAGACGAAGAAAACTTGGAAGGAAAAACAAGGGCAGGAAAATAGCGCGGTTACTGTCGATGACATCGCAAGTGTTGTCTCAAGTTGGACCGGTGTGCCTGTAACACGACTTGCCCAGACAGAGACTGATAAATTGTTGAATATGGAAGAACTCCTTCATGCGCGCGTAATCGGACAGGACGAAGCGGTGATTGCGGTGGCGAAAGCAGTCCGCCGTGCGAGAGCCGGGTTAAAAGACCCTAAACGCCCGATTGGTTCCTTTATCTTTCTGGGTCCTACGGGAGTCGGGAAAACAGAGCTTGCCCGGGCCCTTGCTGAATCGATCTTTGGTGAGGAAGATGCCATGATCCGCATTGATATGTCGGAATATATGGAGAAACATTCCACTTCACGTCTTGTCGGTTCTCCACCAGGGTATGTAGGATACGAAGAGGGTGGCCAATTAACGGAAAAGGTTCGGAGAAAACCATACTCAGTCGTCCTGCTCGATGAAATTGAAAAAGCGCATCCGGATGTGTTTAATATCTTGCTTCAAGTCCTTGAAGACGGCAGGTTAACGGATTCAAAAGGACGTGTCGTTGATTTCCGTAATACGATATTGATCATGACTTCAAATGTCGGTGCTGCAGCACTTAAGAGCAATAAATATGTAGGCTTCAACATCCAGGATGAAGGACAGGATTACAAGGATATGAAAGGAAAGGTATTAGAAGAGCTAAAAAGAGCCTTCCGTCCAGAATTCCTGAACCGTATCGACGAAACGATTGTCTTCCATTCACTTGAGAAAAAACATTTGAGGGAGATTGTATCGCTGATGACCGATCTGCTTACTGTCCGGTTGAAGGAGCAGGATATTATGCTGGAGCTTACCGATGCGGCCAAAGCAAAAATTGCGGAAGAAGGCTATGATCCAGAATATGGTGCGCGACCGATTAGAAGAGCGATCCAGAAGCATGTAGAAGATTATCTGTCAGAAGAGCTGCTGAAAGGCACTATCCAAAAAGGGCAGAAGGTATTAATGGACGTAGAAAATGGGGAATTTACCGTAAAGCAGGTAGAAGCTGCTTCAGTGAATGAATAGTAACATAAAACAGCATGGGAGGTGCACGCAATTATGCTGTGCATCTCTTTTTCTTCTTTAACATGTGATAATATGGACGCACGAGCAATGAAAAAGTCGAATGTATGTTAAAAATGTTGTAATTATTTGCGATGAAGTTTTAGAAGGATTAAACCATGCTTTTATTTAATATCTTACTAGTAGCGGTTTTTTCTAAATGAAATAGAGGGGAAGCAACTATGGCTGTTAAAAAAAAGACGAAATTTATTTGCCAATCATGCGGATATGAATCTGCTAAATGGATGGGCAAATGCCCGGGATGCGGTGACTGGAATAAGATGGTTGAGGAAGTGGAGATCGTAAAACCTGCCAGGAGAGGAGCCTTTGCTCATTCAGAAATGACCGCAGGAAAAGGGGAAAGACAGAAGGCCACCCCGATAACGATGATTGAAACGTCACAGGAACCGCGCATTTCGACTGATTTAGCGGAGTTAAACCGTGCTCTGGGAGGAGGGGTCGTACAGGGATCGCTTGTATTAATCGGTGGCGATCCGGGAATCGGAAAGTCGACCCTGTTATTACAGGTGTCTTCTCAATTGGCGCGGAAGCAGAAGAAAGTATTGTATATTTCAGGCGAGGAATCGGTTAAGCAGACAAAAATGAGAGCGGACCGGCTTGGAGCGGCTTCCGACAATCTTTATGTGTACTCGGAGACCGATATGGAATATATCAATCAAGCGATTCAGGAGGTCAAGCCGGATCTGGTGATCATCGATTCGATTCAGACTGTTTATCACGCAGAAGTAACCTCGGCCCCAGGGAGTGTATCGCAGGTTCGGGAATGTACAGCTTCCTTAATGAGAATTGCCAAGACGAGTGGAATCGCGATTTTCATCGTCGGCCATGTTACGAAGGAAGGCTCAATTGCCGGACCGAGGATTTTGGAGCATATGGTCGATACCGTGCTCTATTTTGAGGGAGAGAGACACCACACATACCGGATTGTCAGGGCAGTAAAGAATCGTTTTGGATCGACGAACGAGATGGGTATTTTTGAAATGAAGGAAAATGGGCTGGAAGAGGTGGCGAACCCTTCGGAAATCTTTCTTGAAGAACGATCACAGGGTGCCTCGGGATCCACGGTCGTCGCTTCGATGGAAGGAACCCGGCCCGTATTGGTTGAGATACAGGCTTTAATTTCACCAACCAGCTTTGGGAACGCAAGGAGAATGGCAACTGGAATAGACCATAGTCGTGTATCACTGTTGATGGCCGTATTGGAAAAAAGAGTAGGATTGCTTCTGCAAAATCAGGATGCCTATTTAAAGGTTGCTGGAGGAGTAAAGCTTGATGAACCGGCAATAGACCTGGCGATCACTGTCAGCATTGCCTCCAGTTTTCGCGATAAACCTACCAAACAAACGGATTGTATTATCGGTGAGGTAGGTTTGACCGGGGAAGTCAGACGGGTATCGAGAATCGAGCAGCGCGTCCAGGAGGCGGCAAAGCTTGGGTTCGAGAGGGTCATCCTTCCAGCTAACAATATCGGGGGATGGACTGCCCCTAAAGGAATTGAAATTGTAGGCGTATCTACAGTTGTGGAGGCTCTTCATTATGCTTTAGGAGGGTGAGCATGACGGAAAAAAAAGCGTATGAAAAGACAAGGTTTGAAATCCTGCGAATGGTGGCCCCCGGTTCGCCGCTGCGTGAAGGGATTGATAACGTCCTCCGGGCGAACACAGGTGGGCTTATCGTGGTAGGCTACAATGAAAAAGTGAAGACAATAGTCGATGGGGGATTTCAGATAAATTGTTCATGCACCCCCAGTACGCTTTATGAATTGGCCAAGATGGACGGAGCCATTATTTTAAACGAGAAGACAGATAAAATTATTTTGGCGAATGCACAGCTGGCCCCTGACTCAGCTGTCTCCTCAACAGAGACCGGGATGAGGCACCGAACTGCGGAACGTGTCGCAAAGGAAACCAAAACGTTAGTTATCGCTATTTCTCAGCGACGCAATGTCATTACGCTCTACCAGGGGAATTTTCGTTATGCTTTAAAGGATATTGCTGTCATCCTTGCAAAAGCTAACCTTGCGATACAAACGCTTGAAAAATACAAAGTGGTTCTACAGCAAAGCATTTCGGAATTAAGCTTTTTGGAATTTGAAGAAATTGTAACATATGCAGACCTGCTAAGGGTATTTCACCGTTTTGTGATGGTGCTCCGAATCAAGGTTGAGCTTTTATCTTATTTGCATGAGCTCGGCACAGAGGGAAGGCTGATCAGGCTGCAAATGAATGAGCTTTTATCTGATTTGGAAGAAGAAGGGTTACTCCTTATCAAGGATTATGCCTTCGAGAAAGATGGAAAGCCCGGCCGAATCGTTCAGCGTCTGCAAGATCTTGCACAATTGGAAATTCTCGAAGATAGCGTGCTTTTGAAGGTGCTTGGCTATAATGGGTATATTCCTGTGGATGAGGTCGTAAGTCCGCGAGGTTACCGGGTTTTAAATAAAATCCCCCGGTTACCGGGACTGATAGTTGAAAATCTCGTTCACCGATTTAGGGTTTTTACGAATGTAACCAAAGCCACTGTTGAAGAATTGGATGATGTGGAAGGAATTGGTGAAGTCAGGGCGAAAAAAATTCAGGAAGGTCTAAGAATTTTAAGAAACCAGTTGGTGCTGGAACGAAAAATGTAAAGAAATATACGTTCTTGTTAAGGGCAATGTTACAAAAAAGTGAACAAGACACTATTTTTTGACACCTCTATTTCTTGATGCTAGGCTAATATTACGGAGCCTCTTTTATGATCTTCACTAGCTATCTTACTTCTAAAGATTACGATAAGTTCTCCACTTTCGATATTTTTCAAAAACCTTCTTCAATGTGGTTTCAATTTGTTGATTTTGTTAATAATGATTAAAAAAGGAGGTGAGGGGATGTTAAAACGCATTATTCAAGCATGTTTCTTAATAATAGGCGGAACTCTGGGGATTTTTCTTATTCCTCAATTATTAACGATCGTACATGCGGATCATATTGCTTTTATAAACAATCCTTACGTTAGTGCAATTTTAGGTGCTATTATATTCTATCTTTTTACTTTTTGGGCAGTAGATTATGTAGTGGATTTCATTAAATGGTTCGAGGAACTTCTTGTAAAGGCTCCAATTACCGATATTATCTTTGGAAGTGTCGGATTGATCGTCGGTCTTTTTGTTGCTTTTTTAATTGGATATGCCTTGAATGCTATCCAAGTCCCTATTTTTACTACGGTCGCACCGATTCTGTTAACATTGCTGTTCGGATATCTAGGTTTTCAGGTAGGATTCAAAAAACGGGATGAACTGTTGAATCTATTTTCCAAAAACAGCAAAAGGAAGGGCGATGCTCTCGATTCAGATGAAGTTGAGCCGGGCAGCAGCCCTATCAAAATCCTCGATACGAGTGTTATCATTGATGGACGGATTGCAGATATTTGCCAGACGGGATTCCTGGAGGGAACCATCGTGATCCCTCAATTTGTTTTAGCGGAACTGCAGCATATTGCCGATTCTTCTGATGCATTAAAAAGAAATCGCGGAAGACGGGGATTGGATATTCTGAACAGGATTCAAAAGGAATTAGCAGTCGAAGTCGAGATGTACGAAGGCGATTTTGAAGATATCCAGGAAGTGGACAGCAAGCTCGTAAAGCTTGCGAAAATTACAAATGGAATTGTTGTGACGAATGACTTTAATCTAAATAAAGTCTGTGAATTTCAGAACGTATCTGTGCTAAACATCAATGATTTAGCGAATGCCGTTAAGCCGGTTGTCCTGCCAGGAGAAGAAATGAATGTACAAGTCATTAAAGATGGCAAGGAGCAAAACCAAGGGATCGCTTATTTAGATGACGGAACGATGATCGTCGTAGAAGGCGGCCGCGATCATATCGGAAAGCGCCTTGATGTAATCGTGACAAGCGTTCTGCAAACGTCAGCCGGCCGAATGATTTTTGCCAAACCTAAACTTTTAGAAAAAGCATTATAGTAGGGAGAAGCCTGTATGTTTTACGAAGTAATCATTCCTGCAGCGGGACAAGGCAAAAGAATGAATGCAGGAAAAAACAAGCTGTTTGTCGAGCTTGCCGGCAAACCTATTATCATTTATACGCTTCAGGTGTTTGAAAGTGATCCTGCGTGCAACGGAATTATTCTCTCTATTAATCCAGATGAGGAAGAATTGTTTCAATCTATCATCACTCAATATGGATTGAAAAAAATCAAAAAGCTGGTTCCGGGTGGGAATGAAAGGCAACAAAGCGTATATAACGGGATTAAATATGCCGATGAACATTCAATTGTTCTAGTTCATGACGGAGCACGTCCCTTTATCGGGCATGCCCTTATCATGGAATTAGCCACTGCTGCTTCCAAGTATGGAGGGGCAATTGTCGCGGTCCCGGTAAAGGATACAATCAAAAAAGCAAAAGATAAAGCGGTGGTGGAAACCGTTGAACGATCTAGCTTGTGGGCAGTCCAGACACCACAAGCTTTTCGCGTCCCTAAGCTGATCAAGGCCCATGAAATGGCCGAAAAAGAACGGTTTTTAGGTACGGACGATGCCATCCTTCTTGAAAGAATGGGAGAATCCGTCATAATTATTGAGGGGAATTACGATAACATTAAAATCACGACACCGGAAGATTTGTATTTTGCGGAAGCCATTTTACAAAAAATGCGTTCTTAGGTAAGGACGGACAGAAAGGGAGAGAAAGCCATGTTTCGAATCGGACAGGGATTTGACGTCCACCAGCTTGCAAGCGGTCGTCCACTAATTATTGGCGGGGTCACCATTCCATACGAAAAGGGGCTGCTAGGGCATTCAGATGCCGATGTGTTGCTTCATACCGTGGCAGATGCATGCCTTGGGGCAATCGGAGCCGGTGATATCGGTAAGCATTTCCCAGATACGGATCCAGAATTTAAGGATGCTGATTCAGCAAAGCTTTTGCAGCATGTGTGGAGGCTTGTGAAAAAAGAGGGATACGTATTAGGCAATGCGGATTGCACAATTATTGCGCAAAGTCCTAAGATGGCCCCTTATATCGAACAAATAAGAGCACGCATTGCTGAACTGCTTGACGCTTCATTAGAGCAAATCAATGTGAAAGCCACGACTACGGAAAAGCTTGGCTTTACGGGTAGAAGTGAAGGGATTGCCTCACAGGCAGTAGTTTTGCTAATAAAAGCGAACTAACCTCTCTTTACAGCTAAGTGCTTTATCCTGCCACATTTAGATGGTAGAATAGAACGATATTAGAGATGTAGAGCTTAGGAGGCGTCAAACGATGAGTAGCGAAATTCGTGTTCGTTATGCACCAAGTCCAACCGGACATTTACATATAGGGAACGCAAGGACGGCATTATTCAATTACCTTTTTGCCCGCAATAAAGGCGGAAAGTTCATCATCCGGATTGAAGATACGGACTTGAAGCGCAATATTGAAGGCGGGGAAGAAAGCCAGCTTACCTATTTGAAGTGGCTTGGTATGGATTGGGACGAAAGTGTCGATAAAGGTGGAGAATACGGGCCGTACCGCCAATCAGAACGCAATGATATGTATAATGATTTGTATAACCAGCTGCTTGAAAAAGGGCTTGCCTATAAATGTTATTGTACGGAAGAAGAGCTTGAAGCAGAGCGAGAGGCCCAAATGGCTAAGAATGAAACACCGAAATACTCCGGCAAGTGCCACCATTTAACAGACGGTGAACGAGCTAAGCTCGAGGCAGAGGGAAGGAAACCGAGTATCCGGTTTGTTGTTCCTGAAGGTAAGGTTTATCAATTCCATGATATGGTCAAGGATGATGTATCCTTCGATTCAGAGGGCATCGGTGATTGGGTGATCGTGAAAAAAGACGGGATTCCTACCTATAATTTCGCTGTAGCAGTGGATGATCACTTGATGAAAATCTCCCATGTTCTTCGCGGGGATGACCATATTTCAAACACGCCCAAGCAATTGATGATTTATGAAGCTTTCGGCTGGGAACCGCCGGTATTTGGACATATGACTCTAATTGTGAACGAAAGTCGGAAGAAATTGAGCAAGCGGGACGAATCGATTATCCAGTTTATTGAACAATACAAAGAGCTCGGGTATGTACCGGAAGCCCTTTTTAACTTCATTGCCTTGCTCGGATGGTCTCCAGGAGGGGAGGAAGAAATTTTCTCCAAAGATGATTTTATTAAGCGATTCGATGCGGACCGTTTATCCAAGTCGCCGGCGCTTTTCGATAAGCAAAAGCTCACTTGGATGAATAACCAGTATGTAAAACAGCTTGAACTGGATCGCGTTCTGGAAATCTCGGTACCTCATCTGATTAAAGCGGGCAAAATAGCTGGTGCGAGTGCGGCTGAAAACGAATGGGTCCGGAATCTTGTAGCGCTTTATCAGGAGCAAATGAGTTACGGAGCAGAAATCGTCGAGCTTTCCAGCTTATTTTTCAAGGATAAAATCGAGTATGAAGAAGAGGCGAAGGAAGTTCTTGCTGAGGAACAGGTGCCGGAAGTTATGGCTGCTTTCCTTGAAGAAGTGAACAAGCTGGAGAATTTTGCGGCTGATGAAATCAAGGCCGCAATCAAAACGGTACAAAAAAGTACCGGCCAGAAAGGCAAAAAGCTGTTTATGCCCATCCGGGCAGCAGCGACCGGACAAACACACGGACCAGATTTGCCTAAGGCAATCGCACTATTAGGCAAAGAAAAAATAAAACAGCGATTGCAAGACATTTTACATTAACAGACAATAAAAAGTATAATATACTAATAATCAATTAAAACCCAGAATGCGTAGACGGGGAGAAGTAAAGACATGATGCTTTCAGAGAGAACCATGACCTGGTGAAAGTGGTTCAAGCCTCTCATGCTTGAAATGCACCCCTGAGTCCTTTGTTGAACCTTACTTACAAGTAGGCGAAGGCGGCAATTCCTCCGTTATCGGGAAAAGAGTTGGGAATGAAATGTATCAGCAGGACTTTACTTGCGTGAGAAATTGCATTCCAAACAGAGTGGAACCGCGCGCAGTTAAGCGTCTCTGTCATTAGGCAGAGGCGCTTTTTTATATGGGTTTTAACAGTGTAAACACAGACTAAACAACTGACTAGGAGTACAGGAGGGGATAAGTGTGATTAAAATATTTAAAGAAGACATCGAAGTCATTTTCGATCAGGATCCTGCAGCGCGTAGCTATATTGATGTAATTCTTACTTATTCCGGCCTCCATGCGATTTGGAATCATCGGCTGGCACATGCTTTATATAAAAGGAAGTTTTATTTTATCGCACGGTGTATTTCGCAGGTAAGCCGTTTTTTTACAGGCGTTGAAATTCACCCTGGCGCCCAAATAGGACGGCGTCTCTTCATTGATCATGGAATGGGGGTTGTCATCGGGGAAACGTGTGAGATCGGCGATAATGTTACCGTGTTTCAGGGAGTTACTCTCGGTGGCACAGGTAAAGAAAAAGGGAAAAGGCATCCTACCATAAAAGACAATGTCTTAATCGCAACCGGGGCCAAGGTTCTCGGATCGATCATAATTGGAGAGAATTCAAAGATCGGGGCGGGTTCTGTCGTCCTTAAGGAAGTTCCTCCTAATTCGACCGTCGTAGGCATCCCGGGGAAAGTTGTCATCAGGGACGGCGTGAAAGTGACCAAAGACTTAAACCATACCGATTTACCGGATCCGACAGGGGACCGATTTAAAGAAATGGAAAAGGAAATCGCTGCTTTAAAAATAGAATTGAAAAATTTAAAAAGAGAAAGGGTCAACTAAAATGGCGATAAAAATCTACAACACATTAACGAGGCAAAAGGAAGAATTTAAGCCATTAGAAGCAGGAAAGGTCAAAATGTATGTATGCGGCCCGACCGTCTATAACTATATCCATATCGGAAATGGCAGGCCTCCAATCGTATTTGATACGGTACGCCGGTATTTCAGCTATCGTGGCTATGATGTGCAATATGTTTCGAATTTTACTGATGTTGACGACAAGCTAATCCGCGCAGCTAAAGAGCTGGGAGAAGATGTTCCCACGGTTTCAGATCGTTTTATTAAAGCTTACTTTGAAGATGTTACCGCGCTTGGTTGCCAAAAAGCGGATGTCCATCCGCGTGTTATGGAAAGCATGGATATCATCATCGAGTTTATTGAAACACTGATTGAAAAAGGCTTTGCTTATGAATCAGAAGGGGACGTGTATTATCGGACACGCAAATTTGATACGTATGGAAAATTATCTCATCAATCGATCGATGAATTGCGGATCGGCGCCCGGATTGAAGTCGGTGAAAAGAAACAGGATGCCCTTGATTTTGCCGTATGGAAAGCGGCCAAAGAGGGCGAGATATCATGGGAAAGCCCATGGGGCAAGGGCCGACCGGGCTGGCATATCGAATGCTCGGCGATGGTTCGGAAATATCTTGGCGACACGATTGATATTCACGCAGGCGGACAGGATTTGGCCTTCCCGCATCACGAAAATGAAATCGCCCAATCGGAAGCTCTGACAGGCAAACCTTTTGCGAATTATTGGATGCATAACGGGTATATAAATATCGATAATGAAAAGATGTCCAAATCATTGGGTAACTTTGTGCTGGTGCATGACATCATTCAAAAGCATGACCCGCAGGTATTGCGCTTTTTTATGCTATCCGTCCATTACCGTCATCCGATTAACTATAGTGAAGAGCTTCTTGATAATATGAAAGCCTCCTTGGACCGACTAAAAACATCTTACCAAAACCTGAAGCACCGGAGCGGCTCGAGCGACGGCTTAACGGAAAACAACCAAGGATGGCTGGATAAAATCATCAGCATCCACAAAGAATTTATTCAAGAAATGGATGACGATTTCAATACAGCGAATGCCATCTCTGTTTTATTTGAACTATCAAAGCAGGCAAACTATTACTTAATGGAAAAGAATACAGACAAGAAAGTGATTCAGGCTTTCATGGATGAATTTAAAGATTTGTTTCAGGTACTAGGCTTATCATTGGAAGAGGAAGCGTTACTTGATGACGAGATTGAGGATTTGATCCAACAGCGGATACAGGCCCGTAAAGATCGGAATTTCCAGCTTTCTGATGATATTCGCGACCGTCTTAAAGATATGAATATTATTCTTGAAGACACACCGCAAGGTACAAGATGGAAAAGAGGATAAGCTATGCTTCCTTATCGGGATAAAATTGACGAAAAAATTCTGGGGAGTCTCGCGCTCGCTTACATGGGCGATGCTGTCTATGAAACGTACATCAGGCATCATCTTATTCAAAAGGGGGCAGTTAAGCCGAACCTTCTACATAAAGAAGCCACGAGCTTTGTTTCCGCGAAAGCCCAAAGCAAAGTGATTCATTATTTGCTTGAGAATGAAAAGTTAACGGAAGAGGAACTGGCAGTTGTGCGCAGAGGAAGAAACGCAAAGTCGGGAACGGTTCCAAAAAACACGGATGTGCAAACATATCGGTATGGTACCGCTTTTGAGGCGTTGATTGGATACCTTTATTTGGCGGAACAAAAGGACCGGCTTGAAGAAATTATCATTCAATCAATCCAATTCATTGAGGAAGAAGGGAGTTGAACCCATGAGCGAAGAATACATCATTGGAAGAAACCCGGTGTTGGAGGCCTTGCGGTCGGAACGGGAAATCAATAAAATCTTGGTTGCTGAAGGCTCCCAAAAGGGCCAGATGCAGCAAATCATCGGACTCGCAAAGGAAAGACAGGTTTTACTGCAATTCGTTCCGAAGAAAAAAATCGACCAAATGTCTGATGGAAACCATCAAGGTGTCATTGCGCAAGTAGCTGCTTATGCATACGCTGAATTGGATGACTTGTTCGCGCTTGCCGAAGAAAGAAACGAAGCTCCCTTCTTTCTTTTGTTGGACGAGATCGAAGACCCGCACAATCTGGGTTCGATTATGAGAACGGCCGATGCAGCAGGGGTGCATGGGATCATTATTCCGAAGCGGCGAGCGGTTGGCTTGACGGCAACAGTGGCGAAATTGTCTACGGGCGCAATCGAGTACATACCTGTCGTGCGTGTAACCAATATGGCAAGAGCCATTGAAGAGATTAAGGAACGCGGTGTTTGGATCGTCGGAACAGATGCGAAAGGAAGCGATGATTATCGCAGCATGGATGGCGGAATGTCGATCGGCCTCGTGATCGGAAGTGAAGGAAAAGGCATGGGCAGGTTGATAAAAGATAAATGTGATTTTCTGATACGCTTGCCAATGGCTGGGAAGGTCACCTCTTTAAATGCATCCGTCGCAGCCGGGCTATTGATGTATGAGGTTTATCGCAAAAGACACCCGCTAGGGGAATAAGATGATGAACATTCTGTTGGTGGATGGTTACAACATCATTGGCGCCTGGCCGGAACTGAGAGAATTAAAGGATCGGGATCTTTCGGCAGCAAGGGACCGCTTAATTGAACGGATGGCTGAATACCAGGCGTTTACCGGTTTCCGGGTTATCATTGTGTTTGATGCTCATTTCGTTCAGGGAATCGAGCGCAAATACGAAAATTACAAGATCGAAATAATTTTTACTAAAGAAAATGAAACAGCGGATGAACGGATTGAAAAACTGGCAAGCGACTTAAATAATATCAAAACGCAAGTTCATGTAGCCACCTCCGATTACACGGAGCAATGGGTGATTTTTGGCCAGGGAGCGTTACGGAAATCAGCGCGCGAGCTTCTGAATGAAATGAATCACATCGATAGGGAGATCGAAAAAAACGTAAAAAAAACGACGAAAAAAAAGCCTGCTTCCAAAATTGACCTGACTGATGAAATGGCTGAAATTTTTGAAAAATGGCGCCGAGGACAATTTTGACCTGTTGACGTCTAAAAATTTTCTACTGTATAATATTTCTATCTATATGTGTACGGTCAGGGGGATATAACATGGGTGTCAACTTCGGAATGAAACTGAACGACAAGTACTTGCAGGTAGAAGATGAAGGGCTGGTAGACTTAGTGCACAAAGGCGACACCGAGGCATTGGACTATTTAATCCATAAATACCGCAATTTTGTGAGAGCGAAAGCGCGTACTTATTTCCTGATCGGCGCTGACAAGGAAGACATCGTTCAGGAAGGCATGATTGGCCTTTACAAAGCTATCCGCGATTTTAAAGGGGACAAGCTTTCTTCCTTCAAGGCCTTTGCCGAGCTTTGTATCACCAGGCAAATCATTACGGCTATCAAGACAGCCACGAGGCAAAAACATATCCCTCTTAATTCTTATGTCTCTCTGGACAAGCCTATATACGATGAAGAATCTGACAGGACGTTGATGGATGTGATTTCAGGCGCAAAAATACTCGATCCGGAAGCGCTGATCATCAACCAGGAAGAGTTCGATGATATTGAATTGAAAATGGCAGAGCTATTGAGTGATCTCGAACGAAAAGTTCTCGCCTTATACCTTGACGGACAGTCGTATCAGGAAATTTCCGCGGAGTTGAACCGCCATGTGAAATCGATCGATAATGCTCTCCAGCGTGTAAAAAGAAAACTGGAGCGCTATCTGGAAGTTAGAGAGATTACCCAGTAACCCGTGGGACTTGCCCGGGATGGGCTGGCATCGGCGCAAGACATACCGACATGGCAGGTTTTAGTCGATGGCCCAACAACAGGGCGCTTCCGCTTAGGCCCACAGGATGTGGGTCATGAAGGCGTTGCCACAGGACGTGGCGAACTTAGCCTTCGTTCCTTTCTAGTGATTGACAATAAAAGTAAGCCGTGATAAAGTTTGAAGGGCGTACGAAAGTGGCAGGTGTATAATATGAGAAAGAAGATTATTTTGGCTTGCACAGACTGCGGCTCAAGAAACTACAGTTCTGAAAGCAATAAGGATTCTCGTGCGGAACGCCTTGAGATCAAGAAGTTTTGCAGTACTTGTAACGCCCATACTATGCATAAAGAAACCAAGTAATCCTTATAATAGAAGATTCGCAGAAGCTTTCCATAAAGCAGTTGGAGGTTACATTCATGATGGACTTTTTCCGTGGCGTAGTCCGCGAGATGAAAAAAGTAAGCTGGCCAAAAAGAAAAGAGCTTACAAGGTATACGATTATCGTTATCACAACCGTTGCCTTTATGGCTGTATTTTTTGCGGTGATAGATTTAGGCATTTCTGAATTAATTCGATTAGTTCTTGAATAAGAGATTCGAAAATAAGGTATAATGGTGATAGAATAATAAGTAACACCACCGAAGGCCCGGAAACGGGTTTTTTAATTTGTCTTTTTTGGATGTGCCGAGTTCTGGAGAATATGTCCACAGCAAATAATGATCATTATTTATTATCAAGCCTTTTGAAAATGATAGCTCGGGTAAAGCCTCACAAAAAGAAAAAGCACGGGGAGGGAAGGACTTTTAGGGTCCTAACAAATGGAGAAAAATTGGTATGTCGTTCATACTTATTCAGGCTATGAAAATAAGGTGAAAACAAATCTGGAAAAACGTGTGGAAACGATGGGTATGCAAGATAAAATTTTCCGCGTTGTCGTTCCGGAAGAAGAAGAAACAGAAATGAAAGACGGCAAAAAGAAAGTAACGAAAAAGAAAGTATTTCCTGGATATGTGCTCGTGGAAATTATTATGACTGATGATTCCTGGTATGTTGTCCGTAATACACCAGGTGTAACCGGGTTTGTTGGTTCAGCTGGTTCCGGTTCCAAGCCGACAGCGCTTCTTCCTGATGAAGTGGAAATGGTGCTTAGACGTATGGGCATGGACGAGAAAAGAGTTGAAGTAGACTTTATTCTGGGAGATACGGTACAAGTCAAAGAGGGCCCATTCGCAAACTTTACGGGGTCTGTTGAAGAACTCGATATAGATAAGAGCAAGATTAAAGTCTTGGTTAATATGTTTGGACGGGATACTCCGGTTGAACTGGACTTCAGTCAGGTGGAAAAAATATAAATCCGAAATAACTTGATATTGAGTTCAATAAATGTTAATATTTCAAAGGTCAGTATGTCTCCAGACAGACACCTGAACGATTATGCAATATTCTTTATTTAATATATAAAGAATCAAGATGAGTGGGAGGGTTTCAAGCCCTATTACCACATCACGGACGATAAGGAGGTGTGTCTCGTGGCTAAAAAAGTAATTAAGTTGGTTAAGCTGCAAATTCCTGCTGGTAAAGCTAATCCAGCACCGCCTGTTGGGCCTGCTTTAGGTCAAGCTGGTGTAAACATCATGGGATTCTGTAAGGAGTTTAACGCTCGTACAGCGGATCAAGCTGGTCTGATTATTCCTGTTGAGATTACGGTATTTGAAGATCGTTCATTTACATTCATTACAAAAACTCCGCCTGCTGCAGTATTGCTTAAGAAAGCAGCTGGCATCGAGTCTGGTTCTGGTGAACCTAACCGTAAAAAAGTTGCTACAGTCAAGCGTGATAAAGTACGCGAGATTGCTGAAACGAAAATGCCTGACCTGAATGCTGCAAACGTTGAGTCTGCAATTCGCATGGTTGAAGGTACTGCACGCAGCATGGGAATCGTTATCGAAGACTAATGTTTGCGAAAGCTTCACGTTCTTACGGGGTTGCGTTTATCGCAACCTTTATTCGTGGGAGGTTATTCCGCTAAAACCACAATATAGGAGGATTTAAACATGGCTAAAAAAGGTAAAAAGTATCTTGAAGCTGTTAAGCTTGTAGATAGTTCAAAAGCATATAGTGTAACAGAAGCTATCGATCTTGCTAAAAAAACAAACTCTACAAAATTTGATGCAACTGTTGAAGTTGCTTTCCGTTTGGGTATCGACCCTAAGAAAGCTGACCAGCAAATCCGTGGGGCTGTAGTACTTCCAAACGGAACTGGTAAAACTCAACGCGTATTAGTGTTCGCTAAAGGTGAAAAAGCAAAAGAAGCAGAAGCTGCCGGCGCTGATTATGTTGGCGATTCTGAATACATCACCAAAATCCAGCAAGGTTGGTTTGATTTCGATGTAATCGTTGCTACTCCGGATATGATGGGTGAAGTTGGTAAGCTTGGACGTGTGTTAGGTCCTAAAGGCTTAATGCCAAACCCTAAAACCGGTACTGTTTCATTTGACGTTACGAAAGCTGTTAATGAAATTAAAGCGGGTAAAGTTGAATACCGCGCCGATAAAGCTGGGATTATCCACGTTCCTATCGGTAAAGTATCTTTCGAAGACAACAAGTTAGTTGAAAACTTGGAAACTATTTATGAAACTCTCATGAAAGCTAAACCAGCGGCTGCAAAAGGAACTTACATGAAAACCGTTTCTGTAACTACTACAATGGGCCCTGGCGTGAAAGTGGATTCTTCTTCTTTCTAAAACAAGTTGACATTGCAAAAAGATTATTGTTATAATCAGTTTTGTTGTAATAAAAATGAATAATGTTTGTACCGTAGACAGTAGGTGCTCTCATATAGAGCTTAATTTCCTGCCGAGGTAATTCGATAAAAATAGCACTTGCTATTATTTTTGTAATTACTGCCTTCATGTCTCCGGGATATGAAGGCTTTTTGTTTGACGGTATAAATGTGTTTCAAGAAATCTATAGGAGGTGTAAGGATGAGCAGCGTTATCGAACAAAAGAAACAAATTGTTGATGAGATTTCTGATAAGTTTAAATCAGCGCAAACAGCTGTAGTTGTTGATTACCGTGGTTTAACAGTTGCTGAAGTAACTGAACTTCGTAAACAGCTTCGTGACGCAGGTATTGAGTTCAAAGTATACAAGAACACTTTGACCCGCCGTGCTGTTGAAGCTGCTGAACTTTCTGGCTTAAACGAATCTCTGACAGGTCCAAACGCAATCGCGTTCTCTAACGAAGATGTTGTTGCGCCAGCGAAAATCCTTAATGATTTCGCAAAGAAAAATGAGGCATTAGAAATTAAAGCTGGAGTTATCGAAGGGAATGTCGCATCAGCTGATGAGATCAAAGCTCTTGCAGAACTACCTTCACGCGAAGGCTTACTATCTATGCTCCTTTCCGTGCTACAAGCACCGATCCGCAATCTTGCTCTTGCTACGAAAGCTGTTGCAGATCAAAAAGAAGAACAAGGCGCGTAAGTTAGGAAACAAACTGCCGCTATTAAATTAAAAAACCAAAACCTTTAAGGAGGAACTATAAAATGACGAAAGAACAAATCATTGAAGCAGTTAAATCTATGACTGTTTTAGAACTGAATGACCTTGTAAAAGCAATCGAAGAAGAATTTGGCGTAACTGCTGCTGCACCTGTAGCAATGGCTGGTGGAGCTGCTGCTGGCGGAGCTGCTGAAGAGCAAACTGAGTTTGATGTTATCCTTACATCTGCAGGCGACCAAAAAATCAAAGTTATCAAAGTTGTACGTGAAATCACTGGTCTTGGACTTAAAGAAGCAAAAGAAGTTGTTGACAACGCTCCAAAAGCACTAAAAGAAGGCATTGCTAAAGAAGAAGCTGAAGAAATCAAAGCTAAGCTTGAAGAAGTTGGAGCTGGCGTTGAAGTTAAGTAATCCTGCATAAGGAAGAAGCTCGCTGTAACTGGCGGGCTTTTTTTCACCTATAAAATTCAGGAAACATGTTCCTGCTTCTTCAAATATCTTCTCGCTTTAACTCTTCAAGTTACCCTTTTCTGATAGGAGGAGAGGACTCTGACAGAACATTATTATTCGCAGAAACCTGATGTGGCCAGCAGCCCAAAATTATGGGATTTTACATTAAGAGGACGTACCTTTCGCTTTAAAAGTGATCGTGGTGTTTTCTCGAAAAATGAAGTGGATTTCGGCTCCCGTCTTTTAATTGAAGCATTTCATTTGAACGAAGAAACAGAAGGGAACATACTGGATGTAGGCTGTGGGTATGGCCCAATCGGACTTTCGATTGCCGCATCTTATCCTGAAGTTACAGTTGAGATGACTGATATAAACAGCAGGGCGGTTGAACTCGCGAAGGAGAACGCAAAAACGAATGGGATTTCCAATGTCGTCATTTATGAAAGCGACCGGTTCGATCGGATTAACTCCGAACAATTTGCCGCCATTCTCACTAACCCTCCAATCCGCGCTGGTAAAAAAGTAGTACAAGAGATTTTTGAACATAGTTTTGCAAGACTGAACTCCGGGGGAGAACTCTGGGTCATCATCCAGAAAAAACAAGGGGCGCCTTCGGCAATGGAGAAATTAGATCAGTTGTTTGGAAATGTAGAAACCGTGCAAAAGAAAAAAGGCTACTATATTCTAAAGTCTAAAAAAGATTGACTCTGATTTTTTGCTATGTTATTATTATATAATGCATATATATAATTTTCTGTAATTCTGCATTTTTATACATTTATTGTATGGGAAATGGATAATATGGAAAAAATATATAAAATAATAGTTCGATTTATGTGAAATAGTGGTTTTTAAAATAAAAACCATTTTATTTTTGTCTTTAGAAAACGAATTTGTTTTCTATGGGCAATAGATCTTTATAACGCTTGATTTGAGGGGTGAATCAGTTGACAGGTCAACTTGTTCAGTATGGACGACACCGCCAACGCCGAAGTTATGCAAGAATTAGCGAGGTTTTAGAGTTACCGAATCTCATCGAAATCCAAACCGCTTCCTATCAATGGTTTCTTGATGAAGGGTTAAGGGAAATGTTCCAGGACATCTCTCCGATCGAGGATTTCACTGGTAATTTGTCGCTTGAATTTATTGACTACAGCCTTGGAGAACCAAAATACTCCGTGGAGGAATCAAAAGAGCGCGATGTTACTTATTCTGCTCCGCTTCGTGTAAAGGTACGTCTTGTTAACAAAGAAACAGGGGAAGTAAAAGACCAGGATGTATTCATGGGCGATTTCCCTCTTATGTCTGAAACAGGTACATTTATCATCAATGGTGCAGAACGTGTTATTGTATCTCAGTTAGTGCGTTCACCAAGTGTTTACTACAGTGGGAAAATGGATAAGAACGGAAAACGCGGCTATACGGCAACGGTTATTCCGAATCGCGGAGCATGGCTTGAATATGAAACGGATGCCAAGGAAGTCGTGTATGTAAGAATTGACCGCACACGAAAACTTCCGGTGACGGTACTGCTTCGTTCACTTGGATTTGGATCCGAACAAGAGATTATCGACTTGATTGGCGATAATGAATATATTCGAAACACCCTTGAAAAAGACAATACCGAAAGTGTCGAAAAAGCTTTACTGGAGATTTATGAGCGCCTTCGCCCTGGGGAACCTCCTACTGTCGAAAACGCCAAGAGTCTCTTGGTTTCCCGCTTTTTCGATCCAAAACGCTATGATTTAGCTAACGTTGGACGTTACAAAATCAATAAAAAGCTTAATATTAAAAACCGTTTGTTCGGACAGCGTATCGCTGAAACGTTGGTTGACCCTGAAACAGGTGAGATCATCGTTGAAAAAGGAACGCTTCTTGACCGCCGCACATTGGATAAAATTATTCCTAATCTCGAAGCGGGCATTGGGTTTAAATCTTATCAGCCGGTTGGCGGTGTAGTATCAGAAGAAGCTTTGTTGCAAACGATTAAAATATATGCACCAAACGATCCGGATGGAGAAAAAGTGATCAATGTAATCGGAAATGCTTATGTTTCCGATCAGGTGAAGAATATTACACCTGCTGATATCATTTCTTCGATTAGTTATTTCTTTAACCTGTTGCATTCCGTCGGAGACACAGACGATATCGATCACTTAGGTAACCGTCGCCTTCGTTCAGTTGGCGAATTGCTGCAAAATCAATTTAGAATTGGTTTATCCCGTATGGAACGTGTTGTTCGTGAAAGAATGTCCATTCAGGACACAAACACGATCACGCCTCAGCAATTGATCAATATACGTCCGGTAATCGCTTCGATTAAAGAATTCTTTGGAAGCTCTCAGCTGTCACAATTCATGGACCAAACGAATCCGCTTGCGGAATTAACGCATAAGCGCCGTCTATCCGCATTAGGACCTGGTGGTTTGACTCGTGAGCGTGCAGGCTTTGAAGTGCGTGACGTTCACTACTCCCACTACGGGCGGATGTGTCCGATTGAAACACCTGAGGGACCGAACATCGGTTTAATTAACTCTTTATCGAGCTTTGCGAAGGTAAATCGCTTCGGTTTTATAGAAACTCCGTATCGCCGGGTTGATTCGGATACTGGTAAGATCACAAACCGCATCGATTATTTAACTGCCGATGAAGAAGATAACTATGTAGTTGCTCAGGCAAACGTTCGTCTTTCAGATGACGGATCATTCCTTGATGACGATATTGTAGCCCGTTTCCGTGGTGAAAATACAGTTGTTCCGAGAGACCGCGTCGATTATATGGACGTTTCTCCTAAACAAGTTGTGTCAGCAGCGACTGCTTGTATCCCGTTCTTGGAAAACGATGACTCTAACCGTGCGTTGATGGGTGCGAACATGCAACGGCAAGCTGTTCCGTTATTGCAGCCTGAGGCACCTCGTGTCGGCACAGGTATGGAGTACGTTTCAGCAAAAGATTCCGGAGCTGCGGTAATCTGTAAGCGCGAAGGAATTGTTGAGCACGTAGAAGCACGCGAAGTATGGGTGCGACGTGTTTCTGAAGTTGACGGAAAAGAAGTTCAAGGTGATCTGGATAAATACCGGATGCAGAAGTTTATTCGTTCCAACCAGGGAACTTGCTATAACCAGCGCCCGATTGTAGAAGTTGGGAACAGGGTTGTCAAAGGAGAAATTCTTGCAGACGGTCCATCCATGGAAAAAGGTGAATTAGCACTTGGTCGTAATGTGCTGGTCGCATTCATGACATGGGATGGCTATAACTATGAAGATGCCATCATCATGAGTGAACGTCTTGTGAAAGATGATGTGTATACTTCAATCCATATCGAAGAATATGAATCAGAATCCCGTGATACAAAGCTTGGACCTGAAGAGATCACCCGTGATATTCCAAACGTTGGAGAAGATGCATTGCGCAATCTTGATGAACGTGGAATTATCCGTATTGGTGCTGAAGTGAAAGACGGCGATCTGTTAGTAGGGAAGGTAACTCCTAAAGGGGTAACAGAACTTACGGCTGAAGAACGCCTTTTACATGCAATCTTCGGGGAAAAAGCCCGTGAAGTTCGGGATACATCCCTTCGCGTCCCTCATGGAGGTGGCGGAATTGTTCACGATGTGAAAGTCTTCAACCGCGAGGATGGCGATGAGCTTCCGCCGGGAGTTAATCAGCTTGTACGCGTATATATCGTTCAAAAGCGTAAAATCCACGAAGGCGATAAGATGGCAGGCCGCCACGGGAATAAAGGTGTTATCTCTCGGATCCTTCCGGAAGAGGATATGCCATACTTACCTGACGGAACGCCAGTAGATATCATGTTAAATCCACTTGGTGTACCATCCCGTATGAACATCGGGCAAGTATTGGAGCTCCATCTTGGGATGGCTGCCCGTGCGCTAAACATCCACGTTGCATCACCGGTATTTGACGGTGCTCGTGAAGAAGATGTTTGGTCTACGATTGAAGAAGCAGGAATGGCACGCGATGCCAAGACTGTCCTTTATGATGGCCGTTCAGGAGAACCATTTGATAACAGAGTATCCGTTGGTGTCATGTATATGATCAAGCTAGCTCACATGGTTGACGATAAGCTCCATGCCCGTTCAACCGGACCTTACTCTCTTGTTACGCAGCAACCTCTTGGCGGTAAAGCGCAATTCGGCGGCCAGCGTTTCGGCGAGATGGAAGTTTGGGCACTTGAAGCTTACGGTGCCGCTTATACTCTCCAAGAGATTCTTACAGTTAAGTCGGATGACGTTGTTGGGCGTGTAAAAACATACGAAGCGATCGTTAAGGGTGAAAATGTCCCTGAACCTGGAGTGCCTGAATCATTCAAAGTATTGATTAAAGAACTTCAAAGCTTAGGTATGGACGTCAAAATCCTTTCCGCTGATGATCGCGAGATCGAAATGCGTGACTTGGAGGACGAAGAAGTAGAGAATCAGCCGGATACATTGACGCTTGATTCTGAAGGCAAAGACATGGTTACCTCTGAAGCAGGGGTAAACACAAACGCATTTACAACTGAGTAATGCTAAAATACAGCTTCATTACGCTCTAACAGGCAGTGAAATCCTCGCGGGTTAGCTGCCAGTTAGAGTTCTATACATTATGAATGTGTATCAAAGTAAGCAATTAGGGTAAAACCGGAGATCGGAAAGGGAGGTAGGCCCCTTGATAGACGTTAATAATTTTGAGTATATGAAAATTGGTCTTGCTTCGCCGGACAAGATTCGTTCTTGGTCACACGGAGAAGTGAAAAAGCCGGAAACAATCAATTATCGTACTTTAAAGCCTGAGAAAGATGGCTTGTTCTGTGAGCGAATTTTCGGACCTCAGAAGGACTGGGAATGTCACTGCGGAAAGTATAAGCGTGTTCGTTATAAAGGTGTAGTGTGTGACCGATGCGGAGTTGAAGTAACTCGTGCTAAAGTTCGTCGCGAACGCATGGGGCATATTGAATTAGCTGCACCTGTATCACACATCTGGTACTTCAAGGGCATACCGAGCCGTATGGGGCTTTTGCTGGACATGTCTCCACGTGCTTTAGAAGAAATTATTTACTTTGCATCTTATGTTGTAACTGAAACCGGTGATACTTCTTTAGAAAAGAAGCAACTGCTTTCTGAGAAAGAATATCGTGCATACCGTGATAAATATGGGAAAAAGTTTCAAGCTGCCATGGGCGCTGAAGCAATCAAAAAGCTTCTTTCTGATATAGATACTGCAAAAGAAGTGGATGGGTTGAAGGAAGAGCTTAAAACTGCTCAAGGTCAACGCAGAACACGTGCCATCAAGCGCTTGGAAGTTTTAGAAGCTTTTCGTAACTCAGGAAATGAGCCGTCTTGGATGATCCTTGACGTACTGCCGGTCATTCCACCAGAGCTTCGCCCGATGGTACAGCTTGACGGTGGGCGTTTCGCTACATCTGACTTGAATGACTTGTACCGTCGCGTGATAAACCGGAACAATCGTTTGAAAAGATTGTTAGATCTTGGGGCGCCAAGCATCATCGTCCAAAACGAAAAGCGTATGCTCCAGGAAGCGGTAGACGCCTTGATTGACAATGGCCGCCGTGGCCGTCCTGTTACAGGACCGGGTAACCGTCCATTAAAATCTTTATCGCATATGCTCAAAGGTAAGCAAGGCCGTTTCCGTCAAAACCTTCTTGGTAAGCGTGTTGACTATTCTGGCCGTTCCGTTATCGTTGTAGGACCTAACCTTAAAATGTACCAGTGTGGATTACCAAAGGAAATGGCTATCGAGCTGTTCAAACCTTTCGTAATGAAAGAGTTGGTTCAAAAAGGATTAGCACACAACATCAAATCAGCTAAACGCAAAATTGAACGATTACAACCTGAAGTTTGGGATGTGCTTGAATCTGTGATTAAAGAGCATCCGGTACTGCTTAACCGTGCACCAACTCTCCACAGACTTGGTATTCAAGCGTTCGAGCCTACATTGGTAGAAGGACGTGCTATCCGTTTGCACCCATTGGTATGTACTGCTTACAACGCAGATTTCGACGGTGACCAAATGGCCGTTCACGTTCCGCTATCATCTGAAGCTCAGGCTGAAGCCCGTTTGCTTATGCTTGCTGCTCAAAACATCTTGAACCCTAAAGATGGTAAGCCGGTAGTAACTCCATCTCAAGATATGGTATTGGGTAACTATTACCTGACCCTTGAAAGAGAAGAAGCAATAGGCGAAGGAATGATCTTCAAGGATACAAACGAAGCGTTGATTGCCTATCAAAATGGATACGTTCACTTGCACACACGTGTAGCAGTGCATGCATCTTCATTAAATAATGAAACATTTACCGAAGAACAAAACACTCAACTACTACTTACAACTGTAGGTAAATTGATTTTCAATGAAATCTTGCCAAAATCGTTCCCATATATTAATGAACCTACAAAAACAAATCTTGAAGAGGAAACTCCTAAGAAGTACTTTGTAGAAAAAGGTGCGAACATTAAAGAGATTATCCCAGCTCAGCCAATCGTTGAGCCATTTAAAAAGCAAATTCTCGGAAACATCATTGCTGAAGTATTCAAGCGGTTCAAAATTACTGAAACTTCTAAGATGCTTGACCGCATGAAGGATCTTGGCTTTAAACATTCAACTAAAGCAGGCATTACAGTTGGTGTAGCTGACATTGTCGTATTAGGCGAAAAACAGCAAATCATTGCAGAAGCACAAACGAAGGTAGATAACGTGTTAAAGCAATTCAGACGCGGTCTGATTACTGAGGATGAGCGCTATGACCGTGTAATCTCCATTTGGAGTGCTGCTAAGGATACCATTCAGTCTAAGCTAATGAAATCACTGAACCGACGCAACCCAATCTTTATGATGAGTGATTCTGGTGCACGTGGTAACGCGTCTAACTTTACACAGCTTGCCGGTATGCGTGGTTTGATGGCCAACCCGGCCGGCCGGATTATTGAACTTCCAATCAGATCAAGTTTCCGTGAAGGTTTAACCGTATTAGAGTACTTTATCTCTACTCACGGCGCCCGTAAAGGTCTTGCTGATACAGCTCTTAAAACAGCCGATTCCGGTTATCTTACCCGCCGTCTTGTAGACGTTGCCCAGGATGTTATCGTACGTGATGATGATTGCGGAACGGACCGCGGATTGCTAATTGCGGCTTTAAAAGACGGAACGGAAGTCATTGAACAGCTGGAAGAACGTTTAATCGGACGTTATGCGAGAAAACCGATCAAACATCCAAAAACAAACGAAGTCATTGTCCCAGAAAATGAATTAATTACGGAGGACCTTGCAGTATACATCGAAGAAAGCGGAGTGGAGCAGGTTTGGATCCGTTCAGCGTTTACGTGTAACACCAGCCATGGTGTCTGTAAAAAATGCTACGGCCGTAACCTCGCCACAGGCCAGGAAGTTGAAGTGGGCGAAGCGGTTGGTATCATCGCCGCACAATCCATCGGTGAACCGGGTACACAGTTAACCATGCGTACATTCCATACCGGCGGTGTTGCAGGAGATGATATCACTCAAGGTCTACCTCGTATCCAGGAAATCTTTGAAGCAAGAAATCCTAAAGGGCAAGCGATTATTTCTGAAATCAAAGGTACAGTCGTAGGAATTAACGAGATTCGTGATAAGCAGCAGGAAATTGTCGTTCAAGGCGAAGTAGAGTCACGTACCTACACTGCTCCATACACAGCCCGCCTGAAGGTAACTGTAGATACACATGTAGAGCGCGGAGAGGAATTAACAGAGGGTTCTATCGACCCGAAGGAATTGCTGAAAGTGAAAGATGTATTATCTGTACAAGAATATCTGCTGCGTGAGGTTCAAAAGGTATACCGTATGCAAGGGGTAGAAATTGGCGATAAACATATCGAGGTTATGGTAAGACAAATGCTTCGTAAAGTGCGTGTAATTAATGCAGGTGAAACCGATGTACTTCCAGGCACATTGCTTGATATCCATCAGTTCACTCTAGCTAACGCTTCTGCTTTATTAGAAGGTAAAATACCAGCAACCGGTCGTCCAATATTACTAGGTATCACCAAGGCGTCTCTTGAAACTGATTCATTCTTGTCTGCGGCATCCTTCCAGGAAACGACAAGGGTCCTTACAGATGCGGCAATCAAAGGCAAGCGCGATGAGCTGCTTGGTCTTAAAGAAAATGTTATCATCGGTAAGCTTGTTCCAGCAGGAACTGGTATGCTACGTTATAGAAAAGCACAACCTGTTCTCGCGGAAGATCTCAAAGAAAAGACAGTAACAGTAGATTAATCTCAGGCGAGGCTGACTCCTAGGGAGCAGCCTCGTCTTTATATGTTCATCGGACCTAGCTGATTTTTTAAAAAGAAAGTTGACATCATGATTTAAAAGATGATATTATAGCAAAGGTGCTCCTATAATACCCTGTATTGGCTTTGGAGGATATGAACATGTCTTATGAGAAAGTATCGCAGGCAAAGTCAGTGATTATAGGAACGAAACAAACAGTGAGAGCTCTTAAAAACGGTTTGATTCAAGAGGTAATCATAGCACAGGATGCTGATATTTATCTGACATCCAAAGTTATTGATACCGCTGAAGAGCTTGAGGTTCCAATCACATACGTTGACTCGGTGCGAATGCTGGGAAAGGCATGCGGCATTGATGTCGGAGCAGCAACTGTTGCCATTAAAAAGTAAAACTGTTTTTGCGGACCATCCTGCAAAAACTTTGTTTTTGCTCATTTATGAACCACCTGGATGTGTGGGACTAGACTGAAAAAGTGAAGGGAGGAAAAATAATGCCTACTATTAATCAATTAGTGCGTAAAGGACGAGAGTCTAAAGAGGTTAATTCAAAATCTCCAGCGCTAAACAAAGGTTATAACAGCTTTAAGAAAACACAAACGAACGTATCATCTCCACAAAAACGTGGTGTTTGCACTCGTGTTGGTACAATGACACCGAAGAAGCCGAACTCAGCATTGCGTAAGTATGCGCGTGTGCGTTTGACAAATGGTATCGAGGTAACTGCTTATATTCCGGGTATCGGACACAACCTACAAGAACACAGTGTTGTACTTATCCGTGGCGGACGTGTAAAAGACTTACCAGGGGTACGTTATCACATCGTTCGTGGTGCACTTGACACTGCTGGAGTAACTGATCGTATGCAAGGCCGTTCTAAATACGGTACAAAACGTCCGAAAGCTGCTAAAAAATAAACTGATAGAAAATAAAAACTTATATTGAAAGGAGGAAAAATAATGCCTCGTAAAGGACCTGTTTCAAAAAGAGACGTATTACCAGATCCGATTTACAATTCTAAGCTTGTGACTCGTCTAATCAACAAATTGATGGTTGACGGACAAAGAGGTAAGTCACAAAAAATTCTTTACTCAGCATTTGATGTTATTTCAGAGCGTACTGGCAAAGATGCGATTGAAACATTTGATCAAGCTCTTAAAAACATCATGCCGGTATTAGAAGTAAAAGCACGTCGTGTAGGTGGTTCAAACTACCAAGTACCAGTTGAGGTGCGCCCAGAACGCCGTACTACTTTAGGTCTTCGTTGGTTAGTAAACTATTCTCGCCTTCGTGGTGAAAAAACGATGGAAGAGCGTTTAGCTAACGAAATCATGGATGCAGCCAATAATACTGGTGCTTCTGTTAAGAAACGTGAAGATACTCATAAAATGGCTGAAGCAAACAAAGCATTTGCTCATTATCGCTGGTAAGATTGATTCTTTCTATAAAATTATACCCATAGATGGAAGGAGAAAGACCAAATGGCAAGAGAGTTCTCCTTAGATAAAACGCGTAATATCGGGATCATGGCTCACATCGATGCCGGTAAAACAACTACAACTGAACGTGTTCTCTACTATACAGGCCGCATCCACAAGATCGGCGAAACTCACGAAGGTGCCTCACAGATGGACTGGATGGAGCAAGAACAAGAACGCGGAATTACAATTACATCTGCTGCAACAACAGCTTCATGGGAAGGCCACCGCGTTAATATCATCGATACGCCTGGACACGTAGACTTCACAGTAGAAGTTGAACGTTCCCTTCGTGTACTAGATGGTGCGGTTGCTGTACTTGATGCACAATCAGGTGTAGAGCCTCAAACTGAAACAGTATGGCGCCAGGCTACTACTTACGGGGTTCCTCGTGTAGTGTTTGTTAACAAAATGGACAAAATCGGTGCTGATTTCTTGTATTCAGTAAAAACAATTCATGAGCGCCTTCAGGCGAATGCTCACCCGATCCAAATACCAATTGGTGCGGAAGATGAGTTTGAAGCGATCATTGATCTTGTCGAAATGAAAGCTGTATTCTACGGAAACGATTTAGGCACTGATATTGAAGTGCGTGAAATTCCGGAAGAACACAGAGGATTAGCAGAAGAATACCGTGAAAAGTTAATTGAAGCGGTAGCTGAGCTAGATGAAGAATTAATGGAGAAATACCTGGGTGGAGAAGAGCTTACGAATGAAGAAATCAAAGCTGGGATCCGTAAAGGCACTGTTAACGTTGAATTCTATCCAGTAATCTGTGGTTCGGCTTTTAAAAACAAAGGTGTTCAATTAATGCTTGATGCTGTTATTGACTATCTTCCATCTCCATTAGATGTACCAGCAATCAAAGGTACTCTTCCGGATTCAGATGAAGAAACCACTCGTCCATCTAGCGACGAAGGGCCATTCTCAGCACTTGCATTTAAAGTTATGACAGACCCTTATGTCGGTAAATTGACATTCTTCCGTGTATACTCTGGTACATTGAGCTCCGGTT
Source organism: Bacillus sp. CECT 9360 (assembly GCF_918741275.1). Taxonomy (GTDB): domain Bacteria; phylum Bacillota; class Bacilli; order Bacillales; family DSM-1321; genus Peribacillus. The sequence goes on from NZ_CAKKNA010000020.1 coordinate 32,217, forward strand.
CTTATGTACAAAACTCTACTAAAGGAAAACGTGAACGTGTTGGTCGTATCCTTCAAATGCACGCAAATTCCCGTGAAGAGATTGCTCAGGTATACGCTGGAGATATCGCAGCTGCTGTTGGTTTGAAAGATACAACAACTGGTGATACTCTATGTGATGAGAAAGATCTTGTGATCCTAGAATCTATGGTATTCCCAGAGCCAGTTATTTCACTTTCTATCGAACCTAAATCAAAAGCTGACCAAGATAAAATGACTACAGCTCTTCAAAAACTACAAGAAGAAGATCCGACATTCCGTGCACATACTGATCAGGAAACTGGTCAAATTATCATCGCTGGAATGGGTGAACTTCACTTAGATATTCTAGTAGACCGTATGCGTCGCGAGTTTAAAGTTGAAGCAAATGTAGGTGCTCCTCAGGTTGCTTATCGTGAAACTTTCCGTGGCTCTGCAAAGGTTGAAGGTAAGTTTGTACGTCAGTCAGGCGGACGCGGTCAATTCGGACATGTTTGGATTGAATTCTCACCTAATGAAGAAGGAAAAGGCTTTGAATTCGAAAATGGTATCGTTGGTGGTGTTGTACCACGTGAATACATTCCTGCTGTACAAGCTGGTCTTGAAGACTCCCTTGACAACGGTGTAATTGCTGGTTTCCCACTGGTTGATATTAAAGCGAGACTATATGATGGATCTTACCATGATGTTGACTCCAACGAAATGGCATTCAAAATCGCTGCATCCATGGCTCTTAAAAATGCAGCTTCTAAGTGTAAGCCTGTAATCTTAGAGCCAATCATGAAAGTAGAAGTTGTTATTCCTGAAGAATACATGGGCGATATCATGGGAGATATCACATCTCGCCGTGGCCGTGTAGAAGGTATGGAAGCGCGCGGTAACACACAAATGGTTAAAGCGATGGTTCCATTATCTGAAATGTTCGGGTATGCAACATCTCTACGTTCAAACACACAAGGACGAGGAACGTTCTCGATGCACTTCGATCACTATGAAGAAGTACCTAAGAGCATCTCTGAGGAAATTGTGAAAAAAAATAAAGGTGAATAATTGATTTTCACCTGTTAATAAAGTATAACTACTTATGTAAGCTATGAGAGCGGAAAATATCCGGCTTTCATAGCGCCATATACTTAATCTTATTTATATAATTTAAGGAGGAATATCCTAATGGGAAAAGCTAAATTCGATCGCTCTAAGCCACACGTAAATATCGGAACAATCGGTCACGTTGACCATGGTAAAACTACTTTAACTGCTGCAATTACATCTGTTCTTGCTAAAGTTGGTGGTGCTGAAGCTCGTGCCTACGATCAAATCGACGGAGCTCCAGAAGAAAGAGAGCGCGGTATCACAATCTCTACTGCACACGTTGAGTATGAAACTGCAACTCGCCACTATGCACACGTTGACTGCCCTGGACACGCTGACTATGTTAAAAACATGATCACTGGTGCTGCACAAATGGACGGTGGTATCCTAGTGGTATCTGCTGCTGACGGCCCAATGCCACAAACTCGTGAACACATTCTTCTTTCTCGTCAAGTAGGTGTACCATACCTTGTTGTATTCATGAACAAGTGTGATGTGGTTGACGACGAAGAGTTACTTGAATTAGTTGAAATGGAAATTCGTGATCTTCTAACTGAATATGAATTCCCTGGCGATGACATTCCAGTAATCAAAGGTTCTGCTCTTAAGGCTCTTGAAGGAGATGCTGCATGGGAAGAAAAAATCAATGAACTTATGACTGCAGTTGATGAGTATATCCCAACTCCAGCACGTGATACTGAAAAGCCGTTCATGATGCCTGTTGAGGATGTATTCTCAATCACTGGACGTGGAACCGTTGCTACTGGACGTGTAGAACGCGGTGTAGTTAAAGTCGGTGACGTTATTGATATCATTGGTCTTGCTGAAGAACCTAAATCTACAACAGTAACTGGTGTAGAAATGTTCCGTAAGCTTCTTGACTATGCTGAAGCTGGAGACAACATCGGTGCACTTCTTCGTGGTGTAGCACGTGAAGACATCCAACGTGGCCAAGTACTTGCTAAGCCTGGTACAATCAATCCACACACAAAGTTCAAAGCAGAAGTATATGTTCTTTCTAAAGAAGAAGGTGGACGTCATACTCCATTCTTCACAAACTACCGCCCTCAGTTCTACTTCCGTACAACTGACGTAACTGGTATCTGCAACCTTCCTGAAGGTGTAGAAATGGTTATGCCTGGCGATAACATCGAAATGACTGTTGAATTAATTGCTTCAGTTGCTATCGAAGAAGGTACAAAGTTCTCTATTCGTGAAGGCGGACGTACTGTAGGCGCTGGCGTAGTTGCTACAATCCAAGCATAATATATAGTTTTAAAGATGATAAAAAAGCAGACGGGACGCCGTCTGCTTTTTTATTTGTTTCAGAACTGTGGGTTACAGTGCAGCTTCCATATATCTATTGATCAGTACTGACCTTCTAGTATAAACTCAGATTTTCTAGCGAATCTCATCCCTTATAATAGAAGAAAATAATAACAGCCAAACACTTTTAAAGATTAGCTTGAAAATGACTTGTTCGATATGTATAATAGTAAAAGTGTCAAAGCCACAGAAAACTATAAGATCTTCTTGTATATTCTGTGCGTTTTATGTATAATAGACAATGTTGGTCTTTGACTGCGATGATATGGAAGGTTGCTGACACACCCGGCCGCTTTGCCATGGCGAGTGTGTGGGAAATTTCCATTGAGAAGGTCTATTCTAAAATAGGCGAAAAGGAGGGAAAATAATGGCAAAACAAAAGATTCGTATCCGTTTAAAAGCGTATGATCACAGGATTCTTGATCAATCTGCTGAGAAAATTGTTGAAACTGCAAAACGTTCTGGAGCGGCTGTATCTGGTCCGATTCCACTACCGACAGAAAGAGCTGTTTATACAGTCTTACGTGCGGTTCATAAATACAAAGATTCACGTGAACAATTCGAGATGCGTACTCACAAGCGTTTAATCGACATCGTGAACCCAACACCACAAACTGTTGATTCACTAATGCGTTTAGACCTACCATCCGGTGTTGACATTGAAATCAAACTTTAATCAATATAAAAGTATTATAAAAATCTAGGAGGTGTGACTAATGACCAAAGGAATCTTAGGAAGAAAGATCGGTATGACACAAGTATTTGCTGAAAACGGTGAGCTTATCCCGGTAACTGTTGTTGAAGCTGCACAAAACGTGGTGCTTCAAAAGAAAACAGTTGCGGTTGATGGCTACGAGGCAGTTCAAATTGGTTTTGAAGATAAGCGCGAAAAGCTTTCTAACAAACCGACTAAAGGACATGCTGCAAAAGCAAACACTGCTCCTAAGCGCTTCATTCGCGAATTCCGCGATTCAAATATCGATGAGTACGATATGGGTCAGGAAGTCAAAGTTGATATTTTCGCTGAAGGCGATGTAGTTGATGTAACAGGAATTTCAAAAGGTAAAGGATTCCAGGGTGCTATCAAGCGCCATGGACAATCACGCGGGCCAATGGCTCACGGCTCCCGTTACCACCGTCGACCTGGTTCAATGGGTCCTGTAGCTCCAAACCGTGTATTCAAAGGTAAAGCTTTACCTGGACGCATGGGTGGAGAGCAGATCACTGTTCAAAACTTGACCATTGTAAAAGTTGATGTAGAACGCAACCTGCTTTTAATTAAAGGTAATGTACCTGGTGCTAGAAAAGCATTATTAAAAGTAAATACTGCGGTTAAATCTAAGTAATTTTCTGAGAAAGGAGGAGCATTAGAATGCCAAAAGTTACATTGTTCAACCAAGGTGGATCGCAAGTTGGCGACATCGAGCTTAATGATTCTATCTTTGGTATTGAGCCTAATAATGCTGTATTATTTGAAGCAATCATTATGCAAAGGGCTTCCTTGCGTCAAGGAAACCATAAAGTAAAAAACCGTTCTGAAGTAGCGGGCGGCGGACGTAAGCCGTGGCGCCAAAAAGGTACTGGACGTGCTCGTCAGGGATCAATCCGTTCCCCACAATGGCGCGGCGGCGGTGTTGTATTTGGACCAACACCAAGATCTTATAGCTATAAACTGCCTAAAAAGGTACGTCGTTTGGCTATCAAATCAGCTCTATCTGCTAAAGTGCAAGAAGAAGGTATTTTAGTTCTTGAGAGCCTTTCATTCGAAACTCCAAAAACAAAAGAATTTGCAGCTGTACTAAAAGGACTTTCAGTAGATGCTAAAACGTTAATTGTAACGGACGGTTTAGATGAGAAAGTTGCTCTATCTGCGCGTAACATCCCTGGTGTTACTGTAGTAGAAGCTAACGGTCTAAATGTTCTTGATGTTGTATCTCACAACAAATTGATCATGACTAAGTCAGCTGTTGAAAAAGTAGAGGAGGTGCTTGCATAATGGATGCACGCGATATCATTAAGCGCCCCGTAATCACTGAACGTTCATCAGAGATAATGGCTGAAAAAAAATACACTTTTGAAGTGGACGTTAGAGCTAACAAAACACAAGTTAAAGATGCAGTTAAAGAAATTTTCGGCGTAGAAGTTGAAAAAGTTAACATCATGAACTATAAAGGGAAGTTCAGACGCTTAAACGGACGTACTGGTTTTACGAACAAGCGCCGTAAAGCGATCGTGAAATTAACTGCTGATAGTAAAGAAATCGAATTATTTGAAGAATAAACCATTAGAGAAGGAGGGAAATACACATGGCGATTAAAAAGTATAAACCTACCTCTAACGGTCGACGCGGCATGACGGTTTCTGATTTCGCTGAAATCACAACTGACAAACCAGAAAAATCATTGCTTGCTCCTTTAAAAAGAAAAGGCGGCCGTAATAACCAAGGTAAGTTAACAGTTCGTCATCAAGGTGGCGGCCACAAACGTCAATATCGTATCATTGATTTCAAACGTGAAAAAGATGGTATACCAGGACGCGTTGCCACTGTCGAATACGATCCAAATCGTTCTGCAAACATTGCATTAATTAATTATGTGGATGGAGAAAAGCGTTATATCCTTGCTCCAAAAAACCTACAGGTAGGTATGGAGATAATGTCAGGAACTGAAGCCGACATTAAAGTGGGTAATGCACTTCCATTATCAAATATTCCGGTAGGTACTGTTGTTCATAACATCGAACTTAAACCTGGTAAAGGTGGACAGTTAGTGCGTTCAGCTGGTACTTCAGCGCAAGTTCTTGGTAAAGAAGGACGTTATGTTCTTGTTCGCTTGAATTCTGGTGAAGTTCGTATGATCCTTGCAACTTGCCGTGCTTCTATAGGTCAAGTAGGGAACGAACAACATGAATTAATCAACATCGGTAAAGCTGGAAGATCACGCTGGTTAGGTATACGCCCAACTGTTCGTGGATCCGTAATGAACCCGAACGATCACCCGCATGGTGGTGGTGAAGGTAAATCTCCTATCGGACGTAAATCTCCAATGTCTCCTTGGGGTAAACCAACCCTTGGTGCTAAAACTCGTAAGAAGAAAAATCAATCCGATAAATTTATCGTGCGTCGCCGTAAAAAATAACGGGAATGTACTGCGGTTCATAAACCGAACCGTAGCACAATCACGAAGGGAGGAACTTACATGGGTCGCAGTTTGAAAAAAGGACCTTTTGTTGATGAGCATTTGATGGTTAAGGTAGAAAAGTTAAATGAATCTGACAAGAAACAAGTTGTAAAAACTTGGTCTCGTCGTTCAACCATCTTCCCACAATTCATCGGTCACACAATCGCTGTCTATGATGGTCGTAAACACGTACCGGTATATGTAACTGAAGACATGGTAGGCCACAAGTTGGGCGAATTCGCTCCAACACGTGCTTACAAGGGTCACGCAAGTGATGACAAGAAAACAAGACGTTAATGAGAGGAGGGCATCTCATGCAAGCAAAAGCTGTTGCTAGAACAGTTCGTATTGCTCCTCGTAAAATCCGTTTAGTCGCTGATTTAATTCGAGGTAAGCAAGTAGGTGAAGCGGTGGCGATTCTTCGCTTAACTCCAAAGGCTGCTTCTCCAGTTATAGAAAAAGTATTAAAATCTGCAGTTGCTAACGCAGAGCACAACTACGAAATGGATATCAATAACTTGGTTGTTTCAGAAGCTTATGTGAATGAAGGACCAACATTGAAACGTTTCCGTCCACGTGCTATGGGCCGTGCGAGTGCAATCAATAAACGTACTAGTCATATTACTATCGTTTTATCAGAAAAGAAGGAGGGATAGTCTGTGGGTCAAAAGGTAAATCCAGTCGGTTTGCGTATCGGGATCATCCGTGATTGGGAATCTAAATGGTACGCAGGTAAAGACTATGCTGATCTTTTGCATGAAGACCTTAGGGTTCGTGAATATATCGCGAAACGCTTAAGTGATGCTTCTGTATCAAAGGTTGAAATCGAACGTGCTGCTAACCGCATTAACATTTCAGTTCACACTGCGAAGCCGGGTATGGTTATCGGTAAAGGCGGTACTGAAGTTGAAGCGCTTCGTAAAGCGTTAAATCAATTAACAGGCAAACGTGTCCATATCAATATTATTGAAATCAAAAGAGCAGATCTTGATGCGAAACTAGTTGCTGAAAACATCGCTCGTCAATTAGAAAACCGTGTTTCTTTCCGTCGTGCACAAAAACAAGCGATCCAACGTACAATGCGTTCTGGTGCTCAAGGGATCAAAACACAAGTTTCCGGTCGTCTTGGCGGTGCTGACATCGCTCGTTCTGAACACTACAGCGAAGGAACAGTTCCACTTCACACACTTCGCGCTGACATAGACTATGCTACAGCTGAAGCGGACACTACTTATGGTAAGCTTGGCGTAAAAGTATGGATCTATCGTGGAGAGGTTCTTCCTACTAAGAAGAAAACAGAGGAAGGAGGAAAATAATTATGTTAATGCCTAAACGTGTTAAATACCGTCGTGAACATCGCGGTAAGATGAGAGGGAATGCAAAAGGCGGTACTGAAGTACATTTCGGTGAGTACGGTCTTCAAGCTTTAGAAGCATCCTGGATCACGAACCGTCAAATTGAAGCTGCCCGTATTGCTATGACTCGTCATATGAAACGTGGCGGTAAAGTTTGGATTAAAATTTTCCCAAGCAAGCCTTTCACTGCCAAGCCTTTGGAAGTACGTATGGGTTCCGGTAAAGGTGCTCCTGAAGGATGGGTTGCTGTCGTTAAACCCGGCAAGATCATGTTTGAACTCGCAGGTGTCCCTGAAGAGGTGGCCCGAGAAGCATTGCGTCTTGCAGCACACAAACTTCCGATCAAATGTAAGTTTGTGAAACGAGAAGAAATTGGTGGTGAATCGAATGAAAGTTAATGAAATTAAAGACCTAACCACTGCCGAAATTGAACAAAAAGTAAAATCTCTAAAAGAAGAATTATTTAATCTTCGTTTCCAGTTAGCTACTGGTCAACTTGAAAATACAGCGCGTATTCGTGAAGTGCGCAAATCGATCGCTCGTATGAAAACGGTTGTTCGTGAAAGAGAGATCGGTGTCAATAATCGATAATTGAGGGGAGGTTTGCATAATGAGCGAACGCAACCAACGCAAGGTCTACACCGGACGCGTGGTATCCGACAAAATGGATAAGACGATAACAGTTGTTGTAGAAACTTATAAAAAACATTCTCTTTACGGGAAGCGTGTTAAATACTCTAAGAAATTAAAGACTCATGATGAGTTAAACGAAGCAAAAGTAGGCGATACTGTGAGAATCATGGAAACTCGTCCACTTTCCGCTACTAAACGCTTCCGTCTATTGGAAGTAGTAGAAAAAGCTGTAATTATTTAATCTATGTTCGGATTATGCTAATTCCGAAGGGAGGTTTCGTACATGATTCAACAAGAATCTCGTTTAAAAGTCGCTGACAACTCTGGCGCTCGTGAAGTTCTTACTATTAAAGTTCTTGGTGGCTCTGGCCGCAAGACAGCAAACATCGGTGATGTCATCGTATGCACAGTAAAACAAGCAACACCAGGGGGCGTTGTTAAAAAAGGTGAAGTTGTGAAGGCAGTTATTGTCCGTACTAAACGGGGTGTACGTCGTCCTGACGGTACTTACATTCGTTTTGATGAAAATGCATGTGTAATTATCCGTGATGACAAGAGCCCACGTGGTACCCGTATTTTTGGACCTGTTGCCCGTGAACTTCGTGACAGCAATTTCATGAAAATCGTTTCTCTTGCTCCAGAAGTTCTATAATGAATAAATCTCGTAAAAGCCTTTCAAGGAGGTGCGAAGCTAATGCATGTTAAAAAAGGTGACAAAGTCGTAGTCATCTCTGGTAAGGACAAAGGCAAACAAGGAACGATTCTTGAAGCGTTTCCTAAAACCGACCGTGTGCTGGTTGAAGGAATCAATATCGTGAAAAAGCACGCTAAGCCTTCTCAAGATAATCCGCAAGGAGGAATTTTGAGCTTAGAAGCTGCTATTCACGTATCGAACGTTATGCCATTAGATCCGAAATCAGGTGAACCAACCCGTGTTGGTTACAAAGTTGAAAACGGCAAAAAAGTACGTATTGCTGTAAAATCAGGTGAATTGTTAGATAAATAAGTCATTGAAGAAGGGAGGTAACGTAATGAACCGCCTAAAGGAAAAATTCCAAAAAGAAATTTCTCCTGCTCTAGTGAGCAAGTTTAATTATAAATCTGTAATGGAAGTACCAAGAATCGAAAAAATCGTAGTGAACATGGGTGTAGGTGACGCTGTTGCTAACTCAAAAGCATTGGACAATGCTGTTGAAGAGCTAACGTTAATCACTGGTCAGAAGCCGGTGGTAACAAAAGCGAAAAAATCTATCGCTGGTTTCCGTCTTCGTGAAGGTATGCCTATCGGTGCAAAGATTACATTGCGCGGTGAGCGTATGTATGAATTCTTTGATAAGCTAGTTTCTGTTTCTTTACCACGTGTACGTGACTTCCGTGGGATTTCTAAGAAGTCTTTTGACGGTCGCGGGAACTACACTTTAGGGATTAAAGAACAACTTATCTTCCCTGAGATTGACTACGATAAAGTGAGCAAGGTTCGCGGTATGGACATCGTAATTGTTACGACTGCCAAAACTGACGAAGAAGCTCGTGAGCTACTTACTGGATTCGGAATGCCGTTCCAAAAGTAATCTTAAATAAAGGGAGGCGAAAACGTGGCTAAAAAATCCATGATTGTGAAGCAAAAACGCGGATCGAAGTTTAAAGTACAAGAATATTCACGCTGCGAACGTTGCGGTCGACCACATTCTGTATTACGTAAATTTAAGCTTTGCCGTATTTGTTTCCGTGAACTTGCACATAAAGGACAAATCCCTGGCGTGAAAAAAGCTAGCTGGTAAAACCCGACTTTGGGAAGGAGGTAAATAAAAATGGTCATGACAGATCCTATTGCAGATATGCTTACTCGCATCCGTAATGCGAATATGGTTCGTCACGAGAAATTGGAAGTTCCAGCTTCAAAGATCAAGAAGGAAGTTGCAGAGATCTTAAAGCGTGAGGGCTTCGTACGTGACGTGGAATTCATTGAAGACAACAAACAAGGTATCATCCGTATCTTCCTTAAGTACGGTTCAAACAATGAACGTGTAATCACTGGTCTAAAACGTATCAGCAAACCTGGTTTGCGTGTTTACGCAAAGACTGGAGAAGTTCCACGTGTGCTTAACGGCTTAGGTATCGCTATTGTTTCTACTTCTACTGGAGTTTTAACTGATAAAGAAGCTCGCGCTAAACAAGTTGGCGGAGAAGTACTAGCATACGTTTGGTAATATATTTCTAACACGAATGGAGGTGCACTAGATGTCACGCGTAGGTAAAAAACCGATTGAAATCCCGAATGGCGTAACTGTTACGGTTGACAAAAACAACGTTACAGTTAAAGGACCTCAAGGAGAATTAGCTAGATCTTTTAATCCTGATATGACAATTAGCGTCGAGGAGAATGTTCTTACAGTAACCCGTCCATCTGACGGAAAAGAACACCGTGCCTTACACGGTACCACTCGCGCGGTTATTTCAAATATGGTTGAAGGCGTATCAAAAGGTTTCGAGAAATCTCTTGAACTTATTGGTGTTGGATACCGTGCACAAAAACAAGGTACAAAACTAATCCTTAACGTTGGGTACTCTCACCCAGTTGAGATCGAACCTGAACAAGGTGTTGTAGTTGAAGTCCCTTCTAATACTAAAATCATCGTAAAAGGCGCGAACAAAGAACGCGTAGGCGCTCTTGCAGCAAACATACGTGATGTTCGTCCACCAGAGCCATACAAGGGCAAAGGTATTCGTTACGAAGGCGAATATGTGCGTCGTAAAGAAGGTAAAACAGGTAAGTAATGCAACACATAAGTAAAACGAAAGGAGTGACGTAAATGATTACGAAGGCTGATAAAAATTCTGTTCGTAAGAAGAGACATGCACGTGTTCGTGCAAAGCTTTCTGGAACTGAAGCTCGTCCTCGTTTAAATGTGTTCCGTTCAAGCAAACACATTTACGCACAATTGATTGACGATTTAAGCGGTGTAACTCTTGCAAGTGCTTCTACACTTGATAAAGAGGTCGGCGTCGAATCTAAAGGCAATACTGATGCAGCTGTAAAAGTCGGTGAACTAATTGCGAAACGCGCAATCGAGAAAGGTTACAAAACTGTGGTATTTGACCGCGGTGGCTACCTTTTCCATGGTCGTGTTAAAGCATTAGCTGACTCTGCTCGTGAGAACGGCTTAGAATTTTAATGGAAAAAGGAGGGACAAAACAGATGCGTCGTAGTATCGATCCTAATAAATTAGAACTTGAAGAGCGCGTTGTTACTATCAACCGTGTAGCTAAGGTTGTTAAAGGTGGACGTCGTTTCCGTTTCACTGCACTTGTTGTTGTAGGTGACAAAAACGGCCACGTTGGTTTCGGAACTGGGAAAGCTCAAGAAGTACCGGATGCCATCCGCAAAGCAATCGAAGATGCTAAGAAAAACTTAATCACCGTACCTATGGTTGGTACAACAATTCCACACCTTGTAAACGGTCATTTTGGCGCGGGTCACATTCTTTTAAAACCTGCTTCTGAAGGTACTGGAGTCATCGCAGGTGGTCCTGTTCGTGCGGTACTTGAACTAGGCGGAGTAAGTGATATCCTTTCAAAATCACTAGGTACAAACACACCAATTAACATGGTTCGTGCAACAATCGATGGATTAAAGCAATTAAAACGTGCTGAGGACGTAGCTAAGTTACGTGGAAAATCAGTCGAAGAACTGTTAGGATAAGGGAGGGAATTCAAATGGCTAATAAATTAGAAATCACCCTTACTCGCAGCTTGATTGGTCGTCCTGAAGACCAACGCGTTACAGTTAACACACTGGGTCTACGCAAAATGCATCAAACAGTTGTTCATGATGATAACCCTGCTATTCGCGGTATGATTAACAAAGTTGCTCATCTTGTTACTGTAAAAGAACAATAAAATAATTTCTCTCATAACAAGGAGGTGCCAACATGAAACTTCATGAATTAAAACCTGCAGAAGGTTCTCGTAAAGAACGTAAACGCAAAGGTCGCGGGATCGGTTCCGGAAACGGTAAAACAGCCGGTAAAGGTCATAAAGGTCAAAACGCTCGTTCCGGCGGCGGTGTTCGCCTTGGATTTGAAGGAGGTCAAACTCCTTTATTCAGACGTTTGCCTAAACGCGGTTTCACAAACATCAACCGTAAAGACTATGCGATTGTTAACCTTGACGTCCTGAATCGCTTTGAAGAGGGTACAGAAGTTACACCAGCTTTATTAATTGAAACTGGTATCGTAAGCAAAGAAAAAGCAGGAATCAAGATTCTTGCCAAAGGTAATGTTGAGAAAAAGCTTACTGTTAAAGCTCACAAATTCTCCACTACTGCAAAAGAAGCTATTGAAGCTGCCGGTGGTAAAACTGAGGTGATTTAATGTTTCGTACGATCTCCAACTTTATGCGCGTGGGTGATATAAGAAACAAAATCATATTTACCCTTTTAATGTTAGTTGTCTATCGCATCGGTACATTTATCCCTGTACCGAATGTGAATGCTGAACTGTTAGCTACACAAGACCAGCTAAGCGTCTTTGGTGTTTTAAACACCTTTGGCGGCGGCGCGCTGCAAAACTTCTCAATCTTGGCGATGGGAATTATGCCGTATATCACGGCATCGATCATCATTCAGCTATTGCAAATGGACGTTGTTCCTAAGTTCACTGAATGGTCCAAGCAAGGAGAGGTCGGCCGTCGTAAATTAGCTCAGTTTACCCGCTATGCAACGATTATTCTTGGTTTTATCCAGGCGTTAGGTATGTCATACGGCTTTAATAATATGGCTGGTGGTCAACTTATACAAAACCCTGGAGTTGGAACGTATTTGCTTATCGCGACTGTATTAACAGCAGGAACGGCTTTTCTCTTGTGGTTGGGAGAGCTAATTACTGCAAAGGGTGTAGGTAATGGAATCTCTATCATTATTTTCGCTGGGATTGTAGCGAGTATACCTACTACAGTTAATCAGATATATGCTCAACAGTTTGAAAATGCGGGAGAAGAGCTTTTCTTGCGAATTGCGACGATGGCTCTCATCTTAGTGGCCGTTCTTGCGATTGTGGTTGCCGTTATTTTCATTCAACAAGCTTTACGTAAGATTCCGATTCAATATGCCAAGCGTGCTGCGGCTGGCCGCGAGCAAGCTGGCGGCCAATCGACACATCTGCCTTTGAAAGTAAATGCGGCTGGGGTTATTCCGGTAATCTTCGCCATGGCATTCATAATAACTCCAAGAACGATTGCGTCGTTTTTTGGCCCCAATGATGTAACACGCTGGATTGACAAAACATTCGACTACTCCCATCCGATTGGGATGGTCGTCTATGTTGCACTCATCATTGCTTTCTCTTATTTCTATGCCTTCATTCAGGTCAACCCTGAACAAATGGCAGATAATTTGAAAAAGCAGGGCGGTTATGTTCCGGGAATCAGACCTGGTAAAAACACTCAAGATTACTTAACGCGTGTTCTATACCGGTTAACGTTCGTTGGCTCTATTTTCCTGGCGGTTATCGCTGTTTTACCGGTGGTTTTCATACAACTTGCAGGCTTGCCTGAATCCGCACAAATCGGCGGAACGAGCTTGCTAATCATAGTGGGCGTTGCTCTTGATACGATGAAGCAGTTGGAAGCTCAATTAGTGAAACGCCATTATAAAGGTTTTATAAAGTAATGAGTTATGGGGACCCCCTATGAGTTCCCAAAACACATTATAGAGTTTGAGGGGGAAATAATGTGAATCTTGTGCTAATGGGGCTACCGGGTGCCGGGAAAGGTACTCAAGCCGAAAGAATCGTAGAAAAATATGACATCCCTCATATCTCTACTGGAGATATGTTCCGGGCAGCTATCAAAGATGGTACGGAACTTGGCTTACAGGCTAAATCATTCATGGATAAAGGTGAGCTTGTTCCTGATGAGGTGACAATCGGCATCGTCCGTGAAAGATTAAGCAAAGAAGATTGCAAGAAAGGCTTCCTCCTTGACGGCTTTCCGCGCACGGTGGCTCAGGCTGAAGCGCTTGAAAACATTCTTGCTGATTTAGATCGACAAATTCATCATGTCATCAATATTGATGTTGATAAAAACATCCTTATGGAGCGTTTAACTGGCAGACGTATTTGCAAAAACTGTGGAGCGACTTATCACTTAGTGTTCAATCCTCCAGCGGTAGAAGGAAAATGCGACCGCTGCGGCGGAGAGCTTTATCAACGCGCAGATGATAATGAAGAAACTGTACAAAACCGTTTAGACGTGAACTTGAAACAAACAAAGCCTCTACTTGATTTCTATGAAGAAAAGGGCTACGTTCGCAATATCAATGGACAACAGGATATCAATCAAGTATTTGTGGATGTTAACGAACTGCTTGGAGGATTGCGTTAATGATCATATGTAAGACTCCGCGTGAAATCGAAATCATGCGTGAAGCTGGACGTATTGTCGCTTTGACTCACCAAGAGTTAAAGAAACATATCGCTCCCGGCATCACAACGGAAGAGTTGGATCGAGTAGCTGACAGCTTTATACGCAAACATGATGCAATCCCCTCTTTTAAAGGGTATAATGGATTTCGCGGCAGTATTTGCACATCTGTCAATAGTGAACTTGTTCACGGTATTCCGGGACTTCGGGCGCTACATGAAGGAGATATCATCAGCATTGATATCGGAGCCAAGTTTAACGGCTATCATGGTGACTCTGCCTGGACATATGCGGTGGGCAACATTGATATAGAAACACAGCGGCTCTTAGATGTAACCGAAGAGTCATTATATAGAGGGTTGAAAGAGGCTAGGCCAGGCGAGCGCCTTTCAAACATCTCCCATGCTATTCAAACCTATGTCGAGGCTAATCACTTCTCTATCGTCAGAGAGTATGTCGGTCACGGAATCGGTCAAGACTTACATGAGGATCCTGACATTCCTCATTACGGTCTACCAAATAAAGGTCCTCGGTTAAAGCCTGGTATGGTGCTCGCTGTTGAACCAATGGTGAATGCCGGAAGCAGATATGTTAAGACTTTAGAGGATGACTGGACCGTAGTAACAGTCGACGGAAAAAAGTGTACTCATTTCGAACATACTATCGCAATCACTGAAACAGGGTATGATATTTTAACCAGTCTTTAGGCAAATGATTTGCGTGGATGAGAATCGGGTGCACACATAGGGCAATGGTTCAAAGTGAATTTACGACCTGAGCACATTGCTGAACAGAAGGGAGAATTATTTAATGGCGAAAGATGATGTAATTGAAGTTGAAGGGAAAGTCACTGAGACTTTGCCAAACGCTATGTTTAAGGTAGAATTAGAAAATGGTCATACTGTTTTAGCTCATGTATCCGGTAAAATTCGTATGCACTTCATTCGCATTTTGCCTGGAGATAAGGTTACGGTTGAGCTTTCCCCGTATGATCTAACTCGCGGCAGAATCACATACCGATTCAAATAATCTGGTACGCTCCGATCTGTATAAGGAGGTTAGATAGCAATGAAAGTCAGACCATCAGTAAAGCCAATCTGCGAGAAATGTAAAGTTATCCGCAGAAAAGGTAAAGTTATGGTTATTTGCGAAAACCCTAAACATAAACAAAAACAAGGCTAATATAGAAGGAGGTGCTACTTACAATGGCACGTATTGCTGGTGTAGATATTCCACGTGATAAGCGTATTATCATTTCTTTAACATATATTTTTGGTATTGGTAAACAAACAGCGGCTAAAGTTCTTTCAGAAGCTGGTGTTTCTGAGAACACTCGTGTTCGCGATTTAACTGAAGACGAGCTAAACAAAATTCGTGAGATCGTCGATAAGTTAAAGGTAGAAGGTGATCTTCGTCGTGAAGTATCCCTAAATATCAAACGATTAATGGAAATCGGCAGCTATCGCGGATTGCGTCACCGTCGCGGTCTTCCGGTTCGTGGACAAAATACAAAGAACAATGCTCGTACGCGTAAAGGACCTCGTCGTACAGTAGCTAACAAGAAAAAATAATCAGTAAAGGAGGTTACATTTCATGGCACGTAAAACTAATACACGTAAACGTCGTGTGAAAAAGAATATCGAATCAGGTATTGCACATATCCGTTCTACATTCAACAACACTATCGTTACAATTACTGACTCTCATGGGAATGCGATTTCATGGTCAAGCGCCGGTGCTCTAGGATTCCGTGGATCTCGTAAATCGACTCCGTTCGCTGCACAGATGGCTGCTGAAACAGCTGCTAAGACATCAATGGAACACGGCATGAAAACTCTTGAAGTTACGGTTAAAGGACCAGGTGCTGGACGTGAAGCTGCAATCCGTGCTCTTCAAGCTGCTGGTTTGGAAGTAACTGCAATTAAAGATGTAACTCCAGTTCCACATAACGGATGCCGTCCACCAAAACGTCGCCGTGTCTAATTTTTCTGTATAGATCATGCATCTTTGGTCAATAATGGGATATAATAACAAGTTTGCGTTCTTACAGAATGATTAGTTCAGTTGTTGCGCACAATCGGGAACGTATGCATGGGGAATTTCGGTTACGTTTGAATGTATATAAACGAACCGGGGTTTCGACGTTTTGAAGGAGGGTTTATTAATGATAGAAATAGAAAAACCAAAAATCGAAACGGTTGAAATCAACGATGACACCAAATACGGTAAGTTCGTCGTCGAGCCACTAGAGCGTGGGTATGGTACAACATTAGGTAACTCCTTACGTCGTATTCTATTATCCTCACTCCCAGGTGCCGCTGTCACATCTATTCAAGTAGATGGAGTTATGCACGAGTTCTCAACAATTGAAGGCGTTGTAGAAGATGTTACTTCTATTATTCTTAATGTGAAAAAACTAGCTCTGAAGATTTACTCCGATGAAGAAAAGACGCTTGAAATTGATGTGCAGGATGAAGGAGTAGTTACGGCAGCAGACATTACACATGACAGTGACGTGGAAATCTTAAATCCGGATTTACACATTGCGACGTTAGGAAAAAACGGTCATATGCGTATGAGATTAACTGCACGACGTGGTCGCGGTTATACTCCTGCTGAGCAAAACAAGAGAGATGATCAGCCAATCGGCGTGATTCCTATCGACTCCATTTTCACTCCTGTTTCGCGTGTTTCCTATCAAGTAGAGAACACACGTGTTGGACAAATGACAAACTATGACAAGCTGACGTTTGATGTTTGGACTGATGGAAGCAACGGTCCACAGGAAGCGGTAGCACTTGGAGCTAAGATTTTAACAGAGCATTTGAATATTTTTGTCGGGCTAACTGACGAAGCTCAAAATGCTGAAATCATGGTTGAAAAAGAAGAAGATCAAAAAGAAAAAGTTCTGGAAATGACAATTGAGGAACTGGATCTTTCTGTTCGTTCTTATAACTGCCTAAAGCGTGCCGGTATCAACACTGTTCAAGAGCTTGCTCATAAAACAGAGGAAGATATGATGAAGGTACGTAACTTAGGACGTAAATCACTTGAAGAAGTGAAAGCAAAATTAGATGAGTTAGGCTTAGGTCTGCGTAAAGACGACTGATGACTTAACTAGTCATTTTGCCTGCAAACCTGATTAACAGATTATATAACTTCAACAAAGGAGGGAATCTCTCAAATGGGTTACAGAAAGTTAGGACGCACTAGCGCACAACGTAAAGCATTACTTCGTGATTTAGCTACAGACCTTATTATCCATGAGCGCATTGAAACGACAGAAGCACGCGCAAAGGAATTACGGTCAGTTGTAGAAAAAATGATCACTCTTGGCAAGCGTGGAGACTTACATGCTCGCCGTCAAGCAGCTGCTTACATTCGCAATGAAGTAGCCAACGCTGAAAATGGCCAGGACGCAGTTCAAAAACTATTCAGCGACATCGCTGCGCGTTATGAAGAACGCCAAGGTGGCTACACTCGTATCATGAAAATTGGTCCGCGCCGCGGTGATGGTGCACCAGTCGTAGTTATCGAGTTAGTTTAAACAGCGGTTTAATCGGGGCGGGACAGTTGAACATCTAACTTGTTCTTCGCCCTTTTTCTTTTATCATCTCTAGATTTACTTACAAGAATACGCGAATTGAGTGTTACGATGGCTGGCGAACTTCAAGTTCCCCTTCACGTCTAGCTCAAGCACCCCTTCCCGCTTTTTACAAGCGTTAAATAAGAAGATACCCAAGGACGCCCTGGGTTGATTGATAAGCTGCTCTTAATTTACCGAACCACATTCGGTGGAAGGGGTGCAGCGTTTTTTTATTTTCAAAAATAGTTTGAAAAGCTACAATATGAACAGGGATTAGGGATCTTTTGCGTATTCAAATTTAAGAGTGATTATCGAAATGTAAGACGAATAGATATTTTTGACGATATCTCATTACGTGTATGGTTATCAATAACTGCTTGTTGATTACGATTAGTAGGAGGGTAGACATGGCGGACAAGCTTGTTACATTAAAGGATGTTACTTTTAAATATGAAGGCCAGGACCTGAATGCCATAGACGGGGTAAGCTTTGATGTCTATAAGGGTGAATGGCTCGCGATCGTAGGACATAATGGTTCAGGAAAATCGACGCTGGCAAAGCTTCTAAATGGCCTGCAGTATGCTGAATCTGGATCCATTTCTATCAATGATGTAGAGCTCTCTGAGACAACGGTGTGGGACGTTCGAAAGAAGATTGGTATGGTTTTTCAAAACCCTGATAATCAATTTGTAGGGTCTACTGTTCAGGATGATGTGGCTTTTGGTTTAGAAAACCTGGGAGTTCAGCAGGGTTTGATGGTTGAACGTGTCCAGGAAGCTCTAAGCAAAGTGAAAATGGATCAATTTCTTAATCAAGAGCCGCACCATCTTTCCGGCGGCCAGAAGCAACGGGTTGCGATAGCAGGAGTGCTCGCCCTAAAGCCGGATATTATCATTTTGGATGAAGCAACATCTATGCTCGATCCGCGTGGACGCGAGGAAGTGCTTCATACGGTTCGTGAATTAAAGGATGAAAATATACTGACTGTCATTTCGATCACTCACGACCTGGAAGAGGCGGCTAAAGCAGACAGGATTATTGTGATGAATCAGGGGCATCTTTATCGTCAGGGGACTCCGAGTGAAATATTTCTTATGGAAGATGAATTAATTGCTTTAGGTTTGGATATCCCTTTTTCCGTGAAATTAAGCAAGGCATTGCGTGAACAGGACCTTAATTTGGCTGATAGTCATTTAACAGAAGAAGAGTTGGTGAAGGATTTATGCGAATTAAACTCCAAGATGTAGAATACCGCTACCAAATCGATACGCCTTTTGAACGTTTGGCGATTCATGATGTTAATATGGAAATCACCCCCGGTTCATCAGTAGCGATCATTGGCCATACTGGTTCAGGTAAGTCAACACTGCTTCAGCATTTGAATGCTCTTATCAAACCGACGAAGGGCAGAGTGATCATTGGCGACCGTACAATTGAATCCGGCCGAAAGGAAAAACAGCTACGTCCGATCCGGCAAAAGGTCGGGATTGTTTTTCAATTTCCAGAACATCAGTTGTTTGAAGAAACGGTGGAAAAGGATATCTGTTTTGGCCCGATTAATTTTGGTGTGCCTAAAGAGAAAGCAAAGGTACAGGCAAGGAATGCTTTAGAACTCGTTGGCCTTTCGGAAGATATGCTCGAAAAATCGCCTTTTGATTTATCTGGCGGACAAATGCGGCGGGTAGCCATAGCCGGAGTCCTTGCCATGGAACCGGAAGTACTCGTGCT
Organism: Bacillus sp. CECT 9360; assembly: GCF_918741275.1. Taxonomy (GTDB): domain Bacteria; phylum Bacillota; class Bacilli; order Bacillales; family DSM-1321; genus Peribacillus. The sequence goes on from NZ_CAKKNA010000020.1 coordinate 51,553, forward strand.
TGATGAGCCGACAGCAGGCCTGGACCCGCGCGGCCGCAAGGAAATAATGGACATGTTTTACCGGCTTCATAAAGAACAAGGCATCACCACAGTTCTGGTTACTCACAGCATGGAGGATGCAGCCAGGTATGCGGATGAAATCGTGATTATGCACAAAGGTACAGTCTATCAGAGAGGAACGCCCCTGGAGATATTTTCCCAGCCGGAACAACTGATAGAATTAGGGCTGGATGTGCCTAATACCGTGCGTTTTCAATTACAGTTGCAAAAAGAAATGGGAATCCGTTTTGATCATCCTTGTTTAAGCATTGAAGATTTGGCCGGGGAAATTAAACGGGTTATGGAACGGGGGAGCCGCTAATGCTGGATAAAATGATTTTCGGGCGTTATGTTCCGCTGGAGTCACCGATTCACCGAATGGACCCCCGTTCTAAATTATTGCTCGTTTTCATATTCGTATGCATCGTATTTCTTGCTAACAATCTGATAACTTATTCGATACTTGCTGTGTTTACATTTGCCCTTATAGCTATTTCAAGAATTCCCGTCCGCTTCCTTTTCAACGGACTGAAACCGATTTTATTCTTAATCTTATTTACGTTACTGCTGCATATTTTTTTCACAAAGGAAGGCTCGCCTATTTTTGAGCTTGGATTTGTTAAAATATACGAAGGCGGTCTACGCCAGGGGATTTATATTTCGTTACGTTTCACCTTTTTGATTTTAGTGACCTCGCTATTAACACTGACGACGTCGCCGATCTCGATTACCGATGGCATAGAGCAGCTGCTCGGTCCGCTTAAGAAGTGGAAAATGCCGGTACATGAACTTGCGTTAATGATGTCGATTTCTTTGAGGTTCATTCCAACTCTAATGGAAGAAACCGAAAAAATCATGAAAGCACAGACAGCACGCGGAGTCGATTTTACGTCCGGTCCGATTAAAGAGCGGGTAAAAGCGATTGTTCCCCTTCTGGTTCCTTTGTTTGTCAGTTCATTTAAGAGGGCAGAAGAGTTGGCCATTGCGATGGAAGCACGCGGATACAAGGGCGGCGAAGGGCGGACGAAATACCGCCAATTAAGCTGGCATACGATTGACACGCTTTTAATGGTCGCCCTTGTTATTTTAGCGGTCTTACTGTTTGTATTTCGTTCAAATTGAGGGAGAAGTATGCACAGATATAAATGTATTATTTCTTATGATGGCACTTTGTTTGCGGGATATCAGGTTCAGCCTAATAAGCGGACCGTCCAATCGGAAATGGAGAAGGCATTGTGTAACATGCATAAAGGCAAGATGATAAAAGTAAATGCCTCTGGACGGACTGATTCAGGAGTTCATGCCATGGGGCAGGTCATCCATTTTGATTCCCCTTACTCTTTCCAGGCCGAAAACTGGGAAAAAGCACTGAATGCCCTTCTTCCCGAAGAAATAGTGGTCATTTCTATTAATGAAGTGGCTGCTGATTTTCATGCCCGATTCGATGCCACGGGCAAGGAATATCGATATAAAATCTCTCTTTCGAAAAAAAGGGATCCATTCAAAAAAAACTATGCTTATCATTTTCCATTCGAATTGGATTATCAAGCCATGGAAAAAGCCATCCCAATGCTTTTAGGTACTCATGATTTCACAAGCTTTTGCTCGGCCAAAACGGAAAGGGCCGATAAAGTCCGGACGCTAAGGGAAATAGAACTGCTTGAGGAAGACGGCATGCTTCTGTTTCGTTTTGTAGGAAGCGGTTTTTTATACAATATGGTCCGCATCCTTGTCGGAACGTTGCTTGATATTGGCACAGGGAAGAAAAAACCCGAAGACATAACGGAGATCCTGCAAAAAAAGAATCGCAGTTTCGCGGGAAAAACGGTGCCGGGACAAGGCTTGTACTTGTGGGAAGTTTTTTATAGGTAAATAAGTGGAACTTTTTTAACTTTGATGGATGTCTAACTGCGACGTACAGGACGTGACTTGCGCCGACTTGCCACAGTGGCGGTCTTAGTCGGCCAGCGCCCAGCCGTTCGGGGGCCCACAGGATGTGGGTCAGAACGACGTTGCAACAGGATGTTGCGTTCTTAGTCGTTCTTCCTTTATTAACGGGTTAGCCGAGGTTCCTCTAAGCCAAACCACTGGGAACTGCCTCCTCGCGGTTCATCTTATGCCTGTCACGACTTGCCCAGGATGGGCTGACATCGACGTTTGCCACACGATGTGGAAGATTTTAGTCGATGTTTCATACTTGCTGGGCGCTTCCGCATTTCTTGTAACAACTAATCCTGGTGTAACATTTTCTTGACAATGCTATGTGGAGAGTTTAATATAATATGGTATGTATTTTAATCCCACGATAAGCCCCGGAAAAAACTTATTGTGATTGAAAATAAATATAACTATTGATCTATTTAGGAGGGTAATCATGCGTACAACTTTTATGGCGAAAGCTAATGAAATTGAACGTAAATGGTACGTTGTAGACGCTGAAGGTAAAACTTTGGGACGTCTTGCAAGTGAAGTAGCGACCATTTTACGCGGCAAACACAAACCAACTTTTACACCGAACGTTGACACTGGTGATCATGTAATTCTAATCAATGCTTCTAAAATCGAATTGACTGGTAAGAAATTGACTGACAAGATCTACTACCGTCACACTATGCATCCAGGCGGTTTAAAAACAAGAACTGCTCTTGAAATGCGTACGAACTACCCGGAGAGAATGCTTGAACTTGCTATCAAAGGTATGCTTCCAAAGAATTCTCTAGGTCGTCAAATCTACAAAAAATTGCACGTATATGCAGGAAACGAGCACCAGCATCAAGCTCAACAGCCTGAAGTATACGAATTACGCGGATAATTAATAAGGAGGTTACTATCTTGGCACAAGTTCAATATTATGGTACTGGTCGTCGCAAAAGCTCAGTTGCCCGTGTACGTTTAGTACCAGGCGAAGGCCGCATTATTGTTAACGAACGTGAAGTTGAAGAATATATCCCATTTGCAGCACTGCGTGAAATAGTAAAGCAGCCACTAGTTGCTACTGAAACAACTGGTAACTATGATGTACTAGTAAATGTTAGTGGCGGTGGATACACTGGCCAGGCTGGCGCAATCCGTCACGGCATCGCTCGTGCATTGCTTCAAGTCGATCCAGAATACCGCGGCTCATTGAAAGCTGCAGGACTATTGACTCGTGACGCTCGTATGAAAGAACGTAAAAAATACGGACTTAAAGGCGCTCGTCGTGCACCTCAGTTCTCAAAGCGTTAATCACACGCTTCAAAGGCTCTCAACCATTTTGGTTGGGGGTCTTTTTTATGCCTCAAAATAATATTTGATGATTATGGAATAAAATTTTAGGGGTAAGAATCTGCTTTTATTCCTCCATCTTGCAGGAATTGTTTAAATATATCTTTTATTTTAGAATTATGTGATAATTATGAAATGATCTTACATATTTAGATTTAAAAGAAGTGTTTTTATAGTTACAAACCATGTGTGTGCTGACGCACGGCTAAGGAGCGTCTGCACCGGTACTTCAGGAGGAGGATAAGAATGAATCAATCCAATGAACGAGCAAACACAAGACGCATCACAGGCAACATCTTCAAAGGTTCGGTAGGAAATCTGATCGAATGGTATGACTGGTATGTCTATTCAGCTTTCGCCGTATATTTCTCAGCAACATTCTTTCCCGAAGGAGACTCCACTAGCCAACTGCTCAACACGGCGGCAATCTTCGCCGTTGGCTTCCTGATGCGCCCATTAGGCAGCCTGTTGATGGGCCGCTATGCCGATCGCCATGGCCGCCGCGCCGCGTTGACGCTTTCCATCACCGTCATGGCAGGGGGTTCTCTGATCATTGCCTGCACCCCGGGTTATGGCACGATTGGTATAATGGCTCCGATTATCCTCGTTCTGGCACGCCTGCTTCAAGGGTTGTCGTTAGGAGGAGAGTATGGAACGTCGGCAACGTATTTGTCCGAGATGGCCTCAAGCGGCCGCCGCGGCTTCTACTCGAGTTTCCAGTATGTCACACTTGTTGCCGGACAGATGGTGGCACTGGGAGTGCAGATCATACTCCAGCAAGTGCTCAGCGAATCCGATATGATGTCCTGGGGCTGGCGGATTCCCTTCGTCATCGGAGCGATGGGAGCCTTGGCCGTATTGTGGCTGCGCCGCACAATGGACGAATCGGAGCAGTTCTCAAAAATGGGTTCTGAAACCCGGGCGAATGCCGGGACCGTTCGGGCTTTAATGAAACACCCGAAAGCGGTGCTGACTGTGGTCGGACTCACGCTTGGCGGAACGGTCGCCTTCTATACTTACACGACCTATATACAGAAGTTCATGGTGAATACGGTGGGCCTCGACAAGGAGGTCGTCAGCTGGATTAACTTTATTGCCCTGTTAATATTCGTCGTGCTTCAACCGCTTGCCGGCGCGCTGTCCGACCGGATTGGGCGTCGTCCGCTATTAATGAGTTTCGGTATACTCGGAACAGTGCTGACGGTGCCGATATTCCTGTTCATGGAGCAGGCAAATAACCCTTTGATTGCTTTCTTACTTATGATGGTAGGTCTCATCATAGTCACCGGTTACACTTCTATCAATGCAATCGTGAAAGCTGAGCTCTTCCCGACTGAGATCCGTGCCCTTGGCGTCGGACTCCCTTATGCACTTACCGTAGCGATCTTCGGAGGGACGGCGGAATTCATTGCGCTATGGCTGAAGAATATTGGAGTAGAGTCGCTCTTCTACTACTATGTAGCTGGTTGTATTGCCATTAGTTTTATTGTCTATTGGCGTATGGCTGAGTCTTCGAAGGTCTCCCAAATCGAAGCCGAGCTGGATACTAAGACACGCTAGTTTCCGCAAAGCGAGATGATGGCATTATGAAATATCGCAAAGGAACTTCTCCATTACAGAAGACAGGGAGAAGGATCATGAACGAAGGAACCGACTAAAACAGGTCGGTTTTTTTTCATGTCCTGATAAATAATATCTTCTCCTTTTTAGCCGTGAAGCACCCAATAAATAATTGCCATCAACAAACTGAAAAAGAGTAGCATCACAAAGTGGTCTAGGCGAAAACTAATGGCATATCCCCTGGAATAGACCGGGGAATTGGAGAAGAACTATGGGATTCATGGGGTGTATAAAATGAATGTGATTACAACGCTGACAGAGAAGCAGAAGGCAAAACAGATTAAATACGACAGAAAGATCTTAAGGGAACTTTCGATTGACATATTAAAAAGCAGGGTTCAGGAATTTTTCGGTTCAGATAGGGTGAGCGGGGATTATTTTACCGATGTGCTTGAAGAAGCCAGTTGCGATGTCGCGATTGAGGCTTTCCTGCTCGGTGCAAATTACAGTAAATTCGGGTATTACGGAGAGACGATGGAAGAAGCCCGGAACCGCAGCAGCAAAGAAGAAAAACATCTTAGTGATACTTTGTTTAACTTTATCCTTTATTGGGGAAAAGTCGGCGATAACGATATGCAAAACGAGAGTCTCTATTACCGCTGTGAAGCCTATATAGGGGCCTGGTGGAAAGATGGCTTTGAAAAAGGCGAAAGACGGAGAAAAATGAGGCTTCATTAAGAACTTCAACGCGTGTCATGTTCTATTTTCTTCCCCTGTCCCATATTTTTTATATATAGGACGAGCGGGAGGAGACGGGATATGCGGAAGAAGTTAAAATATACCGGCTTTGCGATTGGATTGATTGTTTTATTTTTAATCGTGACAGTAAAGTTTGTAGAAGATGATTCGTGGAATTCATGGAATTTGCCTTTATCCGGAAAAATCATTATTCTTGATGCCGGCCATGGGGGTCCTGACGGCGGGGCCAATGTACAGTCGGTGCTCGAAAAAGAAATAGCGTTAAAGGTCACATTTAAAATCAGGGATTTTTTGCAGGAACAAGGGGCTCTTGTCATTATGACAAGAGAAGATGATAGCGATTTGGCTGATGAACATACAAAGGGAATCCGCAACCGGAAACGTCAAGATTTACAAAATAGGGTTAAAATGATCAACAACTCCGAGGCGGATTTGTTCCTGAGTGTCCATCTTAATGCGTTCCCGTCAAGCCAGTGGAAGGGTGCCCAAACATTCTATACAAGACGATATGAAGAAAATGAGCAAGTCGCTAAGTTTATCCAGGCCGAAATCAAACGGAATTTAGAGAATACAAACCGAGAAGCGAAGCTGATTGATAATGTATATCTCATGAGAAATGCCAAGAAGCCGGGTGCCTTGGTAGAAATAGGCTTTCTTTCGAATTCGGAAGACAGGGCAAACTTGCTAAAAGAATCCTATCAAGAAAAAATTTCAGCAGCTGTATACAAAGGGGTTCTGCGTTATTTTTCCGAAGATAAGCTATTGGATAACGAATATAAGCCTTAAGCCGGAAGAAATGATGTCCGGCTTTTTTCTATCTGTATAAGAAAACTGAATTCCAATCAGGGTTTTCTTTATATGCGGAACTTTTCAAACTTGCTGCATAAGCAATACGGAATTTATATGTTATACTTATTTGGGAAAAAAGAATAAAAAAGAGGTAGGTGCCGGGTGTGTTAACAGAAGAGAAAGTACTGAATTTACTAAAGGACCTTCAAGACCCTTTTCTTCATAAAAGTTTAGCGGAAACAGGCGGAATCCTTGAAGTAAAAATAAAACCGGAAAAGAATTATGTAAGCGTTAAAATTGCTATTGCTAAAACCGGTACAGGTGAACAGCTTCAAATGCAGACCAAGATTGTTGAAATATTGAAAGGTGGCGGAGCGGATTCAGTCGGCATTCGTTTCACCGATCTTCCTGAGGAAGAATTGGCCAAGCACCGCACTGATATGCCACAGGACAGTGCTGATGTCGGATTGCTTGGACCAAACAGCAAGACGAAGTTTATCGCGATTGCGAGCGGCAAAGGGGGCGTAGGAAAGTCTACGGTTTCCGTTAATTTCGCGACTGCTCTTGCCCGTCTCGGCAAAAAAGTGGGCCTTGTCGATGCCGATATTTATGGCTTCAGTGTGCCTGACATGATGGGGATTTCGAAGCGGCCGCAAGTTCGCGGCGAAAGAATTATCCCGGTTGAACGTCTTGGCGTAAAAGTGATGAGTATGGGCTTTTTTGTTGAAGACAATGCGCCTATTATCTGGAGAGGGCCTATGCTGGGAAAAATGCTGAACAGCTTTTTTAACGAGGTGGAATGGGGAGATATCGACTATTTAGTGCTCGACCTGCCGCCAGGAACCGGCGACGTTGCCCTGGATGTTCACTCTATGCTTCCGTCTTGTAAGGAAATCATTGTCACAACTCCTCATCCGACAGCGGCATTCGTTGCGGCGAGAGCAGGGGCAATGGCAATCAAAACGGAACATGAAGTGATCGGTGTTATAGAAAACATGGCTTACTTTGAAAGCAAGACTACCGGCGAAAAAGAATATGTTTTCGGAAAAGGCGGCGGGGAAAAGCTTGCAGAAGAACTTCGTACAGAAATACTAGGGCAGCTTCCGCTTGAGCAGCCCGATTGGAACGATGAAGACTTTGCCCCATCGATATATGCGGAGGATCACCGTTTGGGGAGAATTTATACCGAAATTGCGCAAAAGACGATTGGTATCCTTGAAAAATAAATATGAAACGGCTGACTTCTATGAGTCAGCCGTTTTTTTGTTATTGTCCGCCTCCGCCTTGCTGTCCCTGTCCTTCTTGACCGCCTCCACCTGATTGAGGCGGTGTTTCTTCCGCCGCTTTTAACAGGATGTCAGCTAATTTAGCTTTTACAAGCGGGCTGTCCATTGTTTCGATCAGGGTACTCTTTGACATCTCCCGCATTTCCTTGCTTTTAACCAATGACTTAAATTCATCCTGTAAGGAAGGATCCTTAAGTATCTCAATTATCATGGCGCGATATTGCGGATCCTTTGTTAAATCCTTGATCAGTCTTTCGTGTTCGTCCTTCATGCTGTTGGCATAAGCTGCCGCAAACTTCGGATCTTCAAAGGCTTTTTCCCAAAATTTCTTCCCCTTATCAGATGTTACAGCTTTTTCTAACGTGTCAGAAACAACCTTCTGATCCATAATAAGCTGGTCTTTCATTCCATCACCAGCCATAACATCTTTTATTGCATTTTTCCCATCATCTGTTTTTAAAATATCGACAACCATCTTTTTCGTTTGTTCATAATCAGTATTTTCTCCGCCCGTCCCGTTCTGAGCGCAGCCGGTCACAACGAGACACATCATGGAGAACAGAATTAAAAAAACTCTGGATCTCATTATAAGAGCCCCTTTCATGACTTCTTATTGTTAATATGATTCCTCTGGGCGAATTTTATTCGATGTTAGATTATGTAGATTTTTGAAGGACGGATTGGTACAATCAAAGATATATAAAGAATGTTCATGGGGGATAATGATGAATAGCCGTAATATCGTACGATTATTTATGACCACCTTGCTTGTCGGAGGGGTTACCGCGGGGATTGTTGGATTTATTGCCCGTTGGGAGCAATTTGCACCGCTGTTTACATCCTTCGACTTAGGAGAGATTGTCTCCACGTTTATCTGGATGTTTGGGGTAGGCTTAATCTTTAGTGTAATCAGCCAGGCCGGATATTTTGCCTATTTGACTATTCACCGGTTCGGGCTCGGAATATTTAAGAGCGTTAAATTATGGAATGCAGTACAGATTATGATTATCTTGTTTGTCTTGTTTGATCTCGTTTATCTGCGTTTTGTGACGTTTGCCGATGGGGAGGGCATTGGATCATATCTTGCGCTTGCTTTATTTTTGTTGGTCGTCGGCCTGGTGACCGCATATGTAAAGATGAAACAAACCAACAAACAGGCATTTATTCCCGCTTTGTTTTTTATGACGGTTGTAACCACGCTTGAATGGGTACCGGTTTTACGCGTAAACAATGAAGACTGGTTGTATTTTATGCTGTTTCCATTGCTCGCATGCAATGCTTACCAACTATTGATCTTGAATAAGCTGATTGAAAGGTCAAAACAGGAGCTGGAGAGCAAGCGAGCAGAAAAACAGCAGGCTGCGAAACCTGGGACTAAGAAAAAAGTAAAGGTGAAATAACAAAAAAGGGGTTAAGCTTGTTGCAGCTTAGCCCCTTTTTTCACTTTATTTCTTCATTCCTTGCACTTGAGTTAGAAATCATTTCTGATACGGTCACCATGCTAAGGTTTTTAGATCGGATTTCCTCAAGCAGTTGTGGCAGTGCCTTATTTGTCTGCTTAGCAGAATCGGAGGCATGTAAAAGAATAATATCTCCCTTGCGAGCTTGATCGACATTCTGAACAATGTCCTCGATCCCGGGATTCGTCCAGTCCTTCGAATCGATGCTCCAGTGGACGATAGTATATCCAAAACGCTCCCCGATCTTAAGCAGGCGCTTATCAAAATGACCAGTAGGCGACCGTAGCAGCTCGATGTCTTTAACATTTAATTTTTTGAATACCTGTTGTGCTTTCGATATATCCTTGGTGATCTCTTCGTCCTTTATATCCGAATAATCTTTATAAGAGTATCCCAGCAGCCCAATCTCATAGCCTTCCTCTACAATCTTAGCCACGACGTCAGGGTGCCTCTCTGCCCAAGATCCCGAAAGAAAAAATGTGGCAGATTTCACTTTTTCTTCTTTCAGTGTTTTCAGGATTGGCAGAGCCCGTTCATCTCCCCAGCCGATGTTGAAGGTTAATGCGATATTCTTCTCCCCTTTATAAATGGCCTTTGGTCCGTCTGACGTTGAAAAAACAGGAGTATGTAACATATTCTGCAAAAAAAGAAACCAAGCCGCGAATAAAGCTGTCAGAATCACAAGCCCGTATTGTTTCATTCTACGTGCACTAATCACCATAAAAAAATTCATTTTAGAATCACCTCGTCCACCACTCTTGCTTCATCCTATGGTTGAATTCCAAGCTTTATGCATAATTTCGGATTATAAAAGAAGCGGTTCGGGAAAATATAAAAGAAAAATAGAGCTTGAGGTGAAATGATGCTGGGTTTAATGATTAATGAAATCGAAAAAAAAGAAATGGAATACATCGTAAAAAGGGAACTCGATGAAATCTTGTTCGACTTGCAGGATGAGCGGATTGATCATATCGTAAAGCGAGCGATGGAGGAGAGATATAAGATTTTGTTCAACTTATATAAAAGAGTCGCCCCGGCGATGGAATGTATGAAATACATGAGGACAAAGCAGACATTCAAGGAACAGAAACAATAGAAAAACTATAAAGCAAATTTTTCTAGTGCAAAAAGTATTGACGGATTATTTCCCTGCTGATATATTATAAAAGCTGCTATTGAATGAGCGTGTTTTTTAAGATACTTTCTCATATTAAATATCAAAAAAACGGTTGACTTAATGGCTAGTATTTGTTATTATAATAAAGTCGCTTTCGAAAGAAACGGCAACGAAATTGCTCTTTGAAAACTGAACAAAACAAAGCGCCAACGTTAATTTTAAGTGAGCACACACTTTAAAAGCAAATGAGCAAGTCAAACATTCTTCGGAGAGTTTGATCCTGGCTCAGGACGAACGCTGGCGGCGTGCCTAATACATGCAAGTCGAGCGAATGAATAGGAGCTTGCTCCTGTTCGTTAGCGGCGGACGGGTGAGTAACACGTGGGCAACCTGCCTGTAAGACTGGGATAACTTCGGGAAACCGGAGCTAATACCGGATAGATTCTTTCTTCACATGAAGAGAGAAGGAAAGACGGTTTACGC
>NZ_CAKKNA010000021.1 GCF_918741275.1 Bacillus sp. CECT 9360
TTAAGCTCGAGCGCCGATGGTAGTTGGGGTGAGTCAAGGACCTTCTGCTAAACCCGCCACATCCATGTGGCAACGCAGAAGTCAGCACATCCTGTGCAAGTCCTGTGAGAGTAGGACGTCGCCAAGCAAGTGAGAGACCAGCCGATTTGGCTGGTCTTTTTTCGTGTGAAAATGCGTTTCGTTTGAATGGACGATGTTTTCGTGTAAATGCCCGGAAGTTTCGTTCAAATCACCAGGACTTTCGCTTAAATGGACGATAGTTTCGCTTGAATCCCCCTGAGTTTCGTTTGCAATCACAAAATACTTTTCTTGAATATTGATGAGCAACAAAAAACTTCGCAGCAGACATACACTGAAAGCCTCCATTCAACATACATTGTTATAGGCGATAACCATTCTCTTAAACTATTCGGAAAACTGTATACAACATGGGTCTTTTGGAGAGAATGCAGGTATGGAGGTGGAGATGTTGAATTCAACAGCGGCCAAAAAGTTTGTTGGAGAAACATGTGTAGTGTGTGAAGAAATTAAGTTGGCGGGGATACATCTTTATACGGCATTTATCTGTGAGGAATGTGAAAGAGACATCATTCATACGGATACAAATAATCCGCAATATAAGTATTATTTAAAACAGCTTAAAAAAGTGAATAACCCTGAAATATACTCATAAGTGTGTGAAAGAGGAGCTCTGCTTTCTAAAGATAAAGACCCTTCCAGGTTTTATCTAAAGCATAGCTTTTTTTATTGCTGCCTCTTATTCACTTGCATAAGCTCGCTCTCAGCGAGTTTTCTTTGTTAATCATCAAAAATAACAACATTTTCTCGGAAATTTGAGTTTAGACGCTTTGGGTTTGGTAAAATGAAGGTAATTAATTTATTAGAGGAAGATCAATATGAATCAATCAAAAACACCGTTGTTTGATGCACTTTTACAGCACAAATCCAAAAAATCAATCTCCTATCACGTACCAGGGCATAAAGGGGGCCTTGTTTTTACAGAAAAAGGACGCCATGAATATCAATCTATTCTATCTTTTGATGTAACAGAACTGAATGGTCTTGATGATTTGCATGCGCCTCAGGGAGCGATATTTGAGGCACAAAAGCTGCTTGCTGAGCTATATAAGGCGCAAGAGAGTTATTTTCTAGTCAATGGCTCAACGGTTGGAAACCTGGCGATGATTTTGGCAGCTTGCCGGGAGGGTGATACCGTTTTAGTGCAGCGTAATTGCCATAAATCGATACTGCACGGTTTAATGCTGGCCAATGTAAAGCCGGTATTCCTTTCACCTGTCTTAGACGGTGAGTGGGAAGTGGCTGGCGGTATAGACAGTTCTTTGATTGCAGAAGCATTGTCGAAGTATCCTGACACAAAAGCCATTATCCTGACTTATCCGAATTATTATGGATTAGGAAATGATATTTCAGCGATCACGGAAAAGGCCCACGAGAAAGGAATTCCTGTCCTTGTTGACGAAGCCCATGGTGCCCATTTTATTTTGGGCAGTCCTTTTTTGACTTCTTCACTTGCTTCAGGAGCCGATATGGTGGTGCAGTCAGCCCATAAGACATTACCGGCAATGACGATGGGCTCGTATCTACATGTCAACAGTGATTTGATAGATTCTGATAAAATCCACTTTTATTTGCAAATGCTGCAGTCAAGCAGTCCTTCTTATCCGATTATGGCTTCGCTCGATCTGGCCCGTTCATATCTTGCTTCCTTTACCGATAAAGACAAAAAGGCACTCGGTGAAAAAATGAAGGAATTTCGCCAACAGCTTGACCGTTTGCCGGGTATAAAGGTTTTACAAGCAGCTCAACGGGGCGGGGGGGACCCACTAAAGATAACAATCAGATCGAAGGAGGGCGCAACCGGTTTTCAATTACAGAAGGCGCTGGAAAAGAAGGATGTATTTACCGAGCTTGCGGACACACGAAATGTATTGCTCGTATTTCCGCTGCTAAAGGCCGAAATGGAATATCCTTTTTCTGAAACGGTACAAAAGGTAAGTGAAGCAACAGCCGAACTAGGACCCCCCTCTCCATTTTCGCTAGACAAAGTGGAGGATGTATATGAGAAAGAAAACGCGATGGCGGAGCTTCAACTAAGTTATAAAGATATGGTAGATAAGCCAAAGCAGTTTGTAGCGCTAAAGGAAAGCAGCGGCAGGATAGCAGCAGAGATGATTATCCCTTACCCACCCGGAGTCCCACTAATTATGGCAGGAGAGCTAATGGATGATAAGAAAATAAACCAGCTTGAGGAGTTAAGCGCCAAGGGAACACGGTTTCATGGCGGGAACGGGCTCGGGGCGGGGAGCATGTGGGTATTTGAATAACCCCTACCTGCGGCGAACTGAATGGTGTATACTTATCCGCATAGATAGAACGTGGAGGTTTAAGACATGAGTCGCGGATTGTTTATCACAATGGAAGGGCCTGAAGGGGCAGGCAAAACGACGATTTTGCAAATGCTTGGAGAGTCCCTCAAAGGTCTAGGATATAATATATTGCTCACGAGAGAACCAGGTGGTATCTCTATTTCGGAACAGATTAGAGAAGTCATTTTAAATAAAGAAAACACGAAAATGGATGGACGAACGGAAGCGCTATTGTATGCAGCGGCAAGAAGGCAACATATGGTTGAAATCATTAACCCAGCGCTAGAAAGAGGGAAAATCGTTCTGTGTGACCGTTTTATCGATAGTTCACTGGCTTATCAAGGCTATGCCCGGGGATTAGGGATGGATGAAGTCTACGCTATAAACCAATTTGCCATTGGTGGAGTCATGCCGGATATTACTGTCTATTTCGATATTGATCCTATCCAAGGATTAAAAAGGATTAAAAAGAGTGACAACCGGGAAGTGAACCGCCTTGATTTAGAGGAATTAAACTTTCATGAAAAAGTGAGAGAAGGCTATTTGAAGGTTATTGATAAATGGAAGGAAAGATTCATTGTCATCGATGCCTCCCGAGAGCTGGAAGAGGTCTTGGAGGATGCTAAATCGAGGCTTTTGATAAAGTTAGAGAAATCTTAAGATTAACCACCTGTCGTCTCAATCCCTCCGGTTAATTATGACAAAATGCCTATTTTGTAGTTTAAGGGTATATAATTGTTATAATAATGAAAAAGAATGAACACAATTTTAAATAATCTGTGCGAAACGGAGGATAATCAAGATGAAGATGATTATTGCTGTAGTTCAGGATAAGGATAGCCAACGGCTTCTAACCCAGCTGGTGGACCACAATTTCAGGGCGACAAAGCTTGCGACAACCGGTGGTTTTTTAAAATCAGGAAATACCACCTTCATGATCGGAACGGATGATATCCGGGTCGATAAATGCTTAGAGATCATTAAGGAAAACTGCCGGTCACGCTCTCAGTTGGTGGCGCCGGTATCTCCAATGGGAGGGAATGCTGATTCGTATGTCCCTTATCCGGTCGAAATTGAAGTTGGCGGAGCCACCGTCTTTGTATTGCCAGTCGAAAACTTTTTACAATTTTAAGATTGAAAGTATGGTGGTACGTCATGAAAATTAACCATGATCTTCATTTGAAAATGGACCAAATAAAGCAGGATGCAAAACAGATTCAGGTGGGAGGCGGAAAATTCCAGCAGCTGGTGCAAAAACAGGACCAGAAAATGCAGATTGATACGTTAACCAGATTATTAGGCGATATCCAGGGTGCGGGAGAAAGACTTAGCAAATCCCGGACCTTTAAGGACTTAGCCAAATATAAATCACTGGTTAAACGCTTTATCCGCGAAGCCGTGGATTTTGGAATGGACCTGAAGCAATCACATAGCTGGAGTGAGTACGGACAAAGCAGACCGCTGAAAATCGTGGAAATCATTGACGAAAAACTTGTAGAACTGACAGAAGAAATCATGGAAAAGGAAAGTAACTCCATTGATATTTTAGGAAAGATCGGTGAAATTAAAGGACTTCTTATTAATTTATATACGTAAGGCAGTTGATTGTGTTGACGAAAACATGGAAAGAATTAAACGAAACACAGCCTGAAGTCATGACGATGCTAAAAAACAGCATTACAAAAGAAAGGGTGGCCCATGCGTATATTTTTGAAGGGGAAAAAGGGACAGGCAAGAAAGAAACAAGTCTTGCATATGCCAAAAGCTTGTTATGCGTGCACCCTTTAGACGGTTATCAGCCTTGTGAAGAATGCAGTAATTGTAAGCGAATTACGAGCGGAAACCACCCTGACGTCCATATTGTGGAACCTGAAGGACTATCGATAAAAAAAGAACAAATCAAAAGCCTCCAAGAAGAATTCTCAAAAAAGAGTGTAGAATCCAATCGAAAAATCTATTCAATCGTTCATGCAGATAAAATGTCAGTCCAAGCTGCAAACAGTTTGCTGAAATTTTTAGAAGAACCGCAGTCAGATACGATTGCGATATTAATAACCGAACAAATTCAACGCATGCTGCCCACGATCCTATCAAGATGCCAAATATTACCGTTTAGACCGCTGAGTCCCGAAAATATAAAGAAAAAGTTAATAGAACATGGTGTTGATGGCCAAACAGCCGCTGTCATTTCCCGGCTTACGCATAATTTTGAAGAAGGATTGCTGATAAGTACTGAGGAATGGTTTGCACAAGCTCAAAAAATAGTGTTAAAATTGTATGAAGTGCTAAAAGCAAATCCAATGAAGGCCCTTATTTATCTTCAAGAGGAATGGTTTTTGCACTTTAAGGAAAAAGATCAGCTGGACAGAGGTCTAGACTTATTATTTCTAATTTATAAAGATTTACTATACATTCAGTTGGACAAGCGGAATCAGGTCATATTTCAAAATAAACAGGGAGAATTTGAATCTCACGCTCTCCAGATTTCCCAGAGGCGCCTGGCAGACAAGATGGGCCATATTTTGGAAGCGAAGAGGAAGCTGATGTCCAATACAAATCCACAGTTGTTGATGGAACAGCTCGTGCTGAATTTGCAGGAGGGATCATCTTTTGTATGATGTTGTAGGCGTCCGTTTTAAAAAAGCGGGAAAAATATATTACTTTGACCCTGGCGATCTTGTGATTTCAAAAGATGAGTTCGTCATCGTCGAAACGGTTCGCGGAGTAGAGTTCGGCAAGGCTGTAACGAGCCGGAAACAGGTAGATCAAAACGATGTTGTACTGCCCTTGAAGAAAGTGCTTCGGATCGCGGATGCCAAAGATAGAATGATTGTCGAAGAAAATAAAACTGCTGCAGCTGAGGCATATGAAACTTGCGATAAAAAGGTCGAAGAACATCAGCTAGATATGAAGCTGGTTGATGTGGAATATACGTTTGACAGAAATAAAGTCGTTTTTTATTTTACAGCGGACGGGCGCGTGGATTTTCGTGATTTAGTTAAGGATCTTGCTGCCATTTTCCGTACCCGGATCGAATTGCGCCAGATCGGTGTCCGCGATGAGGCGAAAATGCTCGGAGGAATTGGGCCTTGCGGCAGAATGCTATGCTGCTCGACATTCCTTGGTGATTTTGAGCCCGTATCGATTAAAATGGCAAAAGATCAGAATTTATCGCTGAACCCTACGAAAATATCGGGATTATGCGGCCGATTAATGTGCTGTTTAAAATATGAAAATGATGAGTACGAAAGCGCGAAGGAAATGCTTCCTGACTTAGGAGAAATGATAGATACCCCTAACGGAAAAGGCAAGGTAGTAGGGCTTAATATTCTAGAACGAGTACTTCAGGTGGAATTAACCGATCAAGAAAGAGTATTAGAGTATACTTTAGATGAAATTCTAAAAGAGGGAGCCGTTTCTATTCAAGCCACAGATTATTAAGGTGGTGGGAGAGCGTGGACAAGAAAGAAATTTTTGATTCGGTTACTAGCATGGAAACCCAAATTGGCAATTTCACTACCCAACTTGGAGAATTAAAGCAGTCTTTGGAGGAGATCCTGGAAGAAAATCATTCGCTAAAGCTTGAAAATGAGCATCTGCGAAAAAGGTTGAACCATGTTGAGAACAAAGGCTACTCAAAAACAAGTTCAAAGAAATCAAAGAACCGGCAACCCTCCAATGATATCGGGGAAGGCTATGATAATTTGGCCCGCCTGTATCAGGAAGGTTTCCATATTTGCAATCTTCATTTTGGGAGTCTTAGAAAAGAAGGCGATTGCCTGTTCTGTCTATCATTTTTAAATAAAAAATAAATTCAGGGGATGACTCGGAAGGGTTCTGACTCCTATACATGATATAGAATTTATATATTATGATAAGGAGTCAGACATCTTCACTTATGAGTCAGCCCTTTTTTAAAGGGTTATTGCTAGAGGAGGATTAGCGTGCTTGAACTAAAGGGAGATGAACGCCTGGATTATTTGCTGGCGGAAAGGCTCCGCATTATCCAAAGTCCGTCGGTATTTTCGTTTTCATTGGATGCGGTATTGCTTTCAAAATTTGTACGAGTACCCATTCAAAAAGGCCATCTCATCGATTTATGTGCGGGGAATGGAGTCATCCCATTATTATTGAGTACCCGGACGAAAGGGAAGATCACCGGGGTTGAAATCCAGGAAAGGCTTTTTGAGATGGCCAAGCGCAGTGTGGAATTTAATCAGCTTTCTGAACAGATTAACATGGTTCACGGCGATATAAAGGATCTCCCAACCGAAATTGGGTATAGCAAATTTGATGTCGTGACATGCAATCCTCCCTATTTTTCGACACCTTCAGATGAGGAAATTAATCAAAATGAACATTATGCGATTGCGAGACACGAAATTCTTTGTACGCTTGAAGATGTCGTTCGCGTGAGCAGCCAATTATTGCGTCAGGGCGGAAAGGCTGCTTTTGTACATAGACCCGGGCGATTGATGGATATTTTAAGTTTGATGAGAGAATACCGATTGGAGCCGAAACGTCTGCAATTTGTTTATCCAAAAGAGGGAAAAGAAGCGAATGCCATTCTGGTAGAGGGCATTAAAGATGGCAGCCCTGACTTAAAGATCCTGCCGCCGCTTGTTGTCTACAACGATAAACATGAATATAACCCGGAAATCAGAAGGATTTTATATGGAGAAGAATGAGCATTTTTTTTATGTACTAAGATGCAAGGACGAAAGCCTGTACGCAGGTTATACAAATAATTTGGAAAAACGGATAAAGCAGCATAACGAGGGCAAAGGCGCCAAGTATACACGGGGGAGAGGACCCGTCGAGCTTGTTTATCAAGATGGATTTAGAACAAAGACAGAGGCGATGCAGGCGGAATATAGATTTAAACAATTGGGAAAAAAAGAAAAAGAAAATTTCATTGAAAAGGAGGCGGATACATCAGATGTGGCAGCAGAAAAGCTTTGAAAACGAAGGCGAGAAGCCGGCCTTGTATTTAGTTCCTACACCGATCGGGAATCTTGAGGATATGAGCTTTCGGGCAATAAGGATTTTAAAAGAGGCTGATGTGATTGCCGCGGAAGATACGCGGAATACGAAAAAGCTTTGCAATTATTTTGAAATCGAAACCCAAGTGATCAGCTATCATGAGCATAATAAGCAGTCGAGCGGAAAACTGATTGTGGATCGCCTTTTATCCGGACAGACGGTTGCTTTAGTCAGTGATGCGGGTATGCCGACGATTTCTGACCCAGGCTTTGAGCTCGTTAAGGAAGCATTAGCGGAAAAGATTGCAGTCATCCCTTTGCCGGGTGCCAATGCGGCATTAACGGCACTTATTTCGTCAGGACTTTCTCCACAACCTTTTTATTTTTACGGTTTTCTTTCACGAAATACAAAAGAAAAGAAGCGGGAGCTTGAAACACTTAAACGAATCAATTCGACATGGATCCTATATGAATCTCCACATCGATTAAAAGAAACGTTAAAAGCGATGCTAGAGATTGTAGGAGACCGGCAAATCGTCTTGTGCAGAGAGCTAACTAAGAAGTTTGAGGAATTTATTCGCGGAACCATAACCGAAGTGATTAGTTGGGCATCTGAAACCGAAATTAGAGGCGAGTTTTGCCTTATTATAGAAGGATCGGAAATACGTGAAGAAATCCAAGAAGAAAACTGGTGGGATGATATGGAACTTGCTACCCATGTTGATCATTATATAGTTGAGCAAGACCTCAGTTCAAAAGAAGCGATTAAACAAGTCGCAAAAGATCGAGGCATCCAAAAAAGAGAGGTTTATCAGGCTTTTCATGTAAGATAGGTGGTCATGTCGGTACTAGTCATGAAAAAGGGCTATTCTTTCCCATTCAATCAATTAAAAAAGGCTTCCAAAAAAGGAAGCCTTCCATATTATTTAGCAGGTTGGAAATTATCTTGAATTTCTTTAAGAAGCTGCTCTGCTCCTTCACGGCTAAGGACTAGTTTTCCGCCAGCAAATGAAAAGTTATTATCAGATACTTCGCCAGTTACCTGGCAAATCATGTTTGGCTTGTATTTTTTCAAAATGATGCGCTCATCGTCAACATAAATTTCGAGAGCATCCTTTTCAGCAATACCCAATGTGCGGCGTAATTCAATTGGAATGACCACACGTCCTAATTCATCAACCTTACGAACAATACCAGTAGATTTCATTTTTTAATTTCTCCTCTCAAATCTAGCACCCATATCTTTTTATCTTTTTTCGTCATTATTCGACAAATTTCTCCTAAAAACAATAATACCAGCCATTCCCAAATGCGTCAATAAATAAATATTTCCTAGTTTCTTCAAATTAACTTTTATAGTATTAAATCAAGGTTTGCAGCAGCCGTTGACTGTAAATGGTAGAATAAATAAGCAAAAAGAAGATTATATTTATTGCAATAAAAATTATACTATAATAAGATAATTTTTTTGATTCGACATAAATCGACACGATCTGAAAAACTAACTATCGTAATGCGGAATGAGAAGGGATTATAAGTCAAGAGGAGCAGATGAATATTGATCGTTGCTCTTGATAGCGATACCGTGATTATATTATAAGATGCATGGGATTTATTTACAAACAATTAGTCTTACAACTTTATGACATTTTTCATTTTCGTTCTTAAAGGCTTATTCTGGTTGCACATTTTTAAAATTTTAGGTATATTTTGTTGATAGAAGAGGTAATGATGACATAATAGACCCGATCGGCATACCTATAAAACTGGCTAATAATTTTGTGACTTTTTACTAGCTGTTTTCTGTTTAGCTCTCGCCTAGGGCGTGAGTTTTTTAACTTTTGATTGCACATTCACATTTAAATAAATTGCGGGAAAAAACTGGGAGGGAACCTAATGAAAGGTAAATTAAAAACATTTTATATTACGACTCCGATTTATTATCCGAGTGGAAATTTACATATTGGACATGCTTATACAACGGTAGCCGGTGATGCCATGGCTCGGTATAAACGGCTGAGAGGCTTCGATGTCATGTATCTGACAGGAACGGATGAGCACGGTCAAAAGATTCAGCGAAAGGCTGAAGAGGCGGGGATTACTCCGCAGGAATATGTTGATAACATTGTTTCGGGAATTAAGAAACTTTGGAGTAAAATGGACATTTCTGTTGATGACTTTATCCGGACAACGGAGAAGCGCCATACAATAGTTGTCGAAAAATTATTTAAACAATTGTTAGATCAAGGAGATATCTATCTGGATCAATATGAAGGCTGGTATTCCGTTTCGGACGAAACCTATTATACGGAAACCCAATTGGTTGACACTGTCATCGAAAATGGAAAAATTGTCGGCGGTAAAAGTCCGGATAGCGGTCATCCGGTAGAGCTTGTGAAGGAGGATTCCTATTTCTTCAGGATGAGCAAGTATGCCGACCGCCTGCTTCAGTATTATAAAGAGAATCCAGGATTCATTCAGCCGGAGACCCGCAAAAATGAAATGATCAATAATTTTATTAAACCGGGCTTGGAGGATCTTGCCGTTTCAAGGACTACGTTTGATTGGGGCATTAAAGTTCCTGGTGATCCCAAGCATGTTATTTATGTATGGATTGATGCCCTATCCAACTATATTACAGCGTTGGGTTACGGCACGGATGATGATTCCAAGTATTTAAACTATTGGCCGGCCGATGTTCATCTTATGAGTAAAGAAATTGTTCGTTTTCATACAATCTATTGGCCAATTATGCTAATGGCTTTAGATTTACCGCTACCGAAAAAAGTGTTTGCCCATGGTTGGCTGCTAATGAAAGACGGGAAAATGTCGAAATCAAAAGGCAATGTAGTTAATCCGCTTACACTGATCGACAGATATGGTCTTGACGAGCTTCGTTATTACCTTCTTCGGGAAGTTCCATTCGGATCAGATGGAGTTTTCACCCCGGAAGGCTTCGTGGAACGCATTAATTTTGATCTGGCAAATGATCTTGGAAACCTGCTGAACCGTACTGTGGCGATGGTTGATAAATATTATGACGGAACAATCCCTGATTATAAAGGGTCGGAAGGCGAGTTTGAAAAACCACTGTTTGAAAAGAATCAAGAAACAGTGACCAAATATGAAGAAGCGATGGAAAATATGGAGTTTTCAGTTGCCTTGACGACTGTGTGGCAGCTTATTAGCAGAACGAATAAATATATCGATGAAACTCAGCCATGGACACTTGCCAAAGATGAAGCCAATCGCGAAAAACTTGGAAGCGTGATGTACCATTTAACTGAATCCTTAAGAAGGATTGCCATTCTCTTGCAGCCTTTCCTGACAAAAACCCCAGGAAAGATCTTTGAACAGCTGAACATTACTGAGGAAACGTTGAAATCGTGGGACAGTCTGGAAAAGTTCGGCCAAATCGCCAGTGGAACGAAAGTAGTAAAAGGAAGTCCGATTTTCCCTCGTTTAGAGATGGCTGAAGAAATTCAATACATTAAAGAACAAATGCAGGGCGGAAAACCGAAAGAAGAAGAATTGAAAGAAAAAGGAAAGATCGAAGAAGTTCAAGAGGTCGAGGAAATTACAATTGATGATTTCATGAAGGTTGAATTGCGGGTGGCTCAGGTTCTTGAAGTAGAACCGGTGAAAAAAGCTGACAAGCTTCTTAAGCTTCAATTGGACTTGGGTTATGAAAAAAGACAAGTAGTCTCTGGAATCGCGCAGTACTATAAGCCAGAAGAGTTAGTAGGAAAAAAAGTGATTTGTGTAACGAACTTAAAACCTGTAAAACTTCGCGGGGAGTTATCGCAAGGCATGATTCTGGCGGGGAGCTCAGAAGGGGAATTGTCGGTAGCTACTGTTGACGCATCACTGCCAAATGGTTCACGAGTAAAATAAAAAGAGAAATAAAGTTTTTCCTCAATAACATAAAAATGTTCCACATGGAACGTTTTTGTGTTATTTTTTTGCTTGCTGAATAAGATAATTCTATTGCCAGATAATGTTACATAGAGGATGTTATTAGTTGAAAGGAGCATACAGGCAAATTATTTTTCAAAATTCTATTTCATCTGTAGAATAAAGGAACCCATTTCACTGGAAATTAAGGGATTATATTCTCTGTAATATATTTGTTACCTAAATGTGAAACATGAAAACTTCTATTGGATAATACATTATTGCTAGAAAGGGCGAAAATCATGTTATTTGATACACATGTACATTTGAATGCAGAACAATTTCAGGAAGATTTAGAAGAAGTCATCGAGAGAGCTAAAACCACGGGAGTTTCAAATGTGGTGGTCGTGGGCTTTGATCGCCCCACGATCTTACGTGCGATGGAGCTTGTGGAGCAATATGAGTTTATGTATGCGAGTGTCGGCTGGCATCCTGTTGATGCTATCGATATGAACGATGAAGATCTGCAGTGGATTGAAGAGCTCTCCCGGCATCCAAAAGTCGTTGCCATTGGAGAAATGGGCTTGGACTATCATTGGGATAAGTCCCCAAAAGAAATTCAAAAGGAGGTTTTTCGAAAACAAATCAGGCTTGCAAAAAAAGTAAAGCTGCCTATCATTATTCATAATCGAGAGGCTACTGCCGATATAGTAGAGATTTTGAAAGAAGAGAACGCTGCGGAAGTTGGCGGAATCATGCATTGCTTTAGTGGAAGCGTAGAAACGGCATTAGAATGTGTAGAAATGAATTTTTACATATCTCTTGGAGGTCCCGTTACATTTAAAAATGCCAAAAAGCCTAAGGAAGTCGCTCTGGAAATACCACTTGATCACCTATTAATCGAAACAGACTGTCCCTATCTTGCACCACATCCACATCGGGGAAAAAGAAACGAACCATCCTTTGTAAAATTAGTAGCCGAACAGATTGCGGAGATTAAAAATGTAACTTTAGAAGAAGTAGCAGAAGTGACGGAAAGAAATGCCAAAAAATTATTCGGCATCATTTGACAGTAATCGCTGTCGATATGCCAGTAACTTTGTCGAAAAGAAACTAATTTCTCAAAGGTTCTACAAAAATCAGTTATTTCTTTGAATAATAATGTCGATATGTCACCCTTTTCAATTTAAGAGATTGTATGCATAATAAGAGATGTTTTCCGGGGTAAATGTGAATTGATTGACAGTTCTGTAACAATGTCTATATAATCTATCACCGAGAGGAAGGAGGAGTTTTTCATTTTATCAATACCTATGAAAAACCTGATCCCCAAATCTTTTGGGAAAAAGAAGCTGGTCATTGTAATCAGTAGTGCTGCACTAGCTGTTGCTACACTTGGATTGTTGTTCTATTTTGGAACAAAACAAACAGTAGCACTTACTTTAGATGGGGAAAAAAAGGTAGTGAGAACGCATGCGGCTACCATCGATGATATTTTCAAAGAATTAGAGATTAACGTTAAGGCTCAAGATTACTTATACCCCTCGGGAAATAACAAAGTGAAGGAAAACATGGAGGTGGTTTGGGATCCATCTCACGAAGTTGGCATACTTGAGGACGGCAAAAAGAAAAAAGTCTTTTCAAGAGCTGACACTGTTGAAGAACTGTTGAAAGAACAAAAGCTTAAAGTAACCGGGAATGATAAGGTAAACCCTTCCCTGGATACGAAACTTCGAAGCGAGATGGTAGTTGCAATCGAAAAGGCCTTTCCGCTAAAGCTAGCAGTAGGCGGGGTCGAAAAGCAGGTTTGGTCAACTTCGACTACGGTCGCTGACTTTTTAAAGAAACAAGATGTAAAGCTTAATACATTAGACCGGGTTGAACCAGGTTTAGGGGAAAAAGTTGAAACAGACAACCTTGTAAATGTCATACGAGTAGAAAAAGTCACCGATGTAGTGGAAGAACCAGTGGACTTCGGAGTCATTACAAAAAAAGACGCCAGTTTGATAAAAGGAAGAGAAACAGTGCTCAATGAGGGCAAAACCGGACTAATTTCCAGACAATACGAAATCATAAAAGAGAACGGTAAAGAAATTAAAAGAAGCTTAATTTCAGAAAATCTTATTAAAAAGCAAACAGATAAAGTAGTAGCAGTTGGTACAAAGAGCTTTGTAGCCCAAGTTTCCCGGGGAGAACAAGGCGGCAGGGAATTCTATGTATCATCAACAGCTTACACGGCCAGCTGTAACGGCTGTTCCGGGACAACGGCGACAGGCATCAATCTAAAAAAGAATCCGGGAGCAAAAGTGATTGCTGTGGATCCAAGAGTGATCCCGCTTGGCTCCAAGGTTTATGTTGAAGGATATGGCTATGCCATAGCCGGTGACACGGGAGGCGCAATCAAAGGCAACAAAATCGACGTATTTATCCCTTCCAAGTCTGATGCATACCGCTGGGGAGTCAAAAGGGTTAAAATTCGCGTCTTAAACTAAGTAATCCTACGGCAGAGGGTTTTATACCTTCTGCTTTTTTACGTTATAATAAGAAATGAACGTCGACTAAGAGCCGCCACGTCCATGTGGCGAACATCGACGCCAGCCCATCCTGGGCAAGTGCGACAGGCATAAGACGAACCGCGCAGGAGGCAGTTCTCCGCCACTACAGTGGTTTGGCGATAGCGGATTCTCGGCTACAACCTGCCACGTCCTTATGTC
This sequence comes from Bacillus sp. CECT 9360, assembly GCF_918741275.1. Lineage (GTDB taxonomy): Bacteria > Bacillota > Bacilli > Bacillales > DSM-1321 > Peribacillus. The sequence continues at coordinate 13,978 of NZ_CAKKNA010000021.1, forward strand.
TTAGGTCGAGGTCAGCACATCCTGTGCAAGTCCGAGCGGCTGGGCGCTGTAGCTAGACAATTTAAAATTTAGAAATTGATTCTTTTATCAAGAGGATCGAAGGCTAAATTCGCCACATCGTGTGGCGACGCCTTCATGACCCACATCGTGTGGGCCTAAGCGGAAGCGCCAATATACTTATATAACGGTGTAATGTACGGAAATGTTTCGTGCTGCAGGAGGAAATAATGAAGAAATTAAAAGAAATTATTGTGGTTGAAGGCAAGGATGATACAGTCGCGATAAAAAGAGCCGTTGATGCTGATACTATTGAAACAAACGGATCAGCCATTAATGAAGCCGTGATCGAACAAGTTAGGCTTGCCCAGAAAACACGTGGAGTGATTATTTTTACTGATCCTGATTATCCGGGACAAAAGATAAGGAATACCATTGCCGAGCAGGTGAATGGCTGTAAGCATGCTTTTATCTCCAAACAAGAGGCTCTTCCAAAATCCGGGAGAGGAATTGGAGTGGAACATGCCTCACCTGAGGCAATCCGGGCTGCATTAAAAGAAGCCCAGATCATGGATGAGGAAGCAAAAGAAGAAATTACCCAACAGGACCTTTTCGAAGCCGGCCTCATTGGCGGATCGGGCGCAAAAGAGAAAAGGGAAAAACTCGGCCTGATCTTGAAAATTGGTTTTACCAATGGCAAGCAGCTGCATAAACGACTGATGATGTTTCAAATTTCAAAAGAGACTTTTAATCAAGCATTGAAGCAGATTAAACAGGAGGAAGGACATGCATAAGGACATTGCAACCCCCGTCAGAACAAAAGGAATACTGGAAAAGTATGGTTTTTCCTTTAAGAAAAGGTTAGGTCAAAACTTCCTCATTGATACCAATATCTTAAACAGAATCGTGGATCATGCAGAACTGAGCGAGTGCAGTGGCGCAATTGAAATCGGACCGGGAATCGGGGCGTTAACGGAACAACTGGCAAAGAGAAGCAAAAAAGTAGTGGCTTTTGAAATTGACCAGAGACTGCTTCCGATTTTAAAGGAGACCCTTTCCCCATACGATAATATTCAAATCATTCACCAGGATATTTTAAAAGCAGATGTTGCCCAAGTGATTAATGAAGAGTTCCAAGGTGTTGAGGATCTGATGGTGGTCGCAAATCTTCCATACTATGTGACAACACCGATTATATTAAAGCTGCTCACAGACAACTTACCTATACGCGGGATCGTTGTCATGCTGCAAAAAGAAGTGGCGGACCGAATCGCCGCTAACCCTGGTACAAAAGAATACGGGTCGTTGTCGATTGCCATTCAATACTATACAGAAGCAGAAACAGTAATGATTGTGCCTAAGTCGGTATTCGTCCCGCAGCCAAATGTCGATTCTGCTGTAATCAGGCTGATCAGGCGCGAAAAGCCACCCGTGGAAGTGATGGATGAAGATTTCTTTTTCGTTGTGACAAGGTCCAGTTTCGCCCAGCGGCGTAAAACGATTCTCAATAACTTAACAAGCCAGCTTCCGGATGGAAAAGAAAAAAAGGAGCGTATTCTGGAAGCCCTTGAACAAACAGGTATCGACCCTACCAGAAGAGGGGAGACGCTTTCAATTGGTGAATTCGGCAAGCTTAGCAATGCCTTATTGCATCACTTCAAGGCGGAAAAATAGTTTTAGTTTAGCATAGGCGAGATTTTTAGCTGTTGTAAAGGGTCTCAAGGTTTGGACACGATGTGGCAGGTGTTAATCCATGTTCCATACTTGTAGATGCCTCTGCTTTCCTTTCTGCATAAGAGCAACTAAGTTTAATCTCCGCCTTACGGCTCGTCAATCGACAAGTTTTCTTTAGACTCATCACCATTTTATTAATGGATGCATAGCCTATCATGAGTTAATTATTCTGACAGGGCTGTTAATTGGGTATCTTGTCCAGAGGTGAGTTCATGAAATTACAAGTCAATGATATAGTCGGACGGAAATCGTACGAATGTGATGTTTTATTTCGTATTATAGATATCAGGGTCATTCAGGGTAAACAGGAAGCGATACTTTACGGGGAGGACATCCGTTTAATTGCCGATGCTCCATTTGAAGATTTAGTTCCGATTAATGGAGAAGAAAGAAGTATCCGCCAAAAAACAAACGAAGCGCTTCTTGAACAATCATATCGCCTTTTTGCCCAGGATAAAGAATTATTGCAACAAAAAAGCGAATACCTGTCCAGTGATGGTTATCGGTATTCCGGGGATTACTTTCAAATTCCCGGCAGAGTGCTTCATATTGATGGAGACCCTTCTTATCTGAAAAAATGCCTTAGTCTATATGAAAAAATCGGGATCCCGGTGAAGGGAATATATTGCAATGAAAAAGAGATGCCTGAACAAATTGGCAAGTTTCTTGAGCATTACCGACCGGATATTTTGGTGATTACCGGACATGATTCGTATTCAAAATCAAAAGGGGCAATAAAGGATTTAAATGCATATCGACATTCAAGACAATTTGCAGAAACCGTTCAGGAAGCGAGAAAAAAAGTTCCAAGCCTGGACCAATTAATCATTTTTGCGGGAGCTTGCCAATCACATTTTGAATCACTTATCCAGGCTGGCGCAAATTTTGCGAGTTCTCCCGAGAGAGTGAATATACATGCACTTGATCCTGTTTATATTGTGGCGAAAGTAAGCTTCACCTCATTTAGGGATTATATTCATGTTTGGGATATTCTGAGAAATACGTTAACTGGTGAAAAGGGTCTGGGCGGGATTGATACAAAAGGAGTCCTCCGAACGGGATTGCCTTATCGTATGTCAAAAGAGGATTGAGAGCTGCATGGATAGATCATGCAGCCTGTTCTCATTTATAGGAATAAGCAAATTTTACTTTCTGTACATATTTTTTGACTTAAGCTTTATACTATATGCGAGTCAGTTTAGGAATAAAATTTTGTAAATCGGCAAAATTTACGTTAAAAACCATTGACAAACAAATTTAAGTGCTGATATAATTTAATATTTTTATTTGACTTCAGGTGGAAGATTGTGATATACTACACTCAGTGAGGTGGATCGAAATGCCAAAAACTTTAGCTGATATAAAAAAAGCACTGGACTCCAACCTAGGAAATCGATTGCTTTTAAAAGCGAACGGCGGAAGAAGAAAAACCATTGAACGTTTTGGGACGTTATCGGAAACTTATCCGTCTGTATTTGTTATTGAGCTCGACCAAGATGAGAACGCGTTTGAAAGAGTTTCATACAGCTATGCGGATGTATTAACGGAAACTGTAGAATTAACATTTTTGAATCAGCAGCAAGAGGTGTAAGTCTCTGCAAAGCAGTAAACTATGTTTGCTGCTTTTTAATTTGCCAAGAATACGTCTTTATTTCGAGACAAAAAAGGGTAAAAAAGGGGCAAATGAAAACATCGAAAGTAGACAAACTAATATTGTGTCAGCATGTGAAAGGGGTTGTTCTATTTGGGCAGAAGAAGAGGTATTATGTCAGATGAATTTAAAGAAGAACTGGCAAAAGAGCTCGGTTTTTACGATGTAGTCCAAAAAGAAGGCTGGGGAGGCATACGGGCGCGTGATGCTGGAAACATGGTGAGGCTTGCGATTGAAAAAGCGCAAACCCAAATGATGAACAAAAGCTAACGCTTTTAGCTCAGGTGAACTGGTTATCGATATAGTCAATTACTGCTCATGCTGATCACAATGCTTATATTTGGGCCAGATTCTTGTCTTTGCGCCACTGTCTATGGCGTATAAGAAGAGTCTGGTCCTTTTTCAATCCTTGGCTCATTTAAATTAAAAGGGAAAAACCTTTAGAATATATTCATATATGGTAAAATAGTACAAGAACTTTTAAGAACGTTAAAGTAGGTGGACATATTGAAACTCATGGAAAAAGCACCGGCTAAAATAAATTTAGCGCTTGATGTGCTTTTTAAGAGGCCTGATGGATACCACGAAGTAGAAATGGTCATGACTACAGTGGATTTGGCAGATCGAATTGAACTCAGTGAGACAGGAAACGGAACCATTCAAATTATATCCCATAATCGCTTTGTTCCGGATGATAATCGAAATTTGGCTTATCAAGCAGCAGCTTTATTAAAGGAGCGCTATCAAATAAATAAAGGGGTTTCAATCGCGATTGAAAAAAACATTCCCGTTGCAGCCGGACTAGCAGGTGGCAGCAGTGATGCGGCTGCTACTTTAAGGGGGTTGAACCGGCTTTGGAGCCTTGGTTTGTCATTGGATGAACTGGCGGAAATCGGTGCGGAAATCGGATCGGATGTGTCATTTTGCGTATACGGCGGTACGGCCTTAGCAAAGGGCAGAGGGGAGAAAATTACGCATTTGCCAACTCCCCCAAAATGCTGGGTTATTCTTGCCAAGCCAACGATCGGTGTGTCAACTGCCGATGTTTATAAAAGGCTCAACCTGCAAGAGGCAGCTCATCCCAATGTGGAAGAAATGATATCAGCCATTAACAATAATGATTATGCCCAGCTTTGCGGGAACCTTGGCAATGTTCTTGAGCAAGTAACCCTTTCAGCCTATCCGGAAGTTGCCAATATCAAAGAGCAAATGAAGACGTTTGGTGCGGATGCAGTATTGATGAGCGGAAGCGGTCCGACAGTTTTCGGCTTAGTGGAGCATGATTCAAGAATGCAGCGGATTTATAACGGATTACGCGGGTTTTGTCATCAAGTTTATGCTGTGAGGATGCTTGGAGATCTAAATGAACTTGAATAATCACGTACAATAATGATATATTAGCTTTAATCATTCGGGTTTCAACAAAAGGAGGTGTAGCCATGAAATTTCGCCGCAGCGAGAGGCTTGTAGATATGACAAATTATTTATTGGAACATCCGGGTCAGCTCGTGTCGCTAACCTTATTCGCGGAAAGGTATAGCTCAGCTAAATCTTCCATCAGTGAAGATTTAACGATCATAAAAAAAACGTTCGAATCAAGAGGGATCGGAACACTTCAGACCGTTCCGGGTGCTGCAGGCGGTGTTAGATACGTAGTTAGCATTAATAAAGAAGAAGCGCTAAGCTTTGTTGACGAGATGTGCGGAATTATTACAAGTCCAGAGCGGCTTCTCCCGGGAGGCTATCTGTATATGACGGATATCCTGGGAAAACCTCAGATCGTAAATAAGGTAGGCAGAATCATTGCAGCTGCTTATGCATCCAAAAAAGTGGATGTCATTATGACGATGGCAACAAAGGGAATCCCGCTTGCTTACGCGGTCGCCAATCATTTGAACGTTCCTGTGGTAATTGTGAGAAGAGATAATAAAGTTACGGAAGGTTCCACTGTTTCAATCAATTACGTGTCCGGTTCATCAAAAAGGATTCAGACGATGGTTCTGTCCAAGCGAAGCCTTGCCGAAGGTTCAAATGTACTAATTGTCGATGATTTTATGAAAGCGGGCGGTACTGTCAATGGAATGGTCAGTCTTCTGGAGGAATTCAAAGCTGCTGTAGCGGGAATTGCCGTTTTAGTTGAATCTGAAAATACCGAAGAACGGCTGGTCGAACATTATTTATCATTGATTAAACTATCTGATGTAGGTGAAAAGGATAAGAAGATTAAGGTCAGCCACGGGAATTATTTCGACTGATCAGAAAATATAAAAGGAGGCTTATTTCATGAAATACGTACATACAAACGAGGCACCGGCTGCTATTGGGCCTTACTCGCAGGGGATTGTGGTGAATAATCTGCTTTACAGCTCGGGACAAATTCCGCTTACGGCTGATGGAGTAATGCTGACTGGAAATGTTAAAGAGCAGACACATCAGGTATTCGCAAACCTGAAAGCTGTCTTGAAAGAGGCGGGAGCCACGCTAGAGACAGTTGTCAAAGCAACGGTTTTTATTAAAAATATGGATGATTTCACTGAAGTAAATGAAGTATATGGAGAATATTTTTCAACACATAAACCAGCCAGATCTTGTGTAGAAGTAGCACGGCTCCCAAAAGATGCTCTGGTTGAGATCGAAGTGGTTGCGCTCGTTAAATAAAAAAGAGCGCTTTTTTGGCTGCCTAAGTGCATCTTACTGTGTTTTCATCTAAAAAAACTCGCCAATCGGCGAGTTTTTTTATCAATGAAGAAATATTTATTCAAAAAAATCCTATTCTTCATGATTAGAGGCTAGGAAAATACTGTCTATAAAGGATTGTTGTAATTTTTCAAAAAATTTTACAATTAATAGAAGGAGAATCTCATCTCTTTGTTGAATAAGTAGTTTACAGTTTTTATAATGTTCGAAAGGTGGTGAACAGAATGGAAGTGACTGACGTAAGATTACGCCGCGTAACTACTGATGGTCGAATGAGAGCGATTGCATCTATCACATTGGATAATGAATTCGTTGTTCATGATATCCGTGTCATTGACGGGAATAACGGCTTATTCGTAGCTATGCCGAGCAAACGCACTCCGGATGGGGAGTTCCGTGATATTGCTCATCCGATTAATTCTTCAACACGCGGGAAAATCCAGGATGCAGTTTTGGCAGAATACCACCGCTTGGGAGAATTAGAAGTAGTAGAATTAGAGGAAGCAGGAGCTTCTTAATACAAAAAGGTTTTATAGCATCAGGAGCCTACTTCCTAAGTAAGGCTCTTTTTATATATCTTTTACCCGGCATACCTCGATATAAACCTCTAATCCACATATATAATCCTTTTTTTTTTGACAAAAAATTGTACTTAGTGTTGTAACCTTGAAAACATTCGACTTTTACTATAGTATTTTTAATGGATAAAAAGGTGAAAATGGAGGCCTATTAATGAGTAATCGCTATGCAGTAATTTTAGCGGCAGGACAAGGTACCAGAATGAAATCAAAGCTTTACAAGGTTCTGCACCCTGTTTGCGGAAAACCAATGGTACAACATGTGATTGACCAAGTCAATGAACTTACTATAGAACAAACTGTAACAATCATCGGGCATGGTGCTGAACTAGTTAAAGAACAGCTTGGAGATGCAAGTCGATATGCTTTGCAAGAACAGCAATTAGGCACAGCACATGCAGTTATGCAAGCGGAAGGTTTATTGGCAGACAAGGAAGGGACCACATTGGTCATTTGCGGAGACACTCCCCTTATCAAAGCCGAGACAATGGCCGCGCTTATCAAGCAACATGAAGAAATGAACGCGAAAGCAAGTGTCTTGACTGCCACAACCGAAAATCCGGCTGGCTATGGCAGGGTAATCCGCAGTAACGAAGGCCTGGTTGAGAAAATTGTTGAGCATAAAGATGCTTCAGACGCTGAAAGACAAATAGAAGAAATCAATACAGGAACATATTGTTTTGACAATAAAGCACTATTTCAAGCTTTAAAGAAGGTATCGAATGAAAACGTTCAGGGAGAGTATTATCTGCCTGATGTGATTGAGATATTGAAATCACAAGGTGAAACTGTTACTGCGTTTCAAACGGATGACTTTGAAGAAACACTTGGGGTAAACGACCGCGTCGCTCTTTCGCAGGCTGAACAAATTTTAAAAAGACGCTTAAATGAATATCATATGAAAAATGGCGTGTCGATCATCGATCCTAATAACACGTATATAGAAGCTGATGTGATGATTGGGCAAGATACGGTTATTTATCCAGGAACGATGATTAAAGCGAACAGCCAAATTGGTGAGGATTGCATCATTGGACCTAATTCGGAAATTAAAGATTGTGAGATTGGCAACCGGACAGTGATTAGACAATCTGTCGCTCATGAGAGCAAAATCGGATCTGATGTAAGCATTGGGCCATTTGCGCACATACGTCCAAAATCCGAATTGCTTGATGAAGTGAAAATTGGAAACTTTGTCGAGATTAAGAAGACGATCTTCGGTAAAGGAAGCAAAGCCTCTCATTTAAGTTACATTGGAGACGCAGAAGTTGGAAATGATGTGAATATTGGCTGCGGCTCAATTACCGTCAATTATGACGGAGTGAATAAGCATTTAACTAAGATTGAAGATGGCGTATTCATCGGATGCAATTCCAATTTAATCGCCCCCGTTACAGTAGGGAAGAACGCCTATGTGGCTGCCGGCTCTACGATTACTGAGGACGTTCCGGGTGAGGCTTTGTCGATAGCTCGCGCCCGTCAAGTGAATAAAGAAAACTATGTTCAACATTTAAATTTCAATAAATAATCCAGGTGGAGGTTCAGCATGTCGAATCAGTATTTAGATCCTAATTTAAAGGTCTTTTCTTTAAATTCCAATCTTGCTCTAGCAGAAGAAATAGCGAAATCAATCGGGGTAGAGCTTGGAAAGTGTTCAGTAACCCGTTTTAGCGATGGGGAAATCCAGATTAATATTGAAGAAAGCATCCGTGGCTGTGATGTGTTTGTTATTCAATCTACAAGCGCGCCTGTAAATGAACATATCATGGAATTATTAATTATGATTGATGCCCTTAAACGTGCATCCGCAAAAACCATTAACATTGTTATGCCCTATTACGGTTATGCCCGCCAGGACCGTAAAGCGCGTGCACGTGAGCCAATCACTGCTAAGCTGGTAGCGAACCTATTGGAAACAGCTGGTGCAACCCGCGTTATTACGCTGGACCTTCACGCCCCACAAATTCAAGGATTTTTCGATATCTTAATCGACCACATGATGGGGGTTCCGATTCTTGCTGATTATTTTAAGGCAAAAAGATTAAGCGATATTGTTATTGTTTCGCCGGATCATGGCGGTGTAACCCGAGCACGTAAAATGGCCGACCGCCTGAAAGCGCCAATTGCAATCATAGATAAACGCCGTCCGCGCCCAAATGTAGCGGAGGTTATGAATATCGTGGGTAACATTGAAGGGAAAACGGCCATTCTTATCGATGATATTATCGATACGGCCGGTACGATTACTCTGGCCGCAAATGCCTTGGTTGAAAACGGAGCTTTGGAAGTCTATGCATGCTGTACGCATCCAGTTCTTTCCGGCCCAGCTATTGAACGGATTCAAAATTCAAAAATTAAAGAGCTTGTTGTTACAAATACAATTGCTCTGTCTGAAGAAAAGAAAATTGAAAAAATTGTTGAGCTGTCAGTTGCGCCATTAATCGGGGAAGCAATTATCCGCGTTCACGAAGAGCAATCTGTCAGCACATTATTCGATTAATAGAAGGCTATGATATAACTTATCTAATGGAAAACAATCGGGCTTGCTCTGAACCAGCAAGCCTTTTTTAATTAGAGGAAATTAGTAGTTTTATTATCAAAGTTTTCCAAGAAGGTGTTTTGTTTCTCTTTAATTAGGGTATAATTAATAATTAGAGATGTAGAAATATGTCGAATTTCGAATTTGAAAGGGGAAATACCATGAGTAGTGCACTTGCAGCAAAAGAACGTTCGAATACTAATAAGCGCGGGTCTTTTTTAACAGAGCTAAGAGGAAATGGAGAATTTCCTGCTGTCATTTATGGAAATAAGAACGATAGTACTGCCATCTCTGTAAACAGTGCAGACTTTCTAAAGACGATGAAAAAAGTTGGCCGGAATGGGATCATCTCGTTGGATGTGAATGGAAAAGCCTATAATGTCATGCTTACTGATTATCAAAAAGACCCATTAAAAAATGAAATTTTTCATGCAGACTTTTTAATCGTCGATTTATCAACTGAAATGAATGCACAAGTAAGAATAAACCTTGTCGGCGATTCAGCGGGCGTCAAAGATGGCGGAGTTATGCAACAATCTCTCCATGAGCTTTCTGTAACGGCTAAACCGCAAGAAATTCCTGAAGCAATTGAGGTAGATATTACTGAATTGCAAGTAGGGCAAGTGATCACGATTGGTGAAATTAAAAAGAATTATAAGATAAGCATCAATCATGAAGACGAGGAAGTAATTGCTTCTGTCCTTGCTCCAAGACAAGAAGAAGAAATCAATACCGGCGAGCAGCAGGATGGAGGAGTCCCTGAAAACGAAGAGGGACGTGAAACACCCGCTTCTCCCAAATCAGAATCAGACGAAGAAACGAAATAATATGGTACAATAGGCGTAACCTAATCGGGTTACGCCTTTTCGCTGTTAAGGAAGTCTAACACTGAATAGGTGCAACTGCACCTAATTTCTGCCTTCTGAGGCTCGCCAACCGGCGAGTTTTCTTTAAAGAAAAAGAAAGTATAAGTTTTTTAATTTTGACTATGTCTAGCTAAGGCGTACAAGACGTGACTTGCGCCGACGATGACATAAGGACGTGGTGTCTTAGTCGGCCAGCACCCAACCTCGACGTAAGCTTTCGCTTTTCTTATATGGGTCTTGAGCCGCTTGTTTTGAAATGGAAAAAAGAGTAGGATTTTTGGAAAGACGGAGTGTGGACAATGAAGATTTTTGTTGGTTTAGGAAACCCGGGAAAACAATATGAACATACGAGGCATAACATCGGCTTTGATGTAATTGATGAGTTATCAAAAAAATGGGCTATACCCCTAGATCAAGCAAAGCATAAAGGAATCTACGGAATTGGCTCAGTGAACGGTGAAAAAATACTGCTGCTTAAACCGTTGACGTATATGAATCTCTCGGGTGAATCAATCGCAGCCGTTATGAACTTTTTCAAAGCGGAGCTAGAAGATATCGTTGTTTTATATGATGATTTAGATTTGCCAGTTGGAAGAATCCGTCTGCGTCAAAAAGGCAGTGCCGGCGGACATAATGGAATTAAATCTACAATCGCCCATCTTGGCACCCAGGAATTTAACCGGATACGTATTGGCATCGGTCGTCCTATCGGAAGAATTCCGGTGATTGATTATGTGCTGGGCCGCTTTATGAAGGAAGACTGGGAAACGATGAGTAAAGTCATTGAAAAATGTGCGGAAGCTTGCGAAGATTGGACAAAGAAACCATTTTTACAAGTAATGAATGAACATAATCAATAAAGCTTAAATGATAAGTGAATATTCCCATGAATAAGACTCCCCTATTTCGGTTTATACTAAAAATATTAAGCGCGAATAGGGGGTTAAGGAATGGCTCTCCATTATCATTGCAGGCATTGTGGTACAAAGATTGGAACGCTCCAGAAACAAACACTGAATACAGAGCAATTAGGATTTAATCACCTTAATAATGAAGATCGGCAAGACATGATTGTGTATGATTCTGCTGGAGACATCCATGTGAAAGCGATATGTGAAGACTGCCACGAATCATTGCAAAGAAATCCCGATTTACACCAAAATGATTATATAATCCATTAAACGAAGGAAGCTTTGGTAAAACCAAAGCGTTTTTTCCGTTTGGCAGATGGAATAGTATAACTATCTGCATAAGTGCAACTAACTACGCCTTTGTTTTCGCCTAAAAGGCTCGCCAGTCGGCGAGTTTTCTTTATTTGAGTTTAATGGTAATGAAAAGGTCACGACGTTAAGGCGTGAAAGATTACGTGACCTGTTAAGTGAGAGGAGGTACAGACATGGATGGATTGAAAAGCTTGTTTTCAAGACAAGATGATGTGCAGTCAGTGATCACAGGCATTGATGAAGGACTGAGAGAACAACTGGTGGCCGGACTATCCGGTTCCTCGAGGTCGATGCTCATTGCATCGGTATATGAAGAAACAAATAGGCCTATCTTATTAGTTACACACAATCTTTTACAGGCTCAAAAGTTTCATGAGGACTTATCCGGCTTGTTGCCTGAAGAGGAATTATATATATATCCAGCTAACGAGCTTATTGCCGCAGAGCTGAGCGTAGCGAGTCCAGAACTCCGGGCTCAGCGCATCGAGGCTTTGAATTACTGGTCCAGTGGAGTAAAGGGGATTGTTATTGTACCGATTTCAGGGCTTCGTAAACTGCTGCCGCCAAAGGATGTTTGGAAAAACCACCAATCCTTCTTTAAAGTTGGTGATGACCTTGATTTGGAAGAGACCCTGAATACGTTTATATCAATGGGGTATCAAAGAACAGAAATGGTTTCGACCCCGGGTGAATTTAGCGTAAGAGGCGGCATTATTGATGTATATCCAATAACAGAAAACAATCCGGTTCGAATCGAGTTATTTGACACAGAAATAGATTCAATCAGAACCTTTTCCATTGAAGATCAGCGTTCCGTCAAAAAGCTTTCAACCGTTCTTATTGGTCCGATGACAGAAGCCTTGCTGGAACCAAGACATGTTGAAAGCATTATTCATAACCTTGAAAAAGGGCTTGCTAAAAGTTTAAAGAAATTAAAGGATGAAAAAGCAAAGGAGCTAATGGTTCAAACGATCGGTTACGAATTGGAGCAGCTCCAGAACGGGTCCGTGCCCGATCAAATATCTAAATACTTAGGACTTGCTTATGAAAAACCGGCTAGTTTAATAGATTACCTGCCGGCAAACGGGGTTGTCATACTAGATGAAATCAGCCGGATTCAAGAGATGAGCGAATCACTCGAAACAGAAGAAGCAGAGTGGCATACCGATCTTCTGAGTGAGGGACGGATTATTCACGATATCCAATTATCCAATAAGCTGCCGGAACTAATTGTGGGATCCAGCCGACCGTTTGTATATTTATCCTTGTTTTTACGGCATGTACCGCATACCAATCCGCAGAATATCTTGAATTTGACATCCAAGCAGATGCAGAACTTTCATGGACAGATGCATGTGTTCAAATCTGAGGTCGAGCGTTGGAAAAAAGGCAAATTTGCCGTTGTTATCCTCGGTCCTGATGAAGAAAGAGTGAAAAAGCTGAACAGGGTGTTAGATGACTATGAAATAGAAGCGGCAGCGCTTGATGAAGAAAGCAGCGGGATCCTTCCAGGTAAAATCCAAATCCTTAAAGGGAATTTAAATAATGGTTTCGAGTTGCCCATGCAAAAACTCGCGGTGATTACAGAACAGGAATTATTTAATAAGAGGACGAAAAAGTCGATCCGAAGGCAAAAACTCTCCAATGCAGAGAGAATAAAAAGCTATTCGGAGCTTAAGGTCGGGGACTATGTGGTTCATGTCAATCATGGGATTGGCAAGTACCTTGGAATTGAGACGCTTAGCATTAATAATGTCCATAAAGATTATCTTCAAATTCGTTATCAGGGTGACGATAAATTGTACGTCCCTGTTGACCAAATCGATCTCGTTCAAAAATATGTAGGATCTGAGGGGAAAGAACCGAAGCTATATAAAATGGGCGGCAGTGAGTGGAAACGGGTTAAAAGCAAGGTCCAATCATCTGTCGAAGATATTGCCGACGATCTGATCAAATTATATGCGGAGCGTGAAGCAGCAAAAGGTTATGCCTTTTCTCCAGACGTCGATATGCAAAGAGAATTTGAAGTGGCTTTTGCTTATAATGAAACAGAAGATCAATTACGCTCCATCAATGAAATAAAAAAAGACATGGAACGCGAGCGACCGATGGATCGCCTTCTTTGTGGTGATGTGGGCTACGGTAAGACGGAAGTGGCCATTAGGGCGGCCTTTAAGGCAATTATGGATGGCAAGCAAGTCGCCTTTTTGGTCCCGACAACCATTTTGGCGCAACAGCATTATGAAACGTTAAGGGAGAGATTCCAGGACTTCCCGATAACCATTGGGCTTTTGAGCCGTTTTCGCTCTAAAAAGCAACAGACGGAAACGACTAAGGGACTAAAGGCTGGCACGGTGGATATTGTTGTAGGGACTCACAGGCTTTTGTCCAAGGACATTCAATATCGCGATCTCGGCTTGCTGATTATAGATGAAGAACAGCGGTTTGGAGTGACCCATAAGGAAAAAATAAAAAAGCTGAAAACAAATGTGGATGTTTTAACTTTAACGGCAACGCCGATTCCGCGAACACTCCATATGTCGATGCTTGGAGTAAGAGATTTATCTGTGATCGAAACCCCTCCGGAGAATCGCTTTCCGGTGCAAACATATGTTATGGAATATAACGGCGGACTGGTAAGAGAAGCAATTGAAAGAGAACTAGCGCGAGACGGACAGGTTTACTTTCTATATAACAGGGTAGAAGATATAGCAAGAAAAGCAGAAGAAATTTCCATGTTAGTGCCGGATGCGCGTGTGGCCTTTGCCCATGGGCAAATGACCGAGCAAGAGCTGGAATCTGTTATGTTTGGTTTTCTGGATGGGGAATACGATGTCTTAGTCAGCACTACGATTATCGAAACCGGTGTAGATATTCCAAATGTGAATACACTAATCGTGCATGAAGCGGATAGAATGGGGCTTTCCCAGCTTTATCAACTTCGTGGACGGGTGGGCCGTTCCAATCGTGTTGCCTATGCCTACTTTACTTACCGGAAGGACAAAGTCCTTACGGAAGTGGCTGAAAAAAGGCTTCAGTCGATAAAGGAATTCACCGAGTTAGGTTCAGGATTCAAAATCGCGATGCGCGACTTGACGATTCGTGGGGCGGGAAATTTGTTGGGAGCACAGCAACATGGATTTATCGATTCTGTGGGCTTTGACCTATACTCACAAATGCTGAAAGAAGCAGTGGAAGTCCGGAAGAACGATAAACCTATAGATAAAGGCACACAACTTGAAATCGACCTGGATGTAGATGCCTACATCCCAGACTCTTATATTTCCGACGGGCATCAAAAAATTGAGATATACAAAAGGTTCAGGGGAGTTGCGTCTCTTGAAGAACTCGAGGAATTACAGGCAGAAATGCTTGACCGTTTTGGAGAATATCCGGATGAAGTTACCTATTTATTAATGATTGCAGAGACGAAAATCTTTGCTATTCAGGCAGGAATTGAAAGCGTTAAACAGGCAAAACAGGATATCTCGATTCTTATCTCGGAAAAAGAAAGCAGCGCGATTGATGGACAGAAGATTGTTCAATTAGGTTCAAAGTATGGGCGTATGGTCGGTTTTGGTATGGAAGCTGGAAGAATGAAGCTTGTATTGCACACAAAAGACACAGAAGCAGAAAAGTGGCTTCATGTACTGAATGAGCTTGTAAAAGGTCTACAGCACGTAAAACTTGAGAATCAAACAACAGCATAAACGTTTTGATCATATTGGGTCTTATTTGCTTTTGTCTGCCTTTGATGGGAAGAACACCAAAAGAAAGAAAAATCCAATCAAAATGTATAGAACTTTCCATATGAAAAAATACTAAGTGCAAGCATGGTAATGGTGAAATCGTCACCCAAAAAATCAATGAGATGAAAGTGAGGCAACACAAGATGAAAGCAACTGGTATTGTTCGCCGAATTGATGATTTAGGTAGAGTGGTTATTCCTAAAGAAATCCGCAGAACCCTTCGTATCCGAGAAGGAGATCCATTAGAGATTTTTGTTGACAGGGATGGAGAAGTAATCCTGAAAAAATATTCTCCTATCAGTGAATTAGGTGATTTCGCAAAAGAGTATGCAGAAGCTTTATATGATAGCCTTGGCAGTCCCGTGTTAATTTGTGATCGTGATACCTATATCACGATGGCAGGAGGTTCCAAAAAAGATTACCTCAATAAAAGTATTAGTGAGTTAGTGGAAAAATCGATGGAAGATCGTCATTCTTTGCTCGAAACCCAAAAAGGGAGCATTGCCTTTGTCGATGGAAACGAAGAGGATGTTCAATCCTATACAATCGGACCGATCATTGCGAACGGAGACCCAATTGGAGCGGTCGTCATTTATTCTAAAGAAGCAACGGTCGGCGAGGTTGAGCAAAAAGCAGTTGAAACGGCAGCAGGATTTTTGGCAAGACAAATGGAATCATAAAGAAAAAAGACGGGCCTCGTGGGGGCCTGGCTTACATACGATTAATAATGAGAGGCAGCGCCAGGCTGCCTCTCGTGTTATGTTATAATACAAACACAACATAAGAGTCAGGAAGGGGAAAGTTAATGGCTGAGAAGCCTGAACATCTATCAAAAAAGCTGTTTGAGGGAGCTTTACTCTTAACATTTGCAGCTATATTCATCAAAGTCCTCAGTGCGGCCTACAGAATTCCTTATCAGAATATCACTGGTGATATCGGTTTTTATATATATCAACAGGTATACCCTTTTTATGGTATTGCTGTTGCTTTTTCTACCTTTGGTTTTCCGATGATCATTTCAAAGTTAATTGCCGAAAGACATTCTTCGAGATTAACGATTAAAGAAATCATGTTTACTTCCTTTGTTATCCTGAGTCTGGTTGGCTTATTGCTTTTTGGGGGCTTATATTTTGGAGCAGTCTTTATTGCAGGGCAAATGAGGGATCCGGAACTTGCCGATCTTATCCGGATTATAGCCTTTTCCTTTTTGCTCATGCCTTTTATCTCGGTAGTAAGGGGCTATTATCAAGGATTTCATAATATGCTTCCAACAGCTGCTTCCCAAATTTTTGAGCAGGTCGTGAGAATAAGTACCATTCTCGTGTTTTCATTTGTGTTGATTCAGCAAGGATATTCATTGTATGTCGTTGGTGCAGGTGCGGCATTTGGTTCAATAGCCGGCGGAGTGACAGCCGTGCTTGTACTTGTATCATTTGTATGGCTACGAAAAGACTGGAAAAAAGTGCAGCAGTCCAGGGTGCGAGCAAAGACTTTTCCCGCGATTACCAAGATTTTGTTATGGCAAGGTCTTTCCTTTTGTATCGCAAGTTTAATTCTGGTTTTTATACAGCTAGTTGATTCGATGAATTTGTACATGCTTTTAAGAAAAGGCGGCTTAGGGGAAATCGCGGCCAAGGAATGGAAAGGTGTGTACGATCGCGGGCAGCCGCTTATTCAGCTTGGAACTGTTGTTTCCAATTCCATTGCTTTGTCACTTGTCCCATTGCTTTCAGGCTTTGTGCAGCAAAAGAGAAGAAGCGAAATGATTCCTATCATTAAAATGGCGCTTTTAATCAGCTTGACGATAGGGGCAGCCGCGGGTGTCGGCCTTTTTTGCATTATAGAGCCTGCAAATTATATGCTTTTTACAGACAATCAAGGAAGTGCCGAATTGGCGGTATTATCTGTTTCAATTATCTTTACGTCCGTGATCATGGCCGAAGCTTCGATATTGCAAAGCCTAGGACATAATCTTGAAACGATACTAATCGTTGTCACTGGCATCGTGGTAAAATGGCTATTAAATCTAGTGCTCGTTCCCCATTCCCTTATTATGGGGGCATCCTACGCTACGGTCATCTCATTTTTTGTAATGTCCCTCCTTTTTTTTGCTGTATTAAAAAAACATTTGAAACAGTCATTATTTGATAGACAGCAGCTGCTGATACTCCTTCAAGCCACTATTTTAATGGGCGTATTAGTGTGGGGCTTCAATCATGTCTTTGAGGATGAGGTTTCAAACAGAATACTGGCAGCTTTTCAAGCTTTGGGCGGAGTGTTATTAGGAGGATGTATATTTGTAGCGGTCATCCTTCGCAAAGGAATGTTTACTCGCCGTGAATTAGAAATGCTCCCGGTAGGAACCAAATTGGTTAAATTTCTTTATAGATAGGAATGTATAGACTTTCTTATCTGCATCAGGGCAACGACGCCTAATCTCCGCCTTTAAGTCTCGCCAATCGGTGGCCCACAGGATGTGGGTCAGAATGACGAAGACATAACGATTGGCGGTCTTAGTCGTTATTCTTTACCTGCAGGGCGCTTACGCTTTTCTAAAACTGAACAAGAAAGGAGTGATTGTTACGGTGAAAAGTGAAATTACGATCCTCGGCCTTGGAGCCGGTGATTTGGATCAGCTTCCATTGGGAGTTTATAAGAAGCTGAAACAGGCTTCTCTCTGTCTTGTACGCACAATGGAGCATCCGGTTATAAATGAATTAAGCGCTGAAGGAGTCATCTTCGAGAGCTTTGATCATATTTATCAAAAGCATGAAATGTTTGAGAAGGTGTATGAAGAGATTTCAGAAACCTTGCTCAGTAGAGCGGAACGAGAGCCTGTCATTTACGCGGTTCCGGGACACCCGATGGTTGCGGAGAAAACGGTACAGTTATTATTGGAGAATGGACCGGAGCGGGATATTTCGATAAAGATAGATGGTGGACAAAGCTTTCTTGATCCGTTGTTCAAGGCGTTAAAAATTGATCCGATCGACGGGTTTCAATTATTGGATGGAACAGCACTGTCAAAGGATGATTTGCATACAAATCAACATATGATTATCGGCCAAGTTTATGATTCTTTTGTTGCCTCGGATGTAAAGCTGACTTTGATGGAGAAACTACCTGATGATCATGAAGTATATATTGTCAAAGCGGCGGGCAGCAAGGAAGAGGTAATAAAAAAAGTGATCCTATACGAATTGGATCGACAGATGGAAGAATTGAGCAACTTAACAAGCGTGTATGTCCCACCGGTTGAAAATGAGGTTTATCGGTACAAAGAATTTTCTAAATTAAGAGAGATTATTGCTGTATTGAGAAGCCCAAACGGCTGCCCGTGGGATAAGAAACAAACGCATAAAAGTTTAAAGCCTTATTTAATAGAGGAAGCTTATGAATTGATTGATGCAATAGATGACGAAGATGATGATGGGATGATTGGTGAACTGGGCGATGTTTTATTGCAGGTTATGCTTCATTCCCAAATAGCAGAAGACGAAGGAATGTTTACAGTCGATGATGTAATTGAGGGAATATCGGCAAAAATGGTCCGACGCCATCCGCATGTATTTGGCAATGTACAGGTAGAAGGTACGGAGGACGTATTGGAAAATTGGCAAAGAATCAAAGCGGAAGAGAGGGCTGAGGAAGGAAATACGGAAAAATCATTGCTTGATGGTGTAGGCAGAGCTTTACCAAGCCTGATTCGTGGATTTGAACTGCAAAAACGTGCGGCTAATGTCGGTTTCGATTGGAAAGATGTTTCCGGTGCCTGGGACAAGGTTAAAGAAGAGATATCAGAACTCGAAATCGAGTTTAATAAGCAACATAATACAGACGATATCAAAAATGAGCTTGGCGATCTTTTCTTTGCGCTTGTGAATGTATCCAGATTCTATGGAATACAGGCAGAGGAAGCGATGAATGCGACAAATCGAAAATTTTATAACCGATTTACATACATTGAATCTCTTGTTAAACAAAGCGGTAAACCTTTTAGTGATTATACACTGGAGGAATTGGATCGTTTTTGGGAACAAGCAAAAGCCAAGGGATATTGATTAGGGAGGAAGAAATATGTCCATGCGACTTGATAAGTTTTTAAAGGTTTCCCGCTTAATTAAGCGCCGCACCCTTGCAAAGGAAGTAGCGGATAAAGGTAGAGTATTCATTAACAGCCAACAGGCGAAAGCAAGCTCATTGGTGAAAGTCGGCGATGAATTGTCTGTTCAGTTCGGCCAGAAAAAAGTGACGGTTGTCATCAATCGAATCCAGGATACAACCAAAAAAGAAGAAGCGGCTGACATGTACACCGTTCTCAAGGAAGAAAACATGGCTGAGGGGAATCGTCTGTAATGGCTTGTTCTAATTTACGGGCGGACACATATACTTGTACAAAATTGTGTTAATGTGAGGGATGAAGATGAGCCAATATTTTGACCCGGCACAAAACAGTACAAAGGCTACAGTTCAGGAACATGATGTGGTGATGAGAGGACGCCGTTTATTGGAAATAACCGGTGTTAAGCAAGTGGAGAGCTTTGATAATGAAGAATTCCTTTTAGAGACGGTAATGGGCTTTTTATCAATCCGTGGACAAAACCTGCAAATGAAAAACCTGGACGTAGACAAAGGAATCGTTTCGATTAAAGGCAAAATTTTTGATTTGATTTACTTGGATGATCATTCGGGAGATAAGGCTAAAGGGTTCTTTGGCAAGTTATTCAAATGACGTTATCTGTACAGTTTTATACTCTGATAGCGATGATTGGGATGGGCAGTTACTTTGGAGCTGCCCTTGATACGTACAATCGCTTTTTAAAGAGGTCAAAGAGAAAAAGCTGGATCGTCTTCGCGAATGATTTCCTATTTTGGGTCGTTCAAGGCTTGCTGATTTTCTATGTGTTATTTTTGGTGAATGAAGGAGAATTACGGTTTTATTTATTGCTCGCTCTTTTATGCGGTTTTTCCGCCTATCAGGCGCTACTCAAGGGTTTGTTCAACAAATTTTTGGAATTGATGATTCATTTTATCGTTGCGACTTCAAATTTTATTGCAAAATCATTTCAAACTCTCATTTTTCATCCGATAAAATGGGTAATAGCTAGTATTTTTTTTCTATTGGTTAGTCTTGGAAAAGGTATTTATGCACTGTTCGAGTTCCTTGTAAAGATGATACAATCAATATTAGGAATGGCGATACGCCCATTTGGTTGGATAGTAAAAAGAATTTGGAGCTATTTCCCACAATTTATAACGAAAAATGTCGATAAATTTTTTAAGAAGCTTACAGGATTTCTTCATAAATTCAAGAATGTTATTAAGAGCATAGCAGCGAAATGGAGAAACAAATCTGATTAAGGAGTGGTAAAATGGGCAGCCTCAGGAAAAAGAAAGTGACACAAATCGAATCCTCTTATGTCTTTCAACAAGAAATAAAAGTACAATCTGTTGAAAAAAAGAAGCGCGGCTTAAGACGCCGGCTGACTTTCTACGCGATTTGTGCTGCTGTCCTTTTTACCCTGGCTGTTTCCACTCTCCTAACGCAAGCGGCTACTTTGAAGGAAAAAGAATATAAGAAAGAGCAATTGCAAACCAAGCTAGCAAAGCTTGAAAAGAACGAAGTGCTTTTAAAAGAAGAAATCACCAAATTGAACGATGATGAATATATAGCGAAATTGGCCAGACGGGATTACTTTTTGTCTGATAAAGGGGAAATTATTTTTAACCTGCCTAAAAAAAAGGAAGACAGTGACTAATATTGACACTGTTTTTTTCCTTTCGTTATAATATAATGTAAGTGATTTTTAAATTTCTAAGGAGGAACATTTTTTTTATGTCAATCGAAGTAGGCAGCAAGTTACAAGGGAAAGTAACAGGCATTACAAATTTTGGAGCGTTCGTTGAATTGCCGGAAGGTTCAACTGGGCTTGTTCATATCAGTGAAGTGGCTGACAATTATGTAAAAGATATTAACGATCATCTTAAAGTCGGCGACGAGGTAGAAGTAAAAGTCATTAATGTTGAGAAAGACGGCAAAATTGGCTTGTCTATCAAGAAAGCTGTAGACAAACCGGAAGGACAACAACAATCTTATTCCGGGCGCCCACGCCAGGGAAGAGGGAACGACAGCCGTTCTAAAGATTCCCGCTCGAAGGGGAATTTCCAGCCGAAGGAAAACTTCGATCAAAAGATGGCGCGTTTCTTAAAAGATAGTGAAGAACGTTTAACCTCTCTCAAGCGCAGTACCGAAACAAAACGGGGAGGCAGAGGAGGAAGACGCGGATAACCTGCTGCTGAAATAAAGGTATAGCCATTTTTTCATTTGAAAAATTTATATGATAGATAAAGGCAGACTCCCGGGAGTCTGCCTTCTTTTATGCTCAAGCATAACTTTTTTAACTTTGAAAGCTGTCCAGCTACGACATAAGGACGTGATTTGCGCCGACGCTCCTTAATCTAGGGCGCTTACGCTTTGATGTCTAGCTCCAGCGCCCAGCCCCTCGAGGTCATAAGTCACCCCTCTCCGGACTTCCACAGGACGTGGTGACGTCAGCGTTCGTCATAGGACGTGACGGTCTTAGTCGTTCTTCCTTTTTAAAAGGGGCTGGCATCGACGTAAGACATAACGATGTGGCAGATCTTAGTCGATGTTCCTTTTACAGGGCGCTTGCGCTTTTCTTTAGGTATGCAAAGGATGAGATGTCAATATATATGAAGAAAGCTGCCTTTTAAAAAAGGAGGTGTTTCTGATTTACTATGTGACTGCTTTATTCTTGCTCTTTTTGTTGTGGCTTTTTCTTGCTCACAGGCGTGGATTTACTTCCTCGCAGCTTGGACCGATTATCATTTATGTAATAGGCGTTTGCGTACTCACCGCAGGAACTTTGTTTTTTGGGATTTTTTATGTGCTGCCCTTTATTGTTTTAGGTTTTGGATTAATGGTTCTCGCGATACTGATCGGCATTGTCGCATGGCTTTTTAATAGAAAATGACATAGATCGCGGCGGATGGAACCAAAGACCTTGCGGGTAAACCTTACGCTTTAGCCGCCGCACAACAAATCTTATGTGACCAGGCAGAATGAATTGTCAACCGTACTTTTATTTTTTTGTCGTCTAGAAAGTTTAATTTATGTATTCCACCTTTTATCCACAAAAAAAAGATAAAAAATCTCCTTTTCTTATCCAAACGATACTCGTTTACACAATGATTCAGCTTATTTTCTTAGAAATCTGTTCAGTTATGCGTAATCGGAAAGAAATTAGTCGAACTTTTCATAGTTGCATTTACAAGATTGTGACAAAATTATAAACAATGGCTCTTTATAATGAAACACAACTAATTGAAATAAATGGGAGTGTTTCCGATGGAAAAGATTGAACGAAATGTAATAGAGCCTATGGCCGATGTTCAGTTACAGAATGCCAAAACAGATGCGATCAATTGGTTCAATCATCTTCAAACGAAGGCAGAAGATGTTTTTTTGAGAAAGGGATTTGTACTGTTGATCATCGGTTTCTTACTGGGACGAGCTCTAATTCTTTCTCAACTTGCTCCATTTGGCCTTCCATTTTTTGCGGCCGTATACATGATGCGCCGTGACAAGGCGCCTGTCGCGTTGGTTGGACTAATAGCGGGAGCCGTTACCGTACATTATTTAAACGCTATTACGGTCTTTTTATCCGCCTTTCTCTTGATGCTTATATATAAAGTGAAAAAACCGGGGCTGGAGGGACAATTTAAAACGATGTCCATCTATGTATTTGTTTCACTTGTCCTTGTCAATTTAGCAGAGCAATATATCAGGGCAAGCAGCATTCAAATATATGATGGGATGATGATAGGAGTGGAGGCCGGACTTGCGATGATTTTAACGCTGATCTTCATTCAATGCCTCCCGCTTTTGTCAGTTAGAAAAAAAACGCAGGCATTAAAAACGGAAGAAGTTATAAGTGTCATCATTTTGCTTGCGTCGGTTATGACCGGAACGATTGGCTGGACTATCTATGACCTATCCCTAGAACATATATTATCCAGGTACCTAGTCCTGTTATTCGGGCTGGCTGGTGGAGCAGCGATCGGTTCCACGGTTGGTGTCGTCACGGGCTTGATTTTCAGCCTCGCTAGTGTCACAAGCCTCTATCAGATGAGCCTGCTTGCGTTTTCAGGACTGCTTGGCGGGCTTTTAAAAGAAGGCAAAAAGATTGGGGTTTCGTTTGGCCTTTTGATTGCTACTCTTTTAATCGGCTTATACGGAGAAGGATCGAACAATATCATGCTTACCATGTATGAATCTCTATGTTCAATCATGCTTTTTCTGTTAACACCTTCTTCTATCATTGGTAGTGTTGCCAGACATATTCCAGGAACATCGGAGCATCTCAACGAACAGCAACAATATATGAGGAGAATGAGGGATGTAACTGCGCAAAGGGTTACCCAATTTTCAAGTGTGTTCGAAGCATTATCGAATAGCTTTTCACAAATAGATGAACGGGGCAAAGTGGAAGAGGATGAAAAAGAACTAGACTATTTCCTGAGTAATGTTACGGAAAAGACCTGTCAAATGTGCTTTAAGAAAGAACAGTGCTGGTCCAATAATTTTGAAACAACCTACGGAGGCATGCAGGAAATTATGCACCAGCTCTATGAAAACGATGGCCAGCTTCCGCCGAATACGGCCAGAGAGTGGGGGAAATACTGCATCCGTAGTCCGCAAGTGATTGCCGCCATTTCACAAGAATTAATGTATTATCAGGCCAACCAAAATTTGAAAAAGCAAGTGAAGGAAAGCAGGAAATTAGTCGCGGACCAACTCCGGGGCGTGTCGGCCGTCATGGACGATTTCGCAAAGGAGATTCAGCGGGAGAGACAGAACCACCACCTCCAGGAGGAACAAATTTTAGAGACGATCCAAGATTTCGGCTTACATATTGGACATGTAGAAATTTATTGCCTCGAACAGGGAAATATCGATATTGAGATGAGCATCCCGTATTGTCATGGTAGAGGAGAGGCAGAAAAACTTATAGCGCCGATGCTTTCAGATATAGTTGGAGAAACAATCGTGGTACATTCAGAAGAATGTGCTGCCTATCCAAGTGGACAATGTCATGCCGTATTCAGGTCCGCCAAAAAGTATACCGTAGAAACAGGGGTGGCTCATGCGGCCAAAGGGGGAGGACTCGTATCAGGAGATAGCTTCACCATGATGGAAATCGGCTGCGGCAAGTATGCGTTAGCCATCAGCGATGGAATGGGGAATGGAGAAAGGGCCCATTTCGAAAGCACGGAAACGCTGAAGCTGCTGCAAAAATTCTTATTATCAGGAATAGAAGAAAAAATTGCAATTAAATCGGTGAACTCTGTACTGTCTCTGCGGACGACGGATGAAATTTTTTCTACCCTTGATTTAGCGATGATCGACTTACAGGATGCAAAAGCGAAGTTTCTTAAAATATGTTCGACTCCGAGCTTCATTAAAAGGGGCGATAAGGTAATAAAAATTGAATCCAGTAATCTGCCTATAGGAATTATCCAGGAATTTGATGTAGATGTCGTATCGGAAGAGTTAAAAGCCGGCGATCTGCTGATTATGATGAGCGATGGCATTTTCGACGCTCCGAAACATGTTGAGAATTTTGATTTTTGGATAAAACGCAAGATAAAGGAATTGCAGACCGATGATCCTCAGGAAATAGCAGATATCTTTTTAGAAGAGGTTATCCGGTCACGGGGGATGATTGATGATGATATGACGATTGTCATTGCTAAAATAGAGCATAACACGCCAAAATGGGCATCGATACCAGTCAATGCCTTCCGAAAAAGAGCATAATCCCGTATAAAATCTCTCCTTTTGGTTAAGGATGGTAACACTAAAATGTAAGGGGAGATTGTTATGAAACCAGGAACTCTGCGTCAAATTTTGCTTATTACCGATGGCTGTTCAAACCAGGGAGAGAACCCGGCTGCAGTAGCGGCACTCGCCCGAGAACAGGGCATAACAGTTAACGTGATCGGAGTCATGGAAAATGACGTAATTGATGAAAGCGGCATGAAGGAAATTGAATCTATCGCTCTTTCGGGGGGCGGGGTAAGTCAAATTGTTTATTCTCAAGCGCTGTCTCAGACCGTGCAGATGGTGACGAAGAAAGCTATGACTCAGACAATTCAGGGCGTTGTTAATAAAGAACTGCAACAGATATTAGGAAACTCTGTAAAAATGGAAGACCTTCCGCCGGAAAAACGTGGAGAAGTAATGGAGGTCGTGGATGAACTCGGTGAAACGAGTCAATTGGAAGTGCTGGTGCTTGTCGATACAAGCGCGAGCATGAAGCATAAGCTTCCTACCGTAAAGGATGCACTTTTGGATCTGTCCTTAAGCATGAATGCCAGGATGGGGGACAATCAGTTTTCTGTATTTGTATTTCCCGGGAAAAAGAAGGATGTCGAAAAACTGCTGGATTGGACTCCGAAAATGGAAGTGCTAACCAAAATCTTCCCAAAACTCACGACTGGCGGCATCACTCCAACAGGACCTGCTATTAGTGAAGCTCTCGATTACTTCAATAAAAAACGCTCATTAAGGGGATTGTTATCACATGATGATGAACAATACTTTGAGGAATCAATGTAACGTTCTTCCCGGCACCGTCATTACGGGGAAATGGAATAAAAAAGATTATAAAGTCATTAAAGAATTAGGCAGCGGCGCAAACGGAATTGTCTATCTGGCTGAAAACGACCGGAAATACGTGGCGTTAAAGCTTAGTGACAATGGCGTATCCATCATTTCTGAGATGAATATTCTTAAAGCCTTTTCCAAGGTCCAAGGATCCGTCCTCGGACCTTCTTTTATGGAAGCCGATGATTATGTGAAAAATGGTAAAACGATGCCATTTTATGCAATGGAATATATAAAGGGCGAAAGTTATCTCCCATTCATTCAAAATAAAGGTCAGGCATGGATTGGCGTTTTGATGCTCCAGCTGCTATCCAGTCTTTCTATTTTACATAAACAAGGCTGGGTGTTTGGGGATTTAAAGCCTGAAAATTTAATTGTGACTCTCCCAGACTATAAAATACGTTGTATTGATGTAGGAGGCACAACGTTAATTGGAAGGTCCGTCAAGGAGTTCACTGAGTTTTTTGATAGGGGATATTGGGGAATGGGTTCAAGAAGGGCTGATCCCGAATATGATTTATTTGCCGTTGCCATGATTATGATCAATTCGTCTTACCCGACGCGTTTTTCCAAAAATGGAGAAGGGTATACACAGCTTAAAGACTTGATTAGGCAAAAGAAAGAACTAACACCTTATAAAGCAATAATCGAAAAAGCCCTTGTAGGTAAATATTCTTCAGCAGATGAGATGCGTTATGATTTAATTGGGATCCTAAGCAGACAAACCACTAAAAAACAGGCCTCGACATCAACGCCTTCAGCCAATCTTGCTGCAACACGCCAGGCCAGAATGGCGCAAAGTAACCATAGAAAGAGTTTGAAAAAGCGCAAAAGAGGCATGATTGAAACGGTCTTATTAGTGACGATTGTTTCAATGCTGTATATGCTCTACATTTATGGACAGCTCTTATGATATAGTTAAGGAGATTTAATGATGAAACCATTTTAATTCTGGAATGTAATATAGGGACAGGCATTCATGTAAGCTTAGCCATCTCAAAGAACAGAAGGAAGATACTATGTTCAGTAAAAAAATCCTTGACTATATTGACAAACATAACTTAATCCCGGAGAAATCCAAACTGCTTGTAGGAGTTAGCGGGGGACCGGATTCGCTTGTCCTGCTTCATTTTCTTCATTCGTTAAGTGAAGAACTTGGATTGGAGCTTGTAGCTGCCCATGTCGACCACATGTTCAGGGGAGATGAGTCCTATCAGGATTATTTATTCGTGGAAAAGGTATGCAAGGAATGGAAGATACCTTTTGAAGGGAAAAGGATAAATGTTACTGAATATATAAAACGTACTGGTGAAAGTACACAAAATGCCGCAAGAAAACTTCGTTACGCTTTCTTTAAAGAAGTAATGGATACATATCAATTATCCAATTTGGTTTTAGGCCATCATGGAGATGACCAAATCGAAACGATGCTTATGAGGACCACACGCGGAGCATCGGGAATGGCAAGAGCTGGTATACCAGTAAAAAGGAATTTCCATGGCGGTTTTCTCATACGGCCACTCCTTGCAGCGAGCAAGGATGAAATTATGGAATATGCAAAGCAAAACGCGTTAACGCCGAGAATCGACCCAAGCAATGAAAAGGGTGTCTATGTTCGGAATCGATTTCGTCTAACGGTATTGCCATTTTTGAAAAAGGAAAATCCGAAAACTCATGAACACTATCAGCGCTTCAGTGAGGAACTTTTTGAGGATGAGGCTTATCTGCTGGAACTCGCGGCTAAACATTTGGAAACGATCTGGATTCGGAAGCAAGAGGACGGGGCGTCCATACACCTGGAGTCATTAACGGCAATGCCAAAACCTTTACAAAGAAGAGCCATTCAACTAATATTAGAATATCTTTATATAGAAAGGCCTTCATCGCTTTCAGCATTACATATTGATCATATTTTAGCTTTGTTTATTAATCCTCAACCATCCGTTGAATTCCATCTTCCGGACGGGCTGATTGTGGAAAAATCCTATGGCACTGGTGTCTTTCGATTTTTACAAAAATCTAGCCCGGGTTACACGTTTTCACTTCAAATTCCCGGTGAGATTATTCTTCCGAATGGATATAAAATTAAAGCGCAATATATAAATGGAGAAATCCCCGAGTCTCGGGGGAATCATTCCTTGATCATCGTAGCAGCCGAAACGGATCTCCCGTTGAAAATCCGTACCAGGAAGAATGGGGACAGAATGTCTGTAAAAGGATTGGACGGCTCAAAAAAGCTGAAGGATATTTTCATTAATGAAAAAATCCCAATGTCAGAACGTAAGGCCTGGCCCGTTGTCGTCAATCAAAGGGAAGAGATTCTATGGCTCCCCGGATTGAAAAAGTCGAAACACGAATGGCTAGCGCACCTTGATGAACAGTGTTTAATTTATTTAGAATATAAGGAAGCTTAATTCTTCTAGGGGGAAATTAATAACAATGACCATGCAGAATGACATTGAAAAGGTATTAATAACGGAGGAAGAAATCCAGAAAGCCATCAAAGAGCTCGCGGATCAGCTAGAAAACGAATACAAAGACCGTTTCCCGCTTGCGATTGGGGTTTTAAAAGGCGCCATGCCATTTATGGCCGATTTATTAAAAAGGATTGATTCCCACCTGGAAATGGATTTCATGGATGTATCAAGCTATGGAAATTCTACCGTATCTTCCGGAGAGGTAAAAATTATTAAAGATCTGGATACTTCAGTGGAAGGCCGGGACATCTTAATTATTGAAGATATCATCGATAGTGGTTTAACGCTCAGTTATTTAGTGGAATTATTCCGTTATAGAAAAGCAAAGACGATTAAGATTGTAACGCTGCTTGATAAGCCGACGGGAAGGAAAGCGGATATTAAACCCGATTATACAGCGTTCGTTGTGCCTGATGAATTTGTGGTAGGCTACGGGCTTGACTACGCGGAGAGATACCGAAACCTTCCTTACATCGGTGTATTGAAACCCAAGATTTACTCTGGAAAATAAGGCGCTTTCCGATTAATGTTTATTTGATCTATTCCATGGGTGTTAATTTATTGTAATACAATTATTTTCTATGATAAGATTTACTATAGTTTGTTTTATCGTGAGAGGAGACAAGGGATGAATCGGATCTTCCGTAATACCATATTTTATTTACTTATCTTTTTGGTGATCATTGGTATTGTAAGCATCTTTAATAATAACAATGAGCCAACTGTGGATATAACCCAGGACCAATTCTTTGAACATTTGGAAAATGGGGAGGTTAAATCATTTACTCAGCAGCCTGAACGCGGCGTTTACGAGATCAGGGGGCAGTTAGAGAATTATGAGGAAAATAAGTTCTTCGTGACTTATTTAACATTTAGCGAGGCAACCCAGGAGAGGATCGACCAGGCCATCGCTGATAACAAGGTGGGCAATTCTGGGGCAGAAGTATTACCGGCAAAAGAGACGAATGGCTGGGTAACATTCTTTACCGCCATCATTCCGTTTGTCATCATCTTTATTCTTTTCTTCTTCCTGCTTAATCAGGCTCAAGGCGGAGGCGGCGGCCGTGTCATGAACTTTGGAAAGAGCAAGGCAAAGCTATACAATGATGAAAAGAAAAAGGTGCGTTTTAAAGACGTCGCTGGCGCGGATGAGGAAAAACAGGAATTGGTTGAGGTTGTAGAATTCTTGAAAGACCCGCGCAAATTCGTCGAGCTTGGTGCACGCATACCAAAAGGTGTCCTTCTTGTAGGGCCTCCTGGTACAGGTAAAACCTTGCTGGCAAGAGCGGTAGCCGGGGAAGCGGGTACTCCCTTCTTCTCAATTAGCGGTTCTGACTTTGTTGAAATGTTTGTCGGGGTCGGTGCATCCCGTGTTCGTGATTTGTTTGAAAACGCGAAGAAAAATGCTCCATGTATAATCTTTATTGATGAAATTGATGCGGTTGGACGCCAGCGTGGTGCCGGGTTAGGCGGGGGCCATGATGAGCGTGAACAAACGCTTAACCAATTGCTTGTAGAGATGGACGGTTTCGGTGGAAATGAAGGGGTCATCATCATTGCCGCTACAAACCGTGCTGATATTCTTGACCCGGCATTGCTCCGACCAGGCCGTTTCGACCGTCAAATTACGGTTGGACGCCCGGATGTTAAAGGCCGTGAAGCGGTACTTAAGGTTCACGCACGTAATAAGCCATTGAGTGACGGTGTTGACTTAAAGGCAATTGCGCAGCGCACACCAGGTTTTTCCGGTGCAGACCTTGAAAACCTATTGAATGAAGCAGCGCTTGTAGCTGCCCGCCAGGATAAAAAGAAAATTGATATGTCCGATTTGGATGAGGCCTCGGATCGTGTCATTGCTGGTCCAGCCAAGAAGAGCCGGGTCATTTCCAAAAAGGAACGGAATATCGTTGCCTTCCATGAAGCAGGGCATACCATTATCGGTTTAGTCTTAGATGATGCCGAAATTGTCCATAAAGTGACGATTGTTCCCCGCGGACAGGCTGGCGGCTATGCAATTATGCTTCCTAAGGAAGACCGTTTCTTTATGACAAAACCTGAGCTTCTTGATAAAATCGCAGGACTTCTAGGCGGGCGCGTCGCTGAAGATGTAGTTTTCGGCGAAGTGAGTACGGGAGCCCACAATGACTTCCAGCGTGCTACGGGCATCGCGAGAAGCATGGTCACCGAATATGGAATGAGCGATAAGCTTGGACCGCTTCAATTCGGCCAAACACAGGGCCAGGTATTTTTAGGCCGTGATTTTAACAATGACCAAAACTATTCAGATGCTATTGCATATGAAATCGACCAAGAAATCCAGCGCATTATCAAGGAATCGTATGAACGTGCCAAGAAAATCATCATTGAACATAGGGAACAGCTTGATACTATCGCGAAAACCTTACTTGAGATTGAAACTCTAGATGCAGAACAAATAAAGAGTCTCTTTGAACAAGGTAAATTGCCGGAGCGTGAATATACGGCTCTCAACGGTAAAATAGATGGCGATGATGATGTGAAGGTGACCATTCAATCCAAGAAAGAAGAAAAAGAAGCCCTTCTTAAGCCTTTGGATGAAAGAAATCCTGATCCGATGGAAGTAAGGGATGAAGAAACAAACACACCGGGTATAGTAGAAGGACATCCGCAGGATAAACCACTGTCCTTCCCGAATGAAGACGATAGAAAAAATAAAGAGTAACGATTGTATAGGTATTTCCGTGAAAGCGGAGATGCCTTTTTTTCTGGGGAAGCTACCTGAGTACAGAGGGGATTTCCCTCGTGGAAGGCTTAGTTAATGGCAGAGAAAAAAACTTCTGTGGTATGATGTTGAAGAATAAATTGCCGGAGTGATGATCGATGATTTTTGTTTTGGATGTAGGGAATACAAATACAGTGATAGGTGTATATGACAATGACCACTTAAAATATCACTGGCGGATTGAAACGAACCGCCATAAGACAGAAGATGAATACGGTATGATCATTAAGTCATTATTGGAACAAGAAGGGCTATCCTTTCATGAATTCGATGGGATTATCATTTCATCCGTTGTTCCCCCGATTATGTTTGCCCTTGAAAGAATGTGCCAAAAATACTTTCAAATAAAACCGCTTGTTGTCGGCCCTGGAATCAAAACAGGACTGAATATAAAATATGAAAACCCCAGGGAAGTAGGAGCGGACAGAATCGTTAACGCCGTTGCGGGAATTCATGAATACGGCGGTCCTCTTATCATCGTCGACTTTGGCACGGCGACAACGTATTGTTACATTAATGAAGAGAAACAATATATGGGCGGGGCTATCGCACCGGGAATCGGCATTTCAACAGAGGCGCTATATTCCAAGGCGGCAAAGCTGCCACGGATCGAGATTGCCCGTCCTGACGATATTATCGGTAAAAACACAGTGGCCGCAATGCAGGCAGGGATTTTATTCGGTTATGTAGGGCAGGTAGAGGGAATCGTCGGCAGAATGAAGGCACAAAGCATAAAAGTGCCGAAAGTGATTGCTACAGGAGGACTTGCCAGCTTAATTGCCAATGAATCGAACAGCATTGACATTGTTGATCCGTTTTTAACCTTGAAAGGGCTGCAGCTCATTTATAAACGAAATATAGACCAACTTAAAAGCAGGTAATACACCCAGGAAAGGGGCATATAGGATGAAGGATTATTTAGTAAAGGCTTTAGGTTATAACGGACAGGTACGCGCGTATGCTGTTTCGACAACTGAAACAGTTGGCGAAGCACAGAGGCGCCATTATACGTGGCCGACTGCTTCTGCGGCGCTAGGGCGATCGATGACAGCCGGCCTGCTGATGGGAGCGATGCTTAAAGGAGAGGACAAACTCACTATTAAAGTGGACGGCGGAGGGCCGATTGGTGCCATTCTCGTTGATAGCAACGCTAAAGGCGAGGTGCGGGGGTATGTTACCAATCCACAAACTCATTTTGACTTAAATGAACAAGGAAAATTGGATGTACGGAGAGCGGTAGGTACTGAAGGAACCTTGTCGGTTGTTAAAGATATAGGACTTCGCGAAAATTTTAGCGGGCAGGTTCCTATTGTCTCAGGGGAGCTTGGAGAAGATTTTACTTATTATTTTGCTACGTCGGAACAGGTGCCTTCTTCCGTTGGAGTCGGTGTCTTGGTTAATCCCGATAATTCGATACTCGCAGCTGGAGGATTTATCATTCAATTGCTACCAGGCACTGATGATAAGACAATCTCTCAAATCGAAGAACGGCTAAGCAAGATCTCGCCGATCTCAAAGATGATTCAAGATGGATTGACACCGGAGCAAATTCTTGAACAAGTAGTAGGGGAAGGCAATGTGAAAATTCTTGAGACGATGCCGGTCGAATTTAAATGTCAATGTTCTCGGGAACGGATCGGAAATGCTCTTATCAGCTTAGGGAAAGATGAAATCCGCGATATTATCGAGACGGACGGACAAGCAGAAGCGCAGTGCCATTTTTGTAATGAGACCTATCACTTTTCAAGTGATGAATTAGAGGAACTTCAAGAAGAAGCTAAGTAGATGAAATCATTCAAAAATATTGACATCGGTGAATGAAAACGGTACATTTTAGATAAAACCAATAAAAATACTTGGTATTAGGAGTGGAGAATATGGCGAAGATCGCAAATTCAGTTGTCGAGTTAATCGGCCAAACACCAATTGTGAAATTAAATCGTATTGCCGATGAAAACAGCGCAGATATTTATTTAAAATTGGAATACATGAATCCTGGCAGCAGCGTAAAAGACCGCATTGCTCTTGCGATGATTGAAGCAGCTGAAGAAAGCGGAGATTTAAAGGCTGGTGATACAATCATTGAACCTACCAGCGGAAACACTGGCATCGGTCTTGCGATGGTTGCAGCTGCAAAGGGATATCCGGCAATCTTGGTTATGCCTGAAACGATGAGTTTAGAGCGTCGTAACCTGCTGCGTGCTTACGGAGCCGACTTAGTATTGACTCCTGGTCCTGAAGGGATGAAGGGTGCCATTGCCAAGGCTGGGGAACTTGCTAAAGAGAATGGCTATTTTATGCCTCAGCAATTTAAGAACACGGCAAACCCAAAGGTTCACCGCGAGACGACCGGGAAGGAAATCGTTGAGCAAATGGGAAGCCAGCTTGACGCGTTCATTTCTGGTATTGGTACTGGCGGTACGATTACGGGTGCGGGTGAAGTTCTACGCGAACAGTATCCGGATGTGAAAATTTATGCGGTAGAGCCTTCCGATTCACCGATTTTATCAGGAGGCAAGCCAGGTCCGCATAAAATACAAGGGATCGGCGCAGGGTTTATTCCGGACATTCTGAATACCGAATTATACGATGAAGTCATTCAAGTCAGCACAGACCAGGCATTTGAATATGCCCGCCGAGCTGCAAAAGAAGAAGGAATTTTAGGTGGGATTTCCTCCGGAGCCGCGATTTATGCAGCGGTCGAAGTGGCGAAAAAGCTAGGTAAAGGCAAAAAAGTCCTTGCAGTCATTCCAAGTAATGGGGAGCGCTACCTAAGCACGCCACTATATAATTTCGAATAAAAGATCCAACTATCAGCAGAGTCCTTTTAGGGGACTTTGCTTTTTTTGATTTGATTTTCCTCTGTTAATTAGTAAACTCTAACTATGAGCGTTGAATATGAATATATTCAGACACAGGGGTTGAAATATGTGAAGAAGCAACGGAAAGTGTTTGCAATCAACATTCCATTTGATCAAAATGATGTATTTCCCGTTTATAAATTATTGTCCGCGAATCTTTCTCACCACGTTATGCTTGAAAGTGGAAGAGACGGACGTTTCACGATAATAGGCATCAATCCAGTAGCAGAATTGTCCGGAAAAGATGACTTGCTGACAATTGAAAGCTCTGATGGGGTGACAGAGCAGCTTCCCGGAAACCCACTCCATTCTTTAAAGGAATGGGTGAAGCAGAGGAAGATCGAAAAGAATGAGGAATACCCTGATTTTCAAAGCGGTGTAATCGGCTTTGTCAGTTATGATTATATTCGTTATATTGAGAAACTGCCCAATCTTGCGGAAGACGATTTAGGAACCCCTGATGTTTATTTTTTGGCTTTTGACGAAATCCTTGTCTATGACCATAAAGAGCGTCGGCTATGGTTTATGTGTGTCTGCGGCATTAATGAAGAAATAATGGCGGATGAAAAGCTGCAAACGATGAAAGATCAATGGATATCTGCTAGGGCAGAGTTTGAAAGCTTAACTTTAAAAGGATCAGAGAAACAGCAAAAAGAAGACGTTTCCTTGACGGAAGAGCAATTCAAAGAGGCTGTGGAGAAAATTAGGAAATTTATCGCCGACGGCGATATTTTTCAAGTGAATTTATCGGTGCGTCAATCTAGTACGCTTCATGCACATCCGCTTGATGTATACGAACAATTAAGACTCTTAAATCCATCGCCTTATATGGCTTATATTCAGAATCCGAATTTTCAAATTGTCAGCGGTTCACCAGAGCTTCTGGTAAAGAAGAAAGATAACGAAGTGAGCACCAGGCCGATTGCCGGAACCCGCTCAAGAGGAAAAAATGCGGAGGATGATGAGCGGCTTGCCAGAGAGCTTATTGAGAATGAAAAAGAGCGCGCAGAACATGTAATGCTCGTCGATTTAGAACGAAATGACCTAGGCAGGGTCTGTGAGTACGGAACTGTAGAAGTGAACGAGTTCATGGTTATCGAAAGGTATTCCCATGTCATGCATATCGTTTCCAATGTACAGGGAAAGCTTGCCGATGGTAAGGATGCTTTTGATGTGATCGATGCCGTGTTTCCAGGAGGGACGATTACCGGTGCACCCAAAGTCAGAACGATGGAGATTATTGAAGAGCTGGAGCCGGTCCGCCGTGGCATTTATACGGGGTCAATCGGATGGATAGGCGACTCAGGAGATATGGAGCTTAATATTGTGATCAGAACGATGCTCGTGAAGGATGGAATCTCACATATCCAGGCCGGAGCGGGGGTTGTCATAGATTCTAACCCAGCATTTGAGTATAAGGAGTCATTGAAAAAAGCGATGGCACTTCACAAGGCTAAAGAACAGGCAGAACTAGAAAAGGCGGAAACACGATGATTCTCATGATCGATAATTATGATTCATTTACCTATAATCTAGTCCAACATCTGGGGGAGATGGGGGAAAAGCTAGTTGTAAGGCGCAATGACCAAATAACAATCGAGGAGATCGAACAGCTTGTACCGGATTTTTTAATGATCTCACCGGGTCCATGCAGCCCTAATGAAGCGGGCGTTAGCCTCGCTGCGATTGAGGCATTTGCGGGGAAGATTCCTATTTTAGGGGTGTGTCTTGGACATCAAGCGATCGGCCAGGTGTTTGGCGGCCGGGTTGTGAGAGCTGAAAGGCTGATGCACGGGAAAACATCGCAGATATACCATGACGGAAAAACGGTCTATGAAAACATCTCTAATCCGTTCCTTGCCACCCGTTACCATTCGCTCATCCTTGAGCGTGAATCCATACCGGATTGTTTTGTGATTTCTTCTTGGACAGAAGAAGGAGAAATCATGGGAATCCGGCACAAGGAATGGCCAATTGAAGGAGTCCAGTTTCATCCAGAATCAATCATGACCGAAAGCGGCAAACAGCTATTGCGGAATTTCCTGAAAGCGAACAGGGCTCGGCAACAAGTGTAGTTTGGTTTTCAAAATATATCAGGATTGAAGAGGAAAATATATGTATATGTTTGTGAATGGGAAAATTGTAAAAGAGAGTGAAGCAGTGATCTCGCCTTTTGACCATGGGTTTTTATATGGTCTTGGTGTGTTTGAAACGTTCCGTATTTATGACGGACACCCCTTTTTGCTGGATGACCATATAAGCCGACTAAATAAAGGATTAAAAGAACTGAACATTCTCCATACTTGTTCCCGACAAGAAATAGAAAATATTTTGCAAAAGCTTCTGCTTGCGAATAAATTGAAAGATGCCCGCGTCCGATTGAACATTTCAGCAGGGGCTGAGCCGGTCGGGCTTCAAACGGCTCCCTATGAAAGGCCGAACATTCTTATATTCATGCAGCAAATGACGGTTCCGGAAGGGCTGCAGGAAAAGAAGGGCATTCTTTTGAAAACGCGCAGAAATACACCGGAAACATCCGAACGGTTAAAATCCCACCACTATTTAAATAATATTGCCGCAAAACGGGAGATAAAAGAAAATGATGATGCAGAAGGCATTTTTTTGAATGAAGCTGGCTATCTGGCTGAAGGAATTGTTTCTAATCTGTTTTGGGTAAAAGAAAATGTCCTTTATACTCCGGCTATCCAGACGGGAATACTGAATGGGATTACCCGTCAATTTCTGCTTCAACTTGCCAAGCGGTCCGGTTTACAGTTTCACGAAGGATTATATAAAATAGAAGATATGAGCGCGGCGGATGAGGTTTTTTGCACGAATTCCATACAAGAGATTTTCAGTCTTAGGGAAGTTGAAAATATCGGAGTATATCAAGGAGCGGGCGGCAAAGTGACCCGTCTGTTATTTAGTCAATATCAAACATATCGGACCTCGCTTTTTGGCATGAATGAAATCTAATTTAAGGAGAAAAAGATGGGCACTTCAACCATACAATGCGGATCACATACATTGGACTATGGAAATAAAACGTTAATCATGGGCATTTTAAATGTGACTCCTGATTCTTTTTCGGACGGGGGCCAATTTAACCGGATGGATGCTGCCCTCAAGCAGGTAGAACAGATGGTCAAGGATGGAGCGGACATTATTGATATCGGAGGCGAGTCGACCCGCCCGAATCATACGTTTGTTGCAGAGGAAGAGGAATTGGAGCGGGTGCTTCCGATTATTGAAGCCGTGTCGAAAAGAATAGATGTCCCTATCTCGATCGATACATATAAAGCGAACGTCGCGAGATTGGCGCTGGAAGCAGGCGCCCATATAATTAACGATGTATGGGGGGCTAAAGCCGACGATAACATGTCAGCGGTAGCGGGTGAGTACGGGGTTCCGATCATCCTGATGCATAACCGTGACAACCAATCCTATACCCATTTTATTCGTGACATTTTTAATGACTTATATGAAAGCATCACACTCGTAAAACAGGCTGGGGTTACGGATGAAAATATTATCCTTGATCCGGGGATCGGTTTTGCTAAGGATTTTGCATTAAATTTGGAAATGATGCGTAACCTTGATAAACTTGTATCATTAGGCTATCCGGTTTTGCTCGGTACGTCCAGGAAATCAATGATCGGACATGTTCTCGATTTGCCGGCAGAAGAACGGATGGAGGGTACAGGCGCTACAGTCTGCTACGGTATACAAAAAGGCTGCCAAATCGTCCGGATTCACGATGTTAAAGAGATATCCCGCATGGCTAAAATGATGGATGCTCTTGTCGGAAAGGGTGAATATAGTGGATAAGATTTTTGTAAATCAGATGGAGTTTTACGGCTACCACGGCGTATTTCCTGAGGAAAACCGGCTTGGGCAACGGTTTGCCGTCGATTTGGAAATCGAACTGGATTTATCCAGGGCGGGCGAAAGCGATAATCTTGAAGACTCGATAAATTACGGCGAGCTATACGAAATTTGCAAAGGCATTGTGGAAGGTAAGACATTTAAGCTTGTAGAATCCATCGCTGAGCACATCGCTTCGGAAATATTAAGACAGTATAAAGAAATTCATTTTTGTACGGTAAAGGTCTATAAACCGGACCCTCCAATTCCCGGTCATTATAAATCAGTCGCGGTGGAAATTAAAAGGGGACGGTAATTTTGAAAAACAGCGCATATATTTCCATCGGGTCCAATATGGGTGACCGTGTTAATTTTTTCAAAAAAGCGATTGAGCTTTTAGATAGAGATGAAGGAATAAAGGTAGTTGATATTTCGTCCCTCTATGAGACAGACCCAGTTGGATTTACCGATCAGCCCCTTTTTCTAAATGCTGTTTTCAAGATTGAAACCTTTTATGAGCCTGAGAAATTGTTGGAAAAGTGCTTAGAGACTGAACGAACGCTTGGGAGAAAAAGGGAAATTCATTGGGGTCCTCGTACATTAGACCTTGACATTTTGCTCTATAATCAAGAAAATATTGAAACAGAGAATCTTTCTGTTCCTCATCCTAGGATGCTAGAACGAGCATTTGTGATCATTCCTTTGCTGGAATTGAACCCCGACATCATGCTTCCGAAGATGGAAACACCTTTGATTGATGTTCTTGAAAAGATTAAGGATAAAGAAGGAGTTCGATTATGGAAGCGGAAAACTGGGGCAGGCGCATTCGCGCTTTTCGAAAGCTGAAAGGATATACACAGGAAGGGTTCGCAAAGGAAATCGGAGTTTCCGTCACACTTTTAGGTGAAGTCGAAAGAGGAAACCGAAAGCCGACAAACAACTTTTTGCTGGAGGTAGCCGAAATGCTCGATGTTACAGTTGATGAGCTGCGGCCGCCGGAAGATGAGTGATATTGAATTAAAGGAGGACTACACGTGTTTAAGATTGGCGATATAGAGATGAAGAACCGTGTCGTTCTTGCACCGATGGCCGGGGTCTGCAACTCGGCGTTCCGTTTAACGGTGAAGGAATTTGGGGCTGGTCTGGTATGTGCTGAAATGGTCAGCGATAAAGGAATTGTTTTGCAAAATGCAAAAACGTTGAATATGCTTTATATAGATGAGCGAGAAAAGCCGCTCAGCCTTCAAATATTCGGAGGAGAAAAGGGATCTTTGGTAGAGGCGGCTCAATTCGTTGATAAAAACACCACCGCTGACATCATCGATATCAACATGGGATGTCCGGTTCCAAAAATCACGAAGTGTGATGCAGGTGCAAAATGGCTTCTAGACCCGAACAAAATTTACGAAATGGTATCCGCTGTTGTCGATGCAGTTGATAAACCAGTTACCGTGAAAATGCGCATGGGTTGGGATGAAGACCATATTTATGCCGTCAGAAATGCCCAGGCTGTAGAACGCGCAGGTGGAAAAGCCGTTTCTTTACATGGCAGAACCCGCGTACAAATGTATGAAGGAAAAGCGAATTGGGATATCATTCGTAAAGTGAAGAACTCCGTTAACATCCCGATCATTGGTAATGGTGATGTGGAAACGCCGCAGGATGCGGAAAGAATGTTGAAAGAAACAGGCGTGGACGGAGTGATGATCGGCCGTGCCGCACTCGGTAATCCGTGGATGATCTACCGCACGGTGAAATATCTTGAAACGGGCGAGGTCATTGAAGAGCCAACTGCACGCGAAAAAATCGATGTCTGCGTTCTGCATATGGACCGCTTGATTGCCTTAAAGAACGAAAATGTGGCAGTCCGTGAGATGCGCAAGCATGCTGCATGGTACCTAAAAGGAATTCGCGGAAATGCAAAAGCAAGAAAAGGCATAAATGAGTGCAACACAAGAGAAGATGTTGTGAACCTTTTATATGGACTGGTTGAAGAAGTGGAAGCAAGAGAACAAAACATTCTCGCAGTCTAGAACGGTTGACATTCTTTGGCTGTTTACCTATAATACGCTTAAATTGAACTGCCAGTATTGCTGGCAGTTTTTATATGGACAATTCCAAGTTTTCGGCATAAATAACTGTTCGATTCATATGCTTTGTGCCAAAATAGAGAAGGAATGTGAACACTCAAATTGAAGGAATATATAGCACCGATAAAAAAAACGGAGATGATTTCATGAGTCATGAGGAATTGAATGACCAGCTCAAAGTAAGGCGCGAAAAAATGCAGGCCATGCTCGATAATGGACAAGATCCATTCGGCCACAGATTCGATCGTAGCCACCTTGCCCAGGAGCTTGTAGAAGCTTACGGGGAATTAAGTAAAGAAGAGTTAGATGAACAAAACATAGAGGTTACTTTGGCTGGACGTGTTATGACTAAACGCGGCAAAGGAAAAGCGGGATTTGCCCACATTCAGGACATTAGTGGTCAGATTCAAATTTACGTGCGTCAGGATGGCGTAGGGGAAGACACTTATAAAATATTTGATCAGACTGACCTTGGCGATCTAGTCGGTGTGAGCGGCACGATCTTTAAAACGAAAGTCGGGGAACTTTCCATTAAAGCGAACGACTATATTTTTTTATCAAAAGCACTTCGTCCGCTTCCCGACAAATTCCATGGGTTAAAGGATGTCGAAGAACGATACCGTAAACGGTATGTCGACTTAATAACCAATGAAGAAAGCAAAAAAAACTTCATCATGCGCAGTCGTATCATTCAGGCTATGCGCCGTTACTTAGATGATCACGGATATCTTGAAGTGGAAACTCCACTGATGCATTCGATCGCCGGAGGCGCAGCAGCGC
This sequence comes from Bacillus sp. CECT 9360, assembly GCF_918741275.1. Taxonomy (GTDB): domain Bacteria; phylum Bacillota; class Bacilli; order Bacillales; family DSM-1321; genus Peribacillus. Next base: position 54,535 of record NZ_CAKKNA010000021.1, read on the forward strand.
GTCCTTTTATTACACACCATAATGCACTTGATATGGAACTCTTCATGAGGATCGCGATTGAACTCCACTTAAAGCGGTTAATTGTGGGAGGTCTTGAAAAGGTGTATGAAATCGGCCGGGTCTTCCGTAATGAAGGGGTGTCAACAAGGCATAATCCCGAATTCACCATGATTGAACTGTATGAGGCTTATGCTGACTACCGCGATATTATGAGCCTCACCGAAAACCTTTTCGCGCATATTGCACAGGAAGTACTCGGAACAACAACCGTCCAGTATGGAGGTCATGAAGTGAACTTAAAGCCAGAATGGAAGAGACTCCATATGGCTGATGCGGTTAAAGAATACACAGGGGTCGATTTCTGGAAGCAATTGAGCAAAGAAGAAGCTCATGCCCTTGCAAAAGAACATGGTGTTGTAGTAAAAGAAAACATGGAGTTCGGCCATATTCTTAATGAGTTTTTTGAACAAATTGTAGAGGAAAAACTGGTACAGCCTACTTTTATTTACGGCCATCCTGTGGAAATTTCACCTCTTGCCAAGAAAAATGAGGAAGACCCTCGCTTTACGGATCGTTTCGAATTGTTCATTGTAGGCCGTGAATATGCAAATGCCTTCACGGAACTTAATGATCCGATTGATCAACGCGAGCGTTTCGAAGCTCAGTTAAGGGAAAAGGAACAGGGTAATGATGAAGCTCATGAAATGGACGAAGACTTCATTGAAGCCCTCGAATACGGCATGCCTCCGACAGGCGGACTCGGCATTGGTGTAGATCGTCTTGTGATGCTACTGACCAATTCGCCATCCATCCGGGACGTATTGTTATTTCCGCTAATGCGCCATCGTTAAATAAACAGGACCGATTCTTCGTAAGGCTCGAATGTTAGCAACCACTGGACATTCAAAGTTTTTAGAGAGTCGGTCTTTTTAGCAGATAACATGAATTTTTCAACGAATCTCGTTTAAGTAATGACTTTTAACGGATTATTGTTATTTCAGAATAATTTTATTGAATATTTTTATCTGTTTTTAGCATGAGTTGTACTTCGTATCTACTTGTAGGGATGGAGATTCGTTAACTAAAAAGGTTTTAAAAGTCTCTTGATTTATCTTTGGCAAAATGATATATTAATAAAGTCGCTTTTGAGGAAAGACAAATACATTTGTTATGGATGTATCCTTGGGAAGTGCTCATTTCAATATCTATGTTAATAATGGAGGATTAGCTCAGCTGGGAGAGCATCTGCCTTACAAGCAGAGGGTCGGCGGTTCGATCCCGTCATCCTCCACCACTTTTTTTGAGAGCAAGACAGCAAAATTATTCATATACCGAGCCATTAGCTCAGTTGGTAGAGACGAGCGTTACATCAGTGACGAAGCTGCGAGTTGCGAAGTTTACGTCTTGAAAAGAGGTAAATTGAGCACATCTTTAACGATGAAGCAGCAGAAAGAATTACTTATATCGAGCCATTAGCTCAGTTGGTAGAGCATCTGACTTTTAATCAGAGGGTCGAAGGTTCGAGTCCTTCATGGCTCACCATTTGTATTTGTATGCGGGTGTGGCGGAATTGGCAGACGCACCAGACTTAGGATCTGGCGCCGCAAGGCGTGGGGGTTCAAGTCCCTTCACCCGCATTATTCATGCGGAAGTAGTTCAGTGGTAGAATACAA
>NZ_CAKKNA010000022.1 GCF_918741275.1 Bacillus sp. CECT 9360
CGTAAACCGTCTTTCCTTCTCTCTTCATGTGAAGAAAGAATCTATCCGGTATTAGCTCCGGTTTCCCGAAGTTATCCCAGTCTTACAGGCAGGTTGCCCACGTGTTACTCACCCGTCCGCCGCTAACTTCAGAGAGCAAGCTCCCTGAAATTCGCTCGACTTGCATGTATTAGGCACGCCGCCAGCGTTCGTCCTGAGCCAGGATCAAACTCTCCGAAGAATGTTTGAAAAGCTCATTTGCTTTTATAGTGTGTGCTCACTATTAAAATTAACGTTGGCGCTTTGTTTTGTTCAGTTTTCAAAGAGCAATTTCGTTGTCGTTTCTCTCGGAAGCGACTTTAATATCATAGCATTTCTAGCTTGCTATGTCAATAACTTGTTTGAGATAATTTTTTAAGTTATTTCGAAGCTACGATAACTCTCGTCCCGCAGCGACGTTTATTAATATAACACCTAACCGAGCAATAGGTCAATAACTTTTTTAAAATAATTTTACCGCACGATAATATCGATGATAAACCTCATGGCCCTTAGTTTCTACTTTAATCTCTTCAATAACATTCTTATCTATAAGATATTCTAATAAGACACTCAGATCGACGGAATAGTGAGTAAGCTCTGGATGCTCCATCAACTCCGCTATCCTCCATGAACCTTCATTCGTTTTCATAATCTCCAGCAAATGTTGAGATCCCAGGTTGGTTCTCGAATAAATCAGAAATTCACTGGCCAAGAATAGAAGCTCGAGCCGTTTTTCCAATGGTTCTTCACTGCTTACCAGTTCCTCATATAGCTTAAAGATTTCCGGTTCCATATGTCTCACCTGGTTCCAGAGCGTTACTTCTGGATAAAACCCTTGATCGATAATTTCTAGCCGTGCCAGATGATGCAAGGAGTGAACGATATTGTTGTATGCATCAAGAAAATGTCCATTCTCAAAAAAAGCTTTCCCATCCATATACCTTCTGATTAACTTTGCAAATTCAATCCCCATTTTGACCTTACGTCCGTAAAACGGAAACTCCCTTAACTCCTTTTTTAAATTGGAGACATATTCATTCTTATCAAATAAAATTTTCCCATTTTGAATCCACTCTACGACCTTTCGATTGGTTCCCAACAAAAGCCAGTCCTTTAATTGATCTTCCTCTACGATATGCAGAGCAGCCTTTTGGCCGTTATATGTATAATGTTTCACAAAAACGGATTCTTCTGCTTTATTGACAATGACAAACAGAACGTAATCAAACGTATCTGTAATCGAACTTGCGTTTATTCTTTTTTCAAATGATAAAATCCCAAGTGTTGATTGCATGCTGGCCCGTTCTTGATAGATCGGACGAAGGATATCTTCCATTATAAACTCCTCCAAAACCTTAATATTTATGTACTTCGACAATCGTTATGAATGTCCCTGCTTTTAACGGTTAGTTGATCTATTATGTTATGTTTTTAAATATTCATCTTCACCAATATGGTATGATATAGTTAAATCTCGGGAGGGACAACTATGGCGAAATATTCTAGCAAAATAAATAAGATACGCACATTTGCTTTAAGTCTGATTTTCATCGGGTTCATTGTCATGTATGGAGGGATATTTTTCAGAAACTCCCCAATCATTATGACAATCTTCATGATCTTAGGGCTTTTATGCATCGTGGCAAGCACAGTCATCTATTTTTGGATTGGCATGCTTTCTACGAAGACCGTTCAAGTGAAATGCCCGAACTGCGGCAAAGCCACTAAAATTTTGGGACGTGTCGATATATGTATGCATTGCAACGAACCATTAACACTTGATAAGAATCTTGAAGGCAAGGAATTTGACGAAAAGTATAACCGTAGAGGAATTTAATTCAAATTCATTGCGGAAGTGAATATAAAAAGAAAAAAAGTTCCAACCATTAGCGGCGGAACTTTTTTTAATGCGCTTCTTTAGCTGAGCAGTCCGGACAATTGCCGTAAATCTCCATACGATGGTGACTGACTGTAAAGCCAGTAACATGCGAGGCTAGATGTTCTACCTCATCCAATCCTGGATAATGAAAATCAACAATCTTTCCGCAGTTCTCGCAAATCACGTGATAATGATTGGTCGTAACGAAATCAAATCTGCTTGAAGAATCTCCGTATGTGAGTTCTTTGACTAAGCCAACCTCACGGAATACTCTCAGATTATTATAAACGGTTGCCACACTCATGTTTGGAAATTTCCCTTCCAATGCCTTGTAAATATCGTCGGCAGTTGGGTGGGTCATTGAGTTTATTAAGTATTCAAGTATAGCATGACGTTGGGGAGTAATTCTGACTCCGGTATCCTTTAATGAATCCAACGCTTCTTTAAGCTGTAGTTGAGACACCGTCATGCACCTCTTTTCCTTAGAATAAATATATTCTTACATTAGAATATTTATAAATAGTGTACCTTCCATTAATATACTTTGTCAATAATTCTACTATCTTAATAGAATAAACTCACTGGAAACTTAATCCTATTCCTGATGAAGTGTCGGTTCTTGCCTGCCTAATTGATGATTTACAAGCCTGGCCGTTACGAATAACAGGTCCGATAAACGATTCAAATAAGCCAACACTAGAGGTTCCGTACTTTCTTCAAGGGTAAGGGCGCATCTTTCAGCTCTGCGGACAATTGTCCTTGCAGCATGAAAAGCGGCTCCTGCCGGATGTCCTCCCGGAAGGACAAAGTTGGTCAATGGCGGTAGTGAGGCAGGGTACCCATGCATCAATGTCGCCTCCATGAAGGCGACATCCCTCTTCTCCAGTTTCCACTTAACTTCCTTGCCACCCGGAGTTGCCAGTTCGGCACCAACATGGAATAATGCCGTCTGGACCTTATGGAACACTTCCAGGATACTCTCTTTACCGGAAAAGCTTTCGTTATTTAGATGGCTTAAGGCCAGGCCGATCATTGAATTGGCTTCATCACATGTTCCATATGCCTCACCCGCTTGTCTGTCTTCGAAACGCGCTGTCCGTATACTATGAGGTTGTCCCCTTATCACCCGTTTTTGTATAAATTTTCATTTACTAATATCCCCTTTTCGGATCGATTACATTAATATACTCGTTCCCACCCTTTAGATATTCCTCAAAATTGTGCTCAAAAATCTCAAAAGATCTCGGAAGATAGTTCTTTGTTATGCTCGAGATATGCGGTGTTACCGTGACGTTGTCAAGACCCCAAAATGGATGTCCTTCAGGAAGAGGCTCTTGCCCGAAAACGTCCAACACAGCATGTTTGATCTTATGGTTGGTAAGTGCTTCTTGCAATATTTCCTCATTATAAAGGTCACCGCGTCCGATATTCATGAATACAGCGCTGTCCTTCATTGCCTTAAAGTGTTCCTTCTTAAGCAGGTTCTGTGTTTCCTCCGTGCTCGGTAGGACAGACACAATATAGTCGGCTTGCGGCAGCACTTCTGGCAGCTCGTTCAGACTATGGATGGAATCGATATATTCGACGCTTTTACCGCTTCTGTTTACCCCAAGCGTTTTCATCTGAAATGCCTTCGCAAGACGGGCCACCTCAGTTCCAATCGCCCCGGTGCCGATAATAAGGATCGTCTTGCTGTTTAACTCCCCCACCTTTATCCTTCGATCCCATTTTTCCTGCGATTCATTTTCCAGAAGCAGCTTCAATTGTTTTTCATATTGCAGAAGCATGCCGATTGTGTATTCTGCCATGGGGATTTTATGAATTCCCCGCGCATTCGTGACCAGTATGTTTTTCTCGTCGATTGCCTCAAACGGCATTTTCTCGAGACCTGCGGACATGACCATAATCCATTTCAGGTTTTCGGCCTTCTTGATATGCTCATCCGTCAGATCTTCGCCATACGTAATGATGATTTCGGCTTCTTTCAGTTTATGATCCTCCTCTGTTGCAATTCCTTTTTGATAATGGAACTCATGTGAGGGAAATTTTTTATTCATGTCAGTTTGAAGATACTCTGGTGGAATCAGTGTCGAAAGTATTTGCATCTTATGCCCTCCGAAATTTTATCTTAATATTCATTTTACCAGCTTTGGGGGTTTGAATCATTTTATTGAAGATGCTGCACCTTTTTTAGCATCCCTCAATCCGCTTAACGAGCAGAAATTTGTGATGAACGAGCACAAATTCTGTTTATCGAGCACAAATCCAGAGAATCGAGCACAAACTCCGATTATCGAGCACAAATCTGAATAATCGAGCAGAAATTATTTAGTCTGGGAATCCCCCGAATATATAACACTTCAATTTTAAAATTCAAATGTAATCCAGATGTTTCACCACATTTTTAAAGAACTTTGCAGGTTTATTAATGAAATTTTACCAATTGGCCGCCTTTATAATTGAGGACTTAATCGCAGTTGCAATAAAACCGAGGATTGGTGTGTTTTTGTCTTCTTTCCGGCAAAAAAAAACACGGGCACTAGGCCCGCGAAAGAATAACATTGAGGAGGTATTCCCTTACTTAGAGTATATTCGGATATATCCCGATTGCGTTGGACAATAGCCTTCTCTCATGAAAATCCACTGATACCTATTTTAATGCGTCAGGGTTCAGCCCTCTTAATTCAGACAGGATGAAAAGGCCGTCTTTCCTGATTAATACACCATCAAAATAAATCTCTCCACCGCCATATTCCGGGCGTTGGATCAGCACCATATCCCAATGGATCGCAGAGCGGTTTCCGTTATCTGCTTCCTCGTAGGCCTCGCCCGGTGTAAAATGAAGGCTTCCGCAGATTTTTTCATCAAATAAAATATCGCCCATCGGTTCTTTAATCATCGGATTGACACCAATGGCAAATTCGCCGATATAGCGGGCACCTTCGTCAGACGAGAAAATTTGATTGATTTTCTCCGTTTGATCCGCTTTTGCATCCACCAGCTTACCATCCTTGAAGGTTAATGAAACATCACGAAAGGTTGTTCCCTGATATGAACAAGGGGTGTTAAAGGAAATCGTTCCGTTAACACTGTCTTTTACCGGTGCCGTAAAAACCTCGCCGTCCGGGATATTGTTTTCACCTGCACAAACGACAGCTGGAATGCCTTTAATCGAAAATGTTAAATCCGTTCCGGGAGAAACAAGCCGAACCTTATCACTCCGCTCCATTAATTCCTTCAGCGGCTGCATCGCTTTGCCCATCTTCTCGTAATCAACAGTACAGACGTCCAATAAAAAATCCTCAAAACGGCTTAAACTCATGCCTGCCTTTTGAGCCAATCCTTTTGTTGGATAATTCAGCAGTACCCAACGACGATTGTTGACGTAGAAAAATGTGGACGGATTCATGACTTCTCCCCAAATGCGATGTTTTTCAGAAGGTACTTCTGCAAACTCGGCATCATTTTCCTCTCCGGTAACATAAATAACGGCATCCACATCTTTATATTCCTTCATCATCCAATCCGCATAGGTTTGAAGCTGTTCCTTTTCATAGCCCATTAACAAATGACGGTTGATTTCGTCATCGATTAATTCGATGTATGGGTAGGCACCCAGTTGATAGACCTCATCCACCAGCTCTTTTAGCAGCGGCTTTGCGTTAACATGCCCACGGATTAGAACTCTCTCTTTCGCCTGCAGCTTCACCGAATGGTTGACCAACAGGTTTGCTAACTTTTTCAATCTCGCGTCCTTCATCTTGTCCCCCATTATCGTTGTTCTTTAAGAAACTGCAGTGCCTCCTCGACATGGCCTTTTACCTTTACCTTGCGCCACTCTTTGACAAGCACGCCTTCTTTATTGATCAAAAAAGTAGACCGCTCGATGCCCATGTATTCCTTGCCGAAATTTTTCTTCAGCTTCCAAACATCATAAAGCTCGGCGACTTCATGTTTCTCATCAGCTAAAAGCAAAAACGGCAAACCGTGCTTATCAATGAATTTGGCATGGCTTTCGGCCGGGTCCGGGCTGATCCCGATAATCACAGCATCAAGCTCTGCAAACTTTTCGTGTTGATCTCTGAAATCACACGCTTCGGTTGTACAGCCTGGCGTCATATCCTTTGGATAAAAATAAAGAACTACATGTTTTTCTGTAAGATCCGCAAGCGAGACCTTTTCGCCATTGCTTGCGGGCAATGTAAATTCGGGCGCTTTTTTTCCGATTACCGTGGTCATTTATGCCCACCTCCATAACAATTTCTTATGGTAAGCGTACCCAATAATCTGGACAAACACAACTATCATACATCCTTGCGGTCATACGGTTCAAAGTCGATCACAGCCCTGATTAAGAAGGCTGCCGGCAGACTGTATCCGATAAATGCCTCGATAGCCGCGATAATCCTGCCTATCCCGACCGGACTTACATCGCCATAGCCAACCGAAAACATCGTCATTGCACTAAAGTAGAAGGATGTCTCCAGCTGCTGAAAGAAATCTTCTGTCACGCGCAGCCCATCATCAAGGATTACCGCATAATGATTTAACTCGAATAATAAATAAATCATAGCGAAACCGATCAGGATCGTTGCGTATATATTGGCAATCCATATCAGATTCTCCATGGAAAGTTTCTTATCGCTTTTTTCTTCTATAAAAATAGCCCGAATGCTCATGACCATGCAAAATACAATCAATGTCATCAGAAGATAAAACGTCATGCTTCCCCTTCTTTCCCAGAGGCTTGTATACTTCTATTTTTACTCCTGTCCGTTACGTTATATGTGAAAAATTTATATTTGCAGTTTTATGTAGAGATTTTAAGTTACAGGTTATGTAAGGTGGATAATATCATTTATTTTAAAAGGAAATAAGACTATAATGAAAATATAACTTTTGAACTAAATAGGAGATGAGACCGTGCTTTCAAATATCGGTGTCCCTGGTTTAATCTTAATACTCATTGTAGCCCTTATCGTATTTGGCCCGAACAAACTGCCGGAAATTGGACGCGCTGTAGGAAGTTCCCTTCGCGAGTTCAAAAAGGCAGCTTCCAATGTAACGAACGATGTGGCCGGTGATGTAAAAAAGGATATAGACCAAGCGAAAAGAGATAGTGAAGAAAAGATGTGAAAAAGCAGCGGCTGACCCAACTTTAGGTCGGCCGCTGCTTTTTATCTGTGGCAATAATTCGTGTCGAATATTGTTGAAAAATCGATATATGAGATAAGTTGATAATATAACCGAAAACTCGATAATAAATTGTCCAAAGTTGATGATAAATCCAAAAACTCGATAATATCCGCTCGAACGAAACCCATATCAGCAGAAAAGAAAGCTCTTCAACCGCTACCCCACAAGCTTCAACCCAATTGCAGCCGATAGGATCATCACAATGAAGAGAATCCTCTTCCAATCCTTTGACTCTCCATAAAGAACCATCCCTAAAATGGCTCCGCCAGAAGCCCCAATTCCCGTCCATACCGCATATGCAGTACCCATCGGCAGAGTTTTCATGGCCATGGAGAGAAAGATGAAACTCGAGCCGAATCCAGTGACCAAAAGGACGAGCGATTGCCAGCTTTTATCTTTATGCAATTTATTGATCATAGCGACACCAAACATTTCACAAACACCCGCAAGAACTAATGCTACCCATGCCACCTAAGACCCAACTCCTAGCGCGTTGTTATCTTTCGTGACCGTCTTCAATCCGATTACTCCCGCCAAAAGCAGCAGTGTTAACAATATCTTCGAAAGCTTAAATGGTTCGCCAAAGATTAGGATTTCAGAAAGGGCCGTTCCAGCGGTCCCCAAACCGACAAAAACAGCATACACCGTCCCAACAGGCAGTCTTCTGCCAGCCATAATCATCACATAAAAACTAATGATGATTGAAATGACCGTTCCCGTCCAAGACCAAAAACCATCAGCGTGCTTAAGCCCAATCACCCAAAGCACTTCAAAGAAAGCTGCTATCACAACTTTTATCCAATCCCTATTCATGGTGCTTCACTCCTTCATCCATCTCCTAAGAGGGTAAACATGAAAACAGCCTGGGAGAATACTATGAATCAGTATTTCTCCCAGGCTTTTATCCCTCCGTGTAACAGCAAATAGCTGCCGTTTTCTCTCGGACCAGGCCGGCTTATTGCCGCGGAACCCTAGAAAACTTTAGATATAATTATTCACTTATTTTCCATGCCCATTATACAACATCATGAAATATTGGCAAGAGTGCTCATCTGTATTAATTGCCTGCCCCTCTATACCGTTTCACGCCCTGGTTCCAAATCAGTACCGAAATACTGAAGAACACTAATCCGATAACAGGTGTGGCAAAGGAAAAGGTGTACCATTCTTTCTTTCCTAGGAAATACGCTGCCGGATAGACGCCGACGAACGCAAATGGTAGAACCCATGTGAGCACAAATCGAATGACCTTATTATAAATATCAACCGGATAACGTCCATAGTTTCCGATATTGTACATCATCGGCATGATCGAGTTTTTCGCATCCGACCAAAAACCGATGCTTGCGATGGCGATGAAAACCGCCGCATAAGCAAGCGCCCCGCCAATCGCAAATAGGATGAATAAAATCGGATCGTACCAGGCAATCTCTAAACCGAGTGAAGTACCTGCATAGAAAATAACCACCAGACCCGTAATCACACCAAATAATGATTCCAGTTCAATTCGCTCAATAATGATTTGATACAAGCTGTGGATCGGTCGTGTTAGAATTCGATCCATTTCTCCTTTGACGATATAGCGGTCATTGAAATCCCATATGTTAAAAAAAGCAGAAAATATCGCGTAAGGCACTAAGAAAAAGCCATAAATAAAAATGATTTCGTCCCTGCTCCAGCCGCTCAACAATTGCGTATGTCCGAAAACCACCAGGATAAAAATTAAATTGACAGCCTGATTCAGAAGATCGGACAAAATTTCAACGACCAGATCAGCACGGTATTGCAGCCTGGTTTTCATATACTGGCTTACGTATTGAAAAAACATCGAAACATAAAACACAGCCTCAACCTCCCTGAATAATCAGCTGTTTTTTAGCCACTATCCAAAGAACTTGGATGGGTACCATTAATATCAGTACCCAGAGTGATTGCTGCAGCAAAGCCTGAAGAATCTCTCCGTGCCTGAACCCATTCGTGAAAATCATGCTCGGGATATAGCTGATCCCCTGAAACGGAAGATATTTCATGATCTCCTGCGCCCAGAATGGATAAAAACTGATTGGCAACAGCAATCCCGAAAACAGGTCGATCACAACCCGTTTCGCTCTGATCAACCCTGTATTGTTATAGAAGAAAAATGCCGTAATGCCCGTTAGAAGGTTGATCTGGGTATTGATGATGAAGCTAAACAGCAAAGATATCCCAAAATAACCCCACAGGGCAGGATCATGCGGAAGTTCCAAAGGGAACATAAAGGAAACGATCACCATGCCCGGGATCGAAAAGAAAAAGAAACGGAAAATACCTTCGCCTAGCCCTTGCATCGTTTTCATGCCCAGGTAATTATAAGGCCTGATCAATTCAATCGCGACCTTGCCTTCTTTAATCTCAGCTGCGATTTCACGGTCGATATTATTAAAATAAAACGCGCGGGCCATCCAAGCTATCGCTACATATGTAGTCATCTGCATGCTTGTTAACCCTTCAATGGAACCTTTATCCCCGTAAATCGCATTCCATAGAAAATAATAGGCCCCGATATTTATGCTGTAAATGATGATTCCTGTGTAATAATCCGTCCGGTAAGCGAGCATCATTAGAAATCGGATACGGATCATCTCAAAATATTTATCCAAGGCTCTCTCTCCTTACTTCCAATCTAAATAGGCATTCTTATAAAGATTGTCAGCGTCCTGTGGAAACCATACCCTCTTCATAAATATTCCGGACGATTTCCTCTATAGACGTCTCATGAATTTTGACATCTTTAATTTTGAAATGAGAAACAACAGAGGAAATCAGCTGAGAAATATTATCTTTTTCTTCCTTAATAAATGCGATATAGGTCTGACTCTTCTCCTCATATTCCCAGCTTGTTTCAAATAAAAGCGGCAACGATTCCAGTTCAGCCATTGAAACTTCTTCTAAGAATTGAAAATGAATCTCTTTTTCTTCCGCCCAGTTATTTTTCAGGTCCAGCAGTCCGCCGTCATAAATGATCTTTCCTTCATCAAGCATGACGACCCTTTCACAAACTGCTTCAATGTCAGCTAAATCATGTGTTGTAAGCAGAATCGTTGTATTGTATTTTTCATTAATTTCCTTAAGGAACTTACGGATTTTCATTTTCACCAGGACATCAAGACCAATTGTCGGCTCGTCTAAAAAAAGCAGTGGCGGATTATGGATCAATGCCGCGGCAAGCTCACATCTCATCCGCTGTCCAAGAGAAAGCTTACGGACCGGTTTATCTAGCAACGGTCCAATATCAAGCGTTTCAATGATAAGTTTCATGTGCTCCTCATATTGTGCATCGGGGACTTTGTAAACCTTCTTCAGCAGCCGGAATGATTCCTGGACGGCGATATCCCACCAAAGCTGTGAGCGCTGCCCGAAGACCACACCGATTGTTCTCGTGAATTTCTCCCGTTCCCGGTGAGGGTCCATTCCATTAACACGCACCTCGCCTGATGTCGGCGTCAGGATGCCTGTCAGCATTTTGATGGTCGTCGACTTACCGGCTCCATTCTCACCGATATAGGCAACCATTTCTCCTTGCTTTACTGTGAAATTTATGTCATTGACAGCAGGAATCACTTTATAGTTTCTTGTCAGCAAATCGCGAAAAGCTCCTTTTAATCCGGAGCGGCTGGAAAACATCTTAAATTCTTTGCGTAGCTGTTTAACTTCGATTGCATTGCTCATCGCTATACTCCTCCAAATTTCTGCTTGCCCTAAAGAATTATTTTATCCAATTGCGCTTATTAAAACAATTAATACGTCTAGAGCACGTTCCCCTTTTAATAGAAATCCCAGATGCCCGCGCTCAGCTTTTTCAGATGAAAAGTGCTAGAATAATGGATGGTAACTTTGCAGTAAATTAGGAGGCCATGCAAAATGAAATTTACCAATTCAGAGAATTTACATAAGGAAGCGGAGAAGCATATTGTCGGGGGTGTCAATTCCCCTTCCCGTTCCTACAAAGCCGTCGGCGGTGGTTCGCCCGTGGTGATGGAGCGCGCGAATGGAGCTTATTTCTGGGATGTTGACGGAAATAAATATATTGATTATTTAGCAGCTTACGGACCAATCATCACTGGTCATGCCCACCCCCATATAACGGAAGCAATCAAGCAAGCTGCGGAAACCGGGGTTCTTTATGGCACACCTACAGCACATGAAGTGAATTTTGCAAAAATGCTAAAGGAAGCGATGCCCTTTATGGAAAAGGTTCGCTTTGTGAACTCCGGTACCGAAGCCGTGATGACAACCATCCGGGTAGCCCGCGCGTATACGGGAAGGGATAAAGTCATCAAGTTTGCCGGCTGCTACCACGGACACTCCGACTTGGTTCTTGTCGCGGCAGGGTCGGGACCTGCCACTTTAGGCACGCCTGATTCCGCAGGAGTACCTAAGAGCATTGCCCAGGAAGTCATTACCGTTCCTTTCAATGACATCGAGCCTTTTAAAGAGGCTCTGGATAAGTGGGGAGATCAAATTGCTGCCGTTCTTGTCGAACCAATTGTAGGTAACTTCGGTATCGTGGAGCCTAACCCCGGATTTTTGGAATCCGTACTAGACCTGACGCACAAAGCAGGAGCTCTTGTTATTTTCGACGAGGTCATTACCGCTTTCCGTTTTATGTATGGCGGGGCTCAGGACTTGCTTGGCATTCAGCCTGACTTAACAGCTCTTGGAAAAATCATTGGCGGCGGTCTGCCAATTGGTGCCTATGGCGGTAAAAAAGAAATCATGGAAACAGTTGCTCCGCTTGGCCCTGCTTACCAGGCTGGTACAATGGCCGGTAACCCGGCATCCATTTTGTCGGGGATAGCTTGTTTAGAGGTCCTGAAACAAGAAGGTATCTATGAAGAAATGGATAGGCTAGGCGCTATCCTTGAAGAAGGAATTACAAAAGCCGCGAAACAAAACCACATCCCAATTACAATCAACCGGTTGAAAGGCGCTTTGACGATTTACTTCACAACGGAAAAAGTGGAAAACTATGAGCAGGCAGAAAATACAGATGGTGACATGTTTGCTCAATTTTTCAAGCTAATGCTTCATCAGGGCATTAATCTCGCTCCGTCCAAATATGAAGCCTGGTTCTTGACGATTGCGCATACGGAAGAAGATATTTTTCATACTTTAAAAGCGATTGAACATGCATTCAAATCAATGAAAATCAATTAATAACCGTATAAGTATACAAATAATATTCATATCTGAGACATCCAACCGTCTCAGATATTTTTATAGTCCTTATTTGAAAGCGTTTCCAACTAGATTTATACGTGTTCATTTATTTCACTTCATCTATATTTCCATCCATCTTACTGTATAAATAATTGATTTCTGAATATTTAAATGATAATATTGTGTTACTATTCTAAATTTTAGATACCGTCTATTCTTCTCTTTTTTCTCACAATATCAGAAGGTTGAACCTCTGAGTGTACTGTTATTACGTTTTTTCCCTCGTCGCAACGTTTCAAAAAAACGAAAAATCATATAGGAGGTGAAGGCAGCCAATAAGGTCTACCCTTATTTTGCGCCGAAAAAAATGACACAACAATGGACCCCGAGTTTATTTAAGGAATTTTATAAACAGGAGCATGACGCATGTGGGATTGTATCCAGCATCGAAAAGAAGAAAGTCCCAACGAGAGAAAATATCTTCGCCGTTATTGATGCGCTTGTAAAAATGAATCACCGCGCTGGTTTTATTAATGGAGAAGGCGATGGCGTTGGCATCCATATCGACATTCCCAGAGCACTTTGGAAGCAAAAGCTTACAGCTGAGGGCGTTGATGCATCCGAGGTTGATAAGGATTCCTTTATCGTAGGCCATCTTTTCTTGAGCAGAAAAGCTGAAACGGAAACGCTTAAGAAAGAGATAAAAGCGAAATTGCAAAAGCACGGCCTTTCCCTGCTTTTCGAAACGGACAAAGCCTACAATTCCGCTGCACTCGGCCCTATCGCCATTCAGGAAAATCCTGTTTTTTGGCAATTTGCCTGCACCTCTGATTTCGCTGACCAACAAGCATTGTCAAAAGCACTTTTTGAATTGACACATGAAATTGAAGAAAACGATCATATTCACGTAGCTTCTCTTAGCCAGTATCATGCTGTTTATAAAGTAATGGGTGCCGGAGACATTCTTCCGCATTACTACCCTGATCTGGCTGATCCGCTCGTTGCATCCACAATGACACTCGGGCATAACCGTTATTCAACCAACACCTTGTCTAGCTTTTTCCGTGTACAGCCTTTCAGTGTATTAGGGCATAACGGGGAAATCAACACGATCAGCAAGCTCCGTGATGAAGCTAAAATGGTAGGTGTCCCGCTTGTAAAGGATGGCAGTGACTCACAGGATTTAAGCCGAACGATTGAAACGTTTATCGCCAGGCACGGTTACTCTTTATTTGAAGCTATCGATCTATTATTCCCGCCAATCGTCAATGAAATGAAAGTGTACCCGGAGCATCTGCAAAACTTATACACGTATTTACGGGAAGCATGGGGACATTTCGCACAAGGTCCGGCCGGGATCATTTCTCGTTTTGGGGATGAAGCTGTCTTTTCGGTAGACGCATTAGGCTTGCGCCCTCTTTGGAATATTGAAACAGAAACTTCCTATTTATTCTCTTCAGAGCCCGGGATTATTCCTTCCTCTGAATTTACCGGAGACCCGAAGCCGCTTGGACCAGGGGAAAAAGTCGGCTTGAAATGGGATGGAGATTCTATCAAACTATATAATTACAAAGACTATCAGGAAGAAGTCTATGAAAGATACAATCAGCGCTTTATCCTTTCTAATGACCATGTGCGCCTGAATCCTCCTGTATTCGAAAAGGTGGTCTCTAACACCCAGCCTTCAGGAATTCACAACGGACAATATAAAGCATTCGGCTGGGAGCGTGATCACGTTCAGCTTGTAGAACAAATGGCTGAAAAAGGCGCGGAGCCTATCCGTTCATTGGGCCATGACGCACCTTTGGCAGCCTTAAACCCGGAAAGAAAAAATCTCGCTGACTATATTAAGGAAAGCGTTGCAGTCGTAACCAACCCGGCAATTGACCGCGACCGGGAAGCAGAACATTTCTCTACGCGGACGATTATCGGTAAGCGTCCTTCACTATTCGATCGGGAAAAGGCAGGCAAAGTTGTTGAACTTTTGACCCCGCTTTTGATTGAAGGCAAAATAGGCTATGAATGTGCGAGCACTGTATTACAGCCAAGCTACGACCAGTTCATTAAGCATTTCCAGGATATTCAACTTGCTCATTTCATTTCAACGACCTTTACCGAAGAAGAAGGCGTGCAGGAAGCCTTAGACAGACTTGCCGCTGAAGCTGTTTCAGCCGTGGATAATGGTAAAACGCTGATTGTCCTAGACGATGCCACAGCTCACCAAAACGGCAATCTTTGGCTGGATCCACATTTAGTTGTTTCAGCTGTTGATCAGGCACTTGTCACTACAGGAAAAAGACGCGATTGTTCCCTGCTCTTAAGATCAGCTGCGATTCGCTCTTTGCATGATATCATCGTCGCGTACGGTCTTGGGGCGAATCTTATCAGCCCATATTATATGTTCTTGTCATTATCGACCGATACAAATGGTCCAACAGTCAATTTATATAGTGCATTAACGAAGGGCCTTGAGAAAGTTATCTCCACAATCGGCATCCATGAGCTTAGAGGCTATGGCCGCCTATTCTCAAGCATTGGCCTTCATGAGGAAGTTGGAAAATATCTAAATGTCGTGAACTTCTTCGGGTCTAATGAGCTTGCCCAGAACTTCGAAGTATTGAAAGAAGATGCTAAACAACGTGTCTTGGATTATAACAACGAAGCCGAAAGAATCGGAAAGACATTCCATCTGTTCCCAAGGATTTGGAAAGCGATTGGGGAAGTAGCCGCAACCGGTGACTATACGGCCTACGGTGAAAAGATTTCGGAACAGGAAGAAGCGAATCCAACGACGATCAGGCATTTAACAAGCCTGAAAACAGCAGAAACGCCTCTGCCAACACAGGATGTTGATATTTCCATTGGCGACCATAGCCTGCCATTTGTCATTGCCTCCATGTCGTTTGGATCGCAAAATGAAACGGCGTTCCGCGCTTATGCTGAAGCAGCTGATCAGCTGAATATGATCAGTATGAACGGAGAAGGCGGAGAAATTAAGGATATGCTTGGCAAGTATCCGAACTCCCGTGGTCAGCAGATTGCATCAGGACGATTTGGTGTAAATGCAGAGTTGCTCAACTCTTCTAACCTGTTGGAAATCAAAATCGGCCAGGGAGCAAAACCCGGAGAAGGTGGCCACCTTCCAGGATCCAAGGTAACGGCGAAGATTGCAGAAGCTCGTAATGCTACAATCGGATCGGATTTAATCTCGCCATCGAACAACCATGATATTTACTCCATTGAAGATCTGGCGCAAATGATTCATGAACTGAAAACGGCAAACGATAAAGCAAGAGTCGCTGTAAAAGTCCCGGTTGTTCCCAACATCGGAACGATTGCGGTTGGTATTGCCAAAGCAGGTGCCGACATTATCACCTTGTCAGGGTTTGACGGCGGTACAGGTGCTGCACGTATCCATGCTCTTCAGCACGTGGGGCTTCCTGTGGAAATAGGAGTTAAAGCAGCCCATAATGCCCTGCTTGAAGCAGGCATCCGCCATAACGTGGAAATCTGGGCAGACGGCGGCCTAAAAAGCTCCATGGACGTACTGAAAGTAATGCTTCTTGGGGCCAACCGGGTCGGTTTCGGTACCCTTTCTATGATTGCTGTAGGTTGTACAGCCTGCCGCGGCTGCCACCTGGATACATGCCATGTTGGTATCGCTACCCAGATCGAATCAGAAGCCCAGGCAAAAGAACATGGGTTGCGCCGTTTCGTTCCGCGCCAGTTTAATCCGTCTGTACAAGGATTAATGAATATGTTCACAGCGTTTGGAAGCGAACTTAAAGCTCTGACTGCCTCTCTTGGCGTCAAGAACCTTCAGGAAATTGTTGGACGTTCAGATTTACTCGTCCAAGCAAAAGGTAAAGAATTGCTCGACCTGACTTACCTATTAAAAACACTTGAAATTAGCCAATTCCCCCATAAAGAAGCGGCTGCTTCCGTCAAGGAAGGCGCGATGCAGGTTGCTGTCGGAGCTGAATATTTAGATTCACGGGTTGATGAACTCCATGAATCACGGGCATATAGCGCCGTCACTTCCGAACAGCGTGTACTGGGAAGCCGGGTATCATGCCACCGTGTTCGCGGAAGATTGGACGGTTCCTATAAAGCCCTTCCGCAAGTTTTGCTGACATACAAGGACGGATCCATTCCAGGTAACGGCCTTGGCGCGTATAACAGTGAAGGCATTCAAATCAGTGTAAATGGCGGCGCCCAAGATGGAGCTGGTAAAACATCCATCGGCGGCAATCTTTTAATCTTTAAATCGCCGGGCAAGGATGGAAAGTTCTATAATGGTTCAGTTGGTAAAGGATTCGGTTACGGCGCACAGCACGGCTTGCTTGTCGCGCAGGGAGATGCTGACGCACGTGCCGGAATCAGACTTTCCGGTGCGGATATGATTATCGGCGGCCAGTTAAAACAGCCAATCTCTGAAAAAGAATCTGGAAATCTTGCGGTTCATTCAAACATTAAAGGGTTTGCCTTTGAGTATATGACAAACGGACGAGGATTGGTTCTAGGAGATCCAGGACCATGGATTTGTGCAGGGATGACAGGCGGAGTAGTCTATTTACGCCATCATCCTGAAGCCGGTTTAACGAAAGACGCCATCCAAAGACGGATTGCAAAGGGAGCCAAGGTTTCCATTGATAAGCTTTCCGCATCCGGATTACAAGACATTACAGACCTTCTGGGCACATATGTATCCTTGCTGAAGGAACAGGGCCAAAATGACGAAGCTGTTGCATTAGAAAAACTGCTTGCAAACCCTGAACAGCACTTTGTACAGGTCGTTCCTGTTAAAGAGCAAGCTGATCCATCTGTATCAACAGAATGATATTTGTTTAATCCGAAAAAAACTGGCACTCTCACATAGAGTGCCAGCTTTTTTTTTACAATTTCTTGAATCTTTTCATTTACCCCTTGTAACTTTCCTCTAAACCCTGTATATTTCATAATTATTTACTTTTGTTTCTATTAGTGTAAATTAAGATATACATTCATTTGTATATGGCATATTGTAAGCATATAAAAGTCAGCAACTCGTCGGGTTCTCTGGCCTAAGGCTGCGATGGCCTAGTTGCTTATGCAGATAGGAACGTTGAATACCTCCTATCTGTCAAAGAAAGGAAGAGTTCTACTTATGAAGCTTGGTGCCCGCATAATCAAAACGGGAATCGCGATTGTTCTTGCTCTTTATTTGGCACAACTTCTAGAGCTGCCCGCTCCGGTATTTGCCGGAATTGCCGCGATATTTGCCATTCAGCCGACCATTTACCGCTCCTATCTATCAGTCATGGAACAAATACAAGGCAATCTGGTTGGAGCGATTATAGCTGTTGTGTTCGTCCTGTTGTTTGGCAATCATATTTTTATTATCGGTTTGGCTGTGGTCATTGTCATTACAATTAACTTGAAGCTAAAAACGGAAAAAAGTCTCATACTTTCCATTGTGACGGTTATCGCCATCATGGAAAGCCAGCAAGGAGATTTCCTGCAGTTCTCGATGATCCGCTTTTCTACTATTTTGCTTGGGATTCTCTCATCGTTTATCGTGAATCTTGTTTTTATTCCGCCAAAATATGAAACCAAGCTATATAATCGAATTAACAACATAACTGAAGATATTTTCAAATGGATCCGTATAAGTACAAGGCATGCTTCAGAGCATACCTTGCTGAAAAAGGATATCAGCCGGATCAAGGATACCCTTTTAAAGCTCGAACAGACGTATTCCATGTATAAGGAAGAACGTGATTATTTTAAGAAAGAAAGTCTTTCTAAATCACGAAAACTGGTCGTTTACAGGCAAATGATCACAACAACTAAAAAAGCCTATGAAACATTAAATCGGATTCATAAATTTGAAAATGAGATCAATTTAATGCCTGAAGACTTCCAAATACAAATTCAGCTGCAACTCGATTCTTTAATCCACCAGCATGAACAGATATTGTTAAAGTATATCGGGAAAATCAAAATCGTCAGCTGCATAGATGAATACAATGGTCAATCTTTGAGCCGCAAGGAGTTCCTGTCCTTTTTCTTCACACAACTCAAAAAAATGGAACATACCAATGATGAAGACGAGGAAAATGTGCCAACACGCCTGCTCCCGTTAATCTCAGCAATCATCGAGTATGATGAACAATTAGAGCATCTTGAAAAGCTGATTAATAGCTTTCAATCCTTCCATAAAGATGAAAATGAAGTGTCGGTCAAAGATAATATTGAAGATATTTAAAAGGCAGTCCCGAATTTGGGACTGCCTTTTAAATATCTTCGCCTAATCTTCGCCAATCGGCGAGTTTTAGTTTTCTTTAAAGATTATAATCTATTATGTTAACAATCATGAATCAAGCTGCTGAACCTGGAATAGCTTATAATAATGCCCCTGTTCTTGCATCAGTTGTTCATGCGTCCCCATTTCAGCGATCTCTCCATGCTCGATCAGAACGATCCTGTCAGCATGGGTGATCGTTGACAGACGGTGGGCTACAATGAAGGTCGTTCTGTCTCTGGCCAGTTTTTCAAGGGCTTCCTGGATAAGATGCTCACTCTCGAGGTCAAGGGCAGAGGTGGCCTCATCCATTACAAGGATTGGCGGGTTTTTTAAAAACACTCGTGCTATCGCCACACGCTGTTTTTGGCCTCCAGAAAGCTTGACGCCCCGCTCTCCTACTTTTGTCTCGTAGCCTTCCGGGAGATTCATAATGAACTCATGGGCATTGGCTGCCTTAGCAGCTTCGATTACTTCTTCCTTCGAAGCCTCTGGATTTCCCATTAAAATATTCGCAATGACTGATTCACTGAATAAAATATTGTCCTGGAGCACCATTCCGATTTTATCACGCAAGCTGCGCACCTTAAATTCCCGGATATCTGTGCCATCTAGTAAAATTCGCCCCTCATTTACATCATAGAAACGGGGAAGCAAGCTGACAAGAGAGGATTTGCCGCCGCCGCTCATGCCGACAAGCGCAATCGTTTCGCCTTGTTCAATATCCAAGTTGACATTTTTCAAAACAGCATTTTCTTTCTCATCGTAAGCAAACGTCACATTCTCAAAGCGGACGTTTCCGTCAACATGTGTAAGTTCCTTCGCATTCGGTTTATCGTCGATATCGTATTTTTCATCAATGAATTCGAATACCCTGTCCATCGAGGCAATCGTCTGGGTCATCGTCGTCGATGAGTTCACCAGCCTTCGTAATGGATTATATAGCCGATCTATATAGCCGATGAAGGCGACCATCGTTCCGACAGAAAGATCGGTGTGAATGGCCAGATAACCGGCATATCCGATGACAAGTAATGGGGCGATGTCCGTAATTGTATTCACAACGGCAAAAGATTTCGCGTTCCAGCTCGTATGCTCTAGTGCCTTATTAAGAAAATTTTTATTTTGTTTATCAAACCGCTCCTGCTCATAATCCTCAATCGCAAAGCTTTTAATGACAGGCATCCCTTGCACTCGTTCATGAAGATGACTCTGAACATCCGCAAGCGCCTGGGAACGAACCCTCGTGATCGACCGTAATTTACCGAAGAAATGTTTTATCGAAAACGCATAAAATGGCAGCAAGACTAACGAAACAATTGTTAAAGTAACATCCATCGTAAGCATAATCACGATCGCAATAATAATCGTCGCGATATCGAGCCAAAGGTTCATCAATCCTGTAATTACAAAATTCTTCGTTTGCTCAACATCGTTAATGACCCTTGAGATGACTTCGCCGACTCTGGTGTTGGAATAGTACTTAAAGCTGAGCTTTTGGATATGTGTAAAAAGCTGATTACGAATGTCATAGATGATTTTTGTTCCAGTCCATTGCGCAAAATACTGGCGGTAATATTCAATGGGCGGTCTTAGCACGGCAAATATGATGAGCATAATACCCATTACCCAAAAAAGATTCTCCGTTTTCACTGCCTTTGAAATAGTCTCGTTATTCACAATATCGTCCAGTACATATTTAATTAAGATTGGAATTAACAGTGGAATGGTAAATTTAAGCAAGCCGATACAGATCGTCCCGATGATTTGCCATTTATACGGTTTGACAAACTGCATATATCTTCTTACGCTGTCCACATAAATCCCCCGTTTTTTTAATGGATTATTTTAAAAGATTTAAAAGCAGAATAAAAACCTGTTGGTGTGACAACAGGCCTCTCTTCTCAACTATTAACGATAGGTTAAATAGCGTTCGTACCACGAGTCGATAAATTCCGCGGAAAAAGGCCCTTTCCGCTGGCGGATCATATAAATTAAATAATCGACATTCCGGTATAGAATTTTATCAATGACTTCGGGGTAATTCATTTCTCTCCGATGCCGTTCATATTCATCCTCATCCAATAAATTAAAAGTCATATCGGGAAACACCTTAATATCCAGGTCATAATCAATATATTTCAGTGCATTATTATCACAGATAAACGGAGAGCTAATATTGCAATAATAGTAAACTCCGTCTTCCCGCAACATTCCGATTACATTGAACCAATATTTTGAATGAAAATAACAGATCGCCGGTTCCCTGGTTATCCAAGTCCTCCCATCCGATTCGGTTACCATGGTCCGATCATTTGCCGCGATGACAAGATTCTGTGTCCCTTTTAAAACGGTGGTTTCTTCCCAGACTCGGTGGATATGCCCGTTGTGTTTATAGCTGTGAATTTGGATTTTTCCTCCTTCAGTGGGAATCCCCATATTTTCTCCCTACTTTCTCTGTACGACGGCTATAAAAAAATCAATTTCCAATACGTGTCAAATGAATAAAGCTCGCCTTTTTCTTATTTCTTTATTATAGCCTATCCCTAAATTTAAAACAAAAGGGTCAACCTGACAGTGAAAATCACCAAAAAGCCTGTACTTGTATGATCCCTATCCTGGAAGGATAAGGATGCATACGTTCAGACTTCTCGAGTATCACTGACCAGATTAACCCTGATCGTTGAATCATTCTCATTTGAATTGACTATGTTAAACTCTCTTGTTGAAAAAGCAACTTTTGGCTCATTCGTTTGAAACTATGGTTCAAACGCTTTTTTAGTGAAGCTGCAAGGTAGCTCAGGTTCCTATGAGACTATGAGAAAACGTACTTTCTCTCTGGTCTCGTAGGAACATGTGCCGAGAGATATATAACATAGCCTCCCGGTTACAGAAACGCTGCTTGACCTTCTTGGTAATACCGGATTACTTCATCGGTTTGCTGTTCAAACGTATCTTGAATCATGGACAACTCTTTTTTCATTCTAACGATTTCTTCGTTGATCGACTCTAACTCCGTCTGTTCCTGTAAGGTCCGCAGCTGTTGTTCAATCTCTTGGCATCTTTCAATTTCTGACTGCAAGAACAAAAGCTTTTCCATTGTTTTCAACTGTTCACTTATGAGCCGATCAAACTCCTCCATCTATTCGCACCTCGCCAATTGGTATTTTCCCTCTTGGTCTATGTATTCTTGTTAAACAGGATTAATCCTTTGACTTATATTGTTGAGCAGGAAGAAGTTTTGTCGAATGAGTTGCTTGAGGAAATCAATGACTCCAAGAAACAAAAAAAACACCCCTTGTAGGGTGCTTTTCGTGGTATATGTGGTACATTTTTGTTTTGCTCAGCTTGTCTCGGTTTTATTGTCTTACTTGTTGAACTCAGTCGAATTGGCCTTTATACAAGCAAGGAACGTCCGCCATCAACGATGATGGTCTGGCCTCGGATCATACTTGATTGTTCCGAGATCAAAAACATAATCGTATTCACCATATCTTCCATTTCAACAATTCTGCCTGCCGGTGTGGCTTGCGCAGCATCAGCCAATAGCTCCTCGCGGTTTGGAAAATGGGTTAATGCTTCTGTATCAATGGCCCCTCCCGAAACGGCATTCACGCAAATATTCTTCGATGCTAACTCAACGGCCAGATATCTTGTCAGTGCTTCTAATGCCGCTTTCGATACTCCGACAGCCGTATAATTTTCCAGGACGCGGATTGAGCCCAATGAGCTGATGCTCACCATCTTCCCTCCGCCATTCTTTTCCATTAGTTTGGCTGCTTCCTGAGCACAGAACAAAAAGGCTTTACTGTTGATATCCATTGTCCAATTCCAATGTGTTTCCTGCAATTCCATGGCAGGGCGCAGAACACCTGATGCCGCATTATTAACAAAGACGTCCAATCTTCCATAAAATTCTTCGATTTGTTCAAACATCGCTTTTATTTTGGAAACATCCCCGACATTGGCTTTTACAATAAGCACCTTTCTGCCGAGAGCCTCGATCTCTTCAGCAACTTCGAGAGCTTTTGATTTACTGCGGGCATAATTAATCACGAGGTCAAATCCCTCTTTTGCAAGGCGCAAAGCCGTCTGTCGACCAATTCCACGGCTTGAGCCGGTAACTAAAGCTACTTTCTGTGACATGTGTCAGTCATCCTTTCATTTGAAATACATGAATAAAGTACGTTCTTCTAATGAAAAATAAAGCGAAAAGAAAAGGAGTGTTTATTTATGTATGTAGGCCGTGATATGACGGAACTTTCAATGGTTGCTAGATCTGAATGGGAAGAAAGCGAACTTGCCTATTTCCATCACTCCCTGCAACAAATGGTACCTTATTTGAACCAAGAAGGACAGACCATCCATCGCGAAATTGTTAAAGAAATTGAAAACCGCGGCGGACTGAACCGGCATGAAGCGGATTATACACATGGAAGTGAAGTAAGCTACGACTGATTCTGTTCGTTATAGCATCGTGCTAATGAATTTTGATAGTGGCCCGTATATTTCAGTTATCGCTCGTAATTTTCGATAATCGCCCGCAAATTTCAAAAATCGCTCGTAATTTTCTGTAATCGCTCGTAAACTTCAATAACCACCATAAACCTCTGTATTTGCCATAAATTCTGATCCATTTCATCGGGCCGCAGTTTTTATCCTGCGGCAGATACGAAAATTGACTGTTTATATTTCCTTCATGGATTTATATGCCGCAAACATTTTCTGATGCGATACAGGAAATGCATAGGCCTCCATTTCTTTCATGCCAACCCATTTTAATTTGTTGCTGGACATCACATCTTCCGAGATTACCGCTTCCAGCTTCCCCGAAAATGTATCGACATCCCAGACCAGATGAGAAAAAACATGATCAATCTTAACGATAAATTCGTCTATATCAGGTTTCACTCCAAATTCCCCTTCAAATTGTTCTTGAAAAAATTCACGCTTTGTCAAAAGCTGATTATGAATTTCAAAGTTGGGAAATTCCCATAGATTAGCAAGAAGTCCCGTAGCCGGACGTTTATGAATTAAGAACTCTCCCTTTTCATTTGTAAGGATGGCCGCTACAAGCTGAACATTCCTGCTTTTTTTCGTTTGGTTTTTAACCGGTAACTTCGCTTGCATGCCTTCCTGAAAAGCAACACAATGCTCACGAACAGGACATAATAAACAAGAGGGCACGCCCGGAGTGCAGATTAATGCCCCAAGCTCCATGAGAGCCTGGTTGAAAAACGATGGATTATCGTGGTCGATCAGTTCTCTTACCGCATCTTCAAAGATTTTTCGGGTTTTCGGCTTCGCGATATCCTCTTCGATTAAAAGAATCCTTGATAATACCCGCATGACGTTTCCATCTACGGCTGGCTCCGGTTTTCCGTAAGCAATGCTTAAAATTGCACCAGCCGTATATGGACCGACACCCTTTAAGCTTGAGATTTCAACTGGCGAATTTGGTACAATTCCATTATATTTTTCGCGGACTTCTTTTACGGCGCTGTGGAGGTTTCGCACTCTTGAGTAATATCCTAATCCTTCCCAAGCTTTAAGAACTCTCTCTTCATCGGCTTCCGCGAATTCATCAAGGGTTGGGAACCAGTCAATGAACCTGTTGAAATATGGGATGACCGTATCCACCCTTGTTTGCTGCAGCATAATTTCAGAGACCCACACCTTATAAGGGTCCTGGTCTTTTCGCCACGGAAGGTCTCTTTGTTCCTTTTCAAACCAGGAAATTAAATCGTTCCGGAAATTTTTTATATGAAGTTTAGGCAAATTTTGAATTTCATATTTTTTCACGTTTTGTTCCTCCGGATGTTAAAATCGTATCAAAGAAGGGAATAGGATTATAAGTACAAATTCTCGATAAACTAATGGGACAATGGTTGAAATCCAATCTTTTTAGGAAAAATATCTATACCACCTTTGTCGAGAATCATAAAGTAAATGATCTATTCCATCATCAATATTGTAATACGTGACAATATAAGTAAAGTAATTTATTTTTGGTCGATCCACAACCTTGGTTTATGATTAAGTCATATGTCTCTTTTATATTGACTTACACAACTGAGAAGGAGATTCCAAAGGAGGTTTAAGCTTTTTGGATACTGGTACTCACCTTGTCATGGGAATAGCACTTGGAGGACTCGCAACTTTAGATCCCGTTGTAGCAGACAGTACTGTTACCGCAACAGCAGTTATGGCGGGTACGATTATTGGTTCCCAGGCTCCCGACATAGATACGGTTTTAAAATTAAGAAATAACGCAGTTTATATAAGGAATCATCGGGGACTAACACATTCATTGCCGGCAATTCTTTTATGGCCGCTTTTAATTACCGGTACGATCTACGTGTTGTTTCCGGCTTCCGATTTATTCCACCTTTGGATTTGGACGTTTCTTGCTGTATTTTTGCATGTTTTCGTGGACATATTTAATGCGTATGGAACTCAGGCCATTCGTCCGATTTCGTCCAGATGGGTAGCATTAGGAGTCATTAATACCTTTGATCCGTTTATTTTCGGTATCCATGTTGCAGGATTGCTTTTATGGGGCTTCGGTTTTCCGCCAGGGTATACATTTTTATCCATGTATGGCATTTTGCTTATTTACTACATTGCCCGTTTCAGAGAGCAGAACATTATCAAGGAGTCTGTTAAGGTGCAAATACCCGAGGCTAGAAAAATTATCATGTCACCTACGATGAAGTACCATAACTGGAAGGTTGCCGTCATTACAGAAAAACACTTTTACGTCGCTAGAGCCAGTAATGGATATGTGACCATCCTTGATAAATTTGAACGCGTACCACTGCCGGTAAGCCCTGTTCTTGACGCCGCAAAGCATGACAAAAATCTGGCCGCTTTCCTTTCTTTTTCCCCGGTTTATCGCTGGGAAATCGACATGTCAGACGACTCTTACGAGGTTCGCTTTATAGACCTGAGGTACAGAAGCAATGGTTACTATCCATTTGTCGCTGTCGTGCAGCTCGATCGTGACTTAAAAATCACAAATTCCTATACCGGCTGGATTTTCAGTGAAGCAAAACTTCGTAAAAAGTTAGATATATTACCGGGATAATTTCTGAAAATAAAATAGCTGGCTCCTGATTCCCTACTTTAATCGGGGTAATCATCGGAGCCAGCTTTTTTCAATGGAGATCCTCTTTTTTATTTAACAGATGTTTATATTTCGAATTATTTTCCATAAACTCATGCAGCTTCTCTCCATAATTTTCAATCCATTGTTTCACGACGCGCGCTGTCATTTCCGGGCCGGCATACTCATGCCCTGCTTTCGCATAGGTTGCTTCAAAATCCTCCCACAAAAGCTCAATCCAGTTACGGGCCGTTTCAAAAGTAATCGTATTGTTTTTTTCTAATAACAAATCTGTCAGCCTTTCATGATGTTCATTCATGATAATCACTCCTTTGCCATTTTTTAGATGAATGCGGCACATCATATTTTACCCATACTAGTAATGCGCGAAAACGCGCGCTCGTATATCGGTTTCAGGAGGGAAATAATGAGGAATAAAGCGAGAAACTTCCCAAATCAAAACGGCAATAAATTCGAGGGAGAACCCCGTGCTAAAGCCGAGTATGCTTCGAAACGGACAGACGGATCAATAAACACCCATCCTCAGGAAAGAATGCGGGCATCAAACCAGCGAACCTCCGATACACTTTAGACTCGTGCCTGCTTTAATTGTTGTGGAAAGATACAGTAACCTTAGAGAAAGCCGACTCACTACAGGAATCATTCGTTTCTGTAGCGAGAGGCTCTTTCTTTGTTATTTAACTTCCGTGAGCATTGAAATCGGAAGCGCCTCTTCTTTGCCATCGCCATTCATACGGAAGCCCCAAGCAAACACTCCGTTTAAATAATCCACTTTGAAATAGGAGCCTGGGTCCCCCCCCTCAATGTGATAAATTTCACCTGATTTAAAATCATCAGGGTTCAATAAATAGGCTTTCGCCATGACAGCCTTCCGTTCTAGCACGGCAAATTCATTGACCATTCCAAGCTGTTCCGCTTTTCGCGCCTTTTCTTTAAGCGAGGCGATTTCCTGATTCAATTCATATTGTGTCATTTTGCTGTATCTTATATCATTCATTTATAGCACCTCTATTTTCTAAAAAATAATAACCCCATAACAAATCATCATTGAATCTCTTACATAGGCTCATCACGGTTTGATAAATACCTGTCAATCAACTCAATGGGGAATCCTTTTTGGAATAGGGTTTGCTTCATACGTTGTTCATACTCGTAGCCTGTGTATTTTTGCAGCCGGCGCCTTACCTTTTCAGCTTGATGGCAAAGGGATTCCCATTCTTCATCACTGTCTTTTTCAAAGCTTACGTTTAGTAATGCCTCTTTGATGACATCCATAGAAAACCCTTTGCGTAGCAGGGTTTGTTCCAGTTTTTGCTTTAAGGCTCTTTCAGAGATATTCTTCTCTTTTGCAATCGATTTTTCGGCCATCTTTCGGGTGTGCTCTTCCTGAATATCAAAAGAATACTGGAGTAAGGCCTGAACGATGTTTTTTTCACTGACTCCTTTTTCCTTCAATTCTTGTCGAATGATGATTGGTCCTTTATTTCCACTATTGATTTGCGTTCTTACGAAGGCTTCGGCAAATGCCGAATCGTCCAGGTAGTTATAATTGTACAGCTTATGAACGGTCTCCTGGATAACCGGCTCTACCATCTCTTTTTTCTTTAAATAAGTCCGAATCTCAGATTCCGATCGCATCCGATGTGACAAATAGTTTAACGCAAGCGTAAAGGCTTTTTGTATTTCATCATAATATTGGATATCTGCAAGATTGAATTCGTCGATGTCTGTCCCCTTTTTCAGCTGGAACTTGAGGAGGACTTCTTCATCGACACTAAAGGCATATTCTTCGTCTAAGTAAATATTATAGCGATCTTTTCGTTTTTTTTGAGTCGTTATTTTTGTAATCTGCGGCATAAAATCACCCCTGTTAATAATGTAACACATCTAAAAGAAGGTTATCTGGATAAAAAACCGAAATACTTTTATGAAGGAGGGATTTTCATGAAAATCGCGATTGCCGGGGGCAGTGGATTTGTCGGTGCTGCTTTAACTGGTGAACTTCTCAAAGAAAAGCACGAAGTATATATCCTGACAAGAAATCCCGATAAGCACATACCGGATGATGCTGTCCGCAATGTACGTTGGCTTAGCGACGGAGCACATCCGGAAAAAGAATTGGAAGGAATCGATGTTTTCATTAATCTGGCCGGAGAATCATTGAACAGCGGACGTTGGACGGATGATCGCAAGCGAAGAATAGTCGAAAGCCGGATGCAATCCTCAAAAGAAATGGTGCGTATCCTTTCACGGCTACAGAAGAAACCTAAAACCGTAATAAACGCAAGCGCAATTGGTTATTATGGAACTTCTGAAGTGAACACATACACCGAGGAGACCGCTTCCAACGGAGATGATTTCTTGTCCCGGACGGTAGCACTTTGGGAAAAAGAGGCGATGAAGGCGATTTCCTTTACGGAAAGAATAGTGTTAACCCGGTTCGGTGTCATCCTTGGGGAAAAAGAAGGTGCTTTGTCAAGCATCGCCCTGCCCTATAAGCTTTTTGGGGGCGGTAAAATCGGCAGCGGTATTCAATGGATGTCATGGATTCATATCAAAGATGTCGCTCGCGCCGTAATCTTTTGTATGAATCATCAAGACATACAGGGACCAGTGAACTTTACCTCACCTAACCCGGTACATATGGACTTATTTGGACGGACTGTCGGAAAAGTGCTGCATAGACCCCACTGGTTCCCGGTGCCGGCATTTATGCTTAGTACGTTACTTGGCGAAATGAGCGTGTTAATTTTGGAAGGACAAAAGGTTATTCCCGAAAAGCTGCTAATTCATCATTTTGAATTTAGCTATCCTGAATTATCCCCTGCACTCGAAGATCTGTTAGTAAACCGGGAATAACCGGTTTATTTTTTTGCTAAGGTATGGAATTAGCCGGTAAGGAAAAAATGGGGATATACTGATTTAAGGAGCTGACGAACAATGGATAATAGGAAACGGGAGAAAATGAGAAGCACGCTGACGAGCACGCAGGCAGTCCTTTATGCGCGTGAATTCAAAAAAGCTGACCGTGCAGCCGGGTATACCATGAAAAGAGGAAAAATCTAATGTGCCGTCTATTTTCCCATACATAATGTGACTTCTTCCGTGAAAAATAAGATTGTAATGACTCACCCTTCACGAGTCATTCTTATAATTTCTTAGGGGGCGGCTGACATGGGTAGAAATAATATTCACCACAACCGGGATAAGAATAAGCAGAAACTTCCACAAGTGCCGAAGGATTTAAAAAGAGATGGTCTTGACGTCGAATTCTCCGCTGACCTTGCCGACCATGAAGATTTAGAAGCAATGGCCCGTTCTGATTCAGCTGACCGTCGTGCAAGAAGTTGAAAAAATAAGTAACGAAAAAACAGGGAGAAAACTGCTCTCCCTGTTTTAAAATTTTATATTCTTAATGTGTTGCTGCTTTACGATCAATCTTGCCAGTATCTTTTTTCCCTTTGCCAACATGTTCTCTGATGTAAGGAATGGCATATCTGTCTACGCCGTATTGATAAGCGCCTGCTCCTGCAAAAAGAAGGAGGATTGCTACTGTATAAAGAACCGGGTTTGTGCTGGTGGTTCCTGCTAACATGAAGTTAAGGTTCATGAATGCTCCTGCTAGAAGAGCTGGAATAGTGGCTGCACCTAGGATTAACCCAATACCGATCAGGACCTCTCCCCATGCTACAAGAAAGCTGAATACTCCAGCGTTCGGCAAAGCTACATTTTCCAGGAATGCGGCATACCAGCCTGCGACTGCCGGATGTTCTCCGCCAGCTTGTGCGATGGCCCCCCGCATAAAGCCTCCGGCATCAAATCCGTCCATCACTTTATGCCATCCTGCCTCTAGCCATTGAATACCTAACCAAATTCTTAATAATGCCCAAAATCCATTAATAATCGGACCGTTTTTCCAAGTTGCTCCCATTTCACTCATCTCCTAAAATATGATTGCTTCTTGTGAAATTATTCACAAATGTTCTTAAAAATTTTTATTAGATTAATTTTACAGCCAGCTGGTTTATAGAAGTAAGATAGTTTGTGAATTTTTTCACTATCTTTTCTACACTTTTATAATACTCCCCCATTGTTTAATATGCAATCCTTTTCACAATATTTTCACATTTTAAATAATTCCTTAGTTTTTTCTATTCACACATTATCCACAGGCATGTGAATAATGTGGATTATTTTGTGAAAGGCTCGTCATTTAGCTATTTATTATTTCTCTTTATCCACAAGAGAATATGGATAACTATGTGGATTATGTGGATAAGTGGCTTTTATCCTTCTTATTCATTGGTTACAATTGTGGATAGATTAATTTTCAAGATATTCACGAATTAGAAGATTTGAATTCTTGAGGGGGGGATGGCTAAATTGACTTTCGTTTAAATGGATTCAGTTTTCGTTTAAATCACCTGGATTTTCGTTTGAATCGACTCGACTTTCGTTTGAATCATAAGATTTTTCGTTTAAATCAAATACCCCGGATGATTATTATTGTCCCTACCGGAATATTACGATAGGACCAGCCTTGTGGAACAAGATAAGCAAAAAAGCAGCCCCTCTTCCATGATGGCTGCTTTCGACCGGATTGTTATTCCTGATTTACACAGAAAACATGTCTTCCAACTGCTTTCGCAGAATGAATTTTTGAATCTTGCCGCTTGCATTTCTTGGT
This sequence comes from Bacillus sp. CECT 9360, assembly GCF_918741275.1. Taxonomy (GTDB): domain Bacteria; phylum Bacillota; class Bacilli; order Bacillales; family DSM-1321; genus Peribacillus. The sequence continues at coordinate 30,392 of NZ_CAKKNA010000022.1, forward strand.
AGCTCATTACAGAAAATATACTTTCTCGGACGTTTATAATTTGCAAGTGTCTTGCTGTTTTTACACCACTCTTCAAGTTCTGCTTCAGTTAAAGATGCATCTTTAGCCACAATGAAAGCAGTGACGGTTTCGCCCCAATGGTCGTCGGGCTGACCGAGGACAGCACAATCCAAAACTCCTGCATGCTCATAAAGAGTATCTTCCACCTCTCTAGGATAAACATTTTCTCCGCCGCTGATAATCATATCATCTACACGATCCTTCACCCAAAGGTATCCATCTTCATCAAGATAACCAATATCGCCTGAATGGTACCAACCTTTATAAAGGGCATTTTCACTTGCTTCTTCACGCCCGAAATAGCCACTCATCAAACAAGGTCCCTTTACGAGAATTTCTCCGTTTTCCCCTGAAGGCATTACATCATCCGGATCTGATGGTCCATCCTCCCTCGGCCGAGCGATGATGATTTCATGGTTCAGACAAGCCTGGCCTGCTGAGCCTGCCTTTCTGATTTGATCCTTTTCGGAAAGAATCGTTATCGCCGGTCCCATTTCAGTCATTCCGTATGCCTGAACCAGGTCAATACCCACTTTTTCCTTACATGCTTTCACTAAAACAGGTGCCATGGGGGCTGCCCCGTATAAACCGAGTGTAAGACTCTTAAGGTTGTATTCCTCCAGATTTTCTTGCAGGAGCATATTCCACATGGTCGGAGCTGCAAAAAACTTAGTAATCTCTTCTTCTTCAATTAATTCCAATACTTTTCTCGGGTTAAACTGGTGAAGAATGACGTTTTTTGCACCGACATGAACACGCGGGAGAAAAGCACAATGCAGTTCAGCGCAATGGAACATCGGAGCGGTAATCAATCCGACATCAGTACTATTGTTTTTGCAGCCATTAATCAAAATCATGCTTTGCTCAACCATGTCCCGGTGTAAATGCAGAACACCCTTTGGCCTGCCCGTTGTCCCGCTCGTATACATGATCGCATAAAGATCGGTTTCTTTAATGTCATCTGTCAATTCTTGCAGAGGTGCGGCAGCTGTTTTTTCATGATAATTGGCCGCATAAGAAGGCGTATCATTATCTATAAACCAAAAGGCGATCTCAGGAAAGCGGCTTTCTACATCAGCTACTGTAGATTCGAGAGCTTGTTCGAAAAGAACGACACTAGGCTCGGCATCACTTAAAATATAGGAGAGCTCTTCTGCCATCAGGCGAAAGTTGATCGGGTTGAATACGACACCGATCTTCGCACAAGCAAAAAAAGCAGTGGCAAGCTCTTCATTGTTGTATAAATATGTGGAAACGCGGTCGCCCTTTTTAACGCCATCAGCCAACAGGGCATTTGCAAGAGATGTTACTCTCTCATTCCATTCCTGATACGTATAGCGGACATTTCTTCGCTCATCATAAAGCGCTTCTTTGTTAGGGAATTTTTTTACCGTCAGATCAAAAATCTTTCCAATTGTTGTTGACATGTTCGGGGTTCCCTCCTTCAATGGTCCTGATTACTGTATACGTTCAATGATCGTGGCATTGGCCATTCCGTGGCCCTCACACATTGTTTGCAGACCGTAGCGTCCACCTGTTCGCTCCAGTTCGTGCATCATGGTTACCATCAACCTGGCACCGCTTCCTCCCAGTGGATGGCCAAGCGCAATCGCACCGCCATTTGGATTCAGCTTTTCCCGGTCTGCTCCGGTCTCTTTCAACCAGGCAAGGGCAACTGGAGCAAACGCCTCATTCACCTCAAAAATGTCAATATCATCAATGGACAGACCTGATTTCTCAAGCGCTTTTTTCGTAGCCGGAATCGGCCCTGTAAGCATCAAGGTTGGATCAGAACCGACCACCACTCTCGTATGCACCCGAAAACGCGGCTTTAAGCCAAGCTTCTCTGCCTTGCTTCGTTCCATCAATAATAGGGCTGCTGCACCATCGCTGATTTGACTTGAATTTCCGGCATGGATCAGACCATCTTCTTTAAATACCGTTTTAAGCCCACCCAGCACTTCCAGGGAAGTCTCCTTACGCGGACCGGAGTCTTGACGGATTTCAACCGTTTCCCCATCCAGGTTACCTGTTATCGGAATAATTTCACGTTCGAAACGCCCCTCTTCCTGAGCGCACAAAGCTTTTTGGTGGCTTTCCAAAGCAAATTGGTCACACTCTTCGCGGGTGATGCCGTATTTCTCGGCAATTCGTTCAGCCGAAAGACCCTGATGGATCATTTCATAGCGGCCTGTTAATTTCTCGCTCAAGCCTGCTCCCTGATAGCTGGAACCGATCGGAACACGGGTCATGTTTTCTACTCCGCCGGCGACCACTACATCCATATCTCCTGAAAGAATCGCCTGAGCTGCGAAATGCACGGCTTGCTGACTTGAACCGCATTGACGATCAACCGTTGTACCCGGAACCTCAATCGGATATCCGGCTATTAAAGCAGCTACCCTCGCAATGTCACCAGCCTGCTCACCCACCTGGCTGACGCAGCCTAGAATGACGTCATCAATGATTTCGGGCTTGATACCGGTCCGGTTCACTAATTCCTTTAAAACTTCCGCGGCCATATCATCAGGACGGATGTCTTTTAACACCCCGTTCTTTCTCCCAACCGGTGTACGGATTCCTTCAACAATGACTACCTCACGCATAGAATCTCCCTCTCTATTGAAAAAATTTGTGCTTGATTATCCGGATTTGTGCTTGATTATTTGAATTTGTGCTTAATTACCTGAGTTTGTGCTCGATTATCTGAGTTTGTGCTCGATTATCTGAGTTTGTGCTCGATTATCTGGATTTGTGCTCGATTATCCGGATTTGTGCTCGATTATTTGAATTTGTGCTCGATTATTTGAATTTGTGCTCGATTATTTGAAATTATAATCCCATGTTTTTCGCAATGATTGTTTTCATAATTTCATTTGTGCCCGCATAAATGCTTGCTACCGGAATATCGCGATACCTTCTCGCAATCTTGTATTCTTCCATATAGCCGTAGCCGCCATGCAGTTGCATGCATTCCGCCGCAATCTGCTTTGCCATTTCAGTCAGCTTCCATTTGGCCATCGAAACCTTTGTCACGATACTTTCACCGGCGATATGGCTCGCTACTAACTGGTCGAGAAATGCCCTTCCCATTTCGATTTCGGTTGCCATCTCGGCGATTTTGAACTGGGTATTTTGGAATTTTCCAATCGGCTTGCCGAATGCCTCTCTTGTTTTTATATAATCGAGTGTCATTTTCAGCATATCCTCAGCGGCTACCTGTGCGGCAATCGCGACAACCAACCGTTCCTGCTGGAGCTTATCCATCAGATATGAAAAACCTTTCCCTGCTTCGCCAAGTAAATTTTCTTTCGGCACACGGCAGTCCTCGAATATCAATTCGGCTGTGTCCTGACAATGCAAGCCGACTTTATCCAGCTTTCGCCCCCTCGAAAACCCAGGTGTATCCCTTTCGACAACTAGCAAGCTTACACCCTTATGCTTTGGTTGGGCATTGAGATCGGTTTTACATGCGACTACTATTAAGTCAGAATGAATTCCATTTGTGATGAAGGTTTTTTGCCCGTTTAAAATATAATGGTCTCCATCAAGGATTGCGGTTGTCTTGATATTGGCGAGGTCTGAACCTGTACCAGGCTCTGTCATAGCAATCGCGGTAATGGTTTCGCCGGTAACACACTTAGGCAGCCACCTTTGTTTTTGCTCCTCCGTACCATAGGCGCTTATGTAAGGAACGACAATATCACTGTGAAGCCCTACACCAACAAGGCCTGAACCTACACGTTCCAGCTCTTCATTAATGACGGCTGAAAATCCCCAATCGACTCCAATGCCGCCGTATTGTTCATCAAGATCCGGGCATAAAAACCCTTGCTCGCCAAGCTTTTCCCAGAACGAGCGCGGAATCATCCGCTCTTTTTCCCATTGCTCATAATAAGGATATGCTTCTTTTTCGAGGAATTTCCTAAGTGACTTTCGAAATATTTCATGGTCTTCATTTAAATATAGATGTTTCATTGCTGACTCTCCTTCCATTAATGAATGTACGGACCGGTTTATTTAGGCTGCATCCTGATCGCCCCATCCAAGCGGATCGTTTCTCCATTCAGCATCGGATTTTCAATAATGCTTTCTACCAATTTGGCATACTCTTCAGGGAATCCAAGCCTTGATGGGAATGGGACTGTTTTCCCAAGCGATATTCTTGCTTCTTCAGGCAAGGTATCGAACATTGGTGTATGAAATAATCCCGGCGCGATGGACATAACTCTGATTCCGCTGAAAGCCAGTTCTCTGGCAATCGGCAACGTCATTCCAACAATTCCTCCCTTAGAAGCACTGTATGCCGCCTGACCGATTTGTCCCTCATAAGCTGCCACAGACGCCGTATTGATAATGACCCCTCTTTCACCAGCTTCATTTTCTTGATTATGTATCATTCTTTCACTCGCGAGACGAATTACATTAAAACTACCAATCAAGTTTATTGAAATGACTTTCGAGAAAGCCTCCAATTCATGCGGCCCTTTTTTGCTTAATACTTTCTTTGCGATAGCAATCCCCGCGCAATTCACAACCGTGTTAACGAAACCAAATGATTGAATCGCCTGATCTAATGCATTGTTGACGTCATCCTCGTTTGTAACATCAGTCTGTACAAATAATGTGGATTCTCCTAATTCATTTTGCAAGCGCTTACCTTTTTCTGCAGAAGTATCCAGGATAAGTGCTTTGGCCCCCCCGGCAACGAGGTTTTTGACAGTGGCTTCCCCTAAACCAGAAGCTCCTCCTGTAACGACGGCAATTGCTTTTGAAATTTCCATGTTAACCCTCCTATGGCTTTCTCTCTTTTTCTAGATAGACTTCAATTTCTAAACTTTCAGAATATAATTATTATAACAGAAATTAACAGCGCTAAATACTTCAATGCTGATTATATTTTTGATAGATACGTTGAAGAACTTCTGTTAAAAATATAATAAAAAACAGAACCCGTTTTGCGGTTCTGCAGTTTATTTCATGTATTGATGAGGCTTTTATTTTATTATTCCTTCTTCTTTAAGAATGCTCTCAAGTGCATGAACAACTTTTTTATCATATTGTTTTCCCGCTAACCCCTTCAATTCATCCATCGCGTATTGTGCAGTGAATGCCTTACGATAGGCGCGGTCCTCTGTCATGGCGTCGAAAGAATCGCTCACCGCGATTATTTTTGCTTCCAGGAGAATGTCATCCCCTTTAAGCCCATGAGGATATCCGGAACCGTCTAATCTTTCATGATGCTGTTCGATGATGTCTGCCAAATGCTTGTAGCTCGTTTTTCTGGCCATGTCGGCACCATCACCAGCATGCTTTTTTACTAAGTCAAATTCTTTCTTTGTAAGCTTTCCCGGCTTGTTTAAAACTTCAACTGGAATATTGATTTTGCCGATGTCATGCAAAATAGCCGCTTGGTGTAGTTTTCGCATTGTCTCTGCAGGAAGTTTTAGATATTTAGCAATCTTGACTGAAAAGGTAGTAACCCTTTCGCTATGATTAAATGTATAATGATCTTTCTTTTCAACTTTTTTTGCAATTTCTGTTAAGTTTCGATAGTCTTCACTAACCTGTTTAAAGGTCGGCTCGGTAATTATCCAAAGATAAGTAACGTCGGTCTTGGCCACAAAATGGACGGACTCTTTTATCCCTTTAAAAGTAATGTAATCATGTGCGCCGAGAGTTACTTTATCACCATCCTGATCACATTCCATCTCACCGCTTAAGATATAAAAAAATTCTAAGACCTCGGGATTTTCACTGGGATACACATAAAACAGTTTATCCTTATAAACTGTTTGCAGCATTATATCCACACCATTATCACGTGATAACAAACTTAACTCGTTAGAATATTGGTGTACTATTTCTAAGTTAGCACCCTTTTTTGAAATCATTAAACCTTCCACTTTTTTATCTCCTTATTGGTAAATAAAAACGGATTCAATTAATAAGAATACGTTTATTACCCAAGTTAAGTTTAAGGTAAGTTAAGTTGTTATGCACCCACAACTGCGACAGGATCAACCCAAACCCATTTATGACCAATCTTTACATATTCCCATTCACAAACAGCGTTGATACCCATTTTAGCAACAGTGTTAATCGTACGGGCTGTCATTTCATTGGTCACATTCACTAGATTGTTAATAAGTAAATCTAATTCAGCATTGTATTGCGCAGTACGTTTAGCAAAATAGTCAGATTCCTGTTTCAATTTGTTCTCTATCAAAAGAATCTCTGCCTCGATGGCTGCTAATCTTTCTTCTGTTTCAGCAGCTTTAGCTGTATCTGTTTCCAGGAGGGATTGTTCTTCTCTTAATGAGATGATCACTTCTGCGCCCTCAACCGATTTAATATCTGCGTGATAGTCATTCTGCAGCTTTTCTCCTTTTGCTACAGCCTTATCAATGGCTAAGTCAATCGCTTTATTAGTTAATTCAATAAGCCTTAGTCCTTTGCTGGCATCCTTGCTTTCTGCTGCGAATGCCCCGGAACCAAATGTCAGTGTTAGTAAGATGGAAAACAATAAAACAAAACTTTTTCTCATTTTTTCTCCCCCATTTTTTGGCTAAACTATCTTTATACATCAGAACCTCGTGAAAGAAATCATGTATGTATAAATTAACTGACATCTGCATAAATAATAGTGGCCTATTTATTGTATTTTTTACCATTATATTATGTCTTTACCTTTTATTCTACATTTTTTTAAGAGATTACCAGTAAAAAACCCTTTCATCAGATATTAATGTCATTTTCTGGTGAAAGGGAAGACTTTTTATTTCCAAAATAGTCTATAAAATTATTTTATATTCATAGTTTTGTTGCTTTCGACTATTGCATCAAAATATTCGACGGTACGCATCTTTTCATTAAAGGTGTGCGGTCCGCCCCAAGTGTTTTCTATGAATACCTCCATCACCTTTCGTGCCCGACTGTCACCCTTTGCCGCATATTCAAGAGCGACGACGCTTTCCAGAATATCGCTCATTAATTTAGCCACTTTCTTCGAATGAAAGCTTTGATGATCCGCAGATGCTTTACTTAGGAAGGATAGCAATACCTTTAGTTCATGTAAGCCATCTTCAACGGGAGTAGCGCAGGCTTCTGAAAGATGCCCTACTGCCTTAAGGCGTTTTGTCATCTCATGTAAAAATAATTCATGGGCATTAAATTTTTGAATGAGCCTTAATACTTCGAGGCCCAGAATATTTGCAGTTCCTTCCCATACTGTCAGTACCTGTGCATCTCGAAGTAAACGGGGAGTCACGAAATCTTCAATAAAGCCGTTGCCTCCGTGCATTTCAATTGCTTCATGTGAAAAGGCAATCGCCTGCTCCGCTGTTTCTTTTTTCAAAAGCGCAATGTAGAGGCGATTTAACACTTCATCTTCCTTGGGTATCCGTTCATTTTTCTTCATGACCTCGTCAAATAGCGGCAGGTACGTAAATACAGTGCGTGTTTCAATTTCATGCTTGACCGCAAGCCTTGTCAGTGTATCCTTCACCATTGGAAAATCGGTCAGCCTGCTGCCGAATGCATTGCGGTTTGTTGCATAATTTTTTGCTTCCTGCAAAGCCCGTCGCATAATGCCCAGTGATGCCACCGTATTGCAAACACGCGAAAGATTAAGAGCTTCCATCATATAATAGAAACCCTTTGATGGATCGCCTACAACATACGCCTCTGCCCCTTCAAACTCTACCTCCGCTGACGGCACGGCACGGACTCCCAGCTTATCCTTTAAGCGTCGGATTTTTATTCCATTCAGCTTGCCATCCTCTTTTCTCCACGGAACGGCAAACAATGTTAACCCCTTCGTTCCTGGAGGTGCACCCTCTCTTCTCGCCAAAACCATTGCCACTCCACACATCCCGGCATTAGAAGCAAAGTACTTTTCTCCAAATAACTCATAATGGGATCCATTGAAAACGGCCTTCGTTTCATTGGCACCTACATCTGAGCCGCCCTGCCGCTCTGTCAAGAAAGTCGCCCCTTCATAAAGTGGCCTTTCTCCTGTTGAAGCGACGAAAGGAAGGAAACGTTTTTTCAATTCATCATCTGCATACTGATCGAGCAGATAGGCAGTAGCCATCGTCAATGTAACAGGACAATAAAAACCAGGTTCGGTCTGGGATAACAAATAGCCCTGTGCATAGGAGTATATATAATTTCCCTTTTTATTCAGTTCGGGAATCTCTTTGTGTACATAGCCGACAATTCCGGTATTGTAGGTTTCTTCAACCGTTTTCCGATACCCCGCGTTTACCCAAACCTCGGAAACATCCTCCCCGTAAGCATCATATTTGATTAGCTTTGGCTGCCCTTCCCTGTCCGTAAATCGTGCCCGCTCATCAATTTCACCTGCGCATTTTCCGCCGAATTTTGTTAGCTCCCTGTCTGCATACTCGAAAAATTCAGCGTCCAATAGCTCCTTTAGAAGTTCTTGCAGTTGTTCATCCTCTTTATAAAAATTCATCTATTTACACCTCCTGTTGGGTTTTTCTCAACACTTGTTTCAAAATTTTACCCGTTGCATTCCGCGGCAGGGCATCGACTTTTTCATAAAGCTTCGGAATTTTAAAATCAGCAAGCTTTCCAGCCAGAAATTTTTTACATTCGGCTTCGAGTTCATTCCCGTTCTCTGTTGTCACAATAAATGCCTTAACGGTTTCCCCCCATTCCGGGTGGGGAACACCTATGACGGCTACTTCAGAGATTGCCGGGTGTTTAATTAATTCTTCTTCGATCTCTTTTGGATAGACGTTCACGCCTCCGGAGATTATTAAATCCTTTTTACGGTCGACTACCCAGATAAATCCGTCTTCGTCTTTTTTTCCAAGATCTCCGGTACGGATCCATCCGTCAAGGTAAGCTTCTTCCGTCTCCACCAGATTCTTGTAATAGCCTTTCATGTTGCCTTCTCCGTATAATAGGATTTCACCTATTTCATTCGAGGCGCAATCTTTCCCATCGCTGTCGACTATCCGCAGCTCTGTTCCCAGAGCCCCGCGTTTGCCTATGCTGCCGGATTTTTCTTCATGGTCCTCAGGTAGCAGCAGTGTTCCGCTCGGTCCTGACTCTGTTAACCCATATACACAATAGAGATTCTTTGTTTGGAAACTGGTTTGGATGAACTGCACTTCCCCTTTTGAAAGTGGCGCACCTCCGTAAACCCAGTATTTCATTGAGGATAAATCATAGGATGATAGATTCGGCTGTTTAGCCGTGAATAAGTAAGCAACAGGCGCACCAAAGAAGTGGGTTGTTTTTTCGTTATGTACGAGTTGCAGCAGTCGTTCGGGAGTAAACATCGGTGCAAGGACATGAGTTGCTCCAACATAGGTTCCGGCAACGAGGAACAAATGGAGCGGGGCCGAATGGCTTAGTGGCATCATATGTAGCATTCTGCTTTCTGGTTTCATCGACATTTCGACACCCATCATGATCGCAACAGTTAAGACATTCCGGTTTGTAAAGAGCACGCCCTTTGGTTTCCCAGTTGTGCCCGAAGTATATAGAATAGTAGATTCGTCTTCCTCTGTAAGAGGGCATTCGATTTCTAGATTTATTCCTGAGTCGATACATGATTGGAAAGAACGCCAGCCGTCAGATGCAGGTCCTGTTTTCATGCAAAGCAACGATGGAGTTGAAAAAGACTGGGCGGTTTCATATAATTGTTCATGGACGATGAGTGCCTTGGCATCACAGTGATCGATGATGTATTCCAATTCCGACTGTGTCAGCTTGGCATTGATAGGCACAATGATGGCCCCGAGTCGCTGGACAGCAAAATAGCTGATGACGAATTCGAGGGTATTAGGCATAAATAAAACCACTTTATCCGAAGCATTGATTCCAAGTGATTGAAGCGATGATGCAAATCGATTTACGAGTTCATTCAACTTTTGATAGGATACGCGTTCTGTATCGGTAACAACTGCTTCTTGAAGTGGATATTTCCTTGCATTCCTGGATAACAATTCAGAAATATTCATTCTTTCTCACTCCTTATTGAATCAAGTTTTTCTGTAAAATCACCTAACAGATTTTCAATTTCTACTCTCATTTCATTTAGTTCTTTTAAGCGCTGATTCACCTCCTCTAATTTCTGGCTCCCATACTCAATCGTCCGCTCAAGCTGTCTCTCACCGGTACGGTCATAATCGAATAGCAAGACCATTTCCTTGATTTCCTCTAGTGAAAACCCAAACCGCTTACCGCGCAAAACCAGCTTCAGCTGGGCGTAATGCTTTTTTGTATACAAACGATTTCCGCTTTCGGTCCGCTGCGGTTTTAGAAGCCCAAGCTCTTCGTAATAACGGATTGTCCGGGTGGTAAGGTTAAACTCTTGTGACAAATCAGAGATAGTATACATGCCAAAAACCTTCTTTACTGAGGGATAGTATTTATATAATAGCATTGACGTTAACGTAAACCTCAAGATGTTTTCAGCTTCATTCGTTTTTAATTTTAAAATCCATAAAAAAATCACCTCCCAGATTGAATACAAGGAGGTGATTATATTAGGAGCCTAAGTTTTCAATCTTGTTCATAAGGCTCGTTAAATCATTGATCGTCTGCATGATCTCTGAGTTTTCTAATTGGGCGAGGTCATAGTTGCCATTTTCAATATTCTTTAAATAGGTATCGATGCCTTCACTTAATTTTGCATTGTATTCTTCAATTTGGGTATGAATGTCTTCTGCTATGGAAGGGGCTTTTGTTTCATTAAAGGTCTGTATTTCCTCTTTCATCGTTTTCAATTCGGTTTCCAGGTTTTCACGCGCTTCCTGATTGGTTACGGCATCCTGGGCAAGCTGTGGCACATCTTCAGCAAACTGGCTGGCCTTATCCAAATAGTCCTTTGCTTCATTCGCATAGTCGATAGAGTTGTTTACTTCCCCGAGAAGGGAGCATCCGCTTAACACGACCATTGATACTATAGCAAAAACCGTAAAGATTCTTTTCATATGAAACATCCTCTCTATAGTTATATGATTAATAACGCAACTCAAGATTACATAGGAATAAGCTTTCTCTTATACAAGGCAGCTATCAGATTCAAAATGAAAGCCGGGATTTTTTTAGGGAAGAAAGGTTTAAGATAGACTCGATAAAAAGCATCCTTCAGGTCGCTCCATTGAGTACAATTTTTCGTTTGCCGGAATCTGGCCACATCAATCACTTTGATTTCTTTTGCGGAAGTGATAAAGATGTTTCGTAAATGGATATCGGATGGATTTAAACCCTTCTTCTTCGCTAGCAATAACGCTTCATCCACTTCCTTGATTTTTTCGGTGGTAACCGGAATTCCTTGCGCCAAGCATTCGAAAAGCGTATGCCCTTCTATATAATCGATGACTAAATAATTCGAACCGGCATCATAAAGAGTAGGATAATATGAAATACCCTGCAATTCTTTGTAAATTTCAGCTTCTTCCTTGGCAATATGGATATGGTTGGGGAAAAACACTTTAATGGCTTTATCGGTAGCTTTGATTCGGAAAACAAACGCGCTTCTGCCTTCTCCAATAAACTGTAAAGATTCATCGTATGCGACTAGTATTACTTTATCTTTTTTCGATTTTATTTTTACACTTTCAGCAAGTCTGTTATATCTGTTCAAAATACGACCTCCTTTCATGAAAACAAAAGACGTTATAACCGAATATCTGGTTATAACGTCTGTTAAACGAATAAGAGACTTTACCAAATAAACGGCAAGGTCTCGCAAACAACCTAGGTTGCCAACAAAGCCGAGGACTCAGGTCCTGTATTGACGACTTTGCTGTATAGCTACTCCCCTTAATGGAAGATGATTATTTAATTATTGTAGTTATATTATATGGTGAAAAAAGGTGAAGGTCAAAAGAAGTGCTTTGTCCTTTTAAGTGTATGCCTGTACATTATTGTTAGACCAGCTATCTTTTTCGATTTTATAGCGGCAAAGACTACCTTACCTTTTCAAGTTCATCCAAAAAGGCCGGTCGGTTCTTATGCTTTTCTTTTAATTCATCGATTAGCCTCTCAGTATTTGTACTGCCACAGGCTTTCTTATAGTTTTTAATTATTTTGCATGCTTTTTTATATTCCCGCCTATTCGAAGCGCTATTTGCGGCTCCTTTAACATAAGTCACGAAAAGCTCGTCGACTTCTTTTGGAAAGTCTTCGATAAGGTGCTGGTAAAAATGAGTTATATAATGGACTTGGCCTTTACAATATTCAAGCAATCGGCTAGTTAATTGCTCTTTAATTAGAATTTCTTCATAAACAACGGATGGGCGATAGGCTTGTTGTTCAAATTGATTGAGGATTACTTCCAAAATATCTTCCCATTCTTCAGGTTGATAGAGCTTTCTTAATTCCAAATAATAGTGGGATTTATTTTCGTATAGAAGCTCTAATGCCAATTGCCGTTGCTGATCGCGTTCACCAAGCTTTTCATAGGCTTGATATCTGTATTCCTTCCATTGATTAATTAATCCTGGATAGTCCTGATTCGTCTTTTCGCCATCTAAGCTGAGTTTTATGACTCTATGATAATCAGCTTTATCAAACGCTATGAGAATAGCCTTCTTGCGAAAATCACTGTGTTTAATATTCTTTTCTATAAAAGCATCGGCCTTATTCTTTCCATCAAATCGTTCGATCAACTCAAGCTGCAGCTTTTTTATTTGTGTTTCGTAATATTTTCCGCTCCATTCGTCCTTATTCATTTCCTCTATCATCACGTCAAGCTGTAGTTCAAGTATTGTACGAAGTTCTTGATTAGCACAAAATTCTATGCACGATTGCAAAAGATCAAAGCGCCAATCAGTCCAGCCCTCGTATCGTTTATGATTAGCTTCTTTCATTATTAAGAAAAATAACTGTTGTTGTTCAAAATCACTTAGATTGTCTTTTCCTCTGCTTACTGCTGTATTAATTAAATAGATGCTTTCATGTATAACACTTCCAACTGTTCCACTCGAATCATCACAATATTGCAGCATATCTACAACATTCGATAAAACGGCAGTGGATAATGACACTGCACTTTCAATATTCCCGGTATCCAGTTTACTTCGTACGTTTTGAAGCGTTATTTCCGCGCCCTTTACGGCGAGACCCACTTGGTTCCATTCTATGAAACCTCTGTGCGTTGCTTTTTTGATATAATCTTTGATTAGTTTATCAGCAATAGAAATCTCGTCTTTATCTGCTGCGTATTGAAGAGTAATCCGATTTTCAATATCTTTATAATCCTTCGCCAAATCGAGAATGATGCTGATAAGTTCCTCCTTGCTTTGACCTGAGAGGACGTCCTTTAGATTTTTCTTTTTTGCTATAGACTTCTTTTTAGGCTTTTGTGTAAAATTGCTAGTCTCCTCTCTTAACGCATAGAGCATCGCAATCTCATGCTTACAGAAATCGCCCCAATCAAACGGACATTCACAGTTTGATTGTACAATTTGTTTTTGACTATCAAGTTGGATTTCAACGCTGTAATCTTCAGACCCTTCCACCTGGGCAGTATATATATCTCCTTCTACAATCTCTATCTTCCCAACACGGCCTTCATAAAAATAATCCAGACCACGTTCAATGATTTTTTCATCAATATACTCTTCAAAATTTGATAGATTCATAGCAAGATCCTCCCTACATAGCTGATCAACACCTACCACCTTTTCTTGATAGTTAATGCAGGCTGTTCTCTATGTATTTTTGAAACTAAATCATAATGAAAATTTATTTACTTGAAATAACACCCTTGACCCTCTCGCTACGTGATCGTTTATTTTAAAAGTATCTTATGAAAAGGAGGATGAGGGATGGAATTTTATGCTATGCCGTTGTTCGTAAAACTTGCAGTAAGGAATATGGAAAGCTCACTTAACTGGTACAAACATGTTCTTAATTTTGAATCTATATTTGTGTTGCCTGACCAGGCCGGTGAAATTGTAATGGCTCATATTCGGGGGCAAAAGTATCAAGACATGATGCTAGTGTCAGAACAATATGACACGAATTCTAATGGGATAGGTGTTGTTTTAAACTTTACAGTTGAAGATGTTGATAGTTTTGCTGACAAGGCGAATAAAGCCTATGCTAATATTTTGGAGGGACCTATTGATCGTCCTTGGAATGCTCGTGAACTTGTCCTAAAAGACCCTGATGGTTATGTTATAATACTTTCGATGCAGATTGATAAAGAAAAAACTATAGATGATATAGTTGATTGGGTTGTAAATATTCAAGATTAATGGAGAGGCAGCTATGAAACAACATTATCGCTAATATCCATTTTCAACCCTCAATTTTAACACCGTTCGAGCGTTTCGAACGGTGTTATCGCTATTTGAAATATCTAGAATAAAATCAACTGGATTGTTAATCGGATTTATTCTTTCATGTACTCCACACACTTTGGTTAACCAAACTTGATAATCGGTTTAATGGTAGTACCTTTTTTTGTATCCTCGATTGCTTCATTTATTTGATCTAATGAGTAGTATTTAATTAACTTATCAAAAGGGAACTTCCCTTTTTTGTATAGTTCAATCAGCTTAGGGATATACAACTGCGGGACACCTTCACCCATTAAGAAGCCGTTGAGGTTTCTTTCAAATAGGATGGTATTAATATCTATGCTTACTTCAGAACCCACTGGCCCGCCGGCTACTTGTACGGCTGTTCCTAACACAGCGAGGGAATCAACAGCTAAACGTGTATTGTCAGGCCGGCCGCTGGATTCGATCGCGTAATTGACACCTCGCCCTGTAATGTCCTTAATTGCCTCCAAAACATTTCCATCTTTTGCGTTGATGGTGTGGGTGGCACCCAATTCCTTTGCTAATTCCAGCCGGTTTTCCTGGACGTCGACTGCAATGATAATCCCACAGTTAGCTACATTTGCACCCATGATCGCACTTAAACCAACCGTTCCGCAACCGAAAATAACAATGCTTGAGCCATGCTCAGGTTTTAGCTTATTTAGTACAGAACCACTTCCTGTCATAACACCACAACCAAGCGGGCCCAGCATTTCAAGCGGTACATCTGTTGGAACCTTGATCACGTTACGTGCTGATGCTACGGCATAATAAGCGAAACTTGACTGTCCAAAAAAGTTAGATAGGTCTTGGGTCTCCTTATGCAATCGGCTCGACCCGTCTATCATTCTGCCGGCAAAATTCAGATCATAAAAGTTTTCGCAAGCATATGCTTTTCCGCTTAAACAATTCGCACATGTTCCACATGAACTGTATGATAATACAACATGGTCGCCCGGCTGGATGTGCGTTATTCCCACACCTACCTTCTCGACAACACCCGCACCTTCATGCCCTAATACGGCGGGCAAAGGGACCGGATACGCTTGAGTTTGCGCAAGAATATCCGTGTGGCAAATTCCCGTTCCAACAATTCGAACTAACACTTCGCCTGCTTGCGGATCATCGATAGTAATATCGGTGATTTCAAACGGTTCTCCACTTCCGAAGGTAACTGCTGCTTTTGTTTCCATACTTATTCCTCCTGTAATTGGGCAGGCGCTTGGCACCATCCGGATTATTACTCTTCGTAATTATCCTTTCCCTTTTCGGAAGAATTATTTGGTTTTCTTCTCCAGTTACGAGGATTAAAGTATCCTCTATATTTACTCGCGACTTCCTTGCCGACTATAGCTACACCAATCCAGAAAATAATCTCTGCGGCAACTAAAGCTACGGTCACAAGGGTTATTTTTAGTGATGCGGTAATGTTCAGGAACGGAACAATGAGCGGGGCAAGCCAAAGTGAAAAGGAACCGATAATCAAGCAGATCCCGATTCTATACAGAAGCGGTTTCTTTTTCTTTTGTAAGGGTTGATTCATTTCGTCCTCCCAATTCGTTTAAATACTCATTTCATTCATTATAGCAAAAACGGCTCAGGTTTCATTGAAATACAGTTTTCTATATGACATAAAGATGCGAATTTAGGCTTTCGCTTAAATCACATGGGTTTTCGCTTAAATGCCGCTTGTTTTCGCTTAAATGAGTGGTGTTTTCGCATAAATGACTGCCATTTTCGCTTAAATCATCGTTATTATCGCTTAAATAGACAGAAGTAGCTGTCGAAGTGCATTAACCCTTATAAAGCTTATTGAACGTGACTATTCTCAAAAAAGTTCAAAAAAATTTTAATTCTTTCGGTTTTTCCTTATAATACTTGAGATAAAGAAATGAGGTAGATCGACGTGTCTCTTGGTAATATTTTAATGATAATTGCTGTGTTTTTACTATATAATCTTCTTCTTTTTTACATCGGATGGAATATCAGGGTTTGGTTGCGTAACACGTTTGGGTTTCAAAAAAAATGGCCAATTATACTCGCCATGCTATTTTTGGGATATTCGTTTGTCCTTGGACGTTTTACCGGAGAAGTGGCAATCATAAATATCATAGGCTCCTATTGGATGGGAGTTATACAGTATTCCCTCCTGTTGTTTCCGATCGCCAATCTTGTGGTTTTCTTAGTGAAGAAATTCTCTTCTTTAGCTAAAAGCTCGATCGTTACCTTGGCGGGATACACCCTGCTCTTATGCTTTGTCGTGATTTTCGCGTACGGAACCTATAATGCCTATACACCCGTTGTCCGCAGCTATGACATTAAGGTGGACAAGCAGGTAAAAGGAGCTGATGATCTTCGTGTTGTCATGGCATCAGATATGCATTTTGGCATTATGTCCGGGAAGAGTCATGCAAAACGGATGGTCAAAGAAATCAAGCAACTGGAGCCGGATATGGTTCTATATGTGGGAGATATCATAGACGACGATCCAACACCTTTTATTGATAAAAAAATCGATAGTGACCTTGCGCAAGTTAAGGCTCCATTAGGTACTTTTGCGGTTTTAGGAAATCATGAATATTATGGCGGGAAAATTCCTGAGTTCGTCGAGAAGTTAGAAGATATCGATATTCATGTTTTGCGGGATGAAGTGGTCGAACTGGATAACGGCATTTCCATTATCGGCAGAAAAGATAAGACAGATACAGATCGTCAACCTGTAGAGGAATTGGTTTCAAATGTTAATCAAAACAATGCTTTGTTCTTGCTGGATCATCAGCCTTACGAATTAGGAACAGCTGAGAAAAACGGAATTGATTTAGTGGTATCAGGCCATACCCATCGCGGACAATTGGCTCCTAACCATTTAATCACTAAATTTATTTATGAAAATGACTGGGGATATCTACAGAAAGAAGATATGCATTCCATTGTTTCTTCCGGATTTGGCTTTTGGGGTCCACCGCTGCGGTTGGGAAGCCAGGCCGAGATCGTCGAGATTAATATTACATTTTCGAACTGACACAAACAGCGATGTTTGTGTTTTTTTAATATACAAATATTTTACATTCTTTTAACTCCAGGTTAAGAAGAAATTCAGATTATTTTAATAAAATGAAGTAGAACAAATTTTATTTGTCTAAGTGGAGGGATAGGATGAATATTACCGTAGCTGGAACAGGATATGTAGGATTGGTTACAGGTGTTTGTTTAGCTGAGTTGGGTCATCAGGTGACATGTATAGATATTCAAGAAGAAAAGATTAAAGTGCTTCGAGCCGGCCGTTCTCCAATTTACGAGCCTGGACTAGAACCTCTCTTACAAAATAACCTAAGTAGCGGACGACTGGATTTTACAACCGATCCACAAATTGCCTACAAAAATGCGGACATCATTTTTTTAGCGGTCGGAACGCCGGAACAACAAGATGGTGCAGCGAATCTGGAATACATACAAACAGCCGCCTATACTATTGCCCAACATATCAAGAAAGATGTTATTGTATGCACGAAAAGCACTGTTCCCGTCGGTACAAATGACGGCATCAAAGATATTATTCATTGCAATAAACCTCCCGACATCCATGCTGAAGTGGTCTCAAACCCTGAATTTCTCCGAGAAGGTTCTGCCATTTTTGACTTCTTTCATGCAGACCGCATCGTGATAGGCAGTGATAGTCCTGAAGCAGCATCGATTATCGAACAGATCTATCTTCCACTGAAAATTCCTATCATGAAAACAGATAGGAAAAGTGCAGAAATGATTAAATACGTTTCCAATGCATTTCTTGCAACGAAAATAAGCTTTATTAATGAGATTGCAACAATTTGTGAAAAAGTCGGGGCAAATATTGAAGAGGTAGCCTATGGCGTTGGAAAAGACCGACGGATTGGCGGCGATTTTCTGCAAGCGGGAATTGGGTATGGAGGCTCCTGTTTTCCGAAAGATACGAAAGCGCTTGTTCAGCTGGCCGGGAATATTCAGCACCCATTTGATCTCTTAAAGGCCGTGATCAACGTGAACAATCGCCAGCAATCTCTTCCCGTCATGAAAGCGAAGGAAACGCTAGGATCTTTAAAAGGAATAAAGGTCGCATTGCTCGGACTGGCATTTAAACCAGAAACAGATGATGTTCGCGAGGCTGCCTCCTTAACGATAATTAAGGAATTGCTCGATGAAGGCGCGGTTGTCACAGCCTATGATCCTGTAGCTATTCCCAATGCACAAAAGGTTTTAGGAAACACGATAGAGTATACAGTGGATATTCGGGCCGCTCTGGCTAATGCCGAGTTAGCGATCATTGCAACAGAATGGGATCAAATTAAGCATATACATCTTGATTTATATCGGTCATATATGAAGGAACCCGTTATCATTGATGGGCGAAATTGTTATCCGCTTCATGAGGTACAAAAGTACCCGATTACTTACGTATCAGTAGGAAGAGCTGCTATTACAAACAAATATAGCATGGAGACCAGCTGAATAGTTTGAAATGTAAAGGAGACTTGATGATGACAAGACTGTTGCAAACCTGTTATGACTTCGAATGCCGTTTATTTCAGGGGGTAAACCGCCATTTTGATAAAAAATATTTAAATCTCTTTTTCCGAAATATCACACATATCGGTGGAGCTACATTCACAATCGTGACAGTGCTTTTACTTATTATCTTTTCGTCTAATCAAACTAGATTGACTGCCATTTCAAGTGCGATTGCCTTAACAATAAGCCATATACCAGTATCTATCGCCAAAAAGCTGTATCCACGAAAAAGGCCTTACTTAATCATAGATAAAACAAAAGTTCCATCGAATCCCTTGCAGGATCATTCGTTTCCATCAGGACATACGACAGCCATTTTTTCTGTCATTATTCCATTTATTATTCTCGTACCAACCCTTTCATTCGTACTGATTCCATTAGCGCTCTTTGTTGGCATATCCAGAATATATTTAGGACTCCATTATCCCACAGATGTCATAGCCGGAATGATTCTTGGTTCAACGTTTGGTAGTCTGTGCTTTTATTTATTAAATAATGGTTAATGAATCCATTTTGAGGGAGCGATTTGTATGAAAATTGCCATTTTCACAGATACCTATGATCCGGACATCAATGGGGTTGCAAGAACTCTGAAACGATTTACTGATTATTTAACTGAACAAAAGATAACTTACAAAATTTTTGCGCCTAAGTCTCACTCGAATGAGTATGTATCTACCCATATCCACCGTTTTAAAAGTCTCTCTTTTTTCTTATATCCTGAATGCCGATTGGCTTTTCCAAATCTCTTTCATATTAAGTCAGAATTGGAGAGTTTCGCTCCGGATCTGATACATGTGGCTACGCCGTTTAACATTGGCCTTTCCGGCGCTTATTTTGCAAAAAAATTGAACATACCACTAGTTGGCTCTTACCATACGGACTTCGATAAATACTTGCAATTTTACAGCCTCGAATTTCTCTCCAAAGTTCTTTGGAAATACATGAGTTGGTTTCATAGTCCATTCCAAAAAATTTTTGTTCCCTCCAATGAAACATTATCTCAACTAAACCGCCGCGGTTTCACCAATCTCGAAATTTGGAGCAGAGGCGTAGATTGCCGCCTTTTCCATCCCCAATATGATAAAGAAAGTGTTCGCGAGCATTATGGAATAAAAAAGAAGTACCTACTTACCTACGTAGGCCGGTTAGCACCCGAGAAGGATGTGAAGACACTTCTGGCTGTTGCTAAATCTCTTCCAGCCGAAATAAACGAGAAGGTACAATGGTTAATCATCGGGGACGGTCCTTTGCGTGAAGAGATTCAAAATGACGCTCCAAAAAACATGCTCTTAACCGGGTATCTAAAAGGAGAAGAATTGGCGAAGGTTTACTCCTCATCCGATTTATTCGTTTTTCCTTCGCCCACTGAAACGTTCGGAAATGTCGTACTTGAGGCATTGGCGAGTGGGACACCTGTTATCGGAGCCAATTCGGGAGGAGTGAAAAATATTATTCAAGAAGGAAAAACAGGACGCTTATGTGAGCCTGGCAATATCCATGAATTCACGAACGCCATTGTTGAGCTTTTAACTAACGAAAATTTACTTAAACAGATGGGGACATCAGGAAGGAATTTTGCCCTTACTCAAAGATGGGATGTTATTTTTGATAATTTGTTAGGCTCTTATATTGGGGTGATTCGTAAGATTCGCGAGAAAAAATACGCGTAACAGGGAGTCTAAATCTTTTTATGTAAATGGGGTTTCACTCTATTATATGTAAAGGCTTTATATCGAGTGGCGGGCATGATAGGCTCTGAGCCGGGCGATGCCTTTCTTTTGAAGGTATCGCCAAAGCGGTAAGGAATGTTAAATCTGTACTCTGCATTTTTTGGAGCTCTTCTGGAAGCAAATTGACTACACTTGGTGAGCTGAAGGTGACTGCTTCCACTGAATGGACTGCCCCTGCATAGGAAGCTAAGGCCCCTCCCAGGGAATGACCGGTGAGATGTATCCGGGCATTGGATATTTCTCTTTTGCTTTAGCTACCAGCTTGTCAGCCTGCCTGAATTGATTGGGTACATACTCTTTTTTTCTTTACCCAAATTACGATACGCTGGTAACTCTTCATTTACATTTTTCTTTCCGACAATATACTGTACGTCAGTTACAAAGTCGTTGAACTCTTGAGAACCACGAAATGCAATGACAATATCATTTTCTTTTTTGAAGACAAATGAATCAAAACTTGTTACGTGGTCACGGGTCTTGGCACCTGGTATCTTTTCGATTTTCCACGATTGCTTCCCGTCATCGAAATGTAAATCTAGCTGTTTAGGGGGATTGTCTGAATAGGCTACCTTGCTCAGTCGATGAAAAACATGGTCCCTGACTTTCTCCTCCATTTAAAAACTCCTTTTCTGCTTATTTATTCCCGCCCTACAGCTATCAATCACCCCTAGTATCTAAAGCGTCACTATGAGCCCGGTCAAGAGAATCTTTGAATCTAGTTGCTGCATTTTCTAAATTATTTTGGATTTTGAAAGCCTGGATAATTACGCTAGCGAATTCCCGCGAATACGTATAATTCTAGTTTGTTGGATAACTTTGCACCAGTGAACCATCCCACTATTAGTATCCAGATCAAAATAACAGTAAGTATGTTAGAAACTCCATGTCACTCCTTGTTTACGAAAAAGAGCTATAGTCATTATCCTTCTTTATATAGGAATAGCTTATCCACAGTAGAATTTAGATTTAAGGCTAATTCAAAGGCTAACTGTAAAGTAGGGTCATACTTGTCATTTTCGATTGCATTAATAGTTTGACGTGATACATTGCATTTTATTGCTAATTCCCTCAGAACTCATTCCGTAAGCCATTTATCAATAAATTCATCTAACTCAATTGATTTAGTAATATAACCTGTCCATTTATTTTTAGCACAGTTCCAGTAGCCAATACCCACCATTCTCAGAATCGAGTGAAGCAAAGCTATAAGTTTCCAAGGGCTCATTATAATACCTTAAAATCTCCAGATGAATTTTTTTGATTTCTTTTCTCACTACTGACATTTCACGCTATCTTTCTGCTTCATTAAAGGTTAAATATTGAAGAAAATAATGATCTTCCCCATTTGCGTACTTTTAATTTGCAAATTCATACCCTAATATAGATTACTATAATTACAAACAAATAAAGCAAAAATTGGCGGGAATCAGTCGGGTTCAATACCGCCTTCACACCAGCCAATTAACTGCTTAGTATAAACTCTAACTTTTTGGAGGCACACCAGTGTAACGTCCTACTTCGCTTTTATCTTGAAATGGGACACTTCTACTGTCCCCCATACCATCAAGATTCTTTGACCCAAAGTTATCGAGCAATGCACGCACTTCATCTGTTGACTCTGTGCTCATTAATTGATTTCTTAATTCACTTGCCCCTCGAAACCCACGGACATATATCTTAAAAAAGCGATGAAGAGCCTTGAACGGACGCAGCTCTAGTGCTGAATATTTATCATGGAGATCCAGATGCAGCCTTAAGAGATCAAGCAATTCCTTACTACTATGATCTTTCGGCTGCTTTTCAAAGGCAAATGGATTATTGAAAATACCACGCCCAATCATAATCCCATCAATACCGTATTGATGAGCGAGCTTTAAGCCAGTTTGACGGTCTGGGATATCCCCATTAATCGTCAAGAGTGTATCTGGGGCCACCTGGTCACGAAGTTTCTTAATCTCCGGGATTAGTTCCCAATGAGCATCCACTTTGCTCATTTCCTCTCTTGTACGCAGATGAATGGACAGATTCACAATGTCTTGTTTCAATATGTGTGCCAGCCAGTCGTGCCATTCGTCTACCTCCGTGAATCCAAGCCTTGTCTTTACACTTACGGGCAATCCTCCTGCTTTTGCTGCTTGTATTAAATCTGCTGCAACTTCTGGACGACGGATAAGACCGCTTCCCTTTCCGTGTTGCGTCACATTAGGTACAGGACAGCCCATATTGATATCCACTCCCCTAAACCCAAGTTTCGCCATACCAATACTCATTTGCCGAAAATATTCAGGCTTATCCCCCCATATATGGGCTACAATTGGCTGTTCATCCTCTGTAAAAGCCAAACGCCCACGTACACTTTTGTTCCCCTCTGGGTGACAATAACTCTCACTGTTTGTAAACTCTGTAAAAAACACATCAGGTCTGGCTGCTTCACTCACTACATGGCGAAAAACAACATCCGTCACTTCTTCCATTGGTGCCAGTATAAAAAAAGGTCGTGGTAAATCACGCCAAAAATTATCTATCATATTCAAATTCAAACCCTTTCATTATGGGATCCGAGGCCAAACCCTTATCCCAAAATTAAAAAGCAAAATGTCCCTGCTTCTTTTACACTTATACCATGCTTAAGCACTTTTTATCAAACTGATCGGAAATGTTTACTTCACTTCACAATCTCTGTACAACCAAATTAATCTCCTGCTAAAATCCACCCCATCAATCAGCATTCCATTGTTCCAGTTAAAATAAATTTTTGCTAAAAAAGACTGAAAAGAAAATTGGAAAAACACTGGATTGACAAGGGTTTAACAGGAAAAAGACCCCGAAATCGCAAAAATCAGGGTCGGATTATTATAAGTTTATTTTGTTTGGCAAGAGTTTATTATAGGGTTACAATTCTGTTACCACCAAATAAAGTCGTTCACAATGCCCTCCTCCAACCCGCATTCTTACGTTCACATTTTTTTCCATTTAAAATAAAGTCATTCACTCCCCCCTCTTTTTCTCCATTTTTTGATTCGCTTTTTTACCACACCTTTATTTTTTGAATAAAAAAAAGTCGTGCGTAAGAACAGGGGTAAAGGCATGAGGAATAAGGATTTCTCACGCGTTTTTCCACACCTTATGCACAACTTTATTTTAATTTTGCTTCGACTTTATTTTAAAAAGCAAGGGTTTATTTGGGGGTTACAAATTCTGTTACCACCAAATAAAGTCGTTCAAAACACCCTCCTCCAACCCGCATTCTTACGTTCGCATTTTTTCCCATTTAAAATAAAGTCGTTCACTCCCCCCTCTTTTTCTCCATTTTTTGATTCGCTTTTTTACCACACCTTTATTTTTTGAATAAAAAAAAGTCGTGCATAAGAATTGGGTTAAAGGCTTGTTGAATAAGGATTTCTCCTTTTTTCACACACCTTTTTCCACACCTTATGCACAACTTTATTTTAATTTTGCTTCGACTTTATTTTAAAAAGCACGGCTTTATTTGGGGGTTACATAGTAGGGCAGGAAAAAGGATAACTAGGGATAAGGAAAAACTTTTCAAACTCATATTAGTTTTAGTTATGTAGATTACAAGACTATATTTAAAAGACTCTGCTTAATGAAATCCAAATAAAAAGCTTCGGTTAATTCTAAGTAAACTACTCAATTTGATTTACTTCATCTGTGAACAGGGTAATCAAGGTAAGTATTCCCAAAGAATATACAGATTTAAAAATTTGGGATTTCTCCTCAATTGTACTGGAACTATCATGTACTAAATGATTTCAATTTTGTAGGAATACTATTGGCAGGAAAATCTATGTTTTGCAAGCTTAAAAATCTTTAAATCCGATAACTGAACTTTATAATCAATTATATTATGTTTAAATTTACATAAAATTAAGCCGATATAATTAAAGTATTTTATTATCAAGTCTTCAAGAACTAAGAAAGAGAGCAATTTGTAATATTAACATAGTTTTCAAATTTATACATATTAGGAGGGAACTAAATTGAGCAAAAACAACCCATATATTGAAGCATTAAAATTCGGGCTAAATCCTACTGGTTACTTGGTTCAAAAAGGTACTGAAGCATTAATAATCAAAGCACAGTCTCTTAGAGAAAGTGGAACTATTAAAGAATTAGAAGAAGAAGCATCAAAACAGGAAATATACAATCAAATGTCGGAATCACAGGCAAGAATAGCACAAGAGTTAGCAATAGCCCAACGAATAAATACAGCTGAGGAAGTTGAAATTTAAGAATACTATGAAGGTGTGTAACCGTCAAGTTGTTTTGAACACTTTTTGCTAATTAATTTTGAACACTTTTCTCTCCAAAAATGGTAGTTCTGTGTTTAATTCTATAACTATCCCCATTTAATCTGATTACTTCTACTCGCTG
>NZ_CAKKNA010000023.1 GCF_918741275.1 Bacillus sp. CECT 9360
GATGTGCTGGCATCGACGTTGTCACAGGACGTGACGAACTTAGTCGATGTTCCATTTGCTTTTAAAGTGTGTGCTCACTTAAAATTAACGTTGGCGCTTTGTTTTGTTCAGTTTTCAAAGAGCAATTTCGTTGTCGTTTCTCTCAGAAGCGACTTTACTAATATATCATCTCACCATCAAGAAGTCAACATTTTTTTGAAATGAATTTGTAAAAGAAAAGTAATGTTGTCTTGCGGTGTATTACATATACTAGCACCTGCCCATGGACAAGTCAACCAAAAACCTACATATTATACTGGAAGTTTTTACAACTGATTTATTAAGTTAATTGGATTGGCAATCTATAATTAAAACAACCCTCCCTTTGCAAATACGCAATCGCGAAAGGGAGGGTTCTAATTGGTTTGTTCTTACTTACTTAATCGTAATGATGTTCTCTTCTTTAATATCTACCTTACCATTTTTCTCAAGCTTTACTGTTTCCCCTTCTTTAAGGTTAGTGAAGACGATTGGCGTGATAATGGAAGGAGCGTTTTCTTTGACGTAATCCAGGTCTACCTTTAATAAAGGCTGTCCTTTTTTCACTTTATCATCTTGGGAAACTAATGCTTCAAAACCTTTACCTTCTAATTTAACTGTGTCAATCCCAACATGAATCAAAATTTCCCGGCCACCGTCTGAAACAATTCCAAGGGCATGCTTAGTCGGGAATAGATTTACGATTGTTCCGTCGACAGGAGAAACGATTAGTCCGTCTTCCGGTAGGATCGCAAACCCGTCACCCATCATTTTTTCCGCGAAAACAGGATCCGGCACTTCGGTGATTGACTTGATTTCACCTTTAATCGGGGAAATGAAGTGCTCATCACTTGGCTCATGGGTTTGTAGAGCTTCCGGGATTACTTCTTCGATTTGTTGTTCTACTTCTTTTTCTTGAGAGGTTTTCACAACTCTAGGTCTTCTACCGGACATAATGTCATTCATTTGTCCTTTTATCGTTTCAGAACGTGGTCCAAAAATAGCTTGAATGTTATTCCCAACTTCAAGTACCCCGGCAGCTCCGAGTTTTTTCAACCGATTCTTGTCCACTTCTTTCACATCGTTCACAGATACACGAAGGCGCGTGATACAAGCATCCAAGTGAGCGATATTTTCCTTACCACCCATTGCATCCAAGATATCGCCAGCAAGATTACCCGGCTTACCTTTTGATGCCTCTTCTTCATTATCATCTGATTCAACTTCGCGACCAGGCGTCTTTAAGTTGAATTTGCGGATTGCAAAGCGGAAACCGAAATAATAAATAACGGCTAACACAAGTCCGACCGGAATCACCAACCAAGCATTGGTTTGCGGGTTAATTAATCCAAACAAAATGTAATCAATGAGACCTCCGGAGAAAGTCATACCGATTTTTACATCCAATAAATGCATCGTCATGAAGGAAAGCCCCGCGAATACGGCGTGGATTCCAAACAAGATAGGCGCCACGAACAGGAATGAGAATTCAAGCGGCTCAGTGATACCTGTTAAGAATGAAGTCAATGCTGCGGATGCCATCAGGCCGCCGACTAGCTTTTTCTTTTCCGGACGCGCTTCATGATAAATGGCAAGTGCTGCAGCCGGAAGACCGAACATCATGAATGGGAACTTACCAGTCATGAAGGTTCCCGCTGTAAGATCTTGTACTCCATCTTTAATTTGGTTCATAAAAATCGCTTGGTCACCTCTAATGAGTTGGCCCGCTTCATTTGTATAAGTACCGAATTCAAACCAGAATGGAGAATAGAAAATATGATGAAGCCCGAATGGAATCAACGATCTTTCAATCAAACCGAAAATAAAGGCTGACAAGGTCATATTGGCACCTAACATATTTTCGGAGAATGTATTTAATCCATGCTGGATTGGCGGCCAGATCAAAATCATCAATAGACCTAGGATAACCGCGCTTGCCGCTGTAATGATAGGCACAAAGCGTTTACCTGCAAAGAAACCTAAATAGGATGGCAATTCAATTTCATAGAATCTATTGTACATGTATGCGGCAATGATCCCGACAATGATTCCTCCAAAAACACCGGTAGACAAAGTTGGTATGCCGAGTACAGAGGCATATTCCATACTGCCCTTTATATCCCCCGCCTCAATACCAAGAACGGTGCCCATTGTGACATTCATAATCAAGAAACCGATGATGGCAGCGAGACCAGCCACACCGTCACCGCCAGCAAGACCTATGGCCACACCGACCGCGAATAATAGTGCCAGGTTACCAAAAATAATATTACCCGCATTTTCCATGACCGACGCAACCATCTCGACGCCGTTGTTGTCAAGGAATGGTGCAATATCAAGTAGTGTCGGATTCTGCAAAGCATTACCAAAAGCAAGCAAAATACCCGCTGCCGGCAAGATGGCAACTGGAAGCATCAAGGCTTTACCAACCTTTTGCAAAACGCCAAATAACTTTTTAAACAAGGTAAACGACCCCCATAATTTTATTTTGGAAACCCATAAAGCGGTTACATAATTCCA
This sequence comes from Bacillus sp. CECT 9360, assembly GCF_918741275.1. Classification (GTDB taxonomy): domain Bacteria; phylum Bacillota; class Bacilli; order Bacillales; family DSM-1321; genus Peribacillus. Next base: position 2,539 of record NZ_CAKKNA010000023.1, read on the forward strand.
AACAAAAAAGGCATAAGCGAAAAAAGCATCGAGTTTAACAGACAGGTATAATATACCCTTCTCTGGAAAATTCAATTACCTTTCCTCACTTATGCCTGATCGAATCAGTAACACGTAAAGTAAAAGTCTATTATGTGATTTTCTTTTGTAAGCGTTGTAGGTGCATCGTTAAGTAAACAGCTTCCGCATCGTATACGGGCTTTTTCAGCACCTGCTGCATAATCTTTATCAGTTTCCAAGCAATATCATAACACACCGGATACGCTTCTTTCAACATCAAAGTAATTTTTTCCGGTTCTTCTACTTTCTCTTCTGACATCACTCTTTCAATCGTAAATCTTAGATGGCGAACCAGCCTCATATAATCTATGCTTTCTTTATCTATAGTAGTATCTAATTGTTCCTCAATGACATTGATGAGGTGGGTGACCAACTGGGAGTGTTGGTTTATATCTGATAGCTGTTTATTGGTTATCGCGCTGTGAATATGCAGTGTGATAAAACCGATTTCTCCCTTTGGAAGGCTAATCCCGGTTTTCTCGCCGATGATTTCAACAACTTCTCGGGCTACTTCGTATTCAAATGGATAAAGATTTATCGTTTCCACATAGAAAGGATTTTTAACTTCCATCCCGCTTATCATCCGGTTCAAGGAAAATACTATATGGTCAGTCAGACCAACGTGTATATGTTCATTTAATTCCCCTGTGACCCTGTTACTGATATGCTGTATCGCTTCGATTATCGCGGTCTGAACTTTTTCATCGATTTGCGGCAATAGCTTTTTATAGTTTTCCTGTTCTCTTTCGCTCTTTAAGACAAACATCTTCTCAGCCTGATCCGCCGAGATTTCATCACCTTTGCTACGGTTAAAACCTATGCCTTTTCCAATAAGGATGACTTCTCCGTGAGAAAGGTGGCTCGCGATGACCACATTATTATTTAGAATTTTTTCAATTGAAAAAGCAGACATAATCGGATACCTCTTTACAAGAGAATGAACCTTCTCATCCATTAAAAAATTCAGAAGGAAAGGGCAAGTTTAATGTTAGTCAAGTGACCAAGCGAAATCAAGTGAAAAATAATCGTCAAAAAAAGGAACCCTCTTGGATTCCTTTTTGTCATTGCGATTAGACTAAGAAAATAAAGTATAAAACAAAAATTACAAATAAACCGTACATAATCGGATGGACTTCTTTTATGCGTCCTTTTATTAGCATCGTGATTGGATAAAAGATGAATCCAATTGCGATACCGGTTGCGATACTGTATGTCATCGGCATGGCAATAAGCGTGAAAAATGCCGGTACAGCCACTTCGAATCGTTCCCAGTCAATCTTCTTAAGTGAAGATACCATCAATACCCCAACAATGATCAGCGCTGGCGCTGTTACTGCAGAAGTAATCACACTTAGCAGCGGAAAAAAGAAAATGGAGAGGACGAACAATAGGCCTGTGACAATCGCTGCAAATCCGGTTCTGGCACCAGCGGCAACTCCCGCGGTTGATTCCACATAAGAAGTCGTTGTTGAGGTACCAAGTACAGCACCGACAACGATAGAAAGTGAATCTGCAAACAATCCCTTTCCAACTCTCGGAAGTTCATTCCCTTTCATTAACCCCGCTTGAGTAGCTACACCTACCAGAGTTCCTGCCGTATCAAAGAATGCAACAAACAAGAAGGTTAGAATAACGACGAGAATTTGAACCGAGAAAAGCTGCTCTCCCGGATTGGCGAATGCTTCAAATGCGACCCCAAAAGTGGGCTCAAGGCTCGGTACCGCCCCGACAATCTTGCCCGGCATATCGATTAAACCGGCAATCACACCAACGATAGCCGTAATAATCATACCAATAAAGATCCCTGCATGGATTCCCTTCGTTAATAAAATAACAGTTAAAATAATGCCAAAGACGGCCAATAACGTGTTGCCGTTTGTTAAGTCACCTAAACCGACAAGAACCGAATCGTTATTTACGATAATTCCTGCATTTTGAAAACCAACAAAGGTGATAAAAAGCCCGATTCCGGCACTTACAGCATATTTCAGTTCTACCGGAATCGCGTTAATGATCTTTTCACGTATCCCCGATAACGTTAGTAATACAAAGATAACCCCTGATATCAGCACGCCTGTTAATGCGGTTTGCCACGGAACCCCATAGGTCAGAACAACCGTATAGGCGAAGAATGCGTTCAATCCCATGCCTGGAGCCAGCGCAATTGGATATTTCGCAATGAGTCCCATTAATATCGAACCGATCGCCGCAGCTAAAGCAGTTGCCACGAATACAGCACCATAATCCATTCTTAAAGCGTCAGGAAAATCTTCAACACTGTCTAAAGTCAATGTCAGTGGATTGACAACCAAAATGTAGGCCATTGATAAGAAGGTGGTTAATCCGCCAATGATCTCTCGGCGATAGCTCGTACCGAGTTCCTCGAATTGAAAATATTTTTTCATCCTCATACTCCCCCGTATGTTACGCCGCATAGAGAAAAGGCCCCGTCTAACCGAACGGGACCTGACTTTACATGCAAAAGGATAGAGCAGGGGCCCCATTCACGGATGGAGCCTGCCTGCCTTATATTTGCATCGTAGTCAAGCTGTTAACGGCAGCTCGGTAGAAACTTTTGGGCCATATCCCCAAGATTATACGACGAATTCATTTATTATATTAAGATTACAATTTGAGTTTACCAGTGTAGAAAAATGTCGTCAAGAAAAAACGAATGATGCTGGAAATTAGAACACTAATGTTCGTAATATTATTCCCACTCAATCGTAGCAGGAGGCTTACTGGTGATATCATACACGACCCGGTTCACATGACTGACCTCATTTACAATCCGGGTTGAAATAATTTCGAGAACATCCCACGGAATTCTCGCCCAGTCGGAAGTCATTCCGTCAATGCTCGTCACTGCCCGAATGCCGATTGTATAATCATATGTGCGCGCATCTCCCATTACCCCGACACTGCGGATGTCCGGAAGCACGGTGAAATACTGCCAAATATCGCGATCAAGTCCTGCTTTCTTGATTTCCTCACGAAGAATGGCATCTGACTCGCGGACGATTTCCAGCTTGTCCTCTGATATGGCACCTAAGACACGAATCCCCAATCCTGGACCAGGGAACGGCTGACGCCAGACAATTTCATCAGGGATGCCGAGTTCTGTTCCAAGCGCACGGACCTCATCCTTGAAAAGAGTGTTCAACGGCTCAATCAGTTTGAATTGCATGTCTTCAGGCAGGCCGCCGACATTATGATGCGATTTAATGGTTTGTGCAGTCGCCGTTCCGCTCTCAATGATATCGGTATAAAGAGTACCCTGTGCCAGGAATTCAATTCCTTGAAGCTTTGTCGCTTCGTCATCGAACACATAGATAAATTCGTTTCCAATAATCTTCCGTTTTTTCTCCGGATCTGAAACACCTTCAAGCTTTGTAAAAAAACGATCCTTCGCATCTACTTTAATAACATTCATATGGAACCCTTCGCTGAATGTTTTCATAACGCTGTCCGCTTCGCCCTTACGAAGCAAGCCATGATCAACAAAGATACACGTTAATTGGTCGCCGATTGCCTTATGGATCAAGACAGCTACCACCGAAGAATCAACACCGCCGCTTAACGCACAAAGAACTTTTTTATCGCCAACTGATTGACGGATTTTTTCCATTTCGATTTCACTGAAGTTTTCCATCGACCAGTCGCCTTCGCAGCCACATACTTGGAACACAAAGTTCTTCAGGATTTCATTCCCATGCACAGAATGGCGCACTTCAGGATGAAATTGGACGGCGTATAGCTTTCTTGACTCATCACTCATTGCCGAAATCGGGCAGGAAGGATTTGTTCCATCAACGGTGAAACCCTTAGGTTCTTCGACTACTAAATCCCCGTGGCTCATCCAGACAATCTGTTCCTTTGGCAAGTCATGGAATAGCTTCGAATCATTCCGGGTAGTCAATGTTGCTTTTCCGTATTCGCGATTCTTCGCAGGCTCTACCTTCCCTCCGAAATGCTTGGTCATTAACTGCATGCCATAGCAAATCCCCAAAATTGGCAGCCCTAATTCAAAAATCCGCTCATCGCAGCCAAAAGCGGCAGCATCATACACGCTGTTAGGCCCGCCTGAGAAAATAATCCCAGCTGGATTCATCTCTTTAATTTGTTCTGCCGTTAACGTATGCGGATGCAGCTCGCTATACACACCAAACTCACGAATCCGGCGCGTAATCAACTGATTATATTGGCTTCCGAAATCGAGCACTACGATCATTTTCTGGTTCTGTAATTCCGTTTTCCCGGGCACTCTCATCACCTCAATTGTCATGATTCGCTTGTAATAAAAATGGGTTCACTTTTTTAAACAAACGATTGATTAAATTCACGCATTAATAGTATTACTAAAGAAATGAAAATAAAGACAAAATAAAAAACCAGAATCCTGCCTCGAGACATAAAAGCAGAATCCTAGTTGGCATACCAAATAAAATCTGCCTTCATAGTCAAATCATTTACGGTGATTTGGTAGAAACATCCGATCCATATTATCGAGTATATATGAAGGTTATATGAAAAGCGAAAGCGCCCTGTTAAAGGAACGTCGACTAACTGCTGCCACGTCCTTATGTCTTACGTCGACGTCAGCACATCCTGTGCAAGTCCGACCAGCATAAGACGCTCCTCGCAGGAGGGCCTGCTCTCCGGAGAGGGGCGGCTTATGACCTCGAGGGGCTGGGCGCTGTAGCTAAACACTGTTTAAAGTTCAAGAAGCTACGCTTTTTAATTCTAGTTTTAGGAACGCCTCAATTGTAACAACACAATGAAAATTTGGTCAAGCGATTGTCTTTTTAATTAAATTTTCCCACAATTTCTGATTATGCTCCCAGTCGGCGGAAGGGTGATCTCCCCGGTAAATGTATAACTCATAATTCCGAGTGATTTTCCCCATCTCACCTGAATAAAAATAGGAATCAACATAGTCAGCATAATCTCTTAATGTCTGATCTCCAGGCCGTTTAAGCCCCTTTCTTCTCAGCTGCTTCAAGAGAGTCATGTACGCCTTTGAAAAGGTGTCATGATCGTTTTTTCTTTTATAAAACGCGATTAACAGATAGGGCAGCCATCTCCCTCTTAATTTAAAAATGAGCAAGCCAATTAAAAGAATACCGGCGGTAATTGCTATCAAGGCCTTCCAATTTTCATTCAGCCAGCTTTCCTGATTGATTGCCGATTCAGCCGTTTGTTTCTCAGTTGCCTGTTCAGGCTTCGTTGGAGTCTCTTGTTGGGCCGCTGGTTCCTCTTGTTCTGTTCCCGGTTCCGGCGTTTCCGTTGGATCAGTCTCTGTTGAGGAATAAAATTCGGTATTGTTGGAAAACCCTTTTGTCGGCTCAAACGGAACCCAGCCGGCATTCGGGAAATACACTTCGACCCAGGAATGGGCATTATTATTCGTTACTTCGTATACCCGTTCGCCATCTCGGGTAACTTGGTCACCCTCCGTATACCCCTTGACCCATCTGGCTGGTATATCGATGGAACGCAGCAACATTACCATAGATGTAGAAAAGTTATCGCAGTAACCCCTTTTCGTCTCGAACAAAAATTGATCTACATAGTCCTCGGCGTCTCCTGGATAAGGAATATCCACTTGATCATAGACAAACTCCCCTCCATCGAAATGATTCTCTATTGCCTTTACCTGATCATACCAATTGGTTTCTTCAGCTGTGATTGTTTGGGCAAGCTCCCTGATCCGGTCAGGAAAACCTGTAGGAATCTGGGTATACCGGTTCAGAAACTCAGGATTAAGTTGATTCCCTTCCGTCCTTCCTACCTCTTTCAACTGGTTAATATCAAAGCTCGGCAAAGAATAAGAGAGTTCGAACGCCTTCAGCTTGATAAAATTACCTTCGTTATTATGCGATGTGACGCGGTCATTATGTCCATGATATCTGTATAATTCTCCCGTTGGAGAGGAAATTTCCGTTACACTTCCCGGTCCAGGATACGGAACATGGTTATAAGGTAATTCAATGTTTACATATGCCTTGGAGTCAGTCGTCTTCACCCCGGGTGGATATAGAGAAATCCCAACTTTCTCCGCATCGGCAAATTCCTCATAAGAACCCGCATTATCTGCTGTTACCCAGCCTTTTCCGGTATAGAAATCTTTGTTTTCCACTTTCCAATAATGACCCGCTGAGGTTTCTGCTTGAAAAACAACGGTATCATCATTTTCGAATCCGCCGCCAAGTGAAGAATCGTCCACCCCGTATCCGATTCTGTTCGTTCCTCCGCCTCCGGTTGCACTATCCGAATACGAAGTGATGAATGGAACCGGATCAGGCCATTGCGGATCGAGCTTAGGCGCCGCCAGTCCAATATAGGAACTGAACGCTATCATGAGCACGAGCGGAATGATCCATTTCCTAAGAGACGGAACGGTAATCGGCATCTTTTCCTGAGCAGCCAAGCGAAAAAGCGCCAGACTTCCCAGCATACTAAAGCCAATGATGACGAGCCTTATGATCGCATATCTGCCTTCATACTCAGTAAATGTATCCAACACCGAGACAATCACCACAGTCGCGATAAAAAATAAGAGGATGCTTTTTTTGACTGAAATCCAGTAATGGAGCAAATACGTAATCAGCCAAAGCAAAATAAAAAACAGCAACGTTTGGAATTCGAACGAAATCTTTAGAAATTCACCGTGGAACAAGAGGGCGATATCGCCCGCGATTTTTCCAACAAAATCAAAAAACCAGGACAGTTCAAAGAGGGACACTTCATAATACAGATAATGAATCACTATCAGGATGAAAATACCCAGTATCACAAAACGGGACAAAGGGGGAATCTTAAACAAATGAAGCGCAAATCCGATCGCCATAAATAAGATAAATACCTCTATATTATTCGTCTCTGTCAGCTGGCTGACGGGCCGGATCCACTCCCACACCAGGAAAAACCCGAATATATACAGAATGGTTTTGATTGCAATATCATATTTTCTCGATTGAATCATTGGGCTATCACCTCTGAAATTTCACCCTCAAAAAATCCTTTTTCAATATATTTCACATTGATTCCTTTTGTTTTTGCGAATTCTCGAGCCAATATTTCTTCTTTCGATAATGACGAGTCGCGATTCACTGAAAAAATAGTAAGGGCCTGATTCGTTTTAAACCGGCCAATCCATTCGACAGATTGCAAAGTTAAACGGCCGGTGATAATCACCATCGCAGCATTTGATGGCACAATTGCACTATGCTTTTCAATAATCCCTTCAATCGGAATGAAAGCATTGGCTTCGGCTTTGGCCAAGTTGTAAAATACTTTCTGCCTCTGAAGCTCTCCGCCGCGAACCGGCAGAGCTTCCCCGCTTTTTCCGGTTCGATAAAACCCGATCTGAATGCCTTTTTTACTGATGGAATGAGCAAAGGAAGCGGCATACGTTACCATGGCCTCGAATTCTTCTGCGGGTGATTCATCGAGAATCAGAAAGATGTCGTGGCTTTTCATTTCCTCGAATTCCTTCGTCATAATGTCATTCTTCCTGGCTGTCGCTTTCCAGTTTATCCAGGAAAGCTGGTCGCCAGGCTGATATTCTCTTATCCCTGAAACAATGGAATTTTCGCGTTGAAGACGGTTGGCTGTCCCGGCACGCCCCTGATCGAACAAATTGTCGAGCTGCCTGTACGAAAGCTCCTTGTAAGCCGGGTAAACAAGCATCCTTCCTGGAAGCTCAAAGTAAGCCTCTTTATCAAACAGTCCTAAAAAGTCGCCCGTTTTCAGGCGAATCTCCTGAAAGGAATGCTCCCCGCGGGGAAGATTCTCAAGCGAATAACTAAGGGTAATCCTTCGCTTAAACCAAGGAAAAATGATTTTTTTCTTCGTTCCATCTATATGTAGTTCAAGCCGCTCCGGGAGCTTATCTTCCACAAGTAAATAGAATAGCGGGAAATATGTTTTTCTGCTGATGGTGATTTCAACCTTCACCCTTTCACCTGTCTTGAATTCCTTTTTGCCCTGAACCCTCTCTACTCGGAACTCCTGAATCGGATAGACAAAGAGAATGATAGAATAAATGACAAAAGGCAGAAAGCTGTAAAAGATGAACCAACTGACAAATCCGCCTTGAAACATCGCAAAAACAAAAGCAAAGGCAACCAAAAATATCAGGCCAATCATTTTCAAGGAAGGCTTTATTTTTGATAGAAGTTTTTTCATTGCTAGTTCACAAGCCTTTGTACCGGAACTGGAATCTTTTTGACGATTTCCTTTACGATTTGTTCTGCGTCGATTCCTTCGTATTTAGCTTCCGATTTCAGGATGAGCCGGTGCGCGAATACAAATGGAGCCAAGTACTGAACATCATCAGGAAGCACATAATCTCTTCCATTTAAGAAAGCATAAGCCTGAGCCGCTTTCATTAATGCGATGGATCCCCTCGGACTAGTGCCTAGATAAACATTGTGATGCTCGCGGGTCTGAGTGGCCAGATCGACAATATACCGTTTCACATTAGCATCCACATGGACGTACTTGACATCCTGCTGCAGTTCACGCAGCTCTTTGAGGCTTATCACAGGTTCAAGATCTTCAATGGGAGGCACATGCTGGGCGCGGTTCAAAACTTCCATTTCTTCCGTGATGTCCGGATAGCCCATTTTTAATTTCAATAAAAACCGGTCCAATTGTGCTTCTGGAAGCGGATAGGTGCCTTCATATTCAATCGGGTTTTGCGTCGCCATCACAAAAAAAGGCTGCTCCAATTTTCGCGTTACCCCGTCAACGGTCACGCTAGCTTCCTCCATCCCCTCAAGCAATGCAGACTGGGTCTTCGGGGAAGTCCTGTTAATCTCATCAGCCAAAATGATGTTCCCCATAATCGGACCCGGCCGGAAAATGAACTCCTGCTCCTTTGGGTTGAAAATGGAAACACCGGTGACATCGGAAGGAAGCAGATCGGGAGTAAACTGGATCCTCTTAAAAGCAGCACCGATGGATGTAGCCAGCGACCGCACCATCATCGTTTTGCCTACACCCGGAACATCCTCTAAAAGCACATGTCCCTCAGCAAGCAAGGCCACGAGACTCAGTTCCGCTATATCTCTCTTTCCAATGATTACTTTCTCTATATTACGCAAAACCTTCTCTATGCTTGGATGCTTTTCTTCTTGTATCATCTTGGTCCCCCTGTAAAGGCATATTTCATTGTCCTAATACTATTCGTGTTTACTCTTACAAAATCCTCCAACATTCGCTAGGCAAGTTAAGAGAAATGACTGATTCATCCGTGTCTCTCTTCCTTTTATTTTACCTTATTGATACACCTTTGATAAAGTGGAAATCATCAGAGGGTGTTTTCTTCACCCCCCTCTGATGGTTAGTTGAACCTAATGAAGGAAAAAGAAAAGAGACACTCCCGTTCTACAGAATGTGGAATTCTGTCACGGAAGTGCCTTATGGTCTTACCTTCGCTTTCTTTCTGGCTGCGGTGAGCTTTGGAGGGCCCCTTCCTTACCGATCTTAGGGACGAGGATAAAGAACAGACAAAGCACAGCCAATACTGCAATGATTCCTAACAGGAAAGTCAGATGAACCGAAAGGCTTGCTTCCTTTTTTGATTCATTGCTACTGGTAAAAGGGTTATCTTGCCCAGTAAACAAATTCAATTGCTTCGCTTTTGCCTTGATCGTATTGTTGTCCGATGAAGCCTGAAAAAGTTCTTGCTCAACAGACTCGTAACGTTTGCTTGGGTCACTTTCAAACGTCAATGCCTTCTGTTCCTCCGGCAAGGATTGTCTTTTTTCCAGCAATGACTCCTCATGGAAATACTCGGTTTGGAGCTCAATATCCCGTTCCTCATATTGGTTTGGTTCCACAATTGGATCTTCTTCTGCAAACGACATGTCAGGCATAATCATCAGCAGAAACATGAACAGGAAGATTTCACGTTTTCTAGCCTTCATGTGCCATCTCTCTTTTGATTAACGCCCGATTCCTCAAGTATGGGATTGCTGCCGTTACTGAAGTGGCAATTGCTAAAATGATCGATGCCAGGATGAAGGATGATGAATCTCCAAACTGAATAGACTGATAGACGGTTGAAACCGGGTGATCGATATTAAAATTCGGCATAATCAGATCTAGCAACGGTGTCGTAAAGAATATAATCAGCCCAATTACAAGGATGCTTCCAACGAACGGACCGATATAGAACGCAAGCCGGACAATAGCTGAGCAAAGGAATAACATAAGCATCGTGAATATTGTCCAGCTTATTGCTTGCATATCCTCTAACGGGTATATCCTTAAACCGTATATACTGATGATCAAGCCCACAATAAAGTTTAACAAAGCATATAGCGATGCATGCACCATAGGCGCCACTTTTGAATAAAGATGCAAGAAAAATCCTATTAACAAACCGCTGATTAAAATGATAACAAGCATGATAATCGGCGGGGTATAAGATGACTCTTCTTTCAGGACATCGCCGCTGATTTGAACAGGATTGGCCAGATAGTCATATACATATCCGTTTTGCTGGTCATCAACCTGTGTGTTGTTAAGAACGCCATAAAAATCATTTTTTATCAATTTCGTAGATTCTACATTCAAAGCCCAGTTGTTATTTAAGTCGTCCGCTCTCTTCTGTACCGTACCAACCTTCGTTTGAAGCTCGTTTGTATAGTCTGTGACCTGATCCTGACGATCGGCAACTGAGTTGACAAGGTCGGAAACGCTCTTAAGATTGCCCGCTGTACTATCTTGCATGGTCACGAAAAATTCACCGTTCAGATTATCGGAAGTAAGCGGTTCATTTTCTGGGACAGGTGTATTCCCCCCTAAATTAGTGCTTATCTCACTTGCATTTTCTTTGATTAATTGTAATTCTGTCATCATTTCTGTTTGTTCATCATTGATATTTTGATCGTATTCTTTAACAAACCCTGCAAAGTTGCCGAAGTCTTCCTCTACACCGGAAATCATACTTGAATTAGATTCAAGTCCTTTCAAGGTTGTATCTAATGTCGCCGAAAAATCCTCTTTTATTTCCCCAAGCCTATCCTGATTCTCTACAATTCCGTTAATAAGTTTGTCTTCCGGATCTGTAGATTGTTGAATCGCTTGTTGGTATGAAGAAAGCAACCCGTGGTACAAAATTAACTGACCGATATTTCGATTCTGGATATCTGCATTAAATTGTCCGGCCAAGATGTTTTTTCTTCGCTCTGATAACTCTGATGATTCAAGAATATTTCTTTCACTTATCATGATCTCGCGAATTATTTCTTCTTCAGAATTAGCTGGATTCATGTTTTGCAGCTTTTCCTGCAGCTTCTTAAGCAACTCTTTATAGTCAATGACCAGCTGCTTTTGAGTGGCGGCTTGCTGTGATACCTGACCTTCTACTTTCTTAACATTAGCTTCCAGGTTACCGAGATTTTTATTAACCTCCGCCCAATTTCCTGTCTGTTGTTCTGTTTTCATTGATTCTAAATTTTTTCGGAGCAAGGATACTTGCTCATGTATACCGCTAAGTGTTACTTCATTAGTCTTTGCTGCCGGTGACTCCTTGATATTAAGAGCCATCGTTTGTCCACCCGACTGTTCTCCGGAGCCGTTTTGTAAACTCCTCCTTGATTCTATCAGCCGTTGTTGAATATCATCCAATAACGCGATGTCCGATCTTTCCTTGAACACTTTCATTAAATCTTTTTGGGAACCTAACACTTCATCGAATTGTTCACCAATGTTCGCGGTTTTAATATGATCGGATAACTCATTTAGCGAAGTATTACTATCAGTGATTCTAGTTTCCAGCCTGTAAATCTCACCATCTAAGTCAAATTCAGGTCTAGGGTTGCCCCTGTTGCTATAGATTGTTTGCAGATCGTCAATATTACTTACACTTTCCTGAAGATACTGCTGGAACATTTCCGATTGAGTTTCTTGATAAACTCTATAACGTGTTACATCTTCCACAAAGGTATCAACTTTTGCTTTTGAAGCCTCGAACTCTCCTGCTGTTTCAGTGGATGTCTTTCCTGCATCCTTTGTAGAGGAGAAAATGCTCTCAAGCATTTCTTTCTGCTGGCTGATGTCTCCAGCTAGCTGCTTTGAGCTTGGGGTATAAAAGTCATACATCGTTTTTTGGAAAACAATTTCTTTTTCAAGGATATTATCAAACTTTTTGCGGATATCCTCTACTGCCTGGGAAACGTGGCTCCAATAAAGGGTGGAAACCTGCTTATTCATCTTGCTTTTGGCAACTTCCAGTTCCCTTTGCACTTTTTCGAGATTTTCGGCATTAAGGCTCGTCTGCACTTTGTATTGAACCCCTGCTTTGATTGGTTCATTCTCATTGAAAGTCATAATATTCCTTGAGAAATCCGAAGGTAAATAAACAACAGCATCATATTGCTTATCTTCGAGGCCCTTTTCTGCCGTATTTCGGTTTACAACATACCATTTATAATCCGAATCTGTATCGAGAGAGGATGAAACTTCCTTTCCGAAGGTAATCGGTCCTTTCTCATATTCAGATCCTTGGTCCTCATTGACGATTGCAATTCCCCTCGTTGCTGTTTCCTGTTGTTTCATCGGATCATGGCCAACAAAAGTAAAGAAAAGAATCGGCAGCAGTAAAATGAACACCATTTTCCCAATAATTGATAGCGGCTTAATTTTCTCAGACATTGCATTCACCTCTTTCTTTAATCATTAAGTGGAATTTGAATCTTGCTTTCTTTGCCGCCCTGGACATAGTAACCATAGCCCGGCTGGATCTCCTCTTCATTTCGTGAATACGGTAGAGTAAACAAACTCTGTTCCGATTTCTTCATGAGCAAGACAGCCTGCCTGATCTGCTTTACCTCATTGGTAAAGGAATCGAATCCTTTCATAAACTCATTTGCATTCCCGGCAACAATTAAGCTAAAGCCCAAATGGCTGTATTGCTTAAGAAGCATAGTCAGTCGATCCTGGATTTTCCCGTCTGCACTTTGCTGAAATCTGGAAATGCTGTCGAGGACAAAAAGAATTGGCTCGTAAGGATTCTGCTTGATTTGACTACGTTCAATCGATTGCAAATAATCCTTCTCTCTTTCTTCAAAAATGCTGGAAATGTGGTCAAGCCATTCGTTGATCTGTTCTTTTGTCTCGACATATTTCACATTTTCCCTGGCTGCATATGACGACAGTCCGCGATCAACCGCGTCGTAGATTCCTATTTCTCCAATTTGCTGTGCTAAAAGAGAATCGAGCATCACTTTTAGGACATTGGTTTTCCCTTTACGGGATTGTCCCAAGACAACGACGTGAGGGTTTGCTCTTATATCTATGGAAACAGGTAATACACTCTCTTCCTCCAGCCCGATCGGCATCAGATGAGCTCCATAGTCTTGAGCAATGTATTGCTTAAAGCCTGGCATATCGAGACGTGCCGGAAGCATTGGTATCGCCGCAGGCTTTTTCACTCCTTGATACAATTCATTTAGGCTTGCCACTTGTTTTTTTACGTTTTCCAATACAGCAATATCATCATCACCATCAGCCGGCAGGTAAATCTGGGCCAAATAGGTTTCATCCTTTTTAATAAGCGCCCTCCCCGGTACAGGTTCATTATCAAAAGGAGTTCGTCCTAGAATCGAATAACTTTCTGAGCTATCCATTAAATAATGGATAATTTTTGTCTTGAGATTATTCATTAGCGGCTGGCGCATGGCGTTTATTCTTGTGGCCGTAAAGATCATAAATATCCCGAGCGCTTGGCCATCGCGCGCAAATTGCGTGAATTGCGATTCGATATCCTGCAACTCTTCCTTTACGAGGTCAAAGTTATCGATTGCGATGAAAATAATTGGCAATTTATCTTCGCTCAGGGAATTATATAGTTTGATCGTGCTCAGTTCTTTTTCGGTGAAAAGCTGTTTTCGCCTCTCAATCTCTACCTTTAGAAAACTGATGAACTTCTCTATCTTGCGATGTTCGTCAAAACGGAAATAGTCTCCTGTATGGGCCAGCTGTCTGAGCGGCAGCAATGCACTGTTTCCAAAATCAAACAGGTAATAATGAAGCTCATCAGGACTGTGCTGCTCGGCGAAATGTAATAAAAGCGTCATCACTGTTGATGATTTGCCGTAACCAGAAGAGCCAAAAATCCCGATATTTCCATCTTCAATCCAGTTATATACATAATGGGATTGGCTCTGTTTTTCAGGTTCATCCTTTAAGCCGATATAGTAAAGTTCTTTGCGGCCGCTGATTGCTTCCATTCTCGATAACCGCTCCTTAAGCGGGGGAAGCCACGGACTTTTCAGCTTCGGAATCGACAAATCGTTCTGCACTTTCACAATTTCTTGAACCACTGCATCAATTTCTGTCTGTTTTTCTTTCTTCTTCCCAACTGTTTGAGCCGTCACATTGGAAATCTGGACGAGACCCAGATCGGTTACGATCGCAATTTCATCTTCGGCACCGAACGTATCCTCCATATACGGGGCTCCGCTCCACGCCGATTGAAACAATTCATACGCTTCATTGTTACCCACCTGTAAATAGCCTCTACCGGTAACCGTAATATTGGCTGCGTCGCTGTTCTTTAAGATTTCTTTGCTATCATTGGCGTCTTGTACCTTTAGGGCAATCTTAAACCTGGCATTGCTCCATATCTGGTTATCGATAATCCCACCCGGTTTCTGCGTCGCCAATATGAGATGGACACCAAGGCTTCGGCCGATACGGGCCGCACTCACTAATTCCCGGATGAACTCCGGCTCTTCATTCTTAAGCTCGGCAAATTCATCAGAAATCAAGAATAAGTGAGGCAGCGGTTCCTCCGCTCTGCCATCTTTATGCAAATCTGTGTAATCGTTAATATGGTTTACTTCATATTGATCAAACAGGCGTTGGCGTTTCTTTAACTCGCTGTTAATCGATGCAAGCGCCCGGGCACTGAAGTTTTTGCTTCCTTCAATGTTTGTAATCGTACCAAGAAGATGAGGAATATTTTTAAACGGTTGGGCCATTCCGCCACCCTTATAATCAATTAATAGAAAAGCAACCTCATGCGGGTGAAAATGCACAGCAAGAGACAGGATATACGTCTGCAGCAATTCACTTTTACCGGAACCGGTTGTCCCGGCAAGCAATCCATGCGGGCCGTGAGCTTTTTCATGCAGATTGAGCTCTACGATATCCTTTCTTCCTTTCAGGCCAATCGGTACCGCCAGTGACTCAGAAGACTTATTATTCATCCAATTGCGATCGATCGACAGCTCTTCCACTTCTCGCGCGTCGTGAAGCTGTAAAAAAGATACCATATCAGGAATCGAATTATTCATTCCTTTTTGATGATCCAGCGATCTAAGCAGTCGGGAATAACGTTCATTCCCTTCCTTCGAGTGGCTATCCAGAGAAAAGGAAGTATGCACGGCTTTCCTGTCCTGAATTAAAATTTCACCTTCTCGTTCATTGATATATCGTACAAGTGTGTGAATATTTTCCGTTAAACTTTCTTTTGTATCCGTAGCAAAAATAGACGAAATTCCGATTTGTTCTTCTTTTCCTTCTAAATACTCCATAATCACGTGCTCTGAAATTAAGCTATGGTCAGAGATAATAAATATAAAATGCGGTGAAAATCTGACTTTTCCTTTGGCTTCATCCAGTTCCCGATCCTTCAATGTCTGGTAAATCGAGGACAGCAGTTGATCGCGCGTCTGCTCATTATAGACCAAACCTTTTGCATATGAATGCGGCATTTGGAAATGCGGAAGCCACTTCATCCATTCCCATTCCTTATAGTCAGCTTCATTAAAGATAGCGATAAAGCGGACATCATGGTAGCTATGGAAAAAGGCAAGCTGGCCAACTACCTGCTGCAGCTCATTCTTCACGATCGATTCTTTCCCGACAAGCCCAATGGCGCCGCTTGATAAATCCACTGTCTGCGGAACGCTTTCGACAGTACTATAAATGTTTACGAGTTCTTGTGATTGCTCAAGCAAATCATCAATTTCGCGGTTGGACATATCACTGCTGCTTGCCGCTACCTCATAGTGTGCCGGGAGGTCGGCCCTGCCGATACGAAAATGCAGGAAGTCCTCGCTCTCCATTGTGCGCTCCCATATCCGATCACTAATGATGGCCGCTAAGCTTTTCATTTGTTCGAAAGAAGGGTAATGGTAATGTAACACCTGCTTTTGTTTATCAGATAATTCCTGAAGTTCCTCCCGTTTTTGTTCAAGGTATGCCGTATATACACGATGCCTTCTCTCCTGACGGTACTTTCTGTTCTTTTTATCTTTAAAATATTGAACGGTAGATGTAACCATCGTTGTCAGGAACATCACTAGCGATACGAGAATGAATATGCCTCTTGGCTGGATGATCGCTACGATCCCCATTACAAGCAGCATTACTAGCGGCGGCAGAATAATCAACCATATCCCCCGCTGGTTATCGTCATTTTCCTGGCTAGGAAAGGAAATAGTAACTTTTTCATCAGGAAGTTCGTAAATCATCCTCGGTGTTCTGCGATAAAGTGGATAATTTTTCTTCATTTCTGATATTGGAGGCAGTGTTTCAATCAATGAAGTCTTATAGGATTCCAAGCTCCTCACAACAAGCAAGTCATCTTCCATAAATGAAAGCATCATGAAAGGCCAGCATACAATATCTCCGTTACGCAGGCTTGCAGTTTGATTCATTTGCTCTCCATTTATATAAACGCGGCTTTCTCCTTTTGCTTCCAGGGTCCATGTATCATTTTGTCTAATCAGAGAGAAATCGCCTCTCCAATTTTGCAGCCCAGACGGCGCTTCCTTTTGAATGGTAGCTCCATCCTCACATGAACATGTGATTTCTTGACGGTTTCCGACATAGTAGGTATGTTCTTGCAAAAGTCCGGAAGAGAGAAAGATTGTAAATAATTCATTGCCTAAATTCAAAGATAACGGTTTGTTTTTTTCAAGAATCCCTATTCTTTCTTCTCCATCATATATAAGATATTCTTCAGATCCTTCTTGCTTCCTTACCTCAACAAAGCCATTTTTGAACGATAACGAACCGACCGTAATTGAATGGTTTTGACCGTTGCCAATCGAAATGGTACCCGGCTCGCTGTCTCTCATTGTGTATTGTTGATACGTTTGGTTATAAAAAATCCATAATACATTCATAGAATCATCTCCTACAATCTGCCTTCATCATCTCTTTACTCTGCGCCCTACTGTTCATCTTTTGCCTTTTCATTTGCTTCTGTCTTTGGCAGATCAGATGGGGCTTTCGAAGAGGCTGGCAGCTGCGGTTTGTTTTCGATTACGTTATTTGGGCTTTGCATTTGTTCCTGAGTACTCTGGCCATCTGTTGTTGAACTTTGGTTCTGCTGCTCTTCGTCAGTTCGCTTGTTCATTTCCTCACGTTCTCTCTCATATTCGTCTATTTCTTCCTCAACCTTTTGCAATTCTTGTTCTTTTTCTTCCCCGGACCGTGAATCATCAGATCTAATCTCTTTCACATAGTTTATTAATCCATATACGATTAAATCCTTATGCTCAAGACCCCTGGCAATGTCGATTGCTTCCTCATTCATTCCGCGCCCTACATAAATCCAATAAAGAAGGTACTGACTGTCTGTTTGAAGCGTAACCTCATTTTCAATGGTTTTTCTTTGTTCATCTGTCAGTGGTTCATTAACGATATAGGATGAAGCTAGCTCATATTGCACTACATAAGGCATATCTTCTGGGTCATAATTCTCTAGCAGGTTAATAACTTCACTATACTTCTCATCCAAAAAGGCTTGTCCGCTATCGACATAGGCTTCTTGCTTGGGCTGGAGAAAGAAAAGGGAATAAAAGGTATAGATAAGAGCAGGAACCAGTAATACGATTGCTCCAAGCAAAACATACCGCTGAACCTTCCATTGCTTTGATGGTATATGTAGTAAAGCTCTTTCCTGTTTGTCAAGTTCATTGATATTCGCTTGAATAATCTCAGAAATATCTTCGAGTGAATTGGCAGCCATTATTTTCTGCTCTTCATCTGATAGTTTAAGGGTTTGGTGGTATTGATAATATTGCTCAAAGCCATACTGCCCGCCGGCAGCAGCCAGGACTGTCGCTTTGACTTCCTGTAGCAGCCTTTCCTCATCATTTTCATAAGGAGGGATGCTGTCTTTCACTCCATAATGAAGAAGGTACGGCGTCAAGCTGGAATCGAACATGATATTTTCAGGGCAAAGAATGAGATTCAACCTTTCCAACTTGTGGTTCTCAATCCTTTTAATCAGCTGGTGGGCAAAAATCCACCGGGCAAGCTTGTTTTTCTTACGAATGCGTTCAAACCTGTAGAAAGAATCTGGAGGGTTGATTGTTATGATGACCTCATCATCTGTCACTTCAATCTTTTTTTGGAGTACACTATCAATCTCTTGCAGCAGTTGCAATTCCAATTGATTCTGCATTTTTAATCTAGCTCTTTGAAAGACAAAGACATACCCGTCATCTTTCGCAATAGAGGCTTCTATTCGCTTTTCCAAATAAGACGTTTTGTTCTCTTCCATTACTTCCCGTACTCCTTTTGTCCTTATACTGGACTACGAATCTTAATTTCTCACATCCTACAATATTTCCACCCTGTCCCCGGTGGTAATTCCACTGTCGAGCAATGTTTCATATCCGGTACAGACAAATTCTTTATTCTGAACCCTGATCCAATATCCATCCTTTGGCTGTTCCGCAATTTTTTTTACTTGCCAAATGATTTCAATGACTTTTTTTATGGAAAGGTAGTTGGATATCTGAAGGTCAAAGACCTCGCCTGTATAATGCTGCAAATCAACCGTTACCTGAATATACAAAATAATCACTCCATTAAAAAAAGAAGCGCCATAATCTACGGCAGATTGCAGCGCTCCTTCTTTACACTCATTTCGATTATGCTCTATTACCCTCGAATTTGGCTCGCAATCTGTTGGTCTGTCTCTTCTAGGATATTGGCAGACTTGTTCAATTGTTGTGATACTTCTTCAAGCAATGTAGACATTTGTACGAAAGATGGTTTCAGTTCTTCATATTGTTGAGCGAATGCATCGCTTGACGCACCTTCCCAAATACTTCTTAAGTGATCTCTCATATTATCTAAACGGCTCACCAATTCTGAAACATTACCACTCTCTGTGCCATATTGACCTGCAACCGTACGTAGTTCATTTGGTGTAACGCGAATATTTCCAGACATGTTTAAGTTTCCTCCTTAAGATATTATCACCTTGTATTCTAAATAATTGATACAATTTTTGCCAGTAATAATGTAAGAAAATAACAAAAACAGTTAATATTCACTAGTACTTCATAATCAAACTATAAAAATCGTTTCTTTATACCTAATACAACTAGAGGAAAAAGACCTAATTTAATAGATGTGACATAAAACCAGGTGTTCATTAGGTATATTACACTATTGTTTATACACTAAACCTATAATAGGTAACCCAAAAGTTCCGGCAGCGGCAATCGCAACCGCACCTCCAGCTATGGATACAGCGCCTAGGCCAACATCAACTGCTGCGTCTCCTATTACCTTTGATGTAGAAGCATTCGATTTAATGTTACTATATGCATTCTCGCCTGCTGTAATTCCAATTCCAAGCCCCCCCTAGCCTACTTTTAAAGGCATTCTTAACTGCGGCGGAAGGATGAACATACTTTGCAACTTCTAAATTATTACTACGTTTAACTTGTGAATTAATATAGTTTCTGTGATAATTTTCCCCTGGTATACCTATACGCAACATGACAAAAAACATAAAAAAGAGGCTTCCAATAAGTTCGGAAACTTAATGAAAGACCTCAAGTAATATTTCTATCAAAAATGAGCAAAAGCCATAAACACAAATAATGTTAAACGCTTAAACCCATATATCAAGGCTTTGAAGGCATTATTACATCATGCCGCCCATTCCATCCATATCAGGCATTCCTGCAGGTGGGTTTTCTTCCGGCTTGTCAGCAACAACCGCTTCAGTTGTTAAGAACCAAAAGCGAAACTATTAGCACAATCACGTATTATAAGTATCTAAAGTACATAGACTACTTCTCTTAATAAGGTTTATATAGCAATTATAAAGTAGTGAGAAAAATATGTAAAGTAGTCTAGGAAAATCCATTCAACTAAAAGAGTACACCTAAGTTTTAATGACTTGCAAGAGTGATACAGCTACTACCCAATTCAATCTGTCAATAGTCAGAAATGGTGAAATCCATGCCCCATTTTTTACTTTTAGTCAGGTTTTATATGAATATGGATGAAAAAAAGCAGACATAATTCTGCCTGTGTTACAAACTTAAATAAAAGATTGCTCTCAATTTTCTTTGATATTTACGTAAATAATTGGATTTTGAGCATTTCTTGGAAGATAATGCTCTACTGATTTTCTAATGTATTTAGACCTTATAGTTTCTTCTGCTTTTTGACCGACAAATTCCCATCGGTTCTTTTCATCTTCTAGAGAACCTCTTGTGTTAAATGTGCTACCAGCTTGAAACCATGCTATTACCTTGTACACTTCATGTACTATTCCATCAAATACTGCGAAAGCGTACTTCACTTTTTCTCTATTTTCCCCTATTCTCCATACACCTCTTGTTGCATCATAAAGTTCAATATCAGTCATGTCATAACGAAACAAACGATTTAAACGAATTAAAATGGCTGGCTCATCAATATTGACTTGCTCTCTTTCATAATGTGAAATCAACTGATTCACTTCGACTCTTCCAAAAACACCACTTTGCCATCCACGAACTTTATTGGTTAATTTTTCTTTCCCGATTAAATCAATTATTGCTGCTTCAACTTTAAAGGCTGTATTCTCATCTTCCAACCCGTGGGTAAGGATTTCAATTTTAGGCTCTTGTCCTCTATCCAAAATATTTTTAATAAAATGGCTTTTTTCAGTATCTTGAGAATCGGTTAAATGCGAAAATACCCGATTCCCCATCCCTTTTCCTACATAAAATATTTCATCAGTTAAAGGGTCAGAGTAAATATAAACATAATACTTTAACTTATTAATAACTTCTTGAGAAAATTTCTTGTTCATATTGACACACCTCACTTAACCTACACCCATTTTTGCCTATCCCTTTTGGTAACTAATTTATTTACTTTTCTTTTTTATCTGCTTTTTGTTCGGCTTTTTGTTTATTCTCTTCAGGTGGAATAAATTTCACTTGTCCTGCACTCCATGTAAATCTATCTTTGTTTTCACCCGCTTTATTCTTGTTTTCCTTTGCCATTCTTATTCTCTCCTTTTATAACCTTTAATGAACAACCAATCCGAGCAACTTGCACAAATACCTGATAGGGGTTATTCCCCTTATAATTTATTCATTTTATTAATTAAATCCTTCTTGCATGGATTTGTATATAACAACGTTGTGTGAATGTTTGAATGTCCTGCTATGCGAACAGTTTTTTGGATAAAAACAAAAACAGTTATGTATTCAATTTTTGGTCAGATTGCAGGAGTAGGTGTGCTTATACATTATTCATTATATAAACAAACCAAAAATGTTATAACCCTGCCCCACCTAAATAAAATAAAGACACTCTTTTGAGTGTCTACATTGCTTTCTCATACTCTCCAATAATTTTATAAAAGGTGTTCTTTTTTAGCTCCAACAAGGTCATAAATTCAACCCCTGTTAGTTCTTTATTTTTCCATTTTGGATATTGTTGTTCAAGCATCTGTCGTTGTTGTTTGGATATTGTACTTAGATTTTGTGTGGCGACAAAGGGTGATTGCGTGTCACTAAGACATTATGCAATCCTAACAACATAAAAGAATATGAGTTACTCCCTCCGAAAACATCTGGATCGATTCGTACCATTCGGATTGATGAAATACTCGTGAAAATGCTAAACGCCATGAGTAATTTAGAAAAAGGGCCATATATGAAAATACCAATTGATCTTTGCTCTAAACGAAGGACATCCTCAATTAAGAAAAATGGTGAAAACCGGATTAAAACGTTTATTAAAAATAACAGGTCAATAAAAATATTACTCCCCATTCATTCAGACGTACTCAAACATCCCTCATGAGTGAACCGGGTTTAGGAGTAAAGGAGATTCAATAGCGTTTGGAACATACGGGTTTAAACACAACTATGAACCTTTATGCTCATATGATATCCAATATGGAAGAAAAGGCCTCCCACCAGTTTAGTAAACTGATGAAAGACCTTCTCTAATAAGTTGGGTTTTGTGAAAAAAGTGTGCATTTTTTGCTAACTATGAACATTTATCTTTTACCCACTTAAAAACCCTTATATATCAGGGCTTTACGATGTTTATTACATCATGCCGCCCATTCCACCCATGCCGCCCATATCAGGCATTCCTGCAGGTGGGTTTTCTTCCGGCTTGTCAGCAACAACTGCTTCAGTTGTTAAGAACATAGCCGCTACAGATCCAGCGTTTTGAAGTGCGTAACGCGTTACTTTTGTTGGGTCCACGATACCAGCTTCGATCATGTTTACCCATTCGCCATTAGCAGCGTTGAAACCAGTTCCGACTTCTTCGTGCTTAAGGCGTTCAACGATTACAGATCCTTCAAGGCCCGCGTTGTGAGCGATTTGGCGGACAGGCTCTTCGATTGCACGCAATACGATGTTCACGCCTGTAGCTTCGTCGCCTTCAGCCTGGATATCAGCTACTTTATTGTATACGTTAAGAAGTGCAGTACCACCGCCGGCAACGATTCCTTCTTCAACTGCCGCACGGGTAGAGTTCAATGCGTCTTCGATACGTAGCTTACGTTCTTTTAATTCTGTTTCAGTTGCAGCACCAACTTTGATGACTGCTACTCCGCCAGCTAACTTAGCAAGGCGTTCTTGTAATTTTTCACGGTCAAATTCAGAAGTAGTTTCTTCTAATTGAACGCGGATTTGGCTTACGCGTGCCTGGATGTTAGCAGACTCGCCTGCACCTTCAACGATTGTTGTGTTTTCTTTTGATACAACGATTTTAGAAGCGCGGCCTAAAGATTCGATTGTTGCGGATTTAAGGTCAAGGCCTATTTCTTCCGTGATTACTTCACCACCAGTTAGGGCAGCGATATCTTCAAGCATCGCTTTACGGCGGTCACCGAAGCCAGGAGCTTTAACAGCAACTGCGTTGAAAGTTCCGCGAAGTTTATTCACAACAAGAGTAGCCAATGCTTCCCCTTCCACATCCTCAGCGATTATCAATAGCGGCTTGCCTTGTTGAACGACTTGTTCTAGGACAGGAAGGATTTCCTGGATGCTTGCAATCTTCTTGTCTGTGATTAAGATATATGGATTTTCTAAGACAGCTTCCATTTTATCAGAATCAGTTACCATGTATGGAGATGCATATCCACGATCAAATTGCATACCTTCTACTACATCAAGCTCAGTTGTGAAGCCTTTGGATTCTTCGATTGTGATAACGCCGTCGTTGCCAACACGTTCCATCGCTTCAGCAATCAATTGGCCCACTTCTTCGTCAGCGGAAGAAATCGCTGCAACCTGTGCGATAGACTCTTTGCTTTCGATTGGTTTAGAGATCGCTTGTAATTCTAAAACAGCTGCCTTAACCGCCTTTTCAATCCCTTTGCGGATACCCATTGGGTTGGCGCCTGCTGTCACGTTTTTAAGTCCTTCACGGATCATTGCTTGAGCAAGAACAGTTGCAGTCGTTGTTCCGTCACCGGCAACATCGTTTGTTTTGCTTGCGACTTCAGCTACAAGTTTTGCTCCCATGTTTTCGAAAGCATCTTCCAATTCGATTTCTTTTGCAATCGTTACACCATCATTTGTAATAAGCGGTGAACCGAATTTCTTTTCAAGAACCACGTTGCGTCCTTTTGGTCCAAGCGTTACTTTTACGGCGTTCGCAAGAGCGTCTACACCGCGAAGCATGGAACGGCGAGCGTCTTCACTAAATTTAATATCTTTAGCCATTTATGAATACCTCCCAATCGTTTTTACAATAATGTTTGTTCTATTAAGTATGTGCGGATGTTAGCCGATAACAGCTAAAATGTCGCTTTCGCGCAAAATTAAGTACTCAGTATCTTCATATTTCACTTCAGTACCTGCATATTTAGAGAAGATAATTTTATCGCCTTGTGCAACCTCCAAAGCAACACGTTCACCATTTTCAAGCACACGGCCTGTTCCAACGGCTACTATCTTGCCTTCTTGAGGCTTTTCTTTTGCAGTCTCCGGCAATACAATGCCACTTGCCGTCTTTTCCTCAGATTCAACCAATTCAATTACAACTCGATCGCCTAATGGTTTTAACAAGTAAAACAACCTCCTCAAATTCTATTGATAAATTGTACTCTTTACTTGTTAGCACTCGTCACTCTCGAGTGCTAACACCAACTATTATATTAAATTAAACCGCCCCATTATTGCAAGCATCTTGGTAAAAAATTTCTCATTAATTTTAAACGTTGAAAGGGAATACTATAGCGTGATAGCTTATTATCGCCATATATTCAAAAAGGAGTGCCTACAGTTCATATAGTGGAGTTCTTTTTTATTTTTTGATACGCTTTTAAAAGCAACGTATCTATTATGGCCAATTGGGTACGCAAACAATTCATTAGAGGGGAAAT
This sequence comes from Bacillus sp. CECT 9360, assembly GCF_918741275.1. Classification (GTDB taxonomy): domain Bacteria; phylum Bacillota; class Bacilli; order Bacillales; family DSM-1321; genus Peribacillus. Next base: position 27,227 of record NZ_CAKKNA010000023.1, read on the forward strand.
AATAATTTGAGAAGAGAGTATTGGTTTGTCATCATAACCTATATCGTCATGCAATTATCCACCATCATCGGGGTGCCCATTCTAGAGGGCGCGAGGATGGCTTTGGGTTACCCTCCCGACCTGGTTAGATCAGGAGGATATTGGATTATCTTCAGTTTTTTTATAGCCCTCGTTCTCGTCCTTTTTTTCATGCGAAAGGATATGAAAGAAAATATAGATGCCCGGAATCAAGCATCGATTCCTTCTTCGGTTGGATGGGCCATTGCCGGCATTTTTCTGGCCTTGTTTGCGCAATCCATTGCCGGGGCGATTGAGAATATGCTTGGAATTGAGACCGGTTCTGAAAATACCCAGCAAATTCTCTCGCTAATCGAACATGTACCCCTGGTGATTTTCGTCAGCTCGGTTATCGGACCGATATTAGAGGAAATCATCTTCCGAAAAATCATTTTCGGGTCTCTTTATAGGCGTTTCAATTTCTTTATTTCAGCCTTGATTAGTTCCATTATTTTCGGTCTTGCTCATTTCGAATTGGTTCATATCATCTTATATTCTGCCATGGGTTTTACCTTTGCTTTTTTATATGTAAAAACAAAGCGGATTATCGTCCCTATTTTCGCCCATGTGGCCATGAATACATTAGTCGTGATTATTCAATTAGTTTATCGGGATAAAATAGATGGGATGCTGAAGGAAATGGAAAACGTACAAGGCTTTATCGGAGGTTTACTATGTTAAGACGTTCACCTTTAACAGCAGGATTACTTTACATCATATTAGGTACTCTCTTTATTATTTTTGCGACCCGGAATGTATCCGAGTCTGGCTGGGGATTTTTCTCCTATCTTTTTGTTCTCCTCGCCACGCTTGATTTCGGTTCGGGAATTCGGATGATCATGCTTCACTTCAAAATTAAGGCCTCCCAAAATAATAAGAAGTAAGAAAAACGCTGCCCTTTCCGAAAGGCAGCGTTTTGTTTAGGGTTCATTTCTCTGCCGGTTCGATCTCTTCTTCGGCAACCGGATAATGCTTCAAAAAGTAAATCAATGATTGAAGCTCAACAGCTAGATCGATATGATGAATCCGTATAGATGACGGAACCGTGAGCCTTGCCGGTGTGAAGTTAAGAATGCCTTTTATATCAGCCTGAACCAATCCGTCTGTTATCTGCTGGGCAACAGGGGCAGGCACAGTCAGTATCGCGACCGACACGTTTTCCGCTTGCAGCCTCGTTTCGATTTCATCCATATGATAGACAGGCACATCGCTTATTTCTTTTCCGACTTTGTTTTCGTCAACGTCGAATGCCATCTCAATTTTGGTATTATTATTTTTCAAAAAATTATAATGTAAAAATGCAGTTCCTAAGTTACCGACGCCGATCAAGGCTACTTTTGTCAATTCATCCTGGTCAAGCGTCTTTCTGAAGAAGGTCAGCAGATAATTTACATTATAGCCATATCCCTTCTTGCCAAGTGCACCGAAGTAGGAAAAATCCCTTCTGATCGTCGCTGAATCAACTTTCACCGCTTCGCTCAACTCAGCAGAAGAAACCCTTTGTTTTCCGGATGAATGAAGATTTTTTAAAAACCGATAATATAGCGGCAGCCTTTTTGCAGTAGCTTGCGGAATTTTAACATGTTCCTGATTCATTTTTCTCCCCCGCTTTCAAGCATGCTTCCTCGCATGGTTAGTTATTCAATTTCATTAATTTGTCGTTTATAGTCCGGGCTGGATACTCCTCCCGTTTTTTCAAGCAGATAGGTAGGACCGATGACCATTCCTTTATCAACGGCTTTGCACATATCGTAGACGGTTAATGCTGTCACGCTGGCTGCTGTTAACGCTTCCATTTCAACACCCGTACTGCCTTTTGTTTTCGCTGTTACAGCAATGACCAATTTATGGCCGCTTTCTTCCTTTTCCCATTTGAAAGAAATATTAACCCCTGAGAGCGGGATGGGATGGCACATCGGAATGATCGTAGAAGTATTCTTGCTCGCCATGATACCTGCAACCTGAGCAACGGCCAGAACATCTCCCTTTTTCATCGTATTCATTGTAATCTTTTCGTATATTTCGTCATTCAACATTATACTTGATTGCGCAGTGGCAGTCCGAACCGTTTCGGGCTTGTGGCTCACATCGACCATCTTCGCTCTACCTTGTTCGTTAAAATGCGTAAATTCTGCCATGATTAAACACCTCACTAATTGATGATACACTATTTTTTGCTGTTTGTAAGCTGGATTGTTGACCTTCTCACATAAGCCCCTCTATTGGCGATAACTTCGCGTTTACGGTACACTAACTATATCGCAACCTGAGGTGATAACAATGATTTTGTTGCAAATAAATCAATTAACAAAATATTATGGTGCTGAGCTTATTTTGTCCAATATGAAGCTCGAAGTACAGAATAGAGATAGAATTGCCTTAGTGGGCCGGAATGGTGCCGGTAAGTCAACCTTACTCAAAATCATCGCTGGGCAGCTTTCCTATGACGATGGGGAAATGATTCGGCCTAAGGATGTATCAATCGGCTACCTAGCGCAGGATACGGGACTTGAATCCAATTTGTCGATATGGGATGAAATGCTGACCGTGTTCACCGGCTTACTTGCGCAGGAAAAGGAATTAAGAAGTCTTGAAGAAAAGATGGCAAAACCAGATATATTCCAGAACGACGTTTTGTATCAAAAGGTATTGAGAGAATATGATGAACGGCAGATTGCATTCAAGGACCAGGGTGGATATCAATACGAAGCGGATATCCGCTCTGTCCTCCATGGTCTTCAATTTGCAGGTTACGATGTGTCAACTCCCATTTCGACATTAAGCGGCGGACAGAAAACCAGGCTCGCCCTCGGCAAATTGCTTCTAAAAAAACCAGATATCCTCATTCTGGATGAGCCAACGAACCATTTGGATATCGATACCCTTTCTTGGCTGGAACAATATCTCCAGGGCTACCACGGTGCGGTATTAATTGTTTCGCATGATCGATACTTTCTTGATAAAGTAGTCAACCAGGTTTATGAAATCTCACGGAATACCAGCAAAAAATTCTACGGCAACTATAGCGCTTATTTAATGAAAAAAGCCGAAGATTTTGAACGTGAAATGAAGCAATATGAAAAGCAACAGGGTGAAATGGAAAAACTCCGGGATTTCGTCCAAAAAAATATCACGAGAGCTTCAACGACAAAACGTGCCCAGAGCCGAAGAAAACAGTTAGAAAAAATGGAAGTCATGGACAGGCCGCAGGGGGATGAAAAATCTGCTTCATTCTCTTTTGAGATCGAACGGCAAAGCGGCAATGAGGTGTTGAACATAACCGATTTAGCTATCGGCTATGATAATGAAAAAGTATCCAATAACATTGCGATGAGAATTACAAAAGGAGAAAGCATTGCCTTGGTTGGACCAAATGGAGTAGGCAAATCGACGCTCCTAAAAACGATGATCGGAAAACTGCCCCAGATAAAGGGAGAGTTTCGTTTCGGTACAAATGTCCAAGTAAGCTATTACGATCAGGAACAGGCAGAACTCATGTCCAATAAACGAGTGCTAAATGAACTGTGGGACGAGCATCCCCTTAAACCCGAAAAGGAAATCCGTACGATTTTAGGTAATTTCTTGTTTTCCGGCGACGATGTATTAAAAACCGTATCAACCTTGAGTGGTGGTGAGAAGGCCCGCCTTGCCCTCGCAAAAATGATGATGGAAAAGGGGAACCTGTTAATATTGGACGAGCCTACCAACCATCTTGATTTGGATAGCAAAATCGTTCTCGAAAATGCACTGATTGATTATCCCGGAACGATTCTATTCGTCTCTCACGATCGATACTTCATCAATCGCATCGCCACCAAAGTGATTGAGCTATCAAAAAACAGCAGCGAAGAATTTTTGGGTGATTACGATTACTTCTTGGAAAAAAAACAAGAACAAGCAGAAATAAAAAAGCTTGAGGAATCTGCTTCAAAAAATCCCCAGACCGTACAGATTGGTGAAAAAACAAGCCATAAGATAGATAAGGAAGCCAAGAAACTGGAGCGGCAACGAAAACGCAGATTAGAAGAAGTCGAACAATCAATGGAGAAGCTTGAAAATGAGATTCAGGAATATAATGAAACTCTTATCAATCCTGATATTTTCCAAGATCATGAAAAGGTGTTAGATATCCAAAATAAATTAGAAAAAGCTCAGGGTAGTCTTGACTTATTAATAGAAGAATGGGCTGAATTGGAAGACTGATTTGATTGGAAGTGGAGCCTCAAATTAGCTCCACTTTTTTTATAAAGTTATTAGAAAGTTATCCACATGTTTATTCACATAATAGTGGTTATATTAACAATAAAAATTACACTTTTCCACATAATCCACAGATTAATCGACAATTATCCACAGAAATAGATGTTTAACCACGGGAAAGTAGGGTATGTATTCGGAGTTATCCACAGAAAAAGCCTGTTCCTCAGAACAGACTACATGAACGATTGTTCTATATCCAATCCCGGGTTACCATTAAGGGCTAAATCGGACCTTTTGCCTTTTTGAAATAAAACGCTGCCAGCTGCCCCTATCATTGCTGCATTATCCGTACATAGAGATAGCGGCGGGATGACGAGTTCTATTTCTGGTAATCCTTCGTTAAAAGTCCTTGCTAACTCTGCCCGCAGCCCTTTATTAGCCGCGACACCCCCGGCGAGTAGTACTTGTTTGACGTTATGCTCCTTCGCAGCCTGAATCGTCTTCGTCACAAGCACTTCTATTACACTTTCCTGGAAGCTCGCCGCAAGATCAGCAGGCTCTATTTTTTCCCCTCGCTGCTCAGCGTTATGCAACGTGTTGATAACAGCTGATTTGATGCCGCTAAAGCTAAAATCATACGATCCTTCTTCCAGCCAAGCCCGGGGAAGATTAAGAGAAGGGTTACCTTCATGGGCAAGCCGATCAATATGCGGGCCACCCGGATAGGGAAGATTTAGTGTACGCGCAACCTTGTCATAAGCCTCACCGGCAGCGTCATCCCTTGTCTCACCAATTACTTTAAATTCCCCGTGCTGCTCCATTAAAACAAGCTCCGTGTGTCCTCCGGATACGACCAATGATAACGAAGGGAACTTCATCTCCCTAACAAGTCGATTGGCATAAATATGTCCGGCAATATGATGGACTCCTACAAGAGGAATGTTATGCGCAAACGCAAGGGCCTTTGCCGCATTGACCCCGATTAACAAAGCTCCGACAAGACCGGGACCTTCCGTTACGGCAATGGCATCGATATCTCCATACATTATTCCAGCCTCTTTCAGTGCTTCCTCAAACACGATTGTCACTTGCTCCACATGATGTCTGGATGCAATCTCCGGCACCACCCCGCCAAATCGTTTATGGCTTTCGATTTGGGAAGCGACTACATTGCTTAGAATTTCCGTTCCGTTTCTAATGACAGCTGCTGCCGTTTCATCGCAGCTCGTCTCAACTGCAAAGATTATCTGATCTTTTATCACTATATATTCACCCACATTACATAAGCATCTTCTAAATTGTCTGTATAATAATTTCTGCGAATGCCGCCTTTTTGAAACCCGAGCTTCTTATATAGCGATTGAGCCACTACATTACTCACTCTCACTTCAAGTGTCATTCTCATTACTCCCATGCTCTTAGACAGTTCCATCATTTTCAACAACAAAGCCTCGCCCAGTTTTTTTCCTCTATATTCGGGTAAAACTGCGATATTCGTAATATGTGCTTCATCGATTACAATCCATGCTCCGCAATACCCGGCAATTTTCCCCTCATCCTCGACTACGAGATATTTGGCAAACTGGTTATGATATAGCTCATTATAAAACGCTTCCCTGCTCCATGGTAAAGTAAATGACTGTCTTTCGACAATCATTACCTGGTCGATATCCTCTTCTCTCATGAACCGAAATGTCATCGTTTTACTCATCGCAATCGGACTCTTCCTTTATCTTATTATAATTTAGATTATGCTGTTATCTCCCTTGCTGCTCCAACCATTTGGCCTCGGCCTCTGCCAAACGGACATAGTTCGGCACGAATTGATGAACTTCCTCTTCTTCCTTGTGCATCCCCAATAAAGCAAGTTCACCTGGTCTCGGATTATCTAAGGCTACTGACCCGAAAAAAGCCAAATCGCCTAGTATCCCTTGTAAAGTTTCTTTATGCAGATTAGCATCACTGCCTATAAATATAACCGGCCGATTATGTTCCTTTAGCTTTTCAGCCCAATCTGAAGCTAAGATATTAGTGTCTTCGGTAACCGATTGAAGAATATTGTCGTTAAATTCATATAATCCTGTGTAAACCTGCCCTCTTCTAGCATCAAATATCGGCGAAATGAGTCCAGGAAAATAACGGCCATTTGCCGCTAAAACCTCTAAGCTCGAAATACCAACTATCGGGATTTTTAGTGACCATGCCAGCGTTTTGGCAATGGTCACGCCGATTCGGACACCGGTATAGGAGCCTGGGCCTCTGGCGACGACAATTTTTTCAAGTTCGGCTGGTTTTATCTCGCAATCCCTCAACAACGTTTCAATCGCGGGCATCACTCGTAACGAATGGTTTTTCTTTATATTTGTTATATATTCGCCCACCACGTTTTGCTCTTCAGCTAAGGCTATGCCTAAAGCAAAATTGGACGTGTCAATCGCTAATGTTTTCATGAAACAATCTCCTTGCATAAACTCGTATATCTTTCACCCCGAGGTTCAAGAACAAGACGCCTGCTTGTCTCGCCCTTACGAAAAATAGAGATTACTAAGAGATCCTCTGGAAGCTGGTCCTTTATCAAATGAGCCCATTCAACTACTGTCACGCCTTCACCTTCAAAGTATTCTTCAAAGCCCAAATCCTCTCCGGCATCACTCACACGATAAACATCCATATGATACAGCGGAATTCGGCCATGATATTCTTTAATAATGGTAAAGGTGGGGCTGTTTACCGTTCTTGTGACTCCCAGGCCTGAGGCAATCCCTTTTGTAAAAGCCGTTTTCCCTGCCCCTAAATCTCCCTCTAAAGCAAGAACGTCCCCTGATGAAAGTTTAGCGGCCAGATTTTCCGCAAATTGCGCCGTCTCTTCTTCACTGTTTGAGATGAACTCGAATTGCTGCTGCATACATTCTTCACCTTTTACTTTATTATATTCAAAGCTATAAAAAACCTTAGGATTCAACCTTAGAGACCTAAACTTATAGTTAGTTTACCTTTTTTCATCTAAAGAAACAAATACTCTAGATTGGGTTCTAAAAAACAAGGCTCTGTTAAACGTTAATCTTGTTTCAACTAAAAGTAAAAGGAGCATTTTTCCAGCCTTTCCGTAGAGCTTATTGATAAAAAATCCATCATTAGAAGAAGGAATTATAGGTAAAATGAATAAGTTGCCATTAGAACTAATCAGTGCTTTTTAGAATGGAGTATAAAATCGACACTAAAGAGAATTTTCATGTTACTGCTCATTTTAAATGATGACATTATGTCGGTTGCAGATTAAAGACGCTTGGATCATTAGATCAAGCGTCTTTTATAATTCTTATCTTTCACCGTTTTTTTGTCGGTATTGACTATTTGTCCTTACTTTCTCAATTCGTTCTTTTATCTAATTCTAAGAGAAGTTTATTGTTCTCTAAGATGTCTTGATAAATGCCTTCGATTTCTGTTGAAATCGCATCTTCCATTCCTTTAATTAAACTTAGTTTTTGCTTCGCTCCTTCTTGTTGGTTTGTAATGTTTTTTAGGCTTAAAGCTAGCTCTTCACTTTCCGTTCGAATGGTAAGGACCTCTTCTGAGACATTTTTTAATTCCATGTTCTGTTGATTCACTTTCGAATCAACCTCATGCATAAGTCCATCAAAATCCTTGAATGATGAGAAACTCTCATTGATCTTATGTTTAATCTCAGCCAATCTTATGTTTAATCTCAGCCAATTGTTCTGAAATTTTTTTTAGAAGCATCATCCGAGGCTGTTGCGAGCTTTCCGACTTCTTTTGCTACTACTGAAAAACCTTTTCCTTGCTCACCTGCACGCGCTGTCTCAATGGAAGCATTGAGTGCTAAAATCTTTGTTTGTGCTAATATGCTAGAGATTGTTGATCTAATATTTCCCACAATTTGTGTTAAAGCTACAAGCTCTTTTAGTAATTCTGATGTTTCTGCCATATGGGCAGTCGCTTGCTTATTATCATCTCTTATTTCCTCTGAACCTCCTCCACTTTGCGAATCGTTTCACTATACATACTGATTTTTTCTTCCATCAATTCAAACACCGAAAAAAACTGGGATAAATCTTTTGTATTGTCTATAAATACATTTTCTAATTGGCCAATAGACGTTAAGTTATTTTTTACACTCTGTTTAATCGTGTGAGTAGATAGATCAATATCATTAAAGTTTTCCTTCATCGCTTGTACAAAAAACAGTTGAGTCATTATCGATACTTGAACTGTGTCCTTCATTCTGAGCTGAACTAGGAATTTCCTCTAATATATTTAAGATATCTTCTATCGCTGGCCGATCGAATTGCGACTCGCCAATATAGCTGTAACGGATCGTATGCTGCTCATCTAAAATATATGTGCTAGGTATCGCAATTCGAAAACTGTCCCAATTTAATCGGTACAAAGATTTCATACTGTTTAATCACTGATCGCTTTTCATCAGATAATATCGGGATTTTTATTCCTTCGCTATCTACCTAATTTTGAATAGCCTTTAAGTTTTGACCTGCAATCGCTAAGATTTGAATCCCTTTTTCCTGTAACACATCATAATACTCATTCAGCTGAACCAGCTGTTTACGACAATTAGGTCACCATGTTCCTCTGAGAAATGTAATAATAACGGGTTGTTGTGGAAAATCTTACAGACGGATTTGGCGGTTATTTGTTGCCGGCAATACAAAATCAGGTACTTTTTTCCCAACAGTTAATCCTTTATTGGACAAGAGAATCACTCCATATTCTTTATTTTGATTTACTATACTTATTGATACTGTTATTATATCAGCTTAAAAGGTGAATTTTTAATCAAAATATTCTTATTTAAAGATAAAAGTTATCAACTGTATTAAGAACCATTACTTTTCGTATTAACCTGATTCATTAGCAATAGTAAACTCAACTTCACATGACAAAAATTTCGTTCTTACATGACATTACAATAAGTAAATCAACAATGTTCTTTAAGAGAGCAAAAAAAACGAAACTAAGTTTCGTTTCAGATTAAAGATTTGATGAACATGTTGAAATTTTATTAGATTATGTTGGAACTGTGGAAAGATGCACTTTAGACATAAAGATATAGGGCCTTGCTAATGATGAGTATTTAAATTAAAACAAAAAAAGATAAGCTTTCTACCCTTTTGGGAGTAGGAAATTTATCTTTATTGTTGAGCTTTTAGATAATTAATGTATACGCTTTACATGAATTGGCGGGGTGAAACGTATTACAAGCTTGTAATACCCCTTTTTTTCTTTTGGTTATGAAGGAGTAAAGAAAGAGCCACTATATTAATTCCCACCCCTGTTATCATTGTGATCCATTCTATAATTGGCGATGAACTAACTATAAGGGTAAAGGCAATTAAAGATGTCCCTATAGGAATAAATGGAAAGACCTTTTTTTGTAACTTATCCATTTTAATATTCCTCCTTAAATTTTGGGTAAATTATACCATAATGATCCTGATAGTACAAAAATAAATTAGTTTACAGCAAATTCCTAACTCCATGCAGCCAGTAAAATCCATGAAATCACATTTAAGGAAATAACTATAGTTATTATATATTTCTGGGAACGTTGTGAAAGATAGGTTAAAGAGATAATCTGAAATATAACAGACCAAACACTGAATATAGTAATACAGTTCATTAGTGAGTTGATATATTTAATGTCAAATAACGTTTAGCTTATAGACGCAAGTCCGAAAGGTGAATATAGAGAATCTACAAGAGAGCAGGGTCATTAGTTATACGGACGGGTATTTCGATATAATACCAGTTGAACTGATACAGGGTAGATTATTAGATGATAATGATTTACTAGAAGGAAGAAAAGTTGCTGTCATAACCAAAGAGTTAAAGCAGCGGTTATTCCAAGACGAAAATCCCTTGAATAAAATTATAGAGGTTGAGGGAACTCCGCTAAAAATTGTTGGAGTTTATAAAGATAAAACTTCAAATATAATTGATTATGAAAAAAGAAAGATTCTTGTTCCAATGAGTATTTGGTCTTATTTATACGGTACTGAAGAGATTCAAATGATTTCCATACAAGCATTCGGAGGCGAAAACCTGGATCTTGCTGGTAAAAAGGCAGTTAAGTTCTTAAATAATTCTAAAGATGTGGAAGGGAAATATAAAGTTCTTAATATAGAGATGATTTCAAAAAACGCGTCTACTATTACCGATATCATGACCGCTGTAATAAGTGGAATAGCAGCAATATCTAATTGTAGGGGGAATTGGTGTCATGAATATCATGTTGGTTTCTGTAACAGAAAGAACCCGAGAAATAGGCATTAGAAAGGCTCTTGGGGCAACTCGAAGCAAGATTTTGCTACAAATATTAATTGAGTCGGTAACCCTCACCTTCTTAGGGGGAGTAGCCGGTATAATTTTTGGAATTGGGAATGCTTATATAATTTCATATTTCACTAACTTTCCTACCCTCATTTCATTTCCAGTAATATTCGGGGGTTTGGCATTTTCGGTAATCATTGGAGTTGTCTTTGGCATTCTTCCTGCGAATAAGGCAGCAAGACTTGATCCAATTCAGGCCTTTAGATATGAATAACGTGTACTCAAGTTGAAGATCCCTTCTGATCAGGCAGAGGGATTTCTTCTAATTCAACTAAACCAGCTAATAGTTTGTCAACATTTTTCAGTAAAAAAGTAAAATCTTTCATGCTATACTAAAAATGTGCATGAGAAATAACCTTCCGTGTTCTCTTTATTGGAAGGTTTTGAGTTATTTAGTTAGATAAGGTTTTAAGCTATATCTTGGAAAGTCATTTTGTTTTTTGATAGGGCAAAAATCCAATGTAAGAGCTTATTTACACAAGCAATCATAGCTACTTTAAAAGGCTTTCCTTCTTCACGCTTTTTGTCGTAAAACTCAAACGAAACTAAGTTTCGTTTTTTCATGATTGCGGGGACAGGATTTGAACCTGCGACCTTCGGGTTATGAGCCCGACGAGCTACCAGACTGCTCCACCCCGCGACGGTATAAATGATTCAGTTTTTGTTTATCATACATATCTAACTTATGCTTATACGTTAGAAGGTATGATTAAATAAATAATTTCAGCTTGGCGACGTCCTACTCTCACAGGGGGAGATCCCCCAACTACCATCGGCGCTGAAGAGCTTAACTTCCGTGTTCGGAATGGGAACGGGTGTGACCTCTTCGCCATCGTCACCAAACATATAAAGG
>NZ_CAKKNA010000024.1 GCF_918741275.1 Bacillus sp. CECT 9360
TCGCTCATATATTCAGATTACCGCTCATATTTTCAGATCACCGCTCATATTTTCGGAGCATCGCCCATAGATTCAGATCACTGCTCATATTTTCGGAGCATCGCTCATATTTTCGGAGCATCGCTCACATATTCAGATCATCGCTCATAAATTCGGATCATCGCTCATATATTCAGATCACCGCTCATATTTTCGGAGCATCGCTCATAAATTCGGAGCATCGCTCACATGTTTGGATCATCGCTCATATATTTGGATAATCGATCATATATTCAGATCACCGCTCATATTTTCGGAGCATCGCTCATATTTTCAGATCATCGCCCACATGTTCGGATCACCGCTCATATATTCAGATCACCGCTCATATTTTCGGAGCATCGCTCATATTTTCGGATCATCGCTCACATGTTTGGATCATCGATCATATATTTGGATAATCGATCATATTTTCCGATAATCGATCATATTTTCAGATCACCGCTCATAAATTCAGATCACCGCTCATATTTTCGGAGCATCGATCATATTTTCTGAGCATCGCTCATATTTTCGGATCATCGCTCACATGTTTGGATCATCGATCATATATTTGGATAATCGATCATATTTTCCGATAATCGATCATATTTTCGGATCATCGCTCATATATTCAGATCACCGCTCATATTTTCGGATAATCGCTCATATTTTCTGAGCATCGATCATATTTTCCGATCATCGCCCATATTTTCGGATCACCGCTCACATGTTTGGATCATCAATCATATTTTTGGATCACCGCTCATATTTTCGCAGCCGATGTAGTTCTTATCCTATGTTGGCATTGATTCAAATGACGTCCTCGGCGTCGATGCTAGACATCTTGAAAGTAAAAGTTTTCTTGCTATCAAAAAATGCCACAGGGCTTCCTGCGGCATTTTTCAGTTTAAACGTAACGGCTGATGATCCCGTTTAATTTTTCTTTCAGTACAGGAATCTCTGAAGCGGAAATGAAACCTCTTACTTTTGTCTCATCCATATCCAGCGTCTCAGCAAACAGACCGGCAATTCCTTTTGCTTTTCTATCCACTTCAATCAATACTTCAGCTTCTTCTCTGTTTTTCAAGAAAAAGGCAATTTCAAGCTCATCCAGTTTACCTTTATAAGCGCCTGTTTTCGGAATGAACTCAAATTCTTGTATAAATGGCATTCTTTTTCGAAAGCGGTAGGGTGCTTCTTCACAATCCGCGTTTCTGAGCTGAAATCCAAGAGCTTCCAATGCAGAAAAAGTAGATTGTATCAGTTCATTGGGCTCTATGCGGATAAAATCTTCGTCCTTGGGATCTACGGCGTTTTTAATATCAAGACCGGTTGAAATCCATACTTTTGTCTTTCCTGAGGTCACCGGAGTTTCATACGGCAGATTAAAAGTAAACGGAATTTCTTTTTTCTCCGTCGGAGCTACTTCAAACGGCTCATTGATACGGATTTTATGGATCGTTGCAATCTGTGTAAGCTTCTTGCCATCATATTCCTTCACATAGGTTGTATGCACGGATAAATAGATTTCGTCTATTTTTTGGGGAACACTGCCGCCTATGATTTCGACTGAACCGGTAACTAAATCACCCGGTCTGAACCGTTCCCTCTCAAGCTTTGTATCGACATGGGCACTTCCAATCCCGATGCTGGCGAGGACTTTGTTAAAAACTGACATTCCACTCACTCCCATTGTGTTTTGATATGTTTTTTTATCTCTGTTAATGCCTGATCACTGCTGTCAAAGGACAAATCACTCATAAGCAGCTTTTTTATGATCCTTATTGAATCAGGGTGAATCGTTAATTCTTCATCCCATGCCCGCTCATTTTTCGCTACAGGTGTATAACCGGAATATAATAAAAATAACAAGAAATGACCGATCGCGTATAAATCACTTGTATAGTGAACCGGTTTGCGCGGATCTCCAGCCCTTTTGTCATTAGGACTATGTTCTTCCGTACGTGCCAGACCAAAATCAATGATGAACAGATCTATCCCGTTTGTAAGGATATTGGGAATGCGCAGGTCCCGATGGATGATGCCTTTTTTATGAAGATCTGTCACTTTGGCAAGAATCCGGGCCGATATTATAAAGGCTTCTTGCTCAGTAAACACTTTATCCTCCGAGAAGATTAGCTGCTCAAATGTTTTTCCATTCTTATACTCCATGACCATATAGGGTGTGCCTTTCCACTTGCCCTTTTCAATGAGAGCCGGAAAGGCATGATCAGCAAGTTCTGACAGCAGCTGTCCCTCGATAGTAAACCCTTCTTTTGCTTCCGCAGAATTCAATTTATGATAATTCATCCTTTTTAAGATATAGAGGCGGTTTTCCGATGGGTCCTTTATTAAATAAGCCGTCCCGAAGCTGCCTTTTCCTATCCTTTTCATGAACAGCCACTGTTTATTTTTAAAAAACGACCCTCGGAAAAGCAAATCAAAAATGGGCTCGCCTATTACTTTAAGAGTTATCTTTGTCATAGTTTTCTAACTGCTGAAAAAACCTCGGGATGATTTCTTGTGTTTTTTCTTATAATGGTTGTGCCCGTAGTTTTGATGGTTTTTCATATTCTTATTGTTCCAATCGCTGCTTGAATGCATAGGTCTGTGTTTGCTATGGCCATCGTTCAATAATTTCTGAAGCAATTTTTTAATCACCTAAAGCCCTCCTATTATTTTCTTCTTTCTAGTAAATACGTTTACCTTTTGAGAAGGTTTCAAACATTTTTCCAATAAATAAAACGACGGGGAAGTCCGTCGTTTTGTAGCCGTCCATTTTTCAAGGGCAATTTATGTGTTATTCATAGATGCCGTTATCCCTCTGTGTCCTCATCAATTATGCATTTTTCAATCAAGTAATCAAAGGTAATATCAGCGAGATCCTCCAATTCATGTTCTGTAGGGATGTATCCCCGCCTCATCAGCTCCTGAAAGAAGAATTCGGCAATTTCTTCTGTATCAATAAAAACTTCGATTTCCCCCATATCATCGCCCCCTTACTAAGGTGTATGAATGAAGGCTTTCATTTATTCCTGAGCAATCATTACTCTCAATTTTGCATCTTCTTTTTGCCCTTATCATACAGTTCTTCAGCCAGTTCCCTGATCTTCATCATTGCCAGATTCATCACGTGTTTATACTCATCGTCTTCATACATTTGATATAAAATCCGATAATCGTTATATAAATCGAGCAGGTCATCAATCAGCTGCTTTTTTTCGGCAATCATCTCCATTCTCTCTTTTTCAGATTTACGAGGTGTCGAGGGTCCTCCGGCAGGTTCCTTTTTCCGGGGCTTTTTATTAATCGGGTGAAGCAATCCCAGCTTCTGAATGATTTTGTCCGCTCTCTCAGCATCGGCGATAAGAGTTAATTCTTCCTCGTGTGCCTCAAGCCACTCGCCGTCTGAAATCCGGGAAAGCTCATAAATAACATCTTCCCAAGCATTTTCTTTATATCTCCAGATCTCCGTTCGAAAGCCGACCACCTTAAAATAATCATTTCCATACCCATCCACCTGAACAAGATCACCGAAGAAAAACTTGTATTCAATATTAATTTGTTCTTTATCAAAAAAAACTTCACCTTTATATTCAAAGATGTGCTGAAGCGCACTTTCTATATATAAGCTTTTATTGTGGTTTACTTCGTATGCATAAGTGCCGTCAACATACTTAACATCTGTTAAATTCCTATTTTTATTCGATGATTCAACCTTTACTAATAAGGGTTATCTTCTTCTTTTAAATAAAAAATTAAACCCGTATACCTAAGTGGCACACGGGTTTAATTTGTTTTATCTTTTGCTTTATCTTTTGCTTGTTTATCTTGAACATTTGGATTGTTAATTTTATTATACAATTCAATTAGTCCCTTGGCTGCTTTCACCGGATCAAAAGTTCCTCTTTCACCATATTTTACTTTCACGATGAAATCACCTCGTTATAAAATATGCGAGAGGGTTTTGTCTTGTTGACAACGTATTTTTTTTTGATGTTTAATCACTTATTATTTCTCCTCCCAATGGATCCAGTCGGAACATAACAACATCTTGGAGAAGTTCATTCTAAATTGATCATTCAAATTCCTTCCATTAATTCCCAGGAATCCTCTAAAGTTTCGGGTTCACCATCTGTTCCCTCTGAAATTTGGTCGCTTCACGTTCTTGCTGCACTCGATTTCTATAAAAATACTTCCCTCGTTTTAAAGCCGTTTTAAAGATATCAATATCCTTTTGTAGAAGTTGTTAATTTCCTCTGATGTAAGAATAACTGTGCATTTCTCCAACTTCATAATATGCATTGATATAGCCCCTTCACCCTCTCGTTTGGTACACTTCGAGTACACTTGTTTTTTAGGCTGTTCCTTGATCTGCAATCTGTTTGTAGAGTTCCGCATATTGGTCAACCCGCTTGAAAATATCCTGTTCATCAACCTTGTCGGTGATTTCCCCACTATGGCTGATTTCAGATATATCGGTACTTTGTCCACGACTCAACCGCTCAACCTTCACTGCAATTTCCAGTAGTTTTGCAATTTCATAAGGTGATAATGTTTCAGGCCTAATGTGTTCTACTGCGGCTTTTACCTTAAGAAGCAACTTTCTGGAAACTTCGGCATGCTCTTTAATCATCTGTTTTCGCAGTTGAGCATTCTCCAAAATAGCCCGCTTGTCCATCTCTTCATCAAATGCCTCAGCACGTTCCACCCAGTTATGTTGAGATGACCAGCGTTTAATCAAAGAGTGATTTTTACCTAGTTTTTTCCCAACATCCTTAAGCTTTCTTGTAAGCCCTAAATTTCTATAAATAGTAAAGCCCTCAAAGGCTTGTTTACTTTCGCCTTCCTGTCGCTCATATAGAGGCTTCATAATGGATGAAACCCTCCTTTTCGGTTAACTGGCGGTTAACTTTTAGTAAAGTAGCTCGCTACGATCGTGAACAATTACCCATTAATGTTATGGTTTCCACTCGATATAAGCAGACTTGTTCAACAAATCATCCAATGTATCTTCCATGCTGCCCACTTCTTTTAAAGTGATTTGGGTTTCTTCTTGTTTTAAACTAGCAGCGGTTTTCATGGTCATATCATAGAGTTTTTCTGTTGGAATTTCGGATAAATCCCGATTTGCCAATTCTTCTATTAAACGGACTAACTGCTCCCCAAATAACTCAATTCTCTTTTTCTTTGAAACATAATACTTTTCTTGAAGCAGCTCCAATTCCAACGCATAACGATTGCTGATTTCCAGCTGCAAATCCCTGCCCCATTTAATCAATGTGGGCTTGCTAACCCCGATACCCTTTGATATTTCATCATAGGAAACACCCTTTGCTCGTAACTCGATGAACTGCTCTTTTTGGTCTATTTTCGCTACTTTTATCATCGTTTTTCTCTCCTTCATTTTGTATGACTCCAAATAGATTGAATGATTGCCATGTCATTGCACTACCCATAAATATTTCGCAAATTGGATAAAGCAAAATAATAAATATCAACATAACCATCGATAATTTCTTTATCACTTAATCCCAAATTCTTATATTTGTCCTTTACATGCTGCATATCATAAATGGCTCCATGTTGGATATATTCATTTTTAAGCCATTCATACAATCGATACTGATTCATATTTCCACCACCGTTTTATATAAATTTTTGGAATCTGCCCCCAATTATTTCCGAACTTATCCTTCCAGTTCTTCAAACTTCTGGCACCAGCCTTTAAATAAATACCGAAATTTATTAATACCAACATCCCTACCTTTGGCAATTATGCTTTGGATAACTTTTCCTTCTCGATGATAATCATTAGGGTCATGCCACAATAACTCCACTACATCAGCATCCTGTTCTATTTCTCCCGAATCCCGTAGATGGTCTAGCCTTGGCTCCAAGGATTTGGCACCTTCTCTACTCAGCTGTGCTAACATAATAAAAGGTACGTTTAATTCAATAGCAATTTTCTTTGCTGTCCGTGTCACTTCACCAACAGCATGAGAACGGGTTTGTCCAGGTGATTGTGGGATATTCATTATTGTTAAGTAATCAACAATGATTGCTGATATATCTCCATATTGCCTTCTTATCTGATTAGCTTTGGCACGCACCTCATGGATGCTGATATTACTTGCGTCTTCTATAAATAAAGGGAGTTTTTCTAATTTTTTGAATGCGTCCTCAACTTCCCCAAGTTCTTCTACCGATAATTCCTTACGTCTTATCTTGTTGGCAGGGATTAAGGTTAATGAAGATATCATTCTATTAAACAATTGATTTCGTGTCATTTCCTGAGAAAAAAAGAGAACATTTCCTATACCTTGTTTAGCAATACCTAAACCCATTTGTATTGCTTTTGCAGTTTTACCAACACTTGGTCTTGCAGCAAGAATATAAAGCCATCCACGACCTATTCCTCCCATCCATTTGTCAAACCCTTTAAACCCGGTATAGATGAAATCATCCTTTTCAAGTAAATATTCCAGGTAATCATAGCGGCTTTCACTTAAATGCTTTATGTTACCAGAAACTTTGGGTCTAATTTTTAAAGCCTGATTTTCTATTTCTGTCAAAAATGTCTCATCATCTTCAAATTCCCGTTCCTCCGATAAATATCTTATTTTTTCTGCTGCTTCAATGCCTCGCCTACGCAAGGCTTTGGATTTTACCAAATCACAATAATAGATGCTATTCGCTGTAGTGGGTACTGAGCCAGCTAATTGTGTAAGATAGGTAACACCTCCTACATCCTGTAATATCCCTTTTTGATTTAGCTGTTCAGAAACTGTCACTACATCAATAGGTTTATTTTTTCTATAAAGATTCAAAATCCCATTCCATATATGACGGTGTGCAGCATTATAGAAATCCCGTTCTTCCAATTTAGGGACAACTCCGTCGATTATATCCGGATCGTATAAAACCGCTCCAAGTACCGACGTCTCTGCTTCGAGCGAGTATGTTTGGCTAGTAGGTAAAATCATTTGGATCATTCCCTTCTTCTATCCATCGATTTAAGGCTATTTCCCGTTGCCGGAAATCTATTTCTTTTTCGTGCCTTACAAGCCTCTTTTTGTTGCCTGTCACTTCCTGTACAACCCATTGAAGGATGGCGTGATAATCAGATTTGTACTTTTTCCCGTGAGCTTCTTTATAATTATTTAGAAGTTCGATCATTTCGTTGGTCTTTTCGGGGCCATACTTTTCTATTAGCTCTTCATACTCTGTTATAAAAAGGTTAACACTACTTGCATATTTCTTTTTATGTGTAGTAGTCTCTGGTATTGCTACTGACAGATTGTCACTACCATGGTGACAAGTTGTCACTATGGAATACACCTTTTCATAATTAATCGTGTACCAATTGGTTTTATCAACTTTATATTTGTTATATTGGCCGATAGTAATTAACCCCTGATCGTCTAATGACTTTATAATTCGAATCAATGTACGCTTGGACCAAAATGGAAATTGCTTTTCCCAATCTGGATAGCTGTTGTAAATCCATTTTCTTCCGCTAATAACGTGATTACTTCTTTGTAACCAATAATGGATCTGTTGCAAGAATATAGCCTCATTAAGACCAATACTTTTTGCTAATGTAGGTAAAACAATTAAAGGAGGTTCCTCTACCAAAAGTTTTCCAATTATCAGCACCTACCCTTCATCTTTATAGCCACCCTTTATGCTCTTTAGGTCTGGTTTTAATTCTTCCTCTGGAATAAGGAAGGAAAAGATATTAATTAATTTTTGAACGTCTGCTTGACACACCGCAGCTATGCCAGGATCAATTGATTCCCACATATTTACTTCTTCCATTGCTTCAGATACTATGTGATCCCGTAACAACCGCAAAATATAAGTATTTTCTGTTCGTCCAATAATCACTTGACCAGATTGATCACCAATCCCTTTAGGGTAATAAGTTAAAACCGCTTCAATCAATGCCACTTTTATCACCTCTTTACTAAAAATAAAAAAACCGCTCACAATGAACGGTTTCTTCTCAATATATATAGGTGTTAAAAATCAGATTACTAGACGTTTTTTATGAAATTTTCTTAATTTTGTTTTTAATTTTCTTTGTATCGATTGATAAAGTGACCATTTCTCTCCCAGTGCCTTCAAACACTCTGCAGGGGTATAGCCGGCTAGGAGTAAATCAATAATTTCTTTTTCGCGGGGAGAACCACTTTCCCGTAAATCTATAATAAGTTTGAGCCTGATTTTCTTATCTTTCTCTCGTATTTGCCTTTCTTCCTCTTGTAAAATAGCAACCTCCGGGTTTTTAAACCTATTATTCTCAAGAAAATTGAACAGCACATCCCCATAAACCACCTTATATTTCTTCTCTAATTTATCTCTTTTTACTCCATCCCATTTTATTCTTTCCGCTTCTTTATAAACAGCAACACGGAGGTACTTATTAATTTCATCGGGTTCTTTATTTTCCCATGCGTCCCAGTGTTCAATATTAAACCACAATGCTTGTCTGCTATAATGGCTTGGTTTTAAACCTAGGTCGCCTAAATACCAATCGATTATTTCTAGATCGCCTTCCTTAAAAGATGCTTTAACTAACTTTACAGCCAGTATGTTCTCGTGGTCATTAATCCATGGGTGATTTGCCAACGAATCCAAAACATTATATACATCGAATGTACCAACACACTCTTGAACAATATTTAGAGCATTAGATAGCTTTTTTTCGATGTTTTTTGTCCCATCAATAATTGTTTCAGCAACTGCTCCAATTCCAACTGATTATTGCATATGAATTGAGCCACATATGCGGAGTTTTGAGTCAGTCAGTGCGGAAGAGTGAGCCACCTTCTGCGGAGTTGAGAGCCAGTGCGATTAATAAAATAACCTCTTGTATAATAAACAATGCATGCAAACAAGCATGACAATATTATACAGGAGGTTTTTTTAGTGGTTAATTGTCGTAAAATCCTGGAACTGTATTTTGAAGGGATTAGTCAGAGAACGATCAGTTCTAGTACTGGGCACTCCCGGAATACAGTCTCCGAGGTCGTTCAACGCGCCAAGAAACTTGGCTTAGAAAGCTTGAATGATACCATGACCAACCGATGGTTGGGGGAATTTCTCTTTCCGGAGAAACAGGCAAGTGAAAAAGGGTATCTCCCGGTTGATTGGGAGAAGGTGCATAAGGAGCTGCAAAAAAAGAATGTCACCTTGGCTTTATTGCATTATGAGTATGCAGCGGAGGCTCGCGAGGGAGGAAAAGTCCCCTATGCCTACAGGACTTTCTGTGAAAAGTATGGGAAGTATGCGAAGAAATATAAATTGACGATGCCAATTCGCAGAAAACCAGGTGAAATTATGGAGGTGGATTGGGCTGGATCTACGCTGCACATCATTGACCGTTTTACTGGAGAAAAGGTTCCGGCTTATGTTTTTATTGCGGCCTTGCCTTACAGCCAGTTAAGTTACGCGGAAGCATTTTTAGATATGAAATCACCAAATTGGCTGTCGGCTCATATCCGTGCATTTGAATACTTTGGGGGCGTTCCTGAAACCTTGGTTCCAGACAATCTGAAAACAGGGGTTATAAAGGCTTTGCGAGTTGAACCACTCCTCAATGAAGCCTATCGTGAACTGGCAGATTACTACCGCACAGTTATCGTGCCAAGCCGGGTTCGAAAACCAAGGGATAAGGCTAGTGTCGAAGGAACTGTTGGGTACATTTCACGACAGATCATCGCTTCGTTAAGAAACTATCAATGTTTTCACATAGAGGATTTAAATCAGAGAATCCATGAAAAGCTGGAAGAAATCAATACGATTGATTTTCAGAAACGTCCTGGCTCACGTAAAAAGGTGTTTGAGGAAGAAGAGAAATCCCACCTTCAACAGCTTCCCCAAACACGTTACAAACTTGCGGAATGGAAAACAGCAAAAGTTCAATTGAACTACCACATCCAAGTTGAACGAATGTATTATTCCGTTCCATATGATTACGTCCGTGAACAAGTCGATGTTCGACTGACCACCGATCTAATTGAAGTTTACTTTAAGGAAACGCGCATTGCATCCCATAAACGGTTAGATGGGGAAATTGGCCAGTTTTCTACTAACAAGGATCATATGCCCGATAACCATAGATTATATCTGGAGCATAACCCTGAAAACAATCGTAAATGGGCAAAGACCATTGGACCCTCCATGGAGCAGTTTGTCTCTCATATCCTGAAAATGAATGCGGAAAAGAAAGCTTTAAACATTCTTAGCGCGTTAAGGAATTTATCAACTAAGCATACAAGGGATGAACTTGAGACCGCAATCCATTCATTGCTTGAAATATCAACAAATCCGACAATTCCCGTTTTAAAAGGGGTATTAGACAGGCGGAAAAAGCGCAAGCAAAAGGCTAATATTGATAATCATCAAATCAACAACAACAATGAACACGGCTTTACCCGCGGTGCCGAATACTTTGGAGGGGACAAAAAATGATGAATCAAGAAACATTACGCAAATTAACCGAAATGAAAATGGGGGCCATGGCAGAATTATATCAGCAACAGAGCCAGAACAAAGACTATCAAGATATGGATTTCGATGATCGCTTCAATCTTCTGGTAGACTATGAATATGATCGCCGAAAATCAAATAGACTGGAACGATTGATTAAACAAGCGACCTTTGAGGATCCTACCGCAGCAATTGAGGACATAGAGTATCATCCTGATCGAAACTTGGATAAAAAGCTTATATTGGAGCTAGCGACAGGAAACTATATACAGAATCACCATAACATTATTTTAATGGGTGCTTCAGGGAACGGCAAAACATGGATATCTAATGCATTTGGCATTCACGCCTGTCGCCAATTTTACAAGGTAAAGTATATCAGATTGCCAGAATTGCTTGATGAATTAGCTGTCGCGAAGTATGAAGCCGATGGCAGCTTCCGTAAACTCATCCAAAAATACAAGAAGATTGATCTATTGATACTTGATGAATGGTTATTGACTGAACTTTCAGAGGAGAATGCCCTTCATGTCTTAGAAATTATTGAGTCAAGAATAAAGAGAACTTCTACCATATTCTGTTCCCAATTCTCACCCGAAGGGTGGCACTCTAAGTTGGGACAGGCACAGATAGCAGATGCGATTCTTGACCGTATTGTTCACGACTCCTATAAAATTCTAGTTGACGGTGAAGTATCGATGAGAGAACGTCATGGTTTGGTGGTGGGAAGATGATCCCAACAGAAGTTGAAAACCGTGTAGCTAGGTATTTCTTTCACAGATCTTTACCGGAAGAAGTGATGATGAAAATTGTTGATAGGTTACTAACTACTTGTATATGGGACGAGGAAGAGGAGTTAGATTTTGATGAACTTGTCAGTTGGGCAATTGAGATTATAGACGAGCAATTAGAAGATAAACGATTTAGATAGAATCAGCAGCCGTTGAAATTAGGATAAAACCATTTCAATGGCTGTTCCCCCTCTTTAATAGCCAGTGGCTCTCTCCTCCGCATTCACTGGCTCTGTTGTCCGCAAACAGTGGCTTAAAACTCCGCACAGCCGGCTCATTCTGTCCGCAATACTCATCCAACAAAAAAGTTATTAATTTTTCCCATTATCCCCATAAAAAATAAAACCTCCTTATATTATGAGTAAATAACTCATTATATATAGGTGCTTAATTTCACTTTACTAGACGTTTTTCCTGAAATTTATTAAATTAAATTTCTTAAAGCCACTTTATAATATCATTTTAAACGTTCATATAACAGGGTTTTAAAGCCCTAATTACATCACGCCGCCCATTCATTTTCATATAAAACAGAATGAAACGGTGTATAAGAAAAGGCTTAAAATCAACGTTTTTAAATAGTTTAACTTAAATGTTTTAAATGCGATATAAAACATTGGAGGACAAAAGAGGACAATTTAGATGTAATAAAGTATAAAGCCCTTCTCAATTGAGTGGGGCTTTTTCCTCTTTTAGTAGACAATCCTTCTTCAACTAACGCACCACGTTCGTAATATAAGGTTAGCCAGATTTTTCTGGTTGACCTTTTTGTTTATGGTCTTATCATTACGGTAGTCGGGGTAGAACGTCGCACCCGTGGAACTCGATTCCGTCAGCTAAACTGTTCACCCCCTGCTTGTATAAACATGTTTGAGGCTGGTTGGGACCATGATCCCGTTTAACAAGCGAACCTATGACATTACAAGGAGCGTTAGGGGTTACCGACTAATATGTATTTCTAGGAGGAGGAGAAATTAAAATGAATCCAGTAATTGGTCTGGATGTATCAAAAGGGGAAAGCCAGGTTCAAGCGTTTTTAGATAAAGGTAAACCATATCGTAAGAGCTTTAGTATTGAACATAATCTTGAAGGTTTGGGAAATTTATTGGAGTTCCTTCAAGAAGTAGAAAAAGCAGCTGGCGGCTATCAACCTTCGGTTGTTTTAGAATCAACTGGTCATTATCATACTCCCGTTATTCAGTTTTTAGAGGAACAAAAATATGTTTATATTATTGTCAATCCTCTTATCTCTCATAGAGCCAAGAGCTCAAGCCTAAGAAAGGTAAAAACTGATGCAATTGATGCTTATCACCTTTGTGAACTGTTTTATAAAGAGGAGCTAGAGCCTTACAAGAAGCGTGGAATTCAACTCTTAAACCTTCGTAATCTAACAAGGCAACAAGAGAGTATTGCAGAAATATCAGCCAAAACAAAGTTACAGGTACATTCTTTAATCGATCAGGTTTTTCCTGAGTATCGAGGGGTGTTTGGGAGCCTCTATTCAAAGGTATCTTTGCTTACTTTACTAGCATTCCCTACTTCTGAGGCTGTATTAAGTGTGAGTGAAAAAGAGTAACGGATAAAATAGCTTCATTATGTATGAGTCGTTCAGAATCTTGGGCAAAGGAAAAGGCACAGAAGTTAATAGAAGCAGCCCTTCGTAATCCTTTTCAAAACAATCTCTACGAAAGTCATATTTTTAACCTTGAAATCTTGGTTAAGATTGTTCTTCAATACCAAGAGCATCTATCCAATATTGCGGATGAAATAAATGCCCTCGCTAGTGAAATTGAAGAATATGAGATTCTTCAATCTATCCCTGGAGTCGGAGAAAAAATCGCGGCAACGATTATTTCTGAAATCGGAGAGATAGATCGCTTTAATAATGCCAAGAAGTTAGTTGCATTCGCTGGAATAGATCCTAGTGTGTACGCTTCAGGAAAATTTACTGCATCGGTAAACCGTATAACCAAACGTGGCTCGTGTAGGCTTCGCCACGCCTTGTATATGGCTGTTCAAAGTGGTATTCGGGATTCCCGTAAAAAGAAAACGACTGTTGAGATCATTCCACGCAATAGAAGACTACGAGAGTTTTACGATAAGAAACGAGAAGAAGGAAAACCCTTTAGAGTAGCGATTATTGCATGTGTAAACAAACTCTTACATTGGATTTACGCCTTACTAAAAAGCAGAACAACTTTCCAAGATATAGCTTAGGACCTAAATCTAACTAAATACAACAAAACCTTCCAATTAGAGTAAATCGGAAGGTTATTTGGCATGGCCCTTTTTAGTATATCATGAGTCTATTAACCTTTTTATTGAAAAATGTTGACAAACTATTAGCTGGTTTAGCTTAAGTACAATATTTCACAATCTTGCTTTCTTGGATAAAAACTATTACTAAAAGTATTATTCTATTTTGTGTAAATATTCTAATTATGTAAAAAAGCTTACTCAAAGAGTAAGCTTAACCTCTATAAACACTATCACATGTTCCAGGTTTTGGTTCATAAAAACAATGTTCTTTAAATTGACCAGAAAAAGGTTGATCGTACCATGTAGGAGGACACCCAGGCGCCGTTGGATTAAAATACCATAGTGCATATTTCGCTGGGTGATCCCTCCAATAATTCAAATTTTTGGTTGCTAATCTTTTTTCAGCTGTTCTTGCTCTTTGATAAAAAACATTTC
Source organism: Bacillus sp. CECT 9360 (assembly GCF_918741275.1). Classification (GTDB taxonomy): domain Bacteria; phylum Bacillota; class Bacilli; order Bacillales; family DSM-1321; genus Peribacillus. The sequence goes on from NZ_CAKKNA010000024.1 coordinate 14,004, forward strand.
CTTTTTGAACTGCTTCAAAAGAATAATTTCCTCCTTGAATTTGAAATATTACATCATGAATCGATCTTACATCTTTGAAGTCTAAACAGTCTGCTACTGCACGATTCACTATTACATTTCCAACATATAACATACCTTGTTTTCCTTCACCTTCGGCCTCTGCTCTCATCATCCTTGCCATTTCGTCTACTTCATGACTTCGATAATTTACTCTTGGCATTTTATCACCCCAAAAATATAATATGAAAAAAAGCCTACATTCATGTTATTGTTTATATAATAAATCACGAGAAACCCTTGTTTGATTCAAGGGTTTCTTTTTTATTATCAGATTTAATATCTTGCCTGTTTGTTATAAAAAGAGTGGCATCTACCTAAATGTATGTTGTTTTCAAGCAAAATGTTACTTTTGGTAATTAAGCCCAAATAACGAAATGTTAACGAAAACACCTACACCTAGGACAAAAGTTTTACGTAGTATAGGCTAAAGGTCTTCACGAAGATCAAATTATCATGGGGAGTTGTTTTTTTGAAGGAAAACATAGAGATGTCCATTTGTTTTGAGTATTATACCTGGAAAAGTCAACTTTGTGGTTCCAAACGATTGGTTTCGTCTTATCGGAGATACTGCCCAAAATGCTTTATTAATGTTTTGAAAGAATATTAAAAATAAATTTAACTTAGCGAGGGATATAAATGGAACAAGAACAAAAACAATATCTTGAAAAGTTATTAGATTGGTGCATTGATACTTATTCTGATTGGGAAAGAATAAAACCGAGGTTTTCAAAACAATTTGATCTAAAAAGTTTAGAGGAATGGGAAGAATCATACAACGAATTAAAAGGAAAATTAGTGGCAGATTTAAAAGAAGACTTTGATCACTATCAGAAAGCTCAAAATCTGTATGATCAGTATAAACTGTTATATAGAGAATCACATTCTTGTGAAGAAGATGATGAATCTGATGTGAGGAAGATAGGTGAGTTGTCCTCTAACTTTGATAGGGGAATAGAAATACTAGGTCAGGAAAATGACACAGTAGAAGAACTTGATAATTGAACTTATCCAAATGGCTTTTAATTTAGAAATACCCAAACAGGAATTTTACAAAAATTTCGTAGCACTACCAAGAACAGATATTCGGACCAGGAAGGAAATCGAAGTAGAATATGAGCACCCCCATATCTCCACCGTTACCTAACACATGTTATAAGAATCAACGTTAAATGTTCTGTAGTACTATAAGAGCATTGGATTAGATAGCGAAGAGAAAAAGATGACAAAGCTTTTAAAGTTATTGAAGATGAAAAAAAAGAATAACAAAAAAACCTGAAGATCTATTTGATTTTCAGGTTTTTTAGTCATCAATTAATCATAAAACTAAGAGCTAATAAAAGTATCATTTTCATCTACTAATACAGGCTTGTAAACGCTCCAGTTGCTTTGTGTCAGGGGCGAAACGGTTTGTATTTCAATTTGAAAGAACACTTTTTAAAGCAAAACTTACATTGTTTTCCAGCGTAACACCATGCGATTTGGCCAGGGATTATATACTTTTATGATATGGATATCACTTTCAAAAAAAGCCCTCTATTATGTTCTTCGATGTTCCGCTTATGCCCCAAGAACTAGGCATTTGTCTCAAATGTAGATTTAAAGTGTGTTATTCTATGGATTGGTTTCTTAGAGGGGTGAAAGAGCCTCCATCCAAACACCTTTTTTTCGCTTAAAGCTACAGTTATTTCAAATAGTTATCTTCGATGGTCTAGCGATCAATGAAGTAATTATTCCTACGATACATATAGTTAAGCAAGAAAAAAGAAATACTTTTAGTCCTAACGTATTAAACGCTGCTATTACGATAAGGCCATCAATCATCAAAATAAAAATCCCTATATTTACAGAAAAAGATTCTGAAATAAATTGAGCTAACAGGTCTGTTCCTCCAGTACTTGCCTTATATCGAAGCATGATTCCCACCCCTATACCAATGAATACTCCTCCTAATAACGAACTCGTAAAAGTAGGAAGCGAAAATTGATTTCTTAAAGGCGCTAACCAATCAATGAGTATAGAAGAAACAATCAAACCTAGAAAGCTATTATAAAAGAATGTTCGTTCATAGATCCATGCATATATAATTAGAGGAATGCTTAAAAGGAACATTGCTAAACCTGTTGGAAAACTAAAGTAATAATGTAGTATAAGTGCAATTCCTGTAACCCCTCCATCTAATAAATGATGGGGAACTAAAAAACCGTTTATTCCAATGCTTATTAGTAAACTACCTATAAGAATAGCTGCTACTTTTTGAAAAATATAAATCACCTTTTATCATTTGTTTACCTTATTATATGTACAAGCATTATATTTCAGAAGTAGGCTAAGATTGGGAATGAGTTGATTGTTCTGTAATTCTTGAAGAATGGCCCCAAAATCGTCAGGGGTAAGCTGTGCAATTGCCGATTTCCCTAAAATTTTCACGGCTCCATTAAACAAATATATATAAAAATTGATTTAACTAAAAAAAGAACACTTTGAACACCTCGTAAAGAAAGTTCTCCCTTAGTCCAAAATTGGGACTAAGGGTTTTATTTATCCTCATTTAAATGTAGATGCAATGAATCAAAAATTTAAGATCTAAAATTTTTATTAGGCAAATTGTAAGCATCATGCCTCTATTTTTACGTCTATTTCCAAACATCCATCTATTATTACGACCAAAATCGAAAAAGGTACATCACAATGAAATAAAACGATTATCCTTTTAAAATTGGAAATACTTTATCAATGGCTTCTTGTAATTTTTCACTATTTTTAGTAAACATTTCCTTGGCTTCCTTTACTTCTGTTCCAAGGGCAAACATCTCTAAATCCGCTTGACATTTTTTTAGGGTCGAAAGAATTAAAGGTCTTTCTTGAGGAGATGCCACTTGTAATTTATCGTCAAATAGATCAACCGTTAACTCTCCATAAGAATTTACCTGTCCAAGAAAAACATTTTCAATCGTTACCCCCAGTTTTTCCAATTCGATATGTAACCAAGCTCGACTTCGTCCAATTGTCGAAAGTGGTTCATCCAATACTTCGCCATCCATAATGACGGTTTGAGGCTCCTTGATTGATGCAACCGATAAGTTTACATCCTTTGCTGTTAAAGGTTGATTTTCTTTTTTCAACATGACAGATAAATCACCAGTTGCTTCTAATATCGCGAATTCTACATCAGAAACCTGGTAAACATCCTTTTTTCGGAGTAATTCTAGTAATTCATCTGTTGTGTATCTTTCCTTTTTTAAGTTATCTTCCATAATTTTTCCATCTTTAATAAAGACAGTTGGTTTCCCTTCTATAAAATCACGGAATTTTTTACTTTTTAAAGCAATAAGACCAACTATATATGGTATAGCTGCCATAACTAGAATGGCTAATCCTCCTATAATAATACTATGTCTTACTTCAAGGATAACGATTGCTGCAATTCCTCCTATTGTAATACCTGTTACATATTCGAAGAAGGAAAGTTGGGATAGTTGCTTTTTGCCTAGAAATTTTGTGATAAAAAACAGAACAATCATAAACAAAATAACTCGAGAAACAACATTTAGCCAAAGAGGCATTAGTAGACCCTCCCTTAAAATCCTTTATACTGCAATTCCTCTCGTTCGATTTCTCCAACGCGTTTTTTTAAATCCGTCACCACTTCATGCACAATCATCATCGTTTCATGTAGGGAACGCTTCGATTCCGTATCCTCGGTGCGGAGTGCTAAACTAGATAAATCGGCTTCTACGCCTTTAAGACTGGCAAGACACTGCTTTACATTTGATGCAATAGTCATTCAGTATTCTCCTTATCCTTTTGGTTTAAAAATCAACGACCCTAACATACCGAATATAATGGCAGCTGAAATACCGGCACTTGTTACTTCGAACACCCCTGTAAGAATGCCAACTAAGCCGTGTTGTTCAGCTTCTTGCATGGCACCATGTACAAGTGCATTCCCAAAGCTTGTAATGGGTACTGTAGCTCCAGCCCCAGCAAAATCAATTAAGGGTTCATATAAACCTACCCCATCTAAAATGGCACCGACCACTACAAGGGTACTTAAGGTATGTCCCGGTGTCAGTTTAAATACGTCAAACATAATTTGCCCGATTACACAAATCAAACCACCAACAACAAAAGCCCAAAAATAAATCATTTTATTGTCCACCCCCGTATTCAATCGAGACCGCATGGGCGATACAAGGTATGGTTTCGTTTTGCTGGAAGGATAGGGGTGATAATAAAGCGCCTGTAGCCACTACTAACATTCTTTTAAATTCACCTTTTTTCATGCGATTTAATAAATGACCATACACTACTGTTGCTGAACACCCCGCGCCACTTCCTCCTGCGAGGACTGGTTGCCCCTCTCGATAGATCATGAGACCGCAATCTTGGTATTGTTCTTTACTAATAGGGGTTCCATGCTTTTTAAATAAATCCAATGACGCTTCTTGTCCAATTTGACCAAGGTCTCCGGTTACGATTAAATCATAATAAGTTGAATCAATGTTTCGTTCCGTTAAGTGTGCTTCAATGGTATCAACCGCAGCCGGTGCCATTGCTCCTCCCATATTAAAAGGATCGGTCAGTCCCATATCAATAACGCGTCCTATTGTGGCAGAAGTCACACGCGGCCCCTCTCCGGAGTCACTTAATAATGCTGCGCCAGCACCTGTAACGGTCCATTGTGCAGTAGGGGGCTTTTGCCCGCCATATTCAGTTGGATAACGAAATTGTTTTTCAACAGCAGTATCATGACTAGAAGCTCCTGTTAACAAATATTTAGCTCCTTTTGTATTAATAATATAGGCGCCTAGAGCCAATCCTTCCATAGAGGTAGAACAAGCACCAAACAAACCAAAATAAGGAGCTCCAATCGTTCGGCTTGCGAAACTAGTCGGGGTAATCTGGTTGATTAGGTCTCCTGCGAGGATGAACTGAACCTGTTCCTTTTGGATTCCCCCTTTTTCCATGGCTTTTTGACAGGCTTCTTCAAAAAGAACTTTATGCGCCTTTTCATAGGAATCCTAATGTAAAAGTTCACTCCGTTTTTTTATTTATTGTGTAATAAGGTAAGTTTCCTTGAGCTGACGAAATAATTCGTGCAAAACTAAAAATCATTTATGTTTATTTCCTTTATAGGTAAGTTAAATTATTTAAATTAATGAGAATTGCACTCTTATCACAAAGAACATATTCTATTTTAAAAATAAATTACTAACGTCTATTTGTGAAGATTACCGTAAGCCCCCATTCAAACAACGCATATAAACACGCAGCACCTCCTGGTACGATACATGTATCAATAAAAGGAGGTGCTTTTCCTATGCCACAACAAAAACTAACCATTGTTCCCGTTACATTACATACCGAAAACGAAAATAATTCTGCAACAAAGCCAACAGTGCTTTCCTCCAATCCTACTTGCACGATTAAAACGGCAAACGCTGAAATTTCCTTCTTTAACGGTGTAGATGAGCACATCATCCAAGCGGTCATGAGGGAGTTGAAAAATGGGTGAAACACGACTATACAAGCGTTAAAAACATTTATATCATTTGCGGTAAGACAGTTATGAGAAAAGGAATTTGCAAGTGTCCTTATTTGAGGATGACCCGTCTTTTACTGATCCTGATCACACAGAAGAACAAAGCCAACAGACCATTTCTTATACTGTTGTACGAAAAATTCAACCAAAAAAACGAAATGATTCCTTGCGTGAAGATATTGAAATAGAAGCTATTCACCATCATCCAGCAAATACAATCTGTGACGGTTGCCATGATCAAATGATAGAAATGGGCAGTACAATCGTGCGTGAAGAGGCGAAATTTATTCCTGCGAAAATGATGAAAGTTCAACATATTGAACACGCTTATGAATGTAAAAAATGCAAAAGCGATTCATTACAAAAAGGGCAGATTAAACGTGGTAAAGCGCCACAACCTCCCATTCAACGTAGCATCGCAAGTCCTAGCGTACTTCCAAAGTGATGTATGATAAATTTTCACAATACTTACCTCTTTACCGTCAGGTAAAGGAATGGGAGCGTTATGGCCTGAACACGAATGATAAGAACCTTTCCAATTGGGTCTATCGAAGTGTGCCCAGTCAAGGTCCAACGATTGTCCTGTTTCTGAATATACTCTGAACAGAGCGAATGGACTAAAAGCATTCTTGAAGGATGGCCGTATCGAAATTGATAATAATCCAGCCGAAAATGCCATTCGTCCAAATGTGATGGGTCGAAAAAACTGGCTCTTTTCCGTCAGTGAAGCTGGTGCAAAAGCCAACGCCATCTGTTTAAGTATCGCAGAAACGGCAAAAGCAAACGGAGTGGATTTCTATCGTTATCTCTTGAAGTTACTGACGGATTTTCCGAATCTTGATATCTATCAACATTCGGAAATTTTAAATCAATATATGCCTTGGTCAAAAATGATCCAAGCAGAATGTGGCAGATAAAATGAAATCACCGTATATCTGATTAAAAAAATCATGATATACGGTGATTTATGATGCGTACGGTTAAGGTATGCTTATTTTTTATAGTTCGGGCTTACAAAAGAAAAGCATTACCTCAAAGGAAGTAATGGATGAAATCGTTCTCCTTTAATTAGTCTCCTTGCTAACCTAATTTCTGTTTCTCTAGCTGCTTGGTAAAAATATCCTCTTATAGTTGCTTCAAATCCTCCAGGTCGTTGAAAAACTTTCCTACAAAAAATCTATTATAAATTTTCCATTAGACGTTTTTTGATTAATTCATAATCGTCCCTAGTAATACCAGGAGCAAATTCTTCAGGTAACTCCTCTAAGTTTGGAATTGGTCCGCCTTCAGGAGTACCAATTTTCACTTCAAGCGGTTGCCCATTTTCCGGATTTGTTCCTTTCCAAATCATTCCGATATCCCTGTATTCTGTTTCGCTCCATGTGAATAGCACATTGCTTAAGCCTTTTTCTATGAACGGTCTGGCATAATCAAATTGTGAGTTATCAAGATTTGGAACTGGAAGCATTTTCGTCAAGTCTACCCCTGTAGCAATTTCGATTGCTTTCGCATAGGCGAGGATATGTGTTCCTCCACGAACAAGTAAATACCCAATCATGGTTCTAGCAACTGGGTTATCAGTCATCTCATAAACTCTCATTTTATGTGTACGTGCACCAATCTCTAGAAAAAAGTTATGTGTTAAATCTAAAACCAGATTTCCACTATTAAAAACATTATCACCAGTCCAAGGTCTTCCCATTGAATCACCTGGTATAGCCGTTTGAGCTGTAGAAATAAAATGGTGGGTGTTTCTCGCATCCTTCCCATTTTGAAGTGGAGTGATATCCGGATTCCCTGGAAAAGTATTACCTACCGATAACAAATTAATCGTATTAGAAACAAGTTCTACATGACCAAATTCTTCTGCTGTAATGCTTGCCACTAACTCATAGAATGGTTTTAGCTTTTTTTTATTTCTGAAGTTAAAAGACTGAAACATATAGTTATTTAAGGTAGACATCTCCCCAAACTTGCCACCCAAGAGTTCTTGTACTGCTGCTGCAGCATTCATATCGCCGTGTGCGGGTATAGGAAGTTCAATTGCCAATTTATTTATTCTTTTAAACATTATTTCCCCTCCACTTCCTTTTTGTTAACCAGGAAAAACCCAAATAATTTGCTGGGTACGAATAAAAAAGGGAGTTCCGTTAGATTCGACAACAATGTGATCTGGCAATACATTTTTCAAGGAGCCACGAACGCTACCTCTTATGGTTTGAACAGTAACAATTTTACCAACAATGGTTGTTAATGTCTGATAAACATATGGATCATAAAAGCTTAACAGGTTGTTGTTTGTCATTTAGATCCTCCTATTCTAAAGTCATTCTTACTGAGTATATGTTTCTCGATATGAAAAAAGACTGAAAAACAACTGTTCAATTTGACTCTTGTTGTTAAATACTATCCTGAAAATAATAAACGGCAATAGCACATTTTTTGCAATACGAAACTAGGCCTAGCAATACCCAATTTTTTAAACTGGACCTAGGAATGACTAATCTAATCCTTTTATGTACGAATTTATACTATGGCTCGCATACGCCGATGTAATTGACAATAAAATTGAAAAGATAAAGCAAGGGCTTGTAGAGTTCAAGAATAAACTTTATGGCACAGGTAATGCCATTCAAAGTATAACGAAAACTCTTGACAAACTATTTCAACGTCAGGACGAACTGTTTCAACGTCAAGACAATATTATCAAGCTACTGGAAGTTGTGTATAACAATTTATAATTGTATGGAACACCAGTAAATCTCGGGCCTATTTCAAAAATTAGAAGTCATTAAGCCGCACTCGAAAGATGGACAAAGATATATTGAAGTTGTATTTATTTATCGCTTTGAAAAATCTGTTGAAACATGTGCCGATATGATTAATTGCGACAGGAGCACCTAATTGGTATGTAAATAAATTAGCAGCAGAGTTAAGCAACAAAGGTGATGACAAACTATTCAAAACCTTATCATTACTTATTCCAGAGGAAGAATTAAAACCAGAATTAAAGAGTATAAAGGGTGGCTATAAAGATATTGATGTGGTCACTGTTTCCGAACAACTAAATCAAAAAGGGATACTGGAGGATGTGGGCGGCGTAACCTATCTTACTCAATTAGCTGGCTCAGTACCAACTACAGCGAATACCATTTATTATTGTGATTTGGTAAAATCGAAAGCCTTGCGTAGGCGAGGAATTGAAGCAGCAAAAAATATAAGATATTTATCGGAGGTACAGGAATTTGAATATGACGAGACATTTTTGACAGAAGTAGAAAATCAGGCTTTAAAAAAAAAATTCAAGGAGGATTCATCATGACAGTAATAAATGATGTTAAGACAGCTCTAGCAGGCTTAAAAAGTGCACAAGCAAGTTTCGAAACATTTGCTCTTGGTACAGATAATCAACAGGCAAAGCAACTTTACCAAGATGCTGCTAAACAAACCCAATCTGTTATTAACAGCATTGAACCACGCGTTCAACAAATTGAACAAGAAGAACCTCAATACAAACAACAATAATGAGTAAGATAAAAAAGGTTGGTTGGGAGGCCAACCTTTTTTAATTCCTTTAAATAATGGGAAAAACGGAGATGGTTTCATGAAAGACAAAATAACCAAAATAAAAATTTTTCTTTCCATTTTAGCCGTGATCGGGTTTGGAACAGGATGTAACGATAACCAAAATCAGTTAGATGAGGATAACAATGATTTAGGTGTTTCACTGGTACATACGACTAAACCCATCGATCAATCAGTTGCCAATAGGGCTAAAGAAAAAATTATTGCCAAAGAAGAAATTTCAGATGTAAAGGCTGTGAATACAGAAAAAGAGCTTTTTGCAGCAATAAAAGTTGATAATTTTGATCGCTTTCGATTAAAGAAAATTGAGAAGTCAATAAAATCCGACTTGGAAAAAATGTACCCAAACCATGAAATAATTGTTTCGTCAGATAAAAAAATGATGTGGGAATTGGAACAATTAGAACAGAAACTTCAAAAAGGCAACACAGATAAGAAGAGCTTAAAAAAAGATTTAAATAAAATTAAAAATCTAATGAAAGAGAAAACTTAAAGAGAAAGGGGCAAGCTATGTCAAATAATCAAAAGAAACAACTAACCCCGGTGCAACAAGAATATCAAAAATTGCAAAAAAATCGAGAAATCGACAGACCCGTTTTTAAAAATTGTATAAAGGCCTTTATAACAGGTGGTCTGATTTGTCTTATTGGCCAGGTTATTCAAGACTTCTTTATTTATTATTTTGATTTTACAGACCAAACGGCTGGAAATCCAACTGTGGGTACATTAATTTTTATTGCTATGCTTCTTACCGGTTTTGGGGTTTATGACCGAATTGCTCAATTTGGAGGAGCTGGTTCAGCAGTTCCAGTTACCGGTTTTGGCAATGCTGTCATTTCAGCTGCTATTGAACATCGAACCGAAGGGTTTGTATTAGGAGTCGGAGGTAATATGTTTAAATTAGCTGGGTCTGTTATATTATTTGGTGTTTTTTCTGCGTTTGTTATTGCATTAGTAAAGACAATTCTAATTAGGTGGGGTGGTTTATGATACTCGCAGGTCATCGTACATGGATCTTCGAACAAAAACCCGTCATACTTTCTACTGGAACAGTTGGTGGACCATTTGAAGCAAACGGAGCAATCGCAGAAGATTTCGATCTCCTTCATGCTGATTTATGGCTTGGACAGGATTCCTATGAGAAAGCACATAAAATCCTTTTTGAAGAGGCCTGTCAAAAAGCCATGGAAAAAGGGGGCATCCAAAAGGATCAAGTTCAATTTATCCTAGCTGGGGACCTAATCAATCAGATCACCCCAACAAGTTTCGCTAGTCGAACAATTGGAGCCCCGTATTTTGGTTTATTCGGTGCCTGCTCTACGTCTATGGAAGGATTGGCCCTAGGTGCTTATATCGTGAATACCAAAGGAGCGAAATATTTATTAACCGGAGCATCCAGCCATGCCATAAGAAGGTTGTTATCATCAATCACTTTATCAATTAAATCGATACCATCTTGGCTTCCTACTTCTTTGATGACAGTACTGCACGCTTTTGCATACTCTTCAGTTTCCAACTTATCCCTTTGCATATAGCCATCTTTCGATGTTTTCTGTGGTCTTTGCACTGTCTTCACCTCCGTATTCCTCCAAGATTACTATTGTTCGGCCCTTCGTTCCGAAGGAACTACTATGGCCTCTGCTGACTTCTTACAATTCAACTTGCCATTGCTGACAAGTTTGTTCCTGTGGGATGTTACATCCCTCTTGTCGGGAACCCTTGTAAGACCTCCCCGGGTAAGAACTACAACCTTCCTCCCATGTAACTGCTGTATTTACTGTATGGAACTCGTGCAGTATCGGACTTTGTTTTGTTTGGCAAACTCATCCATTCCAATTCAGCCTTTTATACAGTTTCTGTTCGTCAGTTCGGGATTTTGCCTCCGGCTTCCTTCAGATTCCACCTCACGATGGACACCCTTGCCTTTAGCTAACAGTTCCTACTGCCAAGCCTGTAGTGGACTTTCACCACCAAGTTATAGCCCATGCCGGGCGCACCATAAAGAACACCGTTTGAGAACAAACGGTGTATAAACTTATTCATCTTTATTATCTGCGTCATTTACATCTTTAGGATCTTCAATTGGTTCTTCTGTATCAGTGTTGTCATTATTTTCATCAATATTATCTGGATCTGTTGCGTCTTCAGCATCTTCAATTGATTCTTCTGTATCAGGGGTGACATTATTTTCATCAATAGTATCTGGATCTGTTGCGTCTTCAGGATCTTCAATTGGTTCCTCTGTCCCTGGAGTTACATCCTCCGGTGGTGGATTATTATCGTCATCTCCATTATTACACCCTAATAACAAGAACATTGAAAGAAAAACTGTTGATAAAAGTTTCATCCACTTATGATTCATCTTTACCGCCCTTTCGATTGTTGTAATTTCTAAATTATTTTTTACGTTTATTCTTTTTTTATTCAGATAGTCTAAAAAAGAAATTTGATGAAATACAGTAATAAAATTAAAAATGAGGCAATTATGTATGATAATATTACAAAGTTTCCCTATTTTATCCGATTCTATTTTTTGCTTTTTGAATAACCTCTACTACAAACTGATCTTTATTTTCTAATTCACCAAGTGTAAGTTCTCCATTAGCTAATTTTTCAGAGAGCACATTAATATCTTCCTGGACGGAAACAGGGATTTGATTTTCAGTCAACATTTTCTGAAGCTCATTTGCAATTTTAGTTTCTTGATTCATTTTTAACACAACCTTTATTTTAGTATTTATATGGCAGGATTTGAGCAATTTAATACTTTGAACACGTTTGTAGGAAGGTTCTAAAGAAGAGAAAGGTTGGTTAACATCCAACCAACCTTTTGTCTTGCATAATTATTGTTGTTTTACCCTGAGTTTGCTTTCCTTTAACACGTGTTCTTTATTGTATTAAATTGCCTCTATAAGGATCTTGACTTTGCATGTAGTTAGAAAATTGTTGAACCGATTGTTGAATAGTTTGTGGAGTTTCTTTTTCCAAAGCATACCATCCGTTTTTAAACATTAAGTTATATAGATTGCGGTGACAGTCTTCTGTTTCTTGGGAAATAGACGCAATTGTACGATACAACGACCCATGGCTTGCTTCTTTTAATGCAGTCGAATATGAGGAAGATATATATTTTTCCGTAGTTAAGGCATCGTTTAGAAAATCTCTATCGTTCATTTGCGGCGTCTTGGGAACTGGTGTTTCAGGATTCTTAATTTTGTTTGGAGTATTATTTTCCACTATCGTATCCTCCTTATTGATTCATATTTTGTGAAGGTTGAGTTACATACTGTTGCATCTGTTGAAGCAGCTGTTGATAGTGTCGGTCGTGCATTTGTCCAGCTTGTTCAAGTGCTGCTCTTACTTCTGGATTTTGACATTGTTGAGCGAAAAAATGCATTTTCTTCATCGCAAGTAGATTCCAGCTTAACATATCGTTTAAATAGAGATGATCCTTTGTTGACATTATTTCAGGCGGCTGCGTCATGAAAGCTTGTGCTTGTTGATTAACCATACCCGTCTGCGGTTGTTGCATGATGTTTCCTCCTTGTTAACAATGTTGTAATCACTTGGGTAGATTGCCACATAGTGGTCAAAAATATGCAGGTATTTTAGACTAGTGTTAAAGAACCAGCCACCTTTGGACATATCATCCCTTTGGTTTCACTATAGGCATTAAATACTCCCCACCTATACGCAGGTGGGGAGTATTTGTCGCTTAACTAAATATTAATTGATCCTATTCCAGATTCTGTCTAGATCCAAGGCAACATATATTTTATCACCATTAATTTCCTTATGTATGATAGGATGGGAAAAATACTGATTTATATTTCTATTAAATTGCTTAGTCCTTGCTCGTGGTTTTGGTCCTGAAATCGTTTCAAGATAGTCCTTATACATACTCCGTCTACCTCTTTTTTATTATTTAATGAAAAATACAAACTGCATCAATACTCATTTCTAAATAAAAAAGCATACCAGTCTTACTTCTCGAAAAGAAAATTCCCCTCGAATGGTAAAACAATTGTACTTTCATCAGCTTTTATAAAAGTTCAACTGTCCAATTTACCCTATTCTCCCTTCCTTAATTTTTTCCTGCCAAGAGTATTTTTTCCTAAAAGATAAGAAGTATAATTTAAATTTTAAAAACTTTGTATGAATAAACATTTCTATCTTGAAACATTCTAAGAAAGGTTTCAAAGAAAAATATAGGAGGTGAAAGTCATGACAGTTATTAATGACGTTAAGACAGCTCTAGCGGGATTGAAAAGTGCGCAGGCTAGCTTTGAAACTTTTGCTCTCAGTACAGAGAATCAACAAGCAAAGCAACTTTACCAAGATGCCGCTAACCAAACTCAATCCGTTGTAGACAGCATTGAGCCACGTGTTCAAGAAATTGAACAAGAAGAACCTCAATACAAACAACAATAATTAATAAGGCAAAAAAAGGTTGGTTAAGTTTTTACCAACCTTTTTTAGACCCTTCAATATTGGATAAAAAACAGAGGTGAATTCATGAAAGACAAAACAACAAAATTGAAAATTTTTCTTTTGATTTTTACAGTCATCCCCTTTGGATCAGGATGTAACAGTAACCAAAATCAATTAGGTCAGGATCATAATGATTTGAGTATTTCACAAGTACATACCAGCAAGCCAATCGACCAATCTGTTGCTAATCATACAAAAGAAAAGATTATCACGAAGGATGGAATTTCTGATGTAAAGGCAGTCAATACGGATAAAGATCTTGCCTGTCATTGGTTTCTTACTATATCTTAGCATATCAAATCCCAAGTTTATTCAACGTAAAAGATTGACCTCTTCTCATAATGAGGCTAATCAGTTACCTGATACATTTAGTGATTCAGCATCGATAATCGCCAATGCTTTAAAGTATTTTACTGTAGACGGGCTTCGAGTCGGCAAAGTCCAAGTACTTAACAATGGAATAGCAAAATATGAACAACTTATCGAATCCCTGCAAAATGCCAAAAAAACTATTGACTTAGAATACTTCATCTATCGGGACGACCAAATTGGTAATACCATCACAGAACTGCTGATTGAAAAAGCAGTAAATGGAGTGCGGGTTCGTTTTATTAGAGATGGTTGGGGGAGTAAAAAATTTCCGCGTCAAAAAATTCTTCAGATGGTGGAAGCAGGGATAGAATGTCGGACAATATTTCCTTTACGCTTTCCCTGGATTTTATCCAATTGGAATTATCGCGATCATTGTAAGATTGTCACGATTGACAGCAAGGAATCCTTTACTGGCGGTATGAACATTGGGTATGAATATACAGGATTAAAGCCAGACGTAGGATTTTGGAGGGACACTCATTTGCAAATTAAAGGGGAAGCAACAGACGACTTGCAGACTATCTTCGACGTTCATTGGAATATTGCTGTACAAGAACAGATAAAGTCAAAAACAAATTCTGATGCAACGAAAAAGCCCACTAAAATCCCAAAATATAATTCAAAGGAAATCAATCCAACCGGCAGCATAGATTTTTCAAGGTGGTCTGCTGAATTCGGATTTGAGTTATGGACTATAGAAGGTAAAACAGACAATACCCCAACAAAGACAGGAGAATTTCAAAAAGCATACATTCACACGTTGGAAGGAAATCCTGGAATTCCTACACCAGTTATTCGTCAAGCTTACTTTATATTAATTACACAAGCAACCAAAACCATTGATATCACAACGCCCTACTTTATACCAGAAACAGATATCATTATGGCATTAAAGACAGCAGTAGCTCGTGGTGTGCACGTAAGATTGCTGGTTCCTCGCCACATTGATCAAAAAAGCGTGGGCTATGCAAGTCGTACCTATTACGGGGAACTTATAGAAGCTGGGGTCCAAATCTACCAGTACAATAAAGGAATGTTACATGCGAAACTGATGATCATTGATGAGGAAATTGCAGAAGTAGGCGCAGCAAACTATGATATGAGAAGTTTTCGCCTGAATTATGAGGTGTGTCAAGTCGTGTACAGTGCTGATGTGGCAAGGGAACTCACAGAGCAGTTCGAGAGGGATCTTACTGATTCTGTACCATTAAGAATTGAAGACTTGTTGCAACGATCCCTGACCGAGCGCATTGTTGAACAAGGTGCTCGTCTGCTTTCTCCATTATTATAAGTTGATGTATCCTGTTTTTATTGTTCTATCTTAAATCTAGATTTAACTTTGTTTTTAATATATTTCTGACTTATTTGAAAAAAAGTCGAAAACCCGTATATTATAAGAACTTCCAACATGGGTTTTTTCTTATTTACGATGGAAATTCATTACTAAAAAACGGTAATACTAAAAAGGCAGCTCAAAGAGTTTGAATTCAAAAATATCTGTTACCTTTTCATTTAAATATAGAGGTGATATCAATAGATAATATATTTGAAAATCTTAAGGAAATACGTTTATTAGAAGATAAGCTCTATCATTTAGAATTAAATGGTTGGCTAAAAAATGAGTTTTTAACTTGGGAATGGTGGATACTAGTCGTTTTTTTAGTTGTGCCTTGGGTTATATGGGCTAAACTTGTTAAACGAGACATTATTTTAGAAATTTTGTTATTTGGTACCATAATTATCATAACAACAACCTTATTAGATGTAGTTGGCTTACAATATAGGTTTTGGGATTATCCAATTGCATTCTACCTATTATTCCTAGGGCCTTTCCCTTTGATTTTTCAATGATACCTGTAGCTTACATGTTGTTATATCAATATTTTAGAACATGGAAAATTTTTATAATCGCACAAATCACTATGGTACTCACATACGCCTTTATTGGTGAACCTTTTTCCGAGTGGGTCGAACTTGTGTATTATTATGAGTGGAGATACAGTTATTCATTCATATATTACATCATTGTTGGAATTGTAACTCGAGCTTTAATACTAAAACTAGCCTCTTTATCTAAACCTCAAGATCTTACAACTAAGTAAAATTTAAATTGGAGGAAAAAACTTTGGAAGAAGTTAATATTGGTTTACTGACGATCAAAGTCATCGTTGGTTTTGCAACTTTATTTTTTATCATTATCATAACAGGCAGAACATCCATCTATCAGTTAACCCCGTTTCACTTAGTTTTTGTGTTAGTACTTGGAGATCTTTTAGGAAATACCATTTATGAAGATAAGGTAGGGATTTTTCATTTTTTATATGCCATCGGATTGTGGACGTTTCTTATGTTGGGGATAGAGTTCTTGACTCTAAAAAATAAATCGATACGTTCTCTTCTTTTGGGCGATCCTAACATCATTATTCGGGATGGTGTAATGGATAGAAAGTTACTTAAAAAGAACAAATTGGATGTAAATCAAGTATTAAGTATACTTCGACAAAATCAGGTTTTTTCTGTTCGCGAAGTCAAATACGGTATTTTGGAAGCTAATGGGCAAATAAGTGTATTATTACAATCGAAGTATCAAAAACCCGAAAAGCAGGATTTCAATCTTCCAGAAAGTCCAGTAGACCTCCCAACATCGTTAATTATAGATGGGGAAATTTTATGGGATAATTTACATGAACTCGGATTTGATCAACAGTGGTTAGATAACCAATTAACTACCAATGGATATGATAATGTAAAGCGTATACTCTACGCAGATTGGCGAGAGAGTGAAGGCATACATGTAAGTCCTAAATAAAATTTGTTAGGATAAGAGCATATCAATTTTCTTGGTGAATATAAACTTGCATAATTCTGGCTCTTCATTGTTATTCCTTATTGATACAGATAGGTTAGGGTTTGAAGTTATCGCCGCCTTTTCCCCCTGTTAACAAAGTACATGAAACTTTCACCAACGGCGTTCCAACTAATCCAATTCATTCAATTTCTATGTATATTAATGAAGCGAAGTTATTCTCCAAGTCGGATTGTTTTATTATTGCACTGTTTGCGGAGTTCATTGAGCTTTTCTTTTTGCTTATTGTTTAATTGTAAAGCATTAAGTAAAGACTGGATTTTATCAATATCTTTCATGTGTACGAGTCGGTGAACACCTTCATGTAACACTATCAAATTTGAATAACTATCATCTTTTGAAAGGTGATAGGGATTTTTATGATGACTGTGCCAATCATTTAAAGCCAAGTTCAATTCCTGAAACAGCACATTTACCATATTGGGCAATGAACCGACTAACGCGATTATCGTTATATTCAATCGTGCGGTTTGGAATAAAGTTTTTCATGAGATAACTTAATACATTTTTGTTAATCGCCTTCTGGGTTTTGTGTATCTTTGCTCTGCCGTTGGCAGTGTAATTATAGATGCCTTGAGAAAAACAAAGATTCGTTTTGATGGGGAGGTTTTCCGAGAAAAAGGGATAAACAGCATGTATGTCCGATATGACTAGTACATTACAAAAACGCTACAAGGGCTATGAACCAAGGTTTTATAAGATAAGGGAAATGGTGTTTGTCCCTATCTATGCCCAACGGCGAGAGTTTTACGATAAGAAACATGAAGAAGGAAAACCCTTTAGAGTAGCTATTATTGCTTGTGTAAATAAGCTCTTACATTGGATATATGCCTTACTAAAAAGCAGAACAACTTTCCAAGATATAGCTTAGGACCTAAAAATAACTAAATACAACAAAACCTTCCAATTAGAGTACATCGGAAGGTTATTTGGCATGAACTTTTTTAGTATATCATGAGTCTAATAAACTTTTTATTGAAAAATGTTGACAAACTATTAGCTGGTTTAGCATTCCTGTAGATCGTTAAATATCAGGTTTGAAAAAAATAGAGCCCCTCAGTAAGATTATGAGTATAGACACCACTCTAACTCAAACACTTAAGGAGGAAGCCTTATATGAATTTTAAAATGCAAGACAAGCAAAATCAACTAGTAGAAAGAATTTCCGATACACATCTTATTGTTGGTGTTGATATTGCTCAACAACTACACGTTGCAAGAGCAGTTAACTTCCGTGGAATTGTAGTTGGAGACCCTCTTACATTTGAAAATAATGAAGATGGGTTTATTAAACTAGTAAACTGGATACAAGATTTAAAAAGACTAAAAAACTTAGATGCAACAATAGTAGGTATGGAACCTACAGGACATTACTGGCTTAACCTTTCAAAATGGTTATATAACCTAAACATTGAGGTAGTAACAGTCAATCCACACTTAGTAAAAAGGAATAAAGAAAATCGCGATAATACCCAATCAAAGAGTGATAAAAAAGACGCGCTCGTTATCGCGGATATGGTCAAGAATGGCTATTATTCCTTTATCCGCCCAACATCAGAATCATTTGAAAAACTTAGAGTTCTAATGTCTAATCGAGATGTGATTGTAAAACGTCTCGTAATGTCTATTAATCAAATAAATCGATGGGTTGATGTTGTCTTTCCAGAGCTGCGACAAGTGTTTAAAGATGTTTCGTGCAAAGGGGCCATCGCAACCCTCCGGTTGTTTCCTACACCAAATGAAATATCTTCTATGGAACCACTAGATGTCATGTCGGGTTGGAAATCTTTAATGAAAAGACAACCAGGACTTAAAAAAGCTCAATTACTGATCAGTCTAGCAAAGTCCTCTATTGGAACTGGACAAGCACTAGATGCTTATAAATTTCACTTAGAACAATTGTTAGAAGAATATGACCTAGTAGTAAAACAGCTCGAAAGAGTTGAACAACAAGTAAAAGAAGCTCTCAATCAAATACCATTCGTAAAGAAACTCCTTATGATAAAGGGTATAAGTGAAATTTCATTAGCAGGGATATTAGGCGAAGCAGTGTAACCGTCAAGTTGTTTTGAACACTTTTTGCTAATTAATTTTGAACACTTTTCTCTCCAAAAATGGTAGTTCTGTGTTTAATTCTATAACTATCCCCATTTAATCTGATTACTTCTACTCGCTG
>NZ_CAKKNA010000025.1 GCF_918741275.1 Bacillus sp. CECT 9360
TGCATGTATTAGGCACGCCGCCAGCGTTCGTCCTGAGCCAGGATCAAACTCTCCGAAGAATGTTTGACTTGCTCACTTGCACATGGATGTGCTGGCATCGACGTTGTCACAGGACGTGACGAACTTAATCGATGTTCCTTTTGCTTTTAAAGTGTGTGCTCACTTAAAAATTAACGTTGGCGCTTTGTTTTGTTCAGTTTTCAAAGAGCAATTACTTTGTCGTTTCTCTCGGAAGCGACTTTAATACTATAACACCCCCAAACCCTTGATGTCAATAACTTATACATACTTTTTTTAAAAAAAATATGTGATTTCGTTTTGAGAGCTTAATTATGAAACAATGGGATTTTATTTTAAGGTTAACAATAATAAAACTCGAGCGGATGAGCTCGAGTCCACACTTTATTAAACTACCCAGTAGTTTATTGCCGCTAGTGCAGCAACCCCTGGTATGCCAAGGAAACCGGATACAGACGCTGTTACTAAATTGATCGGCACATGCACGCCAAATTGATTTCCTAACGCGTTTAAGAAAAATAAAAATACCGCTCCGATCACAATCTTTATGAGACCCTGCCCGATAAAGCGGATCGGTTTTAATGGTGCACCTACCAAAAGCAACATCAGAATCAATCCCGCGATGACGGCGACAACTATTATAGGCTCCAAAATAATACCTCCCTGCACAAGAGCTTGTACTTCAATTTATGAAAGGAAGTACAAATTAAGAACCATGTGATAGGAAGGTTTTGATTATCTTTTTATACTAATTTTTCTCTTTTTGGCCTCTTTGAACAGGTAAAAATATTTCACTTCTGCTATTTTAGTCCGTACGATTGCTTCATCAGATGGATCAAGGCTTTTTTCCAGCAATGATTTTTGACTGAACCAGTTTCTTTTTTTCTGCTCCAATTGCTGCATTAGCTTTTCGTCATATTCATTTCGAAGCCGACCTTTTCGACGAAAGAACATATATAAGCCCTCCCATTTGCTGGTATCTTTAGATTTCTCTTCTACCTTCAATAGCTTTGGATAAAGTTACTTCATCCGCGTATTCAAGGTCACCACCGACAGGCAATCCGTGGGCAATTCTCGTGGTCTTGATTCCGGACGGTTTTAATAGGCGGGAAATATACATGGCTGTAGCTTCCCCTTCAATATTCGGGTTCGTTGCCAAAATGACTTCTTGGACAGTTTCATCTTGTAGACGTTTCAGTAAATCTGGAATGTTGATATCCTCCGGGCCTATCCCATCCATTGGAGATATGCTCCCACGAAGAACATGATACAAACCGTTAAACTCTCTCATTTTTTCCATGGCGATGACATCCTTGGGTTCCTGTACAACACAAATTATACTACGATCCCGTTTCTGGTCCTCACAGATGTAACAAGGATCCTGATCCGTGATATGTCCGCATACCGAACAATACGTCAGATTCCGCTTGGCATTCACCAGTGCCTTCGCAAAATCCAAAACCGTATCTTCTTTCATACCCAATACAAAAAAAGCAAGCCGGGCAGCCGTCTTAGGGCCAATCCCCGGCAATTTCATAAAGCTGTCAATAAGCTTGGATATTGGTTCAGGATAATGCATATTCATTTCCTCCGAGACTTAGAACATTCCAGGAAGGTTTAACCCTTTTGTGAATTGCCCCATCGTTTGGTTAGTCATTTCGTCCGCTTTTTTCAATGCGTCATTGGTCGCTGCTAATACTAGATCCTGAAGCATTTCAATATCATCGGGATCGACAACCTCTGGTTTGATATTCACTTCTATAATTTCTTTATGGCCGGTCACAACAACTGTCACCATTCCACCGCCAGCAGTACCTTCGATTTTCTTTTCGCCAAGCTCCTCCTGAGCCTCGGCCATTTTCTTTTGCATTTTTTGCATTTGCTTCATCATATTTTGCATGTTTCCGCCACGCATTCCCATATTACTGCCTCCCATTATTCTTTAATTTCCAATAATTCATCGCCAACTAGTTTACGAGCCTCCGCTATAAAAGGATCTTCTTCCTGCTGTATTCCTTCATCAGATGGATCGGTACTTTGGGTGGCAAGAAACTCTTCTCTTGTTTGCTGCCATTGATTTTCCGGCACTCCTACCATTTCGAGGCGATGGCCGGTAATACGCTGCATAATCGTTGCCATGGCCTCAATAAACTTGGCGTTTTCCATCGCCATCTGGCAATGAATATCATATTTGAATTTTAACACAAATGCCACGGTAGAAGCAGCTACCGGTTCCGCTCCATTTAATAAAGCAGCCAAAGATTTTAAATTTTGCTGCCCAAGCTGCTCAATTACTTCTCCCCAACGGCCTTTGATTGTGTGCAAATCTTGCTTGGTCGCTTGCCTGAGGACTTGATTGATTTTTCCTGTAGGGGCTTTATAACTCTTTTTCGACATGCGTTGGGCCTTTGGCTGTGCTGCCGCTTTTTCTTCCGAAGTTATAGAAACACCTTTTTCTTTGATCTCTTGGAGCTGTCTTTCCAGCTCGGCAATTTTTCGCTTCATACTTTCTATTTCGCCACCGGATATACTTGAAGACTGTTCCAAATGACAGAGCTTAACCAACGCTACTTCAAGAAAGATTCTAGGTGTGTTCGTCCATTTCATTTCCTGCTGTGTTTTATTGAAATTCTCGATAATACTATAAATATAATCTGTCGGAACCACTTCTGCCAGTTCCTTGAACTCTGGGTCGATCAAGACCCGTTCAAATGAATCGGCCATACTCGGTGCCGTTTGATACAACAGCATGTCTCTATAAAAAAAGATCATATCCTCAATAAATCGCGCGGGATCCTTCCCCATAGCCAATAATTCTTCTAATGTCAGCAGGGCATTCGTGACATCTTTCTCGTATATAGCTTTGGCCAGTCGGCTCAAAAATGCTTGTGAAACAGATCCCGTAACTGTCAAAGCATCTTCAACCGTCACTTCATCTTCGCTAAATGATATAGCCTGGTCAAGCAGACTTAAAGCATCACGCATACCGCCCTCAGCCGCTCTGGCAATAATATGCATGGCCTGTTCATTGAATGCTACTCCCGTTTCCGAAGCAATTTGTGTCATTCGGCCGACAATATCCTGCGGTCCGATCCGTTTAAAATCAAATCGCTGACATCGGGAGATAATGGTCAATGGGATCTTATGAGGTTCTGTAGTAGCTAAAATGAAAATAACATGTTTTGGAGGTTCCTCCAGCGTCTTTAACAATGCATTAAATGCTCCTTGTGAAAGCATGTGCACTTCATCTACAATATATACTTTGAATTTGACAGCATTTGGCGCGTATTTCACTTTATCACGGATATCGCGAATTTCTTCCACTCCGTTATTTGATGCTGCGTCAATTTCAATTACATCGGGAATGGAACCATCGGTAATTCCTGTGCAGGCGGCACATTCATTGCAGGGCTCGCTTATAGGCGATTTCTCACAATTCACGGCCTTCGCCAGAATTTTTGCCGCACTCGTTTTCCCTGTACCGCGCGGACCAGAAAATAAGTAGGCGTGGGAAACCTTCTGCTGCATGAGGGCATTCTGTAAGGTTTTGTTTACATGCTCCTGGCCGACGACATCCAGAAACTGCTGTGGCCTCCATACCCGATATAGTGCTTGATATCCCACGAAAACGCCCCCTTAATTTTCTATTCGCATACTATTATACCGTAAATTTTTTTCTGTATCGGATATTTCTTTATAATGGCAAAAAAACTCACCCTAAAGGATGAGTTATTTACTATGTAATAACTGCCGTGCACCTTCTGTCGATTAGCACCCATAGGCGTTACTTAAGCAGTTAGCTCAGTCCAGGCAACCCTGCGGCACATGAGAGCTTCCACTTAATGCTGCTTCCTTCCGGACCTGACATGGTTCGTGGATTCTCATTGCGCAGGACCCGGACGTCAACGCCACTTACTTAAGGCAGACCCTACAGGATGCTAACCTCGAAAAGGAATTCAGCCTCGCTGGAGCGGATTGCGAGTACAGGGCACCGCTACCTCCCCGCCTAGCACGGCAAATTTGCTACCATATTCATATAGCGCCATAACGACGCATAATTAAGTATACTAAGTTTTAGCCAAGAAAGCAATCCTTATTCCCTGTCAATTCCTGCATCTTCACCCAACCGTACTCGGTTTCTTTTAGCTTTTTCCGCTTTCTTTCGTTCTCGCAAATCTTTGAAAAAATCAGTCAGAATCGATCCGCACTCCTGTGCCAAAATGCCGCTGGTAACCTCGCTTTGATGGTTAAAACGTTCATCCTGCAACAGGTTCATAAATGTGCCGGCACATCCTGCTTTCGGATCATACGCCCCAAAAACTACCCTCTTAATACGGGATTGGATGATAGCCCCGGCACACATCGGACACGGCTCAAGCGTGACATACAATGTCGCATCCTCAAGCCTCCAGGTGCCTTGCTCTTCACAGGCCTTATTAATGGCCAACAGTTCCGCATGGCAGATGGCATTCTGAGCTGTTTCTCTGAGATTATGAGCGCTTGAGACGACTTCTCCATTCATCTCTATCACGGCACCGATCGGAACTTCGTTTATATCCTCTGCTTTTCTTGCCTCTTCTAACGCCAATCGCATATAAAATCTATCGTCTCTCATAAGCGTAACCCCTTAAAAAAATAAAAAAAGGTGAATAGTCATATAGTAAGAAAATGAATCCTTGCTCTAATCATGAATATTATAGGATTATGTAAAATCCCGCAACTCATGTAATTCTTCATCAAAATTCTTTCACTTACTCATAAGATTGTCCTGCCTAAACTATCGGTCTGTGATACAATAACTTTTGGACTAATAAGCCAAATTTACTGTTTACAGCGATCAGTGCCGTTTGAAGGAGGAAGGAATTCATGAAGAACACACCATTTATTACCGTAGAAGGTCCGATTGGTGTGGGAAAAACATCGTTAGCAAAAGCAATCTCTGAACATTTCCAATTCGCATTATTAAAGGAAATTGTAGATGAAAACCCATTTCTCGGTAAATTTTATGAGAATATTGATGAGTGGAGCTTTCAAACAGAAATGTTTTTCCTCTGCAACCGCTACAAACAATTAGAAGATATTGAAAAACAGATTCTTTCTAAGAATAAAGCCGTCGTGGCAGATTATCATATTTTCAAGAATATAATTTTTGCACAAAGGACATTAAAGGATCGGCAATATGATAAATACCTTGAAATTTTCAACATCTTAACGCATGATATGCCCAAGCCGAACATGGTGATCTATTTAAATGCCAGCCTGGATACATTATTGAACCGGATCGGCAAAAGAGGCAGAGAGTTCGAAAAGAATATTAGCCCGCTCTATCTGGAACAATTATCAATTGACTACGGAACCTTTATGCAGACTTTTGAGGAACAGCATCCAGATATACCTGTCTTACGTTTTAACGGGGACTTGCTGGATTTTGTGGGGAATAAACAAGATTTAGCTGCCATCCTATCCCAAATAGAGAACGAGCTGCAAAAAGGAGTATATAAGAATGAACCTACGAAAAAAATATGACATTCCAAATAACACTGTCATCACAATAGCCGGAACGGTAGGAGTCGGCAAATCAACGATGACAAATGCGCTTGCAAATGCATTAAAATTCCGTACCTCATTTGAAAAGGTCGATACAAATCCTTATCTTGATAAATTCTATGACGATTTTGAACGCTGGAGCTTCCATCTCCAAATATACTTTTTGGCAGAACGTTTTAAAGATCAAAAACGTATCTTTGAATACGGCGGCGGTTTTATCCAAGATCGTTCTATTTATGAAGATACAGGCATATTTGCAAAGATGCATTATGAAAAAGGAACGATGAATAAAGTCGATTACGAAACCTATACAAGTCTTTTTGAAGCGATGGTCATGACGCCATACTTCCCGCATCCTGACCTTCTCATCTATCTGGAAGGGTCAATTGAAGATATCCTAGATAGGATTAAGGAGCGCGGACGCCCGATGGAGCAGCAAACCCCGGTGGAATACTGGAAGGAAATGCATCAGCGCTACGAAGATTGGATCAACCACTTTAACGCATGCCCCGTTTTGCGTTTAAACATCAATGACTACGATCTTGTACAAAGTGAAACATCAATCGAACCAATTATCGAGCGCATAGCATCATTTATGGATCAAACGAAGAAACTTCGAAAAATATAGAGAAAAATCACCGAAATGCTTCGGTGATTTTTTATGTGGACAAAACTATATTAGAAATAAAAAAGTCTGCTACATGACTGTAACAGACTTTTATGATTCATACGATCTCTTATGCGCGTGGTTATTTCAGATAAATATGGAGGAGGTAGAGGGATTCGAACCCCCGCGGGCTTTGACACCCCTGTCGGTTTTCAAGACCGATCCCTTCAGCCGGACTTGGGTATACCTCCGTTTCAACATTTAATAAGATACCATGGAGGGAAACGCATTGTCAAGATAACAAAAATACTTTCTCAGAAAAATTTTCACAGAAATATAAGAAGGGAAAGCAGTAACGCTCTCCCTTACTCGGACTTAAAGCTTAATAACCTCAGCGCCGCGCATATACGGCCTAAGCACATCCGGAATAATTACGCTGCCATCAGCCTGCTGGTAATTTTCTAAAATGGCCGATACCGTACGGCCAATCGCTAAACCAGACCCATTCAACGTATGAACATGCTCTGGTTTAGCTTTTGGATCACGGCGGAAACGGATATTTGCGCGTCTGGCCTGAAATGATTCAAAATTACTGCAAGAAGAAATTTCACGGTACGTCCCGTAGCTTGGAATCCAAACTTCGATGTCGTATTTTTTGGCAGCTGTAAAGCCCAGATCCGCTGTACACATGCTTAATACTCGATAAGGAAGGTTCAGAAGCTGAAGCACCTTTTCGGCATGCCTTGTCAACTCTTCAAGAGCTTCATAAGAATTCTCCGGTTTCACGAATTTCACGAGCTCGACTTTATTAAACTGATGCTGGCGGATTAGCCCGCGTGTATCTCTTCCAGCTGACCCTGCCTCAGAGCGGAAAGACGCACTATAGGCGGCATAGCTGATTGGCAAGTCAGTACCAGACAGGATTTCGTCACGATGGTAGTTCGTGACCGGGACCTCCGCCGTCGGGATTAAGAAATAATCTTCACTTTCAATTCGAAACGCGTCTTCTTCGAACTTAGGCAGCTGGCCTGTACCTGTCATGCTTGCACGGTTCACGATATAAGGCGGCAGCATTTCTTCATAGCCATGCTCCTCTACATGCAGATCGAGCATGAAACTGATTAACGCACGCTCTAGGCGGGCACCCAGTCCTTTATAAAATACAAACCGGCTGCCTGTCACCTTGGAAGCTCGTTCAAAGTCCAGAATGCCAAGCGCATCAGCAACATCCCAGTGAGGTTTTGCTTCAAAACCAAATTGCGGAACCTCACCCCACTTACGGATTTCCACATTATCATCTTCCGTCTCACCGACTGGAACACTTTCATGAGGGATATTCGGAATGGACAATAGAAGATTTTCCAATACGGCTTCTACTTCACGAAGTTCTTCGTCAAGAACTTTGATTTTGTCACCGACTTCACGCATCTCGACAATTAAATGGTCAGCATCTTGTTTTTCGCGCTTCAAGGCAGCTACCTGCTGGGATACTTCATTTCGACGGCTCTTATGTTGTTCTGTTTTAACAAGTAAAGAACGTCGTCTCACGTCCAGTTCTTCAAACTTCCCAAAATCAGTCAGATCTTCTCCGCGATGTTGCAGAAGACGTTTAACCTCTTCAAAATTACTGCGTAAATATTTCAAATCCAGCATACGCTATTCCTCCTATTTTCGTAATCCATTACACCATGATTTTTGAAAACGCAAAAAACTCCCGTCCCCTAAAAGGGACGAGAGTTAACCCGCGTTGCCACCCTAGTTGAAAACATGAATCTGTCTTCCACTCATAAAGATAACGGCTTAGGCCGAAAGTAATTACTAACCCGCTGGGTGTTCCATACTTTACTCGAGGATGGATTCACAAGCCGCAGCCACCGGTTCGCACCTTCCACCGGCTCTCTAAAGAAAGCATGCCTGTTACTAATTCCTGTCATGGTTTTATGATAATGAAATTATTTTCCATAATGTACTATAGTTTTTAACAATATGCAACCATTTTATACAGCTTTAGCCTGAAGATGGGCATGGACCATTTCAATAAATATTTGCGTTAGGCGGTGGTCATCCGTTAATTCAGGATGAAATGAACAACCTAAAAACTGCCCTTGACGTGCCGCGACAATGCGTCCATCATATTCAGCCAGGATCTCTACTTGCTCTCCGGCTTCCATGATATGTGGAGCCCTGATAAATACTCCGGTAAATGGTGATTCCATTCCGCTTATCTTAAGCTCCGCTTCAAAGCTATCTACCTGCCGCCCAAAGGAATTCCGTTCGACGGTAACATCCAATACGCCTAGATGAGGCTCTTCATAGCCTTGAATATGTTTTGCCAAAATGATTAACCCGGCACATGTCCCGAACATCGGCTTTCCTTCATCGGCAAATTTCCGCAACGGTTCCATGAAACCATACTGATCGATCAATTTTCTCATTGTCGTACTTTCACCGCCCGGGATAATCAATCCGTCAATTTCCCCCAGTTGCTCTGCTTTTTTTATAATAACGGCAGTAGCGCCTGATACCTCAATCGAGCGGACATGCTCCCTGACAGCGCCCTGCAATCCTAAAACGCCTATCCTAACCATGATTACCAGCCGCGCTCCTGCATTCTTTGACTTGGAGCCAGCGAAGAAATTTCAAGGCCCTTCATAGCTTCGCCAAGTCCTTTAGAAATATTGGCAATGAGCTCGTAATCCTGATAATGGGTGGTAGCTTCAACAATTGCTTTCGCCACTTTTGCCGGATTTTCTGATTTAAAGATACCAGAACCTACAAATACACCGTCCGCTCCAAGCTCCATCATTAAGGCAGCGTCAGCAGGAGTCGCGACTCCGCCGGCGGCGAAATTCACGACAGGCAAACCGCCATTTTCTCTGATTTGAAGTAAGATTTCGTAAGGGGCGCCAAGCAATTTAGCTTCAGTCATTAATTCATCTTCATTCATAGCAATGACCTTACGAACCTGGGCATTTACTTGTCGCATATGACGTACTGCCTCGACAATATTGCCTGTTCCTGGTTCACCTTTCGTTCTTAACATCGACGCACCTTCACCTAAGCGGCGGGCAGCTTCACCTAGATCACGGCAGCCACATACGAAGGGAACAGTATATATTTTTTTATTTAAATGAAATTCTTCATCTGCCGGTGTTAGAACTTCACTTTCATCAATATAATCTACGCCAAGGGACTCAAGGATGCGCGCTTCTACAATATGGCCAATTCTTGCTTTTGCCATTACCGGAATCGAAACAGCTTCCATGACCTCCTGAACGATTGAAATATCAGCCATTCTTGCCACTCCGCCCGCTGCACGGATGTCCGAAGGAACGCGCTCTAGCGCCATAACGGCAACTGCTCCGGCTTCCTCGGCAATTTTGGCTTGTTCAGCATTCACAACGTCCATAATGACGCCGCCTTTTTGCATTTCAGCCATTCCACGCTTAACTCTGTCTGTACCTGTATTCATTCTTCTACCTCCCAGAAAAGTTGACTACCTAATTTATTCCAACTATTTGTATAGGATTTAAAACCTATTATATGCAATTATCTCTAAAAAAAAACTCCTGTCAAGACAGGAGCATTCATAACGGCTAATAATTCATTCCTTAGGATTTATTAAATGTTAGAACCAGCCTTTAACTGTTGAAGCGGCACCGTTCCATACATCTCCAAAGAAACCGCCGATTGCTCTCATGGAAAGCACAAACCAATTCGACTTTTCAACATCTTCAGCAGCAACCACATCTATTCGGTTTGCTTTGCCGCCTTCCGTGGTGATAAAGCCGTAGTCCTTGCCTTCTTTATTTTCAACGCTGATATAACCGACTTTCTCTCCTTTTTTTACAGGAGCAGTCAACTCACCGTCTTTATTCAATTTATCCTTATCTATCACTAATACAGGCTTATAATTCTCTTTTTCGCCATTTTCAATTACTAGTTCAATAGGATCCTCCTTTGTGTGAATTTTAACAGAGTCTTCTTTACCCTTTATCACAGGAAGAGTTTTTTGATCCTTAACCTCATAGTTGGCTGCCAGTACATCTTCTTTGCCAAAGTTTGAAAAAGCATAATTCATAAGCTTCTTAGTATCGTTAAAGCGTTCATCTTTAGAAGTAGATTTCATAACCACTGTGATATAACGCTGACCATCTCTCTTGACCGTACCGGTATGTGCATAGCCTGCAAAATCAGTGGAACCGGTCTTTAACCCATCTACTCCCTCATACTCAAAAATCAAGCCCGGAAGCATCCAGTTGAAATTAGCATATTCTTTTCCATCACGGAATTTAAGCCTTGGCATTTTTGCTGTTTCCAGAACTTCAGGAAAGTCAGAAAGGATATGGAATGCTAGAGTCGCCATGTCGCGGGCAGTCATGACATTTTCTTCATTCGGAGCACCTGCCGGATGATTACCAAGGAGGTCTTTATTATTTAATCCGCTCGTATTTACAAATTTATAATCCTTTAGGCCCAATTCCTTTGCCTTTTCGTTCATCATTTTGACGAAGTTTTTTTCACTTCCGCCTATCAGCTCTGCCAATGCAACCGTAGCTGCATTACCAGAATGGACGGCCATTGCTTCGTATAATTCTTTTGCTGTGTAGTCTTCACCCTCGGTAAGACCAACATTTGAGAGATTAGGAGCTTTAGAAAGGTTATGTACATAATTACTTATGGTCGCCTTCTGATCCCAGCTGATCTTTTCTTCTTCAATTGCTTCCAATACCATGTATTCAACCATCATTTTTGACATAGATGCAATACCCAGTACTTTATCTGCGTTTTTCTCATAAAGGATTCTTCCGGACTTAGCATCGACAATGATGGCCGCTTCTGCCTTTAATCCAAGCGTATCTTCCTCCGCCTTTGCATTTACAGGATTAAATTGAGATGCCATCAAGGCAAATAACATTGTAAAAACCAGTGTAATCTTGCTGAATCTTTTCACTTTCAAAAACCTCCAACTTTCTTAGCTTATATATTGTCGAAGAACTTCTTCGTTAATTGGCATAAACACCTAGTTTAGTCTATCACAAACATATTAAAAAAAATAGACAGAGAAAAGGAACTCTCTGCCTGTTTTTTATGAAATTATTATTGCCAAATTAGGAAATAAATAGATACTTACATAGAGTAATTAGGAGATTCCTTTGTAATTTGCACATCATGCGGATGGCTTTCTCTTAAGCCTGCCCCGGTCATTCGTACAAATTGGCTGTCTTCCCTCAGTGCGTGCAAATCTTTTGCACCGCAATAGCCCATTCCAGACCGGATCCCTCCGACTAACTGATAGATCGTATCCGAAAGCGGCCCTTTATAAGGCAGTCTTCCTTCAATGCCTTCCGGAACAAATTTCTTATTTTCTTCCTGGAAGTAACGATCCTTCGATCCTTTTTCCATCGCGGCAACAGAGCCCATGCCCCGGTATACTTTAAAACGTCTTCCCTGGAATATTTCCGTTTCACCGGGACTTTCCGAAACACCAGCCAGCATACTGCCCAACATAACAGCATGTCCACCTGATGCCAATGCCTTGACAATATCTCCTGAATATTTAATACCACCATCGGCAATGATCGTTTTCCCGTGCTTGCGTGCCTCTGTCGCACAATCAAACACAGCGGTGATTTGTGGTACACCGACACCGGCTACCACACGAGTGGTACAAATTGAGCCAGGTCCAATCCCGACCTTGACAACATCGGCACCCGCTTCAATTAAATCCTTCGTTGCTTCAGCTGTAGCTACATTCCCAGCGATAATCGCAAGCTTTGGATAAGCTTCCCTGATCTGCTTAACCGTATCCAGCACTCCTTTTGAATGTCCATGTGCTGTATCCACGACAATTGCATCTGTATTTGCCTTTACAAGCATTTCCACACGTTTCATCGTATCCTTCGTAACACCCACTGCTGCACCGGCAAGCAATCTTCCTTGCTTGTCCTTAGCCGAGTTTGGAAACTCGATGACTTTTTCAATATCTTTAATCGTGATAAGTCCTTTTAATACACCGTTCTCATCTACAAGAGGGAGTTTCTCGATTTTGTATTTCTGAAGAATCTTTTCGGCTTGCTCTAAATTCGTACCGACCGGAGCAGTGACAAGATGTTCTTTTGTCATTACATCTGATATTTTCATGGAGAAGTCCTGGATAAATCGCAAATCCCGATTGGTTATAATGCCGACTAGTTTTTGTTCGTCTTCGTCATTAACAATCGGTACACCAGAAATGCGATATTTTCCCATTAAATGTTCAGCATCGAAAACCTGATGTACGGGAGTCAGAAAAAAGGGATCGGTAATAACACCGCTCTCGGAGCGTTTCACTTTGTCCACCATATCCGCCTGCTGTTCAATGGACATATTTTTATGGATGATGCCCAGTCCTCCTTGGCGTGCCATGGAGATTGCCATTTCTGCTTCCGTCACAGTATCCATTCCAGCACTAATGATCGGTATATTAAGCCTAAGATTTTCGGCCAATGTAACTTGCAGATTCGCATCCTTTGGAAGCACCTCGGATTTACCTGGCATTAACAACACATCATCAAAGGTTAATCCTTCTTTTGCAAACTTATTTTCCCACATCTTTTTCCCCTCCTGCTCAAAATATTATTAGTAGGTTATCAATTGGACAAACTACTGTCAAGGAAGATGAAAGATGTTTGATTTTTCTATTAATTTGGAGGTTTCATTTTGGAAATGCATAATGATATTTGGCATTCATTTATATATTTTTTTTCCGCTTCCTCTACGCAAACGTATTTGAAGAAGTGTTATGCTGAACGAAACCTGCCCGATAAGGAAATGAAGAGCTTCGAGAATTGCTATCCTTTTTTATATTACATAGAACATGCACAAACCTATTATAGCCAGGCAGTTGTCGCTCCATTATCCATCCAGCCTATCTTAGCTTTCTATGGCTTCGTTCAGCTGCTTAAAGCCTGCCTGCTAACAATCGATCCGAACTACCCGGAATCAACATCCGTACTTGCTCATGGCGTCACCACTCGAAAGCGAAAAAAACAACAGTACGAATTTATACACGACGAAGTCAAAATTCAAAAAAATGGCTTATTTACATTTATGGCTGAGAAAATGTTTTATTTGAAGCATTTGGACGGAGAAAAATACTCAATGGGGGAATTGCTGAAAGAACTGCCTGAATTAGAGCCAGCTTTCGAACTATTTCATTCGAAAAGTTGTTTTAAACCTCTTACACCTTATAAAGAAGGCTTCTCACTACCAGCCTCTATTCTCAATACATTTCATATGACCAGCCATCGCTTCAAAGATTTCCTTGAGATAAAAACAAAGACTAAATTGTCTGTTGAAGAACAAGGCTCCAACTTACATTTATATCCCGAACAAGCATGGTCACAGAACTTTCATTCACCAATCCACTATCATCTTTTTGAGAAAAAATATGTACTGTCGACGAATAAAGATTCCAGCTGCTATTGCTTCCCTGAATTGCTGGTACATTATCTTTTACTTTATAACTTAAGCATGATTGCCCGATATGAAACAGAATGGTGGTCCGAGCTGCTTAAAACAATGGCCAATGATGATTACCCATTCATTGCACAGTTTTTAAATATAACACTGAAAAAAGGACCGAATTTGGTTTACGAATGGCTAACGAAAGACCGATTTTTATAAAGTTCTTCTGATAATTAAATCGTTATTAGGAATGAGCCTAATCGTTTCGAAAAGTATTTAACTGTAAGGTATTCAAGCATAGGATACTTATGTTAACTAAAACCGAACGCTGATAAATTTTTATAATAGCTCATAAATACAGATAATAGCTCGTAAAACTAAATAATCGCTTGTAAATTACGATAATAGCTCACAAATTTTAATAATTGCTCGTAAATTTTAATCATCACGCTAAATTGTCAGGAAAATCTTGAATGCAATTTTTGATTTGAACGAAAATCCTGGTGATTCAAACGAAAATCGTGTCCATTTAAACGAAAGTCCTAGTGATTTGAACGAAACTTCCGGGCATTTAAACGAAAACATCGTCCATTCAAACGAAACGCATTTTCACACGAAAAAAGACCAGCCAAATCGGCTGGTCTTTCACTTGCTTGGCGACGTCCTACTCTCACAGGACTTGCACAGGATGTGCTGACTTCTGCGTTGCCACATGGATGTGGCGGGTTTAGCAGAAGGTCCTTGACTCACCCCAACTACCATCGGCGCTCGA
>NZ_CAKKNA010000026.1 GCF_918741275.1 Bacillus sp. CECT 9360
GTAGGGGGTGAACAGTTTAGTTGACGGGATTTAACCCACGGGTGCGACGTTCTACCCCGACTACCGTAATATTAAGACCATAAATAAAAAGGTCAACCAGAAATATCTGGCTAACCTTATATTACGACCGGGTGCTTTAGTTAAAGAAGGAACAAATACGAACATAACAAATAATCGTTGTTCCATTGTAGAAAAAATTATACTAAACAAACTTAATTATTGAATAAAAAAAACTGGTCAGTTTCCTGACCAGTTCAGATTGTCGACAAAAGGGGTTCGGAATGGTCTCATTCCGAACCCCTTTTGGTGATTTTCTCTAATTTTCTCTATTTTGAGTGTGAAATGACCTTTCTTAGCCTCATTTATTAGGCCATTTCTGGACCTTTCCAAGTCCAGTTGGCCATCTTCTTTAAATTCATGGCAGCGAAAGTAAGCATCGCCTGCATCGACAATTTTTTAAGTCCCCTTAACGTTGTCCAACGCATACCATGCTTTTCTTTTGCATCTGCGAACACGCGCTCAATCGTTTCTTTGCGTTTCGCATAGATAGGTTTTACATCTTTGTGATGACGAAGATGGTCGGCTTCCTCTACATACTCTTGCCAAATATGACGTGTCACCACTTTTTGATGATTTTTACTCTCTGTACATTGAGCTAGAAATGGACAAGTGGCGCAAATGTGCTTCGGTGACTTGTACTCACGATAGCCTTCTTTCGTCGTTGTGGAGTATGTCAAAATTTCACCTGCCGGGCACAAATAACAGTCAAAGTGCTCATCATAAACATATTCGTGTTTTCGGAAAAACCCATCTTTCGTACGTGGCCGCGTATAGGGTAAAGCAGGTGTCATTTCATTATCGATTAAGTATTTCGTGATGGCCGGTGTTTTATAAGCTGCATCTGCCGCAACAGCTTTAGGTTTTCCAATTTCCTCGATCACTTGTTCCACTAATGGCTCTAAGATTTGACTATCATGCGTGTTGCCCGGTGTCACAATCGTCCCCAACACAAAGCCGTTACGGTCTGAGGCCGCATGAAAAGAATAGGCGAACTGTTTTGTACGTTCGTCTTTGACATAGTAGCCACTCTCCGGATCGGTTGTGCTTTCTTTGATTTCCTTTGATTCTTCTTTATCAAACTTGTCCTGTGGGAACGGCTTTTTGCCATGATCTTCACGGTCTTGGTTGATTTCTTCTTGAAGACGTTCTTGATAGGCACGAGTTTCTTTACGCATGACTTTCTTCTCGAATTTATGCTTATTCGCACTCGCTTTGACGTGTGTGGAATCAATAAAGACATGTTCAGCACTAATCAATTTTTTCTCCGTTGCCGTTTTTACTATACGATAGAATATCTGTTCGAATAGGTCTGTATCTTGAAAGCGACGCTCATAGTTTTTACCAAAAGTAGAGAAATGAGGCACTTTATCATGGAAGCCATAGCCTAAAAACCAACGATAGGCCATGTTTGTTTTCAATTCTTCAATCGTTTGACGCATCGAGCGAATGCCAAATGTATATTGAATAAATGTCAGTTTAATCAAAATCACAGGGTCAATACTTGGGCGACCGACTTCAGAATACACATCTTTCACCAAGTCATAAATAAAAGAGAAATCAATGGCTGCCTCCATTTTTCGGACTAAATGATTCGCAGGAACCAACTGGTCTAAAGCAATCATTTCAATTTGATCACGTTGAATGGAATTATGTTTGGAAAGCATCTTCATCACCTCAAGTATTATTCTATTTATATTTTAAAACAAAAAAGACTGTAGGCAAACTCGATTTTCATCGAGTTTGTCTACAGTCTGAACTGGTCAGTTTCCTGACCAGTTTTTTAGATTATAACCGAGTTGTTATGTTTGAGTTGTCTCAAAACAATATTTTTAAAAGTAAACTTCTTCCTTACTCCACAGTAACCGACTTCGCCAAGTTACGTGGCTTATCCACATCACAATCGCGGTGCAGCGCTGCATAGTAAGCAATTAACTGGAATGGTATGACAGAGACAAGAGGTGTTAATAGTCCATGCACTTCCGGAATGACGAAGGTGTCCTCTTCGGTATCGAGGCCCTTCATGGAGATGATGCATGGGTAGGCTCCGCGGGCTGCAACTTCTTTGACGTTGCCGCGGATGCTTAAGGCAACATTTGCTTGGGTTGCAAGGGCAAAGACGGGTGTTCCCTCTTCGATAAGAGCGATTGTACCGTGCTTTAATTCGCCGCCTGCGAATCCTTCTGCTTGGATGTAAGAGATTTCTTTCAGCTTTAGAGCCCCTTCAACGCCTACAAAATAGTCCATTGCGCGTCCGATAAAGAAAGCATTTCTTGTTACAGACAGATATTCACGTGCGATCTCTTCCATTTCGTCTTTGGAGTCGACAAGTGCTTCCATAACAGTTGCGACAATTCCAAGCTCATGGACAAGATCGAAATCAACACCTTGTTTGCGGAATTTAGCTGTTACATCTGCCAAAATAGCAAGTACAGCAATTTGAGCTGTATATGCCTTTGTTGAAGCAACGGCAATTTCCGGGCCTGCATGTAGCAGCAACGTGTAATCCGCTTCACGGGAAAGCGTCGAGCCAGGTACGTTCGTAACCGTCAGAGCTTTATAACCAAGCTCCTTGATCGCTACAAGAACGGCACGGCTGTCTGCTGTTTCCCCACTTTGGGAAATGAAGATAAACAATGGATTTTTAGAAAGCAACGGCATATTGTATACAAACTCAGAAGCAATATGAACTTCTACCGGTATTTTCGCCATATTTTCGATCAGTTGTTTTCCAACCAGGCCTGCATGATAACTAGTTCCGGCAGCAATGATATAGACACGGTCCGCCTCGCTCATCGCTTCGGCAATATTATAATCGATGGCAAGCTTGCCTGTTTCATCCTGGTATGCCTGGATGATCTTACGCATAACCGCAGGCTGCTCGTCAATTTCTTTTAGCATATAGTGCGGGTATGTGCCCTTTTCAATATCGCTTGCATCCAATTCTGCCGTGAATGGCTCTCGGATGACTTCCTGACCGTCAAGGGTTTGGATCGTCACCTTTTCTTTTGTAACGATGACCATTTCTTTATCCATTAGCTCAAGGTATTGATCCGTTACCTGCAGCATGGCCATCGCATCAGAAGCGACTACGTTGAAGCCTTCTCCAACACCTACAAGCAGCGGGCTTTTATTTTTTGCGACAAAAATCGTCTCATCGTTTTGGTTGTCTAATAATGCGAAGGCATATGAACCTTTTAATAGCGTCAATGTTTTACGGAATGCTTCTTCAACCTCTAATCCGTCCAGGACGAATTTTTCGATAAGGTGAACGACAACCTCTGTATCCGTGTCACTTTGGAAGTCCACGTTCTGTAAATATTCACGCTTCAAAAGATCATAGTTTTCGATAACGCCGTTGTGAACAAGAGTTAGGCGGCCAGTCGTACTTTGATGCGGATGTGCATTGTACTGGCTAGGAACGCCGTGAGTTGCCCAGCGGGTATGACCGATGCCTGTATGCGCCATTACATTTCCGTCGACAATAGCGCGAAGGTCGGCAATGCGTCCTTTTTCCTTGAATACCTGAACCCCAGTTTCATTCTTTACCGCGATACCGGCAGAATCGTAACCTCTGTACTCAAGCTTTTCTAACCCTTTTAATAAGATTTCTTTTGAATCATTATTTCCAATATAACCGACAATTCCACACATAAATCGTGTTCCTCCAATACCGATTCGGGAACAGTAATGCACGAGGGCATTACTGCCCCCTTATCTCTGTATATTTTTTATGTGTGCAGTTCCTATCCTTTGTGCAGCAGGTTGCCCCGCTGTTTTAAGATAGAAATTCTTGCGGCTGTGCACGTGCAGCCGGGAGGCATCCGCCGAACTTCGATAAACCTCCTCCTCGTCAACTAAGCATTTCCGTCCAAGCTTAGTTCAGGCGCTTTAAGATGTTTCTTTAGTCTGTTCTCCTTCCTGATATATTTGGACATATTTTTGCGACTGATCTGCAAAAACAGGATAATCATACCCCATTCCCTAGTATCCGTCAAGACAATGTTTACTACCACGTTTTTCCCTTCCAGTCTCTAGTTGAAACAACGTTCTATATAAAAATATGCATAAGAGGAAAAGAAGTTCCTCTTATGCATACCCGACTTAATCATCCAGTCCCATTTCCTCTTTTACGACAGCAGCGATGCGATCTACATATTGCCGGCATTGCTCTTCGGTCGGAGCTTCCGCCATCACGCGCACCAACGGCTCTGTGCCGGATGGTCTGACGAGGATTCTTCCATTTCCATTCATTTCAGCTTCAACCTCGCTGATAATCTTCTGGACCTTGGCATTTTCAGTCACTCCATGTTTATCGGTAACTCTGATGTTCACAAGCTTTTGCGGAAATTTCTTCATTTCAGCCGCAAGCTCGGAAAGAGATTTTTTTGTTACTTTCATGATATTGACAAGCTGCAATCCTGTTAATAAGCCATCACCTGTCGTGTTGTAATCAAGGAAAATAATATGTCCGGACTGCTCGCCGCCAAGGTTGTATCCGCCTTTTCTCATTTCTTCAACTACATAGCGGTCACCTACAGCTGTTTGCTTACTCTGGATTCCATGCGGCTCTAACCCTTTGTAAAACCCTAGATTGCTCATGACCGTAGACACAACCGTAGAGTGTTTTAAGCGGTTATGTTCTTTCATGTATTTCGCGCAGATATACATAATTTGATCGCCGTCCACGATATCTCCCTTTTCATCGATCGCAATCAAACGATCCCCATCGCCGTCAAAAGAGAGGCCGATATCCGCACCTTTTTCTTGTAAAAATGCAGCTAATGCTTCCGGATGAGTTGAACCGACGCCTTCATTGATATTGAGGCCATTCGGACTTGCTCCCATGGTAGATGTATCGGCATCTAAATCCGCAAATAGATAAGTCGCCAATGAAGAAGTCGCTCCGTGTGCACAGTCAAGAGCGATATGAATACCGGCAAAGTCCTCATCAACCGTATGCTTTAAGTATTGAATATACTTTTGACCGCCCTCAAAATAGTCGTTCATATGACCTAGGTCACCGCCGACAGGTCGAGGAAGCTCATCCGCATCTAAATCCATCAACCGTTCGATTTCTTCTTCCTGCTCATCAGACAGCTTAAAACCATCCGGCCCGAAAAATTTAATCCCATTATCCGCAACCGGATTATGGGAAGCGGAAATCATCACGCCCGCTTCCGCGCTTAATGCCTTTGTCAAATAAGCTACTCCGGGAGTAGAAATCACACCAAGACGCATGACTTCAGCGCCGATGGACAATAACCCAGCCACAAGAGCGCCTTCCAGCATATGTCCCGATATTCGCGTATCACGGCCGATTAGTACCTTCGGACGCTTTGTATCTTTCGTCAGCACGTATCCGCCAAAGCGGCCGAGTTTAAAAGCAAGCTCAGGAGTTAATTCGCTGTTCGCAACCCCTCTGACTCCGTCTGTACCAAAATATTTACCCATCAATATCGCTCCTTATTTGAATTGTTCTTTGAACTGTTCGTGATTGGCGTATTACGTTTCTTCATTTTTTTGGGTGATTGAGACCGTTGCATTTCGCGCCGGCAGCACCCACTTCACTTTGTTTGGCGCGTTTACCTGGATGGCAACTTCATGTCTTCCTTCTTTCAATCTCTCTACGTTAATGGAGAGACGAATGTTGGAGGCGGTAACTTTTCTTAGTTCATCCGGGTCTCCTGAAAGAGTAATATTTGATCGCCCCTGACGTGGGGAGACGAATTCCAGCTCCATGTCATCGTTCAGCCCGACAGGCTGTATCAACAGGTTATTAATGGTCTTTGTCTGTGCCGCAGCTTCCTCGTCCTCTGGTGCTTCCTCTTCATTGCCCACGGAATCTTGTTTTTCTGTTCTGATATTGACAGTGGCCATATCCCTGGACATTTTTTGGACATTATCAGGCATGATGATAGGTACCTCAATCTCAGTATTGCCTTCTACATCATTAACAGACACAGGCAATCTTACTTCGTTAATGGCATTGAGAACGGATTCTTTCCCATACAGCGTGATTTCATTTGGATCCACACTTATGCCCGTAACCGTAACGCCATTATCCGGGGTTCCGGTTTGCACCGGTACGATCGGCACCTTTTTCGAGGGAATGCTAATATCGACTGATACAGTCACTTCTTCAGGCTCAATCAGCACATCAAGCTTGTTTAAATCCCGATCAAAGGCCTGTACAGTCGCCTGTCTGTTTATATTTTCACTTACGCCATTATTAAGCTCTACATTCGCTTTCACAAATGATACTCTCTCAATCACATCTTTGGCACCGGTAATTTTAACCGTTTTCGGGCTAACAACAGCCTTCTCCACTGTATATCCTTCTTCCAGTAAAGAACGGTTAAATTCCGGCTCAACCGAAAATTCCTTCGTCACTCTTTCCTGAACCGTGACTGTGGCGTATTTTGGGCTAATGGTTGCTTTCACCTTTTCATTAATATCCTCTATTTTTAAAGGGACCCTTTTTTCTCCAACAGTAATGTCAGGATCCGATAAATCGATGTATACTCTAAATTCACGTTGATTTTTCACGGTAATCAACTGTGCTTTTGTTCCTTCAAATGTAACATCCACAGTTTGCGGAGCGCCGGTAACTACGAGATTCTCCTGGTCGTAGTCAATCTCGACAGGGATATCTTCGATTGTTTCGGTATCCTTTTGTCCCGGTGTATTTAAACCAAGCGACCTCTTGCTGGAGTCAGATTCAAAATTAACGGAAGTAAATAAAAGACCAGCTAAGGCAAAAGCGACAATTCGAAAAAACCATGGGCTGTTCATAAATCTATCCATTTTTCTTTCCCCTCCAATTCCAGCGTACTGAAGAAGATGGTTTATTTTCCATGATAAGTTCTCTTGTTAAGATTTCCTTGAATTCATCCTGATCCAATTCACGATGCAGCTCCCCATTCTTGGTGAGAGAGATCGAGCCTGTTTCTTCTGAGACGACGATCGTAATACAATCTGTTACTTCGCTCACTCCAAGGGCAGCGCGATGCCTTGTGCCAAGTTCCTTTGAAATAAAGGGGCTTTCCGAAAGCGGTAGATAACAGGCTGCGGCCGCTACCTGGTTGTTTTGGATAATCACGGCTCCGTCGTGCAAAGGGGTATTCGGGATAAATAAATTAATCAGTAATTCACTCGAAATTTCTGATCTCAGCGGGGTCCCCGTTTCAATATAATCATTAAGACCTGTTTCCCGCTCAATCGAAATAAGCGCTCCGATCCGTCTCTTCGCCATGTAAGAAGCGGCTTTAATTAATGCTTCTACTAACCGGTCCTGCTCTTCTTCTTCCTGTCCGGCACCGCGGGTGAATAATTTGCCTCTGCCCAATTGTTCAAGGGCCCGGCGCAGTTCAGGCTGAAAAATGATAATGATTGCAAGAAATCCCCATGTCATTGCTTGTTGCATCAACCATCCAAGCGTATTCAATCCAATCAGGCTGCTCAGGCTATGTACCACCACAATCACAAAAATGCCTTTCAACAGTTGAACAGCCTTCGTGCCTCGAATGACCATTAATAGTTTATATATCACAAACCAAACAAGGAGAATATCAATGAAATTCACTATATAATCCAGGAAAGTAAAATTGGATAATGACATGTTACTTCCTCCAGTCGGGCGATGTTCGTAAATACATGTTCTAGCATGTAACTTTAGTATTATACCATAGT
Organism: Bacillus sp. CECT 9360; assembly: GCF_918741275.1. Lineage (GTDB taxonomy): Bacteria > Bacillota > Bacilli > Bacillales > DSM-1321 > Peribacillus. Next base: position 7,750 of record NZ_CAKKNA010000026.1, read on the forward strand.
TTCTTCTGATACTTCTAAATATTATAGTGCCTCGATTTGGCTTGTCCGAAAAAAACTGCCCCCTATCTGCAGTGACTTCAGAGGTTGAAGAGGAAATGCTCTCTTCGCTTGAAGTCTTATCTGCTAATGGGGGACAGCTGTTTTGAACGTTAATCTTCTACTTGGAAAATGGCTTTGCTTGTATTTTTTATTTTAAACCAGAGCCATTCGAATATTTGATCTACCTCTTCAATATCACCGGTGACACTTCCGGCTGAAGCCAGGTAATTGTGTCCGTTAATGACGGTTACATCGCCTTTAACATCCCCCTCTATCCGAATGTCTCCATTTTGGACAACTACATCCCCATTGACCGTTTCCCCAAGTGGGACAATCACGGTCTCATTTTCAACAACCAGGTTGGGCTGTTTGGAAACAGAAAAACTCTGATCCTGGTTATATGTTCCGAACATCGTTCCCGCCATCAAAACAAGGAACAAAGAGGCAGCTGTCAAAAATGGATGGTTCTTTAACCAGCGCTCGGCGCCTATCTTTTTCTTTTCTTTTGGCAGGCTGGCCCTAACTCTCTGAGTAAAATCAGACGGAGCCGATATTCTCGAAGTGCTTTGAACGAGGGCAACCGCTTTTTTCAGCTCATGAAAATGGGTCTGGCAATCCTGGCAGCCACGCAGATGCTCTCGTAAAATATCCTCGTCTTCCTTCTTAATATCTTCATCTAAATATGCATGCATAAAGTCGATGATTTCAGGGCATTTCATATGTCTCACCTTCTTCTATAAATGACGCAGCTGGTTTCTCAGCGCTTCCCGGCCGCGATGTATTCTCGTTTTGACAGTTCCTACAGGTAAGTCCAAGATTTCACTAATTTCCTTCAGCGATAATTCCTCAATATATTTTAATACGATTGGTAATCTGTATTTTTCGGGCAGCTTAAGTATTTCGGCCTGAATGGTTTCCTGCAGCTCCAAGGACTCTACTTCTTCTTCCGGCAGAGCCGTATCAGCGGCAATTTGGGAGTACATATCTAAGCCATCTGCACCTGCCACTTGGGCATCCAGATAAAAATCCGGTTTCTTTTTGCGAATCCGGTCTATGCACAGGTTTGTGGCAATTCGATACAGCCATGTGGAGAACTTCATGTTAATATTGAAACTTTGAATATTAACATATGCCCTCACGAACGCTTCCTGGGCCATATCTTCCGCTTCATGCCTATTCCCGAGCATCCTGAAACAGATTTGGAATACTTTGTCCTTATACAGCTCGACAATCTCCCCAAATGCGTCTTGATCTCCCTTCAAGACTTGTTTAATTCTCTTTTTTATTAATTCTTCCATTCGCCACTTTACCTCCGCTTCATGCGGCTATACGATATTTACGAATCGCAAGCTAAAAAGGTTTCACTTTAATTTTAACAAACCATGCCGATATATGTTTATGAAATAAAAAAAGCGGTAATATAAAAAAACGATGACTTGAAAGAGAGGAATGCCAAATGACTGCGGAACAGCTTTTGCGTAATATTGAGGAATGCAGAGAAAAAATGATTAATCAAGCTTCTTATACCTCTTCCATGATCGATCACAAAGTAATAGAAGCTAGTACAGAACTTGATTTGCTTATAAATCAGTATCTTCACCTAACAGAAAAGCGCAAACGCTCTTTTATAAGGACCGTCGACTAAAAGCTGCCACATCCTTATGTCTTACATCGACACCAGCACATCCAGTGCTAGTGCAACAGGCATAAGACGCCCCGCGCAGGATTTCAAAGTAAGGAACATCCTGTGGAAGCTCTGGAGCGGTGTGGCTTTAGAGGAACTTCGGCGTTGGCCGACTAGATCGCCACGTCCTTATGTCTTCGTCGGCACTAGCACGTCTGTACGTCGTAGCTAGACACCTATCAAATTTAAAAAAGTGATACTTTCATATCTTTTTAAAAAAACAGTAACCCGGCGGTTACTGTTTCATTTTTTTAGAGTAGTTTTTCTCCAAATAGAGAACCCATTAAAGCAACGGCTACAGTTGCCGTTTTATTTCTTTCATCCAGGATCGGGTTAACCTCTACAAATTCGGCCGAAGTCACAATTTTAGACTCGGCGAGCATTTCCATAGCGAGATGGCTTTCCCGGTAGCTTATCCCTCCGTTTACCGGAGTTCCGACTCCTGGCGCATCTTGCGGATCTAATCCGTCCAAATCTAATGATAAATGGACTCCATCTGTCCGCTCCTTCAAATAATGGATCGCTGCTTCCATTACTTTAGTCATTCCTAGACGGTCGATTTCATGCATGGTGAAAACTTTGATACCTTTGGAATTTATCAATTCCCGTTCACCTTGGTCCAAGGATCGCGCGCCTATAATAACGACATTTTCAGGCTTTATTTTTGGAGTAAACCCGTGAAGGTTAACGAGATCAGGATGGCCCAATCCGATGCTTACTGCAAGCGGCATGCCATGAATATTGCCTGAGGGTGACGTTTCTTCAGTGTTTAAGTCCCCATGTGCATCGTACCAAATTACGCCCAGACTCTGATAATGCTTGGCCACACCAGCGAGTGTTCCGATCGCAATGCTGTGATCCCCGCCTAATACGAGCGGAAAAGCGTTATCCTGAATAATCTTATCTACTTGTTCGGCTAGCATTTCATTCCCTTTAGCTACTAATTCAAGATTTTTTAAATTGGAATTTGGGTTTTCAATCAGCCTGGGTCTTCCCACAACGATATCTCCCAAGTCATCCACTTCTATTTCCAGAGCTTCCAATCTTTCAACCACTCCGGCATAACGTATAGCACTCGGTCCCATATCTACGCCACGACGCGTTTGTCCAAGATCCATAGGTAATCCAATGATGGATATTTTTTTAGTCGTCATCTGTCTATACGCCCCCTTTCTTACTATTCTATAATATATCTGAATATCCATATGGTTCAACTCGACAAATTTATGCATAAGTATACGGTTTCAATTTCCTATAAAATGAAAAGACCACTTACCAATAAAGTGTATAGAATAAAAAAAGTCCTAAACCGAAAAGGTTTAAGACGAAAGTTTGGTCTATGTAGTTGATGGTGGAGCCTAGCGGGATCGAACCGCTGACCTCCTGCGTGCAAGGCAGGCGCTCTCCCAGCTGAGCTAAGGCCCCATTGATAACGACCATTTAATAGATGTAGCTTTTTTCACTAGAAAGTGAGCCATGAAGGACTCGAACCTTCGACCCTCTGATTAAAAGTCAGATGCTCTACCAACTGAGCTAATGGCTCCTATGGCTGGGCTAGCTGGATTCGAACCAACGCATGACGGAGTCAAAGTCCGTTGCCTTACCGCTTGGCTATAGCCCAAAAATAGTCTTATAAAAAAACAGGTGGTAATCATATAATCCCCTCTTATAGAGAACATATAACTGATCCACAAGGTTTTTAATGGTGGAGGGGGACGGATTCGAACCGCCGAACCCGGAGGGAGCGGATTTACAGTCCGCCGCGTTTAGCCACTTCGCTACCCCTCCACATATAATTCAAAGATAAAAATGGTGCCGGCAAGAGGACTTGAACCCCCAACCTACTGATTACAAGTCAGTTGCTCTACCAATTGAGCTACACCGGCATGGTGGAGGATGACGGGATCGAACCGCCGACCCTCTGCTTGTAAGGCAGA
>NZ_CAKKNA010000027.1 GCF_918741275.1 Bacillus sp. CECT 9360
TAAGTTTACTCATTTTGTTTCCCCCGATATGATCTCTGAAATGATTATAATCGGGTTTCTGTCATATGCATACAAAAAACCCGAATAAGAGACTTTTTTAAGTGTCCATTATTCGGGTCATAGTTCACATAACCGGGAAGCGGTTGGTTGCTTATATGATCATTCTCTGCAGAGCCTTGAATTCGTGGTCCAATGCCATTTGTTTAACCTTTTCCCTGTCATAGCTGTACAATGAATCTTCTAATGAACAAGAAACAGGCACATCACATTTAATTTCCGCGAGCTTTCTTGATAAATGAAGCATGTCGACCGCTTCTTCAATTTTTGCACGTTGTGTTTTTGTTAACGCTTGGACATTTTCAAGAATGCCTTCAATGCTTTTATATTCGATGAGCAGCTTTAAGGCGGTTTTTTCGCCAATTCCCTTCACTCCCGGATAATTATCTGAAGGATCACCCATAAGCGCCTTCAAATCAATCATCTGCCTTGGCGTGATGCCCTTCCATTCGAAAAAGCTTTCGGTGTTATGGACCTCGTAATTACCATAGCCCTTCTTTAAAAGCACCACCGAAATGTTATCCTCCAGAAGCTGAAGCATATCCTGGTCTCCGGTGAGGATGTATACCTGGCTATGGGACATAGATGCTTTTGCTAAAGTGCCAATGCAATCATCCGCTTCGAATCCCTCAAGCCCAATATTGGGTATATCAAAGGCTTCAACGGCCCTCTTTACAAGTTCAAACTGCGGAATCATCTCTACCGGAGGCGTGGAACGGTTTGCCTTGTATTCCCCAAACAGTTCATTACGGAAGGTTTTGCTTCCCATATCCCAGCATACCGCTACATGCGTTGGTGAGAAATGCTCTACCGCAGTCAACATATGCTTTAAAAAACCTTGTACGGCATTCGTTGGAACGCCTTTTGAATTTATCATAAACTGGCCCGTAACAGCCGTTGCGTAAAACGCCCTGAATAAAAGGGCCATTCCATCTACGAGCATGAATGTCGGCAGTTCTCTTTCGTTATCATTCAAAGTGATCACCTCATAAAAATTTACCTTATACTCCACTAATGATAAGGATTGCATTTTACTATTATACCATAATGCGTACATTTTTTTGTTCCGGGATCGACGTTTGTTGCCTGAATTTCAGTTTTGTTGTCAGTTTCCATTTTCGTTGCCAGAAATTTGATTTTGTTGCCGTTTTTCCCGTTTTGTTGCCGGAACACGGACTTTCGTTGCCAGAATTTCTGTTTTGTTGCCAGTCCTCATTTTTGTTGCCGGAATTTTGATTTTGTTGCCGCTTTTCCTGTTTTGTTGCCGGAACACGGACTTTCGTTGCCGGAATTTCTGTTTTGTTGCCAGTCCTCATTTTTGTTGCCGGAATTTTGATTTTGTTGCCGCTTTTCCTGTTTTGTTGCCAGAAAACGGACTTTCGTTGCCGGAATTTCTGTTTTGTTGCCAGTCTCAAAATTTCGCAGCCAAAATTCTGATTTTGAGTGGTTCTGGATTTCAATAAAGACCCATTATAAATGAATTTGTTCTATTTCCCTCAATATCTCTTCATAAAGTGGAATATCAATGATTTCTTCTAATGCAGAACGCAGTCCGCTGTAAATTTCGTCCAGCTCGGAACCGTACTCTTGTTGCAACTTCAATAATCCATCATCCAAGAGTAAGGAATAAAATTCATATATGCGGGACTGTTGGGAAGTGGTATAGCTTTCGGCCGGCTGTTCCAACCTTATTTGTAAGGCATCGCTCATCCTCGCCTTTTCATTTTTCTCAAAAAAGTCTTTTGTATTTTTGAAAAGGGCCAGCTCTTTCTTGAAGTTCTGTACATTCAGTTCCTCAAATGCCGGTTTGAAATCTATCGTTTCTGCTTTTATCATTTCATATTCCCTTAATGAAAGGCTCTGGCGGATTTGTTTAAACATAGTATCCACTGCTGCCTGTTTTTCCTTTAACAGACTGGCGACAAACAGCTCGCTTCGCAAAGCGGTTGCGCGCATTTCCTGGGAAAAATCAAAGCCGAGCGAAGTGATCAGCTCTTTTAATGATGTTTGCAGCGTAGCCTTAATGTCACGTCCGTCATCCTTTATGACTGCTGGGTTGAAGGACTCCTTGAAAAAGTCGCTAAATCTTAAGAATACCCGCTGCTTGCTGTAAAACGCCAGCTCCTCGGTCTCCTTGCGCAGTCTTTGTTTATCAGTATCCCCATTCAATTCCTGCAGGATTTCTTTAAGCTCCGCCAATTCCTGTTCCAATCCCGCCAAGGCTTGCTTTTTCGCTTGTTCATCCTGTTTGGAAGCGTCAATGACATCTCCCAGCAGTTGCTCAGCCCGGATGATCGTTCCCTTTGAAGATTCTATCGCAAGCATGGTTAAGTCATGCTCGATAAACGCATCAAACTGCGATTGGAATTGTTCCATCCCGCTGTCTGGAAGAAAATGATGTGAAAAAGATCCATCCTCCGTCTTTTCGGCGAGCGCCCCCTTGCTTGACAAAGGAAACAGTTTCGGGAATCTGATCCCGAATCCATTCAGCTGACCTTTCACATAATCCATCACTTCTTCCAGCTCATCGTTTGTTGCGGCAAGATCGACCGCGTTGACGATGAAAAACATTTTATCCATGGCGAAAGAATCTTTGACGCGGCCAAGCTGGATCAAAAACTCCCGGTCCGCCTTTGAAAAAGGATGGTTGTAATAAGTTACAAACAGGATGGCATCAGCGTTTTTAATATACTCAAACGCGGCACCGGTATGGCGGGCATTGATTGAATCTGCTCCGGGCGTGTCGACCAGGACCATTCCCTGCTTTGTCAGATCACAATCGAAATAAAGTTCGATTAAATCGACAAAGCATGATTTTGATTCTTCCGCGGCAAAGCTTCTAAAACCAGCCCTATCCACCGAAAACTTCGTTCCGAGCCTCTCCTGATAATCCGGCAAGCCTTGATAAAAAGCTTTGATAAACGAGAGATGGATTGTGCCCTTTTCCTCTGCATCGGTTCTATCAATCAGCTCCCCAGCCAGCTTGTAAGCCTCATCCAGCGTATTTGCGGTAAGGTCATAGGCTGACAGTGCAAGCGATATGTCCTCAAATAGCATTTCGGCACTTTTCAGCGTCACGGTTGCGGTACCATGCGGGTGATCTGAGTTAGAAGCCATAATTTTATTGATCGCTGCTGTAGTCGGATTTGGTGAAACCGGCAACACGCTATCGCCCATCAGGGCATTGGCAAACGATGACTTACCGGCGCTGAAAGCACCGAAAAGGGCAACAGTAAATGTTTGGGTCTCCAATCGCCCCGCTTTTTCTTTCAGTTCCTTGTATAGTGATTGGAAGCCTCTCAAAGGCTGAATCAATTCGGATACTTTCGTTAATTCCGCTCCCGTTTTTTGCAGTTTATCTTTTCCGCGGAAAGCTTCCGTTCCGTCATTGGTGTCTGGTACAATATGTGGCACCGGCTCTTCTTGTTCCGTGCTGTTAATTAATAACTTCTCCGGTTCTAACTCATCTGTATGTCTGATGATGACATCTTCTTCCTCGTTCAGCCATTTTTTCACCAGCTGTTCCGGATTAGGAATCTCATTAAGTGTCATCAAAGCTTTCTTTCTTTGTTCCAGATTATCTTTCATTGTTCTGATCGATTCAAAAGCGGATTGATAACACTCATAGCTTTTTAATTCTTTTTCAATGTAGCTAACCTTCTCATCGGCTTCCTTTTTCAAGTATCCGTACAGCGACTGAACAAAGCTGTCGGCTGCATTCCTCGCTTCTTTTTTAATCGAAGCAGCGAGCTCGTTCGTATAATTCAAGACGTATTCGCCGGTAATATTCACCTGTTGCTTTAAGGGATTCTCAATCGTTGTTTGCGAAACGGACACTTCGATTTCCTGGGCTGCTTTTTCAAGACCGCTGTCATGAACCCCGGCCTCGCTTAATGTTTTGACTGCCAGCTCCTTCAGATGCCATTCAAGCTGGGTCCTGACTTTTTCCTGGAGATCTGATAGGAACGCTAGCTGCCTTCTCTCTCGTTCTTCTTCTGTTTTTTTCTTCGAGAAAAGCAATCCTACCCTAAATTCAGGCTGGCTTGCCTCTAAATATTCCTTTGCCAGATCCCTCGTCTGAGCGGGCATGATATAAGCGTTTTTCAGCGTCGATTCAAGTCCGCCTTTAAACACTTCCTGCGTGCTGTCTGCCTGGGAAGCAATCCTGTCCTTTTCCTGATTCAGTGAAAAAAGCCGGTCAGTGATTTCATCCCGTTCCTCAACTTGCAGCTCAGCTAGCACTTCCAAATTCGCAGCGTTCTCTTCTTCCCATTTACCCTTTAAACGGTGAAGATGGTTTTCGACAAGTCTTCCGGCAGAATCAAATATCGACTCAAAACTGTCTTCCTGGCCGGTTTCTCCTTGCTTAAAAATGAATTCCTTCACCTGTTCGATTTGATTTTGGTTATTTTGCAGATCTCTTAATGACGTAAAGAAAAAACCGTTCGGGTACACACTCCAATTGGCAAAGGCATCTACGACCGAGTTCTTGAATTCTTCAAAGCCGAGTTCTGTGTCATCATGCTTATCGATCTGGTTGATGATCAAATACACCTGCTTGCCTGCGTCCTGCAGTTCTTTGGTAAAATGAAAATTGACTTCTGACTGTACATGATTATAATCCATCACATAGAAAATGACGTCAGCCAGATGAAGCGCTGACTCAGTTGAAACCCTGTGGGCGTCATCTGTCGAGTCAATCCCGGGAGTATCCATGACCACGCATGTTTCAGGAAGCGGGAATTCACTTGAACTTATCGTGATCGACAATATGCTGTCGCCGTCTTTTGCAAATTGCTTTACGGCTTTGTAATCATACGGGGCAGGAAAAAGAACCGGTTTGCCTTGATGGTAGTAGACCTTGGCATAATTGCCTCCACGCTTTAGTGTAACTGTGTTCGCACTGGTCGGAATCGGGCTGGAGGGCAGCACTTGCTCCCCAAGCAAATAATTGATCATACTGGATTTTCCGGCGGAAAAATGGCCGCAAAAAGCAATGGTATATTCCTGTTTATATAGTTTAATAATCAGCTGTTTTATTTTTTCGGCATTCTCGAAATCCTGCGCAGTTTCGAAAGTTTCATAGAGTGCGAGTAAATGCTCGAGATCCCGCGCTTGCTTTTTCGTTTGTTGCACCATACGTCAATTCCCCTTAGTTTGAGAGTCATGTTTATAATCATATATTGTAAACGATTTCTGTTTCCATTCCTATACATTGATATGCAAAAAATGAATAAAGAAAACTCGTCGATTGATGAGCCTTGACAGAGACGTAGTTGAGTCACATAAGCTAATACATTAGGACGTGGCGCACTTAGTCTGTGTTCTGCTTTATGCAGAAAGGAAAGTTCATACGTTCATTTTTGCCAAAAAAAATAACCAGGCGCTTTACCTGGTTGTATGGGCGGGTATGAATTTTTTTTGGTTTTTTTCTGAAATAAACGCAGGGTTGCTAGTGGCTTTTACTGGCCGTTGAACGTTATTTAGTACGTATTTCATTAAAAATAAATATGTAACAACAGTTAAAAGAACAAATAACCAAACCATGCCGAGCACCATCCTTTTATATTCTGGTTGCTGTCCAAATGAGAATAATTTTCATCTTCATTTAGATAATATCATGAGTGATAATCATTTTCAATAAATAAATTGAATTTTCTTCAATCTTTTTTCTTATTTTTGAAAACCATTTCATAATCGGTCAGGCTGTTTAAAGCACGCTCCTCTTCCGGGATGCGCACAGTCATCATCCAGACATTTAGCAATGAAAACAAAATCCCGGTAATATAGGCATTGAACAGCAATGAAATAATGATGATTTCGATTGCAACGACCAGGTAATTCGGATGTTTTATGTATTTATATGGCCCTTTTGCCATTAACTCTGCCCCGGGCAAAACAATGATTTTTGTATTCCAGTACTTTCCGAGAGAAGCGATGACCCATACTCTTCCTGCTTGGGCCGCTAAAAATATGGCCAGCCATAACTGCCAGAAAGAATTGAGCTCCCTGCCAGTTAAGGTGACTTCCAAAATCAGAGCGCTGAAAAAACCGATATGCATGAGCACCATCCAGGGATAATGCGACATCCCGAATTCAAGCGCTCCCTGTTTTTTCATCCATTTTTCGTTTCTTTGCGCTATAAACAGCTCAATAACCCGCTGCAGAACAATCAGTGAAATAAACAGCCAGAATCCCACTATTCCCACCTCAGTAATAAAAGCTCCGACGAAAACCCGGGACCGAGGGCCGCAGCGAGTCCCACGTCGTTTGAGTCCAGATGCGAAAGCATGAATCGCTCCAATACGTAGAAAATCGTCGCTGATGACATATTGCCGTATTCCTTCAGGACGTTCAGCGAAGTATTGGTCATCTCGCCGGAGAATCCAAGTGCTTGTTCATAAGCCTCAATAACCTTTCTGCCACCGGGATGCGCGACGAAATGCTTCACGCTGTCCAATGAAATTTGATTTTCCGCTAAAAAAGCTTCTACATTCGGTTTTAGCCAATCCTTAATAATTGCCGGGATGTCTTTTGAAAAAACGACATACAGCCCTTCATTCTTGACATCCCAGCCCATGACTTCAAGGGAATCTGGCATAAGTGTCGACCGGGTCGCCAATATGTTGGGTACGAAGGACAGTTTGCTTAAAGACTTTCTATCCACTTCATCGCCGCACACAAGAGCACAGCTGATGCCGTCGGAAAACAACGATGAACCTATCAGATTACTTTTTGAGCTATCATTTTTTTGAAATGTAAGGCTGCAAAGTTCGACACAGAGGACGAGAACCTTTGCTTTCGGAAACGCGCGGCAATACTCATAAGCTCTTGAAATTCCGGCGGCACCCCCCGCACAGCCAAGCCCCCAGATCGGGATTCTTTTTGTATGTTCATTAAACGAAAGCATGTTGATGATTCTCGCATCGATCGTTGGGGTTGCCAAACCTGTACTCGATATATAAAAAAAAGCATCAATTTCCCCTGGCTCAATCTTTTCCTTTAAAAAAGCCCGATTGTCCAAGCATTGACTGACCGCCTTGCAGCCGTATTCCGTCGCCTGCTCGATATATATATCATTCTTCTCTTCAAAGCTGTGCTCATCTTTAAACCATTCGATGTCATTCGAAAAATAACGGGTATCCACCTGGCCATTTTTAAAAGCCCTGAGCAGTCTTTCGATATCCTTAAAAGAAGACCCGAACATCTCTCTGGCAAAGTCCATCGCGGATTCCTGTGATACCCGGTGGGGAAGATTAATATGTGAGACGGAAAGTATTGAAGGCATTGTATTCACACCTTTAGGAAATATTGTATATTTATTATTTCCTAAAGTAATTCCTTTATGACTAAAATATCACTATCCTAATTTTCCGTACCTAATGTCCTCTCAGGATTTTGTTCATTGCTTTATCGATGATAGGTTTCTGTTCTTTCTTTCCTACTGTTTTTTTGAAAATCTTCTCTAGGAGAATGATAGAAAAAATGAAGCCAGGTTAAATTTAACCTGGCCTTCTTTTTAGTCTATCTTTATTCAATCATAGGAGGTCTTTTTGAATCCTGAGAATTGGTGAGTGTATTAAAAAAAGACTCAAATTTCATGGATTGATCGGAGGTAAAGGCTGGTTTCAATAGTTCGTGGGCTACATGGGTGCTTAGAGTATTAACAAATTTCGCGTCAGGAATTGAGTATCCAGTTGGAACCGCTGCGTAAATGATATTCCACACAAGTGGATCAATCCCCACTTGAGGTATATCCACTTGACATGAGAACAGCGAATCGTACATTTCTGTTCCAAGACTCAATGAATTCCAGTTTTTATTTAAAGGAACTGCATTTTCGAGAGATTGCTCTTCCGATTCAGATGTGATATCGTCTGCAGTTTCTGCTTTCAGGTTAGCATTCTCTACAAGGAGTTTTTCATTCTCTTTTTTCATTTTCTTATTTTCCACGGACAGCTTCTCATGGTCTGTCTTTAAAGCGAAAACATCCAGCTTTATTTTTGCTATCTCCGCTTTCATTTTCTCTGCATTCGTTTTAATCAATTGGTTTTCTGCGTTTAACGAGTTATTTTCTCTCTCCAGCTCTTGAACAGCACTTTGCAGGTTTTGAATTTCTTCTTCTTTTAAATTTTCACTATTGCCATAGTTAGCTTGTAGATTTTCAATTTCTGACTGCAGTCGCTCGTTATCTGCTGTCAGTTCCCCAGCCCTCCTGTTCATTTTTTCGTGTTCGGTAATTAACGAGTTATTTTCTCTCTCCAGCTCTTGAACAGCTATTTGCAGGTTTTGAACTTCTTCTTCTTTCAAGTTTTCACTATTGACATAGTTAGCTTGTAGATTTTCAATTTCTGACTGCAGTCGCTCGTTATCTGCTGTCAGTTCCCCAGCCCTTATGTTCATTTCTTCGTGTTCGGTAATTAACGACTTATTTTCTCTTTCCAGCTCTTGAACAGCACTTTGCAGGTTTTGAACTTCTTCTTCTTTCAAGTTTTCACTATTGACATAGTTAGCTTGTAGATT
>NZ_CAKKNA010000028.1 GCF_918741275.1 Bacillus sp. CECT 9360
ACAATGCCGTAGCTGAAGCAACATTCAAAATCCTCAAAACAGAGTTTGTGAAGGGCCGGAATTTCGATACATTGGAAGATCTAACAAGAGAATTGCACGACTATGTTCATTGGTTTAATCACATTCGGATTCATGGGACACTGGGTTATTTAAGCCCGATTGAGTATAAACTTGAACACCTTAAAAAAGTTGTCTAGTTTAGTGTTGACAATCCAGTTGAGATAATAGACGCTATGAAGGGGCTAGGTGGACATGGAACACTTCATGACGTTGCTTACAAGATTCTTGAAAGAGACATACTATGAAACTAATTCCTCTTTTAGAGACTGTTTCAATGAAAAATCTATTATCAGTCTAGTGATGACATACTACAAAGGGGTTAACAATCACATATTAATAGATAATTAAGGGGAAATTTACTAATGAAATGTTATATTTGTGACACTGCATTAACAAAAGAAAATGAGACCGAGGAGCACATTCTTTTAAATGCAATAGGTGGGAAGTTGAAGTCTAGGACATTAATATGTAAAGATTGTAATTCTAAGTTAGGTAGTGACATAGATAATAAGTTGGCACAACAGTTAAATCCAATAGCAAATTTTTTAGATATAAAAAGAGATAGAGGAAAACCTCAAAATGTAAAAGGTAAATACGAAAATAAAGAAATAATAATTGAACCAGGAGGCAAAATGAAACTCGCTAGACCGTATATTGATAAGGGTGAGAAAGTAGTACATATTGAAGCTTCAACAATGGGAGAAGCAACAAAAGTTCTCAGAGGTTTAAAGAGAAACCATCCCGATTTAGACATAGAAAAAGCAATTAAAAATGCAAAAAAAAGCAAAGACTATTTGCCTTCTGTAAGTGTTGGTATGAATTTTGGAGGGAAGGAATCTAAACAAGCTATTTGTAAAATGGCTGTAAACTTTTATATTTTGAATGGTGGAGACCCTACAACTATTAAACACTTCCTTCCATTCATCCAAGGAAAAGAGACAGAAGCAGAGGTTTATTATTTTTACCCAAGGGCTGAGGTTTTTTATAAAGGCGAAAAAGACGTAATGCACAGCTTGGTGCTAGTAGGAGACCCTGTGAAGAATGAGCTTTATGTTTATATTGAACTTTTTAATGAGTTTAAAATGTTGGTTTTTCTCGACAGGAAATATAATCTCGAGCCAATCTATAATAGTTATCATTATAATGTAGTAACTAATGAAGAAGTTGAGTACGATACACCTATAAGAATAGCACCCAAAGATTTGAGAAGGTACTCATTAAAAGATATTGATGAGTCAAAGTTCAAAGAGCGTATGAGGATACTTTTTCAAAGGATTGACACAGTTAGTACCGACAGAAGAATACATGAGATTACAACCAAAGCAATGGAGGAAATGAGTAAAAGATTCCCTCAACAAGAGAATCCAGTGTTTACTAAAGAAATGTTAGCATACCTCTCTAAAAGAGTGGCTGATGAGTTTGTTTTATCGTTCCAACATAGATTGTTTAAAAACGAGAATTAGTCTATTCATTTAACAGGTAGTATATTTGTTTAAATCCTAAAACCTTCTCCCAATTTGCCTGTTTTACTATGTAACCAATAAATAAACCGTAAAAAAGATTAATTAATTATAGAATTTTATACAATCAAAGTAAGGGGCTATAATATGAGTATTAAATTGTTAGCTAAGTTTGGATTACCCTACGTTTTAAGATTGGATGATAAAAAAATTCGAAACAAAATTACCAATTGACGATTTTTTCTCTTTTTATTAAATTACTTTCTTTCCAAATATTAATGATTCAGATAATGCCTACTATTCTTCGATAGGGGGATAACCCTGATGATTATGGCAAAAGGGAGATACGAGGTATTCTCCTTTTTTTGTTGTCTTTATACATACATGTAGAGTGATTAATTCTTTAATTTGGAAAAAATGGAAGTTAACTATTGAATTAATAAAGAGTTAGCGATAATGTGTAAGAGAGTATTGTAAACAATAGCAAGGGGGAAAAAAATTTGAATTTTTTAGTAATAGTAGGATTTTTAGCATTTATCGTTTTTTTGATTCTTACCATCATTTCTTTATTTAAGAAAAATGGCAAAACGAAAAGAAATGCTTTATTGACTGTAGGGGCGTTTGTGGTATGGATAGCTTGTTCTGCAAATGTAGATACAGAAAAAACTACGGTAACGGCTGAAACTGAAGAAATGAAAGATTTCGATAAAAAAGCAAAGCCTAAAAAGGAAAAAGAAGTGATTCCAACCAATGCACAAGTTTTAGGTGTTGTAAAAAAGGACATGACATTTGATGATTATAATAAAGCAAAAAAAGAGTTGAAGGTGCAAAGTGAAAAAAATGTCTCACTTGGTAACGGAAATTTGGGCAGTGTTATCAAAACAAAAGAGGGATATGTCGTTGCGGATACGGATGGTGAAAAAATATTTGGCGTTCACCAATTTAAGACAGAGGCAGAAGTTGATAAGTACGCAACAGACAGTATTGCCAAGGTAGAACAAGCAGAAACAGCCAAAGCAGAAGCTCAAAAAGAGAAAGAAAAAGCTGAAAAAGAAAAAGAAGCTAAGACAAGAGCAGACTCACTGCAAAAGAATTTTGATGAATTAATCAAGTCTTCCAATGGAGTTATTGTAGGTATAATTGAAAATCCATACGCTCCTGAAGGGACAAATGACCAATGGAATGTTATCTTGTCAGATGCCTGGTACAATTCCCAAGAGCATGAAAAGGAACGATTTGCTGAAACAGTTGGGGGTACAGTGGAAAGCTTTGTCAAAGGGGCTGGATTAGTAGAAATGGAAGATTCGGTTATTGTAGATTTTGTGGATACGTACAATAAAGCACTTGCTGAAGAACGCATCATCATGGGCGGTTATAAAATTAAACGATAAACCCCCAAAAAACTCACTCTACACATTGAAATACAACATATAATGTACATAACTACGGTCATTTGCTGTTTATAAAATTATCCTTTGATGTACAGATTATCGATTTTTATAAACCCGCCTATGTTAAGAGTATATGTTAGTTATGATAAAACAATAAATGAATGAAGAATATTTGATTAACGTTGGGGATTACAAATAATGCATATACCGAAATTCCCTGAAAGTTGTTGGCCAAGGGATTGTAACTGAAAAGGGAACCAAATTAGTGGTTCCCCTTTTTAATCAATCTTTAGTTTGTTCGTTACTATCTTTGTTAAACTGTTCTAACACTTCTAATCCGTTATCATGCCAACCTTTAAATCTATAAACCCGTTTAGTTACTTTTCTTCCTTGTCCTGTTGCTCCCACGTTTAATGTATTAGTTTCTGCACTTGCTTGTACCCCAATTCCACCTTTGCCTTCACCTTGTAACTGCTAAACTAAATTGAACAGTTTCCGCCAGATAAGATTGAACACTTTTCTTCCATAATATAAACCTGCTAAGCTATAATATTTCTTTTGAATTATTGTTTAGCTGGGGGATTGAAAGGT
>NZ_CAKKNA010000029.1 GCF_918741275.1 Bacillus sp. CECT 9360
GGGGTAGATGAAGCGGCCTGGAAAGGCCCGTCAAAGAAGGTAATAACCCTGTAGTCGAAACTTCGTTCCCTCCTGAGTGGATCCTGAGTACGGCGGGACACGAGAAATCCCGTCGGAAGCAGGGAGGACCATCTCCCAAGGCTAAATACTCCCTAGTGACCGATAGTGAACCAGTACCGTGAGGGAAAGGTGAAAAGCACCCCGGAAGGGGAGTGAAACAGATCCTGAAACCGTGTGCCTACAAGTAGTCAGAGCCCGTTTATGGGTGATGGCGTGCCTTTTGTAGAATGAACCGGCGAGTTACGATTTCATGCAAGGTTAAGTTGATGAGACGGAGCCGCAGCGAAAGCGAGTCTGAATAGGGCGAATGAGTATGAGGTCGTAGACCCGAAACCAGGTGATCTACCCATGTCCAGGGTGAAGTTCAGGTAACACTGAATGGAGGCCCGAACCCACGCACGTTGAAAAGTGCGGGGATGAGGTGTGGGTAGCGGAGAAATTCCAATCGAACCTGGAGATAGCTGGTTCTCTCCGAAATAGCTTTAGGGCTAGCCTCATGGTAAGAGTCTTGGAGGTAGAGCACTGATTGGACTAGGGGCCCTCATCGGGTTACCGAATTCAGTCAAACTCCGAATGCCAAAGACTTATCCATGGGAGTCAGACTGCGAGTGATAAGATCCGTAGTCGAAAGGGAAACAGCCCAGACCACCAGCTAAGGTCCCCAAGTATACGTTAAGTGGAAAAGGATGTGGAGTTGCTTAGACAACCAGGATGTTGGCTTAGAAGCAGCCACCATTTAAAGAGTGCGTAATAGCTCACTGGTCGAGTGACTCCGCGCCGAAAATGTACCGGGGCTAAACGTATCACCGAAGCTGTGGATGGACACCGATGGTGTCCGTGGTAGGAGAGCGTTCTAAGGGCGTTGAAGCAGGACCGGAAGGACTTGTGGAGCGCTTAGAAGTGAGAATGCCGGTATGAGTAGCGAAAGAAGGGTGAGAATCCCTTCCACCGAATGCCTAAGGTTTCCTGAGGAAGGCTCGTCCGCTCAGGGTCAGTCGGGACCTAAGCCGAGGCCGAAAGGCGTAGGCGATGGACAACAGGTTGATATTCCTGTACCACCCGTAATCGTTTGAGCAATGGGGGGACGCAGGAGGATAGGGTAAGCGCGCTGTTGGATATGCGCGTCCAAGCAGGTAGGCCGGAAACGAGGCAAATCCCGTTTCCATATAAGGCTGAGCTGTGATGGCGAGGGAAATTTAGTACCGAAGTTCCTGATTCCACACTGCCAAGAAAAGCCTCTAGCGAGATGAAAGGTGCCCGTACCGCAAACCGACACAGGTAGGCGAGGAGAGAATCCTAAGGTGTTCGAGAGAACTCTCGTTAAGGAACTCGGCAAAATGACCCCGTAACTTCGGGAGAAGGGGTGCTTTTTAGGGTGCAAGCCCGGAAAAGCCGCAGTGAATAGGCCCAGGCGACTGTTTAGCAAAAACACAGGTCTCTGCGAAGCCGCAAGGCGAAGTATAGGGGCTGACGCCTGCCCGGTGCTGGAAGGTTAAGAGGAGAGGTTAGTCGCAAGACGAAGCTTTGAATTGAAGCCCCAGTAAACGGCGGCCGTAACTATAACGGTCCTAAGGTAGCGAAATTCCTTGTCGGGTAAGTTCCGACCCGCACGAAAGGCGTAACGATCTGGGCACTGTCTCAACGAGAGACTCGGTGAAATTATAGTACCTGTGAAGATGCAGGTTACCCGCGACAGGACGGAAAGACCCCGTGGAGCTTTACTGTAGCCTGATATTGAATTTTGGTACAGCTTGTACAGGATAGGTAGGAGCCGGAGATGCCGGAGCGCTAGCTTCGGTGGAGGCGTCGGTGGGATACTACCCTGGCTGTATTGACATTCTAACCCACGCCCCTTATCGGGGTGGGAGACAGTGTCAGGTGGACAGTTTGACTGGGGCGGTCGCCTCCTAAAGAGTAACGGAGGCGCCCAAAGGTTCCCTCAGAATGGTTGGAAATCATTCGTAGAGTGTAAAGGCACAAGGGAGCTTGACTGCGAGACCTACAAGTCGAGCAGGGACGAAAGTCGGGCTTAGTGATCCGGTGGTTCCGCATGGAAGGGCCATCGCTCAACGGATAAAAGCTACCCCGGGGATAACAGGCTTATCTCCCCCAAGAGTCCACATCGACGGGGAGGTTTGGCACCTCGATGTCGGCTCATCGCATCCTGGGGCTGTAGTCGGTCCCAAGGGTTGGGCTGTTCGCCCATTAAAGCGGTACGCGAGCTGGGTTCAGAACGTCGTGAGACAGTTCGGTCCCTATCCGTCGTGGGCGCAGGAAATTTGAGAGGAGCTGTCCTTAGTACGAGAGGACCGGGATGGACGCACCGCTGGTGTACCAGTTGTCTTGCCAAAGGCATCGCTGGGTAGCTATGTGCGGACGGGATAAGTGCTGAAAGCATCTAAGCATGAAGCCCCCCTCAAGATGAGATTTCCCATAGCGCAAGCTAGTAAGATCCCTGAAAGATGATCAGGTAGATAGGTCTGAGGTGGAAGCGTGGTGACACGTGGAGCTGACAGATACTAATCGATCGAGGACTTAACCAATTTGTTTTGAAGTGACGTAAAAA
>NZ_CAKKNA010000030.1 GCF_918741275.1 Bacillus sp. CECT 9360
TGTAACTGCTAAACTAAATTGAACAGTTTCCGCCAGATAAGATTGAACACTTTTCTTCCATAATATAAACCTGCTAAGCTATAATATTTCTTTTGAATTATTGTTTAGCTGGGGGATTGAAAGGTGGAAAAGTTAGTCTTGTATGTTCAAATTCATCAATTAAAGGAACAAGGATTTTCTATATCGGCTATTGCCAGGAAGTTAGATTTGGCAAGAAATACTGTCTATAAATATTTGGAGATGACTCCGGAGGAAATATCAGAATGGCTGCCTACTCTATCAAGCCGCAAGAAGAAGCTAGATCCTGTCCGAGATTGGATCATCAGTTGGCTGAAGGAACATCCCGATTTATCTTCGTCACAGGTAGAGGACTGGTTAAAAGAGAAGCACCCTGGAATAAAGGTTGCAGGAAGTACCGTACGATCTTATGTAAGTGAAATAAGAGAAATGTATTATATTCCGAAAGAATTACATACTCGTATGCATGAGGCTGTCGAAGAGTTGCCGATGGGGCAACAGGTGCAGGTGGACTGGGGTGAAATCACTGTTAAGCATATAGATGGCAAGGATACGAAGCTTTATTTTATCACCTTTGTCCTTTCACATTCCCGGTATAAATATGTGGAATGGTTGGACAGACCCTTCACTACTCGTGATACGATACGATGTCATGAACAGGCATTTCATTATTTTGGTGGCATGCCGGAAGAAATAGTATATGACCAGGATCATCTCATAACGGTGAGCGAGAACGCAGGGGACATCATTTTAACAGGAGAATTCCAAGCGTACAAACAAGAGAGGGGTTTTCGTATCTATCTATGTCGTAAGAGCGATCCTCAAAGTAAAGGGAAAGTTGAAAATGTCGTGAAGTATGTCAAATATAATTTCGCCAAGCATCGGGTATTTCAAAATCTTGAAACATGGAATGAACAATGTCTGAAATGGCTGGAGAGAACGGGGAATTATAATGTTCACTATACAACGAAAAAGAGACCGGCAGAAGTGCACGCCCTCGAAAAGCAACACTTAAGACCAGTCTCATCCCTGCTCTCTTTCGAGAGCAACCTAGAAGCAAGTATATCAAGAACTGTCCATAAGGACAACGTTATTAAATATAAATCCAACCGGTATTCCCTCCCCTTGGGAACCTATCGCCCTAAGGGAGACAACACGGTGTTTATCGAGATCATTGAAAAAGATCTTATCATCAGGGCAACCCCGAAGGGAGAGATTCTAGCCACCCATCGCTTGAGCCAAGGAAAAGGAGAATTGATTAAAAACAGGCATCATTCGAGGGATCGGTCAAAAGGAATACAAGCCTATAAAGAAACACTTATCCGTCAATTCAAGGACCAAGAGAAAGCCGGCCAGTTCCTGCATGAGATTGGAATTCGGTATCCTAGGTATATACGTGACCAGCTTCAAATCATCCAGCATACAATCACAAGCTTCCGTCCCGAAGTAGAACAAGCATTAGACACCTGTTTCAAAGAACAACTCTGGAGTGCAAACGATCTTCGAGACATTGCACAGCACCTTATACGGGTGAAGGGAAATAACTCCGCATTAGCCCACGGTACAAACGAAATTAAAGTGGATTCCTCCGTTTTAACAGCCACTGTACAAACCAGGGATATGGGTGAATATATCAGTATATTGGAGGGATTGGGCTCATGACAGGTTCGGTACAGATGATGCAGGAACAATTCCGTCATTTGCGAATGACGGAAACCGCCAGTGAACTGCCTGCCATTCTTAGAAAGGCAGAGCAGTCCTCATGGACTTATCAGGAATTTTTACAGGAATTAATTGTTCATGAATTGAAAAGACGGGAAGAAAAAAGTGTAGAAAAGAGATTGAAGTGGGCCAAGTTTCCTTATCATAAGACCTTGGAAGAGTTTCATCTGAATGAACAACAATCTTTAAGTACACGGCAGCTAAACCAGTTAAAAGAACTCAACTGGCTGGAGCAACAATATAATCTCATCTTAATGGGACCGCCAGGTGTAGGCAAGACTCACATAGCAATTGGGTTGGGAATCGAAGCTATACAAAAAGGCTTCAAGGTTACTTTTTCAACAATGGGTGAACTGGTACACCTATTAAAGACCTATGAATACATTCGTAAATCCCAGACCCAGTTAAAAAGGCTGAAAGAATCTGATTTGGTTATCATTGACGATTTAATGTACATGGCGATGGATCAACGAGAAGCCAATCTATTTTTTCATTTGGTTAATGAGTTATATGAGCGAAGCTCTATTATTCTGACCTCAAATAAAGGGCCAGAACAATGGGGAGAATTAATGGGTGACCAAGGAATCACTACGGCTATTTTGGATCGGCTGCTTCAGCGAGTAGAAGTAATCAGATTAAATGGGGATAGTTATAGAATTAAACACAGAACTACCATTTTTGGAGAGAAAAGTGTTCAAAATTAATTAGCAAAAAGTGTTCAAAACAACTTGACGGTTACAC
>NZ_CAKKNA010000031.1 GCF_918741275.1 Bacillus sp. CECT 9360
TCGTAATATAAGGTTAGCCAGATATTTCTGGTTGACCTTTTTATTTATGGTCTTAATATTACGGTAGTCGGGGTAGAACGTCGCACCCGTGGGTTAAATCCCGTCAACTAAACTGTTCACCCCCTACTTGTATAAACATGTTTCAGGCTGGTTGGGACAACGATCCCGTTTAACAAGCGAACCTATGACATTACAAGAAGCCTTAGGGGATACCGACAATTGTTGTTTTACAAAGGAGGAGATTTGATTATGAATCCAGTCATTGGTCTGGATGTTTCAAAAGGTGAAAGTCAGGTTCAAGCATTTTTAGACAAAGGCAAACCGTATCGTAAGAGCTTTAGTATCAAACACAATACTGATGGTTTAGGTAGTTTATTAGAGTTCCTTCATGAAGTAGAGAGTTCAGCTGGTGGTCATAAGCCAACGGTGGTTTTAGAATCAACAGGACACTACCATTTTCCTGTAATTCAATTTCTTGAGGAACAAAGTTATGTTTATATTGTTGTAAATCCTATTATCTCCCATCGAGCCAAAAGTTCGAGTTTAAGGAAGGTAAAAACAGATGCAATTGATTCTTATCACCTTTGCGAGCTGTTTTATAAAGAAGAGTTAGAGCCTTATAAAAAAAGAGGAATTCAACTATTAAATCTTCGTAATCTAACAAGACAACAAGAAAGTATTGCCGAAGTATCAGCACAGACTAAAATACAGCTGCATACCCTTTTGGATCAGGTATTTCCTGAATATAGAGGAGTTTTTGGAAGTTTATATTCCAAAGTCTCATTGCTTACATTATTAGCATTTCCTACTTCAGAAGTAGTGTTAAGTGTGAGTGAAAGAGAAATAACAGAGAAAATAGCTTCGCTATGTATGAGTCGTTCAGATGCATGGGCAAACGAAAAGGCTAAAAAATTAAGGGAAGCAGCCCTTCGTAATCCGTTTCAAAACAACCTCTACCAGAGTAATATTTTTAATCTAGAGTTATTAGTCAACATCGTTCTTCAATACCAAGAGCATCTATCTAAGATTGCAGTTGAAATAGATGCCCTCGCTAAAGAAATTGAAGAATATCATATACTGCAGTCTATCCCTGGAATTGGAGAGAAAATCGCCGCCACGATTATTTCCGAAATTGGTGAGATAGATCGGTTCAATGATGCCAAAAAGCTCGTTGCATTCGCTGGAGTAGATCCTAGTGTTTTCTCTTCTGGTAAGTTTACCGCATCTGTAAATCGAATTACCAAACGAGGTTCTAGTAGGCTTCGTCATGCCTTGTATATGGCTGTTCAAAGTGGTATTCGTGATGCTCGTAAAAAGAAAACGACTGATGAAATCATCGCACGCAATAAAAGATTAAGAGAGTTTTACGATAAAAAACGTGAAGAAGGAAAACCCTTCAGAGTAGCAGTTATTGCATGTGTTAATAAGCTCTTACATTGGATTTTTGCCTTACTAAAAAGCAGAACTATTTTCCAAGATACAGTTTAAAAACTATATCTAACTAAATACAACAAAACCTTCCAAATAAAACATAGAGGAAGGTTATTTGGCATGAACATTTTTAGTATATCATGACGTTATTAATCTTTTTATTGAAAAATGTTGACAAACTATTAGCTGGTTTAGT
>NZ_CAKKNA010000032.1 GCF_918741275.1 Bacillus sp. CECT 9360
TTCGTATTATAGGGTTAACCAGTTTTTACTGGTTGACCTTTTTTTAATAGGACCTATTATTTCAGTAGCCAGGGTAGAACGTACGGGTGCGTGGGAGTGAGATCTCGTCAACTAAACTGTTCACCCCCTACTTGTAGAAGGATGTTTGAGGCTGGTTGGGACAATATGATCTCGTATAACAAGCGAAGCTATGGAACTACAGGAAGGAATAGGGGTTACTGGTGAGTAAAAGTGAGGGAGAGATACCTAATGAATCCAGTAGTTGGTCTGGATGTAGCCAAGGGAGAAAGTGAGGCTCAAGCCTTTTTAGATAAAGATAAAGCCTTAGGGAAAAGCTTCAAAGTAAAGCACACCAGGGAGGCTTTAGATTCTTTTATTTCGTTCCTAAAAGAAATAGAGAGAAAAACTGGAGTCAGACCAGCGGTCATCCTTGAATCTACGGGACATTACCACACTCCAATTATTCAGTGTCTCGAAGAAAGTCAGTATTTATATATCCTTGTAAATCCAATTATTTCTTATCAAGCGAAGAAAACAAGCCTTAGAAAGGTAAAGACTGACGCAGTTGATGCTTATCATCTTTGCGTTCTGTATTACAAGGAAGAATTTGAACCTTACAAGAAAAGAGGACTAAAACTCTTAAATTTGCGAACTTTATCAAGACAGCACGTAACAGTTACGAACTTATACGTTCAGGTAAAACTGCAGTTTCACACGATTCTTGATCAGGTATTCCCTGAATATAGAGGGGTATTTGGCGATTTGTTTTCAAAGGTTTCTCTTAAAATATTAAAGGAATTTCCAACATCCAGAGATGTTTTGAAGACTGGGGAACTACAGATTATTGAGAGAATAGAGGAAATGCATATTAAACGATCCACAAGTTGGATAAGGGAGAAGGCAGCCACGTTAATAGATTCAGCTGAGCGAAATCCCTTCCATCAAGCCGTATATGAAAGCCAATTGTTTAGTTTGGATATGTACATTACGATGCTTCTTCAATACCAAGAACACCTATCCAGCTTGGAGAGGCAGATAGATGACCTGGCTGAAGAAATTGAAGAAATTAAGATTATCCAATCTATTCCCGGTATAGGAGGAAAAATCGCGGCAACGATTATTTCCGAAATCGGAGAAATAGACCGGTTTAATCACCCTAAAAAATTGGTAGCTTACGCTGGTATAGATCCCAGTGTCCATTCATCAGGTAAATTTACAGCTTCAATAAATCACATTACCAAACGGGGTTCAAGCAGGTTAAGACACGCTTTGTATATGGCCGTACTTTGTGGAATAAGAAGCTCTCGAAATAAGAAGCTTAAAGAATATTATGATCGAAAGCGAAATGAAGGAAAGCCTTCAAAAGTGGCAATAATAGCTTGTGTAAATAAACTTTTACAATGGATTTATGCAATACTAAAAAGAAATGAACAGTTCCTAGATTTGGCTTAATCGACAGGAAAAAGCAACTTAAGAAAAGCCTTCCAAACGGCATTTGGAGGGTTATTTGTCGTGTCGTTGAATAGTATATCACGAGCAATACTTCTTTTTAATAAAAAACTATTGACTCCTATTAGCTGGTTTAGTT
>NZ_CAKKNA010000033.1 GCF_918741275.1 Bacillus sp. CECT 9360
TGAACTGTGACCTATAAAGTGGACAGTGTAAAAAAGCACCTAGTAATTTACGCTGTTAATAGATGGCTCCGGTATTGTACCGGAGTCATTTTATTTAGCGTCCATTGATAACGATAGTTATTGTATTGCTCCATATATTCTGTGATCAGACTCTTTAATTCTTCAAACGTTTGGCATTTGGAATACTCAACTTCATCCTTCAGGTGGCCAAAGAAGGACTCCATGGGTGCGTTATCCCAACAATTTCCCTTACGAGACATCGACTGGGTCAGCTTCAATTCCTTCACTCTCTTTTGAAATTCAGGGTGCGTGTAATGAAAACCTTGGTCTGAGTGGATAATCGCATGGGGGTGAATAAGGTCCCCCAGTGAATCAGAGAGCTTGTCCAACGTATCATAGACGATATCCATCTTTAATGTCCTCGATAGGTTAAATGCCACTATTTCTCGTGTGGAGGCATCCTTCACGCAGGATAAATAAGCTGGACGTCCGGCACCATAAAAAACATAGGTGATATCGGTAAGCAGCACCTTTCCGGGTTCATCCTGGTTAAATTCCCTATTCAGTAAGTTAGGGTGTGTCTTGTGCTCCTGGGTCGCCTTCGCCATTTTTCTGTAAGGATTGATCTGCCTGATTTTCGCAACTAAATGGAACTTCTTCATCAGCCGGCGAATTTTCTTGTGATTCATCACGACAAAATAATCTTTCTCTAAAATCATCTTAATGACAAGGGCACCAGCTTTTCCATTTTTCTCGTCAAATATCTTTTTGATTAGCTCATAATCCTTCCAGTCATTTTCATCCCTCTTAACCCTTTCGTTTTCATCCTTGATCCAGGCATAGTAGCCACTTCTGCTTACACCCGCCATTTTACAAAGGTAGGTCACCATATGAGACAGAGCGAATCTGCGAATGGTTTGTTCAATAAGCATAAACTTCTCCGATGTCGTTATCTTTTCTTCTTCGCCACCTGCCTTTCGAGTTCGTCTAACTTTTTTAAGAATTCAAGCTCCGCTTCCAGATATTTAATACGCGCCTCAGCCTTTTTTAAGTTGGCTTCTACTGAAAGGGGTGTGGACGAAGGTCGTCCGGTGCTTGCCTTTCCTCTCCGTTCCGTAGTAAAGCCTTCCTCCCCAAACTCTTTAAAAGTCTTTCTCCATCGCCTCAGGCATTCTTTGGGTTTAGTAGAGCCAATAACTTTCAAGTCAAAATCATGTTCAATAAAGATTTGAGTTGGGCTCTTCCCATTCAAATTTTCCTTTACCGCCTTCAACTTGAAATCTGATGTATAGGAAATGGAACGTTCTGATACGTGATCCACATTAGGATTTTTCTCCAAGAGTTTCATCTGAATGTCATTGAAAATAAGTTTACTCATTTTGTTTCCCCCGATATGATCTCTGAAATGATTATAATCGGGTTTCTGTCATATGCATACAAAAAAC
Organism: Bacillus sp. CECT 9360; assembly: GCF_918741275.1. Taxonomy (GTDB): domain Bacteria; phylum Bacillota; class Bacilli; order Bacillales; family DSM-1321; genus Peribacillus. The sequence goes on from NZ_CAKKNA010000033.1 coordinate 1,446, forward strand.
CCGAATAAGAGACTTTTTTAAGTGTCCATTATTCGGGTCATAGTTCA
>NZ_CAKKNA010000035.1 GCF_918741275.1 Bacillus sp. CECT 9360
CCTCCCTGCTTCCGACGGGATTTCTCGTGTCCCGCCGTACTCAGGATCCACTCAGGAGGGAACGAAGTTTCGACTACAGGGTTATTACCTTCTTTGACGGGCCTTTCCAGGCCGCTTCATCTACCCCGTTCCTTTGTAACTCCATGTTGAGTGTCCTACAACCCCAAGAGGCAAGCCTCTTGGTTTGGGCTAATTCCGTTTCGCTCGCCGCTACTCAGGAAATCGCGTTTGCTTTCTCTTCCTCCGGGTACTTAGATGTTTCAGTTCCCCGGGTCTGCCTCCAATACCCTATGTATTCAGGTAAAGGTACTGTTCCATTACGAACAGTGGGTTTCCCCATTCGGAAATCTCCGGATCAAAGCTTACTTACAGCTCCCCGAAGCATATCGGTGTTAGTCCCGTCCTTCATCGGCTCCTAGTGCCAAGGCATCCACCGTGCGCCCTTTCTAACTTAACCAAATGGCGGCTGATAACCTTCGGATTTCTTCGTCAGCTTCTCGCGCTCAGATCCTCACGTATGCAAGATACGCTCCGGACTTCGCTCGATCGCTTCCTCGAACTCCTCGCTTCTCATCCACCATTACTATTGCATTCTTACTCGGTGTTTTGAATATTGACGCAAAAATTTGCCTTATATTACTGTTATCTAGTTTTCAAGGAACAAATGCTGCTGATATAATCGTATGATTATATGCATGACAGCGTTACTGCGTGCTCTTAATTGTAACATTTCTTACTGTTAAAAGATGCAGGTAATTATTGGTGGAGCCTAGCGGGATCGAACCGCTGACCTCCTGCGTGCAAGGCAGGCGCTCTCCCAGCTGAGCTAAGGCCCCGAACTTCTTTAGTGGTGGGCCTAAATGGACTCGAACCATCGACCTCACGCTTATCAGGCGTGCGCTCTAACCAGCTGAGCTATAGGCCCACATAAAATAAGAAAGAATTGCTTCTTTCAAAACTGAACAAAACAAAAGCGCTCAACGTATTATCCTTAGAAAGGAGGTGATCCAGCCGCACCTTCCGATACGGCTACCTTGTTACGACTTCACCCCAATCATCTGTCCCACCTTAGGCGGCTGGCTCCAAAAGGTTACCTCACCGACTTCGG
>NZ_CAKKNA010000036.1 GCF_918741275.1 Bacillus sp. CECT 9360
CCCCATTCGGAAATCTCCGGATCAAAGCTTACTTACAGCTCCCCGAAGCATATCGGTGTTAGTCCCGTCCTTCATCGGCTCCTAGTGCCAAGGCATCCACCGTGCGCCCTTTCTAACTTAACCAAATGGCGTTTGGATAACCTTCGGATTTCTTCGTCAGCTTCCTTCTCTCAGATCCTCACGTATCGAAATACGCTCCGGAGGCCTACAGGATGTAGGTCACGAAGGCGTTGCAACAGGACGTTGCGCTTTTAGCCTTTGTTCCTCAATTTCAGTCGCTTTCTCGAACTCCTCGCTTCTCATCCACCATTACTTCGCTGATTTGTGATGACCTTCGACCTTCTTCGTCAGCGCCCGCGCTTAGGTCCTCACGTATGCAAGATACGCTGCGGCCTTCGCTCAGTTGCTTCCTCGAATCTCTCGGTCCTGACAAATCACCAGACTTGCATTCTTACTCGGTGTTTTGAAAATTGACGCAAAAATTCGCCTTATATTACTGTTATCTAGTTTTCAAGGAACAAATAGACAAACAATGTTTGTCTACAATAGAAAGAATTGCTTCTTTCAAAACTGAACAAAACAAAAGCGCTTCTCGTATTATCCTTAGAAAGGAGGTGATCCAGCCGCACCTTCCGATACGGCTACCTTGTTACGACTTCACCCCAATCATCTGTCCCACCTTAGGCGGCTGGCTCCAAAAGGTTACCTCACCGACTTCGG
>NZ_CAKKNA010000037.1 GCF_918741275.1 Bacillus sp. CECT 9360
AGGATGACACCTTGCACATCCTTTTCTTTTTGAATAGCTTGGTATACAGTTTTGATCACTAAAATTGTTTCTGTGTTTCTTCCCATTTCATAGGCAATGATTTCATTATTATACAGATCCAAAATGGCAGATAAATGTAATTTTTCCTCTTCAATTTGGAAGGTAGTTATGTCTGTAACCCATTTTTCATTAGGTGTATGAGCTGAAAAGTCCCTATCGATTATATTAGGGGCAATGGTTTCTGGTTCTTTCCGTTTATACTGATTATAGTTTGGAAACTTTCTCTTTTTTCGAATGATGGATTGGATTCCAAGTTCTCTGCAAAGTCGATACACTCGTTTATGATTAATTTCCATTTGGTACTCTTCTTGGAGCTCCATGTGGATACTCCGATATCCCCATTGTTTGTCTGAATCCTCATATAGTTGTAGAATTAACTTTTTTATTTCGGCATCTTTATCTTCTTTTATATACTTCTTATATTTATAGTAACCACTCTCTGATACACCAAGAAACTCACAGAGTTCCGCAACCTTAAATTGATCTCTTAAAACATCTACTACATGAAACTTTAATTTCTTCCCCCCTTCATTAAGATTTCCTGAAACTTTTTTAAGACAGCATTCTCCAATTCCAATTTCTTAATATACCGCTCTTGATCGGTGTACTCTTTCCTTCG
>NZ_CAKKNA010000038.1 GCF_918741275.1 Bacillus sp. CECT 9360
TGTTAAAGAGATCAACAAACACACATATGTATTGCCATTTTTGATTGACCCTTACATATGTTAAGTCGCTTACAATCGCATTCAACTCATTTTCCTGATTAAATTCTCGATTCAGTTCATTAGCCTGGCTCGATTCATTAACCTTCTTCGAATGGGGTTTAAATTGAGCCACAGTGTAGGTGGACACGAGTCCTTGTTCTTTCATAATCCGACCAATTCGTCTTCTGGAAACAACTAGTCCACGTTTCTTTAATTCCACTTTAATTTTACGAGTTCCATAGTTTTGGCGGCTCTCATGAAATATTTCGATGATGTCGGAAGTGATGTCATCTTCGGATTTTCTTTCTTTCGCTTCATAATAATAAGTGCTTCTAGGCAATTGAAGGACGTCGCACATTGCTGATATCGAGTATTTGTGCTGGTTGTTCCGAATCACATTTACTTTCGTCCTAGTATCAGCGCAGCTTGCTTTAAAATATCATTCTCCATCTGTAACTGTTTGAGTTCCTTACGGAGCTTTACCAATTCTGTTTCTTCCGGTGTTCGGTTATCGGCTTCTTTGAATGAACCGGAGGCATTATGTTGAGAGATCCACTTATCCAGAGAAGA
>NZ_CAKKNA010000039.1 GCF_918741275.1 Bacillus sp. CECT 9360
CCTGCGTGACAGGCAGGCATTCTAACCAACTGAACTACCGGACCATTATGATTGCGGGGACAGGATTTGAACCTGCGACCTTCGGGTTATGAGCCCGACGAGCTACCAGACTGCTCCACCCCGCGACAATATGAATGATGCTATTTGCTTATGTGTTACATTTCATTCCGTTATTCTATGTAATGAAATGGTGGAGGATGACGGGATCGAACCGCCGACCCTCTGCTTGTAAGGCAGATGCTCTCCCAGCTGAGCTAATCCTCCAATATGAGATATGGTGACCCCTACGGGATTCGAACCCGTGTTACCGCCGTGAAAGGGCGGTGTCTTAACCGCTTGACCAAGGGGCCATTATTAAAAAATGAAATGGCGGAGAGCAAGGGATTTGAACCCTTGATACGCGGTTAGCGTATACACGATTTCCAATCGTGCTCCTTCGGCCACTCGGACAGCTCTCCAATAATGGCTCCGCAGGTAGGACTCGAACCTACGACCGTTCGGTTAACAGCCGAATGCTCTACCACTGAGCTACTGCGGAACAATATAAGCTTGGCGACGTCCTACTCTCACAGGGGGAGATCCCCCAACT